>NZ_JAGGJY010000010.1 GCF_017873245.1 Clostridium tertium | reverse complement strand
AAAACCATAAAAAAAAAACAAGAAAAACCAAAAAAAACTCAAGATAATATAATAAACCAGCATCTATAGATTATCAAAATAAAAATAACATTAATACCATAACTTATACATCAGTATCATTTATATCTTTATAATCAATTAAAAGATATAACAAAAAATCCCAAGTAAATAAATACTTGAGATTTTAAATCTATTGTAGTTCAAAAGCTCCTGTATAAAGTTGGTAGTACTTTCCTTTTTGCTCAATTAAATCATCGTGATTTCCACGTTCTATTATTCTACCTTGTTCTAGAACCATAATTACATCTGAGTTCTTAACTGTAGAAAGTCTATGAGCAATAACAAATACTGTTCTACCATGCATAAGTTTATCCATACCTTCTTGAACTATTGCTTCAGTTCTTGTATCTATACTTGAAGTAGCTTCATCTAATATTAATACTGGAGGATCTGCAATGGCAGCTCTAGCAATTGCTAATAATTGTCTTTGTCCTTGTGATAAATTAGCTCCATCACCTGTTATCATTGTGTCATATCCTTGTGGTAAATGCTTAATAAATGTATCTGCATTTGCTAGTTTTGCAGCTGCAATTACTTCTTCGTCAGTTGCATCTAGTTTACCATATTTAATGTTGTCTGCAATTGTTCCTGTAAATAAATGAGTATCTTGAAGAACTATTCCTAGTGATCTTCTTAAATCATCTTTTTTAATTTTATTAATGTTAATTCCATCATATCTGATTTTACCATCTTGTATATCATAGAATCTATTAATTAAATTAGTTATTGTTGTTTTACCTGCACCAGTAGCTCCAACGAAAGCAACTTTTTGACCTGGTTTTGCAAATAATTTTATATTATGAAGAATTATCTTCTTATCATCATATCCAAAGTCTACATCATCAAATACCATATCTCCAAGCATTCTTGTGTAAGTTATTGTACCATCACTATGAGGATGTTTCCATGCCCATATACCAGTACGTTCTTTTACTTCTTCTAATTCTCCATTATCTTTTACTTTAGCATTAACTAATGTTACATATCCATCATCAGTTTCATGTTTTTCATCTAAAAGTTCAAAGATTCTTTCTGCTCCTGCAAGCGCCATAATAACTGCATTAAATTGTTGTGACATTTGTGATATTGGTTGATTTAAATTTCTTGTAAGTTGTAAGAATGATGCAAGTGCACCTAATGTAAATCCACCAATACTTCCTATAGCTAAAATACCACCAACAATTGCTGTTAGAACATAATTTATATAACCTAAATTACCCATAATAGGCATTAAGATATTTGCAAATGTATTAGCTTTATAAGCACTATCACATAAATCATCATTTAATTTATCAAAATCAATTTTTGACTCATCTTCATGACAAAATACCTTAACAACTTTTTGTCCTTCCATCATTTCTTCGATAAATCCATTAACTTTTCCTAAATCTTTTTGTTGCTTTCCAAAGTAAAGTGAACTTTTCCCACCAATTACTTTTATAACTCTAAACATTACAAATATCATTACTACAGCTACTAAAGTAAGAGGTAGACTTAAAACTATCATTGATATAAATACACTAACTACTGTTATTACAGATGATACTAATTGGGGTAAGCTTTGACTTATCATTTGTCTTAAAGTATCTGTATCATTAGTATATAAACTCATTATTTCTCCATGAGAGTGAGTATCAAAATACTTTATTGGTAAACCTTCCATATGCTCAAACATATCATCTCTTATTTTTTTAAGACTTCCTTGAGCAACAACTATCATAATTCTATTATATAAATAAGTTGAAAATGTTCCTATATAATATATTATAGCCATCATTCCAATTGTTTTTAATAAAGGTCCAAAGTTAGGATTTGATTGACCTAAAAATGGTGTTATATAATCATCTATTAAAGTTTTAAGGAATAATGTACTTGCAACCGTTGCAAGTGAACTAATTAATATACAAATTACAACAAATAAAAATTGAAATTTATATTCCTTAAATACATAGCCTAAAAGTCTTTTTAATGTCTTCATTGGATTTTTGCTTTTTCTTCCAACTGGCATTTTTCCTGGTGCTCCTGGGCCATGGCCTTTTACTCTTTGTCCATTATTTGGCTTCATCTTCACCAGCTCCTTTCACTTGACATTCATATACTTCTTTGTATATTTCATTTGTTTTTAATAATTCTTCATGAGTTCCAATTCCATCAATTTTACCATCATTTAATACTATTATCTTATCTGCATCCTCAACTGAAGAAATACGTTGAGCAATAATTATCTTTGTAGTATCTGGAATTGATTCTTTAAATGATTTTCTAATTAATGCATCTGTTTTTGTATCTACTGCACTTGTTGAATCATCTAAAATTAATATTTTTGGTTTTTTAAGCAATGCTCTTGCAATACATAATCTTTGCTTTTGTCCACCTGATACATTTGTACCACCTTGTTCTATATAAGTATCATATTTATCAGGGAAGTTTTCTATAAACTCACTAGCTTGTGCTGCATTACATGCTTCTATAATTTCTTCATCAGTTGCATTTTTATTACCCCATCTTAGGTTTTCTTTTATAGTTCCTGAGAAAAGTACATTCTTTTGAAGAACCATAGAAACTTCATTTCTTAATGTTTCAATATCATAATCTCTAACATCTACTCCACCAATCTTTAATGAACCACTTGTTACATCATAAAGTCTTGGAATAAGTTGTACAAATGTTGATTTTGCACTTCCTGTTCCACCTATAATTCCAACAGTTTCTCCTGAGTTTATATTTAAGTTTATATTTTCTAAATTTAAATTATCTTCTTTTTTACTATAACTAAAGTTAACATTATTAAAATCTATAGAACCATCTTTAACTTCGTATATAGGATTTTCAGGATTTTTCAAATCACTTTCTTCTTCTAATACTTCAACAATTCTTTCTGCTGATGATTTTGCCATTGTTACCATAACAAATACCATTGACATCATCATAAGACTCATTAAAATATTACCAGCATATGTGAATAAACTCATAAGTTCTCCAGTTGTCATGCTATTTGATACTATCATCTTTGCACCAAACCAAGAGAATAATAAGATAATTGTGTACATAGTAAATTGCATTATAGGTGCATTTAAAATTATTATTTTTTCTGCCTTCATAAACATGTTATATAAGTTTTGTGAAGCCTTATGGAACTTACTAATTTCATGATCTTCTCTTACATAAGCTTTTACTACACGAACACCTGTTAAATTTTCTTGTACACTAGCATTTAAATCATCATATTTTCTAAATACCTTCTTAAAAATAGGATGAGCATTTGAAATTACAAAATATAAAGAAACACCAAGAAATATAATTGCACCTAAGAATATTAAAGACATCTTAGAATTAATATAAAAACTCATTACCATAGCCGCTATAAGCATAAATGGTGCTCTTACTAATGTTCTAATAATCATTAAATATGCATTTTGAACATTTGTTACATCTGTAGTCAATCTTGTTACAAGTCCTGCTGTTGAGTACTTATCTATATTTGAAAAAGAATAATCTTGTATTTTATAAAACATTCCTTTTCTTAAATTTTTAGCAAATCCTGTAGATGCCTTAGCACCACTTTTACCTGCTAAAGCCCCAAATGTTAGAGATATAAATGCCATAACTAACATGATTACTCCAAGTATAGTTACATACTTCATATTCCCTTTCTCTACCCCATTATCAATAATCATAGCCATTAATACAGGTATAATTACTTCAAGTATTACTTCAAAAGCAATAAAAACAGGAGTTAAAATTGAATCTTTTTTATACTCCCTAATATAACTAGCTAATTTTTTAATCATACTATTCCTCCTTTTGTTAGACTTCTAACTTTAGAATTAAAAAATCACTCTATTTTTATTAGTTTTCCAACCATAACAACAAAATATAATATGTATTTCTTAAACATTTATAAACAATTTTGTTTAAACACTTAATTTGTTAGGCTTCTAACTAATTAAGTAAAAAAAATTGCATTAATCTGCAATCTTCTTACTTAATCTTTCTAATATTTCACTAAACAATTCAAGTTCTTCTTTACTTAAAGAATCATAAATTATAGATTCTACAATTTCGATTTCTTTATATACAGATTTATGAACTTCAATTCCCTTATCAGTTAAGATAATCTTTTTAAGTCTAGCATCTTCACAGACACTAACCCTTTCAATTAAGCCATTCTTTTCCATTAAAGAAAGTACGCTTGTAACAGAAGAACGTCTAATGTCAAATTCTTCTTCAATTGTTTTTTGAAATATGTCTCTCTTAGGTGCTTGATGAAATATATACCCTAGAATTTTTGCTTGCATACTGCTTATCCCATATTCTAATGATACTTTACCTATTCTTCTCTTAATTTTATGAGACAGTATATTAATTTTTCTTCCAATGTGTTTTATTTCACTCATTAATTACACCCACGCTTTTGTTAGACTTCTAACTAATTATAAAACTATTTAGCATTCTTGTCAATCTATTGGGTTCGATTACAATAAATTTTTAATTATTTTAAATATTTTTCTAATAATTATAAAAATATTACCTGGAAAATAATGTAATTTATTTATAATTTTAAGGCTATCACGTTTCGTTATACACTTGTATTTTTATATTTATCAATTCAAATATATAGCCCTAATTTAATTGTAGTTGCTATTGATATTCTGTATAGTAACTACAAATTTAATTAATGTTGATCTTATTACCAACTATCCTTGTTAATACAGATGTATTTATTTAAATACATCTCATGTTAATGTTAATCATTTACTTATTAATACCCCTCATTTAAGAGGGGCAAATTTAAATACATCTCATGTTAATGTTAATCTTTATTGCAGATTATGAAAGGAGAAGTGGGACTATTATTTAAATACATCTCATGTTAATGTTAATCTAGTGACACTCCTTTAGATGATTTAGCGACATTAGCATTTAAATACATCTCATGTTAATGTTAATCATTAAGCAAAATGTTAAAGTCATAGAAAGTACCTTAATTTAAATACATCTCATGTTAATGTTAATCTTCATCCTTGATTACATTATTTATTTCTTTATTACATTTAAATACATCTCATGTTAATGTTAATCATTGAGAACTTCCACACTTAGGGCAACATACTTGTATTTAAATACATCTCATGTTAATGTTAATCAAGAACTATTAAAGAGCATTGAAGGTTATTTATAATTTAAATACATCTCATGTTAATGTTAATCTTTTTCTGTTTCTTTACATGATGATATAAAAGATTATTTAAATACATCTCATGTTAATGTTAATCTCAAGATTTTCCTTTTAATAGTATTAATCAAACCGTATTTAAATACATCTCATGTTAATGTTAATCCCTTCGAAAATGTGACTTTTCTATTTAATAAAATTTCTTGAAAACCTTATTTCCTCTTACTTCTATCAATAATTTACCAAGCTAATGTAAAAAAATACAAACTTATTTTAAAAACCTATGAAAGCCTGTATTTTCAACGCTTATAAAGATTTTAATAGAAATACATCCTGGTAAATTATATTATTAAATCTTCACCGGTATTATTACTTTGAACTCCTAGTATTTCTTCTCCAAATACGTCTCCATTAATAAGTTTTACTATGCAAATGAAATCTTCTGTTTTATCGATAACATTATTTAAATCTTTCTTTAATAATATAAGTTTTGATGGTGTTATTTCTCCTCTAAATACTGATTTTTGAAAATGTGATAGATATTTTTTACATACTTTAAAAACTTTTTGAACTCTCTCTTCTTTTATATCATAAAATAAAAAAGCATAGTTATAGTTGATATTTTTACCCATTCTACATACCATCCTTTAAACTAAAGGGGATAAATTCTTTTCCCTCCATAATATACTTTATTAATTTATAGCAATCTAATTTTATAGCTGTTTGGTAAGATACCTTTCTTTTAAGTTTTGGATGCTGAAATACAGATTCTAATCTTTCTTGAAATGCAGTTATAAAAATATTTCTACCTTCTTCATTTAATAAACAATAATTAACCTTTTTTTCAAAATGCTTTTCTACTTTTAATATTTTATTATTTACTAAATCAAAAATAGTTTTATAAACTATAACAGGCTTAAACACTTCACTTATATCTAAACTTAAAGAAAATCTTCCTTCTGAAGGTTCATGCAAAAAACTAATTCTTTGATCTAAATGAGTTCTATATATGGATGATATAGTTTTAGTATATAATAACGTATTCCCAAAAGATATTAATGCATTTATTGGATTATCTGGTGGTCTTTTTACCCTTTTACTCATAATAAAATCTTCTGGTAATATATATTTAAAATCAGCATAAAATCTTTGCCATACTTCTCCTTCAATAGACATCAGCTCCTTTATATTATCAGAAACATCTACTCTATTTAAGAACTCTTTTTTTATCCAATCTATTGTTACCTTAACTTCTTTTTTATTATGTTTATAGTAATGATAAAGAACTTCATAAATATTTATTCCAATACCTTTAACTATTGATTTTGCAATTGTAAGTCTATTATCAGTAAATGCCTGAACTTGCTTTACTAAAAGTCTTCCACTATTATATTTATTTCTTGGATAAAATGTTCCACTATATCCTCCATTATAATTAAAGAAATGTAATATAATATTGTTAGATGATAAAAAATCTAACAGCTTCGAATTTATTGTTACTTCATTTAAGCAATATATTTCTTTTGTATCTTCTACTGGAATATACACATTTTTCCCATTTTTTCTAAAGCAAAGTGAATTGTCTTTTCTACTTAACTCCCCCATAGAAGCTATATATCTTGTACTCCCCATTTTCCCTCCTATACATAACAATATTCATAATAAGCACACTTTTTACATTTAGATTGATTTATTGTTTCTGGAATACTATCATTACTTAATAAAATTTCTATATTCTTTATATAAATTTCTAACTCGTCAAGTCTTTCATCAGTTAATTCAATATACATAATTTTACTCTTAGATTTATTTTTCTCAACAAATTCTAATTTGCCTTTTCGTATTATTCCTTTTTCTTTAAGTATCTTTAAATAATAAAGTAATTACCAAGTAGCCGCCTCTACATCAGCATCAGATTTTTTTATTTCAACTAAGTATTCACTTGTTAATTTATCTATTTTAATATTATCTATAGCTAATTCTGTGTTATTAGCTAACTCCTGCTTTACTTCATGTATAGCCTTACCTATCTTTACTACTTCACTATTATCTTCTAGATTAATTCTACTTCCATGAAGATAACATTGTCTTTTGCAATGAAAATAATAGTTTATAAGTGTACCATTGACTTTCATTATATAAAATCTCCTATTCCTGTTGTTAATTTTTCTTTATTAATCTTACCATCCTTAAAATAATCTTCACCGTTTTCAATTTTATATAATTCACCTATTCTTTCATTGTAAGGCACATCAAAATTTTTCACTTGATAAATAAAATAATTCAGATTTGCTCTTGCCTTTGATAACTTTACTTCTCTCTCTGAATAATCCATCTCTCTCGCATTTAATAGATTTTTATAATCATTCCATATATCTTCCCCACTAATTTTAAGCCCATTATTTAATTCTATATCTCTAGATAAAAATACAGAATTACTTAAAGTATCATCTTCTATAAGCTTCATTCGATTCATAACAATTGGAAAATTTAATAAAGAAACTTTTTCATTAAAGAATATATCAATATTTTCATCATTAAACTTTTTATCTTTCTTTTTTATTTCATTTAATATAGGAAAATAATAATTATAAAAATCTTTATTAATAAGTATTTCCCTCATCAAATCATTAACTAGTGTAAATTGGGTTCCTGTTCTATAATCATTTTTATAAATGCTGGTTGTACTATCAATATTAAAAAAATAAACTTCTCCCTCTTTTTTACATGATCTATTTATCCTACCCATGAATTGCTCGTCACTATCTAGTTTAGAAATATCTTTATATCCTATATCCATATCAATATCTACTCCTGCTTCAATAACTTGTGTAGCTACTAATATTACATTATCCGTTCTTGATACAATATCTATAATCCTTTCACGCTCTATAGCATTATCATCACCAGTAATTAATTCTACTCTAGATGTTATTTCTTCATCGTCTTTTAATTTTCTATAAAACTCATATGCACTTTGCTTTCTAATAAATTCTATAAGTATTTTTTTACACTTTAGACTATTACCTTTTAAGTGATCATAAAGTTCGTTAATATCCTTGTCAATTAAATCATAATTTACTTTTACTCTATTTTTAAATAATGAATGACTAAAGTATTTTTCTCTATTTGTAATTAAATTTATTGTGTTTTTATTAGAACTAATAAGATAATTTAGATCTGGCAAAGTTGCTGACATTATTATTACTTTCATATTTAATATTTCTGAAAAACTTTTCAAAAATGTTATTATCTCTGTCCAAATAGTATTTTTATAGCTTTGAATTTCATCTAACACAATTATGCTATTTACTAATTGATGAAATGGAAAAGCTGACTCCCTAGTAAAATTAAACATGGTATTAAATATACTGACATGAGTTGTTAGTATAACTGGATAATTTAAAAATTGTCTATTTAATAATGCTTTTGAATAAACATCATACCCTTCATCTTCATCTTCATCTAAGTTGTTATTATTATTTTTACTTTCATCTGTCTTTATTGGAGTAATAGAATTAATTATAGATATTTTACTAAATACTTCACTATTTTTACCAAATACTTTTTCTAGAGACTTCATATTTTGTTCTACTAATGTATTAAATGGATATACATAATATATTTTTTTTATATCTTTATTTTCTTTTGCCAGCGTAAAACTTAAATTGAATGCTACATTACTCTTACCACTACCTGTTGGTGCCTCTAAAAAATAAATATTATCTTCTAAATTATTAATTAACTCTTTTTCAGCATCTAAAAACATTTCTGTTCTGAGTATATTAATATTTTTTTCTGAAGATAAATCTCTTTTATTTTTATATCCTTCCTTCTCATATTTTCTTATATCATTGTATAACTCTGTACTCTTGTAAATATTATAAAACTCATCTATATTCGAAATTTCCCCAAATTCTTCTAGCTTTATATCCTTCATAAATTCTGTAGTTGAATAAAAATCTGAAGCTACAAGCAATGAATATAATAGTTTTACATATATATAAATTCCAATTCCTTCTTTTTTATTAAGTTTTAGCAATCTTATTTTTACATTTTTTGCTTTTTTGTATAACTCCTTACTGTCCACACTAAAGTCTTTTCTATAATAATAAAAATACTCCTTATTAAATACTTCTATAAACTTTGCAGCATTTCCATCTTTATAAATATCAAATCTATCTATAAAATTTTCAAAACTATCTAAATTACTATGATGCCTTGATATTATGAAAGCATTCAAAAATAAAAACTTAAATAATACTTTTCTTTCTTCTTTCTCAAGATCTAATATTTCATTATAAAAATAATCTACGTATAGTACAGATGAAATAATTGAATGTCTTGAACCAATTTCGTTAAAAGATTTTGCATTACATATTTTATTATTCATTTTATTTTCTTGAAATAAAGGATTTATCTTTCCAAAGTCATGAAAATTTATAGTATTAATAATTAATATTCTATATATTTTTTTATCCTTTTCACTAAAATCCTTTAAATACATATTTTCAAGCTTTTCAAATACTTTATAAATTTCTTTAGTTCTATTTATTTTTAAGAAATATTCATTGCATAATCTTATATGCTCTTCAAGTAACTCATTTCTTGATTCATTAATATGAGCATAGTACTTATCTATATCTTTTATTAATCCTGACATATCTATAATTTGTTTACTATTAAAATATTCCATATATCCTCCTATATTAAAGAGAGGGCTACCCCTCTCTTTTATTTAAAAGAAAACTATATTTTTACCTTCAATTTCATATACTTTAATATTATTTGAAGACTTAACTATCATATTGCTATAAACAAAACTTGATAAAACATATCCGTTAGTATCCTTATCTAAAGCTATTGGTAGCTTTTCATTATACTTAAATAAATCATCAACTTCATCGTCTTCTTCATCTACTACATCAAAATTTATATTATCTTTAGGACATAATGAATCTATTCTTTTAGCTTTTGATATTTCTTTTATATTATCAAGTACTTCAATATTAGATATATTTGCATAATGGTCATTTTTTCCTAAATAAGGTGTGTATATAGCTTTTTTATTTGTAATATACTCAGATAACTTTACAGCCTCTTCATTATCAATAATAATATATATATTCCATACAGGATTTTCAAGCCACTGCTCCTTTACTATTAAATTACCGCCGAGCTCCTTTGAGGCATATCCTACTGAATTATTAAATACTTGGATTTTTTTATTAATCATACTTGATTCATTCATAGGCTCAATAGAAACTTTTAAATTATTTAGCTTACAATAAAATTCAGGATAATCATAAGAATATTTTTTATCAGTACTTTTCATTAAAGCTGCTTTATTATATCCTCCATATCCAAGAATTGCTCCAAACATCCCAAGTAAAGCTACTTTATGAATGTTTCCATAAGTAAAGTAATAATAACTATTAACTTCTGGTTTCTTAAAGAAAGCTGTTTTACCATCTAATCTAAACTTTAAAACCTTCATATTCTACACCTCTTTTTGTGTAAATATATTAAAAATCTTAGCTCCTTTAATATCACATTCAATGCTAGTAGTATAAGGATTATAGTACACTTCTACATTTTTTATTTTATTACTTAATTCATTTATAAGATCTGAACATTCTATCCTTATAATATTCTTATCTTCGCCTTTAATAAATGTTATATATTCAGAAAGATTTGGTATATATAAATCTTTTTCTGTTTCCACAAATAATGCAAATTCATTTTCACATCCTACCTTAGAATTTGTAGCAAAGGATGTTGCAGAAACTAATGCTGCATTTTTAAATTTACTATAATCTTCTTCTGTGTATCCTTCTGTTACTTCTAACTCTTCATATCCCTTATAAGCTAAAGGATTAATCGTGAATGGATAAAAATAATGTGCTTCGTTACTTACAATCTTAGTTCCTAAAGTAGAATTTTTAGCTTCTTCTGAATCTGGTTTTATATTATCTTTAGATCCATCTCTAAATGGAGATAAGATTTGTTGTTCCTCTGGATTTGTTCTATCATATTTGTTAAATCCTTGCCCAATTTGCACTGCTCCTGTAATAGATATATTATTACCTTCTTCTGCAAATGTAGCTCCAAAATTTTTTACATCAATAGAATTAAAAAGATTTGTCAATACAGCTTTACTATCCTTACATCCCTTTAAGTCCCCTGTATTAAATATATATTCATATCTTTCCTTAAGTGATCTTGGTACAAGTGTTACTTCTCCATTTTTACCTTTTGAAAATTTCATTGACTTTATATAAAGTACCTTTTCTCCATTATTTTCCCACATTTTTTTCATAGGATATTTTAACGCCTTATCACTACCAAAAGTCTCTCCATCTGATGTAGTTTTTGGATAACCTGAAAAATCTGCATTCCAATTTGCCATTATTGATGATATACCTATTACTCCATATACTCTTTTATCCATTTATTTTTCCTCCTCGCTTTTCTCATATATTAAACTGCTATTTAAGTAGCCTGCAATTATCATATTTTGATTTACTTCACTCAATGGCTCATAGGCTAATATCATTGTATAAAGATTATTAAACCTCTTTGCTTTAGATTTAATTTCTATATCATAATTATATTTCTTATATAATGCTAAAAGCTTTTCTTTTATAAATAAATTATTCTTTGCATTAATAAAAGGATTAACTAAAGATTGTGGTTTATTTTTCCCTTTACTTTTTGATAATAAATAGTTTATTAATTGTCCCACTGCAAAATAATATTCTTCATCTGATGAAATATATTTTGTTTCAGAAAAATTAATCTTTTCTCTTAAATCTCTTCTTATTTCATTAAGCTTATCTGCCATATTTATACCTCCATTAAAATACTCATTAATTGAACACATTAAATTAAATTGGTGTTTTGATTTAGATAAAAATCCTTTATTAATAGATCCCTTTATTATATTTAGTGATACTTTATTTAAAATTGTATAAACACCGTTCTCTTTCCCCTTGTATAACCAATTAAAAACTGCATTTCTTGATATTAATAAACTACTTAATAATACCCCATCATTAATTGATATCTCTCCAGGCTCTGTAAAATAATTATTCTTCAGGTATTTTGAAAATAATACACTATCTAAAATTTCTTGTATAATTTTCTTGCTTCTAAAAACTCCATAACTTTCTTTAATCAGCTCTTTATTTTCCATATTACATATATCCTTTAAGATGAAACTTTTCCTAACTTCAGGATTATATCCTGTAATAATATCAAAAAGATGAATTTCTGCTTCTTTACCTTTTTTAATTCTAAGGAATATGCCATTAAAACTTTCATCAGGTAATTCAGAATTTTTCAGTGCTTTAATTCCTTTATCATTTAAATAAATATTTACTTTTCCTGCGGATGCACAATTTAAAAGGTAATCAAAAAATTTTTTTTGTAGTTTTACTTCTTTACTATTAAGTAAATAAGGAATAGTATTTTTTCTACTTTTATTCTCAAGATAAGGTTTCTTAGCGTTTAATCCCATATTATTGTTGGGAAGTCCAACTATCTCATTATTAATTTTAATATTAAAATCATTGCTATTAAAAATATTAGGAATTAAATATCTTCGTCCTTCTTTTTCATATAAATCTCTTGGAAATTCAAAAAATATCTTTAAATAGTCTTTACCTTTAATTTCAATATTTAAATTAAATATATTTTCTTTAATCCAGTTCCTAATTTCTTCAATATTATCTTGATCTATCTCACCTAACTCTTCCTCTATTTCTTTAGTTTTTGAATCTGTATATTTCAAATAAGGATTAGCTAAAGTATCATAATATTGATCTATTCTTTCCACTGTTAATTTCCCATTTGTTAAACTGTCTTTTTTTATAAAAAATGATAGGTAATTATTACTTTGTATAATCTTCTTCTTATCAATAGGCTTATTCATATCCACTAATTTACTATTATAATCATAAAAACAGATATCCTCATATAAGGTATTCATTCTTCCTTCTAATTCATCTGTCTTTTTATTGTACTTTATATTAATTGCCTCATCTTTTATTTGAAACTTATTATTAATCTTAGAAACTACTATGTAAGTTCCGTCTGCTGGTATATAACTATCTAAAATTAAATTTTCTCCTTTTTCATGAAGTTCATTTTCAAAAATCTCTAAACATTCCTTAAGCATATTTTCACCTCCTTTATTAAAGATATCTATAGTTTACATATCCCAATCCCCTAGAATTCATCTCTCCAACTCCTGTTCCAAGGCTTAAATAGGCTAATTCTTGTGCTACTGGATTACTTGAAATATTGATAGATATTTTATCTCCAAGCAACTTAATATTTTTATAGTTAACTGAAATAGGTTTTTTATTTTTAAATTCTATACTATTATATAATTCAAAGTCCTCTTCAATTTTTGTATTATTAATTTCATTGTATTTCTTAATAAGATTTTCTCTTATTCTTTTTTCAAAACCATCTATAGAAAGATTTCCTTTCCAATATCCCGATTCAGTTTTTATTATTATTGGAGTCAAAGTATAAATTTTTTCTATAAATTTCTTTGGTATAATTTTCACTTCTGTAGTTAATCCTTTTATGGAATTATTAAAATAATTAGCTAATGATTTAGTAAGAAAATCAGCTAAATCGCCTTTTGCTGTTCTCAGAGTAAATGTGTAAATCCCCCCACTTTTGTAATCCTTATCATTCTCAGTAGGATAAAATGAATCAAAACAATAGTTTTTAAATTCATTTCTTTGGTGTAAATCTAGAAATCTTTCATCCTTCGCCATAGCTCCATCAATAAATTTGGCTATTTCTGTTTGCGTGTCGATTATATTTATATTTTGTAAAAGATATACTTTTACTCGAATTTGATATACTTTCATGTCATCACCTCCTAAAATAATTCTACATCCATTCTACATAATTGTAAATATTAACAATTATGTAGAACTATGTCAAAGTTAATAATTAATATTTTTTAAAATATAATTTAAAAACATAAAATGTTACTATTAACTAAATTATAATGTATCTTTTAGTTATTTTATTTCATTTCACTTTTCATTTTGACTTTATTATAATTATTTATTATGTTAACTAAAGTTAATTCTGTATTTATTTTATCTTTTTCTTTATATCTCTTTTTCACTTTCATAGCTCTTCTCCTTCTTCTTCATTATTAATAGCTTCGTCATATATTTTAAATAATATAAAAATGTAATAAAAATAATTAAAAGCACCCATAATTATCAATTACAGATGCTTTATATATCTATTATTCAAATTCTAACATTTTAAATTATTAATTATATTTCATATTCGAATCTTATGTTTTAAATATTAATAATGATGATTATAGCTGCCGTTAAGACTATCTATAAATACATCTAATCTTAATCCTATATGGGGATGTGAAAGGCAGATAAATAACAGGAGTTAAATACATCCCATGTTAATGTTAATCTACCGTGTTCAAACGGTGGAGTAGTTAATGTATTTAAATTTAAATAAATCTCATGTTAATGTTAATCAAATTCTTTACAAAACTTTGATACTTATTTTTCCGAATTTAAATACATCTCATGTTAATGTTAATCACTAGGCACATATTTTTGAGTCTTATCTTCTTGAATTATTTAAATACATCTCATGTTAATGTTAATCGTAGGTAAATCTAGGATTGGTAAAGAGTAGGAAGGATTTAAATACATCTCATGTTAATGTTAATCTTATACGATTTAAAGCTGGATTAAATCTTACATCATTTAAATACATCTCATGTTAATGTTAATCCCTAATTCTTTTACTAAGTCAATTCTGTCCAAATCAATTTAAATACATCTCATGTTAATGTTAATCTAATATTTTAAAAATTAATGATTATAAAACAATTGTATTTAAATACATCTCATGTTAATGTTAATCTCCCCCTAAAGCTTCAACTAAAGTTTTAAATTCACCATTTAAATACATCTCATGTTAATGTTAATCAAGTTATGGAATAGATAGAAAAAAAAGCTACTACTTAATTTAAATACATCTCATGTTAATCTCTCCATTATCCCAACAAAAAGAATTATATAAACTAATTTAAATACATCTCATGTTAATGTTAATCCTAGGCGAGAAACATTCCAATCCCATAGCAGTCAATTTAAATACATCTCATATTAATGTTAATCTATGAAAGCATTCGAAGAAATTGTTTTGAAAATGAAATTTAAATACATCTCATGTTAATGTTAATCATGTTGCTCTATTTCTTCTTTGGTTTGTGTTGCTACATTTAAATACATCTCATGTTAATGTTAATCAAGGAAAAGTAAATGTAAATCAAATTAGAAAAGATATATTTAAATACATCTCATGTTAATGTTAATCTTCCTGGTGATTTTGTAAAAATTTCAATACGTGGATTTAAATACATCTCATGTTAATGTTAATCCTATAAGCAAAAAGAAGCACAAGCTATAGCAATAGTATTTAAATACATCTCATGTTAATGTTAATCTGGTTACAATTTGCCTAATTGGTTTTTTTCTTTTTAATTTAAATACATCTCATGTTAATGTTAATCTTCAAGAGCCATTGAATTATGATATTTCTACTATATTTAAATACATCTCATGTTAATGTTAATCCATTGATTTTAAGCCTTTCTTAAATTATACATGCCTATAAAACCTTTGTAAACATCTCACTTTTCAAACTTTTTACCAGCTTTACTTAAATAAAAAAAGCTTTATATAATTTATAGCCTAAACTGGCAATATAACTTATTTTCTAAATACTTTATAAAATAATAGCTTGGTAAAAATTTTTAATATATTTTTTATAATTCCCATAAAATAAAGGACGTCGCGTTACGCGACCCCCTTTATAATATTAAGATAAATCTATTTATTAGAAAAATTAAATTTATATTTTATCATCATTAATCAAGCAAGTACTTCTATTGTATTTTATAATTTAATGCCAAATATGATCAACACTCGAGAGCTCTTCATATTGAAAAGTCAATTTATAAATATCTGGCATACTTAAATTTTTCAAAAAATATAATTATATTTTTTGTCACAGTAATTCATTATAAGAATAATAATATTTCCATGTGTCCCTATTATAATATTTTCACCCTTATATTTATTTAAAATATTTTTCAGTTCCTCTATTCCCTTATTCTGAGCTATGCTACTTGATTCTCCACCATCTAAAGCAAACTCGAAATCTTCCCATCATTTTGAAATAACTTTATTGAAGTCATCTACATATCCGTTAAAAATACTTCTTTCTCTAAATTTATCATTTATTATTATATTTATTTTGAAATAATATCCTACTTTCTCAACTGTTTGAATAGCTCTTTTATATGCGCTTGATATTATATTAGTGATATTTTCATCTATTAATAAATCTAATACTTTCTTTGATTCATTAATTCCTTCTTCAGATAAAAGTCTATTTAATTCATCAGAACCATATATAGAATATGCATGTTTTACCAAGAATATATTAGTAATCATTATAATTTATCCTTTAAAAGTTTATAAGTAACTTATAAATTATTTATAGAGAAATTCCTTGATTTATATTTTATGAAAAAAATCTGTTTAAATATATAGAAATTTAGTCCATATACTTCAGATAATAAAATTAAGAACTCCCTCTATACTGATGAATATAACCTTCATAAGTTGTTCCTCCATTTGATGATTTTATATAATTCTAGGATTCTGTTTTAACTAATATTGATAAGAAAATGTGTTAAAGTAGCTAAATCAATTTGTCCATTTTTACTGCTAAATCGTAATATATTAAGATTGCTCTTTAGTACCTATATAACCTTTCTTTCTAGCATAAAATGTTAATATATAGTTTAATCCCCAAAAAATCGTTGATGTTAGTACAATAAAAATTGATGGATTTTTACTAATTTTATTCCACGCCAAGTAAAAGATAAGTAATGAAAATGAGTTACTTAACCCAAAAATAAATTGTGTGATATAGTATTTATTATTTAGCATGTAGATAGTTTTTTTATTTTTGTAACATATTACATTGTAAATAATGAATATTGTTGCGACAGCACAACCCGTAATAAATAATAAATCCATAAAACTTCTCCCCTTTTTATATTAGGAACAATATAATACAATTGTTCAATAATATATATTTTTATTATATATTGATTATGGGCTATAATTCTATAAAATAAAAAATATTACATAGCTACTGGTATTCTATTTCTAAATTCCTTAATCATAGTTTATTTATAAGATATTTTCTTTATATTAATAAATCATATTTTAATTTTCCTCTTCTTGAAATTATATAATAGAAAAATAATCTACTTTTAATAGAAATCCTAATTACTTTTTACACATTTTATGTAAGGTTAGCTTGATACACAACCAAAGAAATGTTAAATTAGAAATGCATGTAAACATTACATGAGTGATATTTAATGAAAAATAAATTAAAACAATTTCGTGAAACTTTAGGATTAACACAAGAGCAATTAGGAAAACTTGTAGGCGTTTCAAGGCAAGCAATTAATGCTATTGAAACTGAAAAATTTGAGCCCTCTATTTGGTTAGCTTATGATATTGCTAAAGTATTTCGTAGTAATATAGAAGAAGTTTTCCTTTTTGAAGAAAATGAGAGAAAATCAAGATCTGAACAAAGTAGAGGTGTTATTTAAATGGCATTAAGGCAAATTAGATTGTTTGGTGATGAAATATTAAGAAAAAGAAGTAAAGAAGTTATGGTTGTCGATGATAAAATAAGACAAATATTAAATGATATGGCTGATACTATGTATAATACAGAAAATGGTGGAGGGTTAGCTGCTCCACAAGTTGGCATATTAAAAAGATTAGTTGTAATAGATATGGGTCAAGGCCTTATAAAGCTTGTAAATCCAAGAATAATTAAAAAAGAAGGAATTCAAGAAGTTATTGAAGGTTGCTTAAGTTATCCAAATAGATGGGAAAGCTTAAAAGACCTGCAAAGGTAACAGTTCAAGCATTAAATGAATATGGCAAAAAAATCATTTTAACAGGTACAGGAGATTTAGCTAAATGCTTTTGCCATGAAATAGATCATTTAGATGGTATTCTTTTTACTGATTTTGTTACTGAATATATAAAATAAAAAAAGGAGTTATATTTAAAGTATAATTTTTATATACTACGCTTTAAATACATCTCCTATTTTTTATTATAACTTCTCTTTAATTTCTCTTTTTATAAATCTACCATTACCTTTTTCTCCAATAAAGTTATTATCCTTAACTATAATATTTCCCCTCAAGATAGTATAAACAGGATACCCCTTTACTTTTATTCCCTCATAAGCAGTATAATCAACATTTGAATGTAAATCTTTTATAGTTAATTCTTTTTCTATGGTTGGATCAATTATAACTATGTCGCCATCTGCACCAACTTGTATTGAACCTTTTTTAGGATACAATCCAAAAATTTTAGCTGGATTTGTACAACATACTTCAACAAACTTGTTAATGTTGATTTTTCCTTTCATTACTCCTTCTGAAAAAATCAAAGGTATTCTTTCCTCAATTCCTGGCGCTCCATTTGGACATTTTGTAAAATCATCTTTTCCAAGTTGTTTATCTTTATTAAAAGCAAAAGGACAATGATCTGTTGCTACAATTTGTATATATCCATCCTTAATTCCCTTCCATAAAGCATTTATATCCTCTTCTTTTCTTAAAGGAGGACTCATAATATATTTTAATCCTTCATTATTATTCAAGTCATATTTACTATCTTCCAAAACTAAATATTGAGGACATGTTTCTGCATATATGTTTTGTCCTCTATCTCTTGCCATTTTTATATAGCTTAATCCTAAATTTGAAGATAAATGAACTATATATAAAGGTGCATCACCTGCCATTGATGATAAATTTATCATTCTATTTACAGCTTCACCTTCTGCTTCTACTGGCCTACTTAAAGGATGATATTTAGGCGCTTTTAACCCATTTTTCACATAATAATCTTTTAATACCTTTATACTACCATGATTTTCACAATGAACTGTTGTAACTCCATTAAGTTCTTTTAATCTATTTAGTACTTTTAATACTTCATCATCATTTATCATATAATCATATGTTAAATAAACTTTAAAGCTTGGTATCCCTTCATTCCTTACTATGCTTTCCATTTCATTAAGTATTTCTTCATTTACATGTTGAATTACTCCATGAAAACTATAATCTATTACTGCATTATTATCTGCATATCCATGATATACATCTACTTGATGCTTTAAATTACATCCTTTAGGACCAAAGCCCATATGGTCAACTATTGTAGTTGTACCTCCACACGCAGCTGCAACAGTCCCTGTATAAAAATCATCATTAGCTACAGCAATTCCAACATCTAAATTTAAATGAGTATGAACATCTACCCCACCTGGTATTACATATTTTCCCTTAGCATCAATTACTTCATTTGCTTCTTTATTTATACAAGTACTAATTTCTTTTATAATGCCATCTTCAATATATATATCACCTATATATGTTTCACTTGCTGTTACAATTGTTCCATTCTTTATTAGTAATGACATTAGCTTCACTTCACTTTCTTATATTTAAAATAATATAACTTTTCTTTACATTAATTATTATATATAAGCAATGAATATGCCAAATTATATTTAATAGTAATAACAGTTTTTTCGGTATAATTTAATATCAATTTGAGAACTTGTTATCATTTTGATAACTATTTATACTATGTTAACAAAAAACCTTCACGCAATTTTAAATTATATATCTATATTTAACCTTAGAGTTATTCTGCAACATAATCTTATAAATAATAAGACATCTCATCATTTTAATATTATGAGATGTCTACTTTATTTAATATTTATATTATCTTAATATTGATTGAGACATTCTCCTATAAGTATGTCTAATTCCTCTTATTGTAACTGAAAGTGCCATTATATTTTCAGGTAATGCTATACCAAAAGTTCCACAATCTCCAATATGTTGAATATCAGCTCCTGCCATTTTAGAATTTAAAGCTATTTGTTCTATTATACTTTTGCTTGCACCCTCTTGTGATGTACCAATAGTAGTCATTGCAAGTGCATCATTTTCATGAATAAGAGTAATTATTTTCTTTGCTAACTCTAAATCATATCCTGGCACTGTTCCTGGCGCTGGTATTAACACAACATCTGCCCCACAATCTATAAAGCTTTTTATAGCATTTTCATCATATATATTTCCACTACCTGCTCCATGCATTTTTCCTGCTATTATCAAAGTGCTATCACCTAATATTTCCTTAGCAAGCTTTATTCCTTCACAAATAGTTTTTTCAGTAACACCTGTATTAGGATTTCCTGTTAATACTATATAATCAAAGCCATATTCTTTAACCTTCTCAAGATTTTCTCTATTTAATGTATATCCTCTTTCATAAGTACTTCCTTCTGGTACAGGTTCTAAATTTACTCCTATCATTCTACCAATTAATTTTTTAATATTCTTTATATAATCTTTATTATTTAAGTTATCTTTAATTTGATCTCCTATTTTATCCAAGTTATCTATTGAAAGTAAGTTAGTTCCACCATCTATACCAAAAATAAAAGGTTTTTCAAAATTAAATGTATTTAAAGTTATCATATCTGCTCCAAAGCTTGCAGCAAGCTCTAAATTAGATACTTCTCTTATAAATGGAGTATAGCTAACGATAGTCTCTGACATAACAGTTCTACCTTCTGAAGTCTTAATTATCTCCTTAAGAGTATTTTTATTTAAACCTTCAATATCACTTGTTGTTAATTCAAATATTCTTTTCATAAACATATTCTCCTTTATAGTTATTATGTATACATTATATAATATTTTTATTCAATTGAAAACGTTAATCAATATGAACTTTAATTTTATCTTAATACTATTTAGTAATATGGAGAAAATACATATAATATGCTATTCTAATATTTACAAGGAGGTATAAATAATGAAAAAACTAATTTTCTTTTTAACCTTATTATTTTCATTAACAATTCCAATTGCTGTTTCTGCAGATAATAAGTATTATTCAATTGATAAACTACTTATAAATGCCGAAATACAAAATAATGGAGATGTTTTAGTAAATGATGAATTTACTTATAGTTTTAATGGAGATTTTAATGGTATTTACTTAAATCTAAATTTAAATGGATCTAATGGATATTCTATTAATAATGTAGCTATTGAAGATTCTACTGGATCACATAATTTAGAAAACAAGAGTGATAAATCAAATAACAGTTATGAAATTATAAATACTAATGATAAGGTTCAAGTAAAAATTTATTCTAAAAGTATAAATGAAGAAAAGAAATTTAAAGTTAGTTATTTAGTAAGCTCTGCTGCAAAAAAATATGAGGATTTTAGTTCTTTAAATTGGAGCTTTTATACAGCTTCAATAGAAAATCCAGTTAATAATGTTGAACTAAACCTAAAATTAAATTCAACAAATTTCAATGCAAATAATTTATATTACACTGTTTATGGTGATGGGACTTTTAATACGGAAACTTCAGCAGATAAAATTAAAATTACTGGTGAAAACTTAACTTCTGATTTAGGTATTGATTTAAAATTTCAATCTGATTTTCTTACAACTCCAATTACAAGTTCACCAATTGAAAATAATAACAATTCGAATATTATAGATAATAATATAAATGGATATGTCAAAAAAGATTCTTCTGATATGGTATTACCTATTTTAATTCCATCTTCATTGATTTTATTAATTGCTATAATATTTTATCTTTCACACAAACGTTCAAAAAGAATTTTCAATGAAGCTTTAAATGAATATAGATCAAACTTTGTTTTTGTTCATGAGGATATACTTCCATATCCACCTTCTAATATAAGTCCTACTTTAGTTGCATATTTATATGATAAAAATAACATTGATTGGGCTATAGTTCCCTCTACATTAATGTATCTTGCAAATAGAAGTTTTTATATGCTAGATAGTAATATATCTGATGAAGATAAACTTATTAATGTTAAGTTTAAAAGAATAAAAGATAGCTCAGAGTGTGAATATTCACATTTGAAAATATTAATGGATTGGTTCAAGGAATACGAAGATAGTAATAATGAATTTACTTTTGAATCCATAAAAAATAAAATTGAAAATAGCCAAAAAGCAACTAAAAAATTTAATAATTCCTACTTAGATTTTATAAATGAAATTAGACTTAACGGAAGAGCTCATAATTACTATATAAATATTAAAGATAAAGAAGTATTAAATAATGATGCTTATAATGAATATCTTAAATGGTCTGCATATAAAAAATATTTATTATCACTTATACAAAGTAAAAGTATAGACAATATAAAAGAATCTATAATATACGCTCCTGCACTTGGAATAAGCCACTATGATTTGGAGATTGATCCAACGAGCCTTAATGGAAATTCACTTAATTATAATGATTTTAATCATACTTTTTATAATTCTTATATGGCTAATGTATTTTTATTTAATGAAATACACAACTTAACAAATAATAATCATAATAGTGATTCAAATTTCAATAATAATATGGATTTTGGAAACAATAGTTTTAATGATTTTTCATCTGGAGGAGGCTTTTCAGGTGGTGGTGGCGGAGATTCTGGTGCCTTTTAAAGTTAAAGGAAGTCTAATTAAATTAGGCTTCTTTTTTATATTAATACGACAATTTTATTTAAATATAATATTATAGCTGTGATCTATATGTACTATAATCACTAATTTAATATCTTTCTTATATTTTAATTTTTCGTTAGTAAATTCTTAAATAAATCTTAAAAGCCTTCTATTTTTTTGCTTTCTTTAATAATATTAATGTAAAGGAATTATATATAAATAAAGGAGTTTTATTATGAAAAAAAATATACTAAAGCTAATTACAGCATGCACTGTTACATTTTCATTATTTAGCTTTACTGTACAAGCACAAAATAATGAAAGAGTAACTTTAGGTATCGACTTAACAGATGCACAAGAAGCTCAAATGTTAAAAGAATTTGGAGTAAAAGAAAATGAAGTCAGCGTAGATAGAATAACTAATGATGATATCATAAAGCAATTAGGTCTTGATCCTAATGATCAATCTAATTATCAAGGTGGCTGTTATTCTTCTTCATATGTTAAGCTTACTAATTCTGGTGGAATACAAGTAACAGCTAAAAATTTAACAGAAGTTACTCCACTTATGCTTTCAAATGCTCTAGTTACATCTGGAGTAACTAATGCTGAGGTAAAAGCAAGCTCACCTTTTCACGTTACAGGAACTTCTGCATTGTCAGGAATATTAAAAGGCTTTGAAAGTGCTAAAGGTGAAGAGTTGTCATTAAAAAATAAAAAGACAGCTCAAGAAGAAATAGAAACTACTTCAGATCTAGGTGAAGAAATTGGATATGATGAAGCTGCTAAAGTTATTAATGATGTTAAAACAAAAGTTATAAAAGAAGCTCCAAAAAATAGTGAGGAGATTTCAAAAATAGTTGAAAATATTACAAATAATTATACAGTTGAAATATCAGATGAACAAAAAGACCAAATAAAAGCTTTAATGGTTAATATAAATGATTTAGATATTGATTATGATAATGTTAAGGAAACTTTAAAAAACATAAGTAATCAAATTTCAGAAGCCCTTAAAAACTCTGGTAAGGATATTCAAGATAGTGGATTCTTCCAAGGCCTTTTTGATGCAATAGGAAACTTTTTTTCTCAATTTTTTGATTGGATCAAAGGATTAGGTAATAATTAAAAACTTTTTATTTGATTCTGATATTACAAGAAATTAAAATTTTATAGTATAATATCTAAAACTCCATCCAATTAATTGAAATTTGGTGGAGTTTTATAATATTTCTTAGGTTGTATATATCTAATATATTGAAAACTATATATTATCAAAGATAATATAATTAATTTATGTTAATGCTGATAGTAAAACTATTTACAGTACATCAGCTAATTGAAGCCTAATAACTTTTTTAAGTTCATCTAAACTTAACTCTACTTGGTATCCTATTTTACCAGCACTAAAAATAAATGTTTCAAGTTTTTCAACTGATATATCAATTGTAGTAACAAAAGATTTTTTCATTCCGATAGGTGAGCATCCCCCATGAATGTAACCTGTTAATGGTAATAATTCTTTTGACTTTATCATTTCAATAGATTTTTCACCAACACTTTTTGCTGCTTTTTTCAAATTCAATTCTTTTTCCACAGGTATTACAAATACATAATAATTTTTTGATTTCCCAACTGTTACAAGGGTTTTAAAAACCTGTTCAGGATCTTGGCCTAATACTTTTGCAACCTCTACCCCACTTATTGCATCAGTATCTACGTAAGAGTAACTATTATATTTAATCTTCTTCTTATCTAAAATTCGCATTACATTTGTTTTTTCATCCATTTAGTATCCCTCCAAACAATACAATTATATCATTTTATAAAAATATTTCCATTTATAACATATCATAATTTAATCTATCTGTTATCATAAAACTATTCTATTAATATAGTACACCTATAGACTCTCACATTACTTAACATTAGATTCTTATATCCAAACCCTTTCATGCAAATTATTCAAAATTCATGTTGCAATAAATAAAACTTTATTAAATCGTTTTCTGTAATATACTTCCGTGTTAAAATATTAATATACAATATATTAAAGATATAATTTCTCATTTTTAAATTCTATAAAAAATATATTGTAAACACATTTTACTTGTTTACTTAATATTTATTAACATTATAAAAGGAGATTGAGATTTATGAAACTACAAAAAGAACTGCCAGAAATTTTTGAAACCTTTGGGGAAATTAGAAGGAATTCATTTATTACGGCAAAGGAACAAAAAGAAAAGGATATACCTCTTATAGGAGTATTTTGTACCTATTTCCCTCAAGAAATAGCTTTAGCAATGGGTGCTTCAACAGTATCTTTATGTGCATCTTCAGATGAAACTATACCAGATGCTGAGCAAGACTTACCACGTAATTTATGTCCATTAATAAAATCTAGTTATGGATTTGGTAAAACAGATAAATGTCCTTTCTTCTATTTCTCTGATTTAGTAGTTGGAGAAACAACTTGTGATGGTAAGAAAAAGATGTATGAATATCTTTCTGAATTTAAACCTGTTCATGTTATGGAGCTTCCAAATTCTCAAAGTGAAGATGGATTTAAGCTTTGGAAAAATGAAATTATAAAGCTAAAAAATACTTTAGAAAAACAATTTAACGTTAGTATATCTGAAGAAAATATAAGAAAAGCTATAAAAATAAAGAATAATGAAAGAAAGGCTCTTAAAGAATTTTATGAACTAGGAAAGCTAGATCCTGTACCTGTAACTGGAACAGATATTTTTAAAGTTTTAAATGGGACAACCTTTGCTTTTGATAAAGAAGCTATCCCAAAACAATTAAATGAATTAGTTGATAAAATTAAAACTGAATATAAAAATACAAAAAAATATAAATCTAAACCTAGAATTTTAATAACTGGCTGCCCTCTTGGAACAGCAACAGAAAAAGTTATTAAAGCTATAGAAGATAACGGCGCTTATGTAGTTGCTTTTGAGAATTGTAGCGGTGCAAAAGCTGTTGAAGATTTAGTTGATGAAGATAATCCAGATATATATGATGCATTAGCAAAGAAATATTTATCCATTGGTTGCTCTTGTATGACTCCTAACCCAAATCGTATTAAACTTCTTGATAAAATGATAGATGAATATAAAGTGGATGCTGTAGTTGACGTAATTTTAACTGCCTGCCATACTTATAATGTTGAAACATTATCAATTAAGAGATTTGTAAACACAAAAAAAGACATCCCTTATATGAGTATGGAAACTGATTTTTCTAATAGCGATATTGGACAATTAAATACAAGAATGGCAGCATTTATTGAAATGTTATAGGTAACATTTATGAGTATTTACACTTTAGGAATTGACTCAGGTTCAACATATACAAAAGGAGCTTTATTTGATGGTAAAAAAATAATTAAAACCTATAAAATAAGAACTTCTGCTAAGCCAAAGGAAAGTATTTATTTAGTCTATAATAATCTTTTTAATGAAAATGTTAAATATACTATTACTACTGGCTATGGAAGAGATTTATTAAAAGAAGCTGATAAAAAGGTCACAGAAATAACTTGTCATGCACAAGGAGCAGCTTTTTTAAATGAAAAAACTAGAATCATTATAGATTTAGGTGGACAAGATTGTAAAGTAATAAAGCTTGATAATTCATTAAACGTTATAGATTTTATTATGAATGATAAGTGTGCTGCAGGTACTGGACGATTTATAGAAGTAATGATGCGTATTCTTGAAGAAGATATCAAAAACATAGATGAATTTGTTAAGAATAAGAATAAAGTAAATATTTCCAGTATGTGTACAGTTTTTGCCGAAAGTGAAATCATCAGTCTTTTATCTCAAGATGTTGATAGAGGTGATATAGCCTTAGGAGTTATTCATTCAATTGCTAAAAGGACTGCAAATTTTGCTAGAAGATTAAAATTAGAAAACGATGTGTTTTTCACAGGTGGCCTTGCCACTTCAAATTCGTTTAAAGAAATATTAAGTGAGTATTTAAATTTTAAAGTTATAACTGGTGAATTAAGCCAATATGCCGGAGCAATCGGTGCATCTGTTATAGGTTACAAAAAATATAAAAAATTATGTACTAAATAAAAATAGCCAAAAATTTTGGCTATTTTTATTTAGTCGAGATATATGTTGGAAAATTCCATATCCATAGTTTGAACTAATCTATTGTCCATAAGATTCATATCTACTACTTTAGTATCAGTTGAAATAACTTTATTAGGAAGTATGATAGTAAAAGTACTGCCTTTTCCTAATTGACTTGTTAGTTCTATTCTTCCGCCCATAGAATTTATAAGAAGCCGAACTAGGCATAATCCTATTCCTGTTCCTTCTGACTTTCTTGTTAAATCATTATTTACTTGTCCAAACCTGTTAAAAATAACATCTTGCTTTTCTTTTGGAATACCTACACCCTCATCTTTAACATTAATATTAGTAAATCTATCATTAGAATCTAATTCTACCTTTACAGTCTTACCATTTTTAGTAAATTTAATTGCATTTGATAATAAATTAAGCAATATTCTTTCATATTTTTCATCATCAACAGCTATGATTTTTTTATCAATATTACAAGTAAACTCAAGATTAATATCCTTTCGCACAGCAAAGCTTCTAACAGATTCAGTAATTGCTTTAGACATACTTACAATATCATAATTACGTAAATTTACATTTAAATAACCAGCATCAGCTCTTGTTATATCTAAAAGGTTATTTACAAGTCTTAACTGCTGTAGTGTACTTAAATTTATTTTATCAATATAACCTACAACTTTTTCAGGTAAATCTTTTCTATAAACTAAATTTAACAATTGAGTTGTAGAACTCATAACTGTTAATGGAGTTCTAAACTCATGAGCAATAAATGAAAAAAATTCCTCTTGTGTTTTTAATATTTCTTCTAACTCTTGTTGATGGCTTACCTTATCCGTTATATCTATTCCAACTTTTATAACTTCCTTAATTTCTCCGTCAACATCAAAAATATATTGATAAAAAGTTTCTATATATCTCTCTTTTCCACTTAGTACCACTTTAATATTACTTCCACTAATCATAGCATTATTTTTTTGCTCTTTATCTAATGTTTCTCTATCATTACATGAAATTTGTAAAAACTTTGAGTAAATATTTTCATTTGAATATATTATTTCTTCTTTTACTTTTTTATTATAATGTATTACTTTAAAATCTGGATATGAAAATCTACATATAAGCAAATCTAAACTATTTATAATATTATAAAAATTGTCTCTTTGCTTTTTCAAGCAATTTTCAACTCTCAATGAATCATTTAGGCATCTAATACTTGTTATTGCTCCAACTATCTCATTATTCTGATTATACAAAGGATTACAACTTATATCTGTTTTGATAGTTTTATCTGGTCTTTCAGATACAACCCTCATGCTAGTTATATTTTCTCCCTTTAAAGCCCTTGCAGATGGTAGTTCATTTATTTCTAATGTATTTCCATTTAAATCATAATACCTAGTGTTATCAAGGGTTTGCCCTAATACGTCTAACTTATCTGGTTCATAGAAAAATTCTTCAGCTGCTCCATTTAAAAATTCAACTTTTCCCTCTTTATCAAGAAAAATTAAACCATCAGTCATATTTTCAACTACGTTTTTATATTTAAAAAACTCTTCACTTAGTTTTATATTTTCTTCCTTTAATTTTGAATTCTCCTCCTTTAATTTTAAAATTTCTTTTTTTAAATTCTCTTTTTCAACAGCACTTTCTGTTACATTGAAAAGTGTTATTATCAAAAAAATTAGTGAGTTTTCTTCCTTTACAGGAGTAACTACACACTTTAAATAATCTGTATAACCATTCTTATTTTTATAAATAAACTCTTGAGATATCTGTGTTTTTCCGCTTTTTATAGCACCTTTTATTAGAGTTAATATAATATCTTCTTCCTTTACATTCATAATTTCTTGAAGTGACATCTTTAAGTATCCTGCTCTTTTAATACTTATATTTTCTAATATATCTTTATAAAATTTATTTGATTTAATTAGCTCTAAATTAGGGAAACTATAAACCCCCGTCCCTGACTTATCTTTGTTCAACAAGTCATCTAATGGAACTACCTCGTCTAAACAATCTCGTTCTAATTTAGAATCTTTCATACAAAAATTAACTAAATTACCCATTCTTTTCACCCTAATCCCACATAAAATATAAAATAAAATATATTATTTAATAAACAATATATATAATACCATATTTTATAAATTATTACCACATTTCACCTAATAAATGTAAGTTATCTCTATATTATAGCTTTATACTTCGACACGATTCGAAGATAATTTCAAAAAATAATCTTTATAATCGTTTTTTAACTTATTTTTTTATTATTTATATATTTAATTATACTTTTAGCTTTCTTAATATTAGAAAATCATAATTATATTTTTCCTTCTGTTCTATCTATAATTTTAGTATATTTTGAGTACCATCGAGCAATTTTTTCTCCAGTACTAAAATTATATTTAAGGCAAATATACCTCTAACAAATCATATATATTTAAATATTTTATTATGTAAATTCCCTTTATTTTTAGTAATAATTTAATAAAATCATATTGAAAACATATATAATAAAAAAATAAAAGTATACTTAGATAAATAAGTATACTTTTATTTTTTTAGTTTTTATATTTAATAACATAAATATTCTATGAGTTTACAATTTCTCCTCCATTAACATGAATAGTTTCTCCTGTTATGTATGATGCGCCCTCACTTGCTAAGAAAACATAACTTTCTCCAAGTTCAATTGGTTGTGCTGCTCTCTTCATTGGACTAGTTGTACCAAAGCTAGCTACGTCACTTTCAGCAAATGATGCTGGAATTAATGGTGTCCATACTGGTCCTGGGGCCACAGCATTAACCCTGATTCCTTTGTCAGCTAAATTTAATGCTAAAGATCTTGTAAATGAAGTTAATGCACCTTTAGTCATTGAATAATCTATTAAAGTTTTATGTCCATGATAAGCAGTAATTGAAGTAGTATTAATAATACAATCTCCTATATTTAAGTGTTTTAAAACTTCTTTTGTTATAAAAAATGCTCCAAATACATTAGTTTTAAATGTTCTCTCAAACTGTTCTTTAGTTATATCTGTTAATGTGTTGCATACATGTTGTTCAGCGGAATTATTAACTAATATATTAATTTTATTAAACTTACTTATTACTGAATTAACTGCAGATATACAGAAGTTTTCATCACCGATATCTCCACTTATTAAAATACATTCTCCATTCATATCTTCTATAAGCTTTTTAGTTATTTCGGCATCTTGATGTTCATTTAAATAAATTATTGCTATTTTTGCTCCTTCTTTAGCATATGCTAAAGCTACAGCTCTACCAATTCCACTATCTCCACCTGTAATAATTGCCACTTTATCTTTTAACTTATTACTTCCTTCCTTAAATGTCTCTGACTTAAAAATTGGCTTTGGATTCATATTTTCTTCTATTCCAGGCTGTACATTTTGATGTTGTGCTGGAAACTGAGTAGGATAATTATTATTCATTTGATTTCTCCTTAATACTATAATTATTTTTGAAATTTATATTAGCTTCTACACTTTCTAAGTAGTTAGTCTTATTTACTATATTCTTTTCAAAGCTTTTTACAGCATTTCTAGTGAAATTCCCTATATTTATTAAATCACTATATTCTTCACTCATAATAACTTCTCCTTTCTTTATCTTAATATTTATATTTTTTATAATTTATCAAAAAAATATACTTTTCTGAAATTTATATTCTTCATATATTTACGCAGCAGTGATATAATATTTTTATCACATAAAATTTACTAGAGGTGGAAGTTTATGCATTTAAGTGAAATTAAAAAAACCCGAGAAAAAATTAAAGACGTTATTAACAAAACTCCAATTTTGTATAGTCCCATTTTTTCAAAAATGACAAATTGTTCTGTATATATGAAGTGTGAGAATCTCCAACTTACAGGGGCTTATAAAATAAGAGGTGCACTTAATAAGATTCGTTCTTTAAGTGATGAGGAAAAAAGTAAAGGGGTTGTTTGTTCCTCTGCAGGTAATCATGCACAAGGTGTTGCTTATGCCGCAAGTCTTTTAGGAGTTGAATCTACAATAGTTATGCCTAAAACTACCCCTTATCTAAAAATACAATCTACTAAAGACTTTGGTGGTAATGTAGTTCTTCATGGAAACTGCTATGATGATGCATTTTTAAAAGCTAAAAGTATTGAAGAAAGTAATAATTCAGTATTCATACATCCTTTTAATGATATTAATGTAATTTATGGACAAGGAACTATTGCTTTAGAAATGCTAGAAGAAATAAGTGACATTGATATAATCCTTTGCCCAATTGGTGGTGGCGGCTTAATCAGTGGAATCTCTTTAGCTGCAAAAGAAATTAATCCTTCTATAAAGATTATAGGTGTACAAGCTGAGGGTGCAAATGCAATGGAGCAAAGCTTTAAAAATGGTAATTTAATATCTTTAGATTCTGTTAATACTATTGCTGATGGTATTGCTGTTAAATCTCCTGGTGATTTAACATACAAGATAATCAAAGAATATGTTGATGATATTGTTACAGTTTCTGATCAAGAAATAGCTGAAGCATTTTTAATATTATGTGAAAAGCATAAATTACTTGCCGAAGCTTCAGGTGCTGCATCTCTTGCTGCATTAAAGAAATTAAATTATACAAATAAAAAGATAGCATGTATAATTAGTGGTGGTAATATAGATATGATTACTATTTCATCTTTAATAAATGATGGTTTAGTTGAAAGAGGTAGATTATTTTGCTTTACTCTTGAACTTCCAGATATACCTGGACAGCTTCAAGAAATCTCTAGAATACTTTCAGAATTAAATGCAAATATTGTTCAACTTGAACATAATCAATTTAAAGCTTCTAATAGGTTAAAAAATGTTTTATTAGAAGTAACTATCGAAACTAATGGTATTGAACATATAAATTTAATCAAAGATACTTTTATAAACATGGGCTTCAAAATAAATCAAATGTATTAAAAATAATTAATACTTTTATTTAAAATATATAGCAGTTTTAAATAAAAAAAATAATATCTAATATAATATTAGATATTATTTTTTTATCTTTATTTCATTTTTCTTTTGACTTTATTTATTTTTTTATATAATTTGGCGTTATGAACTATATCCATAAAGTCATCAGCCATTTCGAATAATAAGTTACTTTTCATCTTCTTTCTTTTAAAGTTTCTCTTAACTTTTCTCATTAGTTTACTCATGTTTAATCCCTCCTAAGGTTGTACTTTACATTTATAGTTTCCCCTTAAGAGTAAATTTTATTATAGAAATTAAATTATAGTAGTTATTATAGTATTTATAAAATCTTCCTTTTTGGAATTTAAATACTCACCATAATAATCATTGTTTAAATCAGCATTGATCTCAATTATACTAGATAATATAAAATTATTTATGTCCATAGAGTATCTAATTTCTATTTCATTTTTAATACTTCTGAATTCTTCAATTCCACCATCTTTTCTATATTTTCTAATTAAAGAATCTAAATAAGTATTATATTCCTTTATCTTGTAAATTATTTTTTGAACATATTTCTTTTTAGTTTTTATATAATTTTTTTCATATTCTAACTTTAATTTAAGCAACTCTGAAATAGAATATTTTCTTTCTAAAACTTCTATATATGCATATTCATTTTGAAAAGAACTTTGTAATATAAGAAGTGCTAATTCATTATCACTTTTTATAGTTTCTAAAAGTTCTTTTCCTCCGACTATTTCAATAGCTTTTCTAAGCTGTTTTATTTTTTCTTCTAACATTTTATTATTAATAGTTAACATAGCATTCTCCTTAAATAAATGACTTTTCCTTTGTAATCCATTAATTATTATATAACCTAAGGAGTTTATTGTCTATTGTATTATTAACTTCATTATATTAACTTTTATAAAACATTTATACAATTTATATCTAAGTTATAAGTTACATCTTTACGCTCTACAATAACTTTTATCTTTTCTCTTATTTCTTTATCTTCCATAACTTTATCTAGAAGTTCTTTTGTAGGATTTATTGCATATGGTATTCCTACAGACTTAAACATAGTTATATCTCCCGATGTATCTCCATATGCATAGCTTTTGCTTAAATCAATATTATATTTCTTTTGAAGCTCATTAATAGCATTTAATTTACTTTCATGATCCCACATAGGAATTACTTCACCACTATACTTATTATCACCATCTAATTTATAAATTGTTCCTCTATAATCATCCATGTTATATTTCTTAGACATTTCTTTTACTAATTCACTTGGAGATCCTGATATTGCAATAACTATATGACCTTGCTCCTTATGCCACTTTATTCTTTCTCTACTGAATGTATATACTCTATCACCCTTTTGTTCTATAACTTTTTTAGCTATATAATCTATGTGATATTTATCTATTCCTTTTATTGCTTCAACATAAATATCTACCATCTTTAATAAATAAGTATCATAGTCTCCTTGTCTTTTATCCCATTTGATATATGAAGGTCTTACGTCTTTATACCATTTATTTTCACTAACTAGTTCATATTTTATTATTTTTTTAAATACTTCTGTAATTAATCCTTCTCTGTATATAGTCCCATCAATATCAAAAAATGCTGCTACGTTTTTCATAAAACCCCTCCTATTTACTTTTTACTATATATTATATATGAAATTTTTTAAATTTCCATAATTATTGGTATAATTGTAGGTCTTCTTTTTGTTTTATCGTAAATATATCTCTCTAAAGCTTTCTTTACATTCGTTTTTATTAAATACCATTCTAAAATTTTATCATCCAAACAATTTTGAAGCTCATCAGTTGCAATTTGCTTTAATTCCTTTATTAAATCTTCAGATTCTTTTACATATACAAAACCTCTTGTAATTATATCTGGACCTGCTATTATGCTATAGCTTTCTTTTTCTATTGTAACTACTATATTAACTAATCCATCTTGTGCCAAATGCTTCCTATCTCTTAATACTAATGTTCCTACATCTCCTACACCTAATCCATCAACTAAAACTGTTCCTGTAGTTACTTTTCCAGATATTCTAGCCCCTTTATCACTTATTTCTAATACTTCTCCACGTTCCGTAATAAATATATCTTTAGAATCCATTCCTAGACTAATTGCTAAATCTTTATGATGTTTTAAATGTCTATATTCACCATGAACAGGCATAAAATATTTAGGTTTTATTAATCTATGCATTAATTTTAATTCTTCTCTATATGCATGACCTGATACGTGTACCTCTTCTAAATCTTCATAAATAACATCTGCACCTTTTTTAAATAATTGATTTATAACTTTTGAAATTAATTTATCATTTCCTGGTATTGGTGATGCAGAAATTATAAATAAGTCATCTCTTTCAATTTTTATTTTTCTATGATTTCCAAAGGCTATTCTTGCTAGTGCAGCCATTGGCTCACCTTGGCTGCCTGTTGTTATAATAGTTACATTTTCATTTGAATAATTATTTATATCATCAATTTCTATTAGCATTCCTTCTGGTATATGAAGGTAGCCAAGCTCAAAAGCTACCTTTGATATGCTTTCCATGCTTCTTCCTGAAAAAGCTACCCTTCTCTTATTTTCTATAGAAGCATTTATTATTTGCTGCATTCTATGTATATTTGATGCAAAGGTTGCTATGATTATCCTCCCCTTTGCCCCTCTAAATATCCTATTAAATGTATTACCTATTGATTTTTCAGACATTGTGTAACCAGATCTTTCAACATTGGTACTATCAGCCATTAATAAAATGACTCCTTCTTTTCCTATAGTTGATATTCTATCTATATCTATAACTTTATCGTCTATAGGTGTTAAATCTATTTTAAAATCGCCTGTATGGAATATAACCCCAAGAGGAGTTTTTATAGCTAAACAGCATGATTCTGCTATACTGTGTGTACTTTGTATAAATTCTACACTTATATTTTCTAAATCAATCTTTGATCCTGGATCCACACTAATTAAATTGCTAGTTTCTATTAAATCATGTTCTCTTAATTTATTTTCAATAATAGCTAATGCTAATTTTGTTCCATATATAGGTACATCTAATTGTTTCAATATATATGGAATTGCTCCAATATGATCTTCATGACCATGTGTAATAAAAAATCCTTTTACTTTATCTTTGTTTTGTATTAAATATGTTATATCTGGAATTATTAAATCTACTCCATACATTTCTTCATCTGGAAAAGCAATTCCACAATCTACTACTATTATTTCATCGCTAACTTCTATAGCTGTAATATTCTTTCCTATTTCTCCTACTCCACCTAAAGGAATAATTTTAACTGATAAATCACTATTCATTGAAAAAACCTCCTATTCTATTAAGAATAGTATTTCCTAAATATTGATTTAAAATTATAATATAAATAGAAATTTTATTGATTTATAAAAAAACTATCTCTAGAATTCTCTAAAGATAGTTTTAATTTACTAGTTATTATAATATAAGCTTTCACTTTGATATTCTGGATCACAAGTTATATCTATTCCAAGCCTTCTAAATGTTTGCTCGTCATTTGTAGTTATAATAGTTGTTGAATGAGCTTGACATCCTTTTAGCATTTTTAATTTATCTAAAGCTACTTGTGCTGTTGGATTAGTAGCAGCACATATACTTAATGCTATTAATATTTCTTCACAATTTAAAACTGTATTATTTATTCCTAATGTCTTTAGCTTTAAATTTTTAATTGGTTCTAATATTACAGGTGATAAAAGATGTATATCATCTGATATATTAGCAAGATGCTTAATAGAATTTAATATAACAGCTGCTGATGCATCCATAATTTCTGATCTTTTACCTGTTATTATGCTTCCATCTTCAAGTTCTAATGCCACTGCTGAGCATATATCATTTTTATTTGCTAAACTTCTTTGTTTTAATAAATATTCTCTTGATGGAATAACAACATTTCTATCAGTTTCCTTTAAGCTTAGTTCTTCCATGATTAACTTAGCTCTATCGGCTGTTTCTTTATCTACATAACCTTTTTTATATTCACAAATAGTTTTAAAATATCTTCTTATTACTTCTTGCTTTGAGGCCTCTTTAACTACTTCATCATCAACTATTCCATAACCAACTCTATTTACACCCATATCTGTTGGCGATTTATAAACTGATTCTTCCCCAGTAATCTTTTCTATAATTCTTTTTAATACTGGGAAACTTTCTATGTCTCTGTTATAATTTACAGCTACCTTATTATAAGCATCAAAGTGGAATGAATCTATCATATTCACATCTTTTAAATCTACAGTTGCTGCTTCATATGCTATATTTAAAGGATGCTTTAATGGAACATTCCAAACTGGGAAAGTTTCAAATTTAGAATATCCTGCGACATTTCCCCTTTTATTTTCATGATATAATTGACTTAAACATGTTGCAAGTTTACCACTTCCTGGACCTGGTGCAGTAACTACTACTATAGGCTTAGTAGTTTCTATATAAGGATTTTTTCCATACCCTTCATCGCTTACTATAGTATCAACATCTGTTGGATAACCCTTTGTAGCTTCATGCTTATAAACCTTTATTCCTCTACGCTCTAACTTATTTATAAAGACAGTTGTAGCTGGTTGTCCATTATATCTTGTTATAACAACACTATTTACATCAAGTTCATAGGCTCTTAAATCATCTATTAATCTTAAGACTTCTAAATCATATGTAATACCAAAATCGCCTCTTATTTTATTTCTTTCTATATCTCCTGCATAAACACAAATAACAACTTCAACTTTTTCTTTTAGTTTTTGTAAAAGCTTTATTTTAGCATTTTCGTCGAATCCTGGTAAAACTCTTTTTGCATGTAAATCAAACATAAGTTTTCCACCAAATTCTAAATATAATTTATCGTAATCATTTACTCTCTCTAATATATATTTAGACTGTTCTTCTAAATATTTCTTATGATCAAATCCTACTTTCATCTTAATGCCTCTTTTCCTTTTATTCTTTATGTTACTCATTAAATATTAATTATACATCAAAAAATTTATTCTTTCCAGATTAACTTACAAGAGTATGTATATAAAATTTATTTAATAACTTGAAGAAATAAATATAAACTAGTTCTATTTTTTAGGTATTTATATAATAAGATTTTATGTAATAACAATTTTCAAAATCTAAATCTCATATTTTCTTTTACTAAAAAAGTATATGCTTATTATAATTTATAAGCATATACTTATAGGTAAAATCATTATCATCTTCCCTTTTACATTACATTCTGGTTTTTTAGGAAGAATTATATTGTTTTCTTTCAAAACTTCTAAATATGGATCTATAGAATCAATTACTTGTTGGTAATATTCCTCTTGAGATGATTTCCTTAATAAACTTATACACTTATCAGTGTCTTCCTTTATCATCATAACCTTACCAAAAATCTTACAAGAGCAATGAACTAAGTCAAACATATGAGAATGATTATTTAAAAAGTTATTTTCACTTATTGTAAGAACTAATGATGCCTTATCATTTTGTATAAGTAAGTCATGAGTTCCATTTGCAGTTATAGATTTCCTTAAACCTTCTAAAAGTTTGCAAATTATGGTAAAATTTAATGTTTTTAAATCTTTCTTTTCTAATAAGGTATTTAAAAAATCTACTCCATAACAATTAATAGTATCAATTAATGTATCTATATAAAGTGGAAGTGAAGTTTCTTGTACACATCCAGTTATTTGAATGTAATCTCCTTCTTTTATATCTCCATTTTCAATAGAATTACCATCTACTTTCTTAACATTTTTACTAGTATACATCTTATTTAATAAATCATTATGAAGAGTAAATATAGTACTAATCTTTTTAATTTCTTGCTCATTTCTATCAAAATCTCTTCCTTCAAACCCTAAACTTCTATCTCTTCCATTTTGATAATGGTCTTCACACGTTTTATGTTTAGTTTTATAGCCTTCTATTTTATCTCTATGATCTCTGAAATCTGAACCATTAGATTCTCTATCTCCTATTTTTACATTTCCTCCAAAAGTTCTGTCCTTGATTCTCCTATATGTTCTTATATCAATATAGCCATTTAATGCTACTGAATTTAAATTTTTAATTAATACTTCATCTAAATATATTAATAAGTCCAACATTAGTGTCCTCCTAAAGCAATAATATACTTTTACACCATATTATATTAGACTAAATCTTATTTAATAACTTTAGAAACTATTTTTTATTTTTATTTAATAAGATACTTTCAATTTCATTTAAAAGTTCTTCATCTCCATTTTCTAAGATAAGATTCCCCTTCTTGCTCCCTTCTATTATTCTTAATATTGTTACTTCATCTTCTAGCTCTTTTATCTTTTTATTTATTTCACTTTTATTTTTTTTAGATAATTCAAAGGAGTATACTTCATTGCCACAAACTAAGCATTTTCCATATAGCTTATCATAAGTAATTTTCCCTATATTAAACTCTTTACTTTCTTTGCAACTATTAACTTCTATATCTTGAATCTTATTACATTTTTCACAAAAACATCTACTTTGTTGCATAACTTCACCTCTAATATATTTTATTAATATATTGTATCATACACTTTAACATTTTTTATGATAATATTTGTACTATAATAATAAAATATTATCTTCACTTAAAAATTATTAACTATATTATATTTCTTCCTATATATATATTCTTCCATTTATTCTTTTATCAAAATTTGTCCACTCACCGCTTTCTAAACCGTTTGATATTATACTTATCTTGTTTAATGTTGCATCCACATAATCAGCATAATGAACTATATAAGCTTCCATTGAGTTTGGTTCTTTTGGAGATCCAAATTCAGGTTTACCATGATGCTGAATAATTACAGCCTTTAATCTGTTTATAAAATCACTAGAGTAAATTTCTCTATTACTATTAAAAGCTTCTTCTAACATATTTAATCCAATAATAATATGTCCTTGAAGTTCTCCTTCTAAAGTATAAGAAAATGGTCCATCATAAACCATTTCTCTTATTTTTCCTATATCATGCAATTTTGCTCCTAATATAGCTATTTCTTTATGTTTGCAATGATATTTATAAGATAAATCACGAGCTAAACTTGTTACTGCTAAAGTATGCTCAGCTAAGCCCCCAATATAATTATGGTGATTAAATACTCCTCCTATTGCCTTTTTAAATTTATTTAAGAACTCTTCATTATTAAAAAAATAATCATCCATTGATTTAGCCTCTAAACTTTTAAATTCAGATTTACTTATATCATTTAATTCACTCATAATTTCATTTATTGATTTTTTAACTGAAGGTAAATAATCTAATATATCTATTTCTGAAATCTTCTTTATAAAATTAACTTTAAATTTTGATGCTAATTTCCCTTTAACTAATATAACATCTCCTATATTTATAACTGTATTTATATTTTTTATATAAGCCTTTATTTCTCCTGAATTATCTCCAATAACTGCAATAAAATCATTTTTATCATAAGATAATATTTTTATCACCATAAAGGTATTTTCAATAATTTCATTCATTTTTGCTTCTTTTAAATATAACTTTTTCATATGTACCACCTTATTTATCTTATTCTTATAAATTATTATTAGCCTATATAGAAAAAAAATTCTTACATAAATCTATATTTGACATTAGCTTTTAAATTGGGATTTTAATAATAAAAGGATGCTAATGCACCCTTTTATTATTTTACTACCAACAGCCGCCTAGTAATAATAACCATAATATTGGGAAGAATCCTCCACAACCGAATCCGCAATTACCAAAACCGCCGCCGAAACCTCCGCAGCCTCCGAATCCACCTCCACAACAGTTATTACAGCCTCCTCCGCCACAACAACAGTTATTTCTACAACAGCACCTGTTACATCTTGATCTTCTTGACATGTTAATCAACTCCTATTCTTTGGTATAGTACATTGTATTCATTACATATTGTTTGTGTTCAGTAATATTTCTTTTATTTTTATTATCATTTACGAGTATATTATTTAAATGTACTTTTATTAATTTATATGCTAAACTATAAAAAAAGGAGGTATGTACTATGGAAAAAAGAAATAGATTAGTTGCACCTAGAAATGTTGTAAATACAAAAATGCTTTACAGCTTTTATATATTAAAAGAATTATCAAAAGGAAATGTTATATTTGGAAATAGAGTTCTTGAAGAATTTAGAAATAGATTTTCAGAAACTTCTCTCCCATTTCCTGTTTCATCTAGTACAATATATGAAACTCTTTATGATTTGGAATTAAAAGGATATGTTAAAAGTTCCTGGACTGGTGATGAGTTTTTAAATAAAAGAAGTAAAAAAGTATATTCTATAACTGACAGTGGAGTCGAATATTATAAAAATCATATTGCAGATTATATTAGTAACCTAAATAAAACTAAAGCTACCTTAGATATAATGATAGATATGCTGATGAAATAATCAGCATTTTTTATTTTATTAATATAACTTATTTTATAAAATAACTTGTAACTTTTCTTAGCCCTAGAAATATTATAGTTAATATATATGCTTGCAAGCTTCTATTTTATCTAAATTAATATACTAAATTTAATACTATTAGGATTAATTGCAACATATATTAAAACATATATTTTAAATGGAAATCTTTAGCATTTTTTATAATATTATAAAAATATATTATAAATACATTTCTATTTATTTGATTACCTAATAAAATAGTTTTAATTTTTATATAAGTTGTATTTATATTCACTTAAGCAATATTAATACAGCTTATATAATATTTCTAAGGAGGAATATTATGAAGGAAACTAAAAATATTGATAATTTTTTTAAACTACATCTTAATAACTTTAATATTTTAGAAAAAGATATAATTTCTTTTGAATTGAAAGATGATACATTATCCCTAAATTTTGATAATATCAACTATTTACTTTCAAACAAGATATCAGTATTTTTAAAAAATATTAAAACACGCGAAATATTTAAATGCTCTTCATTTATAAACAATAATAACTTAAATATTGACTTAAGTAATTTAAAATATTTTTGTACTGATTATGAATATAGTATTATTATAATCAATGAAGTTAATAACTCATCAACAATGATTTATCCTAAATATAAGAATAAAGCTCAAAACTATTCAGTAATTGGTAATTCATCTAATAAACATATTAAATGGTTTTTAAGATTATTAGAAAATGGAGAGTTTAGATTATCTGCAATTGCCTTATTTCCAAATTACAATAATATTGAAGAAAATATTTCATCATAAAAATAAGGGTACCTGCTTAAGGATACCCTTTAAAAATACTTACGATTTAAATTTTCTATAAAGCATTTTTTAGAACAATAGATATTTAAATCTTCTTTATCTATGTATGCATCTTTAATGTAAATATTTATACTACAATATTTACATTCTACAGTTAATTCATTTGCTATCTCTTCTTCTAAATCATCATTATTAAATTTTTCTATAAAACTTCTTAACTGGTTCATAAATAATACCCACTTATATAATAATTAACACTAATTATTATGATAACTAAGTATAATTTATGTACTAAAAAAATTCATAATAAATTATTAGATTTTGCAATATTAAAATAGTTTTTTATATTACCTTCATCTATATTATCTTTATCATAAAATAATGGAAACTTTAAATTATAATTTCCCCATATTGTAACTGGTCCTTTAGTAAAATAAAATGTTATAAAAAATAACTCTCTAGTACATAACTTAGTTAGTAATTTTATATACTTTTTATCACTTATTTCAAAAAACATATCATTTATAGTTCCTGAATTTAAAATTTCATTAAATATTTTTATTTCTTCTAAATCAAGATTATTTTCAATAAATTCAATGCTATCTTTATCTAGCTTGTTTTTATAAAAATCTACTATTATTTTATTTTCATCATAATTTAAATAAAAAAAGCTTTCTAATGTTTTAATAAAATCCTCTTCGATTTCTATCTTTTCTTTATCTTTTCTAGAATAAAGCTCAACATAATTAAATTTATCAAATCCTTCTAAAATATTATCAAACTTTATTTTTATTATTTTATCAAAATCTGCTTTACTTATGGCTTTAATCCCCATATTTCCCCCTAATTCTTATACAATTTTATTCCATTCATAAAGTTGCTTTCTAACTTCACTTATTAATTCATTTAAATTCTCTGTTTCAATTTCTGTAACTTCATTTAAAGTATTATTTTTAATTACCTGTTTATATTTTACTATCTTATTATGATCATAATTCCAAACCTCTTGTATTTTTCCTTTTTCTATTTCCATAACAATTCTCCCTTTATATAATAAATATTAAAGGATAATATTAAACCTTAAAAACAGCTTTTTTCTCTCCAACAGCATCACTATAGCAAATACCTATCTTTTGCTTAGTAATTTTACCTTTTTCAAATAAATATCCATTATAGTAACTCTTATCATTTAGTATATCCCTAATTATATAAATTACTAACACATCTTTTTTCATTTCTAAATTTGACGTATTAATTATATTGTTAAGATAATCTATGCGTGTATTTGATGAAGTTTCCAATATTTGTATATATATTTTATTTGGATCTTCTTTTAATTTATACAATAAGTTTTGTATTACTTGTAAATCATTAACTAAATCATTTTCTCTAAAAAGCTGTAATTTTATAGAACTTGAGGATACTGTATTAAAATCATACTCTTTCCACGATACTTCAATATTATTTAAAAAGGCTTCTTCATTATTATTAAGTCCTTTGTGTATTACTGAATAGCCTAAAAGTTGTCCAAGCATTATAAAATATTTAATTTCTTTTTTTACTACTTCAAATTTACTACTATTCTTATTTAAACCGAAATTAACATAATTTCTTATAAATCCACTAAATATATTCATTAAATCAAAGTCTAACATCTTAACTCCTTACCCTAAATTTATATATAGTATTCTATCATTTATATTCAGATTATACCACCTAATATAAATTTAAAGTTCATTATTAATATATATGTTCTAATCAATAATCTACCATATTACTATTAATATAGAATAAAGAATTCAATAAACTAAATTGAAACTAAGGTGCAATATATTATTTATTTTTATATAAGTTTCTACATTGCTATCTTTATTTAGCCCTTCTTATTAAATTATAATATGCTCTAAACACAATAATAAATTCTCAAACTAAAATCAAAGCTAAAACATATAAAAAATGAAAATAGATTTTGTAATATAAGAAATAGCTCTGCTATGGTAACATATAAATGAATAATATAAAAAATCACTAAATGATAAAAAGCAAAGAGGCTATTTCTTATAAAAGATAATAGCCATCCTATGCTCTAATTTATTACAAATATCTTTTTATTATTATGTACCTGTTAAACAATTTAAAATCAAGCTCTATAAAGTATTATTTTTTTAAGCATTTATTACAAATACAATAAATTAATCTAGAATACTTAATCTCTCTATCCATTTCCACCCTAGGTCTTGTTTCCACTGTCTTTTTACATTTATTACATATATACTTATCAACAATTATTCCTCCTGTTGCTTCAGAAACAACAGTAATTTTTTTTACTATTTTCATCATTCTCCCCCAAAGTTAGCTTTTATGAGCTTATAATAATAAATTATTTAACTTAATAAGAACTACTATAGATAGGTTTTATTAATGCTATGTTAACTTTATGTTAATTTCAAGTTAAATAATTTTTTTAATAACTTAAAAAGAACTTACATTCCGTAAGCTCTCAAAATTTACCAAAGCAGTTCATTTTCTATATATCCTAATGAATCCGCATAAGATATACCTATTATTCTTATTCCATTAAGTTCTTTTAAAGTTAAATCATCATTATACATCCTTTTATAATGTTCTAACTTTTTATCAAAATTCTCTGATTCATTTATTGTTATCTCTGGTCTTTCAAATCCTTTAATTTCAACTTTAATTCCTATGTATGCAACACCTTTCTCTTTTGCCGTTTTAAAAGATAATTCTAAATCGCTCATTTTTAACATATTAATACCCCTATCTATATTAAACTTATTTTAATAACTTTGAATTCCTATATATTAATTGTAATTTAATCGTACTTTTATGTTAGCGAATTATGTTAGCGATTTTCATTATAAAACTTACTAATATTTATTTATATTACTTATACCTGTTTAATTAAAAATGTAAATAAATTATAGTCAATCTTAGATGCTGCAAATTATATTAGTAATATATATATTATATATATTCTGTTTTAATATTTTTATTACATCCAAATATAAAAATCTATAATTATATGATATTAATTACTCTCTTAACTACAACTGATCCATAATCTAGTTTCGGAATCCATCCCACACTCTCATGTTGCTGGTCAAAAAGCCTATAAGTTTCCATACTTCTCATCTTAATATATTCATTGAATATAAAATAAAATTGACATGAGTTAAATTAAATTTTGACTCATGCCGTATAATATTAATTTTTATATTCTATATTTAATAGATACATTACTAATCATTTCTATTTCTTTATTTATAATAATTCATAATTTAAACATAATGGAACATTATAATTTTCATTTGTTATAAGTTCTGCATTTATATTATAAATATCTTTTAAAACTTCTTTTCTCATTATTAAATCCGGAGTATTTTTATATAATATTTTTCCATTCTTCATTGCTACAATAAAATCTGAATACTTTGCAGCATGATTTATATCATGCAAAACCATTACTATAGTACATCCATGTTTATCATTTAAGTTTTTTACAATATTAAGTACTTCGAGTTGATGTGACATATCTAAAAAAGTAGTTGGTTCATCTAGCAATAATATATCCGTTTCTTGAGCTAAAGCCATTGCAAGCCAAACTCTTTGTCTTTGACCTCCTGATAAATCAGATAATTCTCTATGTCTAAACTCAAAAGTATTTGTAACTTTTAGTGCCCATTCAATCTTCTGCTTATCTTCATTCGATAATTTACTTACATTTGTTCTATGAGGATATCTTCCATAAGAAACCAACTCTTCAACTTTTAATTGAGAGGGTGCAGTAGGATTTTGAGATAATATAGCTAACTTTTCTGCAATCTCTTTACTTTTCATATCATTCATATTCTTATCTAAAATGAATATTTCTCCATTTTCCTTTTTTAGTATTCTACCTATACTTTTTAAAAGCGTAGATTTTCCACATCCATTTGCTCCAATAATGCTAGTTATTTTTCCTTTTTTAAGGCTAAGATTCAACTCTTCAATTATTATTTTTTTATCATATCCTACTTTTAAATTTTTTATATTAATAGCATTTTTCATATCTTACCTCTTATGATTTGTATAATAAATATATAAAATAAGGAATTCCTATTATAGATATAACTATTCCTACAGCTAATTCTGACGGTGCAAAAACAGTTTTGGCAATAAAATCTGATAGTATTAAAAGGAAAATACCAATTAAAGCAGTTACTGGCATAAGCTTTCTATGATTTAATCCTACTAACTGTCTAGCTATATGAGGTGCCATTAATCCTATAAATCCTATATTCCCTGCAACACATACACATGAACTAATTAAGCCAACACAAGCAAATAGTAATTTTCTTTTTTCTTTATCTATATCTATTCCAAGGCTTACTACACTGCTTTCTTCTAATTGAAAATAATCTAGTAAATGAACTTTCTTATATAGATAGAAACTTAAAATTATTATCCAAGGTAACATCATATATATAAAAGTCCAATTTGCGTTATATATTGAGCCCGCTTGCCAAATAGCTGCAAATTCAAAATCTCCTGCGTTCATCTTCATTGAAAAAAGCATTGAAACAGCTGAAAACCCACTGTTTACTGCTATACCAGTTAAAATAAGTCTTTGCATATCCATCTTTTTATTATTTTTTGAAAATATTAATATTATTAATGATGCCAATAGTCCTCCTATAAAGCCAAACATAGGCATGGCGAATATCCTTAGAAAGTTACCTCCATCAGTTCTTGTTGGACTAAAGTTAATAAAATACATATATATAATTACTGCTGCTCCTGCACCTGAATTTATTCCTAATATTCCTGGATCAGCTAACTCATTTTTTGTAATTCCTTGCAAAAAGAGACCTGCTATTGATAACCCTATTCCGATTAATATAGCTATAATTATCCTTGGAAGTCTAAATTCAAATACTACTAATCTAAATTTCTCATTATCATTTAAATTAAATAGTGTTTGAAATACTTCAACAACACTTATATCAAACATCCCATTGATTAAATGCAAATAAAAGACCAAACAGATTAATAGAAGTAATACTGTTATTACAAAATAATATTTTATTTTTTTCTTATGCATCTTTTGATCCTCCCTTTGTTTTTATCATATATAAAAAGAAAGGTACTCCTATAATAGCTGTTACTGTTCCTATAGGTGTTTCAAAAGGAAATGCTATGTATCTACTTAATAAATCACATAATCCTAAGAAAAAAGCCCCTCCTATTAAGGAATATGGAATAATATATTTATAATCATGCCCAACTATCATTCTCGTAATATTAGGTATTACGAGTCCAACAAAAGCAATCTTACCAACTAATGCAACAGATGTTGCAGTTAGTAATACCACAGCTCCCATAGACAGATATTTTACTATATTAGTTCTTTGACCTAAGCTAATAGCTATATCCTCTCCCAATGAGCTTATAGTAATATCTTTAGCTATTATTATTGCTACTATAATACCAATAACTCCTATTGGCATTATAATCTTTAGTAAGTCACTATTTACTGTATGAACTTTTGTGTTATACCAAGATGAAATACTTTGAGATACTTGGAAGTACATGGCGATAGCAGAACCTAGACTACTTAAAAAACTCCCTACTATTGTTCCTATAATTGCAAGTCTAACTGGTGATAGTCCATTTTTTATAGATGATCCTATTCCTAAAACTAGTACAGCTCCAATTACAGACCCTATTATAGATACTAAAATTAGACTTCCATTTGAAAGTCCTGGATAAAAAACCATTGCTATAGTGATTAAAAATGCTGACCCATCATTTACTCCCATAAGTGATGGTGATGCCAAATAATTTCTCGTTATACCTTGCATAATTGAACCAGCTACAGCTAAAAATCCTCCAACTACTAATACAGCAATAGATCTTGGTAACCTATTATTTCTTATTATTATATGATCTACATTACTTTCATCAAAATTAAAAATAGCATCAAAAACTACTTCTTTTGGTATTGATTTAGTTCCCATTCTTACAGATAAAACAGTCACACTAACTATCCCTACTAAACATATTATTAAGATTAACAAAAACTTCTTATTAAGATTTTTCATATTTATCCCCTTAAACTTATACTACCGCACAATGTTAAATGTATAATTAAAGAAGAAACTCCTTTCGGAGTTTCTAAAATAGATACATTTTTAGTAACTTAATTACAAGTATGTCAATAATTCTATATCTTTAATTTTAATCTGCTGCGATAGCACTCCTATTATTTTAATAAATTATCTACAACTGCATCTAAGAATTTAACCTTTGACCAAGCTGTTCCCCCTTGAGCTAAAGGTTCAACAGTATTTACGAATACTTTATTATTTTTAGTTGCTTCTAAACTTTCAAATATAGGATTTGCTAAAAGTTCATTGAGAGCTTCTGGCGCATCTGCATTTTCACTATCTTCAAATTGTAAGAAAATAGCATCTGGATTTATTTCTGCTAAAGTCTCAATTGTTAATTGAGCTTGTGCTTTTGCTTGAGTAACTATATCAGGAATTTTTAATCCTAAATCTGTATATAAAACTGGGTTTAAATATACATCTGCTGGATATACATACATTAATCCCTTTCTTACTCTAATAACTAAAATATTTTGATCCTTATATTTATTTTTTATATCTTCTTTTGCCTTTAAAGATTTTTCTTCGTAGTCTGAAATTAATTTATTAGCTTCATCCTTCTTATCTGTTATTTCTCCTAAAGCTATAATGTTATCTTTCCAGTTAGCTGATATATGTGAATATGGTAATGTTACTGCTATCTTGTTTAACTGTGCCATTACTTCTTCTGATAATTTTGAAGATCCTATAATGACATCAGGATTTAAACCTAGTATAACTTCTGCATTAGGCTTCATTTTATCTCCAACTAAAGTTACATCTTTAAAGTCATCTGCTAAATATTTGGGAACTTGTCCAGCAACCTCTAAAACACCTGCTGCTTTAATACCTAAAACTGCTGCATCTTCCATTCCTTCTAAACTTGCAAGAACTATATTTTCAACTTTTTTATCGAAAGAATAGTCTTGCCCTAAATAATTTACTATAAATGATGTATCTTTACTTTCTACTTCACCTACTTCTGAAGATTTCTTTGCTGTACAAGATGTTAAACTTGCAAATAAAACTATTAATAGCAATAATGTTAAGTACTTTTTCATATTTATCCCCCATTCATAATGATAATCATTTTCAATTCATGATTATTTTAGCAAAATTCTTTAAATGGTAAAATGGACTTTTATAATATTTTTTTGTACTTTTGCCGAATCTATTTTTTAAATACTATACCTGTATTAACATTATTATTAATTTCTCTATATTTTCTAGGGCAAACACCTACATTTTTTTTGAAAGCTTTACTGAAATAAAAACAATCACTATATCCAGTCATATCAGCTATTTCTGAAATTGTATAACAAGAAAACTTCAATAATCTCTTAGCTTCTTTTAACCTATATTCCGTTAAATATTTTAATGGAGACAATCCTGTAACTTCTTTAAAAACTTCACTAAATCTTCTTCTATCTACTTCTAAAATATCTGATATTTCACTTACTGTTATTAATTCGTTGAAATTCTTATTTATATATTCAATCCCCTTATTTACTAATTTTAATTTATCACTATATTGTGAGGTTCTTACATTTTTTATTAAGGAATTTATTAAATTTACAAAATCAACTTTACATGAGAATTTTGAGTAATTATCTGGACTTAATGATTTATCAATAATCATTTCACAGTATTTTAGCAAATGTAGCCTATCCTCAATTTCTAGATAAAAAGATTCTTTTTCTATGTTTTTAAATTTTTCTGTAGTCAAAATATTTTTGTAATGAACTACATAATATTCTATTCCTAAATCTCCTGTCTCCACTTCTATATCCATACTTGATCCACAATGTAGTATTGTATTTTTGTTTAAATTATATTTTTTCCCATCTACAGAAAATGAACATTCTCCTCTTATAGGTATTACTATTCCACATAAATTTTTTGCCGTTTTTCTATTAATATCTTTTTCTTTCGGTAGTAAACTACTTTTAAAAATATCGATAAACTCCATAGAACTTTCTGAAAAATATTCAATTAACCAATTGATACTTTGTTTCATAATCATTGACCTTTTCCTTTTGTTATTTTATACTTATTACTAAATCTTAACATAAAGGAGTCAACTTATGAATAATTTTAAAATAAAATCATGCTATACTAATAGCTTTTATGATATTAATTTCTATATTCCTGAAGAATCTAAAACAGATAATTTGCCATTAATAATAGTTCTAGATGGTGGAAATTGCTTTGAAGTAGTTAAATCTTGCATAAAGCAACAAGGTCAACTTTATATTAAAACTGGGGTCAAGCCTTCAATAGTTGTTGGCATCTCTCATCAGGAATATGAAAAAAAAGAAAAAAGATTTTTAGACTTTACAGCTCCAGCTGAAAAATACTTTATTCCTGAGGAAACTAAATTTAAAATTCCTAAAAATCTTGGAGGCAGTGAAAAGTTTAATGAATTTATAAAAAAAGAACTTCTCCCATTAATTGAACCTAATCTTAACTTTGACAAGAGTAATATTTCTATAATTGGTCATTCTTTAAGTGGCTATTATGTATTATGGAATTTATTAAAAGGATCAAACATCTATAAAAATATAATTTCCTTTAGTCCCTCAGTTTGGTGGAATGATTATGAACTTTTAAACTTACCTAATTTAGAAAATACCGAAAAGAATATATTTATAGGTGTTGGAGAAAAAGAAGGTTATATGGTTGATGGTGCAGAAAAAATATACAATAAAATTAAGAGCTTTAATAATAATTGCACCCTCTATGTTGCACCTGAAGAAAATCATGGTTCTGTAGTCATTACTAGTATGAGTAGAGCTCTTAGATATATCTTCTCACTTTAACAAAAATATTGTGCATTTTAGATTTGTAAAAAGACTTGTTATTTATTTTTAACCAAGTATTTTTTTTACTTAATACTATTTCCTTTAAAAATACATCATGTACTTTAGTTTTTAATCCTAGGTATTAGTATATAAAATAAAAGAGAATAATTATTATTCTCTTTTATTTTATATTTAAGTTATTATTATATTAATTTTTGATCAAATACCCCATTTAAATTAACTTTTCTGATTCTATCTTTTATCTCATCTTTATTAACAGTATATAGTCCTAACTCCTTCATTCTCTTAAAGTATTCTGCTCCAGCAAATGTATATCTATTTTTTCTACCTTCTCTTGTACCTGCTTTTTCATTTGCATAAGATATTATATCGCCTATTGCAATTGAGCCTGGTAAAATTAATAGAGGTATTCCCATTGCAAGTCTTACTGCATTATGTCCTGCTAAGCTACCTGTACAAATTGCTTCTGTATGACCAACAAAAAGACCTGATTTTTCTCCTGCACAAAATAAATTATCTACTCCTTTTACTTTTAAATCATTTGTTCTTGGAGCCACGGATAAATATCTTATTGAATTACCTTTACTACCTGCATATGGATCTACATATTTTGCATTTTCTAATCCTTCAATCTTTCTTAGTTTCTTTAATGGGTAGTAGGTAGTCATAAGTTTAGCATGTCCAGTATCTAATAAAATTATATTTTCTGCAAATTCTTTTAAAGCATATTGCTGACAAACCTTGGCATTAAGCTTATCATAATTTACATCTTCCTTTGGAACTTCTAATATAACACATCCTGTTTCATCTAATTGCTTAATTATTTCTTTTGATAAACTTTCCTTAGCCAACTTACAAGAACCTGAAAATGCCCCTAATGTATCTTCATCTCTTTCTCCTTGTATATCTGCTACTCCGCATCTTTCACTTATACTTATTCTTGGTCCAAAGGCTGGACATCTTAAAGCACACATAGAACATCCATTTCCATATCTTAAGCAATTCCCCATTGGCCCTGTTGTTCCAGTAGTTTCAATAAATACATCTCCCTCTTCATAAGTACCATCGCTAAGGTAAATCCCTTTAATCTTACTGCCTTCTAACTTAACATCAGTAACTCTACTTTCTATATGAATATTTATCCCCATTTCCTCTAAATATTTACTAACTTTACCTTCGATTAAATTTACATCATATAAAGTTGCATGCTTATGACCTGGAAATTCTATATCTTTATGTCTTGCAGTATCATCTACAATATCAATTAAATCTCCAGCACCAAGCTCTATTAATTCTTCGGAAGCTGTCCATCTTCCGTTATTTCTCATTATTCCTCCAACATTTCCAAGTCCTAATAATAAATCTGTCTTTTCATATAAATGAACTTCTGCTCCTGCTTTCTTAGCTGTGATAGCTGCGGCGCAGCCAGACCAACCGCCCCCAACGATAATAGTCTTTATCATATAAATCTTCTCCCTTCAAATACATTTCTTGGATCAGCTTGAACTTTACAAAAACGCTTTACTCTATGGCCAGAAAATCTAGCGGTACAACTTCCGCATACCCCTTCTCCGCAGCACATTTTTATATTATTACAACAAGATAACTTTATATCTTCACCTTGTATCTTATCTAAATAATCAATTATTTTTACAGTTAATATATCAGCCCCAGCAATATGAATATAATTTACATTTTTATCTTTTATATAGGATTTTATAAGAACTTTTACTTCATCAGTTAGCTGACCTTTATCTAATACTGATTCTTCAATTACATTCACATCATATTCGGATAAATATTCTTGAACATAATTATCTGTATAAGGTGCCTTATCTAAAATTAAATTTATATTATTATTATTTAAGGATAACTTTCTAATTACTGGCATCATAGGAGCCATTCCAATTCCTCTAGCTATTACTAGTACATTATTATTAACTTGCTTATCTAAATTTTTAAGACCAAAAACTCCATTCCAATATGGTCCTCTAATAGTTATTTCTCCACCTTCTTTTATATCTAATAATTTCTTTGTTTTAATTCCTCTTATTTCTATCATTATAGTTATTATATTTGTTTCAATATTTGATTCTAAAATAGAAATAGGAACATCAAAATAGACATTTTCATTTGTTCTTATAAATATAAAGCTTCCAGGCCTTACTAGATCAATAGCTAATTTATGTGGAGCTTTAAATTTAATTAAAAGAACATCATTTTGATAAAGAACCTTTTTTTCAACTAAACAATTATATGTTTTTCTTCCTTCTTTTGCCTTAGATCCATTATTTATAAATTCGTGATATATACATACCCCATTCCAATTTAAGCAATCACAAAAGCAGCTTCCTTGTAATTGAGAGCATAATATACATTCATTTGATTCTGCCAGATGGCAAGGACAAGCTTAAGTTACCTAACAACAGAAAACTGGAATACTATAGTAATAGATATAAAAAAATTTGAAGTTTCTAGTAAATATAATGATATTCCTTTTTTAATTAGCGATAAGCTAAAGTATCATAGAATGCTTTTAGGTTTATCTTGTAGAAAATTAGAAAGTGAATTAGATATTTCTCTTAATGCTATACATACAATAGAATTCAAAAAATGTTATCCTTCTAAAAATATAAGTATGAAATTGGCTTCTTACTTTAATATAGGAACAAAATACTTTTACGATGATTATCTTGAAAATTTACATACTATTCCTAAACAACTAAAGGAATATAGAAAATCTAAATCTTTAAGTTTTCAAGAAGCAGGTAACCTAATAGGAGTTTCAGGTAATGCTTGGTTAGGATGGGAAAATGGTAGATATACAATAAAAAGAGAAAATTATCTAAAATTAAGAGAAAAAGAAATATTAAAATTATAATATATCTGCTTGAAAATAATAATTATGTTATATATTTATTTTATAATAATTAATTTAAATAAGAGTAGGTAAATTTAAACCTACTCTTATTTAAATTGGCTTTGGAAGTTTAGTTATAAAACTACTATACCCTTCTGAATATTGAATCACATTTAATGAACTCCATTTCTCCATACTTGTTAAATCCTCATATGTGAAATCTTCCCCTATTTCCTCCTTAAAATATTCAAAGTCTTCTTTTAAACTGCCTTTTAGCAACATGAAACTGGCACCAGCACCTTTAAGATCCTCTATAAAATTCTTTTCTAATTGAAATAATCTTTGACCACTTAATACTGGTTTAAATCCATATTTTCTAGTTTCAGTGATAATAGTATCTAGATAATTTTCTGCAGTTTTAACTTGACTAAGTTCATCAATAATTATGTGGCTTCTAGTAGGTTTTTTATGCAAATCACCTCTAATCTCTGCACTTGTCCATAATTTTGTTATTAAAAATGTAGCTATTACATTTTTAACATATTTTTTAAATTTACTTTGGGGCATTCTTATTAGTACAACCTTTCCCTCTTCCATCAAATCAACAAAATTAACATTATTCTCAGGTGTTTTATTAAACATCATCTTAAGATAATAGTCTCTTTTTAATAAAGTCATTCTATCAAGTATTCCTTCAATTTTGCTTTCTCTAGTACCTACTTTTTCAGCTGGATTATCCTTAGAAGGTCTTGACCACTCATCAAGTTCTTCTAATGAAGCAATATCTTCTTCAAAAAAATTTATATAGTTTTTTGGAAGAGAATTAATAATATCCTCTCTGTATTTATAATCAGTTAAGCATCTTATAATATCTTTAAAAGTTGCATTTTCATCTAGAGTAAAAACTATATCACATGCAGCAATCAGAAACCTCTCCATTTTAGGGCTAAATGGTTCTCCATTAATATTAATGCTATTTACTAATTCTAATGTTAATTGGCTCTTCTTATTTGCTACTTCATATCTATTTTCAAATGTATCAATTTTAAATTTCAATTCATTATAAGCAAGACTTTGCATTGAAGCTATATCTGAGAAATCTAATATAACTAATTTATCCTTTGGAACGACACTTTCAATATCCTTAGTCATTTCATTATTTTTAATAAAATCAATTACAAATATACTTTCATCTCTAGCCATTGCATATCTACAGTAATTAGCAAGGTATGTAGATTTCCCACCTCCTTGTCTTCCTAAGATCATTAAAGGTAAAGATCCTACATCATAATCATCTTCCAAATATACAGCTGATATTGTACCTTTATTTTTATTGTTACCCAAACATATATACCCAGACTTTAGTTGCTCCGGAATCTTAACCTCTTCAACTTTAATATGATTTATATTAAAGTAATTCAATAATGTTCTTCCTGGAATTTGAATGAAATTTGAAGCTTCTTCAGTACTCATTATATTTTTTTCTATATTAAAATCATATTCATTAATGTCAAATTCCTTTTTTCTTTTTACTTTTTTGTATGTTAATTCATTATCTTCATCCAATACTCTATAAGCTTGGCATACTGATAAAGCGTTATTTTCTTTTCGAGTTTTATCTTCTCCATCGGCAAGTATTGCTATTTGTGCATTTAATATAGTTGCATCTTTTTTCTTTTTAGTGGCAGCACTTAATTCTCCTTCTTGCTTTATAACTCCTAAAACCTCTTTATATAGGCTATTTTTATCTTCTAATTCTTCTCCACCTACAAAATCATTTACTACACTTAAAACGCTATCTATTACATTTAATAATAAATATATTCCATTTATAGCTATACTGGCAAATGTCAATTTGTTTTTATCTACAGGTTTCATTTCCTTAATCTTATCCATGGTTTGATTATATTTATCAATCCATCCAAATTGAGTTGATGGTATAAAATTATAAACTATTGTAACTCTATCTTCATCTTTCATAATATCCATTACATTCAATATAGAATTAAGTGGTTCATTACTTTTTCTATCAACTTGAAGAGATAATGCATCTTCTTTTTTATAGCTTAGTTGGTACATTTCCATATTTTCAGTAAAGGGCATCAAGCTCCCTACTAATACCGATATAGTAGCCTTTGTCCAAATCTCTTTTATTTTCTCAATTAATATGTTTTTGAAAATTTCTGGTACAAGAAAATAAAAGTTAGCATTACATTGATAAATATCAATTATATAACTTATTTTGAAGCTAGTTTCAAAAAATAACTTTTTTTGCTCAAATTTTATCTGTTTATTTATAGTTTTATAAGTATAAGCTATAGCTTTAGCAATATTAGAAGAATTATAATTTCTAATTGATTTATGAGGTGTAACCTGAATATATACATAATTAGGTTTTATTATTTTTAAATAATCTGATACTTTTATGCTTTTTTCTTTTTGGAATATCATATTAAAACTCCTTTTATTGCTTGCAATATGAAATAAAGAATAACACTTAAAGTTACATACTTTCCTGCTTTCCTTTGTCCTCCAATATACAAAATAAGAGCTGCTATACAAACAAATAAACACACCCAATAACTGTTATTAATAATCCCTACCCCTATCCATTTAAAAAAATTTAATAATCCATTTTTTATACCTTCTAAGATACCTGTGACTATACTAGTTTTTAAGCCTTCAAATGACTTATCTATATGCATTTTAATAGTTTCCATATACTCTTATCCTCCTATTGAAATGCTGCTGCTATAAACCTAAATATTGCAGGTAGAAAATAAAATGAAGAAAAAATTATTAACCATTTAAATATAGTTGATAAAACTTCATTCTTCCCCCCACCTTTTTTGAATACAGCTATCAATATTTCTAAAATACAACCAATTAGACATATCCAAAAACCTACTCTTTGTATAATACTTAAAAACTCTGCTCCAACACTATCTACTTTATTCAATGCATCTTCTGTAGAAGCTAAAACTTTATTAGCAATATTTAGACAAGCTGTTGTAAATATAAGTACTTTAGATATTCTTTTATCTTTCATTAAATCTCCTATAAATAAATCTGCTTTATTTATTTCCTTAATTTCTTTTAGTGTTAATTCTCCTCTTTCATATGATAGAAATTGAGGAATAGTCATTGTTATTTTTTTACTCATTTCAAAATCCTCCTTGAATAATAAATTTAAATGCGGAAATAATATAAATATTAAATTAATCGGAGGTGCATTATGATAACAGCATTTGTACTTGGTTATCTTGGTTGCTTTGCAGTAGCTTGTGCAATAGTTTATTTATAATCTACATAATATAGTTAAATTTTATTAATGATAGGAAATTTAGTATACTTTTAATATATGCCTGCATAAACTGCTAGTACAGCGTACGCAGTAGCGACGCAGCAGTTACCTTAGCCTAAGTCTACTCATCTAGATTTAGGCTTATTTTTTATTGTTTTCAGATAAAATAAATACATCCATCAGGTTTCATTTCATATTCTTCAGTAACAAATTTTACTCTTCTATTTAATTGAGTCCCACTTTGACATATGACAGTAGCTCTAGTAATTCCCAACTTCCTATTTTGAATATCGATTAGCTTACAATCTTGCCAACCTTCTATATCATCAACATATACTTTCCACTCATATACGAATTGCTCATATTCCATGATGTACTTCTTGCAGTCTTCATTATTTTCAATATTAAATCCTAACTCTTCAAAACTTTTTAACTTCATAATAACCTCCTATAAATTCATAATATCTTCAATGCTTTCACTTATATCATCATTAGCTTCTCTCTTATCCGTAATAGATTTATTAGCTGATAAACCTCTGAGAACATCTTTAACATATCCTGATAGACTACTATGTTTTTTAAGTTCTTCATAAAGTTTTATATCTTCTGGTGTGTTTTTAAAGTTAATTACTATTCTCTTTCTTTCCATTTGGCCACCCCTACATTTCTAAATCCATTTACATTTGAAAACATATAATCATCTAATAAAATCAATCCTGGTATTTTATTTTTTAAAGGTAACTTTAAAAGTTTTGTTCCACCTCCAGTTAGATAAACTGTATTGATCCTAATTTCAAAGTTCCTTAATTCATTCATAAGATCATTTATAAAATTATCTGTTATTGATTTTATAAAGCTCCAATTCACATCTTCACCATCAACTCTTAACCCTTCTTTTAGTATGCTCTCTATATCTTCTAGTTCTAGCTTTAAATTATACTTAGAATTAAGATAATCTCTTATTCTGTTATAGAGTTCTATCATACCTTTAGCGATTGTAGTACATTTATCTAACTTTCCATTCTTAAAGCTAACTATATTAGTAGTGCCTCCACCTATGTCAATAATAACTGCATTCTTAGACCTACTTTTTATATTAAAATAAGCTCCTGCTCCTTCTGGAAAAACTATTATATCTTCTATTATTATTGTTTTTTCTTCTCCGTTTAACTTTAAGTTATACACCTTATTATTTAATAGTTTCTCTCTAAAAACTTCCTTATTATTCTTATAAGCTAGTACTGGTAAACCAACAATTATTTTAAAATGGTTTTCTTTTTGTATTGCTAAAGAATATAAAAATAATATTATATTAGTTTCCTTATTAGCTTTATCATAATTGTTTTCAAGTTTTCCTTCTTTAATGTAATATTTGAGTCCTTCGTATTCTAAGACATCTCCTGAAGCTCCTAAAATATTTTCTGCGATTGAATATCTTGCAGGGAATATATCTCCTTCGCTTGTCTTTACGTTCCAATTTCCTAAATCAACACCAAGTATCATATTTACACCTCTTTACACATTTATTGCCTTTTATAGCACACATTTTAATAGTGAGTGTATGTCCTTGTTTGCCTTTATACTTAATTGTATGCATTATATATAAAAAAGTTTCCTATCAAGAAAAAATATTTTCAATTTTAACTTTTTATATCCTTATAGGGAATTTAAGCATAAAAAAAGAACCTCTAATTAAGGCTCTTCTTCAAAATAAACAATATCGTTAATATCAATATTTAATTTACGAGCTATTTTAAAAAGCACGTCTACTGTTATTAATAAATTGTTATTTTCAAGTTTATTATAATGGCTTTTCCCAATACCCAAAAACTCTGCAAAATCTTTCTGTTTTTTGTATCCTAATTTTAATCTTATTTCTAACAATCTATTCTTAACCATACAATCACTCCTTACATATATTTTACAATATATGTAAAATAGAGTAAATATGTTAAGTAATTTTTAAAACTCTAATACTCCTAGGTGAATCTTTAATCATCTTAATATATCCCATCTTCTCTAACCTTTTAATATGACCATGTACCGTTGATGTAGATTTCAGCCCTGTCATATCACATATTTCCCTTACCGTTGGTGCTATTCCCTCAGTCATAATATAGTTATTAATTATTCTTAATATATCCTCTTGTCTCTTCGTCATAATGTCCCACCCTTTATTTTTAAATTTTAAATAATATCCATTTATAATTTTTTATATCATATTTTAATTCAAATATCTTTTCTATACCATTTATACAACTACTGCATATAAACTTCTCCATTATATTGCCTGCTAACTTTTCTTGATCTCTTTTTAAAATCTTATCTATTTTAATTACTTTATTTTCTTCTTCATTTATTTTAAATTTAATTGGATTAATAGTTCCATCTTCATTAAACCAAGCTATCATTTGTATTGGTTTAGCTATAACTTTCAAGGATATCCCTCCTTTGGTAATTCTCAAATTAATTATAACGAACATACGTTCTTTTGTAAAGTAAAATATTTCTATAAAAATATAATTATTATAGCTTGTTTAAAAATCTTAATAATGGAAATAATCACAATGAGGTGATTCTATGAAAAGAGAGTTTATAAAAATAGATTTATGTATTAAGCTGCTTATTATAACTATAATTGCTGCTATAATGCCTGCAATAATATAGAAGCACTTGGAATAAACCAAGTGCTTCTATATTATATTTCATTCATCAATTTCAAAGCATATTTATTAAGTTCGTCCATACATTTTAAATGCAATGAAATTTCTTTTAAACGTCCTGGATCATACTTACTTTTATTCTCAACTAATATTTTAATTTTATTTACATCAACTTCTTTTACCAATAAAGATGTATCAATAAAACCTCCTAAATGATACTTAAGCCTTCTTTCATCCGCAATTTCATTCTTCAATCTGTCATTTGTAGCAAGGTTCTCAATCGTTCCCTTTATATATTCTAAAACTTCTAATTCATCATATAAATTTTCTATTTCATTAATATTTATATGGAATATATTAATATCACACATTTTTTTAAGCTCTAAATATTTATTTTCTCGTTCATATTCTAATTCCTTAACTTTTCCTTTTAAAAATTCAATTATCTCTTCTTTATTCACAAATCTCATCTCCCTTTAAATTAATTATATAATATAAATATACATTTTAGAATACTAGCTTACTAACATTCTATAGCTATGTTCTACATCACTTTGGTCTAATTTAGCATAAACCTTAAGTGTAATTCCGACATCTTCATGTCCTAATATTCTTTGTATTATTTCTGGTTTCATACCACTCTTTAAAGCTTGAGTAGCAAAAGTGTGTCGGAATATGTGTGGTGTTAATTTTACTTTTTCATCTAATCCTGATTTAATTTTCATTGCGTTTACTATTCGTTGCATACCTCTTTGACTAAGTTTTCTATAAGGTTTTACATCTGTTATAAATAAATATTCAGAAGTATCCTTTCTAGCATTTAAATAATTTAATAAAGCCCTTTTACACCTTTCTGTGAAATATACTCTACGTTCCTTATTCCCTTTTCCAATTACTAAAAGTGTTTTGTTAGTAAAATCTATATCATTTATCTTTACATCTAATCCTTCACTAAGTCTACATCCAGTTGATAAGAAAAATTCCAATATAGCCTTTTCTCGCCTCGTAAGCATAGTATCTCTTAATGTCTCCACTTGTTCTTCTGTGAGTGGTTTCCTCATTCGCTTAGGCTCCTTCATAGGTTTTATCCCTGCACATGGATTTTTAATAATAAATTCTTCATTTTGCATCCATTGGAAAAATAATCTTATAGGTGTCATGAAGGTATTAAGAGAACTTGCTAATTTCTTCTCAGCTTCAGCATACATTAACATTTTTATATCTGCAGTAGTTATAGTTGAAGCTGGTTTATAAAATGTATTTTGTAGCTTTCTTAAAATATATTCATAGTTCCTTAAAGTCCTCGGAGATAATCCCTCTAACTTTTTAGTAGCTAGGAAATAATTTATTTTAGCTTCTAAATCACTTGTAGTTAAAGCGGTTTCTCTACTAGTAACTTCATAATTATAAAGAACTTCTTCTATTACTTTCCTTACTTTTAGTTGCTCTTGAAAGTCTACCTCTAGTATTGGTAATTCATTAGTTATTTTCCCTAACAGCTTGATCATTATTTCATCATTGCAATTTCTATAAAAATTTGTTTCCATTTTTCTTTTCCCCCTTGTTAATAAGGAGTAGCCTATGCTATACTTAGTTTGGTTGTAGGTGGTAGCTTAGGTTACTGCCTTTTTATTTTAATATTATACTGGATAAACTATATATGATAATAATTCACCTTCTTTATTAGCAATTCTATAACACCAGTTATATTTACCTATAATATTATCTGGTCTTTCAACTTTCAAAACTTTTGTTTCTTCATTAACTTCTAATCTTGCTCCAGCAAATAGGACTTCTAAATATCCCTTCTCATAATTAATATCTGCTTTTTCAAAATTTAGCTTTATGATTAATTCATCTTTTGTATAAAGTAAAAACGCCTTTTCTCCACACAATTTTAAAACATTGAATTCTAACAAATTATCTATTAACTTATCCTTATCGCTCCCTAATTTATAAAAAACTTTCTTTTCCATTTAAATCACTCCTTGAACACTTATTAAACTTATAGTTATATATTATAACTATAAGTTATATTTGTCAATTATAATTATAATTATTTTTTATATTTTATATCTAATAGTTGTAAATATATATTATTAGCTATATAATTCTAAATATAAATATTAAGGAAGTGATTTAATGAATATAGTTACTGAATTGAAAAAGTTATTTTTAGATGCTAATATGACACAATCTGATGTAGCTGAAAAAATCGGAACTACTCAAGCTAATTTAAGCAAAAAATTTAAAAATAATACTGTATATTCAAAAGATATTGAAAATATTGCTGAATCGCTTGGATATGAATTAAAAATAGAGTTTATAAAGAAATAAAAAAAGGCTAGTAAGTAAGATTGCTCCTACCTACTAGCCTTTAAAACTAATATAGTTCATTTATGATAATAATTTATAGATATTTTTTTCTATTCATCATTTAATGAAATTACGTATTTCTCGATTCTAATTCTAACTTTAATCTAGACAATGTTTCGATTTTATCAGAAAATGCAACATTAAATTTTTCATCAAAATCTTGTTTATCTTTAGAAAATTTCATTACAATTATTAATTGTTTTAGATGTTCTCTTAACTCTTTAATCCCATCCTCTGTCAAATTCCTAAAAAGTCTATGTTTTCTATCAGCTCTATTCGTATTTGAATTGTATATAGGAGGATTAATTCTATTTAACTCTTCTACAGCATTAGGAGCAAGCATTTCATATACATATTTTAAATTGAACTTAGCAAAAAATCTTGGTCTTTTATTAGTAGTTGGATCATATGGTAATCCGTATATTCTAAAAAGTTGTTCAAAATATTCTGCTGGAAACTCGTTAGAATAATTTTGTAATTCCTCCGTTATAAATTTAGAAAGTAAAAGCTGTAATTCATCTTTTCCCCTCATGTCTTGGTAATTAGTAGCTTCATCAATTAAGGCTATTATACCAACTTTAGCCAAAGACCTAAGTAATATCTTGCACTTTTCTAAAACATGTTTCTGACCTGCAGTTATTGTATTATTATTTTCTACTTCTAAATATAAATCACAAACTATAGGCAAAGCATTAGCATCATACCATAAACCTGTAGTCCCCCTATATTCTGCTACCTCTATTCTATTTATTGGAGATTTCTCTTCACCATATAAATCTATATATGCTTGTGCTAAATTTTTTGCTCCAATAATAGCATCGAAACCTTCTATACGTGTTTCTCCTTTTCTAGTTCTATCGATAGCATTAAATAAATCTTTATCTTTTATAACTCTAGTTCCATCATTTAAAACACAACATTGAATTATAGAATCACCTATTACTAGTGGTTTTTCCTTAACTACAGCCCTAGGTAATGTAACTAAATAATTAAAAGATAAAAAATCTTTATTTTTTTCAACTATTTCTTTTTGCTTAATATCAAAGTATTGTTTTTTCTTTTTACTATCTATAGATGTATATATCTTTTCTTGACCTACACGATAATATCCTACAACATCTGTATGTGGCATTTTCAATGACTTCTCAACAAATCTTATTTCCATTACTTCTCCTTAATAAATTAATATCATTGGTTATGGTCCATCTATTTATATATTTTCTTAAAATATGGACCTTGTTATAATATCATAATATTATTTATATTGAATTAGAAAGTTAATGGATATTATTGAAATATATACCTATTACTAATAAAACAAAAAGGCTAGTAAGGATTTATTCCCACTAGCCTTAAAATTTATATTATTTATTTTGCATATCCATAACTTTCACCTGTTGATAAATCTTTCACCTTTAAATATCCAGTACTTCCATTATTCCTAGCATATTCAATCCAGTTAAAACCATCTTTGTTTAATATAACATGATGATATATTACTGACTCTCCAGCATAATAGACTACATCTGTCTTTGTATTTTCTTCTGGAGCTGTTCTAACAGTTACAGCTGTATTGAAATAATATGTTCCATTTTCAGCATATCTACTAGAATTAGTTGCTTCTACCTTTTCTATAGGATATACTTTATTCCCCTTGCTATCAAATACTCCATATCCATTTTGACAAAACTTTTTAGCACTTTCTAAAATTCTAAAAGCTCCTATTTGTGAAGCAGGATCTCCCCAACTCTTTCTTATTCTATACATTTCTTCATTATTAACATTATTATTTGCAGTCGATGTATTTAATTCAGCTTGGATCATATTAAGAAATCTTTGCCAACCTAAATCCAATGTCAAATGAGGGCAATATTTATTGCTAAAATCTCTATGTTTCTTTACATTACTTATTCCCCATCCATATTGTTTTAGCAATTCTGCAACTTCTTTAGCTGCTCTTTTCTCAGCATTTATAAATTTTAATCCTCCTGATTTTGAATAACAAATTTCAACAGATATATAATTTCTATTTCCATCTCCTGTTGATCCATCTCCTGCATGCCAAGTGTTCCTATTAAATGGTATTCCTACTATAGCTTCATTATCATCTATTGCAATATGAAATGATGTAGAGTCATTATTATTTTGCATGTAAGAAATCTCATTACTTGCTGGAGCATCATTTGCAGTATTATGAATGCATATACCCTTTGGTGTCATTGAATAAGGACATTTTAAACTATACTTATCTTGTGATATTAATTTTTGTATTAAAGACATATCTATTCCCCCTTTCCTACTTGTCCTATTTTTACTAATAGATCATGTATAAAATTGGAACCTCTACTTATTAATATTCCTGTTAATACAATACCTAGATAAGGAATACTTGTCTTTATATCTATTAAACTTAAAATATCTAATCTAGTACCTATAGCTAGTAACAATGCTACAACTAAAGCACCTATTCTATCTACAGATATCTTTCCTTCTTGCCAAGTCATTTTAAGTGTTTCCCATACGCTTTCTGCTATTAAAGCAATCATTATAATTATTAATAATTTTTCCATGCTATTTCTCTCCTTCTATTCCATCTATTCTTTTATGAGCTGATTTACAACTCTCTTCTACCCTTATAATTTGTTCTTTCATCTCTTGCATTTCTCTTTGTTGAGCTTTGATATCAATTCTGATATCATCAACACCTCTACTGATATAATCTAATTTAGTCCTTGTTTCTGCTTCTTCTTTAGTATCTGCCTTTAAATCTTTGGTTCTGTTCTTGCTGAATGTAGCTATCCCTATTATAGCCCCTACTATCGAGCATATAAGGGCAATGCTTATTGTTTCCATACCTCACCTTCCTTTTTACAATATAAAAAGAGCCTACATACAGTAAGCTCTTCTTTAACATAATACATTTATTTAGTTATTATATTATTGGAGTTAACTATTTACCAGATAGATATTAATTTTACTGATTCTACCTGGTATTTTTATTAAATAATTCATATAAATATTAACACACATTAATGTGTAATATGAATCTAAGTTATATTCCAGAGTAATACTCTTTTAAAGCCTCATAAAAATTATGAATTAACTTTGTAACTTCGCATTTATAATGCTCGAATCTAATATTATTTATATTATTATCAGATGCATAAACTAATTTTTCATCAACTTCAATTAATATATCCTTAATTTTCTTATAAAACTCTTCATCGAAGTATTTATAGAACATTGATTTAGATAGTATATCCATAATAATATTTTGCAGATTTTCACACGTTAAATCATTATTTCTATTTGAATATTCTAACTTTGATAAAGCCCTTGGCATATCCGTTATAATATTAGTAAAAAATATTTCTTCAAAAAATTTTTGATTCAATGTTTTCTGCGCTAACTCTTTGTTAAATCTGCTATCTTTCCTCCATGTTGCAATAGAAATTATTATTGCAATAAATGCTAAAATAGAACTTATTATATCCATTAAATTATTGTTAATAAAATTTTCCATTTGCTTCCCCTAAAAATATACAGATTTTTGGAATTTATTAACAATTTTATCATCTGCTTGAATTATAAAATATTTATTAAATTCATCTTTGCTAATTTTTTCAAATATTTCGTAAGTAAATCCTTGAACAAATGAAATTGCAATATCTTCAATATAATCTGGTATTATAATTATATTAGTATCATTAAAGTTAATTTTATCTTTTACCTGATTAATGTAAGTAGATTTTCCAAATGCATTTCCTGCCAATCTACTAATAGTATTATTAAATTTCAATTCAATTATATTTTCCACTTTAATTCTCCTTTATTAATAATAAGTTATATATAGTTCCAGGTACAGATAACGCTGATTTGTTAATTGTTTGTTTAGATGGAGCATGATTAAAATAATCTCGTTCTTTATTGAATCCGATAAATCTATCTTCTGATATAATTAAGTATTCCGGCCTAAACAATAAGACATTATATCCACTTAATACATATGAGTAATCCGCTTCACATTTACCAATTATATTTTCAATTAATCTAGTTAGTCCTGTTCCGTTATTCCCCGACTTTAGATTTCTACTTGTTACATGATTTTGAAATGCTGTAATAAGAAAAAAATCATCTTCTGTATAATGACTGTCAAATAAATTTTTATGATTATTATATGCCTTATAAATTCTTTCGTACAAAGAATCTTTTTCATTGTACTTCTTATTACATATATTATTTTTTATTTTATCAAAAAGTCTATACTCTGAGTAATTAATAACAGCTATATTTATCATTGTTCTATTTATTTTTTTGATATCATTTATTTTACCTATATTCTTACTAAAATTAATATCTAATAAACAATCTCCCTCGGTATGAGAACTAACATTACATACCAGTTCTGAAACCACTTCAGATATCCCATCTACCCATTCAGAATCATCTGAAATTTGTTTTACAACTGAAGCAACTTCACTTGCTATAATAGAAGGTATTTCATCATTTTTTAAAACGTCTTTAGAAATAACTTTTCTATAAGTATTCCTATTACTATAATAATTTTGTTCATAGTACTTTATAAATAACTTCCTATCTATATATCCAAGTTCTTTTTGTACTCTATATAAAGCCGTACTAGTAAAACCACCACTATGTATATTACTATAGTCTTGTTTTACACATGTTATATCTATATTAAAATTACTTCTTTTTAACAAGTCATATATTATTGCATCTAGTATCAGATACGTAATCTTATCCTTAAATATTAAATTTGTAATTTCTAGATTAATATCATATTTACAAAAATTATATCTAAGTAAATATTTAAATCTCGCTATAATATTATATAAAACACTACTATCAATTTCTTCTGAATTTATAGTTATTTTTATTGGTTTCTTCTTATAATCAACTTTTATTTCTTTCACATTATCATAAATCAACTTTATATTATTCATTTTAAACCTCTCTCGTATTGCTTAAATTATAACATAAAGTCCTTAATTTATTCTATGCTTTTTTATAGTTAAAAATTACTTTTTTACAAAAAAATTATCTTTTACTTTATTTCTTATAATTTAAAAGAAACCAGATTCCTCTAACCTCCAATTGATATAATTCTTGTACTTAATTTATTTAGGTTGGTGCGTGATAGTTATCAATTATTAACAAAAAGACATTTTAAAAAATGAATTATAGTTATTCCCAACACTAGAGTAGCATATATATAATGCCTTATCTTGAATATATCCTAAAATATTTCTATTACCACCAGCAGTTCCTAGTACAGTAGGACTAGCAGAATTTGTAGACAATTCGCTTAATGTCCATATCTCTTTTGTTAATGTTGGTTGTTCTCCGCCACTAGAATGGAACTTTTCAATATATAAATATTTATCAATAATTGTTGGCGTTTTTTGAAAAGATGTTGACATATCTAAATTAAAGCAATTGGAAGATATTTTTGTTGCAATTAATTCCCATACTCCCCATACTGTAGTTTTCCATTGTCTTTTATAAATAAAACCACTAGTCGCTAAAAGAAATGTTTGGTAACTAAATAAATCATCTGCTCCATTTCGGTATGTCGTTAAAACCCCAGCTTTCCCTTCAGGAAATCCTGCATTGTCAAAGTTCCCTATTCTTGTAATAGTTATTTTATCTTTTACAAAAGCTGTTATCGGTGTGTCGTTTTTCATTAATGTGTTGGATATTAAATCTCTCATAAGTTCAAATTCACTCCATGAAGTTCCATTATAAAACCTTCTATATTCGTTATTATTATTGCGGACATAAAAATATTGGAATGCAAAATCATTTGTCCTGTGAGTTTCTACTATTCCACCAACTCCTTCTGGAAATCCTGCATTATCATAATTACCTATTTGGCAAATAGATAATTTATCTTTTGGGTATATCGTTATTCCATCAGTAGCTTTGACACTACCTTCTAGTAACTTTACTATTGGAATATTGCTATTTCCGTCTTTATCAATTACTATTCTGTTAATGCTATCGCTATCTCCACTTTCAACTAAATTCCCATGTATTTTGTAACCCTCATGTAAAGTTGTAAAAATAAAGTTTTTAGATTGAGCATATTTGATAACTTCTTCTAAATATCCTAATTGAGTTGCATCATTATCAGCATGATAAGGGTGTAAACAAAATATAACCCACCCATTATTAGAAAAAGCTTCATCTATTTTGCTTTTATAATATTCAAGTGTACTTACTTCATCTTTATTTCCAATATAATAACTACCAAATGGTATTCTGTGAATAGAAAACGAATCTAGCATACCTATATTATTTTTATTATCATATAAGAATCCACAATCGTAATATTTTTTTGATAATCTTTTAGTTATTACATTTGCAGAACCAACTGGATATACTATAGTATTTACTTTATATCCCACATCTTCCATTTGCTTTTTTGATTCTCTTAATTGATAATCCATTTCTTCAGGTGTCAGTGTTCCTAGTTGTAAATGGTCAACTGTATGAGATGCAAATTCCCAACCGTATTTATTTTGTAATTCTAATCTTTCAGATATATTTGTCATATTATTTGTTATTAATGCACAAGTTGCAGGAATCTTATATTTTTTTAAAATTGGAGATATAACAGTTATTTCTTGCGACCATCCATCATCCATAGATATTGTTATAGTTGGAACTCTTTTTAAATTTTTTAACATTCCAATATCTTTATTTACCTTTTGTTCCAATGACGCATTAACTTTATTAACTTGAACTTGTAAATTAGCTGCATTATTTTCGTCTAACATTATAGTTTTTAGATTTTTATAATCACCTTCAATTTGATCTACTGTCTTTTTGAAAGTATTAAATTCATTTGTTGCTTCTACTGCTGAATCATTCAAAACTTTAGTTCCAACTAAAATAAAAAAAGATGCAGTAGTCATTTGACCATTAGCATCTATTAACTGTAAATCTAATTCTACAACTCCTTGTGATAGAATAGAATTTTTCAACACTATATCTAAATTATTTTTATCTATAGTAAAACCATCATTTTGTTCTTTTAAGCCTACTGATGTCTTAGCACCTAATCTAATAGTTTGTCCTGTGATGTCAAATGCAACTGAATTTTTAAATAAAGCTAATTTCAATACTACATCATCATGCTCTTTTAAAGTCCATAAAGGTAGTAAATTTTCTTTATCTACATTAAGATTTTTACGTGGTAAATTATTTTTCATATTTACACCTCACATGCTAATCTGAAATCTTTTACAGCCTTATCATAATTAACTTTATTTTTCTCATACAATTCTTTATTAAATATTTGTGGAGCTGGATAGCTATATAAATCTTCATTTTCCTTTACTGCATATGCTATTAACACTAAAACCTCTCCACCATTAATCATGTCAGTTTCAGTTATTGTTAGATTTTTTTCTATTCTTATATTTTCTTTTACGTTCAATATCATCACCTCATTTTATTTATTAATTTTTAATCTTAGAGTACAAACAGGACTAAACTTAATGTAATTACTTCCATCACCTGTATAAAACATTGCACTTTTTATAGTTCCTGCTTTAAGATCCTGAACAAAGGATTTAGGTAAATTAAATGTTCCTCTTCCACCCCAAGCTAAACTACCTAAAGCGCCATAACTTTTAGTTACTGGCGGAGCAGAACCACCAGGACTTGTATGAGTTGTTCCACATAAATATATTGTTTGTGCTTGTGAATATCCTCCTGCATTTTCTCTTTGGAGAGTTATAGTAGAACCATCTAAAACTGTAGAATTTGCTAGAAATCCACTTATATCACTATTATTAAAAACGAATATTCCTCTATTATTCCCATATCCCCAGTTTCCTTGATAGACTGTTTTCCCGTTAGGATTCCAATTTCCGTATAAATCCGACCAATACCCATAATCACTATAACTAAACTCTCTATATTGATCTATTGTTGGTGGTATTGGTGGAGCTGTATGGAATGATCCTGTTAAAGATACATTTCCTAATCCAAATATTGAACCACTAGTTGCCTGTAAAGCTCCTATCGGTCTCCAACTTCCTGCGTTTGCTTCCCCAAAATGAATTATTGAACCATATACTGACCTGTAAACTACATTATTATTTCCACATAAATCTATACAGTTGACTCTAGAATTATAAGATGCTTCAACTGCTACATTCGCATTACACATATCATTTTGCCACAATTGTACATTTGAACAATATATTTTGGCTCCATGCTCTGTATTTTTACACCTAAACCATCCAGCAAATATTCTTTGGCAATTTTCTATTTTGATTCCTACTGATGTATCAAATAGACAACCATCATTACTATCATATCTTGTCCTATTACCATTTAATCTTACTGAATTACTTGTATTATTTATTTCTATAGCTATCCCACTATTTTTTACTATTAGATCTTTATTAAAATTAATAGAAATAAATCCTATACCTTTTAATCCCTCTAAGAATATCCTATCTCCTATTACCCCACTAGTTATTACGTTTATGATTATATCTTTATTTATAATAGGAGTTGAATTCAAATAATTATTGAGTTCTAAAAATGATGTAAATGGATATTCTATACTTCCATCTCTAACTATATTATTTGAATTATGATTTACATAAAGATTTGAAGGTCCTTCATAGATATTTTCAATATTATTTGCAAAGACTTTATCTGCCTTAAGTTCCGTCCAACTCTTTTTACTTGCTAAAGATGCAATAGTTTCTCCATTTTCATCATTTATATAGAACCCTTCTGCATCTAGTCTAGTTCTTGTATTATATTGTGAATGTGAAACCTGTATATAATCATCATCAATGTTTAATTGGACATTTCCATTATAACTAGTTATAACTCCTGTCTTAATCAATGCTGCATCTAATTCACCGGTAAGTATGCAACTAGCATTTATCTTTCCATCTATAGTAATTGCTAATGTATATGGTCCGTTATATCCACTTCTACTAAATGCTATACCATTTTTATTCATCCTAATAACATTAATAGCGCTTTCAACCTTCGGAGAATCCATTATTAAAATTTCATTTTTTCTAGCAACTACATATGAATCTTTTATGCCTGCAGCTATTAATTCAGATGCTTCCTTCATCGATTTATCAAGTATATCCTTCCATGAATTGCCGCCTAATTGCTCAACCACTTTACCAATAACTATCTCAATTTTATTTATATCATTAAAGATATTATTTTTTGCATCTCCAAGGTCTATATCAATATATCTTTTTCTAATATTATCATACCTATTAGCTATCATCTTTAATTTGACATTAAATCCATAGTCCTCTAAATTGGCTGTTAGTATATCCCCTTGAAAAATACGTTCATTAAGTTCATCACCCTTATACTGGTCTGTATTCTCTAATGCAGCAATATTAACCCTTAATGAGCATGTAGGCTTATCAATATTCTGTATATTAAATAAATCATTACAAGCTTTTCTAATAGCTTCATATACCTCTTCTAAAGTTTCATATCCTTCTTCACTATTATTATTCTCACTATATTTATATTTAATATTGTCAAATTTAAATTCTCTTATCTTTGGATGTGGATAGTTGTTGACTAATGGTGAATAGTAAATCCCTTCTGGCAACGTCAATCCATCATATGTAATCGCATTAATACCAGTACAAACAGCCTCTTCGTCAATATCACCATCATAAGCAGTTACATTTTTACCTATAGCTATTTCTACTCCTCTATCTTCTCCTACTGCCTCATTTACCGATATGTTGAAATTATCTAGTACTAAACAGCCTCCCCATCTTTCGATAAATGTATTATCTTTATTAGTACCAATAAGAGCTTCTATCCCATTCTTTCTAATCATTCTAGCACTGGCAACTCTATCTATATTAGAACTAATATTATATCTATGAGGATATACAGTACCATTAGATATTTGGTGTATTGCAACTCTACCAGACTTTTCAACAATATTTATATCTTGAATGAAATTATCATTAAAATCATACCCTATAGCGTGACCTGAAATAGATATGTACTTTCTATTCTTTTTATTTATTTTTAGTATTCTAAAAAGTTGCTCACCTTTTTCAGTAGGAACTTGTATTATTAATCCTTCTTTAATTGTTTCTGACTTATCAAAATCCTTTTTGAACTTAGCTTGAATTATCCACTTATTTTTTTCACTCCAATCTGTATATGAAGAAATAGCAATATCATCTAACACTTCAATACCATCATGTGAAAAGTCTGTTTCATCTTGTTTAAATATCTTTATCATACAATGGTACCTCCTTTCTAACAAAAAAGAGATACTACATTAAGTATCTCCAATTTGGAATAATTTCTATTTTGGATATATATCCATCCCAAGTAATATTATTTTCACCTTTTTGTAATATAGGATAATTCCCAATTTTTTTGTGATTTTGTCTTATAGTATCTTTATATGTCCTTAATTTATTAGTATCTACAGTTATATATTCTTTAATATCTTTTAAAGTTATTTGTTCATCACCAATAAATAAATTAATATCACCATTACCATAAATAGTTATTTTAGGTTTAGCGTAATAAGTTCCACTATTATAAATTATAGTATTTTTATTTTCAATTATTACTGGATCGTTATTTAACGCGTAACCAAAAGGTTGACATTTAAATGTAACTTCAAACTCGTACCAACTATTTTCAATTATTTCTCTTAATGGAATCTCATTAATAATTTTATAATAATAAAATCTATCAGGAACATTCGAAAATATAACTGTTCCACTATTCTTAAGAAACTCAACTAGTGCATCATACGTATTCCCTTCATAATATAATTTGCATTTTTTTATAATAGGCTCATATGTTCCATCACTAATAGTTAAATTGCCATCTAATCCAAGAACTTCTATTTCTTCAATTCTCTCTTTAGGTATAGATACAGAAGGCAATTCAACAACCACTATATTATTTTTAAAAGAACTCTCATTATTTAATATAATATAATCATCTTGCATAAATTACCTCCTATATTGTTCGCACTTCCTTGAATTCTGTTATTTCTTCAATTAATTCTCTTACATCTGATACACCTTCTACGATAACATCACCAAATGAATTATTAGTATTTCCTGTTTGCTTTATAGCAAATTCTATTTTATCTTTTAACCCTTCTATAGCTTTTACTATAGCTTCAAACCCAAACTTAAACTCACTTAAATTACCACTTCTATTACTCATTCCTTTAAGTATTTCTTGTGTCTGTCTAGCATTATAAACTGTTTCTCCACCTGTAAAGTTAATTAACTGTCTACCAGTAGCAAGTGTCATTAAACCATTACTTGATTGAATTAATTCAGTTCCATATTCTCCTACACTTGCTATTCCTGGCATTGCATTTTCAGTACCTGTAGCATACATTAAGTTTCCTCCACCTATTTTACCATCAGCGCTTCCTTCTGTTCTATAAATAACACGTCCTATTATAGGATTGTTTTCAACTCTCCATTTAGTGTTATTCCATTGTTTTTCTACTTGATTCATCGTTCCATTATCGGTTATATTTATATTAGCTTTCATGCCATCTGTATTTTTAACAGTATTTTGAGTATTTTTAAGTTTATTTATTACTTCTTCAGTATTATCATTAATCTTTATAGGAGTTCCATTAGTAGTAAGTATTGCATCTACAAGCTTACCATTTTCATCTTTAACTTTCCCTAAACTACCAATAATTTCACCACTTGCATCAGTAATTTTCCCTGAAGCATCTATATAGGCATTTCCTATAATAAGCGAGTTGATTAATACTCCCTCCGCAGTTTGTTGCCAAGCTGCAATTTCATCTTGTAAAGCTGCTGCATCACTTTCTGTCATTGCTCCAATATTTTGAGAATTTAAATCATATACTCCTAAAAGTTTTTTGGTAGTTTCATCTACCTTTATATAAACATCATCCCACGATTTAGTAGTTTCATTGTACATTTTTTGATAACCACTTTGAGTTATAGTTTCTAAATTACTATAGTGCTCTGACATTTTTATTAACTCGTTATAATGTTCTATATCTTGCCTAGCTAATATTTCACCATTGAATTTATTAATTACATTTTTTAATTTTTCATTAGAATCAATAGTTGTATCAATATCTTGATTCCACATTTCCTCAGTAAGTTGATTTTTTTGTTGCTTTTGCATTTCCCAATCTTCTATTTGAGCTTCTGCAGCTGTCCTTTGGGTTTCATCCATATCTGACATTCTAGATCTTGTTAATTGTATAAGAGTATCGTAATAAGCATTATTATCAATAATGGCATCATCATATTGTTTTCTTCTTTCTAGCAACATATTACTTGCATTTTCAGCATCCATTGTCTTGATTCTCTCTTGAAATTGTTTTTGAGCATATATTAATTCTGCTTCATTAGTGGATTTAGCTTCTAATTCTGCTTCTATTGCTGCTGCATAATATTCCATAATCATTTTATTATCAGCTTCGGTAAATTCATAACCTTCTTCTCTCTTTTTGCGCCTTAGTTCGTTTACTTCTTCCTGCATTGCTACTATTTGTTCCTTACTTGTATTAGCTTCATTTTCAAAAAAGTCTAATAATATTTGCTCGTTTTCATCTACTATTCCATCCATCGCAAAAGCATCTGAAAATGTAGATTGAATCTCACTTTGTTTATTTACTATTGCTTCTATAGCCCTATTGAATGTTGTATCTAATCTATCTATCATTTCATCAGCTTCTTCGTTTGTGATAATCTTATCTAATGTTATTTCATTCAATCTCATTTGAAAATCCCAAATATCTTTTGCACTTTCTTTTACAGCACTTTGAAATTCTGGCGATATATCATCACTAAATTCTTCCCAAACAAGCCCCATATCTATTAATTCTTTCTTAGAATAAGTTACTTTACCTGTTAAATCTGCAATAGCTCGTTCCATTAAAGATATTTCTTCACGTGATTTCGTGATTTTTTGATTTGCTACATCCATGGCCTCGTGCCAAACATAAAATCCTGCACCTATAGCAGTTAATGGCATTACTACTGCTCCTAATGAACCTACTAATCCACTTCCTGCTAATGAGGTTATTGAACTTACTAACCCTATAGTTTTACCTATTCCTGTTATAAGTTTTCCACCAATCATCATTAATGGACCAATTGCTGATACTGTAGCTCCTATACTTACTATTGTTTTTTGAGTAGATGGTGGCAAGTTATTAAATGCATTAACCATTTCAGTGATTTTATTAATTCCCTTAGTTAACATTGGTAATAAGGTCTTACCAATTGCTATTCCAGCACCTTCTAAACCTGAAGTAAATTCGTCCCAAGCACCTTTAGTATTATCCATCATTGTATCTGCCATTTCCCTAGCAGCGCCACTTGAGTTTTTAAAACTTTTAGTTAGTTTATCAAGTTGTTGTGGTCCAGCTTGAATAAGTGTTAACATTCCTGACATAGATTCTTGTCCAAATATTGTTGCTATAGCTTGTTGTTTTTGTTCTTCAGTCATATCTTTTAAAGAAACTCCAAGATTATTAATTATATCTTTTAAGGATAACATCTTACCATTGGCATCATATGCATTAAATCCTAATGCTTCCATCAACTCTGCTGCTTCCTTACTTGGATTAGCTAATCTCGTTAATGAACCTCTTAATGCTGTACCAGCTTGTCCTCCTTTAATTCCCGCATTAGACATTATACCAATAGCTGCAGTTACTTCTTCTAAACTTAAACTCATAGCAGCTGCAACTGGAGCAATATATTTCATAGCCTCTCCAGTATCAAGAATACCTGCATTTGTATCTGCTGCTGCTCTTGCTAAAACATCTGCAACATGAGCTGCATTACTTGCTTCAAGTCCGAATCCTCTTAATGTTGAGCTTGCTACCTCTGCGGCTGATGCTAAATCAATATTATCACTTGCAGCTAAATCTAATATACCAGGCATAGCAGACATAATTTCATTTACAGTAAATCCAGCACTCGCTAAATTCTGCATCCCCTCGGATGCTTCAGAAGCACTAAAACTTGTAGTAGAACCAAGTTCAATTGCTTGTTTCTCTAATTTTTCGAATTCTCCTCCAACCGCTCCTGTAAGCGCCTTTACTCTACTCATACTAGACTCAAAATCTACTGCTACTTTTACTGCTCCAGCTCCTACTGCTGCAAGTGGTACCGTAAGCCCTTTAGTAAGTGTTGAGCCTACACCAGTAATAACTCCACCTAAAGACTCAATTCTTGTACTAGATTCTTTAGCATTATCCATGAATGTTCCTAGTTGTTGCTTTGCACTTATCAAACTTGCATTAAACTTACTGTGATCTAAATCTAAATAAGCTATTGCACTCCCTACGTTTATGCTCATTTATTCCCTCCTTTCTTGAAATTTGGGCATAAAAAAAGAACCACTTAAGTGATTCTTAAATCTAATTTAATTCTTTTATATATTCCTCTAGCTTTTCTACATTATCTGATACATTTTCATAAGTTTTACTAGATTCTTCCCAACCTTTATCAATTTGAATTCTGCAATTATCAATAATACTATTACAACTTTCTATCATCAATTCTTTAGCTTTAGAATCCATAGAATTTTTTTCAATCTCCTCTAATATTTCTTTAGCCTTATCCTTAATTACTATATACTCTGAATCTTTTGTAACAAATGTTGTTTCCCCTAATTCATCAGATAGTACATGGATTTTTTGATAAATATCTTTTATTTCCCCAATAGCAATTTCTTTACTACCACAACTAACTAATAGCAGAATCAATACCATTACACTTATAATCTTTCTCATATTATACCCCCATAATAAACTCTAAATTTATACATATAATTATAAGATTAGAACAATTATCTGTATTTTTCAAGACTTTTTTCCATTTCTGATATCAAACTACTGTTATTTGAGGATTTTGTCTTTTTTATTTCCTCTATGTCAATCCATTTAGGATCTTTTATCCAACATTCTTGTTTATACATTTTATCACCTTCTTTTATTTCCTTAAAAGTTTTCATAGATAAAATATACTCACAAGCTTCATCAAAAATAAAAGCGAGATATGAATCATTTATATCCATAATCTCGCTAGGCCTCTGCTTGTATTTTTCACTAATTCTCAGTATTCTTAGAATCTTGCTGCTTTGTACGAAATGATGTAAGTGCTTTGACACCTATTTGAGTATAATTATATATCTCAAGTAATTGAGTATCTGTTAACTCTAATCCTATCTCCTCAAGCTCTGTATAACTAGGTTCAACCATAGCTGCTTTAGCCATTATAGTCAATAATTCCTTTTGCTCTTTCATATTAATAACGTCTTTAGTTGTTTTAGCTCCATTAAATAATATATAAGCTGCATTTAATAATGGATTGGGGATTTCTCCATTTGCAACCAATCCTAGCATACTAGGTCTTTTTAATTTACAAACAAAAGGTTCTTCTCCCCATCCTAATAGTTCGACTTCTTGTCCCTCTGCTATTTTTTTTAAATCATCTAAACTTGTTACTGCCATCTGTTAATCCTCCTACACTGGTAATTCGTCTAAGAAATCTAAATTATATGGAGCTGTACCCTTTTTAACTCTACTTGATATCGTATAAGCTGGTGCCATAAATTCACCATCTTTAAAGTTGAATGATACAGGCTTCCCTTTGCATCCTGGATATTCAAAACATTGATATCCTAACGTTTCTCCATCTCCATCTTTCTCTTCAGTAAATATTCTTAGTTTAAATCCTGTTCTATTTACTACTTCCCCCATTGCTGGTGGCCTATATCCTGTAACCTTATCAAGTGTTTTGGTTAATGTTCCACCATCTACTATAGCTAAAACTTCTGGAACCATTACAACTTGAGTAAGATTAACATCAGAACCGTATTGAATGTCTTCTGTTTTATTAGTAGCAAGTATTTTATTCTTTGCTCTTAATATGGTCTCTTGCCCTTCAGACACAACTGCTGCATATGTCGCTTCACTTGCTGTATCAAATCTGTATATTTTAGGTGTAGTCTCTTCTGTTTCAACTTCAACTCTTACTATATTGACAATTGATTTTTCGGTTATTTTTTCTACTGCCATTTAATCATCTCCCTTTATAATCTTTTATAGTTTTCATACATAATAGAAAAGGTTATAGCTTTTTTTTCATCATCTGTAACCATCCCTGTTTCTACTCCTGTATATTTCAAATTTTTGAAATTCTTCATAATTTCTTTAATTTTCTTTTTGAAAGGTTCACATTTAGTAAAATTGTTTTGTGGTACATAAAAAATTATATCTACATATCCAGTACCAACTTTACCATCCAAACTTCTTACACCATCATCTTTTAATACAACATAGTTTCTTGTACATTCCTCTTTATGTTGTCCTATAAAATAACACTCTATATTATTTTCTTTTAAAAAATCATATAACTTCACTATCATTCAATCACTTCCAAATCACTTTGGCCCAACCTTTTAATATTTCAGCACTAAGCTTTTGTATTGTTGGCCATAATATTGCAAATCTCTTTTCATGAGCTAATTCTAAATACTTAAAATGTGGTGTATTCCCTCTTATCTGTATTTCTGTTATAGTTCCCTTAGCTTGTACATTATAATCAATAGTTTGTCTAGAGTTGCCTGTTCTATCCATCCATGGAGCATTACCTTTTGCATCATTAACCATTTTGCTACCAGAAACATTTGCATAAAGTTCTGTCTTTTTAATAGATTTTTCCTCTAACTCAGATAATCCTTTAAATAAATTACTTGCATCAAAATTTATTCCACTCATTTTGTAGCCTCCATAAATTCAACTGAAGCTTCCATTAACTCATATATCTGACCATTTTCAGTGATTAAGTCATCCATTAGAATTAAACTATGTTCTTCCATTTTCATTTCAAAATATATTTCTAAATTCTCTCTTGGATCAACTATTTTATAACACTTGTTGCTAACAAACAAATAATCTGTAGCTTTAACCAGCTTTGAGGATTCATTATAATCTACAAGAAATATTTTCACATTTTCATTAATTATTTCACCTTTATCTTTTAATGAAATAGAAATATTCTTATTGTTTGTATTATTGTAAATAATTCCTGTTAATTTACAAACTTTTATATACCCTTCTTTTTCACCATAATGATTTTTAAATTCTCTAACAATAATACATTCGCTAGGCATAAGATTAATACCTTGAACAACTTTACTTCTTAAATATTCTTTGTCTAACAACTTCATCACTCCTACGCATTGAAGTTTTATAACCACTTGTAATATAACTTGATGCAGCTTTAGAAATATATTCTTTAGATAAATTAATCCAGTAATCTGCTCCTGGTCCTTCAATTTCTATTGGCCCTATTTTAATTTTTTTATCTCCATCAGCCTTCATTAAACTAAGCTTTGAAGCTGTAGTATAAACATCATTGTTATTACTCTCTAACATCAAACTTAATTCTTCATCAGAAAAATAAGGATATTTCTTTTCTTGTAAAAATAGCTTTAATAATTGAAGTGAATCAACCATTATTCCTCACCTTCTTTTTCTCCTGTATCTCCATCTTCATTTTTAGGTCCATCATTTTCATTAATTTCATCTAAAACTTCTACATACCCGTTTGATACTAACTCATCAATGTCACTTTTCCTAACTTTAAACTCCTTACCTGTGTTTACTACAGTTTTATCATATTTGATATTTACTAAAGCTCTTACTTTATAAGTTTTTACTTTTGCCATAATTTATTCCACCTTTCACAATAAAAAGAAAAGGATGCTTAAGCACCCCTTTACTCATTAATTTACTTTTGCAAAGAAACATTCATCTATTCTTTCGAAACTTGGCATACAAATTTGTGATACCTTAGTTTCAACAGTCACTGGATCTTCTTTACACATTGCAGTTATAGCAATACCAGTTCTAACAATTTGTGTATCAAGTTTTCCAGAACCATAAATTTTATCAGCTTCTTCTGGAGTTGTACCATAAACTGAATTTCCTAATGTTCCCTCAGGAATCAATGTAACCTTATCATCTTCGTATAAGCTTATTAATATTCCTGCTTCGTTATAACATTGTCCAGCTACTATGGCTACTGTTATATTTAGCTTTTCTTTTAAATAGTTCTTTACTAATTGATCAGTAATAATTACATTATTTATTCCTTTTATTTCTGCAATTATAGCAGTATTTGCTCGTATATAACCAAATGTTTTACCAGTCATTATTGCTCTAGATGGTTTAGCCATACCTTTATCAGTAAATACCTTTTGCCATCTCTCAAAATCCCCTACAACATCTGCTGCAGGATTAGACCACTTAGCATCACCAGCTAATACTTCTTTATTTGCTACATCTACACCGTAGTCAACTATAATTTCACCATCTTCTGATACTATATTAATTTGTCCATTTTGAAGCAATTGACATCTCATTCTTTTCATTTGAACATCTGCTCCATCAACTAGTGAAGTATAATTGTCAAATATTTGTGATGCTAATTGCATTACTAATGCTTCATTGTTTGAATTTAATGCTAATAGTAACATCTGTCTATCTTCTTCATTTATCAATACTGATTCTTTAAAAAATGGCATCCTCTTAGCATCAATTTTTAAAGTAGCATTTAGTGCCCTTGGCTTTACCGCTACATCAAATGTAGATTGTCTTAATGCTATTGGTTTATTCCTAGAACCTCTTATCCATTTAAGTTCCATACCTATTTGTTTTTTTCTTGGAAATAAACTTTCATCTAAAGTATCTACTGGTGGTAGTTTTCCTATATACGTTGCTATTTCTTTTGTATTTATATAATCTTGTATTTTTGGCATAAATTATTTTCCCCCTTAATTATAGAAATTGAATCATCTTCATTGCAGCTTTAGCACTAGCATTAACTACTTCTGGTAATACTGATTCTTTTACAAATCCAAATATAAGTACTGATACTGTTTCTTTTCCTGTTGAATTAGTAAAATCCACATCTTTATATAGCAATCCGAATGCCTTATCATGAGTTATTGTAGTTCCATCTACATACTTACCATCCTTAGATAATACTGTGCCAGCTTTAAGAACACCATTATCTAATTTTGATGATACATCAGTTTTAGTTACCTTAATATTAGTGTTCTGAAATAGTTCTCCAGCTAAAGCTAATATAGTTTTATTAGTAGCTGTTAATGTTTCTGATTTTGAATACATTCTTTTTCCTCCTTTTAACTAAAAAATTTATCAATGTCTTTATTAGTTTTAAGTGATGAAGCTTTTGCTTCTCCTAATTTTTCACCTAAGCTCTTATTGTCTAATTTAGTGCTATCTCCACCTGAAATAAAATCAGGAGCTCCTGGAACTTCTTTTTCAAATAAGAACTCATTTTCCTTTTTTATAGCTTCCATTTGCTCTTTAAGTCCAATGACAGAATCACCATCAACTTTTAATTTTTCATTATCCAATAACGCTTTAACTAACTTAGAATTCTTAACTTTAAATTCACCTAAAGCCTTATCTAAAGCATTCGAAAAATTAATTTTTTGAAGTTTAGCTTCATAATCTTCTTTTTGCTTCTTATTATCCTCTTCAAGTTTAGTAACCTTATCTTTAAGACCATCTACATCTTTATATTCTTTCTTAAGGTCACTTATCTGCGTATCTCTTTCTCCAACTTGCTTTTTATATTCCTTAACCTGTTCATTAACCTGATTAAATCTTTCTTTTGTTACAAATTTACCTTCCGATACATCCTCTAAGTCTTGTTTTTCAAGTTCCTTTTGTTTATCTTCTGGTAATTGTTTAAATAATTCTTCTCCTATGATTGCTTTTATATTTGCCATTTTATTTCCCTCCATTAATATCTCTAAAATTCACTTTTTACCGAGGTCGTGTCCCCGATTATTTAGAGTGCTCTTAAATTCTTTACCGCCTGCTTAACAGCTAAAAAAGGCGAAAATAAAAAGCCTTAGAACACTAAGACTTTTAACGTTTAAAATATTTATCTACTTTCCAATTCCACTCTTTTCTATATTTAGAAGGATGTAATCCTCTTTTACCTGCATTATTTCGATAACAAAATACTCTATCTTTCATTTCTAATTTTTTAAATAATAATTCTATTTCTTTTTTTCTATTTTTCCCTTCATTAATATATACTTCTGGATAATCATCAAAGCTATTGCCCCACCCTACAAAGAAATTACTCATTGTATTCTCTCTAATATATTCTTTGATAAACTCGAAATTTTCATTTTCCTTCATAGTATTATAATTATCTGATAACTTGGTTTCCATAATAGAAAATAAATTTAGTACTTTAATTCCACCATATTCATCTTTAAACTCGTAAACTAATCTATCTAATGTATTATCATTAAAATATAAATCTGCTTTTGATGGATTAAATAGAATACATATAATATATTTTTTAGTACTATTCCAAGTTTTTTCATATAAATACCTATATCTATTCTCACCTTCAGTTTTAATAATTACATCTACCTCGTATTTAATCATATAAAAATACCACCTCTTATACAATATACACAAAATATATATAATCTTTCAATGATTAAAAATTAACCATAAGTTATTTTAATCATATTTATCTTCCATATAATACTTTATAACTAGAACTTAATTCTAAATTTCTATGTTTTAATTTGTTAAATCTTTCTGTTAATGTGTCCAATTCCATAGGCTCAAATTTATCTTTATTTTTTATTTCTTCAGCTATATCATTCATAATTTTTATATTTTCCTCAACCTCATTATCTTTATAGATTACTACAAACTCGTGTTTACAATGGGGACATTTAAAGGATAACTTAGTAACTTCATTAGTTACTTTAGTTTCCTTAAGCATTTTTGCTTTAATTTTGAAGCTTTTCTTACATAGATCACAATATGTTTTAATATTTTTAGTTATCATACTATACTACCTTTAACCATTTATTTAAATAATCAATATCTTTTCCTCTTATCCATTGCCCTAAATCTCTTCCTATATCATCTAGACTTTTAGTAATAACACAAGTTGTATAACATAAGCATTGTGGGTGTGGAATAGGTACCTTATTCTTAGGGAAATTACCTGTCCCTAATTCATAATCATTTTGATTAGCATAATCGTCACATTCATCTTCTCCAAAGTGTTTTACTTGTCTTTCATAATGTTGTGACGATAAATTCCAATGCACAGCTTCAACATAAGGATTTTCCATTGCTTTCTGAATGCTTGTAACATGAAAAATATGATTTACACTTGTCCTTAATAATCTTTGAGCATTATAATCAACTGTTTTATTTTTTACTCCTGGATATACTTTTGAGAGTTGCCAATCTTTCTTTTCTCCTGGTTTTAAATAATTCTCTAGGTCTTTAATTATCTCCAAATAAGATTTTTGAGATCCTAATCCATGTGTAATTACGTATTGTACATCCTTTTCCATACTTCTAGTATGTCTCCATATACGCTCAGAAAGGCCTCTATTATCTTTATACATTTTCCCATCTAATACCTTTAGCAATACATCATCACTAATGCTATAGGCAAAATTTATAAGCTCTTTATCAATATCAAGTTCATATTTGTCTTTTACATATGACACGAAATCTCCATTTACACTTGCTGCTATTTCTGCACCTGTCTTTATAGCTTCTGTTTCTAACTTAACTAAGTTATTATTTAACTCCATGATTTTATTTTTTATATATTTTTCATAATCCTTAGTCCAAGCTATAGTAAATCCACCTCTTGAAGTAGATGCTTTTCTAATTAGATCTTCTGCTATATCTTCATATAGTATTCTAATATTTTTTACACTAGTCGAAGTCAGCTTGTTTTTATCATTTATTGCTTCATTTAATAACTTTTTATAAAGAATATCACTATCACTCATTTAAGTTATTCCCTTCATTTTTACTCTTTCCGCTAAATTCACCTAGTTCTATTCCTTCTATTATTGATTTTTCATTCAGAATCTCATTAAACTCTTCTTCTGCATCTTCCGCTTTAGAATATTCATTAATATATGATTTTCTACTCCTTACATCTGCAATTACTTCATTTAATGCTATTTGTTTCTTTTCTTCTTCATCACTTGGAATAGGATAATTATGATTAAATGATATAGTAAAATCAATCTTATTCCATTCAGCTTTAAAATTAGGGATTTTACACTCTGATGCTATAGAAATTATATATGTTATGAGCTCTTTTAATATAGGCTCCCAATCATTCCACTTTTCTTCACATCTAGCAATTAAATCATTGTATAAATATCTCATAGCCTTAGCACTTGGAACATTATTCAAATCTTTAAGGCTTGGCATATCTAATATAAAGTTCATATCATCTTTGCATGTCTCTAAATAGTCATTTATAGCCTGTGCATTTCCCATGTTATATTCTAACCTTTGATGTATTGCTTGCTTTCCTGAAGCTGCAACAGTTTCAGCCGTCCTTATTGCATGTAGTGAATTAGGTGCTATACTAAGTTTATTTACATCATCTGGATTACCATCTATTATAGAGTCAGAACCAAACATTTGAAATCTTAATGCATCAGCAAAATCACTTATTCTCTTATTGTAATTTTTCTGTGGCTCAATTAAATCATATAAATCTGACTCTCCATATTCATCTCCAAGCTCTCCACCATTTTTTATTAACCAACAAGGAATCTTGTTAATTGTATATCCTATCTCTTCACTTTTTATTCCTATAGGATTATCTAAATCTTCTCCCGTATATGTTTCAATAGTATATGCTGCTGAAAGTACTTCATCTTCTTTAAATTTCATATATGAATATTTATGGATATAATATTTTTTATCCTTATCTTCCTTATTATAATTTCCTAAATCTTCTTGGAAGAACCTAATTTCTATTAAATTATCATCTATTTCTTTATAACTGAAATTATCTATATCATCATATCTTATTTTAACTTTACCATCTTTTGCTGAAATTCTTAGTAATACTCTTTTCTTTATTGTGCTGATTAAAAAGGCTTTTCTAGTTTTCTTCCAAAAGTGTTGAGTGTCTAATAGCTTATCAATAAATTGTCTTAACTCTTCACAATTATTCTTATCAGCTTTATTTATTGGAGTAATAATAATGCTTGGTTCTTTGCCAAACATCCATCTTGCCTGTTTTTTCAGCAATGGTTTTACTCTATTTCTAATATCCTGCGTAGGTTCATAATCAACATTATCATTGTTTACCCAATTTTGACCTAATAAATCTTCATCTATTTTTGCTGCATCTCTATTTTCCGATATTCCTTTATAAAAATAATAATCTTTTTTAGCTTTTTTTCGTTCCTCTATTTCATCAGAAGATAGCCTTAATAGTTTTTCTTTTACTGTACTCATTAAAATACGTTTCCCCCTCTCTTATAAGTTTCTTGATGTTTTTTAATTCCTTTTCCTTTGTCATAAACAGAATCATCATAAGGCTTACTCTTACCTTTTAAAATAACTGTGCTTATAAAATATCTTATAGAGTCCATGCAGTGATCATTTTCTTTTACTGGCTTATCTTCACCTCTATTAGTGGCTTTTTCATCCCAAACATAAGAAAAAAACTCCCTAAAACAATTGATACAACAGTTATTAAATGCTATTAAATCTTCATTAAGGGATCTTCCTACTTTTCGTATTCCATCTAAGACATCATTTTGAGCAGGTAATACTTTGTATTTTCCTTTTTCCCTTATTAATGCTATAAATGATGCGGCACTTGGATCTATAATAATATACTTAGGTATTATTTCCCCTAAGAATAATTCTAAATCATCATAATACTTATCATCAGGCTTTTGTTTTACTGAATCTCTACCTGAATAATAATACTCCTTGACTGCGTACCATTTTCCTTTATACTGTCCCCACAAAATGAATACAGTCGCATTTTGAGTACCATAGTCAATGCTTACATAATATTCGGTGTATTTTCTATCTACAGTCTCTACCTTATGTCTTTCTTCATCAAACATATCAAAAATAATGCCCTCAGCCATTACCCAAAGACCTAATATATATCTTTTAAAGAAAACTCCTGAGTACATTTTTTTATATCTATCTTTTACTTTTTCTGAAAGACTAAGATTGTCATCCATAGTAAAATGTAAATATAGTAAATTTTTTTCATTTTTCTTGTCTATCCAATTAGTTTTAAACCAATGATAAGGACCATCTGGATTACAGTTAAACCAGTATTTTGAACCATCAACAGAACATCTTCCAGTTGCCTGGTTAACAAAGCTTTCTGGCATCAATGCAACTTCATCAAAAAAACAACCTGCTAATGTTATCCCTTGAATTAAATCTTGAGATCGTTCATCTTTACCACCAAATATATAGAAATAATTTGATATTCCCTTTCTCGTCACAATAACTAGATTATCAGCTCTTAAATCCTCTACTTTATAACCTCTTGATTTAAGCATTAATTTCAACCAGAATAAAACGTTACGTCTAAAAGAACCTATTGTCTTACCACACATTCCAAAGTTTTGATATTTGAAATTTTCCATGGCCCAAATAATATAAGATAGCGACATAGATAATGTTTTACCGCTTCTTATGCTTCCATCTGCTATTATTCCATCTTTCTCCTTAACAGGAGATTCATTCATCCACCAAGTTAAAACTTTTAATTGTTTATTAGAAAATGGACTAAATTTAAATATAGCCTTTTTTATTTTATTAACTATTTTCTTCATCAATCCATACCTCAGCTACTTTACTTCCCAAAGCTTCAATAAATCCATCATCTTCATTTTCTTCCTCTGACTCCTCATCAATAGATGCCTTTATTCTTTTTATTTCAGTTTCAAGCTTTATGTTCTGTAGCTTTCTATTCTCTATCTCTAGCTTGATTTTTTCTTCATCATTTAATAAGTTACAATGCTTAGTTAGAAAATCCATAGCTTTCATTTTATCTAGTAGCTTAAATTTAATTCCATCTTTTCCTTGAGATACTTCGCTTATTAGTGTTGTATCTACCATAGTACTCTCTTTTAAATCTATATAATTATATTGATACTCCTTTTGCTCACCAGTTTCAGGATCTATTATTGGTTTAGGATTACCTTCTTCATCTACTCCCCAAGCTCTTTCTGTTTTCTTTCCAAACTTAATATAGTCTCCTATATCAGAAAAAGCTATGTCCATATATTTTTGAATTAAACCTCTTGTTAAAAATTCTTTATTTAACTCACTCGCTAGTAAGCTATTAATCTGATCATTAATCTTAGTGTTTTTTAGCAATCTATTAGCATTTACTGCTGCAGTTTCATAAGTACATTTATAAGCTTTTAAATATGCCTTTGTAGCATTAAATGATTTAGTATAGAAAATACAAAAAAGCTTTTGCTTATCAGTTAAATCAGTATTTTCTATAACCTCTATAACTTCATCAGCAACAGTTTCTTTTTTACTGTTATTCTTTTTATTATTTATCTTTTTATTGGAGCGTTCCTTATTCTTTTGGAGCGTTCCATTTATTTTATCCGACCATTTATCTTTTGCTTTCCATCCCCTCACCGTTCCAGGTGATATGGATAGTATTTCTGCAATTTTAACTAAATCTATATTACCATTATTCTCTTTATAAATCTCAAATGCTTTATCCCTTGCTGGACTTCTTACTCTAGCCATTACATATACACCACCCACCTTTATTCTTTATATACTATACATTCATTTGATAGTACCCATTATGAGTTCTCTTTACTTCCTTGCCTTGTTTTCTTAATCTCTTCGCTTCGCTCTTTGTTATTCTTTTCATTTTAACATCCACCTTTTCAAAATAAAAAAGAACTCCTATACCTATAAGAATTCTTTATATATATTTAATATTCAACTTTTCTCTCTAACTCTTCAACCCTATATTTAATGTTATTAATCTTATCATCATTCTCATCACAACTTTCTTCTACTTCTCTTAATTTCCATTGCAAATCATATATATCATTATCTAAACTATAAATATTATCTTTATTATTTTTCTCTTTTTCTGTTAAATCACTAATTTCATTAACTAAACATTCTACTTTATTAGTTAACTCTTCAACTTTATCAGAGAGTACTAGAAACTTAAATTCTTCTTCACTTATAGAATTTAATTCCTTATCTACTAATACAGTTCTTACTTCTTCATCACACTCTACACATTTAGCTGACCAACTTTCATTTCCTGATTCATCTATACTAATTTTAGCTTTAAAAACTTCACCATTACATTCTGTACAAACAGAAGGTATAGTTCTATAGTCTCCACATGAAGCATTTGCTAATTCTTCACCACAAGCTATACATACAAGTCTAACTCTACTGTATTCAGGATAAATCTTAATTTTTACTTCGCCACACTTTTGACATGCAGCTGTAATTGTTCTAGTTTTCAAAATAACAACCCCTTAAATATTGTATATGTTATATATATATTTACTTGGGATTAATTTTATTATTTTATTTTTGATGTAATGCACCATTTACTCTCTTATAGCTCCTAGCACTCATACATTCTTTTAAGCTATCTGTTTCCTTCATCTTTTCGATTTTCTTTTTACTACAGTAAGGGCATGCTATAAATCCACCCTTAATCTTTGTATTAAGTAAGTCTTCAGTTAGTAATACAAATTCTCTTTTACACGTTTTACATTTATAGCTTGTATATTCTTTCATACCCTCACCTCACTTTTATATAAAATAAAAAACACTCATATAATTTAATGAGTGTTTTTAACTAAATTTCATCTTATTTACTTACATGCAACTTTTGTTTCTTTTCCACATTCTGAACATTTATATACTTCATATCTATTTCCATTAATTACTTCAAATTTGTAAAAATTAAATACTCCATCTTCACAATTATTACATACATCATCTTCTATATCTGAATGATATATATTACCATCCGAAACATAAGCAAACTTTATATAATCTCTTATATTCTTTATATCAACCTTATAATTATTCATTTCTTTCATATAAAAATCCATGGCACAATACCTAGAGCAAAATAATTCTAATATAGCCCTACTACATTGTAAATTCATTTTATCTGTTAATTCTATTGAACAATTGTGGCATTTCATTTTTTCCATTAGCTGATTTCCTCCTATTTGCTTTTGTTTATGTAAAATGATAATTTAAAATTGTTAATCCTTTAGTATTTCAATATTAACCAAGTCTTTACAATTAATTAATACCATTTTTCTATCGTCATCATATTCCTCTATTATATCTTTTGTATCTATAGTGTATGATGTATATGAAGTTAATAAAATTTCTCTATTATTCTCTTCTGGATCAATAGTATAATTTTCTAACTTACCTTCATAAAGTATATTATGTTCATACAAGTATACTCTTACCCAAGCTCCCTTAGGTGCTTTCATAGCTTTATTCCAAACGTTACTTTGTGAATTCATATTGCAGTTCAATATTTTGTTAATATATTTTTCTAGTGAACTATCATAATATAGTACCCATAAACATCCTATTAATAATGATATTAAAATTAGAATTAAATTTTTATTCATTTCACTTATAACTAATTGTTTATTTATTAATTTACTAATCCCAAATAATAGAATTTCTGTAATGGATGTTATTATAAAACTTACTACTATACTTATTATAATCATATGAGTATCTTTAGAATCTTTTTCGCTTTTAAAATGTTTCTTTATACTTAAAGCCATATATCCTGGTATAAAATATAAAAATAATTTAGGTATAATATCTACAATATCATTTATCTTCATTTAATTACTTCCCCGGTTTTGTGAATCCTGGCTTAACACTTGTAGGTTTAGGATTTTCTCCTATTCCATCCCTCTTTTCAAAAATATTATTTCCTCCAGATGGTCTATGTAATTCACCCTTTTCAAATATTTTACTCCCTCTTTTCTCCGTCATAATTCTCACCTCCTAGCTATTAAATTCTACATATAATTATAAATCCCTTCAAAAAAGCACCTGTTAAATAGTTATTTTTTCAACTACAACAAGCGCTTTTCTATAAAAGGGTACTGAGAATTTATGAGAGAGATTTTAGTGTATCCTGGATCACCAATGGTTACAACACTCAGCACCTATCCATTAAGTTAATTCCATAATCTCGAAGGTAATTAACTTAACCCTTTTGGAGATAGTAGGCATCGAACCTACTCTAGATTAACTAGTACCAAGTCTTTTATCCCCACGTTACACCTAGCTTTTATACTAGGTGCTATAATTATAGGAGGTCAATCCACAATGAAAAACCCTGTCCAAGCTTTCCACAATATTATTAAACCATACTTCCTATATATAAATTATTCTAGTTTTATTCCAAAATTATTCCACCTATTCCACTCATTTATGCTTTGTATAGCTTGTCTTATCTTTTTGTTAACTTGGCTCTGACTTAAATGTACTTCATTAGCTATTTTGTATTCATTATATTTCTTACCATACTTCATTTCTAGAATTATTTTATGTTCTGGACTTAATTGGAATATTACATCTTCTATTTCACTTATATCTCTTTCTATAGTATCTAGTAATTCCTCTTGCTTTTCCCTCTCAAGTTTCTTTTCAGTTACTCTTCTTATCTTCATTTCTGTAACTCTCATTATTTCTCTTTCTGCATAGCTTATTCCACTTCCAGATGTTTGTACTCTTTCTTCAAAAGATGATGACATACTTTCTTCTGGATCTATATTAAAGTTACAATCTCTTAAGTCCTTTTCTATCTTATTTATTTGTTCATCTAATATTTTAATAGTCTTTTGTATGGATTTTATCTTCTTCTCTTTTTGATAATATCTTTTAACTTTTTCTTCTGTTTCTTTAAACTCCTTTTTATCCATTCAACCCCTCCTTAAACTCTCCATTTACTGCTATTATTTCTCTTCCATCTATATTTAATATCAATACTCCATCTATACATTTGAGCTTGTCTTGGTCTATTCTAGTGTTAATACATATATATCCTGCATTATTCCATCTACAAGATACTTTATTACACATATGTTATTCCTCCTTAGCTTCTTTTATTAAATCTAACCTTCTTAATATCTCATTTCTTTCAAAAGCTAGATTATCAGCTCTCACATTCATGATTGCCCTCTGTTTTCTTGTGATGCTAAATACATCTATGTTAATAACTTTATCTCTATGCTGCTCAATCTTCTTTTCTACCTTATCCAAAGCTTTCTTTAGTTTATCTTCTGCTATTCCTAATATAACTCTTTTATCTAATTCTAATTGTCTATCCTCGCTCATTCTTGCTGGATTCCAAAAGCTCAATTCCCATCCCTCCTTAGAGTGGACCATATAAGATCCACTCGTAATATGTCTTATTTCTGAATCATTAATTATCTATAAATATTATTCATCTGCTCTTTTTGATGATTAGTATGTTCTTTATGGAAATGAATTGCTTTCCCTTTTTCTTTCAATGAATTTACTATAGAAACATATGCATAAGCATAAGCCATACTATCACAGGCATATATAAATCCATTTCTATTGCTATTTCCACACTCTGGACATATAGTTTCATTGGCTGTAGTTGTTTCAGCAAACCAAATAAGTCCACATTCATCACAACAAAATTCTCTTTTATATTTAGGTAATTCTATATCAGTATTTAGCCATTTATCTAGTTTTTTATTTGCATTTTCTTTCATATATTCTTTCTCCTTTGCAGCCAAATCAAAATACGTTTTATAATTGAATGACGTATTACTTGGAACACTCTTCACTTATTATCTTTTCATAAGAATCCAATGCTCTTAATCCTATTTTAACAAGTCTTAATTCACTCTCACTTAGAGATAATGCCACTTCATCACTCTTACTTGCTTTTTGAAATTCTTCTGCTTTTGATACCTTATTTAATAAACTCTCTCTAAACTTATTCATTTCTTCACTCCTTTTACTTCGTAATATTATCAAATTACTCTTCTTTATCATTTCTAGTAGCTCCATATATCAATGCACAATAAAATAGTAATGCTATTAACCATATAACCACTATTTTCATATGCTACCCTCTCAATCTTTTATCCAATCTATCTATTTTCTTATCTATCCATTCTTCAATCTTTTTCTTATCATACATAAGTTCTAATTGCATTAACATAATATATACATCTGCAATTTCTTCTTCTACATTATGATCTCTCCCCCTTAAATCTTTAGACAAAGCTTGTTGTAGTTCTGCAAGTTCTTCCATCGCAACTATCTTCTGCATATCTTCTCCAAATGTGTCTATTGCTCTTGCTTTTATTTCTTCTCTGATTTCTCTATCTCTTTCACTTTTAATATCTCTATAAAGCCTTTCTATAGATGGCACTTTAAGAGTTGTTGTTTCTCTTAAATGCGTTACTATTTCATCTATGTTCTTTTTCCCTATATTTTCTTTTATATATTCTCTAACAACTGATGAAGAGTATCTATTTCCAACCTTATTCATAGCCTTATATCCTTTCAAATACCTTTTTAAATTCATTACAGAAGCTTTCTAACTCCTCTATATTTCTGAAAGCTAGTTTATATCCTTCACTTTCAAGTGCTACTCCTAGTCCTGTTTTTGCTTCATACACACCGTTCTTTCCTTTTAACTTAACTTCTTTTATGACAACCTCTTCTAATACTTCTAGTCCATCTGATTCTTTTGCTTCTGCCTTTTTGACAACATCGGTAATACGATTTTCTATTGATATTTCCTTCTCTAATTGTCTTGCTACTTCTGCTGCTATCTTCTTAGCATCTTCTTTTTCTATAGCTTTCTTAATATTCCTGTTATCTTCTAAAATATAGGCTGCTGCATTTTCTATCTCTAATTCTTCTAATATTTTCCCATAAGCATTATTTACTGCTGTTTTGCTTAGTTTAGGAAATTTAAACATAGTCCCTTCTACAACTTCTTTTCTTCCTTTACCACTTTTCATTAACCCTTCGATAAATTCCTTTACTTCTGCTTGTAACTTAGCCATATCAATATTCCCCTTTTCTAATATTTTTATTGATTCTGCATCTTCTCTCATAAACTCTTCTAGTTCACCTTGCATTTCTCTTATCTCTTTAAAAGTCCATCCTCTACTTACTAAAATAGCTGACATACTTCTATCTATAATCTTCATTACCTGCTCTGTCTTAGTTTTTGTTACCTTCTCTATAATTTCATTTATCTTTATTACTTCTCTTTCAGGCAACTTTTTAATTAAATTCATATCCTTATCTATTTCTCTATCTCTTTTTCTTCTTTCTTGCCTATTCATACGCCCTCCTATAGTCTTTCACACCACTCTTTTAACGGACCATAAAAAGTACCATCTAGTTCTATAATGTAATTGTTCTCATGTTCAAATAAGAAGTTCCATACAGAACCTAAAGTAAATTTACTATTAAGTTCTGTACACTCTTCTTTGAATCTAATAAAACTAAATCTAAGTTGCTCCATCAGAATGGCATGTCCCCATCATCTACTGGTGTCATTTCATCCTCAAAATTCATTCCACCAAAGTTATTTTGAGGTGTATTCCCTTGATTATTGTTATTACCTTGTCCTATAAACTCAAACGAATCTACTACTATATCAGTTGTATATCTCTTAGTTCCATCTTTAGCATCATAACTTCCAGTTCTGATGCTTCCAGTAACAGCTAGTTGTCTGCCCTTTGTAAGATATTGTGCTATTGTTTCTCCTGTCTTTCCAAAAGCTATACAATTTATAAAATCTGTTTCATCTTTCTTAAAAGGTCTTGTTACTGCTAAAGTAAATCTTGTTACTGCTGCTCCAGTCCCTGCTGCAAAATTAAGCTCTGGATCCTTTGTAAGTCTACCTAATAAAATTACCTTATTGATAAGTCATTCCCCCTTCTTATTCTCAATGAAGCTTTTTGTTGTATTCTCTTTGCATTATTTGTCCATTTTTTAAAGTCCTTATTTTTCCTAACTATAAATATCTCTTTTTTTAACTCTTCTTTACTTCTTCCACAAGCTATTATATGATTAGTTCCTCTTTGCACCATTACATATTTGAAATGTGGGAAACATAATCTTAGGTATGTTCTAAAATCACAATCTCTATAATTAACATCTTTTTTAGTTTTTCTTCTCATATAAGGCTTTAAATACGCACTTCTATATTTCCTCATTATTTTCATTCCCTCTCTCTATTCTTTCAAACTCTATTACCCATACCCACGGATTAGCTTTATAACTATAAGTTTCTATATCTTCGTTTTTTATTGTGCTATCCCATAATTTCCTAAATTCATCTTCTGCTAATGGTGGAAATTCTTCCTTAATTCCTTCTCTTTGTATATCTTTCTCTGTTATAACTAGTAGTCTTTCTGCTTTTACCTTAGTTACTCTTAAGTATGTTCGAGCATATTTTTTAGGCATATGGATTGAAGGCTTCCATTGTATTGACTCATAGTCAATATCCTCTATTCTTTCATCAGCCCTATATAAAACTACTCCTCTATCCTTAATCGTTTCATCTTCATCTAATATATCTCCAATAAACCATGTTTCTCTTACATAAAGAATATCTCCTGGTTTATATGGCGGTCTAACATGCTTATCTATAATTGCATTATCTATATCCTCAAAACTCCCCTTCCCAAATGCTGCTTTACCTTCATCGCCTTTTGGTACTGAACAGGATACAAAACCTATAAAATCCATATCTTTAACATCTTTTATAATTCTTCTAGTAACTGTCTTTCGTCCTTCAATTATTGCCTTAACCATTTCAGTATTAAATAATATTGGCTTCTCACTCATTCTTGATCTCCTTTTTTATTTTTCTATATAATTCACGACATTCTTAATTGTCATATTAATACTTCCGTCACCATTCTTGGTTATCTCAAACCTTGAAATATCCTCATATGCTTCTTTACTAATAGTTATGTCTATCTCTCTGTCTATTTTTAACTTTATTTTATTTATCTTCTTTTCCGCATAAACCTTATCTATTTTTATTTCTTCATCAACATGTCCAGACATAAACATTTTAAAGTTATCAGCAAATCCATCTTCCTTAATTATTTCTTCTGCAAACTCATTAATGTTTATAGTTTCATTTTCTTCTAACTGTTTTCTAATTTCTCTTCTCATGCTCTCTGCTTCTACTGCATCATCTGGATAAGTTTGTCTTATCCATCTTTCACTTAGATTTATAAAATTTCTAGTTTCATCTCTTTCATTTGTTATTTGAATACATCCTAAGAAGTTATTTATCCAATAGTTTGATCCATATTCTTCATCATCAGATTTCTTTTTATCTAATACCAATAAATCAAAATCTGTATTTTCTCTTGTAGGTTTTATAAACGCTGCCTTCTCTATTCTTTGACTACTTGCTGGTAAACCTGTTGCTTGAGTTACTAAATCAACACCTACTTTATTTTCAATAAAGTCTATTTGATGTATAAAACTCTTTTTATAATCTAATTTAAGTATTCCTATCATTGGTCCTTGATCTGTTATTAAAGAAACTATTATCAAATCACATGAAGGGATATTTATATTTGCCTTCATTCTTATAAATAATTGTCTTGCTAGCTCTTGTGATAGTCCTATTAAATTGCTATCTACCCCATTTAAATAATCTTGAACTACTTCCTTTACTATATTTCTTTCTTCATTAAATTTTGCATATTTTAAATCTTCACTCTTTAGGCTTTTTTCTATATGCTTATAAAGATATTTATAGACATCCTCATTAATCTCTAACATATATTCATTTAATATAGGTTCTCCACTATTTGAATCTAAAACATGAATTACAGCTTCTTGAATATTTATATCATTTATATATTCCATTATCCTGACTTTCTCCTTACTAAATTAAATTTTTCAAACAATGCTTTAGAGCTTCATTTTCTCTTTCAAGTGCATCATTTTTATTTTCTATTTCATTAATCCACTTTCTAACTTCCAAATTTTCATTCGAATACTTTTTATTTAGTTCTCTTAACCTTTGTGTTTCTTCTAACAACTCTTTTAAGGAAATAACTTTTGTGTATATACCACATTGTAAGTAGACATTGTTACTTGTAATACCCATGGCTGATAATTTTTCATGATCACATTTAGGCATATTAGTTTTTCCTCCTTATTATTTTTACTTTTCCATAACACTCTTCACAATTGCTATCACATCTTAATGGGCATTGTTCATAATCAATACACTCACCACACATTTTTTCATAGCAACTATCAAGTTTATTAAACTTACACTTTTCTACGCTTGTAATTAATATTTTTTCTTTCGATGCTGCTTTACAGAGTTTTAATCCTATAAAAATTGAAATCACTATACATACTAAAATTGTAATCAGATCTATCATATTCATCTTTCTACACCTACCCTCAACACATTACCTTTAAGATCTCTTATCTCTTGTGTCAGCATATTTACTTTAGCCTCTTTAGTAATTCCATTTACTTTATACCTACAACTTGTCCAATTAGATTCTTCTATGCCCTTATTGTTTATTTCAAGTGCCTTGGCTGCATATTCTTCAAACTTTTTAGTATCTCCATTTAATAACCTAACTATACTTTTCATGCAGTATTCAACACATTCTTTAGTAACACCTTGATTAATTAGAGTATTATTCATTTTTAATTACCTCCTTGCAAAAGTGCCCTAACATTTATTTTTTATTCCTATAGAATGAATATTCTGTGAATTTAAGTGTTTAGGTAATTTGCTCTATCATAAGCTAAAAGACTTCTTAAAATTTCACTATTCATTCTTTCATTTTTAAGTTTTTCTTTGCAAACATCATAGTTTATCCTTTCTACATCTCTTTTGTATCTTAAATCAGCTATTTCAGGAGTTCCTTTAGCTATGTCTAAAGCCATGTTTGAAGGATAGTTATTCCCCCTACTTTTTAAAGATATTTCTTTAACTGCTAGAGCTTTTCTATATTCCTTTTCCGCTATTGCTAAGTTAATTCCAAGTTCTTTAAGATGATCCGTTATATTATCTAAATTCATCTTACTTTTTTCTAACAACTCAACTTTTTCACTAGGCAATGACATATTTATCACCTCTCCAATTGAATAGGACCTCTAAATCATACTTATATCTAACTTTCTTTTTAATCATTGACACTTCTATTCCATTTTCTATGCACCAATCCATTGGAATTGATTTTCGCTCTCTACTTTCTATAAATTTCTTTATCTTTATAGCTTGTACTGCATAACACTTTTCTTTATCTCTAAAACATATAATGAAATATGCTTCTATATTTTTATGATTTATTACACTTAATCCCTCAATTTGATTAGATTTAATATTGTTTAGTGGTAAACTAGATCCTTTTGTGTTCTTTAACTCTAGTAAGAATAATTTGTTATTAGTCATAACTTGGCAGTCACATATATTCTTAGCCTGAAATCTTACTTGTTTATTTTCTATATCCCTGTTATATGCTGCTGTTCCATCTTTAAATCTATAGTACCAATGCTCCTTTGAAACAGAGTTCTTAAATTCTTCTTCAAATATCTTACCTATATTTTTAGCCATATAATTTACCTCCCATAGCTGCTCTTATGACATCCTTTTTGTTATATCCCACTATATTATCCTTAACTGAAATTCTTGAAGGTTTTATTAATCTATAAGAATCCTTTTTAGGCACTAGTAATATTTTCCCAATTTCCTCTTCAGTGAATATTTCTTTAGAACTAAACATTCCATTTAGTCTATCTTGAAGCTCTTTCTTATACTTAATATCTATTCTCCTATCCATATGTGGAGATTCTTTCCCAAGATGATGATCATAACAAAGATTAAGTTTATTGTGAGGGCAATTTATCATTGCTGGTTGCTGCTTTCTAAAAACTATATGATGTTCTTCTGCGAATGGACTTCCACAAACAATACAATACTTATCTTCCTTCATTACATTGCTTCCTCTTCTAAAAGTCTTTTTATAATATAAACTTGTCCTTTTCCTGTAACTCTTGTAGTAAACTTTGTTTCTACTCCATTACTTCTTTGAATTACAAATTCCGATTTCTCAAATAATCCTTGCTCTAACGCTCTTTGCATTGGCTTAGTTGAATTCTTTTGTATTAATCCCCATTCCCTCAATTTATTCCAAAGTCTTTTTTCACCAATTTTCAAGTCATTCTTAGTTGCCAAGTGTGCAACATCCCTAACTAATATTGAATTTGAGCTTGATGATATTTGGTTTAAAAATCTGTTCTTGTTTTCAATTTCTCTATCTTTAGCCTTTATCAATTCATCTTTTTTCTTCAAAGTATTTTGAGCTATCAATAAAGCCTTTGCTAATATGTCCTGCTCGCTTTCTTCTTCATCTATTGGTATATATCCACCTGTTTTCCTTATCTGCGGTAGTACCTCTGATGTTATCCATCTTTTAAATTTTTTAGCTCCCTCTAACTTACTACTAAGTATTAAAGAGTAAAGTCCACTTTCATTTATAATTTTCATGTTTCTATTTTGGCTACCGTCGTAAATTGCTACGTCAGCTTTATCTTCATCATCTACATGACTTTTTAATGCATCTCTTGTATTTGAATATCCTAAAACTTCAGCTATATCCTTTCCTATAAACCAATTTTCACTTTCTTTTGTAATTACCCTTACTTGTCCAAATTCAATATTCTTAAATATTTGTATATCATTCAATTGTTCTTCCCTCCTTAAATAACCAAGGAATATAACTAGATGCTATTTCTCCAGTTTCTAAAGACTTAAAGCAAATGTATTTCTCTCCCTCTGGCATATATACATATAGTCCGTTTTCCCTAGCTTGTTTTATTAAATCAGTAATTTTCTTTTTATAGTAAATAGGATCATCTTTTCTTAATTTCATCTATTCACCTCGTTTATTTTCTTTTCTAATTTAACTAAATTTAAAGCTGTCTTAGTTATTTCTGCGCTGCCTTTTTTTATATACTTGTATTTATTAAGTAGTGCTAATTCTGCTCTAGTTACTAATAACAAATTGTCTAAATCAAAATTTTGAGTATTACCATCTGCAAATACTATTACATGATTTTTAGGGATCTTTCTCTCGTGTGCTTTTTCCCAAACTATTATTGATTTTAATCTCCACTTATTTGGATCAGCTATTTTTACCATTACATATCCATCTTTAGTGAATCTCTCACTACCAACCGATCTGTAATTTATAGGTTTATTCCCCTTCTTAAACCAAGTCTTTTCACAACCTTTTGCACAAATTCCTTTCTGCCCTTTGTTGTGGGGAGTTCTCCCTTTCTTAAAACACCCTGTAAGTCCAGTATTTAGTTTATATCTCTTTATTGCTGCTGATATTTGTCGTGTGGTAAAGTTCATTTTAAACTTTTCACTCATTAATTTTTGAATTTCTTTGTGATGCCTACCTGGTGCTATCTCTTTTAGATAAGCTTTTTCTTCATCTGTCCACACTTGGCCTTTTGCTCTATCCATTTCTAACCCTCTAACATTTTAGGAGCTTGCACTTTGCTTCTTCCTAAAGTTTCAGCTTTAAACTCTTCTGCTCTTAAAACTAAGTTAGCATTAGATATAATTTGTGAAGCTATTTCCTTAACTGCTTTAGCTCTTTCTATCTCTTCTTGCAACTTCTCACCTTGTAACTCTTCTTCTGATAGCCTCTCTAGTTGCATAAATAAATGATTGTTTAAATCCCCTAAAGTATTTTTCATTTTACTTCTCCCCTTTATTATTTGATTATCATATGATAATAGAAACATATAATCGTAACTATTTATTCCCATTCTCCTTATTCTAATGAACGATTTATTATTTAATATTAAATTTCCTACATGCTGAGTAAAAATTATATTTTTCACCAGTTAATATTTTATATAAATATTCATTAGTTGCTGATACTTCAGGAAGTAATCCTTCTTTTTTATCCTTAGATGTGTCCCAGGCTGTACAATTTCTAGCTATAGTTTCCATAATATCTCGTATAGTAATTTTATTTAATATTAACTTGCTTACTAAGCCAGCATAAGGTTCATCTTTATTAACAACTAAATAATTATTTAATTTCTTACAGTCAAGTTCTCTTGAATCTTCAATAATTTCTAAACAACCATATAAAGCAATTTTCCCTTTATCATTAAGATACTTATCTATATCCTCTTTCTTTATTACAATAAACTTTTCATTTAAATCTACCATTATATATATCCTCCCTATTATAAAAAACATTAATTATATTCTTATGCTTCCAACCTCTAGTCACTAGTTTTTTGTTATGTCTATTACTTAACTGTAATAAACTAAACCCCTTTTTTGTTAAGATTACTAATATCCTTATGCATACCTGGATTAAATCAAAAACTTCTTCTGCTATGTGAACATCATCATCTTCTTTTATTGCTTCCTGAAGCTCTTTATATTCTTTCCTAAGTTTCTTGCTAACTTCTTCATAAGAATCCTTTCTGTTATTTTCATGAGTTTCTATATTCTCATCTAATACCATTAATCTTAATTTCACCAACTATACCTTCTCTTTCTGCTATTGTCATAATTAACTTTATTGAATCCTCAGCTGATTTTCCTTTTTCATATTCTATTTTAGCTTGTATTGTTAATTCATTAATTCTATTTTGTAAATTCTTTATCTCACAATCTTTAGCCTTAATTACTTGCCTTAGATATATGTTTTCAGTTACTGGATTCTTGAGCATTTCTTTAAGAATTTCTTTATCCAACTCTTCACTTGCTGCTAAAGTATCTTTATGATTTATCCCCTTAATTTCTATACTCTCATATAATTTTACTTTACTAACTCCCATCCCTTATTCTCCTATTCAGCCTTCATAATATTTCTTAATCTATAATTGTACCCTTGCCCTTTTATTAAAGTTATGTTTTTACCACAGGACTCCACAATTCTACCAGCTAAGGCTTCATCCAATTCTAAAAGCATATCTATATCACACTCTGTTGAAAATATAGTTGGAATTTTATTTAGATATCTATGATTTAATATAGGGTATATATGCTTCATATCAGCTTCTGTCAGTTCTCCAGTTAATTTACCACTCTTAACTTTATCTTTAAACAAATCATCTATAATAAGCACTTGTGCTTGTTTGTATCTGTTAATTAGTCTGTTATAATACTCATCATCCATTGTATTAGCCTTAAGTTCCCTCATAACCTCTAGGTATGGCATATAAACCACTTTATAATTTTGGTTTAATAATGCTGCTCCTATAGCTATAGATACATGACTTTTGCCTGATCCACTTTGTCCAAGCACTCCAAAACTATTTTCTCTTTCTGAATAAATTTCTTTAAATTGGTTAATATAATTACTAGCCTTAGTTTTAAGGTTGGTGGTTAAGGAATCAAATGGTTTAAATTCATTTAGTTTCTTAACCTCTTCTGCTTTAATACCGTAATTTTCCCAAAGCCTTTTTATATAATCCATTTCATAGCAACTACACCTTACGCATCCCGTGTCCTTTAATATCCATGTAGTATCTTTACATCTATTACATTTATAACTAGTACTCTGTCTCAATGTCTTTTCCGTCCCATTCTTCATCTGATCCTGTGAATTGGCTATAATCATATTTGATTTCGCCTGGCTTATCACTCTTTCCAGAACTTCCTCCAATGACATTAGTATCATTCCTTCCTTTGCTCTGCCAATTTTGTAATATACCCAAAACATATTTATAATTATTAATCTTCGCTCTGTTCATTGCTTCTTTAGCTGCATCCATTAACCACTCTTTACTATAGACTTCTATATCTGCAGCTATTTGTTCCATTAACATTGAACTAATAATAAATCCACACTTTTCAAAGTGTTTAAATACTTCTAAATTACCTTTAACAATATAACTACTATTACTATTACTAGTAGTAGTTGTTGTTTGGATATTGGATTTTGGATATTGGTTTATGGTTATTGGTTTATGGTTATTGGTTTTGTCGGCTTCACGTTCACTTATCGTTGACGTATCGTGGTACGTATCGTTATTAATATTGGACAAGTATTCTTCGATAAATAACTTTATAGAAACATTTTTAACATTCATTAGCATGTCTTTTACTAAATTTATATCCTTGACATTAGACAAGTCTTTTTTTATACAATCAAGCATTGGTTTTCCTCCTCTGTTTAAATTGTATTTCCCATAATGAATGATACATATTTCTTTAGTTTCATTGTTATATTTAATGAGTTTATGAAAATTTATAAATCTTTCCATCAAACTATTTACAGATTCTATGCTATATCCTAAATCAAATGCCATCTGTTTCTTTACTATCCTATAGACTCCTATCATGTTTGTGTTAGGATTAGTAAGTAAATATAGATAAAAATACTTATCTTCTGGAGTCATTTCCTCCATAACTTTAGGATCCTGCCAAAACTCTGTATATACTAATCTAAACGGCATATTATCCCTCCTTTTAAGGGGCATAAAGCCCCAAATAATTAATTATCAAATGGTGTACCTTCAAACATACTACTTTGATTTGTTTCATTTACAATATAGTTAGGTTCTACAATTTCTTCGGAAGTAACTGGTGCAGCATCTACATCAACATAATTAAAATTGCTTACTTTTTCTTCTTTAGCTTCTGATTTATAATCCAAATCTAATGCTTTAGCCATTTCTACTGATTTAGGAGCAAACTTAAGAACATCAATTAGCACTGTTTTTTTAGCCATACTATCAAAATTTTTAAACCAAACTGAATTTTTATTTACTGAACCTTTATAAGTATAATTTTTTGAAAATTCTCTTGCATGTTGATCTACTCTCTCCCTTGACCATACTACAAAGTCAAATCCACCATTTTTTAATTTATATACTGCATAATAATGAGTTATTTCTTCACTTGGAACATCCGCAGGTTTATGAATCAAACTTTTATTTAATCCATATTCATAAGAAAACTCATCACCTTTTCTTACTTCATGCGCATATATAGCTTCATATTCACCAGTGTTAAATGCCATCTTTAATATGCCTTTATAACCCACTTGAAAGTTTATTTCTACTATCCCTTTTGAGGTATTCTTATAAGGTATAACATAAGCTTCTCCAAGAACTGTATTAGGTTCTAATCCACATTGCGCACTTTGCATTAGTGCGCTTAAAAAACTTGTTGTATCAGCCTCCCAAAATACAGGGTTTCCATTGAATAGACTTAATGCAATTCTGCTGAATCTTTCAGGTGTCATTGCCTTTCCAACTGCTTTCTTTATTTCAGGTAACATTTTCTCTAATGCACTTGCCATTTTCTTTTGTGGTGTAATTTGTGTTGAAGGAGTATTGACTCCTTTATTAGTTACTAAACCACCGTTAACATTTGCCATTTTTCATTCCTCCTAAAAAGGTAAATTTTTATTTTCTAAATTTGAATATGGTGGTACTCCAACATTGTTGATTGCTATAGGAAAGTTCTTGTACCATTCAATAGCCTTACTTTCAAATACTTCATTGTGTTCATCATCATTAAAAACCTCAAATTCCTTATAACACACCTTTAAGCTTTTAATATTCTTAAAGTGTTCATATGACATTTTTGCTTCTTGAGGTGATTACCAATAATAATTAACTGTCTTCCAATTAATTATTTCATTATCTTCATTTAATAGAACATTTGCATAAATTTTATGTGGGTATATATCACTCCAATGTTTCATAAATTTTCCCCTTATTTACATTTACTTACCCTCATACTTACATATTCTGTTGTACCTTTTTTTACTGCATCATAAGTTGTAGGATACTTTTCCTTTAACAACTTATTATCTAATGAATCCTTACTTACCATATATCTACTTAGCTTATAAGAACCATCTGTAGCCTTTTTACTATTACCCATTTCTAAGAATATTTCTTGTTTAAGCCTTTCTTTTTCTTTCTCAAGTTCTTTTATTTTTTCAGATACATCATTATACTGAGTTAACTTATTATCATTTATGTTAATTTCATCATCATCAATTAGTGTTTGATTTTCTAATATCTCTTCTGTTTCCTTCTTAATTCCTGTTGGAGCTGGTGGAATCTTAGTTAATATGTGACTTTCCCAAAACTCATTACCTATAGCTCTAAGTGCAGCAATATCTTCTTCACTCCTAGGTACTACTTTCCAATTTATTTCTTTACCTAGCATATAAATTATTAAAAAGTAATTTAATCCTGTAACTCCCATATACCATTGACATTGACAATAATATGAATCAGGAATCTCTTCTCCTACCCACATTTTCTTTAAAAATTCCGAACCAGTTTTAATTTCTAATCCAAACTTCTCACCTTCAGGAATATATTTGATTTCTCCTGTATCTCTGTTTTCCCAATAGACATAATCTTTTTCTAAAATACCTATTCCATCAATGTTTGCACTAAAATATTCAAATTCCTTATCTATCATCATATATGGATATTCATATGCCTTAAGTTCAATATTAGTTTCCTTTTTAAAGTCCTCCTGGATCCATTCTCTAATCAATGGCTCCATACGATTACCAAACTGTGTATGAATATTCCCTTTGAACTTTTCAACTAAACCAAGCTTTTCATTAAATACTGTTAATGCACTTCCATAATTACTAAATCCAGCTATAGCTCCTATTTCTGAGCCACCTATTGAATTACATCTTATAGATAACCATTTATCTCTTTCTTCACTATCTTCTCTTGTGTCAAAAATTACTTTTGCACTTTTAAATAAGTTTCTATCTTCTATCATTCCAATCATAAAATTCACCTATCCTATCTTTTCAATTTCTACCTGATTACTTTCAGTATTCACAACTTCAGTAACAAAGTATTGATATTCGTCAATAGTCATTTCTGCTAATAGCTTAGCTTGTGAAACTTTATCTAATGATTCAAACTTATCTACACATATAAGCTTAAGCTCACCACATTGAACCTTAGCAATTTTCATACTTAATGCAATCTTTTCACCATCTGATAACCCATCTAATAAAGTACCATTAATTCTTACCCTGCCATCTACATCAACTGAAATCCCTTCAATTGGCATTTTAGCAGTCTTTAAAAGCTCTCCTGGTAAATTTCTAGCCTTCTCTATCTTAGTAGTAAGTTCATTTGAATAAACTTGTTTTGATGCCAATATTCCGTCCCTAGTTTCAATAATTCTATCCCAATCTCTTAGATAACTTACCATTTCAGCAACCTTATCAGCTTCATCTTGAAGCGGTTTTATATCTATTTGTTTATTTTCTTTTAAGTATTCTGAAGCTTTTCCTATTCTAATTTCTTCTTTTTCTATTTCAGATTTAACCTTTTCATCTACTGCTATTTTTTCAGCTTCTTCTTTTTCATCCAAGCTTCTTAATTCTTGTTCTTTAGCTGTAATTTTATTTTGGTTAATATAAATAATTTGCCTTTGTTCTTCAACCGAATCAAATACTTCTCTCTTCTTTTTATCCTTTAAGATAGAATATTTTTGAAGCAACTGCTGATATTCTTCATCAAGTTTATTATCTAGCTTGTTTAGTTCTAGTTCTAAAATATTATTAGAATTTTCTATGAAGTTATTAGCCTTTGAGATCTTACCTTGTGCAAGAGTTATAATGTCCTTTATATCTTCACATTCTTCCTTGTATTTTAAAGTAACCTTTGATTTTTGATTTTCTCCATTTGCCTTAATACTTTCAATTTTTGTATCAAAGTTCTCTTGTAATGATCTTGCCATATCAATTAATCTGTTAACTTCTTGCGCCTGAGATACTTTTGCATAATATTCTTGTATTTTTACACTTCTCCAGTCTTCTCCGTCATATTCTACTGGTAATTCTTCATATAAAGTCCTTATTCTAGATTCTAGCTCCTTAATCTCTCTATTGACTTCTTCCCTTGTTTTGTAGTATTTTTGTTCTATACTCTTAAGAATGAGTAGAATATGTTGTGAGTAGTCGATATCATCCACTAGGTCACCAAACCAATTCATGATATCCTGCTCACTCCATTCAATTTCTAACATGCTTAGCAATGATTTTGTTTGTTCCTTAACACTAAGATTTACCCAATCCAAAGGCCTAAATATATCTCCATTTATAAGACTTCTAAGAAATTTCTCTGTACTTGGAACTCCTTCATCAGCTTTTCTAACTTTTAAATAGTCACCTTTTTCTGACCTTATTCTTCTATCAACTTCAAGACCATCATCAAGTTCAACAAATAATGTTGCTTCTTCTTCACCATGTTTTATTATTTCTGTCCTTCTATTTTTATTAGTGAATGTTTTTTCTATAGCTTCAACTACAGATGTTTTACCACTTCCCATAGGGCCTTTAAAAATATTTATCTTTCCTGGTTCTAGCTCTAATTCATCTACACCTAAAAAATTAGAAACTTTTAAAAATGATATTTTTGACATATACTTTCCTCCTTCTATAACTTTGAAATTTTAATAAACAATTTTGTTATTATTGATTCATCTTTAGTAGCTGTTCTAACAATGATAAATATTCCTAAAACTCCAAGTATTCCAGAACCCCAGATACAAGTAATTTTAATTAGAAACATTACTGATAAATATAAATAATAGCTTAACATTTTTACTCCTTTACTTTTTTTAAATATGTTAACCTTTTGTATATAAGAAAGAATTTTTATTCTTTCCTTAACTCTTCTAATATAAGTTCAGCACCTTTTCTTGAATATTGAGCTATTAAAGCTATAACTAACCTTTTATTAAAATCATCAATTAGCCTGTCAGTAATTTTACCTTCTACCTCAACTTTAATCTCTCTCACTTCTACACCTTCTCAAAATCCTTTTTAATATCTTATTCTTTTAATGAATATTTGCTACAGATTTCAAATTAAAATGATATTTACATCTGCTACATCTGATATCAAAAACTATACTTCCACTTAATTCAAATCTAAAAATTAGTTTATTGCATTTTGGACATCTTACTTCTTTAAGCATTACTATGCCTCCCTTTATTTCCTTATCCCCCCTTGTATTATTAATATATAGTTGAATAAACTAACTATATTGACTTGAACTAAATTCAAGTTTTTCATCAAAAAAAATTTCTACTACTTTATCTGGAGTTAAATTTAGAATGTTTTTTATTGCTTTTATTTCTGATGCTTTAAATTCAATGATTCCATTTTCTTTTTTAGAGTAAGAAGTTGCATCAATTTCAAGGTTTTGACTAATCATTTTTTGTGTCAAACCTTTCTTAACTCTTTCAGCTTTTAGTAAATTAGTTTTCAAAATTACACCTCCTAACTTGAATTCTATTCAAATCTTATATTTATATAATATTGAATTGTATTCAAGTTGTCAATAGTTTTTTGAAAAAAATTTGATATTTATTCAAGTTTTATTTCTTTTGATTCAAGTTGTTATATAATTATTTTGAATGGAGGTGTTTTTATGAGTATATTTAGCGATAGATTGAAAGAATTAAGAAAAGATAGACGACTAACTCAAAAGCAATTAGCTAGTAAGCTTTTTATAGATGATACATCTATATCAAAATATGAGAATGATAAGGCAATGCCTGAAAACGAGTTGCTTCAAAAAATTGCAGATTTTTTTGAAGTATCAGTTGACTATTTGCTTGGACGAGATACATTTAATAACTTAAGAACTCCATCTCAAAAAAATCTATTTGCTGGTCCTGGTAAATTAGTAAATTTACAATCAGATTTGAATAAAAAAGAAAAAATAATAATTGAAAAAGAAGCCCAGCAAATGATAGATAACTTAGACAATGCTGATGTTGTTGAGTTTTGTGGTACTCCTGCTGATGAAGAAGATAAAGAATTTTTAAAAATGGCATATGAAAGATTTCTATCTGATGTTAGAGTATATAACAAAATGAAATATACACCTAAAAAATATAAAAAGAATTAACAATTTTTAAATGTAAAGAAAGGGTTAATAGGCATTCAAAACGGGGGATGCGGATTATGGATTTAAAAGAAATAGTAAGCAATTTAAAAACAAAGTTTCAAACTAATGATCCAATTGAGATATGTGAGAGATTAGGTATATGGATATATATATTACCACTTGGCAATGTAACCGGTCATTATACTTATATGAAAAGGAAAAAAGTATTTTTTATAAATGAAAATTTAGATGAAATATCACAGCATTTTTGCATTGCTCATGAACTGGGCCATGCAATTTTGCATACTAAATCAAATGTTTACTTCAATAGTTCAAAAACATTTTTTGTACAAGCTAAATTAGAAAACGAAGCAGATAAGTTTGCCGCTGAACTATTGATAGATGATAACTTTATATTAAACTATGAAAATATGTCAATTGAAACAATTTCTAAATCAACTGGCATAGAAAAGAAATATATTCAATTAAAATTTAATAAATACTAATGATATTTATGCCTATCTTAGAGAGCCAGTGAGCACCAACCCTAAAATGTATAATATACTTACGTAAAAAGAGTTTTCAACTACCCGTAACTTTAAATTTATAGCCTAAACTAAAAGTTTAGGCTATATTAGTTCAAATTAATTATTTGCTTGAGGTGATTGTATGATAGCTGCAATATATAGTAGAAAGTCTATTGCTACTGGTAAAGGTGAATCTATTGAAAATCAAATTGATTCATGTAAAGATTATATAAAAAGATTTTATCCATCTGTTACTGAATTTAAAATTTATGAAGATGAAGGTTTTTCTGGTAGCAATACTAATAGGCCTAGATTTCAACAGCTTCTTAAAGATGCAAAAAATAAAGAATTCAACATTTTAATTTGTTATAGATTAGATCGTATTTCTAGATCTGTTGCTGATTTTGCAACTACTTATAGTTTATTAGAAGAAAATTCTATAAGTTTTATATCCATAAATGAGCAATTCGATACTGCTACTCCTATGGGTAGGGCCATGATGAATATTTCAGCAACTTTTGCTCAACTAGAAAGAGAAACTATCGCAGAACGTGTAAGAGATAACATGATTTATCTGGCCAGAACAGGTCGTTGGCTAGGAGGTCAAGAACCATATGGCTATAAGGCAGAAAAAACTGTATATCTTGACCAAAACTTCGAAGAAAAAACATTAATGAAGCTAAGCCCTATAGAAGAAGAATTAAAAATAATTAAATTAATATATGAGAAATATATTGAATTTAATTCTATTACTCAGGTTAGCAATTTTTTAGTTGATTGTGGAGTTAAAGGGAAAAATGGTGGCGATTGGAGTACAATTCAAGTTTCAAGAATACTCTACAACCCACTTTATGTTAAATCGGATATAAATACACATAATCATCTTAGAGAACAAGGAATAAATGTGTATGGAGATCCAAATGGTTCAGGCTATTTAACTTATAATAAAACAAAGAAAAAAAGAACTAGCAGAGATATTTCAGAATGGATTTCTGCAGTATCGAAACATGATGGAATAATTGATTCTAAAACATGGTTGATGGTCCAAACTCTTCTAAATAACAATAAAAACAAAAAAGTAAAAAGACTTGGGACAAGTGATAACTCTTCACTTTTAACAGGAATACTTAAGTGTAGTTTTTGTAATTCTAATATGATTATAAAACAAGGTAAAATGTCCGTTAAAGAAGGAAAAAGAATTGATTACTATGTTTGTAGTAAAAAGGATTCTACTAAGGGCAAAGCTTGTAATAATAAAAATATTAGAATTGACAGATTAGACAAAATTGTTATTGATCAACTTAAAAATTATAATAAAAACTCTTTAATCTCAGCTTTAGAAAGTGCACTTTCTACAACTGATGACTCTGATGATAATACTAAACTTCAAACACTAACTACTTTAATTGAAGAAAATGAAAAAAAGATTAATAATTTAGTTAAACAATTATCTTTAAGTACAAATGAAACAGTATCAGAAATTATAATGAAGGAAATAAATAATATTAGCAAAGAGAATTCTATTATTAAAGATAAATTAAGTACCAACACAAATAAAATTGAAAAAACTAGAATGGAAATTAATAATATAAATATAGCTCTAGATATGCTCAAAAGATTTGATACTACTTTTGATGTAATTACTGATATTAAACAAAAAAGATTAATGCTTAATACAATAATCAATAAAGTCCTATGGGATGGCTTAGAATATAAAGCAAAAATAGTTATACTTGATGATAAAAAAAAATAACTTCTTTAGAGGGAGATTCTAGAAAAAATCTGTTGTTAAGTAGCAGTAGGACAAAACTCCGTTCCAGCATCTATACAATCAACAGCTTCTTTCATTATTTGAATCTCCCCACTAGATTTCTTACATATTAATAGATTATTTTCTATTTTTCATTTTGTTACACTATATTTTTATATAACAAAAAAAGTAGAAGACAACTCTTCTACTTTTTAAAGATTATATTCTCAAATTCTTCTTTACTCATATTTATATTACTTATTAGTGGAAATTTACTTTTTTCTTGTTTTTCATCTTTTACTGAAATCTTTCCTAGTATATCTCCAGTTTCTACATCAGAACTTCTATTAAATACCTCTACTTCCACTATATCCTTTTCTTTATATCCATAAGTTATATCTTCTTCTTGTATTATATTTCCTAATCCCGCAAGATTTTCTCTTTGTAATATATCTTTATTAGATATTTCAGCAAAAGTATTTGTGCTTATGACATAATTAAAGATTTTTTCTGTTACATTCCATCTATCTACACAATTTAAAACAACAATAATGATATTTCTACCATTGTGATTAACAGATGAAACTAGGCATTTTCCTGCCCCTCCAGTATATCCAGTCTTTACCCCATTTGCACCAGGTATTCTATACAATATTTTATTTATATTTTGATAATCTCTTGTGAAATTATATTTATCTTTATATATAACTTTTTCTCCTACAATTTCTCTAAAAACATCATATTCCATTCCTTTAGCTGTTAAAATTGCTAAATCATATGCTGAAGAATAATGTTTTGCACTATCAAGTCCATGTGGTGATTCAAAATGTGAATCTATAATCCCTAAACTTCTTGCAAAATCATTCATTATATTAGAGAAATTTTCTACTGATCCGCCTATATCTTCCGCTATAGCAATAGCAGCATCATTACCAGACCTAAACATTAATCCAAATAATAATTCCCTCATTGTTATTTTTTCACCAGCTTTATATCCTACAGTTGAACCCCTAATAGATGAAGCATTTTTACTGATGGTTACTATTCTATCTAAATCTCCATAATTTATTGCTATAAGGGATGTCAAAATCTTAGTAGTACTGGCCATTGGGACAATTTCATATCCTTTTTGATTCCATAGTACTTGCCTACTTTCTGCATCTATAGCTATGGCATTTCTAGCAGATACCTTTAACGGAAGTTTGCTATCAACTTTATTTCCATCAATATCAATATAATCTTCCTCAAGCATTTCTACTGTCTCATCATCCATATCTACATCATCGTCAATAAATGCTTTTACTGAATAAATATTCCATTGTAATGTCAATAATACTAATAAAATAGTAAAAATAACTTTTTTTAAAACTTTCATAAAATCACCCTCTACATTAACCATCTATGAGTAGTTTGTTCTAAAAGTTATTTTTTAAACATTTTTTTGCTATTTTTTTATTTTTCATTATGGTAATTATTAGAATAGTTTAGAAAGGAGTGTGAAAATGGCTTTAATATTAACACTTTTAATTATTATGTTACTACTTATTTTTCCTATTCCAATGAAAACTAAAATTAGTTTTAACGAAGGTATATTTAAATTAAAAATATTTAACTTAAATATTTTTTCATCAAATAATGGTATTGAAAATAAATTATTAAAAAAACTTATTAATAAAACTAATATAGATTTTAAAAAAGAAACTACAATAAAATATAAAAATAAAAAAGCCATTAAGCCTTCTCCCCTTAAGCGCAAAAAAATTATAAAAAAAATATCTATACGAAAGTTATATTCTAATATTTCTTGTAATAAATTTAAACCTCTTATAAAAATAGATGGTCATTTAACTTTTGGTATTGATGATGCTGCATATTGCGCAATTCTTTATGGCTTGTTATGTAATACTCCTACTTTACTTAGATTAATATTAGAAAAAGCTTTTAAAGTTAAAGATATAAAGCTTAATATTATCCCTAAATTCAATACTAATACTATATATTTTGGTATAACTAGTATATTTTACTTTAATGTTGCTAATATTATATATATATTATATTTAATGTATAAATCTTTTGAAATTGAGGAGGTGACTCCCGAATAGGGAGGTATATTATGTCAAATGAACATCCTGTTGAAAATTTAATGAAAAGTACTATGGAAAATCTAAAAGATATGATAGATGTTAATACTGTTATAGGTGAAGCTGTAGAAACACGTGATGGTAGTTACATTATACCAATATCAAAAGTAACATTCGGTTTTGCATCTGGTGGAAGTGAATTTGGAAACCAATGTAAGCCATCCCCTGATAAAGATGCTAAACATCCTTTTGGTGGTGGTTCTGGAGCTGGTGTCACAGTTAAACCTGTTGCATTTTTAGTTCTTAGAGATGATGCTGTAAGACTTCTTCCTGTTGATCAAAATAATACATATGATAGAATTGTAGATTCTGTTCCTCAAATTATTGATATGATTAAAGGCTGCTTTAATCATGACAAGAAGAAGGCACAAGATAAAAATCTTGATGTTGAAAATAATCCATGTGATTCTAACCCATGTGATGATAGTGACTCATCATCTAATAATTTATTCTAGAGTTTTTTTAAGTAGATGCTTGAAAATCAGAACTTTCCATTTATTTTTAAGCAAATAACACCAAATAAGAATTGTTTATTCTTATTTGGTGTTATATTTCTAATCACATCTTGCAATTTATTATAAATCCAGTTCATATTTTTAAGATGTCTCTTTCGTGGCTACCTATTATATTTCCTTAATTATTTCATTCATAGCTTCTATTGTTTCTTCATCTTTTTCTGAATACAAATCTAAAGATGGCAACTCATTTAATTCTTTTAATCCAAATTGTCTTAAAAACTCTTCAGTTGTCCCAAATAAAATAGGTCTTCCTGGAACCTCCAACCTACCAACTTCTTTAATTAAATCTTTTTCTAATAATTTATGGATGGCACTTTCGGATTTTACTCCTCTTATCTCATCTATATCAACTCTTGTTATAGGTTGCTTATAGGCAATTATAGCTAAACTTTCTAAAGAAGCTTGTGATAAAGATTGTCTTTTATTTTTCTTTAATAATTTTTGTATATAATCGCTATTTTCGGCCTTTGTAACTAATTGATATTCTCCATTTATTGATATTAGTTTTATTCCTCTTTTTTCTTCTTCATAATCTAAAATCATTTCATTTAAAATATTTGATATTGTTTTAGGTGAAACTTCTATAGAATTACTTAAATCCTTAATAGTTAAAGGTTCTCCACTTACAAATAATAATGCTTCTATTGCAGATTTTATTTTAGGTTTTGATGAAACTTCTTCAAATTCATATTGCTCAACTTCAGTTTTACTCACCTATTTTTCTCCTTTCAATTAATATGTCATCAAAATTGTCATTTTGATAGGCTTTAATCATCCTAAGTTTTATAAGTTCAAGAAGTGCTAAAAATGTTACTACCGCTTCTAGCTTACATTCGCTCTCTCTTATTATATCTCTGAATTTTACAATTCTTTCCTCTTCAATATTACGTAATAGCTCGTCCATTTTATCTTCAATCTTATATTTATCTATATAAATTTTTCTTTGAATTATATTTTCCTTATTTTGCTTCATAAGGAAATTTTCTATTAATTTATTATAAATATTATAAAGATCAAGTAACGTAATATTCTTAAATATGTCTTCTTCTTTTTTATCACTTTTAATTTCTTCAATTATTTCTGGTTTCTTTGTATATATGTCTCCAGAATTTATGTACTTTTCTTTAAAGAATAATGCAGCACCTTTAATTTTCTTATATTCTATAAGCTTTTCCATAAGATTTTTTTCTATATCTTCTTCATTTTCTTCTGAAACTTTAATATTAGGTAATAGTTTTTTAGATTTTATTTCTATAAGAGTAGCCGCAACTACTATGAATTCAGATGTAATTTCTAAATCCATAATTTTCATATCATCTAAATATTTTAAATATTGACTAGTAATTTTATATATTTCTACATTATAAATATCCATTTCATTTTTTTTAATTAAATGCAGCAGCAAGTCAAATGGACCTTCAAAATTTGCTACCTTTACTTTGGGCATTTCCATAAATATCATCCGCCTTTGATAACACTATATTCCTTCCAATATATAATATCAATTTTAATAGTAAAGAACAACCTTTGTTTTATTTTGCGATGCAAAATAGTGAAAAAATGAAAAATATCGGATATAAGTATCTGTACTTAATATCCGATATTTTGCCATATGTATTTAAAGATGCAATTACTTTATACTATACGCCTTTTCTAAACATGTTTTTCATATTGAACTTGAAGTTTTCAAATATTCCGCCAAGTTTTATATCTCTATCTGAATATAATTCTACTTCCCCAATTTTTTCTTCTCCAAGATAAACTTCACATTTACCTACAATATCCCCTTGCTTATATTCCTTTTTAACTTCGTCAATTACTATTCTCTTTTCTAATTCTGCATTTGTTCCTTTTGGTACTATTGCCACTAAATCTTCCTTTGCCCTAGCAACCAAGAATTTATCAGTTTGTTTACTTAAATAAATGTTTTCTACATCTTCATCTTTTGATAAAAGCTTTTTACCTTCAAATTTAGAGAATCCATAATTTAAAAGCATTCCTGCATCCCTATTTCTTACTTTATATGTTGGTGCACCCATAATAACAGATAACATTCTAACACCATTTCTAGTAGCTGTTGCAGAAATACAATATTTTGCCTCTTCAGTATATCCTGTCTTTAATCCATCGCAACCTTCAAAAAATCTTACAAGCTTATTATGATTAACTAATTCTATAGGTGATTTTCTTCCTTCAGAAATAGTTTCCATATAAATTCCTGAATATTTTAATATTGTTGGATGCTTTAAAAGCTCCAATGACATTATTGATATATCTCTTGCAGTAGATAAATGACCTTCTATAGGTAAGCCATTACAATTTTTGAATGTTGTATTAGCCATACCTAATTCTTGAGCCCTTTTATTCATCATTTCTACAAAAGCATCTTCTGTTCCGCCTAAATATTCAGCTAATGCTACAGCAGCATCATTACCCGATGCAATGGCAACACCTTTTATTAACTCTTCTACAGTTCTTATTTCTCCTGTATCTAGAAGCATTGTGCTTCCACCCATCTTTTTAGCATTTTCGCTACATGTTACCTTATCTTGTAATGTTATTTTTCCACTATCTACAGCTTCCATAGTTAAAAGCATAGTCATTATTTTAGTTACAGATGCTGGTGCAAATTTTTCATCGATGTTTTTCTCATAAAGAATTTTCCCACTTTTTGGCTCTATTAATAATGCTGATTTGGCATCTACATTTATTCCTTCATCACTAAAAACCTCTGTAGTCCATTCTTCATAAGTTTCTATTGAAGTATCATATGGTTCTACATCTGCTTTTACTGGTACTACAGATATAGATAATAAGCTTAAAACAATTGCGACAACTTTATTCATAAATTTTTTATTCATCATATTGCCTCCCTTCAAAGCTTATTATTACCAATAAAAATAAAAATATGATAAAAAGAACTAAATTCTTATTATCATATTTTTTTATTTATTCTACAATATCGTATATTAAAGGAATTTCCTTATCTAGAGAGTTAGATATAATCATGTTCTTAATTATATCATTCTTAGCTTTTTCTATATTACTTTCATCGTTACTATGAATATAAGCCAGTATATCCCCCTCTTTGACTATTTCTCCTCTTTTTTTATTTAAAACTATACCTACAGATAGATCTATTATACTTTCTTTTGTTTCTCTTCCTGCTCCAAGTTCCATTGCAATTAAACCAAAGGCTTCTGCATTTATTTTTGAAATCACACCACTTTGAGCAGCTTTTACTTCAACTACATATTTTGCTTTAGGGAATTTATCAGTATCATCTATAAGACTTGCATCCCCACCTTGGGCTTTTACAAATTCCTTAAGCTTTTCTAGTCCTTTACCATTATTAATATTTTCTAATAATAATGCCTTACCTTCTTCGAAGTTTCTTGCTGTCTTTCCACAAACAAGCATATAACTACCTAAAGTTAATGTTAATTCTAATAAATCTTTAGGTCCATTTCCTTTTAATAATTCTATAGCTTCTTTAACTTCAAGAGAATTACCTATTGCATATCCTAAAGGTTGATCCATGTCAGAAATTACACCTATAGTTTTTCTTCCTACTGAACTTCCTATATCAACCATTTCTCTTGCTAGAGCTTTAGCATCTTCGGGAGTTTTCATAAATGCTCCATCTCCAACTTTTACATCTAATACTATAGCATCTGCTCCTGAAGCAATTTTCTTACTCATTATACTTGATGCTATTAATGACATATTATCTACTGTTGCTGTAACATCTCTAAGAGCATATATTTTCTTATCAGCTGGAGCAATGTTACCTGTTTGACCAGTTAATGCTATTCCTATTGTATTTGAATTATTTATAAATGTTTCTTCAGAAAGTTCTACTGAAAATCCATTAAATGCTTCTAATTTATCAATAGTTCCACCAGTGTGACCTAATCCTCTACCTGACATTTTAGCAACTGGAACTCCAAGTGATGCAACTAGAGGTGTTAAACAAATACTAGTCTTATCACCAACTCCACCAGTAGAGTGTTTATCTACCTTCACTCCATTTATTGAAGATAAATCAATCTTATCTCCTGAATTAACCATTGCCATAGTTAAATCCGCAGTTTCTCTTTTATTCATCTTATTAAAGAATATAGCCATAAGTAATGCTGATGCTTGATAGTCTGGCACTTCTCCCTTTGTAAATCCATTTACAAAAAACTCAATTTCTTCTTTAGATAATTCTAGACCTTTTCTTTTTTTTAATATAATGTCATACATTCTCATAAGAACATGACCTCCTACTTTAGTATATTATTTTTAAACTTTTATCTATTTAATTTGCTATATTGCAATAACCAGTTTACTTTTCTAAATTTTTAGTAGCCATTGTATATTCATTATTTTTTATTTAACATTCTCAATTTATCTTACTTCTAAAATTATAAGATGCCATATTAAATATTCCCTATTATTATGCTCTAGGATGAGAGTTTTTATATACAATATTTATTTTATCATTATTAATTATTTCATAATATGTGTCCATATAAGTTAGAACTTGATTTCCTAAAAGTTTTTGCACAGCTCTTACATTAGCTCCATTTTGTAATAAATGTACCGCAAAAGAGTGTCTAAAAGTATTTAAATTGACTTCTTTTTTAATTCCTGCTTTATGAGAATATTCTTTTACTATTCTCCATACACCTTGTCTTGTTAAATGATTTCCATTTAAATTAACAAATAAGGTTTCAACTCCTGCAGATGCAACTTGATCTCTTATTTTTAAATATTCCTTCAAAGCTTCTGTTGCACTTCTTCCAATTGGAATAAGCCTCTCATAATTTTTATTATCATGACATTTTACAAAGTTTAATTCTAAATTGATATCATAAACATTTAATCCAATTATCTCTGAAACCTTCATTCCAGTAGCATACATAAGCTCTAATAAAGCATTATCCCTTATTCCCTTATTGCAATCTTTATCTACAATTTTAATTATTCTGTCTACCTCATCTATAGTTAATATCTCAGGCAACTTTTTAGTTGTAGTTGTATTCTTATAGTATATCTTAGGTATTTCACTTACAACTTTTTGATCTTTTAGATAATTATAAAAACTTCTAAGACTTATAACTATTCTGTTTATTGATCTTTCTGACTTACCTTGGCTAAGCAAGTATTGTATATAACCAAGTACTGATACATTATCCGTTTCATCAATACTCATATTTTTACTTTTTAAATACTTAACATATAAGTTTACGTCAGTTACATAGGCATAAACAGTGTTTTCACTTTTATGACTTTTTAATAAAGCTTCCTTATAATTATTCACAATTTCTTTCATAATTCTCCCCTATCCTAATACATTATTAATTCGACAAAAAAATTCTTATTCCTTCTTTATTTTCATTGGATTAGGTTAATTTATAAACTTTCGTTACTACCATTCTTATTAACCCTGGGCTCATATAGCACTCAATTATAACCCCTATGGCAAATAGGATAACAAAGAAACTTAATTTCATTACTAGTCCATTTAACATCAACTTACTACTTCCAATTCCATTAAAAAACTTTTCTTTTAACTTCACTGAAGATAACTCTAAAGAAATAATACTTATACCTATAAAAAAAGGTATATAAAATATGTTTTGTGGAACTGTCGATGTTAGAGCAATCCAAATACCTTTTCCATCAAATGTAGTTAATAAAAAACTAAAGGTATAACCTAAAGTAAATCCCTTTATTAGGTCTATTATTAAAATTATCGGCGCTCCAAAGACAGTAAATCCTAGTGCTATTATAAGTAATATGATTATTATATTATTTTTTATTATGCTTATAAGCAATTCATTTGTTTTTACCTCTTCAACATTTATACTTTTAATGAATCCTGTAAAGTAATCAGCTAAATCCTTTGCATCTACTCCATCCATATATTTTATGGTATATGAACCTAGTAATATACCTACAAAGAAAAAAGTTAGTACAAGTAAATAGAATATTTTATTTTCTCTAAAGTTTGAATTCAACTTTTCTATTAAATTCATATTATTCCTCCTCCATAGTTGCTATAGAACATAATATGTTTAAAGTTTCCTTATTATTCATAATTGAATATATGTAAAATATTTTTTTTATTAAAAAAATAAAAAAATGGAGTGAAGCTATAAAAATAGCTTTTCTCCATTTATTTTTATCATAATAAAATTTATAAGTATGAAAGTACACTTATAGTTTTACCATCAATTATTTCACCCTTTTTTATCATTTCTTTAAGATCATTTATATTTAATACTTTTACACTTGTAAACTCATCCTCATCTTCATTTTTTTCTCCTAAAGATAAATTCCAAGCTTTATATAAATGTATAATTTCATCACAAAATCCAGGTGCCGTTGCAATAGATCCTAAATATTCTATTTCTTTTGCAACATATCCAGTTTCCTCTTGAAGCTCTCTTTTTGCACAATCCATTGGATCTTCTTTTTTATTAAGTTTACCTGCTGGTATTTCTAATAATGTTTTATTTAATGGTAATCTAAATTGTTCTACTAATATTATATTTTCTGAATCTAAAAATGCTATAACTGCACAGGCTCCTGGATGTTTTATAACATCTCTATTGGCATTTTTTCCATTAGGTAACTTTACATCAATGTTTACAAAATCCATAAAATTTCCTTTATGAATTAACTTTTCATTTAATATTTCTTCATTTAAAATCATTATATTTCTCCTTATAAATCAATACACTTTTTTTAACTTTGTTATACCATATTAAATTTAAACTATATTATAAATATTATATCATAACTTTTAATATATAGATCCAACAATTATCTTATTTGCTTTAAACTTAAAATCAATTATTTCATGCTATTCTTTATTAATCTGAACAAATTAAGTAAATATTTTTAACGAAAAAGAGATGTATTCATTATAAAACACATCTCTTATTACATACCTTCTTTATAATTTAATAAATTATTTAATTTCTTATTTAAATTTTGAATCTCTCAATCTCAGATATAAGATAATAGTCAACTTACTTCTCTTAATAAATCTAAAAATAAATACACTTCCTAATCAACTAGAATAAACTCAACTGATAGAAAGTGTTCTATATACTTAACTTAATATTTATTTATTGGTATCAAATACACTTTGTTGCTATAAACAACATAGATTTGACTTTTTCAAATTACTTGTTCAACAGTCATTTTACTAATTTTCTTCTGCTATTAGCTAACTTTATTCTTAAGTCTTAGCTTATCAGCTATTATTGCAATAAATTCACTATTTGTTGGCTTACCCTTTTCATTGTGTATTGTATAGCCAAATAGTTTATTTATAGCATCAACTTGACCTCTGCCCCAAGCAACTTCTATTGCATGTCTTATAGCTCTTTCAACTCTTGAAGCTGTTGTATTATACTTTTTAGCTATTGATGGATATAATTCTTTTGTAACAGCAGACAATAGTTCCATATCGTTAACAACCATTGTAATAGCTTCTCTTAAATACATATATCCTTTAATATGAGCTGGCACTCCAATTTCATGAATTATGTTTGTAATTTCAGTTTCTAAATCTACTGGACCTTTAGATTGATGTTTAACTTCTTGTTCTACTACAGCAGATTGCTTTCTAACAACATCATTTGAAGATCCATTAAACATTTCTCTTATTCTCTTAGTGAAAACATCCATATCGAATGGTTTTACAACATAATAATCAGCACCTAAAGTAATAGCTCTTTGCGTAATTTTATCTTGACCAACTGCAGAAAGAACTATTATTCTTGGCATTTTTTCTAAATTCATTGAATTTAATTTTTCAAGAACTCCTAAACCATCTAAATGTGGCATTATTATATCTAAAACTACTAAATCTGGTTGCTTTTCCTCGATAAGAGCTAAGGCTTCCCTTCCATCCTTAGCAACTGCAGTAACTATAATATCCCTTTGATTTAATAAATAATCATTTAAGATACTGCAAAACTCCTTGTTATCATCAGCTATTAAAACTGAAATTTTTGAATCATTCATACTTCTCTCCCCCATCTTCCCAAAATACTCCAATTAATTCGAGTACATATTAAGTTCTTTTAAAAATTTATCTTTTAAAATTCATCTATAACCATTATATATAGACATAACAGAAAAAAACAATCCTTTTCAAGATTAATTTAATATCATTATAACACAATTTATTTGGTTTTAATAGTTTTTTTACATTTTTTTCAAAATTTTATTATAATATTTATTTTTTATATAGATAAATTTCATTTTTCTGACAGTAAAAATAATAAGAGTACAATTAGTACTCTTATTATTTTATATAATTATAACACTTTTTGTATTATAAAACTATTCAAATTTATTAATTTTTTATTCAATTACTCCTGCATCTTTTAACATCCATTCAATGTATATCCCATAACCTACATCTGGTTTATTTATTAATACATGAGTTACTGCTCCAACTAATTTATTATCTTGAATAATGGGACTTCCACTCATTCCTTGAACTATTCCACCTGTTTTTTCTAAAAGTTCTTCATCTGTAACTTTTATTACCATACTCTTAGGTCCAGGCTCCTCCTGAGGTAATAATTTTACTATTTCTATATCATACATTTTAGGTCCATTTTCATCTATTGTTGTTATAATTTTTGCTGCTCCTTCTTTTATTTCATTTCTAAATCCTACTTTCAAAGGTTTATTAAAAGCAGAGTTTACTAAATCAGCACTTGCTTCTCCAAATATACCAGCTTCTGTATTTTTTTCTATTGTTGCTAAACTTTCTTTTTCGTTAACAAATAAGCCTTTCAACTCTCCAGGTGAACCTTTTTCACCTTTTCTAACACTTATCACTGAAGAATTTAGTAAATCTCCATTTCTTACTATAAAAGGTTTATTAGTATCACCATCTGTTATAGGATGCCCTAAAGCTCCAAATATTGAAGTATTCTTATCATAAAATGTTAATGTGCCTATACCTGCAGTTGAATCCCTAACCCAAAGTCCTAATTTATATTCATTATTTTCTTTTTCTAAGTCTATTTCTTTGTTTTCTATATTACCATTTCTAATATAATCAACATTTATTTTAGAATTATCAAGGTTTTTAATTTTTTTTGATAAATCCTTTGAACTTTGTATTTCTTCTCCATTAATCTTTATAAGTACATCCCCAAGTTCTATACCAGAATTTTTGGCAGGACTTTCAACCTTACCTTCTACTGATTCTATATCAGAATGTCCTACAACTAAAACACCTTTAGTTGATAATTTTATTCCTACACTTGTTCCACCTGGATATACCTCCAAGTCATTCACTTTAGATACTGCTACCGACTTAACAGGAATAAATCCTAAAAGTTTTACTTGAAGCTTATCCTTCTTTATTTTGCTGTTCTTCATAAATATATTATCTGATAATACTACATCAGAAGTTGAGGCAGCTTCATTTACATATATTTTTTCTGGAATACTACTTAAACTAAAGAAAGTAATCAAACCCAGAATCAACATTGGAGTTATTATTACGCCTAAATATTTTAACTTTTTCATCCTCATATCATCTCCTCCTTTGCTTCTGTATTTAACTTTCCCTCATCTGCATTCTTATATGCTGTATTAAGTTTGTTAAAAACGTTAAAAATTTTAAAGATATAACTTGAAAAATATAAAAAAATAAAATCATGGTAAATAACCATGATTTTAGTGTATTCATTTTTTATTAAGTTATGTATCTTATTTATGAATAACTTTTTAATATTTCTTGTTTTTTAAGATCTGCAAAAGCAACCATTTCTGAAGCATTTTCTAAAGTAACATCACTCACTTCATCGCCACTAGTCATCTTTGCAATTTCTTTAACTTTATCGTACTTATCCAACGTTCTAATTTGTGTATATGTTTTTTCATTTTCAACCTTTTTTGATACAAAATAGTGACAATCAGAAAGTGCTGCTATTTGAGGTAAATGTGTTATACACAATACTTGGTGTTTGGTAGACACTTCATACATTTTTTCTCCAACTCTTTTAGCAATAGTTCCACTTATTCCAGTATCTATTTCGTCAAAAATAAGCGTTGGTATTTTGTCTTTATCCACAAAAACACATTTAAGAGCTAACATAATTCTTGAAAGCTCACCACCTGAAAGAACTTTTTCTAATGGTTTTAAAGGTTCTCCTGGGTTTGTAGAAATTAGAAAAATAACTTCATCAAAACCTCTTGAATTAAAGTTTTTACTTTTTTCTATTGATATTTTAATTTCTGATTTTTCCATTCCAATATAAGATAATTCATACTTTACTTTTTCTTCAAGATTCACAGAATTCTTTTCTCTTATATTATGCATTTCTTCAGAAACTTGTCTCATTTCATCTTCCAATTTTTCTTTTTTTAAATTTAATTCTTTAATTATTTCTTCAGAATTAATAAGTTCATCATATTGTAATTTTAATTTTTCTAAATAATTTAAAATTTCTTCTACTGATTCCCCGTACTTTTTCTTATATAAACTAATTTCATATATTCTAGAATTTATCTTTTCTAATTCAAATTCGTCATAATAAATTTCAGATGATAAATCTCTTACTTCCCTTGAAATCTCTTCCAAAGTATAAAGAGCTTCTTCCATTCTTTCTCTTTTATCTATTAATTTTTCAAAATGCTTTTCAACTATAGATAATTCATTAACAGCTTTTGATATTCCTTCAATAACTGAAATACCTTCCATTGGATTATCTAAAATAGAATAAGTTTTACTTAATGCTAAAGAAATTTTTTCTGCATTTGAAAGTAAATTAAATTCCTCATTTAAGCTTTCTTCCTCACCAACTTTTAATTTAGCCTTTTCTATATCATCAATTTGAAATTTTATATAGTCCACTAGTTTTTCTCTATCTGCATTCCCATTTAACTCTTTTATTTTTTCTAAAATTAAATTTTGCTCTTTTCTTAAATTTTCAAATTCCTCTAAATATGGATTTAATTCCTCTCCTATAAAGTCATCTAAATAATATATGTGAAACGCTCTATTTAATAAATTTTGATTTTGATGTTGCCCATGTATATCTAAAAGTTTTTCTCTTATTTTTCTTAGATATGAAAGTACTACTGATTTTCCATTTACTTTTATTATGCTTTTTCCAGATAAAGTTGTTTCTCTTGAAATTATTAATATTTCTTCATCATCAATATCTAACTCTTTTAAAACTTCAATAAGTTCTTCATTTTCAATTGAAAATATTGCTTCAACAAAAGTTTTTTCTTCGCCATATCTTATTAAGTCTTTTGAAAATTTTCCGCCTAAAACATAATCTATAGTATCAATTAATATAGATTTACCAGCACCTGTTTCTCCGGATAATATATTAAACCCTTTTCCAAATTCAACACTTAGTTCCTGAATTAAAGCAAAGTTCTTTATATTTAATTGTAATAACATATTATATCACCTTTAATTTTATAAAATCATTTTTCTAACTTTCTCTACTAATTCTTCAGCTTTATCTAAATTTCTTACTAATATAAAAATTGTATTATCTCCAGCAATTGTTCCTGCGACTTCTGTATCAAATAATGTATCTATTGCTTCAGCAACTGCCATAGCAGATCCAGTTAGTGTCTTTACAACAACAAATTTATCTACATTTTCTACTGATACAGCTGCATTAGATAAAATGCTAGATAACTTATCATTAATATCCTTAGATTCCTTAGATGATGCAACATATCTGTAATTTCCTGAAGCACCTTGCATCTTTATTAGCTTTAGTATTTTTATATCCCTAGAAACTGTTGCTTGGGTTACGTCAAATCCAGCTATTTTTAACTCTTCTGCAAGCTCCTCTTGTGTTTCTATTTCTTTTTCACTAATTATCTCTAATATTTTGTTATGCCTCTTTGATTTCAAATTAATCACCTTCACATTCTTTCCAGTTATTTAGAATTTTTGCCCGTAGTACTTTAAAATAATCATAATCATCAAATAAAACTATGTTTGCATATTCTTTTGCTTTTTTTATCTTTATTATAGTTTGATTGGTTGTCTTAATAGCTTTTTGACCATCGAAAGTTATATACACTTCTTCATCTTCATTTTCTGCTTTAACTTCAATTTCACTACCACTATTTAAAACTATTGTCTGCATTCCATGCGGATGAGGACAAATTGGAGTTATAGTAATTACATCTACATCGGGATAAATAAAGGGTCCTCCAGCTGAAAATGAATATGCCGTTGATCCAGTAGGTGTTGCTATAATTAAACCATCACCTTTAAAATTATAATATCTTTTACCATCTATAAATATTTGAAACTTCACCATTCTTGATAATGTTCCTCTTGCTACAACTATATCATTTAGAGCTAATGATTCATTTTTTATGTCTTCTAAAGGTAAATCGCATGTTAATAGCATCCTTTTTTGAGAAATATAATTACCTTCTTTTAATTTTAAAAAAGCTTTATCCATTTCAGAAACTTCTATACTTGATAAAAACCCTAAATTTCCAATATTAATTCCTAAAATAGGTACATTTAATTTCCCATTTATACCTCTAGCAACACTTAAGATAGTTCCATCTCCACCTAATACTATTATAAGATCAAGTAGCTCCTTAAATTCATAGTTTATTATATCATAACTATTTAACATAATTATTTCTATATTATTAAAATATTTATAAAGCTTTTCTTTTACTTTCATAGCAATTTCATTCTTTTCATCTTTAGATGGATTGATTGCAATGGCAACTTTCTTCATAATCATTCCCCCCTTATACTGTGCCTAATATATAATGTAAGGTTCATTTAAGACTTCAAGTTATTTCTTGAAGCCTTAAACAAAAATTATTATCAATATATTTTATAGTGAATTATGAGATTCATTTACTATTTTTTCTATATCATCTATGGTAAATGTTGATTCCTTATTTTTATCTTTAGTAAAGTAAACTAAATATTCGATATTTCCCTCTGGTCCTTTAATTGGAGAATAGCTTACAGATAAAATATTTAGGTTTTGACTAATTAAAAATTCTACTATGTCTAAAACTACTTCTTTATGAACATTTATATCCCTAACTACACCTTTTTTCCCTACTTTTTCTTTTCCAGCTTCAAATTGAGGCTTTATTAAAGCTACAACTTCCCCACTTTCGTTTAATAAACTTAAAGTAGCAGGCATTATTTTCTTTAATGAAATAAATGATACATCTATTGAAGCAAAATCTGTTAATTCACCTAAATCTTCAGGAGTTACATATCTTATATTTGTACGCTCCATACATACAACTCTTGAATCTGTTCTAAGCTTCCAAGCAAACTGTCCATATCCAACATCAATTGAAAATACTTTTTTTGCATCATTTTGTAACATACAATCAGTAAATCCACCAGTAGAAGCTCCTATATCCATACACACCTTATCTTTTAAGCTTACTCCAAACTCCTTTATAGCTTTTTCAAGCTTTAATCCACCTCTACTTACATATGGTATCTCTTGCCCTTTGAATATAATATCTGCATCAACATTAATCTTTTCTCCAGCCTTATCAACTCTTTGTCCGTCTACAAATATTTTACCAGCCATTATACTAGTTTTAGCACGCTCTCTTGATGTGAATATGCCTTTTTCAACTAAAAGTATATCTAATCTCTCTTTTTTCCCAGACATCTTTATCTCCTTTATTTGTTAAGTTCTATGATAGCTTCTGCTATTCCTTCTGGATCTAATTTATTTTCTTTATATAATAAATCTACATTCCCCTGTGGAACAAACTTATCTTTAAATCCTAATGCTTTAAATTTATTTCTAAAGCCTAGTTCATACAGCTTCATTAAAACATAGCTACCAAATCCACCATTTATTATGTTATCTTCAATAGTTACTATATCATAGCCTTCTTTTACTAGATTCTCTAGCATATTATTATCTAATGGTTTTACAAATGTAGCATTTATTATTGTAGGATTAATTCCATTAGATTTTAATATTTCTTTAGCTAATAATGCATGTTGAAGCATTTTTCCAACTGCAATTATAGCAATCTTTTCTCCAGTTACAATCCTTTCCCATTTACCATAACTTATTTCTGTTAATGGATTCATTTCATTACAGCAATCTGTACCTCTAGGGTATCTTATCGCTACTGGGCCATTTTGTGTAAAAGCCCATTTTAGCATAACCTTTATTTCATTTAAATGTTTAGGAGCTAAAACTGTCATGTTGGGAACTTGAGATAAATAAGATAAATCAAACATTCCTTGATGAGTTTCTCCATCTTCTCCTACTAATCCTGCTCTATCTATTGCAAAAATAACTGGCATATTTTGAATACATACATCATGAATTAATTGATCAAAGGCTCTTTGCAAGAACGTAGAATATACAGCAAAAACAGGTTTTAAGTTTGCACTTGCAAGACCTGCTGCAAGAGTTGTTGCATGTGCTTCTGCAATTCCTACATCAAAAAATCTATTTGGAAACTCTTTTGCAAAGCCCTTAAGTCCCGTTCCATCTGGCATGGCAGCAGTTATTGCAACTATTCTCTCATCTTCTTTTGCTAAATCTAGCATAGCATCACCAAATACCTTCGAATATGATCTTTCACTTGGAATATATGCTTCTCCACTTTCTAAATCAAACGGGCTTACTCCATGGAACTTATTTGGATTTTTTTCTGCTAGTTCATAACCTTTTCCTTTACTTGTAACTACATGTATTATAACAGGTTCATCAATTTGTTTTGCCTTTTCTAATACTTCCGTCATCGTTTCTATATCATGTCCATTTATAGGTCCTATATACTTTAATCCCATATCTTCAAAAAGCATAGATGGTACTACAAATTGTTTAATGCTATCTTTAAATCTTGATATACAACTTGCTAATTTTTTACCTGCATTAGAATTACTTAAGGTTTCATTTATATTTGATTTTAGTTTGTTATATCTAGGTTCCATCCTTAAGTTATTTAAATGTGTTGATAATCCACCAACATTAGGTGATATAGACATTTGATTATCATTCAAAATAACAATCATTTTTGTTTTCTTAAATCCTACATCATTTAATGCCTCTAAAGCCATACCACCAGTTAATGCTCCATCGCCTATAACTGCAACAACTTGATTATCTTCATTTTTAATATCTCTGGCTCTTGCCATTCCTAATGCAGCAGATATTGACGTACTACTATGTCCTGTATCAAAAGCATCATATTTACTTTCACATCTCTTTGGAAATCCACTTAATCCATTATACTTTCTAAGATTATTAAATTGATCTTTTCTACCTGTAAGTATTTTATGAACATAGCTTTGATGACCAACATCCCATACTATTTTATCTTTTTCTAAATTAAAACTTTTAAATAGACTTATAGTTAGCTCCACAACTCCTAAATTAGAAGCTAGATGCCCTCCTGTCTTAGAAACGCTATCTATTAAAAATTCTCTAATTTCTCCAGCAAGTACTTCTAATTCAACATTTGATAACTCTTTGACTTCTCCAGGAGAAGTAATCTTATCTAATATTTTACCCATAATTAAACCTTTCTTTCTATTAAGATTCTCTATTTAATAAATCTAAAGTTATTGTTTGCAAATTTATCGATTCTACAGAAAGGCCTTTCAACAATTCAATACATTCTTTTGTTAAATTTTCGCATTCTCTTTCACAATATTCTAAACCAAATAAAGATATAAAATTGGACTTATTATTATTTTCATCGCTTTTAGTATTTTTACCAAGCTTTGAAATATCCCCTGTTATATCTAATATATCATCCTTAATTTGAAAAGCTAAACCAAGCTTTAATCCAAAATCATTTAGTATTTCTATATCTTTTTTAGGAGCATCTGCAAGAATAGCTGCTGCTATAATAGATACCCTTATTAATTCTCCAGTTTTTTTACTATGCATATAAAGAAGTTCTTCTTTAGATATTAATTTCCCCTCATTTATAACATCTACGATTTGCCCGCCTATCATGCCTTCTGGTCCTGCTGCTTCTGCTATTTCCCTTGATGCTAATAATGCTTTAGCTCCATTTTTTATTGAAAATTTTATCATTAAACTCATTGCTTCATTTAATAACATATCTCCTGCTAATACAGCTATATTTTCACCAAATTTTTTATGATTAGTCGGCATCCCTCTTCTTAAATCATCATTATCCATACATGGAAGATCATCATGTATAAGAGAATAGGTATGAATCATTTCTATTGCTGAGGCCATTTCTATTACGTCTTTATAATTTTCTTTGTATAATCCATAAGTCAATAAAAATAATATAGGTCTTATTCTTTTACCTCCTATATTTAAACTATAACTTGCTGAATCATATATAATTTTATTATAACTTCCTTTATCATTAAAATATACATTTAAATACTTATTTATAAAATCTCTATGTTTTTCTATAATATTACTCATTCTTTAGCTCCACTTCCATATTTTCTTTTATTGTTGTTAGCTTTCCTTCTAAAGAATTTAGTGTTTTGTATAATTTATTAATAAGTTTAACTCCACTTTCGTATTCTTTCATTAAATCCTCAAGTGGAAGTTCATTATTTTCCATATTATTCAAAATAGTTTGTAGGCCTTTAACCATATCATCATAAGATTCTTTTTTTGCCATAAACTCTTCAACTCCTTAATCCATGGAAATAATTTTTCCTTTAACTTTTCCATCTTTAAATATTATATTAAATTCATCTAAATCCTTTATTTCTTCTTTAGATGAAATTATATTTTTTTGATTATCTTCAACAATTGTATATCCTTTTTTTAATACATTTATTGGGTTATGAGCTTCTAAAATATCATTTAACGATTTAATTTTAAGCTTTTCTTTTTCTATTTTATTAAAAACTAATTTTTTCATTCTATCTTCTATTCTATCTAGTTCCAAATAAGAATTAGATAAAATTACTTCTGGACTGTTTAAAGATAATATTTTTTTATAGTTCGATAATTTTTCTTTTTCATAACTAAATTTATTAAATACTATTTCATTTATTCTTTTGTTATAGTTATCTATTTCATACATTATATCACTTTCTAGTGGTACAGCAATTTCAGCAGCTTGTGATGGAGTTGATGCTCTATAGTCACTTACAAAATCAGATATTGTAAAATCAACTTCATGACCAACAGCTGAAATTATTGGAAGCTTAGATTTAAATATTTCTTTAGCTAACTCTTCCTCATTAAAATTCCATAATTCTTCTATGGAACCTCCACCTCTACCTACTATTATAACATCAACACTTTTAGTATCATTGAAATACTTAATTCCATTAATTATTGTTTTATAAGCGCCTTCCCCTTGAACTAAAGCAGGATATAAAACAATATCAATTAAACTACTTCTTCTTTTTGAAACATTTATTATATCCCTTATAACTGCTCCAGTTTCTGATGTTACAACCCCAATTCTTTTAGGCATTTTAGGTATTTCTTTTTTATACTGTTCATCAAAATAACCTTCATCTTGAAGTTTTTTCTTAAGCTTTTCAAATTTTATATGTAGTTCGCCAATTCCTTCTTTTTGTAACTTTTCTATATATAATTGAAGTGATCCTGTTCCTGGATAAATAGAACACCTAGCATTAGCTATAACTTCCATTCCTTCAGTTAATTTAAAGTCTAGATCCGCACTATTACTTTTAAACATAACACAATTAATTTTACTTATTGAATCTTTTAAAGAAAAATATATATGTCCACTACTATGATATTTTAAATTTGATACTTCTCCCTTTACTAAAAGATTATTTAATATAAAATCATTATCTAATGTCTTTTTAATGTAGTTATTAAGTTCATTAACTGTTAAAGTTTTAATTCTCATTATTCTCTAGCGCCTCACATGAATTTTTTATAAGTAGCGTAGTTGTTAAAGCTCCAACGCCTCCTGGAACTGGTGTTATCTTTTCAACTATTTGCTCTACTTTTTCGAAATCTACATCTCCAGTGATTTTACCATTTAAAGATGATGTTCCAACATCTATTATTATAGAATTACTATTTACATATTCATCAGTTAAAAACTTTGGTTTTCCTATTGCTACTACAATAATATCTGCAGCCTTACAAACTTCTTTTAAGCTTCTAGTTTTTGAATGACAAATTGTAACTGTAGCATTTTTATTTAATAATAATTGTGCTACTGGTTTTCCTACAATATTACTTCTTCCTATAACTACAACATTTTTACCTTCAAGTTCAATATTAGATCTTTCTAATAAGGTTATTATTGAATTTGGAGTGCAAGGCAAATATGTTTTTTCATTGCAATACAATTTGCCTTGATTAATATATGTTAAACAATCTATATCTTTTGTTGGGGAAATGGTATTTATTATTTTCTTTTCATTTAATCCTTTTGGAAGAGGAAGTTGCAATATTATTCCATCGACTTCTTTATCAGAATTTAATAATTCTATTTTTTTTAGAAGTTCCTCTTCTAATATATCTTCGTTAAGTAATAGTTTTTCAAAATTACAACCAAGCGAAAGAGCTACTTTTTCTTGATTATTAATGTAGTACACAGAGCCTCCATCATTCCCTACTAAAATTGATACTATCTTTGGAGGTCTAAGCCCTAACTCTTTTCTTTTTAATATGTATTCTTTTATTTCTTCTTTTATATCGTTTGAAACTTCTTTACCATTTATAATTTTCCCCATGAAAAATCCCCCTACTACATTTTATAAACTCTTAAATGCTTTATCTAAAACTCCATTTACAAATGAAACACTTTTTTCATCTGAATATTTTTTTGTTAATTCAATTGCTTCATTTATAGCAACCTTTTCCGGAACGTCTTCTACATAAAGCATTTCTGCAATTGCTAATCTTAATATTGAAATATTAACCTTTGATACTCTATCTATCTTCCAATTTGTTAATGCTTCTTCTATCTTTTGATCTATTACATTTATATTTTCTTCAACCTTCGCTAAAATTCCTTTTATATATTCCAAATCTATAGTTTTTAAATTCATTTCATAATCTTCTATAAATGTTTCTATTGTTTCCTCTAATGTATTTTTGCTTAAAGTCATTCCAAAAAGTAATTCCATGGCTATTTCTCTAGATCTTTTTCTATTCATCTTATCCTCCTAAGTGTTCTTACTACTAATATTATTAACCTTCTAAAACTTTCTAATCATAAATATACTACAACAAATTTATTTAAAGCACAAGGAAAACACCCTCTGAAAAATCAGAGGGTGAAATTAATTTTCCTTACTTTCTTCTTTTTCAGTTTTTGGTAAGTAAATGCTTTGAACGTTTATATTAACATAATCAACATTCAATCCTGTCATTGCTTCAACAGTCCTCTTGACATTTTCTTGAACTGCATTTACTACTTCTGGTATTTTCACACCATACTCTACTGCTAAATTTAAATCTATTATAGCACTATTTTCGCTTAATGTTACTTTTACATTTTTTCCTACATTCTTCTTACCTTTTAGCAATTGTGATATGTTGTTACCACCTATTTGTTGTAAGTCTTCTACGCCATTAATTTCTTCAGCTGCAATTCCTGCTATTACGCTAACAACTTCATCAGAAATTTTTACTATCCCTAGATTATCATCATAGTTTTTATTTTCCATGTACTTACCTCCCAAGCGTTTTGATGACAAAACTCTTTTTTTCTTATGTTTATTATATCAAACCAATAATTATATTACAATGAATTATTTCTTTGATTCTATTATCACATCACTAATTCCAGAAACATTTTCAGCTATTTCTTGAATTGATGCACTATCAGCTTCTGTTACTTCATCAGCTTTTACAACTACTCTAACTTTGTTACCTTCTATAGAACATAACACATCTTCAAATCCTTGATTTTTAACATTTACTTCTATTCTGCTTTCTTTATCGATAACCATAGTTTTTTCTCTTAATTCGTTATCTGCAAGATCTTTTTGTTCTTGAGATGTATTTACATCATTTTTTAATGAAGTTAATTGTTGAATTGTTGCAGCATCTTTTTGATCTCTCTCACTTCTTAAGCTATAGAAATAATCTTGAGTTCCTAAAGTTTCCTTATCATCTTTCTTTTCATTATCCTTATTTTCTTCTGTTCCTTGTGATATTACTTGGCTAAAATCTGTTGGATCATTTAACCCCGTCTTATTTAATTTTGCTGCAATAACTCCTACACATACTATAAGAGCCATTAGTGTGAAAATAATACCAAATTGTTTTTTTGTCATTTTGATTTCCCCCCATCTTCTTTTTCAATTTAATTATATGCTAATTTTTCATAGGATATACATTAACCTTATCTATTGAAATTCCATATAAACTTGATACAGCCACTTGTATATCATATTTAACCTTACTACTACTTGCACCTTCGGCTACTATAACCACTCCGCTAATCTCTGGTTTATTAGTCTGTAAAATATATGGCTCATTTTTGCTTCCTTCGACTGCCATAACAACTTTACTTCCATCTGTTTGTTGAGTATTAGTTCTTTTTCCACCTTGATTATCTGTTTCTTCTGTTGTTGCTTCTTGAGTAGTATTTTCAGTTGCGGGAACCTTTACTTCTCCACTTTTAAAGTAAATCATTACCTCAACTTCTCCTACGTTTTCTATTTTAGTTAAAAGATTTTTTAACTCTTTTTTTTCTTGGGCTTCATAACTATTCATTGTTTCTTCTGATTGACTTTGTATGTCAGATGAATTTTGTGTAGTAGTGTTTACACTTGTTGGTTTTGCTTCTTTTTTTCTGCCAGTTGTCAAAAAGCTAATAGCTAACAAAACAAAAGCTAAAACTAGTGCAATACAAACTGCATTTAGAAACTTTTTATCATTTATAACGTTAGCTAGCTCCTTTTTCCAATCACCTTTACCCATTTTCTCACTCCCATCAATTTACTTTATATACTTCTATTTTATCTTTAGAAACATTTAAAGCTTCTGCTAAGTAACTTATTATTTCATCTTCGTTATTTACTTTTTCATCCTGGGAAGATACGCTTTTACTATCTTTCTGTGTATTTATTATTATCTTTTGTATCTTAGAAACATCTTTATTTTTAACTCCTACTTGAACTTTATCAATGGAGTAATTAATGTTATTCATATCAACTTCACAATCTATATTGCTAACAAATTCTTTATCTGTAAACTTTTCCTTTAAAAGTCTATTACAGTTTTGTTCTAAATTTTCTTTAAATACATTTTCACTATCACTCTTATAATCTTTACTTACTTCAGCGCTTTCATTTTCAGCAAGTTCTATATACTTTTGCACCTGCAAAGAAATACTTTCTTCACCTTTACTAAATAAAGAAATTATAGGAGATAACATAACAGATATAAGTATTAATCCTAAAACAAATTTTAAATACTTTTTCATATTGTTATCAGGAGCTATAAACTCAATTGCCGTCATTAATATAAGCATAGTAACTAGGGTTATTACAAATCCTTTTATTTCTTCCATATCCCTCTCTACCCTCCTATAACAAATTTACCTGCTGATGCCATAATTCCAAGTAATATGAAAAACATAAGGCTTACCGATAAAACACAGGACATTATAAGTATCAGAGAATCTCCTGCCGCAGCAATTGAACTTGTTATTCGTTTATCACTTATTGGTTCTATAACTGCTGCTGTCAATTTATATACAAATGAAATTAATACTAATTTTATTATTGGATACAACATCATAAGTATTATTATAATTAGCCCAACAGAACTTACAGCATTTTTTATTATTAGTGAATATCCTGCTACAGATGCAATAGCATCTGAAAAAGCTTTTCCTACTATAGGTATAAAATTATCTATAGCAAATTTAGCAGTTTTTAATGTTACAGCATCAATAGTTGATGCTGTTATTCCCCTAACTGTTAATAATCCTATGAATATAGTTAAAATTATACCCTGGAGCCATATAGTAATTTGTTTTGTAAGCTTACATAAATTACTTATTTTATGTTCCGTTGAAATATTATTTGCAAATTCTAAAACAAATGTAATAAGTATTAGTGGTATTATTACCGTTGTATATATTCTTGGAATAATTAATGTTGCTCCAACTACTATAGGATCCATAGTTGCAGCTTGCGTAAAGCCTCCTACAGTTCCAATCATCATAACTAATACAGGTAAAATAGCTACCATAAAATCTGATAAATCTTTTATTATATCAGTTGCTATATTTATAGAAACTATAAAACTTTTAGATAATATAACTATTAATAATGCATAACATGCAAAAAATGCTATATTTGATATCCCTTCATTAGAAAATGCAGTTTGTAAGTTTTTAAGTAGTGAGCATATTATTGCAATTGCTATTATGCTTATTGATAATGCAAGTACAGTTTTTACTTCTTTAAATAAGAAACTTATAACAGCATCGCTAATAGTTTTAAAAGATAGATTTCCTTCTCCATTTTTTATATATCCCTTAATATATTCAACTGGATCTAAGTCATTCATTATTTCAATATCTGATTTCATATTATTTATATAGTTATATAGTGAATCTAATTTATTATTAACTTCCTCATTTTCTAACTTAATTTCTTCATTAGATGTTTCATTATTAATATTTATCTTATTAATATTCTTTTCATTAGCTAAAGCACTTTTACTAGGAAGAAATACAAAAGCTATAATAATTATACTTATAACTAATATAATTCTCTTTGTGAAAATATTTTTTATCATAAAAACACCTACAATATTTGTAAAATTGATTGAAGAACAGCCATAAGTATTGGTATTGCTAATGTTAATATCAAAATTTTAGCTGAAAATTCAACCTTATTAGCTATGCTAGCAGCTCCTGCATCTTTACATATTTCACTACAAAATGTAGCTAAATATGCTATAGCTAGTATTTTTAAAACAACTCCTATATAGACCATATCAATATTAGCTTTATCAGCTATATCTTTTATAAAGTAAATTACATCATTAAGTTGTGTAATTACAACCAAGAAAATTATAGCTCCTGCTGATAATGATATTAATGTTGATATATCGCTTCTTTTATCTTTAAATAGAAGAAACATAAATAAAGCAGCAAAAGCAAAGGCAACAATCTTAATAATATCCATAATAGCACCTATAGCATAAACATAGTTTTTACAGTATTAAATAGATTTCCTATAAGCCCTATTACTGTAATTAAAATTATTACTATTCCTACAATATTGGCTATTGTTGCAATTTCATCTTTACCACTAGCTTTTAAAACTTTCTCTAAGACTACAAGAAGGACACCCATAGCCCCTATTTTAAATATAATAGTTACATCTAGCATTTATTACCCTCCTACTAAATTAAAAAAATCGAAATCATAGCACCTATACATACTCCTATAGCTCTATACATCCTTACATTCTTCTTTGCTAATTCTTCAGCAGACCTACAATTTAATTTCATATTTTCTATTGTTAGGTTAAATAGTTTATCTTGCCCGTAAACTCCTGACTCTCCAAGTGGTCTTAAAAAATCATTTACTAATCTTTTATCCTCTTCATTTAAGTTAAATTCAGATTTATTTTTTTTATATTCACTTTCAAATGCTTCGTATACGCTTGTACTTTCTCCCTTTAACAGCTTATCAGAAACTGCTGATAAAATAGAATTTAGAGGAGCTTCAACCTTTAACGAAATATATTTCAAAGCTTCTGGAAGAGGTGTATTTGCATATATTACCTCATTATTTAAAAACAAAACTGATTTTAATATTGAATTAAGTTGCTTACTCCTCTTTTTAAAAATTTCACCATAGTAAAATCCTATATAAGTACAAGATAGAAAAATAATGATAACTGCTGTTATCTTAAGCACTTAAATTTCCCCTCCATTTCTATTGAATATATTTGTTCAATTGTTCCTACTCCATTTCTATTACTCAAAATAACTATTCTATCTAAAATGGAATTTTCTAGCAAATCCTTAAAAACCTTTCTTTTATAAACATCTTCTATACTATATCCATGAATAGTAACTATAATATTTACTCCAGAATTAAATGCCATATGAAGAGCCTCTATATCTCCATCGGTTCCTATTTCATCACAAATTAATATGTCCGGAGATAAACTTCTTATAGCCATAATCATTCCATCTTTTTTTAAGCAATTATCTAAAATATCACTTCTAATACCAACATCCAACTGTGGAACTCCATTAAAGCAAGCAGCTATCTCGCTTCTCTCATCTATAATAGATACTTTTTTTCCTTTCAAATTTACAATAGGCATCCCAGTTGAAATATTTTTAGCTATATCCCTTAAAATAGTCGTTTTACCACATTTAGGTGGAGATACTATTAAAGTATTAAATACTCTATCTTCCTTAGTTATGTACTTCATAATTTCATTTGAGCATCCTATCACTTCTCTACATATTCTTATATTTAAAGAAGATATATTTCTTATAGTTCTTACTTCTCCATTTACTAAAACACATTCCCCTGCTATTCCTATTCTATGTCCACCCCTAATTGTAATATATCCTTGCTTTATTTCTTCTTCATAAGCATATAATGAGTAATTTGATATCTTAACCAAAATTTGCTTTATATCCTCAACTGTAGTTACATATTTTAATATTATTTCCTTATATGCTAGATTAACTATTATTGGCTTATGAACTTTTATCCTTATTTCTTGGACAGGTTCTTTTAAAAGTATTTCTCTTAGTTCATTACTGATTTTTAAAGGCAATACTTTCAAAATCTCCTCCTCATTCCTCAATTCATCACTTCCTTTTCTAACGTTATATTTAAACTTATTTCTCTCTATCAAATAATATTCATACTTATAATTAAATATGTAAAATATTTTTAATTAACTATAAAAAAATAAAGTTAATTATTTATATAAGTTTTTCTATAAATATCTCTTACTAAATTAATATTAAAGAATAAAAAATAAAAACAATGAATATAAGAGTCAATTTTAAAATATTAAT
>NZ_JAGGJY010000009.1 GCF_017873245.1 Clostridium tertium | reverse complement strand
TACAATATAATTATTAACCATAAAAAAGTTTATAGAATTATGAAGTCATTGGGATTAAGATCAAAAGTTAGAGCAAAGAAGAAATTTTTCGCTCCGCTTGTCGAAGGAGTAATTATAAAAGATAATATACTAAATAGAGACTTTAAAGCTACTACTCCTAGCTCTAAGCTAGTAACGGATATAACAACAATTAAATACAAGAGCAATAAAAAATTATATTTATCAGCAATTATGGACTTATATAACAATGAAATATTAACTTATAAAATAGGCTCTAGTAACAACAATGACTTAGTAATCAATACAATTATAGATACACTGGCTAAGAATAAGCTGGACGGCGCAATATTGCATAGCGATAGAGGCATTCAATATACTTCAAGATTATATAATACTATATTAAAGGAAAATAAAATAATCCAAAGTATGTCTAGAAAAGGAAATTGCCATGATAATGCTTGTATAGAATCATTTTTTAGCCACTTAAAAAGTGAATGTATTTATTTAAGCAACTATAATTCAGAAGAAGAAGTAATCAACTCTATAGATGAATATATAAATTTTTATAATAATATTAGATTTCAAAAAAGGTTAAAAAATATGGCTCCAATTAAATATCGAAGCCATTTTTGTAATTCACAATGATATATCCTTTTTAACAATGTCTACTTTTTAGGGGGCAGACCATTTCGTTATACCCTTGAATTTGAAATAACTTATCATTTATATTATCTTAGTTTTAACTAAGAATTTTATAGGATATGATAATATGTATATATGCTTAATGATAATTTATTTTAATTATATTGGAATATTTAACCACGGTGAAATTAAAAATATAAGATGGAAGCAAAGAACTGAAAAGAATTCATGATAAATTAGAGAAGGAATTATAGGAAATGTATGGATTACTAGATAAAGATATAAATTATATTATTAATACACTAATAAGATTCCTAGAAATAGAGAAGGCAATTATCCTTGGTAGTAGAGCAAGGGAAATTGGAAAAGTAATATACCAAAAATAATAGATACTTTTTAAGGAGGTCGCGAAACACGACCTCCTTTTTTGTACAATCAAAATAATCTTTATACAATCTTAATGTCATCCTTATTAATCCTAACACTATCTTTATATGGATTTTTATATAATTTTAGATGAAAGGGGGAAGGAAATAATGATAGTTGTTACTAGTTTAATTGGTTTAGTAGCCTTATCGCTATTTGTTTATTTAACTTATATTTTATTAAGAGGTGATAATGAATGATTAACTCAATAATACAGTATTCATTATATTTGATAATTTTAGTTGTACTAGCTATTCCATTAGGAAAGTATATTGGGAAGGTAATGAATGGAGAAAAAGTTTTCTTAAGTAAAATATTAAATCCAATAGAAAACTTTATATACAAGATATTAAGAATAGATAAAGATGAGGAAATGGATTGGAAAAAGTATTCAGTTTCAATAATTGCTTTTAGTGTTATAGGATTTGTAATTTTATTTTTATTACAAATAGTACAAGGTATATTACCTTTGAATCCTGAAGGTATTAAAGGAGTTACTTGGGATTTAAGTTTTAATACAACATCAAGTTTTGTAACTAATACAAATTGGCAATCTTATTCAGGAGAAAGTCAGTTAAGTTATCTAACTCAAATGCTCGGATTAACAGTTCAAAACTTTGTATCAGCAGCCGTTGGTATAGCAGTTTTATTTGCACTTATAAGAGGGTTTACTAGAGTGAAAGGAAAGACTATAGGAAACTTCTGGGTGGATGCTACAAGAAGTATAATTCATATTTTAATGCCATTATCAATAGTTGTATCATTATTAATAGCATCTCAAGGAGTTGTGCAAAACTTTTCAGAATACCAAGAAGTTGAATTATTACAACCTATAACTCTTGAAGATGGAACAGTTATAACAAAACAAGTTGTACCACAAGGACCAGCAGCAAGCCAAATTGCAATTAAGCAATTAGGAACTAATGGTGGTGGATTCTTTGGAGTTAACTCAGCTCATCCATTAGAAAATCCTACACCTTTTTCAAATGCAGTAGAAATGATATCAATATTATTAATTCCAGCAGCTTTATGTTTTACATTTGGAAGAAATATTAAGGATAAGAGGCAAGGTAGAGCAATATTTATTGCAATGTTTTTAATGTTAGTTATTGCTCTTTCAGTAATAGCAGTAAATGAAGCTAATGCAACACCTCAGCTTGCTCAAAGTGGAGTTGTAGATGTATCTACAATAAATCAAGCAGGTGGAAATATGGAGGGGAAAGAAAGTAGATTTGGTATAGCATCTTCTTCTACATGGGCAGCATTTACAACAGCAGCATCTAATGGATCAGTAAACTCAATGCATGATAGTTATACTCCTTTAGGTGGAATGGTAACTATGTTACTTATGCAGCTAGGGGAAGTTGTATTTGGTGGAGTTGGTTGTGGATTATATGGAATGTTAGCTTTTGCAATTATAGCAGTGTTTATGGCAGGTTTAATGGTAGGAAGAACTCCTGAATATTTGGGAAAGAAAATAGAACCATTTGAAATGAAGATGGCAATGTTAGTTTGCCTTGCAACACCAATTGCAACACTAATAGGAAGTGGTATAGCGTCAGTAGTTCCAAGTGTAATAGATAGTCTTAATAACTCAGGTGCACATGGTTTCTCAGAAATGCTTTATGCATATTCTTCAGCAGGTGGGAATAATGGATCAGCTTTTGCAGGCTTTTCAGCAAATACACCATTTATAAATGTTAGTATTGGACTAGTTATGTTATTTGCAAGATTTGTACCTATGATAGCAACACTTGCTATTGCAGGTTCATTAGTTAAAAAGAAGAAGGTAGCAGTAAGTGCAGGAACATTACCAACACATGATGCATTGTTTATAGGTCTTTTAGTGTTTGTAGTACTTTTAGTTGGAGCATTAAGTTTCTTTCCAGCACTTGCATTAGGACCAATAGCTGAATTCTTCCAAATGATAGGATAGAATGGGGGGATAATATATGAAAAATAATAATAGTATTTTATCTGATAAGAAAATGGTTAAAAGAGCAATAAAGGATTCATTTGCAAAGTTAAATCCTAAGATACAAAAAGAGAATCCTGTAATGTTTATAGTATATATAGCTTCTATTATAACAACTATTCTATATTTTGTAGCTTTACTTGGAATTAAAGATAATTCTCCAAGATTCATATTAGGAATAACAGTTTTACTATGGTTTACAGTTTTATTTGCAAACTTTGCAGAAGCAATTGCAGAAGGACGTGGAAAGGCTCAAGCAGATGCATTACGTTCAGCAAAAAAGGATGTTGTAGCAAGCAAAATACCATCAGCAAAAGAAAAAGATAAAGCTGTAAAAGTAAATTCAACAGAACTTAAAAAAGGCGATATTGTTATTGTTTTTGCTGGAGATCAAATTCCAGCAGATGGGGATGTTATTGATGGTGCAGCTTCAGTTGACGAAAGTGCAATAACAGGAGAGTCAGCACCTGTTATTCGTGAAAGTGGTGGAGATAGAAGTGCAGTAACTGGTGGTACAACAGTAATTTCTGACTGGCTAGTAATTAAAGTAAGTAATGATCCTGGTGAAAGCTTTATGGATAAAATGATAGCTATGGTAGAAGGAGCGGCTAGAAAGAAAACACCAAATGAAAAGGCGCTTGAAATATTACTAGTATCACTTACAATAATTTTTCTTATAGTAACAGTTTCTTTATACACTTACTCAGTATTTATTTCTAATGAAGCAGGTATGGTAAACAGCACTTCAATTACTTCCTTAATTGCATTATTAGTTTGCTTAGCACCGACAACTATAGGAGCTTTATTATCAGCAATAGGTATAGCTGGAATGAGTAGACTAAATCAAGCAAATGTTTTAGCAATGAGTGGAAGAGCAATTGAAGCAGCTGGTGATGTTGATATATTAATGTTAGATAAGACTGGAACAATAACTCTTGGAAATCGTCAAGCTAGTGAATTTATACCAGTTGATGGAGTTGATATAAAAGAATTAGCAGATGCAGCTCAATTAGCATCTCTTGCAGATGAAACTCCAGAGGGAAGAAGTGTAGTAGTTTTAGCTAAAGAACAGTTTGGTATTAGAGGAAGAGATATGAGTAGTCTTAATGCAACTTTTATCGAATTTACAGCTAAAACAAGAATGAGTGGAGTAGATTTTAATGGAAATGAAATAAGAAAAGGAGCTTCAGATGCAGTTAAAAAATATGTCTTAGAAAAAGGCGGTTTCTTTTCAAAGGAATGTGAAGAAAAGGTTAAAGAAATAGCTAAGGTTGGGGGAACTCCTTTAGTTGTTGCTAAAAATAATAAGGTATTAGGAATAATACACTTGAAAGATATAGTTAAACAAGGGGTAAAAGAAAAGTTTGCAGATCTTAGAAAAATGGGGATTAAAACTATAATGATAACTGGTGATAATCCACTTACTGCAGCAGCAATAGCAGCAGAAGCAGGAGTTGATGACTTCTTGGCAGAAGCAACACCAGAAGGAAAGCTAGATATGATAAAGGATTTTCAAAAGAAAGGTCATTTAGTTGCAATGACAGGTGATGGAACAAATGATGCTCCAGCCTTAGCGCAAGCAGATGTAGCTGTTGCAATGAATACAGGAACTCAAGCAGCAAAGGAAGCTGGAAATATGGTTGATTTAGATTCATCACCAACTAAACTTATAGAAATTGTTAGAATTGGTAAGCAGCTTTTAATGACAAGAGGATCATTAACAACATTTAGTATTGCAAATGATATAGCAAAATACTTTGCCATAATACCACCGTTATTTTTAGGTCTTTACCCTGAATTACAAAAACTAAATATAATGAAATTAAGTAGTCCAGAAAGTGCAATACTTTCAGCTGTTATATATAATGCTTTAATAATAATAGCGCTTATTCCATTAGCATTAAAAGGTGTAAAATATAGAGAAGTTCCAGCTAGTAAGTTATTATCAAGAAATCTTTTAGTATATGGTCTTGGAGGAATAATAGCCCCATTTGTAGCAATAAAGATTATAGATATAATAATAACTATGCTTGGTTTAGTATAATAGGAGGTATAAATTATGAAAGTTATAAGTAAAGCATTTAAATTTATACTAGTATTTATGATAATATGTGGATTAATATATCCAGTTTTTATAACAGGTGCTTCACAGTTACTATTTAAAGAAAAAGCAAATGGTAGTATTATAGAAGTTAATGGAAAGAAATATGGTAGTGTATTACTTGCTCAGGAGTTCACTGGAGATGAATATTTGTGGGGACGTGTAATGAATTTAGATACAAGTACATTTACAAATGAAAATGGAGAAGTTTTAATGTATGCAGCTCCTTCAAATTTAAGTCCTGCAAGTGAGGAATATGAAAAGCTAGTAAGTGAGAGAATAGAAAAAATAAAAGCATCAAATCCTGATAAAAAAGATGAACCTATTCCAGTAGATTTAGTTACATCATCAGGAAGTGGACTTGATCCTCATATTTCAGTTGTAGCAGCTGAATATCAAGTAGAAAGAATTGCAAAGGCACGTAATATAAGTACTGATGAAGTAGAGCAAATAATTGAAAAATACACAAAGGGAAGAACATTTGGAGTATTTGGAGAAGAAACTGTAAATGTATTACAAGTTAATCTTGCCTTAGATGGAAATCTATAACAATGGAGAATGGGCAATTATCCATTATCAATTATTAATTAAAAACAGGGGTGCTATAAATGAATGAAACTCGTCCTAATCCAGAAGAATTACTAAGAAAAATTAATGAAGAAGAATTGGAAAATCAAAGAGGAAAGTTAAAAATATTTTTTGGTTATGCAGCTGGTGTAGGTAAAACCTACGCTATGCTGGATGCTGCTCATGCTGCAAAGAAAGCTGGAGTAGATGTAGTAGTTGGATATATAGAACCACATACAAGACCAGAGACTTTAGCTCTTTTAGATGGATTAGAACTTTTACAAAAACTTGAAGTTAAATATAAAGGAATAACTTTAAAAGAGTTTGATTTAGATGGAGCATTAGAAAGAAAGCCAGAATTAATATTAGTAGATGAGCTTGCACATACAAATGCACATGGACTAAGGCATAAGAAGAGATATAGTGATATAGAAGAGTTGTTAAGTGCAGGTATTGATGTTTATACAACAGTTAATGTTCAGCATATAGAAAGTTTAAATGATATAATTGCATCAATTACTCATGTTGTAGTAAAGGAAAGAGTGCCAGATAGATTTTTCAATGATGCATTTCAAGTTGAGCTTATTGATATAGAGCCTTCAGATCTTATAGATAGATTAAATGCAGGTAAAATATACAGGGAAAAGCAAGCCAAAAGGGCACTGAACAACTTTTTTACAAGAGAAAATCTAGCTGCATTACGTGAAATTGCATTAAGGGAAACTGCTGATAGAGTTAATAAAGAAGTTACTGTTAATAAGAGCTATAGCAAAGGGATATATCATACTAATGAGCATATATTAGTATGTTTAAGCTCATCACCTTCAAATACTAAAGTTATAAGAGCAGCAGCTAGAATGGCGGAAGCTTTTCATGCTGAGTTTACAGCTCTTTTTGTAGAAACAATAGTTTCAAAGGAGTTAGGTGAAAAAAATATTCAAAAGCTTAGAGAAAATTTAAAGCTTGCTGAAGATTTAGGTGCAAAGGTAGAAACTGTATATGGAGATGATGTGCCATATCAAGTTGCAGAATTTGCAAAATTAAGTGGCGTATCAAAGATAATACTTGGAAGAACAAAAAGAAGAAAGTTTTTGTTAAGGTCTAAGTTAGGATATGTAGATAGAATTATAGAGTTAGCTCCAGAAATAGATTTATACGTTATACCAGATAGTGAAGATATTGTAGCTAAAAGAAAGTATCAAGTTAAAAATATAAAGCTATCAAGTTCTGATATAGTAAAAACACTAGGAATACTAGCACTATCTGTAGGAATAAGTGCAATTTTATATAGTCTTGGATTTAGTGAAGCTAATGTAATAACAGTTTTTATACTTGGTGTTTTATTAATATCAAATAAAACTGATGGAATTATTTATGGAGGAATAGCTTCATTAGCAAGTGTAATATTATTTAATTTTCTTTTTACAGACCCAAGGTTTTCACTTGATTTTTATGACCCAGGATATCTAGTTACGTTTATTACAATGCTAACATCTGCACTAGTTACAAGCACATTAACTAACAAAGTTAAATATCAAGCAAATGTATCAGCTGTTATTGCTAATAGAACAAATATATTATTAGAAGCAAGTAGGAATTTGGAAAGAACTAACAATTTAGAAGATATAATATTAACAGCTCAAAGGCAATTATATAAGTTTCTAAAAAATCCAATTATAATATATGAAGTAGATAATGAAAATATAAAGCGTATATATAATTATAAATATGAGGATGGCAGTGAAATAGATAGGAAATATACAAGTGAAGATGAAAAAGCTGTAGTTAGTTGGGTAATAAAAAATAGAAAACGAGCAGGGATTAGTACGGATACACTTCCAGGTGCTAAAGCTATGTATATACCACTTATTGGGCAAGATGATGTTATGGTTGTAATAGGAATAGTTATGAGAGAAAATGAAAATATTGATAGCGGAGAGAAGTCATTATTAGAAGCAATGCTTAGTCAAATTTCATTTGCAATAGAGAAATATATTTTAAATGAATCTAAGAAAAATGCCTTAATGCAAGCTGAAAATGAGAGGTTCAGGGCAAATTTATTAAGGGCAGTTTCCCATGATTTAAGAACACCACTTACTAGTATATCTGGAAGTGCCAGTTCTATATTAAATAATGAATTTGATGAAGAAACGAAGAAAAAGTTAATATCAGATATTTATGATGATTCAGTTTGGTTAATAAATTTAGTTGAAAACTTATTATCAGTTTCTAGATTAGATAATGGAAATGCGAAATTAAATACTGAACCACAATTAATTGAAGAAATAATAAATGAAGCACTTGAACATGTAAATCGTAAAATTTCAGATTATAAAGTTAAAGTCAATTTAAAAGATGATTTATTAATGGTAGATGTAGATGTAAGGTTAATAGTCCAAGTTATGATAAATATAGTAGATAATGCAATTAAATATACTGAGCCAGGAACAGAAATTCAAATAAATGTGTTTACTAAAGGTAAAAAAGTAATAGTAGAAGTTGCAGATTATGGTGCAGGAATAAGTAAACAAAATCAAGAGTGTATTTTTGACATGTTCTTTACTGTTGATGGAAATAAAGGTGATAGTAGAAGAGGGTTAGGATTAGGGCTTGCGCTTTGCAAGTCTATAATAAAGGCTCATGATGGAGAAATCTATGTTAAAAATAATAAACCCAATGGAACAATAATAGGGTTTACATTATCACAAGTGGAGGTAAATGATGAAGGTATCAATTTTAGTAGTTGAGGATGATAAGGCAATAAGAAATTTTATATCTGCTACATTAGATATTCATTCTTATAACTGCTTTACAGCAGAAAATGGGGAGCAAGCAATGATACTAGCGACATCACATAAGCCTGATATCATTATATTAGATTTAGGATTACCTGATATAGATGGGGTTGATATAATAAAGAAAATAAGAGCTTGGTCTAATTGCCCAATAATAGTTGTAAGTGCTAGAAGTGAAGATAAAGATAAGATAGAAGCTTTGGATTCTGGTGCAGATGATTATTTAACTAAACCATTTAGTGTAGATGAACTTCTTGCAAGAATTAGAGTTGCTATTAGAAAGATGAATTATGATAATACAAAAAAAGAAGAAAGTACTGAATTTATAAATGGAGATTTAAAGATAGATTATGTATCAGGATGTGTTTTTGTAGGAAAAGAAGAAACACATTTAACTCCAATAGAATATAAACTTTTATGTTTGTTAGCCAAAAATGTAGGAAAGGTTCTTACTCATACCTATATTTTAAAAGAGATATGGGGGGTAGCATATGAAAGTGAAGTCCCATCATTAAGGGTTTTTATGGCTACTTTAAGAAAGAAGATAGAGAAAAATTGTGAAAAGAATACTTATATACAAACTCATATAGGGGTTGGATATAGATTTGTAAGGATACAATATTAAACTAAATTAATGATCTTCTATTATATTAGGATATAGGAGGTAAGTATGGAATATAATGAAAAATGCTATAAGAGCAAGATAAAAATATTAAAAGCTAATCATGATTTAAAGAAATATATAAAAGAAGCTAGAGAGGCTATAATAAATAAGGAATATTCTAAAGCTGAGTTATATTTAAAAGAAGCTTTAGTAATGGATAGCAGCAATGCCGAGATAGAAAATCTATTTGGAGTTATTGAAGAATTAATTGGGAATAAAAGGGTAGCTCAAAATTATTATAGAGTTGCATTAGTATTCGATTCAACCTATACTCCAGCAGAAAATAATTTAAAAAGACTTTCTTTAGACAATAGTGGGATTTATTCAATAGATTTGGGAGAATGATTGCCATCAATTGATAAATTTTACTTGAAATATAAATTGCAAACTTATTGACAATGAAATGGTGTAGATATATAATATCTATAAATTAAAAGTAGTCAGACATAAATAACTCGTATATCCTCTGAATATGGCAGAGAGTATCTACCGGAAACCTTAAATTTCCGACTATGAGTGATTTTGATATACTATACCTATATTTGTCATATAGTGTTTTAGGCATATTAACTTCACTTAGAAGATTAGTATGTCTTTTTTTATACATAAAAATAGGAATGAAAAGAAATATTTAATTCATAAATTGAAAATAATGAAAGAAAAAAATCATTTTAAGGGGGAAGACTAATGGCAACAATTATTAAAACTGCTTATACTTTTGACGATGTATTATTAGTACCAAATAAATCAGAGGTTTTACCTAATGAGGTTAGCTTAAAGACTAAATTAACAAAAAAAATAACATTAAATATTCCATTAATGAGTGCAAGTATGGATACTGTAACAGAATCTAAGATGGCTATTGCAATTGCAAGAGAAGGTGGAATAGGAATAATTCATAAGAATATGACTATAGAAGATCAAGCTAAAGAAGTTGATAGAGTAAAAAGACAAGAAAATGGAGTAATAACAGATCCTATATTCTTATCTGAAAATCATACAATAAGACAAGCCCAAGAACTTATGGCTCAATATAGAATATCAGGAGTTCCAATAACTAGAGGAACTAAATTAGTTGGAATAATAACTAATAGAGATATAGTTTTTGAAACAAATTATGATAGATTAGTTTCTGAAGTTATGACAAAAAGCCCACTAATAACATCTGGAGAAGGAACTACATTAGAACAAGCCCTTGAAATATTAAAGAAACATAAAATAGAAAAGCTTCCTTTAGTTGATGATGATAACAACTTAAAAGGATTAATAACTATTAAAGATATAGAAAAAGTAAAAGCTTTCCCAAATGCAGCAAAAGATGAAAAAGGTAGATTGTTATGTGGAGCATCAGTAGGAGTAACTAAAGACATGATGGATAGGGTAGATGCTTTAGTTAAAGCTAATGTTGATGTTATTACATTAGATACAGCTCATGGGCATTCAAAAGGAGTTATGGATGGAGTAAGAAAAATAAAAGCTAAATATCCAGAACTTCAAATTATAGCTGGAAATGTAGCAACTGCTGAAGCTACAAGAGATTTAATAGAAGCAGGAGCAGATTGTGTTAAGGTTGGTATAGGACCAGGATCAATATGTACAACAAGAATCGTGGCAGGTGTTGGAGTTCCTCAATTAACAGCAGTTATGGATTGTGCGGAAGAAGGAAGAAAACATGGAGTTCCAGTAATTGCAGATGGAGGATTAAAATACTCAGGAGACATAGTTAAAGCATTAGCGGGTGGAGCATCTGTTGCAATGATGGGATCAATGTTTGCAGGTTGTGAAGAAGCACCAGGGGAAATGGAAATATATCAAGGAAGAAGCTACAAAGTTTATAGAGGAATGGGATCACTTGGAGCAATGGAAAAGGGATCAAGTGATAGATATTTTCAAAATGGAACTAAGAAGTTTGTACCAGAAGGCGTTGAAGGAAGAGTTGCATTTAAAGGTGCTGTAGCAGATACAATTTATCAATTATTAGGTGGAATAAGATCAGGAATGGGATACTTAGGAGCACCTACTTTAGAGGATTTATATGAAAATTCAAAATTTGTAGTTCAAACAGCATCAGGAATAAGAGAAAGCCATCCACATGATGTTAATATTACTAAAGAATCACCAAACTACAGCAAGTAAAAGACGATTGATAATTGACAATGAATAATAGATAATTAAGGAGATAACTCAAGCGAACTGAGTTATAGGGAAAAGTGAAAGAATGAAAATTCATTTAAAATTAAAATTTTAAATATCAGTGAAAGAGTTGATGAAGTAACTCAGACGGACTGAGTTATTGGAAAATGAAATTTAATTATTCAACTATAGTTGAATAATTACCATAATTTTTTCACTCTTTCATTCTTTCACTTTTTAATTTAAACTTATAATTAGTAGATAATAAACAAAAGGTTGGAGGTAACCCATGAATAAAGAATTAATTTTAGTTGTTGACTTCGGTGGACAATATAACCAATTGATAGCTAGAAGAGTTAGAGAATGTGGTGTTTATTGTGAAGTTCACCAACATACTTTAAGCATCGATGAAATAAAAGAAATGAATCCAAAGGGAATAATATTTACAGGTGGACCAAATAGTGTATATGGGGAAGATTCTCCTTTATGTGATAAAGCTTTATTTGAAGTTGGAATACCTATACTTGGAATTTGTTACGGTTCACAATTAATGGCTCATATGCTTGGAGGAAAGGTTGCTACTGCTCCTGTAAGCGAATATGGAAAGACAAAGGTTGATGTTAATGTAGATTCAAAGATATTTGATGGAGTATCAGCATCTACTATTTGTTGGATGAGTCACACAGATTACATAGAAAAAGCTCCAGAAGGATTTAAGACTGTAGCTAATACTCCAGTTTGTCCAGTTGCTGCTATGGAGTGTCCAGAAAAGAAATTATATGCAGTTCAATTCCATCCTGAAGTTATGCATACACAAGAAGGAACAAAGATGATATCAAACTTCTTATATAATGTTTGTGAATGTTCTGGTGATTGGAAAATGGATTCATTTGTAGAGAAAACAATTCAAGAAGTACGTGAAAAAGTTGGAAATGGTAAAGTATTATGTGCATTATCAGGTGGGGTTGATTCATCTGTAGCTGCTGTATTACTTTCAAAAGCTGTAGGAAGTCAATTAACTTGTGTGTTCGTTGATCATGGTTTACTTCGTAAGAATGAAGGAGATGAAGTTGAAGAAGTATTTGGACCTAATGGACAATACGATCTTAACTTTATACGTGTAAATGCTCAGGAAAGATTCTACGAAAAGTTAAAAGGAATAGAAGAGCCAGAGCAAAAGAGAAAGATAATTGGTGAAGAATTCATAAGAGTATTTGAAGAGGAAGCTAAAAAGATAGGTGCAGTAGATTTCTTAGTACAAGGAACTATTTATCCAGATGTAATTGAAAGTGGTCTAGGAAAATCAGCAGTTATAAAATCACATCATAATGTTGGAGGACTTCCAGACTATGTTGATTTTAAAGAAATAATCGAACCATTAAGATTATTATTCAAGGATGAAGTACGTAAAGCTGGTTTAGAGCTTGGAATACCAGAAAAACTAGTTTACAGACAACCATTCCCAGGACCAGGTCTTGGAATACGTATAATTGGTGAAGTAACAGCTGAAAAAGTTAGAATAGTTCAAGATGCAGATGCAATTTACAGAGAAGAAATTGCTAATGCTGGAGTTGATAAAGAACTAGGCCAATACTTTGCAGCACTTACTAATATGCGCTCAGTAGGAGTAATGGGAGATGAAAGAACTTATGATTATGCAGTAGTTCTTCGTGCAGTAACTACAAGTGATTTTATGACAGCAGAATCAGCAGATCTTCCATGGGAAGTACTTGGAAAAGTAACAACTAGAATTGTAAATGAAGTTAAGGGTGTTAACCGTGTAATGTATGATTGCACAGGAAAACCACCTGCAACTATTGAATTTGAATAAACTATAAAATACCGAGAAAGCCATAGATATGAGCTTTCTCGGTTTTATTTTTATTTGCATTTTGAAAATACCAAAAGTACAAATCAAAAAGATTTATGCTTTTGGTGTTTTTGTGTAACGATTAATGAGATATTCCATTAAATTTAAACAGTTACCGAAAAAGTAATTTAAATTCTGATTTTCATGATCTATACTAGTGGATCCACTTTCTACGATAAATGAAAGGTCACTTTTTACGGTGTAGCTACTGTTTTCCGTAGCTGTCAAAGCAATAACTTTACCACCATACTTCTTACATTCCTCCATTTTGAGCAAACCGTTTTTGTTTTCACCTGATTGGGAAAATGTAATTAAGGTGTAAGGGGTTTGATCTGACACCAAACCGATTTCAACACCTTCTAAATCAATAGCATAAATTTTTTTCAAGAGTAATTTACGATAAGTATAATTAACTAGGGTTTGACAAAATCCTTCACCAAATAAGTAGATTTTTTTATTTGAAAAAGCATTATTAAAATAACTATCTATTTGATCCCAGTCTTGATTTACCATCACAAAGGGTAAGGCTTCCAATTGATTTATGGATTTATATGAAAATTCATTTGAAAGGAAAAAAATGAATTCTTTGAAATTATTAAAACCTGCTCTTTTTGATAATCGACTGATTGAAGATTGGGAGGTATAGTTCATTTGTGCAATACTACGAATATCGATGACGGATTTGCTTTTAATTGCTTCGATAATGTTCTCTATTATTTTTTCATCTCCATCGCGAAAGTTGCTATTGGGAAATAAACGATTTAAATGGTAAATTTTAGCCATAATCTCACGCTCCTGTGAAAGTATATTCATAAAATGAAACCGTAACCATGCTGTTGTATAAGCATTGTGTACGCTCTTTCTATATACTATACTACTACTATAAAGAAAGCAAATACAATTGTATGAAAGTAGTTTCTTTAATAAATCTGTTATAAAAAATAGATTAATAAATCTTAGGCTCTCTCGTTCTTTGAAAATTATATAAGTCTCATTATCTTTGTGTATGGGGAATCTACCTGCAAAAATAATCGAACTTGTATAGTTTATTAGAGTGACAACAAGAGCATTTAATATTTGTTTTGTTCATTGTTCTTTTCTCCTTTCATGGGAGAATAATTAGTTCTAGTAAAACTTAGTGTATTTCTTAGAGCTGAGAAGAGCAAGGTTCATATAATTTAACCAATCGTCTTTAATGAAAGAGGGAAGTTATGAAAAAAGTAATTATCAACGCCGATGATTTTGGTTATTCTTCGGCAGTCAATCTAGGAATCATAAAATCTTATAAAGAAGGGGTTCTGACCTCGACAACTTTAATGGCTAACATGCCAGGACGTGATGAAGCTATTATGCTTGCTAAGGAAAATCCAGATCTTGGAGTCGGTGGTCACCTTGTTTTAACTTGTGGAAAACCTTTAACTAAAGGGACGTCACTCATAGATGGAAACGGAGATTTTTATAGTTTAGCTGAATATAAAAAACATCGTAACGAAATGTGTGATGAAGAAATTTTTCAGGAGTGGTCCCATCAAATTGATTATTTAATGGATCACGGATTACAGTTGACACATTTGGATAGTCATCATCATGTGCACTCTTTTCCTGAAAATTTGGAGGTAACGAAAAGAATAGCTGAGAAATATCATTTGTGTTTTAGAAATGTCTTTGGGTTAGAAGAAAATATAGAATTACCTGATCAGAAGGAAATTAAGGGTTTTTTAGATTTAATGAATCATTCAGCCATTCGTGATTTAACAATACCTTTTAAAGAAAATCGAACTAGATGTTTCGAGGAAATTCAAACAGTGCTTGACCAAGTTGCTGATAATGAGATAACGGAGCTGATGGTCCATCCGGCTTATGTAGATGAGATCCTGTATTTCAATTCTTCATTCAATATTCAACGAATGAAGGAAGTATCAATTTTATGTGACTCACAAATGAAGCAACTCTTTGAAGAAAATCAAATTGTGACATGTAGCTATGAAAATGTATAAGTATTTTTTGGGTAACAACTTTTTTAAAGTTGAATAATTAAATTAAAAATAGTAAAGGGGAAAATATATGAAAGAGAAGTTTATTAAATCGGCTAGTGTTTTTTCAAAAGCAATAATTCAGCCAGTAATGTTTATGGCAGTGACTGGGATTATTTTATCAGTTTGTGCAATTTTGAAACTGGAATTTATGCCAAACTTAACTAAAAATATTGGAGATTTTATCTTTAATATTTTATCCGGGGGTATGATTGGTCAGCTAAGTGCCATATTTTGTGTAGGGATTGCTGCAGCATTAGCAAAACCAAAATATAAAACGGATGCCGCAATTTTAGGTATTATTACGTATTTAATCTTTTTATACGCAAATAATTCTTGGTTAACAATTACGAATCGATTAGCTATTGCTGGTGAACAGGGACTTTATGGTACTGGACAAGGAATGGTCTTTGGTATTCAAGTAACTGATATGGGGGTTTTTCTAGGAATTTCCTTAGGTGTGTTCGTAGGTTGGATGGTCAATAAATTCGGCGATATTAAGTTACATAAATATTTGTCACCATATTCTGGTACAAAGTCAGTTTACATTTTGATAGTATTTGCAACAATTCTATTTGCGATAGGGATAACTTATGTTTGGCCAATCGTTAATTCAGTAGTTGAAGCAGTGGTAAAAACAACTACAACTGCAGGATCAGTCGGTTTTTTCTTCTATGGGTTCTTAAATCGTCTGCTTTTACCGGTAGGTCTACACCACTTTTTATGGATGCCAATTTTTTATACTCCTCTTGGTGGTACCGCAGAAATTGCTGGACAAGCATATAACGGTGCGTTCAATATCTGGTTGGCCGAGCTAGGAAATGCAAGTCAAATTACAACTATGCATCCATCTATAGGTTATCTATCAAACTTTGGTTCAATTTCTTTACCAATCGGTATTGCCTTTGCGCTTTGGAAAACGGCACGTCCGGAAAATAGGAAGAAGGTTGCTACGATTTTAATTCCAACTGTAACTACAGCTTTCTTGGCTGGTGTTACTGAACCACTAGAATTTTTATTCTTGTTCTTATCACCAGTTTTATGGTTAGCGCATTCTGTAGTATATGGATTGAGTTTGTTCATTACAAACCTAGTAGGGATTAATATTCAGTTTGATACAGGAATAAATATGATTATCAATAGTTTTGCATTTCCAACACGTTTGGGTCATCAATATTTAATTCCAGTAATCTTTATTGCAACTGCTGTTTTAGAGTATTTTGTGTTTAAAAAATTGATTGTGAAATTAAATATTCCAACATTAGGCCGTGAAAGGGCTGAGGTGGTAATTGAACCAGTCGTTGATTCTATTGGAGTTGATTCGATTGAAGCTAAATCTGATTTAGAATTTGAACCACAAATTCAAAATATCGTTGCTGGTTTAGGTGGTGCGGACAATATTGAAAACATCATTAATTGCTACACAAGATTACGTGTTGATGTCAAAGATGAAAATAAAGTTAACATTAAAATATTAAAAGAAAAGGTCAAAGCTTCCGGAATTGTTGATAAAGGTAAACACATCCAAATCGTCATTGGCATGGGTGTCGAGCAAGAACGTGAAAAAATTGAAGCATATATAGAGTATCTAAAAAAAGTACATGCATAAAGTAACATGCATAAAGTAAGAAATAGTTTTTGAAAAATTGGAGGAAGATAGAAAATGGGTAATAAATTTGTAATGGTTGGTGGCGGTTCTACTCAGTCACCTGGTATTTTAGAAGTTTTAAGAAAGCGTGCGACAGAATTGAACTTAAGTGATTTAGTTCTATATGATATTGATGAAGAAAGAGTTTCTTTGCTTGGACAATATACGAAAATGTATTATAAAGAATTAGGATCTAAAGTAAACGTTACGTACACAACAAATATTGATGAAGCTTTAAAAGGTGCTGATTTCTTATTTATGCAAATTCGTCCAGGTTTGAATAAACAAAGAGCTATTGATGAAAAAATATGTTTAAACAATGGTGTTGTTGGTCAAGAAACTTGTGGTTTAGGTGGATTCTCCTTTGCCATGAGGGTAATCCCAGCTGTTTTAGAAATCGTTAAAAAGGTTAAAGAAATTTGTCCTAAGGCTTGGATTTTAAACTATACAAATCCAGAGGCTATTTTATCAGAAGCAATTTATCGTGAGTTTCCAGATGCGAATGTTTTATGTATTTGTGATATGCCGATTTCAATTGAAGGAGCGATTGCAAAGTACTTTAATAAAGAGCATCGCGATTTAACATTTAAATATTTTGGACTTAATCATTTTGGTTGGTGGAGCAATGTCTATGATGAAAATGGTTTTGATTTGTTGCCACAATTACGTGAAGATGTTCTTTCTGGTAAAATCGATACGCTTTTGATGTCAAATGATGAAACTGTTGGAGATAAGTATTGGGTGGATACTTATAAACAAATGATCAGTCTATTTAAACGCTTCCCAGAGTATTTCCCTAATTGTTACTTGCAGTATTATTTGACTCCAGATGAAATGGTGGCACATGATGACGTTTCCTTTACTCGTGGAGATTATGTAATGCAAGGTAGGGAAAAACGTATTTATGATGAATGTCGTCGAGTGATTGCAGCAGGGGCAGCTAAAGATTCTTCACTACATGCAGGTGTTCACGGTAATTATATAGTTGATATTGCTTATGCGATTATTCATAATACTAGGGAAAGATTTATAGTTAATAAAAAGAATCACGGCGCAATTTCCAATTTCGATCCAGAAGCAGTTGTTGAGACTCCAGCCTATGTTGGTTCAATGGGAGCTGAAACAATCAATATTGGTGAAATACCAACTTTCCAAAAAGGTTTGATGGAAATGCAAAAAGCCTATGAAAAAATGACTGTTGATGCAGCATTGTCTGGATCTTACCAAGCAGCTTTAGAAGCTGTAATGCTTAATAAAACTATACCTAATTATACTGTTGGTAAAAAGGTATTAGATGAATTATACGCAGCTAATAAAGGTTTATGGCCAGAATTAAAGTAAGCTATTAATAACGAATAAAATAGAAGTCAAAAATAGGGATAGGTTCTTTGGGAACTTAAATCCCTGTTTTTTACGTTTATATTATTCGCTGTATTTATTGAGTTATTATTTTATGTAGAGCCCTAATAAATTCTAGTACTAATGAGCAGAAAGGTGTTTCTTTATTGATCTCAATTATAATTCAAATTGTATATTAAGTTTTAATTCATAAATAAGATTACAAAAAACATGTATTCAAAGTACTACACTTACAAAATACATGTTTTTTGATTTTATAAATGTAATTCTAACATATATATTAAAAGAGAAAAATACTGAGGATATTTTATGGTATAAAACGATTTAATGAAAGTTACAGAGAACTATATTTTCTCAAACATAATTGATATTTGTGTAATGTAATTGTCAGGGTTAGCTTCAGAGACTTCATCTATTAAACTTTCTTCGTATGAATAATCATGTAATTTTAAATTATGTATTTTTGCATATTCTGCAAATAAGTGGTATGAATGGTATGTTTCAATATAAGATCCTTTATGATAAATAACTAAATAATTTCCAGCTTGTTTAACATCTATATAAATTTCATCTTGATAACTAGAATTTAAATTATTAACAACAGTATAGTAGCAACTATAATAAGTTGATTGAGTATGTGTGTCATAAATGTTTTTCCACGGTACAATACCCCCTAATTCTCTTCCACAAATCTCGTTATTATGAGGTTATTAAAGCTTTTAAAGCTAAAAAGTTGGGTGAAGAAATAAAAATTGATGATTTTAAGGATTTACTTGTCTTAGAGAAAGATAAAAATAACTTAGATTTTAAAGAGTACATAAAAATTTAGTTCTTTTTTACCTTCTTTTTATTAAAGTTATGTAAGGTATTTATATAAAATATTTTTTAGTTTGTGCTTACAAGGATTTGAAAATAAATATATTTTTTTTAATTAGAAGTTTATATTTAATTATATGAAGTATTATAAAAAGGAGTAACTAAATAAAAGTTACTCCTAAATCTTTAAATTAATTGGTATAGATATTATTTCAATTAGTAATTATATTATTTGTATTTTTTAGAGTTTTCATATTCAGATCTACACCAGTAAAAATGCTTTTCATATGAATAATTATCGCAATAGTCATCTTTATCATTCTTTTTACAACACTTGTCATCAGGCCTTCTCCAGTTTTTATTTCCTTCTTCACGCTTCTTGCAGCATTTATCATAATCATCGTCATCATGCTTCTTGCATTTTTTGTCATCGTCACGTTTCTTGCAGTATCTATCAAGGTAATCTTCGTAATATTTTTTACAGCGCTTATCATTGTCATCATCATGCTTCTTACAGCATTTGTCATAATCATCGTCATCATATTTCTTACATTTTTTATCATCATCTTTTTTGTCATCGTCACGTTTCTTGCAGTATCTATCAAGGTAATCTTCGTAATATTTCTTGCAGCGCTTATCATTATCCTCATCATGCTTTTTGCAACATTTATCTTCATAATCATGTTTCTTGCAACATCTATCATAATCGTCGTCATCGTGCTTCTTGCACTTTTTATCCTCATCATGCTTTTTGCCGCATATATCATAATGGTCCTCATCATGCTTTTTGCAATGTTTCTTATAATAATCGTTACCGTACTTATCGTTATCCTTATAATCTTCATCATCATAAGAATCATCATAATAATTATTATTTGAATAATCACGTGTCATATCAGATTCATCTCCATTTATCATTAGTATATTTGAACATTATATCTCTATAATGCACATAGTCTATAATATGTTGATAATCCTTCCATTGTTACAAAATATAATAGTAGTGTATTAAAAATATATTGCTATTATAAAAATTTATAAAATGCAAAATATCGTATTGTTAATAAAAGGCAGATATTAAAAAATTATAAATCAAAAAAATATTATTTAGATTTTACTGATGGAAATGTTTAAAGCTTTAACATTAGGTCGGCGAGATTTTAAAAAGTTAGATAAGTCTTAGTTTATTTTTAGAAAAGCTATCTTAGATAATTAAATAAGTTAGTTATAAAGTAAATGTTAACAATTAAATTTGGAAAGTATAATAAGTTGACAAAAGAAATATTTTATAGTAATTTTACATTTTAAAAGCACATTTTAATAAAAAATAAAATAGTTCACATATTATAAAATATAAACTAAAGAGGAGAGAAGTGAATACATGGAATTTAAACTAGATATTTTTCAAACAATGGCTTTAGCAACAGCTGTATTTTACTTTGGAGTATATTTAAGAAAAAAGATAAAAGTATTAGAAAAGTATTGCATACCATCTGCTGTAGTTGGTGGAATGACTTTTGCATTAGTAATATTAATATTAAAGGTAACACAAATAGCAACAATAATATTAGATGTTACACTTCAAAATGTTTTTATGACTGCATTTTTTACTAGCATAGGATATACAGCCAGTGTTAAAGTGTTAAAAAATGGTGGAGTAAAAGTAGCAATTTTCTTAGTTTTATCAATATTATTGGTGGTTTTTCAAGATTTAATAGGAGTAGGATTAGCGAAAGTATTCAATTTAAATCCATTACTAGGATTAGCAACAGCATCTATTCCGTTAATAGGAGGACATGGTACATCGGGATCTTTTGGACCACTATTAGAGGAATTGGGGGTTAAGGGAGCTACTACGGTTTCTTTTGCATCAGCAACTTTTGGATTAATAATGGGAAGTATTTTAGGCGGATTTCTTGCAAAGTCATTAATAGAAAGAAATAATATTAAGACTCCAAAAGAGTATCATGATAAGGACATTCCTTTAAGTGATTTTCATCATGATGAATCTGCTGTTCTAAGTTATAATAGGATTATGAAGGCAGCTTCGTGGATCTTTATTGCTATGGGAATTGGGTCTATTATAACTAATTATATACAAAGTTTAGGGCTAACTTTTCCATCATATATAGGAGCAATGATTTCAGCTGCTATTATTAAAAATATAAGTGATTTTAAGGGATTTGAAATTGAAGATAAAGAAATAGAAACTATAGGAGGAATTAGTCTTTCTTTCTATCTTTCATTAGCATTGATGGGATTAAAATTATGGGAATTATTTGACTTAGCACTTCCTATGATTATTATGCTTGTTTCACAAACAATTCTTATGGGGGTTTTTGCATTTATAATTGTATTTAGAATTATGGGAAAAAATTATGAAGCAGCAGTTTTTTCATCAGCGATATGTGGATTTGGTATGGGATCAACAGCAAATGCAATAGCTAACATGGATGCACTTACAAATAAGTATGGCTTTAGCCCGACACCTTATTTGGTAGTTCCAATTGTAGGGGGACTATTTATTGATTTTATAAATTCTGCCGTAATCACATTATTTATAAATATATTTGGTTAAGAAACAAATTAAGTATATAAAAATAATAGACATCTCATTAACTTAAAATTGTGAGATGTCTATTTTTTTAATATTATAGAAAATTGTTTATAAGTACTTTAAATGTAGATTATTTTATAAATCCTCTATCTTTCATTCTTGTCATATCTGAAAACAATCCCATGCCTGTTTTTAGCTTTCCAAAACCTATTTTCTCATAAAATTGCTCTTTTCCCGGAGCAGCATATAAAATAAAATTGCACTCAGGAAGTTTTTCTTTAATACCATTTAAAATTAATCTTCCTATCCCTTTACCTTGATATTCAGGATCTATTGCTACATCATAAATTGCCGCTTGTCTGACACCATCAGAAATGGCTCGTCCAAATCCGATTAGTTTATCATCATCAAAAACAAATATAACTGTATGACTGTTTTCAAAAGATATTCTATGAATTTCGCTATCACAATAAGACATTCCAACAGTTTTTAATATTTCTATTACATCATTCCAATTAACATTCGAACAATTATATTGAACTTGTACACTCATAAATATCCCCTCTTTTAATAAAATTACAAAATTAATTTATATTATAGCATAAAACAAATGCACATTTAAGAAACATAAAGGCGCAGTCTCAGAAATCTATTTAATATAAAATTTATTCAATTTCAAGTAAGTTTATTGCCTTAAAAAAGTTAATCTCTTATTTTTATAAAAGGGCTCACGTAACTCGAGCCCCTTTGAAAGATGTAATATAGTAGTAAGCCTTATAAGTCATCTACATTTTGTTCTTCACCATATCTTACTGTGCCTTCAGCGCTAAAGTTATCATTAGGGTCTTTTTCAATAAAATACCCATCATTAGGTTCTTTAGAAGGTTTTGCATGACTTGTGCAAGATTTAGTTTGAACCTTTGTTAGTTCTTTAATATTTTTCATCTTTCCCATAAAATCACAACCTTTAATAATAGAGTATAAAGCATTATTTAGTATCTCCATTTAGTTAAATAATATTTATAAAATAATTTAAAGAAATTTTTAAAAATCTTTAAAAATTTTTTGAAAGTGCATATGTAATAGATGTAGGAAGCTAGCTTCAAAATAAAAAATTAAATTAAAGAGGAGAGGATTTAAAATGGCTTTAGTACAAAGACTTATATCATCAGACAAATACAATATAAAGTGCCCATATTCTATGACACCAAAGGGGATATGCATTCATAACACTGCAAATGATGCAAGTGCATCAAATGAAATATCTTATATGCAATCAAATACTAATAGCGTATCTTTCCATATTGGAATAGATGACGTGGAAGCTATTCAAGGAATACCATTTAATCGTAATGCTTGGCATGCAGGAGATGGATCAACAGGAGATGGAAACAGAAATTATATATCTGTTGAAATTTGTTATTCAAAATCAGGTGGTACTAGATTTATAAATGCTGAAAAAAGAGCAGCAAAAGAAGTTGCAGCACTATTGAAGCAATATGGATGGGGTATAGCTCAAATTAGAAAGCATCAAGACTTTAGTGGGAAATATTGTCCTCATAGAACTTTAGATATGGGATGGCAAAGATTCTTAAATATGATTCAAGCTGAAATTGATAATTTGAATCCACCAACAAATGAATTATATAGAGTTAGAAAGACATGGGAAGATGCTGCTTCACAAATAGGAGCATTTAGTAATTTACAAAATGCGAAAGATTGTGCAGATGCAAATCCAGGTTATAGTGTATTCAATAGTAATGGAGTTAAAGTATATCCAGTTTCAACTATAGTAGTGGGATCTAAAGTAAGAGTAACAGGAACTAACTATGCAACAGGAGAATCAATTCCAGATTGGGTTAAACAAGGAACTTATACAGTTAGTCAAATAACAGATAATAAAGCATTATTAAAAGAAATATCAAGCTGGGTGTATTTGAAGGATTTAGCTCTAGCCTAGGAGAAATGAAATAGTGAAGGAATGCAAAAGTGAAAGAGTTTATGTGAAATTCCTTCGGAATTTTTAAAATTGGGAAGTTAAAAGTAAAAGAGTGAATAGTTTAAACGAAATAATGAAAAGTTAAAGTATACAAAAGCTTAGGTAAAGCTCCTCAGGAGCTGAGATGAAAGAGTAGATGAATTTGATTTAAATTTATCTACTCTTTTAAATTTATTTCTATTAAAATATGCGGTTAATTATAATGGATATTTAGTTTGAAATTATTTATGTATAGTATTGAAATAATAACAGAAAATAATGTATGCTATGAACTTTGCTACTTTGCTTAAGTAAGTACATTAATTATTTAGCATATTACTATTTTTAATTATGCAGATTATTAAATGAAGCATATATTTTTTATGTAAAGTAACAAAATAAGTTACACAGCAAAAAAATTAAGGAATATAATTTAAAATATGATATAATTAATATTGATTAAATCAGCAAAAATTCCCAGAAAGATTCGGAGGTATGGAGATGAATAAAGGTTTAAGATTAGATTTATCTAAGGTAGAACCATATGCAAGTTTACAAGAATTAGATCATATGGAAGTAATGGTAAAGGGAGCTCATGAAACTCTTCATAATAAAACAGGAGCAGGAAATGATTTTTTAGGGTGGTTAGATTTACCTGTTAACTATGATAAAGAAGAATTCTCAAGAATAAAAAATGCTGCTGAAAGAATTAAAAAGAATTCTGAAGCTTTAATAGTTATAGGGATTGGTGGTTCATACCTAGGACCTAGAGCAGCTATAGAAATGTTAAACAGCAACTTCTATAATGTATTAGGTAATGATAAGAGAAATACACCAAAGGTATTCTTTGTTGGTAACAATATAAGTTCAACATATTTAGCTGATCTTTTAGATGCTATAGAAGGCATAGATATAAGTGTAAATGTTATTTCAAAATCAGGTACTACAACAGAGCCTGCAATAGCATTTAGAGTATTTAAAGATTATATGGAAAAGAAATATGGAATAGATGGAGCTAAGGAAAGAATTTTCGCAACTACTGATAAGAGCAGAGGAGCATTAAAATCATTAGCTGATGAAATGGGATATGAAACATTTGTTATTCCAGATGATGTTGGAGGAAGATTCTCAGTTTTAACTGCAGTTGGTTTATTACCAATAGCTGTTGCTGGAATTAGTATAGATGAAATGATGCAAGGAGCTGCTGATGCAAGAGAAGCATATGCTACTCCAGATCTTAAAAATAATGATTGCTACAAATATGCTGCAATGAGAAATGCATTATATAACAAAGGTAAGGATGTAGAAATATTAGTTAACTACGAGCCAGGTTTACACTATTTCAATGAATGGTGGAAACAATTATTTGGCGAATCAGAAGGAAAAGACCAAAAAGGAATATTCCCTGCAGCAGTTGACTTCTCAACAGATTTACATTCAATGGGACAATTCATTCAAGAAGGTAAGAGAATAATGTTTGAAACTGTTCTAAATGTAGAAAAAGCTAAAAGAGAAATTAAAATAGAAAAGGCAGAAGGAGATCTAGATGGATTAAACTTCTTAGCTGGAAAAACTATAGATTTTGTTAATAAGCAAGCATTTAACGGAACTTTATTAGCACACAATGATGGTGGAGTTCCTAACATGGTAGTAAATATTCCAGAACTTAGCCCATATTACTTTGGATATATGGTTTACTTCTTTGAAAAGGCTTGTGCAATAAGTGGATATATCTTAGGAGTTAATCCATTTGACCAACCAGGAGTTGAAGCTTACAAGAAGAATATGTTTGCTTTACTTGGAAAGCCTGGATATGAAGAATTAAAGGCTGAATTAGAAGCTAAATTAAAATAATGAGAATTATAGTAGATGGAGATGCCTGTCCGGGTATCTCCATTATTCAAAGGATAGCGAAAAAATATGGGTTAGAATTAATAGTGTTTTGTGATATCCATCATTACATAACTTTAGATTATGGTGAAGTTAAAGTTGTGGATAGTGGATTTCAAAGTGTGGATATGTATGTCGTAAATATATGTAAGTCAAATGATGTAGTAATTAGTCAAGATTATGGAGTTGCAGCAATTTGTTTAGGGAAAAAAGCTCATATATTAAATCCAAAGGGATATCTATATACAGAAGAAAACATAGATAGAATGCTAGAGGAGAGACATATTTCTCAAAAAATTAGAAGAGCTGGTGGAAGGACATCGAATCCTAAAAAGAGAACTTCAGAAGATGATTTAAGATTAGAAAAGAATTTAATTAGAACAATAGAATGTAATTTAAAAGGGGAAACTGTAGAAATTTAAAATACAGTTTGTCCTTATTTTTTTTTATTGGTGACAAAATTCGTTTTATATTTTGTTATGTAAACTGTATAATAATAATAGGGAAAATTGAGAAAAATAGGGTGTGAAAAATATGAGCGAATTATTAATAACTTTTGATAAGGAAAGTCCATCAGTTATAGATGAAAAAATAAATATAAAAGTGATCTCAGAAGAGGATAACTCAGTTGAATATAAGTTTTTAGAAGGGGCTCCTGGTGAAAGGAATTTAACTTGGAAGCCAATTCAAGATTTTTCGGATAAAAAGGAATGTGAGTGGAGACCTAGAAAATCTGGAGATTATATGATAATGGTTCAATACAAAGAGAAAGATTCTAATGAATTAAAAAATACAAAGATAAATTACCAAATAAAAGGTATAGAAGAAAAGGAAATTTTAGAATCTAATAAGAAGAATAATAAGTTAATAAAAGATGTAATAATTGATAAAACATCATTGATTATAGGGGAAAAAATAAATTTAGAAGTGCTTTCATCAGAAGAAGAGATATTGTTATATAGGTTTTGGATAAAAGGAAAGCAAGGTTGGGAGCCTCTAAAAGATTACAGTACAGAAAATAAGTTAACCTATACTACAACTAAATCAGGTGGTGGAGAATTACTTATTGAATGTAAAAGACCATCTTCTAAAGAGAATGTAGATGATTTTACTACTGTAATATTCAAGGTTAAAGAACAACCTCTTATAGAAGTTAATGCTTTTGAATGTTTAACAGAAAATTTATTAATAAATGAAGAATTAATCTTTAAGGTTGGAGTAAATTGTGATAAAAGTAGGACAATCCTATATAAATTTTTAAGAGTAGATACTAATGGAAGAATAACATGTATTCAAGATTATTCTACTAAGAATATAGTATCATTTTATGAAAAACAAAAAGGTGATTTCAAGCTTTTATGTTATGTAAGGGATATTTTTTCAAATAAGCAATATGATGATAGAGCATGTATGATGTATACTATAAAGCCTTATGATGAAATAAAAATAAGGAATTTTTCATCTGATTTAAATTCTCCTCAAGTGGCTGGAACTAATATAACGTTTAAGTCATCTGTAATAGGTGGAAAAGAAATTTTATATAGATATATAGTTGAAGGCCCAGTAGCAGAGGATACAGGATATATAAGATCTAGAAGTTTTAATTGGGAAGCTAAATTAGATGGAGAATATAAAATAATCCTTAAGGCTAAAGATATATCTTTTGATGGAGAATATGAGGATATAAAGGAATTAAACTTCAAAATAGATAAAAAAGGTGAAAAGCCAGTAAATATTCTAGATATTTTTTCTAGTAAAACTAGGGGATGCATAAAATGTGAACCAATTAATATAAAAGTTAAAGCAGAAGGTGGAACATCGCTTAAATATTCATTTATAGTTTATAAGGATGGAAAAGAAAAAGAGAGAAGTAATTATGGAATAACTAACTGGGTTAATTTCACTCCAGAAGAAAGTGGAGAATATCAAGTTGAAGTTAGAGTTCTAGATAAATATTCATCTAAGGAATATGATGTACATGATTTTGTTTATTTTAAGGTTAAAGATTATCAAGAAGCTGAAATAGATTATGTTTTACTTTCACAAAAAGAAATTTATTTAGTTGGAGATTTGATAGAACTAGAAACTATAGTTCAAAATACTAAGAATATATTATTAAGATATGTAACTAAAATTAATGGACATGAAGTTGAGGATACTGGATTTATTGAAAGTAAAAGGCTTAGAGTTAAACCTAAATGTTCAGGAAAATATACATTTGAGATTTATGCAAAAAATACTTTATGCAATGAAGATTATGATATTAAAAAGGAAGTATCACTTTATGTTCATGAAGCTACCCCAGTTAGTAATACAAAAGTTAAAATTAAAAATAAGAATATAGTTGTTAATAATGAAGTAACTTTTGAAGTAACTAGTGAAGGTGGAAAAGAAGTCTGCTATGAATTTTATATAATGGAAAAAGGAAATTGGGTAAGGGTGCAATCTTATAGTAGAAAAAATTATTATACATTCGTACCATTTTCTACTGGAAGCTATAGGATATTAGTTCTTAGTAAAAGTTATTATAAGAAGGTTAACTATGAAGATTATATAAGCTTAGAATTTGAAGTTGAGCCTTAAGGAAATACATTTTTATTCGATATTAATATCAAAAGTGTAATTTTGGAGGGCAAAACAGTGAATATTCCTAAGGTAGAAGATTTTATGGGAAGTATGGTTAGTAAGGAAGTATTAAAAAAGGCAATAGGAGATGGGCCTGAATTTGAGATAGTATATGAAGCACTATTAAAAAATAATGAAGAAAACTATTCAAATAATAGTGAAGAAGATTCTAATACTTACGTGACTACTGGAGTTGGACAAAAGCTCGAACAAATACCACTTAGAATGAGAAAAGAGCCTATACAAACAGGTGAATTAATACTAGATGATACAGTAAAAATAAGTACAACCACTAACATAAATTCTAATGAATCAACTATATTAGAATCCAATGAAGATTCTTCAGTTGATGTGGAAAAGATTTATTCTACTGTTGATAAATATTCACAAAAATATGGTGTAGATAGAAACTTAATACTTTCTATAATTAAACAAGAGTCTAATTTTAATCCCAATGCAATATCATCTGCAGGCGCAAAAGGACTAATGCAATTAATGGATTTTAATTCAGATGCTTATGGAGTGACTAATCCATTTGATGTTGATCAAAATATAGAAGCAGGAGTTAAGCATATTAAAGATTATTTAAATATGTTTGATGGAAATTTAGAAATGGCACTTATGGCATACAACGGAGGTCCAGGAACAATGGAAAGAAGAGGTGTAAAGTCATCTAGTGATTTATACAAGATGCCACAAGAAACTCAAAACTATGTTCCTAAGATATTAGAAAACTATAGAGCATATAGCAATAATAGTTAAGAATGAAAGAGTTAAGAGTGAATAGCTGTGGAAAAAATTCAGACGAGCTGAATTTAAATGAAAGAATTAGAAAATGAAGAAATGAAAAATTGTTGGAAAAATTCAGACAAGCTGAATTATGGAAAAAATTTTTTGATAAATTACATTATTATAAATAGATAAAATTAATAGCAAAAAAGGATGTCTAGATGAATAATTTAAAAATCATTTATGACATCCTTTTATTTATAATTTTATTAAGGTTACCATTTTCAAAGAAATAGTATAAGAAGAGGAATTGATATGGATAAAAGAAAATATATATGGATTGTTTTATTGATATTAATACTCTTTATAGATATTAATCAATTAGTAAATATTATATACTTGACTTATTGTTACATCAATTACATCAAAGTGATTTAGAAGTTGAACAAGTAAAGATATATAGAGTAGCATATAATATTATGTATAAGGATGAATTATTAGATTCAATAGGAAATGGTGAAAAACTCTTTCACTTTTCACTCTTTCATTTCTCTTTCTTCTTGTTTATTTTTGCTTTAAGTAATAAAATAGTGGATAAAGGCTTAACATAATATTAAGAAGGAAGGTGCTTAAATGGAAAGACTAGATAAGGTTTTATCTAATTTAGGATATGGAACTAGAAAAGAAATTAAGCAGGTAGTTAGAAAAGGACTTATTGAAGTAAATGGAGAAATCGTTAAGGATAATGGCATGCAAATTGATCCAGAGGTTGATAAGGTTTTAGTAAATGGAGAAGAAATATTTTATAGAAAATACATATATTTAATGATGAATAAACCAGATGGTGTTGTATCCGCAACTTTTGATAATAGAGATGAAACTGTTATTGATTTGTTAGAAATAGAGCATCAGGTTTTTGAGCCATTTCCAGTTGGAAGATTAGATAAGGATACGGTTGGACTATTATTATTAACTAATGACGGAGAACTAAACCATAGATTAATATCGCCAAAGTGGAAGGTTGACAAAGTTTATTATGCTAAGATAGACAAAAAGGTTACAGAAGCAGATATTAAGAAGTTTAAAAATGGAATTACTTTAGATGATGGATACATATGCAAAGAAGCTAAATTAGAAATTTTAGAATCTTCAGATAGTGGATCAGAAGTCATGATTACTATTCAGGAAGGAAAATTCCATCAAGTAAAGAGAATGTTTGAAGCTGTTGACAAGAGTGTGGTGTATTTAAAAAGAGTTGAATTTGGAACTTTACAATTAGATAAGGATTTGGAAGAGGGCGAATATAGAGAACTAACTGAAGAGGAAGTTGCAATTTTAAAAGGGTTTTAACGAATGTTTGAATAAAATGAAGGTTTATCATTCATAAAATACAACTTTACAATAATATTTTCAAAATATCTTGCATTTTATAAAAAGATGGACTATAATATTTTTGCAAGGATAAATAAAAGGAATAAATAGCCCCCTTTTTATTTATTGCTTATTGCTAAAGCGCAACCTGGCCCCAAGGGTTGCGTTTTTTGTTGTTTTTAAATAATTACAAACGTTTACTATTTGTAAAATTTATTAATTAGCTAAAAGAAAACAATTTCAATTATTATATTGATTTTATATTTATTTTAATATTATTTACAGAGATTTAAATAAACTTGTAAATAATACGTTATTAAGTAAAGTTATAATCATAAAAATGCAAGAAATAAGTCAATTATAAATATAAATGACTTATTTCAATTCAAATATTGAAATATAATGGGGCATGATTAGAGAATTATTGACGATTATAGTACAAAAGTGTAAAATTATAACAAGAGAAATATATACACAATATACAATTAGGGGGAGTTATAATGAAAACTATACCATGGTGGCAATATTTGCTTTCAATGACAGCTTATATTGCTATTTTATATTTATTGGTTGAATTAGCTAGAAAGTATCTTAAGACAACTACAGTTATAGGTATCTTAGCTGTATTAGCATTTCCGTTATGGTTTAAAACTTTTGGAGATAATTGGTTTAGGCTTGGAAAAGTGTTACTAGTTGTTATTCCAACGTGTTTTGTAAACATTTGCAGAATGATCAACAAGTATAAGGGTAAGGGAATAGAGGCTTTAAGGAAAAATTGGGTGTTTTGGGTATTATATGTTGTTCTTTTCTTAAACATATTGGAAGCTTCTATAAAAGATCTTACTTTAGGAAATTATTTAAACTTTGCAGCTGGAATGTTATGCGCAATAACAATACCACTTCCACCAAAGTATTGGAAATTTGGATCTAAGGAAGGCTGGGCAGAACTAATTTGTGATATTCCATTAATGTGGTGTTTATTTTATACTACATGGAATGCAGGATTTGTTTATGCTGAAAATACAGGATATTTTGCAAGTTCAATATGTATATTAATAGTTCCAGAAATTTATTCTTTAATAAGAAAAAGATCAGATTTATGGTTACATGCTAGAGTTTATACATTAGCAATTCATATATTTATAAGAGCTACCTTTGGAGATATATTTGCTCCTATTATGGGATCAGATGCGTGGAGAAATGAGAGTATAATTCCTATAATAGGAATGTTTAATTTAGTATTTGGAATAATATATACAATATGGTGGTTTAAAAAAATAAGTAGTGAAAAGAATAAAAATATGAATACTTTAACTGCTTAAAATTTTTAGGTTTTGTTATTAATTCATGTTTAAATTAAAAAATTAACTTGGAATTTGAAATAAGTGTGAAAATAGATATACTACAATTTTAAAATAGTATATCTATTTTATTTATGTCTACTTATATATTTCAAATTACTATAATCTAATTAATGCTTTTAGGCAACAATATAAAAGATATGTATGTTATAATATGTTAGTAATAGGAAAGGAGTCTGTATAGATGGATTTAAAGTCATTACTTAACAAAGAGCAATATGAAGGGGCTACTACTATAGAAGGTCAAGTATTAATATTAGCAGGAGCTGGTTCAGGTAAAACCAGAGTTTTGACACATAGAATGGCTCATATGATAGACGATTTAGGAATTTTACCATATAAAATATTAGCTATTACCTTCACTAATAAAGCTGCAAAGGAAATGAAGGATAGAGTTAAAGCTTTAATAGGTGAAAGAGCAGAGGATATGTGGATATCTACATTTCACTCAACTTGTGTAAGAATACTTAGAAGAGAAATAGAAAAGCTAGGATATAAAAAGAGCTTTACAATATATGATACTTCAGATCAAAAGACACTTATAAAAGAGTGTATGAAAGCTTTAAATATAAATGATAAAGATATAACTGAACAAGAAATAATGAGTAAAATAGGTAAGGCTAAAGATAATATGCAAAGCCCTGCAAGTTTTATGAGAGAGCATGAAAGCAATTTTAGAGAAAAGAAAATAGCAGATGTTTACGAAATGTATCAAAAGAGATTAAAAGAAAATAATGCTTTAGATTTTGATGATTTAATATTTAAGACCGTAGAGCTATTCAAACAAGATAAAGAAACCTTGGAATTCTATCAAAGAAAATTCCAATATATTATGGTAGATGAGTATCAAGATACTAATAAAGTTCAATATGAATTAATTAGACTTTTAGCAGAAAAATACAAAAATGTATGCGTGGTGGGAGATGATGATCAGTGCATCTACCAATGGAGGGGCGCAGATATAAGAAATATATTAGATTTTGAAAAAGATTATCCAGATGCAAAAGTTATAAAGCTTGAGCAAAATTATCGTTCAAAAGGAAATATATTAGATGCTGCTAATGTTGTGATTGTAAATAATGCAAATAGAAAAAGTAAGGTTTTAAGAACAGAGCAGGAATCAGGAAATAAAATAAAAATTTATAGAGCTTATTCAGATAGTGATGAAGGAGATTTTGTTGCAACTCAAATAAATAAAATAAAAGAAGAAGAAAATAAAAGCTACAAAGATTTTGCAATTCTTTATAGAACTAATGCTCAATCACGTATATTTGAAGAAAGCTTAAGAAGAAAAGCTATTCCTTATAAAATTTTAGGTGGAACAAGATTCTATGATAGAAAAGAAATTAAAGATATGATTTCATACTTAAAAGTATTAGTTAACCCAACTGATAGTATAAGCTTAAGAAGAATTATAAATGTTCCAAAGAGAGGTATTGGAGATGCAACTGTAAATAAAGTAGTTGATTTTGCAGATGATTATGAATTACCTTTATGGGATGCATTAAGCACAGTAAGAAATATTCCAACTCTTACAGCAAGAAATTGTGGCGGAATAGAAATATTTATGGAAATGATGGATAAGTTCATGGAAATGAGCGAAATAATGCCTGTATCAACATTAATAAAAACTATATTAAAGGAAACAGGTTATATATCAGAACTTGAAAAATCAAAAGAAATAGAAGACAAGAGTAGAATAGAAAACTTAAAGGAATTAGTTTCAGATGCCGTTGATTTTGAAAGAAGTAGTGAAGATAAAAGTCTTTCAGCTTATTTAGAAAAAGTATCATTAGTTCAATATACAGATAAGCTTCAAGAAGAAGAAGATACTATAGTTCTAATGACTGTTCATAGTGCGAAGGGATTAGAGTTCCCAGTAGTATTTATGGTTGGTATGGAAAATGGAATCTTCCCAGGTAATGCTTCATTTGAAAGTGATGTTGAAATGGAAGAGTCAAGAAGATTATGTTATGTTGGTATAACTAGAGCAAAAGAACAATTATTCATGACTTCAGCAGAAGTTAGGAGACAATTTGGTAGAACTGTTGCGTATCCACAATCAGATTTCATTGCTGAAATAAAAGGTGATTTAAAGGAATATGTTTCAGGAAACAACTCAGCACAAAGTGCAAGAGCTACAATGTTCCCAAGAGAAAATAGATTTAGCAATCCGCATAGCTTAAGAGGCAATTCAATGCAAAAGCCAAAAGCACAAACTATACAATCATCTGTTTCAAGTGATGATGTAACAATAGGAAGAAAAGTAAAGCATAGTAAGTTTGGTATTGGAACAGTAGTATCAATATCAGATTCAGGAAGTGATAAAAAACTTACAATAGCCTTTGATAACCAAGGTGTAAAAATACTGATGCTTTCATTAGCAAACCTGGAATTAATGTAGTATTTTACAAAGTAAAATAGTGAAAGAATGAAAAAATTAAGGAAAAAATCCTTACAGGATTTTAGAATTTAGAATAAAGTATAATTTATATTAATTTTAAGTTTTGCGAAGCAAAACAACCTCAATTCTTTCACTCTTTAATTCTTTCATTTTTTCCATTACAAGAAAGGTGTGTTTTATTTGGATAAGAAACAGCGAATAGAAGAGTTAGTAAATGAATTAAATAGATATGCATATGAGTATTATTCATTAGATAATCCTTCAGTTTCTGATAAGGATTATGACAAGAAGTATGATGAACTTAAAAAGTTAGAAGAGGAAACAAATTATGTTCTTCCGTACTCACCTACTTTAAGAGTTGGAGATAGGGTATTAGAAGGTTTTAATAAGTATACTCATAAGGCAAGACTTTGGAGTTTAGATAAGGCTCAAAGTTTAGAAGAATTAAAAGATTGGCATAATAGAAATCTTAAATTTATTAGAGAGATGAATTCAAGAGGAGAAGATCTACCAGAGCCTAGATATGTACTTACTAAAAAGTTTGATGGATTAACTGTTAACTTAACTTATGATGAAAATGGAATATTATCATCTGCTGCTACAAGAGGAAATGGGGAAGTAGGAGAAGAGGTTTCAGCTCAAGTTAAAACTATAAAATCAATACCATTAAAGATAAATAACGATGATTTATTTGAAATTCATGGTGAAGCCATAATGACTACAGAGGCTTTTGAAAATTACAATAAAAATGCAGATGTGCCACTTAAAAATTTAAGAAATGGTGCTGCTGGAGCGTTAAGAAATCTAAATTTAAAAGAAACGGCTAAGAGAAACTTATCAGCATTTTTCTATGATGTAGGATATAAAGAAGGTGAAGGCTTTAAGACTTATGAAGAGATGTTAAACTTCATAAAAGATAAAGGGCTTCCAATGGATGATTATATAAGGTATTGTACAACTATTGAAGAAATAGAAAAAGAAATAGATTATATTAGGGAAATAAGATTTGATTTAAATTACGATATTGATGGAGTTGTTATTGCTATTGATGATATAAGAACTAGAGAATTAATGGGATATACAGTGAAATTCCCAAAGTGGGCAATAGCATATAAGTTTGAAGCACAAGAAGCTACAACAAAGTTAGTTGATGTAGAATGGAATGTTGGTAGAAGTGGAAGAGTAGGGCCTACTGCTATATTAGATCCTATAGATTTAGCAGGAGTAACTGTAAAAAGAGCAACTTTAAATAATATAGATGATATAAGAAGAAAAGGTGTAAGAATAGGAGCAGAAGTTTTTGTAAGAAGGTCTAATGATGTTATTCCTGAAATAATGGGAGTGGTAACTGAATCATTAGAAGGAACAGAAGAAATAAATGTTCCAGAAGTTTGTCCAGCGTGTGGGGCACATCTTGTACAAAATGGAGTGCATTATTTTTGTGAAAACACTCTTTCATGTAAACCTCAAATGGTTAAAACTATTGTTCACTATGCATCAAGGGATGCTATGAATATTGAAGGATTTTCTGAAAAAACAGCTGAACAATTATTTGAGAAGTTAGATATTAAATCTATAGCAGATTTATATAAGCTGCAAAAGGAAGAATTATTGCAATTAGATAAATTTGGACCAAAGAAGGCACAAAACTTATTAGATGCAGTTGAAAAGAGTAAGGATTGTGAACTCTATAGATTTATATATTCATTAGGGATTCCTAATGTTGGAGTTAAAACTGCTAAAGATTTAGTAAATAAATTTAAGTCTTTAGAAGGTTTAAAAAGTGCTAGTTTTGATGATTTAGTATCAGTACAAGACGTAGGAGGCATAGTAGCTAAATGCGTATTAGAGTTCTTCAAGGAAGAAAAAGCAGTAAATACAATAAATGAGCTTTTAGAACTTGGAGTTAATCCGAAGTTTGAAGAAAAACAAATAATCTCAAGTCCTTTTGAAGGAAAGACAGTTGTTGTAACAGGAACGCTACAAAATTATTCTAGAGGCGAAATAAAAGCAAAATTAGAATTATTAGGGGCTAAAGTTTCAGGAAGCGTAAGTAAGAAAACAGATTTTGTAATAGCTGGAGAAGAAGCAGGATCAAAGTTAGACAAAGCTATTGAACTTGGAGTAAAGGTCTTAAATGAAGATGAGTTTGAGGATATAATAAAGGAGTAAAAAAGAATGGATAAATTTAGAGTTAAGGATATTTTTACAATAATATGTACCTTAGCTGCAATATCGACAAGTGTAATTATAGTCCTTACATTCTTAACAACATATCATTTCATAAATAATATGCCTATATTTAATTCATATCTGTTGTTACAAATTGGTATATGTGTAACTATGATATTATGGGCAATAAGATTTTTTCTATATAGAAAAGGAAGAGAAAGATATATATATACATCAGTGTGTATAATAATTTCAATTATAAGTTTATTTTTTGTAATGAACTCAGTGAAATAAAGTTTGCTAGATAAAATAACTAAAAGGAGAAGTAGCATTATAGGGTGTTACTTCTCCTTTTTTCATAACTATTATTTTTACTGAGGGATGTATTTTTCAAATTTTTGAATTACTTCATCATAGATTTTGTCTAATGTTTTAAAATCTATTGCATTTATATAATAAGATTCTAAGTCATCATGAAGTTTATGTGCTTCAGAAATAAAGTGTAAGGCTTTATTAGTTAATTCATAAAAGATTTTTTTATCATAATCCACGTCTTCTTTATTACTTAAAAGTACAGATTTATTACAGTAATCTTCAATATTATATACTTTTCCATCGAAAGAGTTTTGACTAATTTCATTTTCTGTTACTACACATGTAGAAATTTCAGGTATAATAATATGCTCTATTCTTTCAGGAATAAAAGGATCATGCATATATTCCACGAAGTATCCTTTCTTTTGAGCAAGCTTACCTATTTCGGTTAAAATGGTAGTTTTGCTAAATCCAGGTCCGCCTTTTAATACAAACTTATGCTTTAAATCAAATGTAAGTTCCTTAGCAAAGGTGATTATTCCATCAGGTGTAAAAGCCGTTGCAAATAAATGTCGTTCATCACCAAAGCCAGCTTTTTGCTTATTAAATATTTCTTCTTTCAAGCTTTCTGTTATAGTCACTATTTTACTATAATCTAAAGCTTTGGAGTTTAATTTACTCCAATCATCATGAACAGATTTTGCTGAATATAGGAATCTGTAAGCTCTTTGAAAGTTGTTGCTAATATTCTTACAAACATCGATAATTTCCCTCTTGTGCAAAGAAAGATCATCAGTGTTAAGGGCAACTCCCATATTAAGAATTTCATCAACAGCACCTGGATGAATTGGATCAACCATATGAGGGGAAGTTCCATCAAGAATAGCTAATCCGAGTTCTTTTATAACAACACCATCTAGGGAATTACTGTCAGAAGAGCAGTGATGATATTCTATTGTATATCCTTTATCCTTAAAATGAGTAGCTACTTTTTTCATTAAAGAAGATTTTCCTGTACCAGGACCACCTTTCATACAGATAATCCTATTTGCATCTTCCTGTGTGAGAATGTACTTATAAAAAGAATAAAATCCTTTGTGAGTGTTTCCTCCAGGAAAGAGATGTCTTTCTTTTGAATGTGTCAACTATATCACTCCTAAATATTGTTTTTCGGTTAAGTTTTAATAATAATATATGTATTTATTAGAAAAATGAAACATTATAATTAAGTTTTATTTGAGTTACAAAAAGAGTAGAGTTAAGTGAAACATAAATAATTGGATAATATTATCCTAGTGTTAATTATGCAAACTATACATATTATGTATAATTAATAGCTGACAACTTTTAATTATGCATAAAGTTTCAGTGGATGAAAAGACAAAAAATATTATGAAAATTTATTTTTATAAGTAAAATATGCTGATTTCTTTAATATTTTTATTAAAATACTATAAATAATAAAAAATATTAAAAAAATATAAAAAAGGTATTGAATAAAAATGAATAATGGGTGTATAATTATACTATCGTAATTAAAGAGAGAATGTATATTTAATCATAAAGAGGGGGATTTAATAATGAAAAAAGGAATTATAAAGAAGATATTAGCTGTAACAATTGTTGGGGTTATGGGACTAGGGTTGATAAGCTGTGGAGCAAAAAAGGATAAGCTATCAGCAATAAAAGACTCAGGAAAATTAGTAGTAGGGTTAAGTGCTGATTATGCACCATATGAATTTCATATTTTAGATGAAAATGGACAAGATCAAATTGTTGGATTTGATGTTGATATAGCAAAAGAAATAGCAAAAGACCTTGGAGTAGAATTAGAATTACAAGATATGAATTTTGAAAACTTAGTAGCTGGAGTTTCTTCAGGTAAGATTGATTTAGCTATATCAGGAATGACACCAGATGAAGAAAGAAAAAAAGCAATAGATTTTTCAGAGATATATTATGTAGCTGAACACGGTATGTTAGTAAGAGCTGAAGACAAGGATAAATATAAAACTTTTGAAAATTTAAAAGGACAAAAGGTTGGAGCACAAATGGGGGCTATTCAAGCGAAAATTGCAGAAGAAAAAGTTCCAGAAGCAGATCTTCAATTACTTTCAAATGTTAATGATTTAGTTCTTGCTTTAAAAGGTGGGAAAATTGAGGCTTTAGTAGTAGAGTTGCCAGTTGCAGAAATGATAGTTAAAAATAATCCAGAACTTATAATAGCAGAAGAAAAAGTAAAAGATACTGAAGGTGGATCAGCAGTTGGAATTCAAAAGAATCAAGAAGCTTTAGTTGAACAAATAAATTCAACAATTAATAGAATTAAAGAAGAAAAATTGTTAGATCAATTTATTATAGAAGCAAATGAATTAGCGGAAAAGCAAAAATAGTAAGGAGAGTGTAAGCTTTGACATTAGATTTTAGTGTATTAGCTGGAAATATGCAGTATTTCTATACTGGTATTAAGTGGACAATATTAATATCACTTTTAAGTGTTTTATTTGGAGTTATATTTGGTGCATTATTAACTCTTATGAAAAGATCAAAATTTAAAATTGGGAAGGTAAAGCCTTTAAGTATAGTAGCAACAGCTTATATAGAAATTATTAGAGGAACACCAATGTTACTACAAATTATGTTGGTTTATTATGGATTCGATCAATTATTGAATATAAATATGGATCCTCTACCAGCTGGTATAATAGCAGTTTCTTTAAATTCAGCTGCATATGTTTCTGAAATTATAAGAGCAGGTATAGATGCTGTAGATAAAGGGCAATTAGAAGCTGCAAGAAGTTTAGGTATGAATCAATTTATGGCAATGAAGCTTATAATAATACCTCAAGCAACTAAGAATATATTACCTGCTATAGGTAATGAATTTGTTACAGTAATAAAGGAATCTTCAATGGCATCTGTAATAGGAGTTGGAGAAATTATGTATAGTGCAAAAGTTATTACAGGAAAAACTTTTAGAGCATTTGAACCTTTAATTGTTGCAGCTGTATTCTATTTTGTTATTACATTTACACTTGGAAGAGTTATGAATTATATAGAAAGGAGAATGAAGGCTAGTGATTCACGTTAATAATTTACACAAATATTTTGGAGACAATGAAGTTTTAAAAGGCGTTAATGATCATATAAAAAAAGGTGAAGTTGTTGTTGTAATAGGGCCTTCAGGATCTGGTAAAAGTACTTTTTTAAGATGCTTAAATTTATTAGAAGAGCCAACTAAAGGTGAAATAATATTTGAAGGACAAAATATAACAGATAAAAATATTGATATAAATAAAATAAGAGAAAAGATGGGAATGGTGTTCCAACAATTTAATTTATTCCCTCATAAGACAGTATTAGAAAATATAACAATAGCACCTATAAACGTAAAGAATAAATCAAAAGCTGAAGCTGAAAAAATTGCTAAAGATTTATTAGTTAAGGTTGGATTATTAGAAAAAGCAAATGCATATCCAGCATCATTATCTGGAGGACAAAAGCAAAGAATAGCAATAGCAAGAGCTTTAGCTATGGAACCAGATGTTATGTTATTTGATGAACCAACATCTGCTTTAGACCCAGAAATGGTTGGAGAAGTTTTAAATGTTATGAAGAATTTAGCTAAAGAAGGAATGACTATGGTTGTAGTAACTCATGAAATGGGCTTTGCTAAGGAAGTTGGGGATAGAATATTATTTATGGATGGCGGAAATATAGTAGAACAAGGAACTCCAGAAGAAATGTTCACAAATCCTAAAAACTCAAGAACTATAGATTTCTTATCTAAGGTATTATAAAAATAAAAACAGTTTTACAATGTTGTAAGACTGTTTTTATTTTTTATAAGGGTAGGTTATTTCCTAGATAATTGCGAGATAGATCGGTTTTAAATATATATTTATCCCCTCTTATAATAGATACTGTATATTGAATTAGTATATCGTTTTCATATGAGAATCTCTCTAACATTGTACAAGGATCCTTAGAAGAAATTTTTAATAAATCACACTGCCAATATCTTGGAAGTACTGGTCTAAAGGTTTCTATAACTCTATCTAATTGTAAATCATATTTTTTAGTAAGATATGAAGCCATTGATCCTTTTTCTATTTTCCCAATTTCTATATGATAAAATCTATTTTGAGGAAGATAAATGGTTTCAATCATTATTGGGCAAGAGTCGGCAAACCTCAAACGAATTATTTTGTGAAATATTTCATTACACTTCCTTCCTAATTTAGAAGCTAGTACATCATTAATTGAAACTAATTCATGTCCAATTATTACGTTACTGACATTTATATTTTTATTTCTTAGCTCATCTGTAAAAGAATAAAATTTAAATAAGTTCTGTTCATAAACTATTGGTTTTACAAAGGTTCCCTTTCCTTGGACTGTATATATATATCCATTAAATTTTAAATGATTAAGAGCCTGTCGTATTGTAGATCTACTTACGTGATAACGTTCGCACAAAGCTCGCTCTGATGGGAGCGATGAGTTCTCGTTAAAATTCCTTTGTTCTATACTAGAAAGAATTTTTTCAGAGATATCTACATAAAGAGGTTTCTCAGCCATAAAATCACTCCTTAAAGCAAAAGTTGTTAATTTAAATTATATACTAACTTAGTATGTAATTGAAATAAGAAGATTAGATACAAATGATACTACTGGTATATATTTCAATTAAATACAATTTATAAAAGTGGTTCATAATTATTCAAAAGTATTGTAAATAATAAATGAATAAATATAATTAAGTCATACAGTAAATGTAAATGAATACATAAATTTGGGTTAGGAGGAAGGGACAAGTGAGTAAACCAAATATAGTATTAACAAGGGTAGATAATAGACTGGTTCATGGGCAAGTGGGATTAACATGGACAACGTCATTAGGGGTTAACTTAGTTATAGTAGCCGATGATAAAATTTTGGAAGATAAATTTCAGCAAGATTTAATGAGAGTAATAACAAATACAGCAGGAGTAAGTATAAGATTCTTTACGATAGATATGACTATTAAAGCTATACCAAAGGCAAGTGAAAGACAGAAGATATTTTTGGTTTGTAGAACATTAGAAGATGCAAGGAGATTAATAGAAGGAGGTGTTCCAATAGAAGAATTAAATATAGGAAACTTACATTTTGTAAAAGGAAAAAAAGCGATAAGTAAAAAAGTATATGTCAATGATAAAGATTTAGAAGACTTAGAGGCTATAAAGAGTACTAAAATAAAAATATTTATTCAAGATGTTCCAGGAGATATTAAAGAGTATATTAAATAAAATAAAGAAAGACATAGGGGGAATTATTAATGCCAAATATATTACTAGTAAGGATAGATAATAGATTAGTACATGGACAAGTTGGAATAACGTGGACTACTTCTTTAGGAGCAAATTTAATTGTTGTAGCAGATGATTTAAGTGCAAAGGATCCATTACAACAGCAACTGATGAGAATTACAGCAGAATCTTCTGGGGCGGGAATAAGATTTTTCACTATTGAAAAGACAATAAATATAATTCATAAAGCATCTCCTGCACAAAAGATATTTATAGTATGTAGAACACCAAATGAAGTAAGAGCATTAGTAGAAGGTGGGGTTCCTATAAAAGACGTAAATGTTGGAAATATGCACTTTGATAAGGGAAAGAGACAAATTAGTAAGAAGGTTTATGTTGATGATAAAGATTTAGAAGATTTAAGATTTATAAAGTCAAAGGGAATAAATGTATTTATACAAGATGTTCCTGGAGATATTAAAGAAAATATAAAATAGGGAGGATTTATAATGCAAAGTATTACTTTAATTCAAGGTATCCTTTTGGCAGTAATGGCGACTATAGTAGGAATTGATTTTTGGTTAGAAGGATTATTTATTTTTAGACCTATCATAGTATGTACACTAACAGGAATTATTTTAGGGGATTTACAATTAGGATTATTAGCGGGAGGACTTACTGAATTAGCATTTGCAGGGTTAACACCAGCAGGGGGAACACAACCACCAAATCCAGTTTTAGCAGGAGTTATGACAACTGTTATAGCATATACTACTGGAAAAGATGCGGCTACAGCAATTGGACTTGCATTACCATTTAGTTTCTTAATGCAATATGTAATTTTATTTTATTATTCAACATTTTCTTTCTTTATGAATAAGGCAGATAAATTTGCAGACGATGCTGATATAAATGGATTAATTAAATTAAATATATTAACTACTTTAATAGTAGCATTAACTTATGGAGCAATAGTATTTTTATCTGCATACGTAGCACAAGATGCTATGCAATCTTTAGTAAATTCAATGCCATCTTGGCTTACTCATGGATTTGAGATAGCGGGAGGAATATTACCAGCAGTTGGATTTGGAATGTTATTAAAGGTAATGTTAAAGAAGCAATATATACCATTTCTAATAGTAGGATTTGTTGTAGCTTCATTTGTGCAATACTCTAACTTATTACCAGTAGCGGTAATTGGAGCTGCATTTGCTTTATTTACTTACAATCTTGATAAGGATAGGGAAAGCTTAATAGTTAAATCAAATAATGAAGGAGATGATTTAGGTGAAGGAATCTAAGAAAGTATTGACTAAAAAAGATATTACTAAGCTTGGTCTTATGTCATCATTTTTACAGGCAAGTTTTAATTATGAGAGAATGCAAGCAGGTGGATTTACAGTAGCACAACTGCCATTTCTTAAGAAAATATATAAGAATGATAAGAAAGCTATATCAGATGCAATGAGTGATAATCTTGAGTTTATAAATACACATCCAAATTTAGTTGGATTTTTGATGGGATTACTTATTTCTTTAGAAGAAAACAATGAAGATAGAAGTATTATTAAAGGATTAAAGGTTGCTTTATTTGGACCATTAGCAGGAATAGGAGATGCAATATTTTGGTTTACTTTATTACCAATAGTTGCAGGGATAAGTGCTTCTTTTGCAATGGAAGGTAGCGTGCTTGGACCAATAATATTCTTTACCGTATATTTAATAGTATTTATATTAAGAATTGCTTGGACTCATTTAGGGTATAATTTAGGAGTTAAAGCTATAGATAAAATAAAGCATAATTCAAAAGTTATAGGAAAAGCAGCAACAGTTTTAGGAGTAACAGTAATAGGTGGATTAATAGCATCTTATGTAAAAATAAATGTTTTAACAAATATAGTTGTTAATGAAAGTAAAACAGTATCATTACAAACTGACTTTTTTGATAAGATATTCCCTAATATTTTGCCATTAGGATATACATTATTAATGTATTTCTTAATAAAAAATAAGAAAATTAGCCCAGTAGTACTTATTTTCTCAACATTCATAATGTCTATATTACTTTCATTCGTTGGAATTTTATAGTTAAGTAAATAAATTAAAAGCTATCCTTTTGCTTCTTAGTGTTTCTTAAATATCTAAGATAGTCTTTGGGGTAGTTTTATTTTTATAAATTATTTATAGGGAGGAATAAAAATGAAAAAAAGAATTTTAGCTACTTTTATTACAGCTATGTGTGGACTGGGATTTTTTTCGAACTGGACTTCAAGTAATGCTTATAATTTAATTGATAATATTAGTGTTGAAAAATTAGATACTGATATTTCACAAGCAAATGAAAATGTTTTTTTGAATGGAAATGGAATTGCTTTAGAAGTAGACAATAGAGGTGCTACATGTATTTATCTAGTAGATGAAAATGGAGTTAAAACAAAAGCTACGACTTCTTTAGATACAGCAGATTTTTCAGGTTATCCAATAATAGGTGGACAAAAGATAAGAGATTTTGTAATTATATCAAAAAATCTAGAAGAAAACATAAACTCGATATTAGGTGTTGGAAATAGACTTACTATTATATCTAAAAGTTCATCTACTAATCTGATAAGAAAGATAGTATTAGAAACATCTAACAGCAATCCAGGAGCAATATATTCAACAGTAAGTTATAAAGCAGAAAGTAACGATTTATTAGTAGATAGCTTTCATGAAAATGAGTATACAATGAGTTTAGGGCAAGGACCTTTTCTTGCATATCAAGGGTGTGCAGATCAACAAGGAGCAAATACTATCGTTAATGTTACTAATGGATATAACCATAATAGTGGACAAAATAATTATTCTGTAGGAGTTCCATTTAGTTATGTTTATAACTCTGTGGGGGGAATTGGAATAGGTGATGCATCAACTTCAAGAAGAGAATTTAAGTTGCCTATTATAGGAAAAGATAATACAGTTTCATTAGGAATGGAGTGGAATGGACAAACTTTAAAAAAAGGTGCTGAAATTGCTATAGGTACAAGTGTTATAACTGCAACAAATGGTGATTATTATTCTGGGCTAAAGAGTTACGCAGGAGTTATGAAAGATAAGGGAATATCTGCACCAGCTTCAATACCTGATATAGCATATGATTCTAGATGGGAAAGTTGGGGATTCGAATTTGATTTTACAATAGAAAAAATAGTTAATAAATTAGATGAACTTAAAGCGATGGGGATAAAACAAATTACTCTAGATGATGGGTGGTACACTTATGCTGGTGATTGGGAATTAAGTCCTCAAAAGTTTCCAAATGGAAATGCAGACATGAAATATCTTACAGATGAAATCCATAAAAGAGGAATGACAGCTATTTTATGGTGGAGACCAGTAGACGGAGGGATAAATAGCAAATTAGTATCTGAACATCCAGAGTGGTTTATTAAGAACTCACAAGGGAATATGGTTAGGTTACCAGGGCCTGGAGGCGGAAATGGAGGAACAGCAGGATTTGCATTATGTCCAAATTCAGAAGGTTCAATTCAACATCATAAAGATTTTGTAACTGTGGCATTAGAAGAATGGGGATTTGATGGATTCAAAGAAGATTATGTATGGGGAATACCTAAATGCTATGATAGTTCTCATAAACACTCAAGTTTATCAGATACATTAGAAAATCAATATAAATTCTATGAAGCTATATATGAACAGTCCATAGCGATAAATCCAGATACTTTTATAGAATTATGTAATTGCGGAACACCTCAGGATTTTTATTCAACACCATATGTGAACCATGCACCAACAGCAGATCCAATTTCGAGAGTACAAACAAGAACAAGAGTGAAAGCATTTAAAGCTATATTTGGAGATGATTTTCCAGTAACAACAGATCATAATTCAGTTTGGTTACCGTCAGCATTAGGTACAGGATCAGTTATGATTACTAAACATACAACATTAAGTAGTTCAGATAGAGAACAATATAATAAATACTTCGGACTTGCAAGAGATTTAGAGTTAGCAAAGGGAGAATTTATAGGAAACTTATATAAATACGGAATAGATCCATTAGAGTCATATGTTATAAGAAAAGGAGAAGATATTTATTATTCATTCTACAAAGATAATTCTAGTTATTCAGGAAATATAGAAATAAAGGGATTAGACAGTAACGCCACATATAGAATTGAAGATTATGTTAACAATAGAGTTATTGCTAGAGGAGTAAAGGGACCAACAGCGACTATAAATACAAGCTTTACTGATAATTTATTAGTTAGAGCAATACCAGATGATACACCAGCAGAGGTTACTACATTTGATGTTGGAAATAATACAATATTATCATCAACAGATAGTGGAAATTCTAAATATTTAAATGCTGTTTCTACTACATTAGAAAAGACAGCAACAATAGATAGTTTAAGTATTTATATAGGAAATAATTCAGAAAGTGGAAAACTACAAATTGCTATTTATGACGATAATAACGGGAAACCTGGTACTAAAAAAGCTTACGTAGAAGAGTTTGTTCCTACTAAAAATAGTTGGAATACAAAGAAGGTTGTAAATTCTGTTACATTACCTTCAGGGCAATATTGGTTAGTTTTCCAACCTGATAACGATGTACTACAAACAAAAACTAATCCATCATCCATGAAACAAAGTGCTAACAATAATCCATATAATTATAATATATTACCAAATTCATTTCCTATTGGAACAGGATATAATGCTTATAAAGGCGATGTATCTTTCTATGCAACCTTTAAAGAAGCAAGCAGTCAAGCAATTCCTCAAAATTCTTGGGCTCTAAAATATGTAGATAGTGAAGAAACTACAGGGGAAAATGGAAGGGCTACAAATGCTTTTGATGGTAATAATAATACTATTTGGCACACAAAATATAGTGGCGGAAACGCTGCACCAATGCCGCATGAGATTCAAATTGATTTAAGAGGAGTATATAATATAAATCAAATTAATTATCTACCAAGACAAGATGGAGGAACCAATGGTACAATAAAGGACTATGAAGTTTATTTAAGTTTAGATGGAGTGAACTGGGGACAACCTATATCAAAAGGAACCTTTGAATCAAACTCTACAGAAAAAATAGTAAAATTCAACGAAACAAAATCTAGGTATGTAAAACTTAAAGCTCTGTCAGAAATTAATAATAAACAATTTACTACAGTAGCTGATTTAAAGGTATTTGGATGGGAGATATCCAAAATAGAAAAACCATTACAAAATGCTGAAACTTATTTGAATATACCAACTTATGATGGATTAAATCAAAGTACTCATCCAGATGTCAAATATTTTAAAAATGGTTGGAATGGATATAAATATTGGATGATAATGACCCCAAATAGAACAGGTAGCTCAGTTGCTGAAAATCCTTCAATACTAGCATCTAATGATGGAATAAATTGGGAGGTTCCTGTAGGTGTTACAAATCCTATAGCTCCAATGCCACAAGTAGGACATAATTGTGATGTCGATATGATATATAATGAAGCAACTGATGAGTTATGGGTGTACTGGGTAGAATCAGATGATATAACAAAAGGATGGGTTAAATTAATAAAATCAAAGGATGGAGTAAATTGGAGTTCTCAGCAAGTGGTAGTTGATGATAATAGGGCAAAATATAGTACTTTATCACCATCTATAATATTCAAAGATAATAAATACTATATGTGGTCAGTTAATACAGGAAATAGTGGTTGGAACAATCAAAGTAATAAAGTTGAATTAAGAGAATCAAGTGACGGAGTAAATTGGTCAAATCCAACAGTTGTAAACACATTAGCTCAAGATGGTTCTCAAATATGGCATGTAAATGTAGAATATATACCATCAAAAAACGAATATTGGGCTATATATCCAGCATATAAAAATGGAACAGGTAGCGATAAAACAGAATTGTATTATGCGAAATCAAGTGATGGAGTAAATTGGACAACTTATAAGAATCCTATATTATCAAAAGGAACATCTGGTAAATGGGATGATATGGAGATATATAGAAGTTGTTTTGTGTACGATGAAGATACAAATATGATAAAGGTTTGGTATGGAGCTGTGAGTCAAAATCCACAAATATGGAAAATAGGTTTTACTGAAAATGATTATGATAAGTTTATTGAGGGTTTAACACAATAATATCTTTAATAAAAGGAGTAAGAATATAGTATAAAATTACTTTTTCAACTCCTTTTATCTTTTTTGTAGTACTAATTAAATATTTTTACAAAATATACAAAAAGTTATTCTATTTTATTATAATATAAAATAGAATGCTAATAGAGGTGTAGTAAAGAAAGGATAAGTGGAGGTAACTTTCTAATGAATAAAGATAATGATTCGAAGTATTGGAAGTTTGGTATCTTTTACTACAATCCAGAAGATCCTTCTGAAGTTGTTGATAGAAAAAATGGAAAAGGGGTAACTATTAACTTTGCTCAAAAAGAAGGAAGACATATATTTGGATTTATTTTAATTCCAGCATTTATAGGAATTATGATTGCAATTCTTATTTCATGCTTAAGCAAATATTAAATCTTTTATTAAAAATATGTAGTAAAATACAAATAATAGTGATAGAATAAAAATGTGGAAAATAAAAGTACAATAAATTGAATATTAAGTGCAAGAGATAATAGAGTTAAGCACAAATTTGGGATACACCCTCTTTTTTGCTAAGCTCTTTTTTGTTTAATATCTATTTATTTAAATTAATAATTATTATATTTGCTAGTTTCATATGATGCTGATATAATTATCATACTATTGTAAATGATTACAAAAGGGGTAGGGGATGAAATGAATAATTTTAAAAGGATTTTAGAAGATAATCCAATAGTAGCAGCTGTTAAGGATGAGAAGGAATTAGACTTAGCTTTACAAAGTGATATACAAGTTATTTTTATTTTATTCGGAGACATATTAAACATTAAAAATTTAAGTGAAAAGATATTTAAACATAGAAAAATTGGAATTTTACATGTTGATTTAGTTGAGGGAATTTCTAGTAAAGAGATAGCTTTAAAATTTATTAAAGAAAATACAAAGTTTCAAGGAATAATTAGTACAAAACCTCAAATGATAAGAATGGGAAAAAAGCTTGGATTTATAGCTATTCAGAGAGTATTTATGATAGATAGTTTATCTAAAGAAAATATGAAGAATCATTTAGTAGAAGAATGTGATGCAGTAGAAATTCTTCCAGGATTACTTTTTAAGATAATTAAGGAGCTTTCAATAAGCCTTAATAAACCTTTAATAGCTGGTGGATTAATTTCTGATAAAGAAGACGTGATGGAAACATTAAAAAGTGGTGCAACATGTATATCTACAACTAAAAAAGAAATTTGGTATATGTAGAAATGGAGAATTGGAGAGAAAGCTACATAGGATTGTTTTTTGCGATCTTATGTAGTTTTTTTATAAAAAATTTAATAAAGGGGAGAGCAAAATGCAAGCTTATTTTTCAGAATTCATAGGTACTCTTATTTTGATATTACTTGGTAACGGGGTAGTAGCAAATGTAGTGCTTAGAAAGACTAAGGGTAATTCTTCAGGTTGGATTGTAATTACAGCAGGATGGGGGTTCGCTGTAGCAATAGCAGCCTATATTACAGGATGGATGGGGGGAGCTCATCTAAATCCAGCAGTAACTATTGCACTAGCTTCATCAGGTTTATTCGAATGGAGTCAAGTACCAGGATACATCATCAGCCAAATGTTAGGGGCAATGGCTGGAATGCTTGTTGTTTATCTTAACTACAAATTACACTATGATGAAACTTCAAATGGAGAGGACGTTAGAGGAACATTTTGTACAGCACCAGCAATAAGAAGCAATCTTTATAATTTCATTTGCGAATTTACTGGCACTTTTGTATTATTAATAGGAATAAGAGGAATAACTTATAGTGAAGTGTTTAAAACTACTTTCCAAAGTTCAGGGGGAGAAATAATAGGAACAGTAGGAATTATGGGATCATTTTTAGTTGGTATCTTAGTCTGGGCAATAGGCTTATCCCTTGGTGGTACAACAGGATATGCTATAAATCCAGCTAGAGATTTAGCACCAAGAATAGTACATGCTATCTTACCTATGAAGAATAAAATTGATTCAGATTGGAGTTATGCTTGGATACCAGTTTTGGCACCTATACTTGGAGGAGTTTTTGGAAGCTTAGTATTTGATTTTATTATTAAGTTATAGAATTTTAATTTAAGGGGAGAGATGATTATGGGAAAGTATATTATAGCATTAGATCAAGGAACAACAAGTTCAAGAGCAATTGTATTTGATAAGGAACAAAATATAATAGGGATAAGCCAAAAGGAATTTACACAAATTTATCCTAAAGAAGGATGGGTTGAACATGATCCAGTAGAAATATGGGCAACTCAATATGGAGTTCTTCAAGAAGTTATAGCAAAAACTAATGTAGATAGAGATGAAATTGCAGCTATAGGTATAACAAATCAAAGAGAAACTACAATTGTTTGGGAAAAGAGCACAGGAAAGCCTATTTATAATGCAATAGTATGGCAATGTAGAAGAACAGCTGATATATGTGATAATTTAAAAGCTAATGGATGGGAAGATTATATTAAGAAAAATACAGGATTAGTTGTAGATGCTTATTTCTCAGGAACTAAAATAAAATGGATACTTGATAATGTAGAAGGTGCAAGAGAAAAAGCTGAAAGAGGAGAACTTTTATTTGGAACTGTAGATACATGGCTTGTATGGAAGTTAACTAATGGTAAAGTTCATATTACAGATTACACTAATGCATCTAGAACTATGCTTTATAACATAAAAGACTTAAAATGGGATGAAAAAATATTAGAAGAATTAGATATACCTAAATCAATGCTACCTGAAGTTAGAAATTCATCTGAAGTTTATGGGCATGTAAATCTTGGTGGTAACTCAGATGTTCCTATAGCAGGTATTGCAGGAGATCAACAAGCAGCTTTATTTGGTCAAACTTGTTTTGAAAAGGGTGAAGCAAAAAATACTTATGGAACAGGATGCTTCTTATTAATGAATACAGGAGAAGAAATGGTAGAAAGCAAAAATGGACTTTTAACTACTATAGCAATAGGGATTGATGGAAAAGTTCAATATGCTTTAGAGGGATCTGTATTTGTTGGTGGTGCTGTTGTTCAATGGCTTAGAGATGAACTTAGAATAGTAAACGATTCAGCTGATACTGAATACTTTGCGTCTAAAGTTGATGATAATGGAGGAGTTTATATAGTGCCAGCCTTTGTTGGTCTTGGAGCACCTCATTGGGATATGTATGCTAGAGGAGCAATACTTGGATTAACTAGAGGAAGTAACAGAAATCATCTTATAAGGGCTGCTCTTGAATCAATAGCATATCAAACAAGGGATCTTATAGATGCAATGAAAGAAGATGTAGGATCTGACCTTAAGAATATAAAAGTAGATGGAGGAGCAAGCAGAAACAAATTCTTAATGCAATTCCAAGCAGATATATTAGGAAAGAATGTTATAAGACCTATAATATCAGAAACAACAGCTCTAGGAGCAGCTTACTTAGCAGGTATTGCAGTAGGTTTCTGGAAGGATAGAGAAGAAGTTAAACAGTTCTGGCATATGGCTGATGAATTTGAAGCTAAGCTTGATAAAGAAAAAGTTGATAAATACTATAAGGGATGGAGAAAAGCAGTTAAGAGATCATTAAGCTGGGAAGAAGAATAGACAATATAAAGGTAAAGATAACTAGATATGTTCCATAAGCTATATAGCTGTGCAAAGAAGTACTAGGCTTGGAAAAACTACTATGCCAAGAGTTTTGGTTAACTCACTAAGCTCAAACAAACTAACAACACTAAGGCCTAGTAGTTTTTCCTTCGCCAAGTACTTCTAATTGCTCGCTATATGCTTATTTCACATTCTCGCTATCTTTATTATTTTATATTTTTAATCAAATATTTAAAAAGTGAAAGAATGAAAGAGTTAAGGAAAACATCCTAAACTTTTCACTCTTTCACTTTTAACTTTTCACTCTTCCTGTGCTTTTGTAGAGTAATCTATAAATAAACAACCTCATTTTATAATTCAGATTATCTGAATCATCTCCTTAAATCTTTCATTTTTTAAATCTTTCATTCTTTCATTACTAATAAGTTCTATAAAAATTTTCCTATAAATAAAATATAACTAAGAAATTAAATAGATAGTTTATGGGGGAATGATGAAACTTAAATTTGACTTCAATTTTTTATTACTTGAATTTAGAGATTTATATTATATTTTGAACAAAATAGCAGAGGAAAAAGATTTTAAAATAATATGCTCAAGGCTAGAAAAAGTAATCAAGCAAATAATCATAACAATACACTTAAATAATAAGTTGTTTTATAATAGTGAGAATTCATTGGTAGAAAATATTGAATATTTATCTAGAAAAGATATAATTCCATATGATCTTATGAAGTGTCTAGTTAATTATGTGGAGGACTTATATTATATAAGGGATATATTAGATGATAATGATGTAAGTATGGATAAGAAAAAAGAGTTTGCAGAATTGTTAAATAATCAAAAGGTTATTTATGAAATCTGCGTTTGGCTAGTTATTAATTGTGGAGAAGAGGATTATTCTTTATTCTATGATAAATTAGCAGAATATGAAAAAAAGATATTTGACAAGTATTTAAACTATGATGAATTAGATGAAGAAAATGATGAGATTGATTTATTAAATTCAATAAATTCAATTGAATATGAAGAAGATGATGGTGAGGACGAAGAGATTAATTCAGTAGAAGAATACTTATTAGCTGGAGAGCTATATTATTTAGGAAAAAATGTTGAAAAGGACTATTATAAAGCAAGGGAATGTTTTGAAAAAGCAGCAGAAGAGGGGAATGAATATGCGGAAAGTTATCTTGGGCTGTTTTGGGAAAAGGGTTATGGAGGAGAAAAAGATATAGAAAAAGCTTTATATTGGTATAAGAAAGCAGCTTTAAAGGGAAATGCATTTTCTCAATATTCATTAGGGTATATCTATTTTACAGGAGAAGTAGTAGAGCAAAATTTAGAGTATTCATTTAAATGGTATAAGGAAGCAGCAGAAAATGGATTTGCTCCGGCCCAATATGCACTATCATATCTTTATAAGAATGGAGAAGGTTGTGAGAAAAATATATTTAAGGCATATTATTGGTTAGAAGAGTCAGCAGAAAATGATTTTGAAGACTCTTATTATATTTTAGGACAATCTTATTTAGAAGGTAATGTTATAGATACTAATTATAAAAAAGCTTTCTTTTATTTATCAAAAGGTGTAGAAAAAGATGATATGAATTGTCTGGAGAGTCTAGGGGATATGTATTATTGGGGGCTATATGTAGATGAAGATAGAGAAAAAGCATTTTCACTATATGATAAAAGTATAGAGGAAGGTAATATATCTCTATATTATAAGATTGGCAAGCTATATGAAGAAGATAATAATCTAAAAATGGCATTGGTAAATTATTTAAAAGGTCATAATAATGGAGATTTAAAATCAACTCAGCGACTTGGAATAATGTACTATAATGGAGATGGAGTTAATATAGATAAGAAAAAAGCATTAACTTACATGAAGACAGCCATAGAAAGTGAAGATCCTCACTCTTTGTATGTTATTGGAGTTGCATATTTAAATGATGATAGGGAAAAGGGATTAGAATATTTAAAAAAGGCTTATAAAAAGGGATCTCATTATGCAGCAGAAGCCCTTGCAAGTGAGTATTTAATTGATTTATTAAAAGAAAAAGAAATAGATGAAGATGAATTACTAGAATGTATAAATTATGCTATGGAAAATGATATGATAGAGGCTATATATTATTATGGATTAATTCATGTATATGGAGTTGGAGTAGAAAAGAATAGTCAAGAAGCTTTTAAGTATTTTATAAAGGCTGCTGAAAAGGGATCTCAAAAAGCAATGATAAAGCTTGGAAATTGGTATAAGCATGGAATATTCGTTAAGGCAAATTCAAAGGAAGCTATAGAGTGGTATAAAAAAGCAGCTGAAGAGTATAATGCAGAAGCATTATTAAATATAATAGAAATTCATGAAAAGGGTATAGGAATAGATAAAGAGCCCGAAAAGGCTTTAGAAGGAGCATATCTTTTAAGAGAAATTAATATAGTTGAAGGAAATCTTAAACTTGCTTACTATTATTCAAAGGGAATAGGAGTAGAGATATCTAATAGCAAAGCCAATGAATATATAGAAGAGTTATTAATTTTAGATGAAGGTAAGGCATATAATTTATTAGGTGAATTATCAGAAGAAAAATTATTTAATAAAAATGAAGAAGATGCGATTGAATATTATCTTAAAGCTATCTCATTAGGAGAATTAAAAGCATATTCAAATCTAGAATATTATCTATATATGAGAGGAAGAAAAATAGATGAATTTGAAGATTTAATATATAGTATAGATAAAAAAAGTTATAGATTCGATCAAGGAAAAAGTACATTTATAGAAGGAAAAAATGAGATAATAAAGGGGAAACAGGAAAATAATAGTGAGTTGATTAATAATGGAATTAAGAAGTTAAAGAAAAGTATTCATTTAGGATTTTACGATGCTATAAAAGATATTGTTGATTATTATGAAAATGAAGAAAAAAGCAAAAATAACTTAATTGAATTATATAAGTATAAGCAAAAGATGGTATATTATGGGCAATTAGAAGGTTGAAAAAATAAAATATAATAAATGTATAAGAAATGAATAATTTATAAATATCTTAGCTTTTAAATAAAATTAATAAAAGAGAAGTTTATTGAACTTCTCTTTTATTAATTTTAATATCTATTATAATTTGTCAAATGTAGTTAGAATATGTTTTTAAAATGTAATTTCAAAAGATAAAAAAAATATTGAAATAAAAATATAATAGTGTATAATAAAGTTATAATAAATTGTAATAAATGGTATATAAGTAAAAAAATGAATGGGGTGATATATTGGAAAATATGGAAGGCATTATTTTTGAAATAATTAGTCAAGGTGGAACAGCTAAAGGGTTAGCATATGAAGCATTAATGGCTGCTGAAAAGGGAGACTTTAATAAAGCAGGTGAATTAATGAAAGAAGCTGATGCTTATTTAGGACAAGCTCATAAAATACAAACAAATATAATTCAAGCAGAAGCAAGAGGAGAAAAAACAGAAGTCTCAGTATTATTTGTTCATGCTCAAGATCATTTAATGACAGCTATTGAAGCTAAAACATTAATAGAGCATATAATAAAGCTACACAAGAAAATAGAGGGTAAATAAAGTTGTCTATTAATTGTTAAAAGAGGTAATAAAAATTATGAGAAAAGGTTTTAATGTTAGCGAATTGCAAGCTAAAAAGACAGATTATAGTATACCGACATTTGGATATAAAAGTGCATTAGTTATACTTTTAGGAGCTGTAATTGCAACTATTATAATACCAAGTATATTAAGTGTATTAGGTATAAGCAATAGTTTTAGTATTTTGATAGGAAATACATTTATAACAAGCTTTTCAATTTCTTATGCTAGATATTTTATTGAAAGTAGAAAAGGCTTTTGCAAGGGGTTTTGGCTTAACTATTTATTCTTTGCTGTATCCTTTGCTGTAATTTCGTATTTATGGGGATATTTAAATTTCTATCTTTAATATAAACAATGTAGCTATAAAGAAAATGAAAACGTTTATTTTGAAATATTTATTTTATATAATTTATTTTAGGAGGAATTATTTATGAAAGTTTTATTTGTATGTTCACAAGGAATGTCTAGTGCTATAGCAGTAAATGCACTGAAGAAAGAAGCAGAAAAAAATGGCGTAGATATTGAAGTAAAGGCTGTAAGCACACAGGAATTTGAAGAAGAGGTTAAGAGTGGATATGATGTTGCAATGGTAGCACCACAAATTAGGCACCGCTTTGATTATTTAAAGGAATATGCAGATGCTGCTAATGTTCCATGCCAACTAATACAGCCTCAAGCTTATAGTCCATTAGGTGGACCTAAATTATTTAAACAAGTTAAAGAACTTGCAGAAAGTAAATAGGAGTATGCAAGTTTTAATATAACTCTAAATTATTATAATATTATTATTTAAGGAGGAATTAAATTATGAGCAGTTTTGCTAATTTCTTAGACAAAAAATTATCTACGCCTATGGCAAAACTAGCAGAGCAACGTCATCTACGTGCTGTGCGAGACGGTATTATAGCTACTTTACCATTAATTATTGTTGGGTCCTTTTTCTTAATTATCGCAAATCCACCATTACCACAAAGCTGGGGGATTTATAAAACCCTAAAGGCTAATGCAGCTACAATAGTACTACCATATAGAATGACAATGTATATTATGACAGTATATGCTTGTTGGGGTATAGGCTATAGCTTAGCAAAATCTTATAAACTTGATGGAGTTACTGGAGGAACATTATCAGCGGCAGCATTTTTATTAACACTTGTTCCAAAAAGTGTAGGTGCTTTGGCTCCTGAGTTAATGGAAATAATTAATGGAAATCCAGATCTTTTAAAATGGTATCAGGGAGTTCCACAAGGATTCCAAATGCCTATGGCAAACATGGGTGGAGGCGGAATGTTTGTTGGTATTATAGTATCAATACTAGCCGTTGAAATATTTAGATTTACAAATAAAAGTGGATTTAAAGTTTCAATGCCTGAACAAGTTCCACCATCAGTTGCAAGAAGCTTTGAAGCTTTAACACCTGCAGCAATTATAGTTTTATTAATTGGTTCAATAACATATTATTTACAATTTGATTGGCATGGATTTATTGGGAAAATAGTTACCCCACTTGTAAAAGCAAGTGATACATTACCAAGTGTTTGGATATTGGCAATTTTACAAGATTTCTTCTGGTCATTTGGTATTCATGGTGCTTCAGTAGTTGGATCTATTGCAAGACCAGTATGGTTAATTTTATTAGAACAAAACTCAGCTGCAGCAGCAGCGGGAGCTCCTTTAACAGCAATAGCAGCAGAACCTTTCTTTCAATGGTTCTTATATATTGGGGGATCAGGATGTACTATAGGTTTAATTTTAGCTTTAGCGTTTGGAGGTAAATCTACTTACGGTAAGCAAATAGGTAGGGCAGCTTTAGTACCGGGTATATTTAATATAAATGAACCGATAGTGTTTGGGGCTCCAATAGTATTAAATCCAACATTAATTATACCTTTTATAACTGTACCATTAGTTACAGGTACCTTAGCATGGTTTGCTACCACATTAGGACTAGTCAATAGAGTTCAATTGATTGCACCTTGGACATTGCCAGGACCGATTGGGGCTTATTTAGCTACAGGAGGAGACTGGAGAGCTGCAGTATTAAATGTAATTTGTATTTTAATATCAATAGCTTTATATTATCCATTTGTTAGAATTTATGACAAGAAATTATTAGCAGAAGAAAAAGGTGAAACTTTAGAAGTTGAAAGTAGAAGTGCAAATTTATAATATGAAAAATTAAAAAATGGTGAAGAATTCACCATTTTTTAAAATTAAGATATTAATCTTAATATAGTAGAAAGATTTATTAAAATTAAATCTTTCTACTTTTTTATATTATAAGTAATTATGGTTAGAATAATATATCATACATATATATAATCAATTACAAATTAATAAAAATACAAAAATATTCATTTTATAAATACAAATAATTACCAAATATTAAAATAAAATTTCAAAAAATGAAAATAATATTGAAATAAAAGAATAATAGTGTATAATGGAGTTACAATAAAGATTAAAACATTGTGTAAACGTAAACTAAGTTGGGAGGTAATAATTATGGCAGAAAATATGGAAGTAATAATCTTTGAAATTATTAGTCAAGGTGGTACAGCAAAAGGACTAGCTTATGAAGCTTTAGCAGCAGCTGAAGAAGGAGACTTTGATAAGGCAGAAGAGCTTTTAAAAGAAGCAGATGTTTGTTTAGGTGAAGCTCACAAAATACAAACAGATATAATTCAAGCGGAAGCAAGAGGAGAAAAGACAGAAGTATCTGTATTATTTGTACATGCTCAAGATCATTTAATGACAGCTATTGAAGCTAAGACACTAATAGAACATATTATAAAATTGCATAAAAAAATAGAAGGTAAGTAAAATAATATTGAATCTATAGTTAAAGGAGGTATTAAAGATTATGAAAAAGGGTTCTGGCGTAAGCGAACTACAAGCTAAGAAAACAGATTATAATATACCAACCTTTGGATTTAAAAGTGCTTTATTAATAATTGCAGGTGGAATAGTTGGAACTATGATATTACCTATGTTATTAAGTATATTTGGAATAAGCTTAAATTTATCAATAGTGTTAGGAAATACATTTATAACAAGTTTAGCTATTGCTTATTCAAGATTTTTTATAGAAACAAAAAGAGGATATTGTAAGGCGTTTTGGATAAACTATGGATTGTTTGCATTATCATTTGGGATAATATCATATTTCTGGAGATACATTGGATTATTTATATAAATTAAAGATAAATAATTGTTAAAATTTTAAATAACTTACTATAATTTGAATGAAAACGTATATCCTAGGTGAAAACGGTTAGTGAGTTAGATTGGTTATTAGTATATAAAAATATTAAATAAAAATTTGGAGGTATTATTTATGAAAGTATTATTTGTATGTTCACAAGGAATGTCAAGTGCAATAGCAGTAAATGCATTAAAGAAGGAAGCAGAAAAGAATGGTGTAAATATGGAAGTAAATGCTGTAAGTACACAAGAATTTGAAGAAGAAGTTAAAGAAGGATATGATGTGGCAATGGTTGCTCCACAAGTAAGACATCGTTTCGATTATTTAAAGGAATATGCAGATGCAGCTAAAGTTCCATGTGCATTAATACAACCACAAGCTTATAGTCCATTAGGAGGACCAAAGCTATTTAAACAAGTTAAAGAACTTGTAGAAGCATAATAGCTTTATACAAGCTTTATATAATATTTACTTTTTATTTTATTTTATTTATTAAGGGGGAATTAAATTATGAATAATTTTGCTGATTTCTTGGACAAAAAATTATCTACTCCAATGGCAAAATTAGCAGAGCAACGTCATTTACGTGCTGTGCGTGATGGTATTATAGCTACATTACCATTAATTATTGTTGGTTCACTATTTATCATAATAGGGATACCACCATTACCACAAGATTGGGCAATAACTCAATTCTTAAAAGCTAACAACGGGGTTATAATGCTACCTTATCGTATGACAATGTACATTATGACTTTATATGCAACCTGGGGAATTGGTTATAGTCTTGCCAAATCCTATAAACTTGATGGAGTTACAGGAGGAGTACTTTCAGCGATAGCATTCCTATTAACAATAGTTCCTGTAAGTGTTGAAGGTATGGGTTGGATGATGCCTATGGCTAACTTAGGTGGAGGCGGAATGTTCGTTGGTATCTTAGTATCAATTTTTGCTGTAGAAGTTTTAAGATTTACTACAGTTAAGAATTTTAGAATAAGAATGCCAGAACAAGTGCCACCATCAGTTGCAAGATCTTTCGAAGCATTAACACCAACTGCAATTGTAGTATTCATAATAGGAAGTATTACATATTATGCAAGATTCGATTGGCATGCATTTATAGGAAAATTAATTCAACCATTATTATCAGCAACTGATACATTACCAAGTGTTTGGATTCTAGTAATTTTAGTTACATTCTTCTGGTCATTTGGTATTCATGGAGTATCAATAGTTGGATCTATTGCAAGACCATTATGGTTACAATTAATAGATCAAAATACTGCAGCTGCAGCATCAGGAGTAGCTGGAAATCAATTACCTGCAATAGCAGCAGAACCTTTCTTCCAATGGTTTATATGGATTGGAGGATCAGGATGTACAATTGGATTAGTTATAGCTTTAGCTATATTTGCTAAGTCGACATATGGTAAGCAACTAGGTAGAACAGCATTAGTTCCAGGAATATTTAATATTAATGAACCAATTATATTTGGTGCACCAATAGTGTTAAATCCAACATTAATAATACCATTTATAATTACACCATTAGTAACTGCAACCTTATCATGGTTTGCAATGAGTCTAGGCTTAGTATCTAGGGTTGTTGTAACAGCACCTTGGACGTTACCAGGACCAATTGGAGCATTTGTTGCAACAGGTGGTGACTGGAGAGCTTCAGTATTAAATATAATTTGTATAGTTATTTCAGTAATAATTTACTATCCATTTGTAAAAATATTCGATAAGAAATTATCACTAGAAGAACAAGGTGAACAAGCTTAATAAAGTGAAAATTTAAAGTGGTGAAGAAATTCACCACTTTATTTTAAAATAAATGTAGAGGTGAATTTTATGGGGAAATTAGGAATATCAATTTATTCAGAAAAAACTACAGAAGAAGCAATTTACAACTATATAGATAAAGCAAGTAAATATGGATTCAGTAGGATATTTTCATGTTTACTTTCAGTAAATGATACTAAAGAAAATATAAAAAATAAATTTAAAAAAATAAATGAATATGCAAAATCAAAAGGATTTGAAATTATAGTAGATGTAAGCCCAAGAGTATTTGATGAGTTGGGAATAAGTTATAAGGATTTAAGCTTCTTTAAGGAAATTGGAGCAGATGGCTTAAGATTAGATATGGGATTTACTGGTTCAGAGGAATCATTAATGACATTTAATGATGAGAATCTTAAAATTGAAATCAATATGAGTAATAATACTAATTATATAGATACAATAATGAATTATATGCCTAATAAGGATAATTTAATTGCTTGTCATAATTTTTATCCACATAGATATAGTGGTTTAAATTTTGAGCATTTTATGAAATGTACAGAAAGATTTAATAAGTACGGATTAAGAACAGCTGCATTTATAACAAGTCAAAATGAAGGAACATTTGGTCCATGGCCTGTTACAGATGGACTTCCAACTTTAGAATTACATCGTAACTTACCAATAGAAGTGCAAGCTAAACATTTAATAGCATTAGGAAACATAAATGACATAATAATATCAAATTGTTATCCTACAGAAGAAGAAATGAAAAAGCTAGGGTCTATGAGAAAAGATATGGTAACTTTTGATTTAGAGCTTGTAGATGGAGTTCCTGAAGTAGAGCAAAAGATATTATTTGAAGAAATGCATTTTAATAGAGGAGATTTATCAGATAACTTAGTTAGATCTACTCAAAGCAGAGTTAAGTATAAAGGACATGACTTTAAATTATTTAATGCTCCTGAAATAATTAAAAAAGGAGATGTAGTTATAGAAAGTAGTGAATATGGACACTATGCTGGAGAACTACAAATTGCTTTAAATGATATGAAGAATAGCGGAAAATCTAATGTTGTAGGTCGTATCAAGGAAGAAGAAATATTTATTTTAGATTATATAAAACCATGGCAAAAATTCAATTTCAACTTAATTAAGTAATTGGAGGTTAATCTATGTATTTTTTAGGGATAGATGGTGGTGGAACAAAGACTTGTTTTACATTAATAAATGAAAAGGGTAATGTTATTAATAGAGTTATAAAGGGAACTTGTCATCCAACTCAAATTGGATTTGATAACTTAGAAAAATTATTAAGAGAAGGATTAGAAGAAATAATAAAGTCTAGTAATATTTCTAAAGAAGAAATTATAAAGAGCTATTTAGGTTTAGCAGGATATGGAATAGTAAAAGAAATTGCAGAAGGAATAGCAAAGGTGGTTTCCAAAGTATTTAATGGAATGGATTATATTTTAAATAATGATGTTAGAGTTGCAATAGCAGGTGCATTAGCTGGAGAAGATGGAATTAATGTTGTTGCTGGAACTGGTTCAATAGCTTTAGCATTAAAAGATGAAAAAGTTTTAAGATGTGGTGGATGGGGTTACTCCATAGGGGATGAAGCTTCAGCATATTGGATTGGTAAAAAAGCCTTAGCACTATTTAGTAAGCAAAGTGATGGAAGATTAGAAAAAGCACCATTATATGAAATATTTAAAAAGGAACTTGATTTAAAGACAGATTTTGAAATAGTTTCATATGTAAATGAAAAGTTAAAAGGTGATAGAGGAGAAATAGCAAAGCTTGCTAAATTATGTTCTGATGCAGCAGAATGTGAAGATGAAGGTGCAATAGCAATTTTCGATGAATCAGCAAAAGAAATATCAGAAATGATAAAAACTTTATTAAAAAATTATGATAAAGATATAGTTAAAGTTTCATATACAGGAGGAGTCTTCAAAAGTGGAGAATTAATCCTTAAGCCATTAAGAGAATATTTAAATGGATATAACGTTGAATTAGTAGAACCACAGCTAAGTCCAGATTTAGGGGCTTGTTTATTAGCATATATAAGTACTGGAAATAAAGTAACTGAAGAACTAATTGAAAGAATGAAAAAGCAATAGAATCAATGAAAAAAATTGAAAAATGAAAGAATTGTTGAAGTAATTCAGGGTGAGTTGAATTAAAATAAAAATGAAAAGTTGTGGAAATAATTCAGATGAGATGAATGACAATTGCTAATTGGAAGTGGATAATTTAGGTTATAATTCGTCTGCGGTGAATTATTAAAATAAAAAGAGAAACTCTTTCGAATTTCTCTTTTTATTTATTCTATAACTTAAGTACGCTGAGTTATTTCTTTCATTATACATTATGAATTCTACATTTTCAATTATCCATTACATAAAGTCGTAATCTATAGTAATAACACAATTATATTGCGGGTGTTCTTTTTTTATTGCAGTTTTTATATTTGCTAACATTTTTTCTTGTTTCTTTTTATTTCCTGATTCTGATGCCTCTAATACTATATCGAATATTAAGTTTTTAATTTCACCTTCACCAACGATTCTAAAATCGTGCATTGATTTTATTTCAGGATAGTTTCTAAGTATTTTTTCAACATAATCCCATGTTTCTTTAATTTCATCTGTAATAACACAAATTGGATCCATGTGTATAACTAAATGTAAGTTAAGATCTCTTGAAACTTCTCTTTCTGCTTTATCTATTACATTGTGAATTTCCATTATATCTATATCAGATGGAATTTCAGCATGTAGTGAAGCTATAATTCTTCCAGGACCATAGTTATGAACTATAAGATCATGAACTCCTGAAATAGGTGGATAAGATAATACCTTTTCGCATATTTCATTTACAAGCTCAGGATCTGGAGATTCTCCAAGTAATGGATTTAATGTTTCTTTTACTAAACCAAAACCTGCATATAATATAGCTAGAGCTACAAATACACCTATATATCCATCAATAGGAAAACTTGTGAATTTAGCTAATAAAAATGATATTACAACAGTGCTGGAAGTGAAAACATCACCAAGTGCATCAGTAGCAGCAGCTTTTAAAGCTGAGGAATTTATTTTATTACCTATAAATTTATTAAATGATGATAACCAAACTTTAAATCCAATTGAAACTAAAAGTAATATAAATGGAACAAATTCAAAAGTTATGATTTCAGGATTTAAAATTCTTTCAACAGATGATTTAATAAATTGTACTCCAACAAGCATTACCATAAAAGCTACTAAAAGAGCAGATAAATACTCTATCCTACCGTGTCCAAAAGGATGTTCTGCATCAGCAGGCTTGTTTGACATTTTGAAACCAATTATAGTAATTATAGATGATGCCGCATCAGATAAATTATTAAATGCATCAGCAGAAATAGCAATAGAGCCAACTAACATACCAACTGAAAATTTTATTAAAAACAAAACAAAATTCACTATGATTCCAACAATACCACCTAAAGTTCCATAAGAATTACGAACTTTTGAGTCTTTTGTATTTTCATTATTTTTAACGAAGGATTTAACTAGAAATTTAGAAATCATCTTATCACTCCTATCTATATAATATTTTCCCATTGAAGTGGTTATCTATTCAATAAGAATTTTCCACTATATTTATATTACTCTTATACATATAATCATTATTATATACTAAAATTTACTAATTTCAATTAGAATAAATTTTATAAATATACTTACATTATTTAATATATTAATTGAAAAAATAATATAATTGAAAGTAGAGCATTTAGGTTTTATAGAATGCTTTATTTAAAAAAGCTAAAATAATAAGCTTTGTGTATATATAAATAATAGAATATAAATTTTATATAAAAATGCTCTTAATATAAGTAAAATCAATGACTTGAAAGGGGTTCGCGTTTCGTTAGCTCCTTTGTTAATACATGCTTCCAATTAGAATATATGTAACAAAATGAGAATAAAACTAGTACTTCTTTGCACAGCTATTTAGTCTATGGAATGTATCTAGTTATCGTAGACGTTATATTTATAATTTATAAGATAAGTATATTTTCATAGATATGGTATAATATTATTAGTTAGTATTTTAGGAGGAGTTAAAATGGAAAAGCAATTAGCATTAGATTTAATAGACTTTTTATATAAAAGTCCAACAGCATACCATTCAGTTAAAACTATAAAAGAAGAATTAGATTCAAATGGTTTTAAAGAAATAAAGGAAAGTGAAAAATGGAACTTACAAAATGAAGGTAAGTATTATGTTATAAAAAATGATTCAGCACTTATAGCATTTACTATTGGTAATGGAGATGTTGAAGAAGATGGATTTAGATTAATTGGAGCTCATACTGATTCACCAGGATTTAGAGTTAAGGCAAATCCAGAAATGGTTTCAGAAGGAAAGTATTTAAAATTAAATACTGAAGGATATGGTGGACCAATACTATATACATGGTTTGATAGACCTTTAGGATTAGCTGGTAAAGTTACTTTAAAGGGAAAATCACCTTTAAATCCAGAAGTTAAGCTTGTTAATATTAATAAGCCACTTCTTATAATACCAAGTGTTGCTATTCATATGAATAGAGCTGTAAATGATGGATTTGCAGTAAATAAGCAAAAGGATACTTTACCTTTATTAAGCTTAATAAATGAAAAATTTGAGAAAGATGGATATTTAGTTAATATATTAGCTGAAGAATTAAAGGTAGATGCAAGTGAAATATTAGGTTTTGATTTAGGCTTACATGAAGTAGAAAAAGGATGCTTAGCAGGATTAAATGAAGAGCTTATATCATGTGGAAGATTAGATGATATGTGGATGGTTTATGCAGGACTTAAAGCATTAATAGATAGCAAAGTAAATAAATCAACTAAGGTTATGGTTTGTATAGATAATGAAGAAATAGGAAGTCTTACACCACAAGGAGCTAATTCAGCATTATTATTAAACATTTTAGAAAGAATAACTTTAGCTTTAGGAAAAGATAGAGAGGGCTTACATAGAGCCTTATCAAATTCAATAATGATATCTGCAGATTTAGCTCATGCAGTACATCCAAATGCTGAAGAAAAACATGATCCAACCAATAGACCTGTTTTAGGTAATGGACCTGTTTTAAAGACTGCAGCATCTGGAAGCTATAGTACAGATAGCTATAATGCGGCTATATTTGAAGGAATTTGTAAATCAGCAGGAGTTCCTTATCAAAAGTTTTTTAATAGATCAGATGTAAGGGGTGGAACTACTATAGGTCCAATAACATCATCATTATTAACAATTCCAGTTATGGATATGGGTGCTCCATTACTTTCAATGCATTCTATAAGAGAGCTAGCAGCTGTAAAAGATAATTATTATACTATTAAGCTATTTACTGAATTTTTTAATATTTAATAATTAAATATTTCTAAAATATAAAGTAAAATTACTAGATTAGGATAACGGATTTATTTCATTATTCTAATCTTTTTTTATTTATGAGAAAAATAATTATGAAATAAAATAAAATATTTTAACAAAAGGTATTGAAATATCGTTTCAAAGGTGGTAATATAATATTGTGATGAAAACGTAGTCAAGTAACTAGAAGTTTATACTTTATTTCGGAGGTATTTATATGAATAAAATAGACTTAGAAAAATTAACAACAGAAAGTAGAAATCAAAATACCATAGATATAGATAAGGTTTCGACCTTAGAAATGGTAAGAAAAATCAATAACGAAGATAAAAAGGTCGCAGAAGCAGTTGAAGCAGAATTACCAAAGATTGCAGAAGCTATAGATGGAATAGTAAAAGGAATGCATAAAGGGGGTAGATTAATCTATATAGGTGCTGGAACTTCAGGAAGACTTGGAGTGTTAGATGCGTCTGAGTGTCCACCTACGTATGGAGTATCAGAAGAATTAGTTCAAGGAATTATTGCAGGTGGAAAAGAAGCTATTTTTAGAGCAAAAGAAGGTGCGGAAGATTCAAAAGAGTTAGCTGTAGAAGATTTAAAATTTAAAAGTTTAAATGAAAATGATACAGTTGTTGGATTAGCTGCATCAGGAAGAACACCTTATGTAATAGGCGGATTAAATTATGCAAATGAAATAGGCGCATTGACTGTAGCAGTTACATGTAATGCTGATTCAGAGGTTTCAAAAGCTGCTAAGATTTCAATAGCACCAGTAGTGGGACCAGAAGTAGTTACAGGATCAACAAGATTAAAATCAGGAACAGCTCAAAAGTTAGTTCTAAATATGTTATCTACAGGAGTAATGATTAAGCTTGGAAAAGTTTATGGAAACTTAATGGTAGATGTAAGAGCAACTAATGCAAAACTAGTTGAAAGAGCAAAAAAAATAGTTTGCGAAGCAACTGGAGTACAAAGAGAAGAAGCAGAAAAAATATTAGAAGAAACAAACTTTGATGTTAAGCTTTCAATATTCATGTTATTATCAAAGTTAAATAAAGATGAAGCTAAGACTATACTTGAAAATAATAATGGATATATAGCTGAAGCATTAAAGAATGTATAAAGATTTAAATTAAAATGGAGGGACGTAAAATGACAAATGCTGAAATAGCTAAAAATTTAGTTGAATTAGTAGGTGGAAAAGAAAATATAAAATCTGTAGCGAACTGTATGACTCGCTGCAGATTGGAACTTAGAGATTACTCAAAAGCTGATATCGAAAAGATCAAAAAATCTGAAGGTGCTTTAGGAGTAGTTAATGCAGAAGGGCAATTACAAATAATATATGGCCCAGGTAAGGTTAATAAAGTAACAGCAGAAGTTAGCAAAATCGTTGGAAAGCCAGTTGCTCTAGGAGAAGATGCTGTTAAGGCAACAAAAGAAAAGTTAAAAGCAAAAAATGATACTAAGTTTAAAAATATACTTAAAAAATTAGGAAACGTATTTATTCCTTTAATACCTTTATTCGTAGCATGTGGACTTGTTTTAGCAATTAATAATATTTGTGGTGTACAATTTGGCGATGCATATAAGACAACTACAGCAGGTCAAATTATTGGACTTATAGGTAACGGTGTATTCTCAATTCTTTCAATTTTAGTAGGTGTAAATGCAGCTAAGGAATTTGGTTCAGACATGCCAATGATGGGTGGAGTATTAGGTGGAATACTTTCATCAGCAGCATTAGCTAACATTACTCTTTTGGGTAAACCTTTAACACCAGGTAGAGGCGGTATTATTTCAGTTATATTAGTTGTAGTTTTAGCGGTTTATATAGAAAAGGCTTGTAGAAAGTTTGTACCAGATGTGTTAGATTTATTTGTAACACCATTACTTACATTAACTTTATCAGTATTAGCAGCTTTATTTATTCTTCAACCAATTGGTGGATTTATTTCTGATTCAATAGGAGCTGTAGTTGCTCAAACAATTGCATCAGATAATATGTTTGTATCAGTAATTTCAGGAGCAGTTTCAGGTGCGTTATTCTTACCATTAGTTATGACAGGAATGCACCAAGCATTAACTCCAATACATGCAGATTTAATAGCTAATGTAGGATTTACAGTATTACTTCCAATATTAGCAACAGCAGGTATGGCTCAAGTTGGAGCTACTATAGCAGTTCTTAGAAAAACAAAAAATGAAAGATTAAAGAAGACAGCTAAAAATGGATTAGTACCAGGATTCTTAGGAATTGGGGAACCATTAATATATGGTATAACTTTACCACTAGGAAAACCATTCTTAGGCGCTTGTTTAGGAGCTGGAGTTGGTGGAGCTGTAATGGCATTCTTCAAAGTTGGATCAGTTGCAATTGGAGTTTCAGGATTACCACTTGCATTATTAATAGCAAATGGAAAGATGCTTGTTTTCTTAATAGGAGTACTTGTATCATATGTAGCAGGATACTTATTCACAGCAATGCTTGGATTTGAAGATCCAGTAGAATAATTAAATAATAAATCAAACAATAAGTGTAGTTATTATGTAAGCTTTAGTTACTATGAGTGACGAGTGATTACATAATCTCTACACTTTACTTTAATAATGAAAATATAAATACTATATTTAAAATTACTAGATATATAATTTGAGATTACTGAAGATTTAAAATAATTATCAGAAGAAATAAAGTAATTTACTCAAGTTTATTAAATTTTAGTTGATTGATTATTAAAGTGAAGAGGGGGATTTAATATGAAAAAATTAAATAAATTATTATTTATGTTGTTAGCTGTAATATTATTAAATTTAGTAGGGTGTGAAATGAAAAATAATTTAAAATCCGAAGAGCAAACAAAAGTTGAAAGTAAGACTTCTCAAGTAATAGCAGATACTCAATGGTCTGATACAATGCAAATACATTGGAATCACAGAGTATATCTACCTAAAGAATATGAGGAAAATTTGGATAAAAAGTATCCTGTACTTTATGTGTTACATGGATGGGGTGGAAATGTTACTAATACAACTGATGAAACTAGAATAGATTCAAAATTAATATTAGATAAGTTAATAGATGATAAAGAAATTGAACCTATGATAGTAGTGTTTGTAGATGGATTTAATAGTTACTATGTAGATGGACCTACATTTAAAATGGAAAGTGCAATAATTAATGATTTAATTCCATTAATAGATGCTAAATATAGAACTTTAAATGATAAAAATAATAGAAGTATAGCTGGAATTTCCATGGGGGGATTTGGTGCATTAAATATAGGATTAAGTAATAGTGATATGTTTAATTCAGTTGGCTTAATGTCACCAGCTATTTGGGATACTATAGAAGAAGATAACAGTATTTATGGAAGTCCTTTAGTAGAAAAGTATTATGAAAATTCATATAAAAACTTACTAGATGAAGTTAAATCAAGAGATATAAATATTTTTGTTTATCACGGAAAAGATGATGAAGTAATAACTTATGATAATATTGAAAACTTTATTTCTTTTGCTAAAGAATCTGGATTTAATATAAAATATGAATTACAAGAAGAAGGACCTCACGCTTGGCCAACATGGCGAGAAATGTATCCTAAAGTGTTAAAGGATATAAGTAATAACTTTAAAAAGTTTGAATAATGAAATACCAAGAAAATGAAAAGTGAAAAAATGAAAAAGTTAAGGAGAAAATCCTTTAGGGATTTTTGAATAAAAAGCTGTATATGAATTTGTAATTTTAAGGTGCTGTCGTAGAAATTTATTCAATGTAAGATATAGAATGTAAAATTCTACATTTTCAATTCTGCGATAGCACTATCCTTAATTTTTTCATTGTGTCACTTTTGACTATAAATTCAATTAAGGAGAGTGTTAATATGAACTATGGATTTTCAGTTTATTTTGGCTTAGATAATACAAAGGAAGAAAATATTCAATTATTGAAGGATGCTCATAGCTTAGGATTTAGTAGAATTTTTACTTCGCTTCATATACCAGAGGCAAATTATGAAGTTTTAAAGAAAGAAGTTAGAGAATTCTTTGCTTTAGCTAAAGAATACGATATGGATATAATTAGTGATATATCTCCTAATACTTTTAAATTTTTAGATTTAGAAGATATGGATTTAAAAGGTTTAAAAGATATGGGAGTAAAAACTATAAGGATAGATTTTGGATATAGTGAAGAAGATATAGCAAAAATGAGCAGAAATGAATATGGAATAAAGATTCAATTAAATGCTTCAACTATTACAGAAGAATTCTTTGATAAACTTGATAAATGCTCACCAGATTATAGTAATGTAGATGCATTGCATAATTTCTATCCAAGAGTTGGAACTGCAATTTCAGAAGAATGTATGATAAATAAAAATAATATCCTTAAAAAAAGAAATATAAATCCCTGTGCCTTTGTGCAATCAAATAATAGAAAGAGAAGCCCACTAAAAGATGGATTACCAACACTTGAAGATCATAGGGGGATGGATGTTAGAGAAGCTGCTAATCATTTATTTGCATTAGGAAATAAATCAGTTTTTATAGGAGATTCTCTTCCAAGTTTAGAAGAACTAAAGGATTTATCATCTTTAGATCCTGACGTTATAGAGTTAGATATAGAGGTTAAAACTACAGATAAAGTTATGCTTAGAATTTTAGATGGAGTTTATACAGCTAGAACAGATGAAGCTAGGGATGCTATTAGAGCAAGTGAAAGTAGATTAATATTAAATGGTGATGTTATTGAGCCTTTTAATACAGTAAATAAAAAAATTGGAGATATTTCAATAGACAATAAAGAATATATGAGATATATGGGAGAGCTTCAAATATTAAAAACAAATCAAAATGAAGATTTTAGAACGAATATTGTAGCTTCTATTTTACAAAAAGATTTTTATTTATTAAAATATATACATGGTGGAAAGAAATTTCACTTTAATAGAGTTAATAAATAAATCAAAGAATAGTAGGGTGTTAAAATGAATGTATTGCAGTATATAAAACAGAACTTCGAGAGCTTTACAGATAGGGAAAAATTAATAGCAGAGTATTTACTTAGCAATAAAAAAAGTATCATAGGTATGTCAGCAAAGGAAATTGGAGATATTACAAACACTTCGGCCCCAACAGTTGTAAGATTTTCAAAAAAGATAGGCTTTGATTCACTAAATGAAATGAAATTACAGTTATCTTTGAACTTGAAAAGTGATGAAGATAATTCAGATTTTGAGTATTTACATGGAGATTTATCAACGAAAAATATAATTCATGGAATAAAGAGATCTATAGATTCCATTATGAATCAAACAATTAGTATTTTAAAAGAAGATCAATTAGAAAAAGCCATAGATCTACTTAATGAAGCTAAAAATATATATATTTTTAGTGTTGGGGTTTCTAGTTTAGTAGGTATGGATTTCTATTATAAATTAAGCAGAATTAATAAGAGGTGTATTGCACATTCTGATACACATCTTCAAATTACATCTTCAGCACTTATGGAAAAAGGTGATATAGCAATAGCTATATCTTATTCTGGAGAGACAAAAGAAGTAATAAAATGTGCAGAAAATGCTAAAAAAGCGAAAGTTCCAGTTATAGCAATTACAAAAGCTAGTATAAACAATACATTAGCAGATATATCAGATATAGTACTGCAAGTACCTTTTGTAGAAAAGACTTTAAGAGAAGGCGCAATGAGTTCAAGAATATCACAACTATCAATAATAGATATGCTATTTATAGGAATGGCAAAAACAAACCTAAAAGGCGTGGAGGAAAAGCTTAGAGTAACAAGAAAAGCTGTAGAAGAACTGAAGAATTAATTAAAGAATGAAAAATGAATAAACGAAAGAATGAAAATTTATTTGAAATTAATATTCCAAATTTCAATGAAAGAATTAAGGAATAAACTCCTACGGAGTTTAGAAAATAACTTTCAATGTAAAGTGTACAATGTAGAATATATAATGAAGGAAATAATTTAGCTTACTGAGTTATAGAATAGATAAAAAGAGAAATTCGCAAGAATTTCTCTTTTTATTTTTCATTTTTTCATTCCTTCATCCAAATTCAGCTTGCCTGAATTATTTCCATATTTCTTTTTGAGTAAAATTCTTCAATATTGTAAATAATAAACTTATCCTATTTTAAAAAATGCCTTAAAGCAATGAGTAATGAGAGGAGTAAGTTTATGAAGGATGAGATTTTAAACAGTAGTAGGAGAACTGTGCTCACAGAGTTAAACGAAGCATTCAAGGGGATTGTCCATAATCATAGATATTTAAACAAATTTGTTAAGCATGGAGAAGATGTTATCTCTTCAGCTGAATGGTTGCTTGATAATATATATCTAATAGAAAAGGAATATAAGACAATCAAGTTTAATTTGCCAATTAATTATTTTAATAATCTACCTACTATCGATATTGAAGGAGTAAATTATCCAAGGGTTTATGCTTTGGCTAAGAATTACATTGAAAAGAGTCAGAATATAATTGAAGAAAGTGAATTAATAAAATTTATAAATGATCAAGGTGAAATATTCACAATAGGAGAGTTATGGGCATTTCCATTAATGCTTAGAGTTGCACTTATAACTAACTTGGGAATTATAACTAATGATATGGTAGTTCTTCAAAAGCAACGTTTAGGAGCAAAGGATTTAGCCAATACGGTTATAGATTCATATAGTAATGGAAAGTTAGATATATTGATTTCTAAGTTAGAAAGTAAATATCCATTAAATGATGGAGAAGCCAATAAAGGTGAATTATCAAATAGTAATTATATGGGAGAGGATGAAAGTCTACATGATGGATTATTTTCTCCAGAATTTATAGATAAGTTTTTCAATATACTAAGAGATAATTCAATAGAAGATGAAAGAATATACAAGTTTGCTTTAGATAGATTAAAGGAAAAAGAGAATACAAGCTTTGAAAAAGAAATATTAAAGGATCATATAAAAGAGGGGAATATTGCAACAGCTATAGGAATAACTATAAATTCTTTAAGGATTATGGATTCTATTAATTGGAAGAACTTTTTCGCTGAAACATCAAATATAGAAAAGATATTAAAGCAAGATCCAGCAGATATTTATAATAATATGGATTTTGAAACAAAAGATTATTATAGACATAAAATAGAAGAAATCTCTAGAAAGACTAATATAAAGGAAATAGAATTAGTTAAAACTGCATTAGAGCTTAGTAGTTTACATTTAGAAAATAAAGATATTTATAAAAAACATATAGGTTATTACTTAGTAGATGATGGAATAGATGAGCTTTTGAAAAGATTCAATATAAATAAAAATATAGATAAAAGAATGTCAAAAGAAACCTATTTATCAACTATATTTTTAGGAACAATACTAATAGACTTAGTAGTATTACTTTTAACTTATTTAATACCTTTAAATTTTAGTATAGGACAATATATCTTAGCATTTATTTTAATGATAATTCCATCTAGTGAAGTAGTAATATCACTTTTAAATTGGTTTATAGCAAAAGTAACACCTGTTAGTTTTATACCAAAGATGGATTATTCAGAAGGGGTACCAGATAGTGAAAGAACTATTGTTGTAATACCTGCAATATTAAGCAATAGTAAAAATGTAATTGAATTATTAAAGAAATTAGAAATATATTATTTAGCAAATAGAGATAAAAATATATTCTTTGCTTTACTTGGTGATTTATCTGATAGTAGTAATGAAAATGAACCTCAAGATAAGGCTATAAATGATGAGGGAATAAGATTTGTAAATAAGCTAAATAAGAAATATGTAAAAGATGAAGAAGATAGATTTTTCTTTTTAAATAGAAAAAGATTATATAATGACTCCGAAGGAGTTTACATGGGCTATGAAAGAAAAAGAGGAAAGCTCATGGAGTTTATGGCATTAATTAGAGGAAGTGAAAAAACTACTTACAATATAATAAGTAGCGATATAGAATCATTAAAAAGTGCAAAATACATAATTACATTAGATAGTGATACATTTTTACCTATAGGAAGTGCAAAGAAGCTTATAGGGGCAATGGGTCATATATTAAATACTCCATATATAGAAGATGAGGTTGTAGTTAGAGGATATAGCATAATGCAACCTAAAGTTGGGGTTAATTTAGAGGATAAGCATAAAACATATTTCTCAGAAATATTTGCTGGAGATGCAGGAGTAGATGCTTATTCTACAGCTTCATCAGATACATATCAAGATTTATTTGGTGAAGGAATATTTACTGGAAAAGGTATCTTAGAAATAGATACATTTTATAATGTATTAAAAGATGAGATACCAGAAAATAGAGTTTTATCACATGATTTAATAGAGGGTATTTTCACAAGATGTGCATTATTAACAGATGTAGAAGTAATAGATGGATATCCATCTAGTTATTTAGCAAGTGCTTTAAGACTTCATAGATGGGTAAGAGGAGATTGGCAGATAGGAAGCTTTGCTTTTTCAAAGAAGATATCAATAATATCTAAATGGAAGATTATCGATAATCTTAGAAGAAGTTTACTGGCACCAAGTTTACTATTAGGATTGATTGTAATATTAACAGTTTTAAGCGGAGCAGTTCAAATATCAGTATTACTATTTTTAGCATTAATAACTCCATTAGTATTTACTGTAACTGATTTTGTTGTAACCCCTAAAAATAAACTTATGGGTACATTTAAAACTTTAAAACAAATACTATTGATATTAAGTTTTACTCCATATCAAGCTTGGCTAATGTTTGATGCTATATTTAGAACAATTTATAGATTAGTTATATCTAAAAAGAATCTACTTCAATGGAAAACTGCTGATAGGGTTGAAAAATCAGTTAAAAACACTTATATGTGGTATTATCAAAAAATGTGGATATCAGTAGGAATAGCTTTAGTAGTACTATTACTTAGTTTAGATAATTCCATAGAAATTTTAATAGCTACATTGTTAATATCTATTCTTTGGGCTATAGCACCTGCAATAGCATGTAGAATATCAAAGGAAGAAGTAGTTATAAAGGATAGATTAGAGCTAGAAGATGAAGAATTCTTAAGAGAAAGCAGCAGAAGAATATGGGCTTATTATGAAGACTTTGTTAATGAAGAAAATAATTATTTAGCTCCAGATAATTTTCAAGAAAAGCCTTTTAAAGGAGTTGCACATAGAACGTCTCCAACTAATATTGGTATGGGCTTAATTACTAATTTAACAGCATATGATTTAGGCTATACATCAATAGGAGAGGTTATTTATAGATTAGAATCAATACTAGATGGAATGAGGGGGCTTGAAAAGTATAATGGTCATTATTTAAATTGGTATGATACTAAAACGAAGGAAGCATTATGGCCTAGATATGTATCAACAGTTGATAGTGGAAATCTTTTGGGATACCTGTGGATAATTAAAGAAACTATTAGAAGTATTAGTAATGATCCTATAATCAGGGAAAAAGAAGTTTTAGCAATAAAGGATACATATAGTTTAATTAGAAAAGATGAAAAAGAAGAATTTTATGATGGATTACCTGACGTTATAGATTTAAAAGATTATAGAAATATATTGCTAGATGAATTAAAAAGGGTAAATGATAAATTAGAAAAGAATGAAGAAAATCAGGAAAGAGATAAAAAGGATAAAAATGAATATTACTGGATAAAGAAGCTAAAAAGAGAACTAGAAACAAAAATAGATTTTTATGATTTTATATTTGATGGTATAGAAAAAATAGTCATAGATTCATTTAAAAGTTACAAAGCTCCAAGCTTATTGCAAATTATAGATTTATTAGAAGATATAAAGAATGCTTCAGGTGAAGATTTTAAAGAAATCTTAAATAAGAAGATAAATAAGTTAAAAGAATTTGATGAAAGGCTTAAAATTTTAGCATCTGAAATAGATAGTATCATGGAAGATATGGACTTTAAATTTTTATATAACGAAAATAGAGGTCTTTTTGCAATAGGATATAATGTGGAAGAAAAATCATTAGGAAATTCCTATTACGATTTAATGGCATCAGAAGCAAGAATAGCATCATTTTTAGCAATAGCAAGAGGTGAAGTGCCAAGGTCACATTGGTATAACTTAAGTAGGAATATGACAAAGGCATTTGGTCAAAAGAGCTTAGTTTCTTGGAGTGGTACTATGTTTGAATACTTTATGCCATTCCAAATAATGAAGGACTTTAAAAATACTATTTGGGATTTAACTTATTCTTCAGTTGTAAATGCACAAAAGATATATGGAGAAAAGAAGAGTATACCATGGGGAATATCAGAATCAGCATATTATGAATTTGATGTTGCTCAAAATTATCAATATAAAGCCTTTGGAGTACCTGGAATAGGTTTAAAGAGAGGGCTTGAACAAGAAATTGTAGTATCTCCATATTCATCAATTATGACACTTCCATACGATACAAAGGGATCAATAGAAAATCTTAAAAGGTTATATGATAATAAAGCTTATGGAAGATATGGATTTATAGAAGCAATAGATTATAGTGAAGAAAAAGCAAAAGATGAAGCTAAAGAAGTAAGATGCTATATGGTTCACCACTTAGGAATGTCTCTTTTAGCTTTAGATAATGTTTTAAATAATAATATACTAAAAGAGAGATTTCATAGTATTCCAGAAATAAAAGCAGTAGAGTTGTTATTAAAAGAAAAGATTCCTCAAAATATAACATTTGAAAGAGAAGTTGATATAAGTAGTGTTAATAATAAGAAACTGGAAAAAGAAGATTTTATTCCAAGAATATTTAAGGGAAGTAAAAGAGAAAATCCAGAAGTATTATTATTATCAAATGGTAGCTACTCTACAATGGTTACTGATAGTGGTAGTGGATATTCTAAAAAAGATGACATGACTGTTTACAGATGGAAGGGAGATAGTACATCCGATTCAAGTGGAATGTTCTTTTATATAAAGAATTTAAATTCAAATGATTATTGGAGTGCTACTTATGAACCTTGTAAGGAAGATAACGATGATTATTTAGTGGAATTTACTCTTGATAAGGCAAAATACGAAAGAAAAGATGGAAATATAAAAACTAATTATGAAGTTACAGTAGCTTGTGAAGATAACGTAGAAATAAGAAAATTATCTTTAAAGAACACAGGGGAAAAACTAAGAACTTTAGAAATAACAAGTTATTTAGAAGTAACATTGCAATCCTTTGAAGGCGATGCTGTACATCCAAGTTTCTCTAATTTATTTATTAGTACTGAATATGATGAGGAGACTAAAAGCTTAATTGGAAATAGAAGACCAAGAGCAGAGGGCGCAGTCACTCATTATATATTCCATACTATAGCTACTAATTATGATTTAAATGGTGATTTAACTTATGAAACATCAAGATTAAACTTTATAGGAAGAAATAGAAATTTAAAATCACCAGAAGCAATGGATAATGATGCTCCACTTCAAAATACAGTTGGAACAGTATTAGATCCAATAATGAGTATGAGGGCTACAATTACTCTTAATCCTGGGGAAGAAAAGCAAATATATTATTTAACAGGAGTTGGAGAATCTAAAGAGGAAGTTTTAGAGATTATTAGAAGATATAAGGAAGTTCCAATGATAGAAAAGAGTGCTGATGCTTATAATTATTCTAATCAATTAGAACTTAAACACATAGGAATTAGATCAGCTCAAGCAAATATATATCAAAGCCTAGCATCTTATATTTTATATTTACATAGTGGTAGAAAAAACAGAGAAGATTATATAAGAAATATAAGTATGAACCAAGAGAGTCTATGGGCTTATGGAATATCAGGAGATTTACCAATTATATTATTAGTAATTGAAGGTGAAGATGATATAGATTTATTAAGGCAAGTTATTAATATGCACTATTATTTTAGAAATAAAGGAATAAAGTCAGATTTAATAATTTATAACGAAGAAGAGATATCATATGAAGAGCCACTGCAAAAAAATATAATATCAACAGTTAAGAATTCTCTTGAAAGAGAAAATATAAATAAATCAGGCGGTATCTTTATTCATAATAAATCAACTATGGGTGAAGATATTAAAAACTTTATTGTTGGTATTTCTAAGCTATTTATAAATTCACTAGAAGGAACTCTTGCTAGTCAATTAACAGAAACAGTAAATTATAATGATGATGAATATAAAAATAATAAAGATATAGCACCTGTTAATAGAATTAAGGTAAATATAAATGAAAGTGATTATATAAAGAGTTTTATAGATAAAGAAATAAATAATGATGATGAATTAGGTAAGTCAGCAAAAAGAAATGAGTTTAATGATGCTAGTGAAGAAAAAGAGTATAAATTAGATGAATTAAGGAAAAATGAACTTAGAAATAAACATTTTAATGTTGGTGATTTAGATTTCTTTAATGGATATGGAGGCTTTGATAAATCAGATAAAAGTTATGTTATAAGACTTAAAGATTATGAAAATACTCCAGCACCATGGATAAATGTAATTTCTAATAAGGATTTTGGATTCCATATTTCCGAGGTGGGTTCAACTTATACCTGGTGTGGAAACAGTAGGGAAAATAAAATAACGCCTTGGAGCAATGACTGGGTAATAGATCCAACAGGAGAAGCTTTATATATAAGAGATAATACTAGTGGAGCATATTTTACAATAACTCCTATGCCAATAAGAGATGGTGGAGAATATATTATAAAACATAGTTTTGGATTCTCTACTTTCAAACATATTGCATATAACATAAGAGGAGAAATGAAGGTATTTTGTCCTCAAGATGAAAAAATAAAATTATGTAAAATATCACTTAAGAATTTATCAAATGTAGATAAAAGTTTATCATTGTTCTATTATGCTCAGTTAGTACTTGGTGTATATAATTATGGAAGTGCTAAATATATAAGCACCCATGTCCAAGGCCAATATATATATGGCCAAAATCCTTATTCAAAATACTTTGGGAAATTAAAAGCTTATTTGTCTATTAATGGTGAAGATAATCAAAGCTTTACTGGAGATAGAAAGAGTTTCTTAGGAGTTGGTGAGGATTTAAGCAGCCCTGAGGCATTGCTGAAAGATAGCTTAAACAATGTATCTGGAAGCATTTATGATCCTTGTTTAGCGGCTTCATTAGATATAGAATTAAAAGCTGGTGAGGAAAAAGAACTTGTAATAATTTTTGGTGAAGAAGAAAATGAAAAATTAATACAAGAAAAAATAAATAAATATAGTAATATAGAGAAAGTTGATGAAGAATTAGAAAATGTAAAAGAATATTGGTCAAATTTCCTCGGAAATATACAAGTAAAGACACCAGATGCGTCTATGGACTATATGTTAAATGGATGGCTTATGTATCAAACCTTAAGTTGTCGATATTTATCAAGAACAGCATTTTATCAAAGTGGTGGAGCATATGGATTTAGAGATCAACTTCAAGACTCTATGTCTATAGGTATATTAAATCCAACTATAACAAGGGAGCAAATTTTAAGAAGTGCATCAAGACAATATCTTGAAGGAGATGTTCAACATTGGTGGCATCCAGTAATTAACTCAGGTATAAGAACTAGATTTTCAGATGATTTATTATGGTTACCTTATGTAACTATTGAATATATAAAATCTACAGGAGATTATAGTATTTTAGATGAAGAAGCTCCTTACTTAGAAGATGAACCATTAAGAAATGGAGAAGATGAAAGATATACTATAGTAAATCAATCCAATAAAAATGGAACTATATATGAACATTGCTTAAAAGCAATAGATAGAGGCTTGAAATTTGGAGAGCATAATATTCCTCTTATGGGTAGTGGTGACTGGAACGATGGAATGAGTACTGTAGGAAACAAAGGAAAAGGAGAAAGTGTCTGGGTTGGATGGTTCTTATATAAGATACTAGATGGCTTTAAGGAAATTTGTAAATATAAGAAAGATAATGAAAAGGAAAGTGAATATAATACATTTCAAGAATTTATAAGGGAAAACCTAGAGAAAAATGCTTGGGATGGTGGCTGGTACAGAAGAGCATACTTTGATGATGGTACGCCTTTAGGATCAAGAGAAAATGATGAATGTAAGATAGATTCTTTATCTCAAAGCTGGTCAATAATTTCAAATGCAGCAAAATCAGCAAGAGCACAAGAAGCTATGGAAGCAGTTGACAGATATCTTGTAGATAAAGATAAAGGGCTTATAAAATTATTAGCTCCACCATTTGATAAGTCTTCGCTAGAGCCTGGATATATAAAAGGATATGTAGCAGGTGTTAGAGAAAATGGAGGTCAATATACGCATGCAGCTGTATGGGTTATCTTAGCCTTAACTAAGCTTGGCTTAGGAGATAAGGCATGGAAATATTATAATATGATAAACCCTATAAATCATTCTAATACAGAGCTTGAAGCAAGAAGCTATAAAGTAGAACCTTATGTAATGGCAGCAGATGTATATATAAAAGAACCTCATGGTGGAAGAGGTGGCTGGAGCTGGTACACCGGAGCTTCAGGTTGGATGTATAAAGTAGGACTTGAAGATATATTAGGCTTAAAGAAAATAGAAGGAAAAGGATATAAAATTGAACCATGTATTCCAGAAATATGGAATGAATATGATATAAATATTAAAAATGAGACAGAAGATTATAATATAAAAGTTAAACGTGGTGAGGATAAGGGAATTACAATCAATGGAGAAAAAGCTAATAATGATTTAATTCCAAAAGGTAAAGGAAGCCTTAATATAGAAGTTATAATATAGAATAGTAGCCTAAGAAATAAAATTAATAAATCAATCTAAAAAGGATATGTTATAAAAAATAGTAAATATATAAATTTAAGAGCTAAAAATCTTTAATATAATAAGTAAAAGAGTCATATTGCTGAAAACTTAGTTATCAGTAATATGGCTTTTTATAATGGCTCTGTTTTAAATGAGTACAATTCTAGAAAAATATAAGTTAACTTATTAATGAATCTACTAAATTTATAGAAGAGGAAATTAATAATGCTATTGAGTCGTGTAATAAACAGCATTGAATTCAGATTCCTCTTATAATAAACTAAAAATGGATATTAATTAGAGATAATAAAGTAATTGATTAGAAGACTTATAATTAGGATTATTAGAAGATTGTAAATTAAGAATTAGTTATGTATAATTTTAATAATGACTAAGAAAATTAATTAAATAAATATTGAAAATTTATTTTATATGTAGTTATTAAATTGTTTTATAGGTAGAATTAGGGGGAGAAGTATGAGTAAATATAAAATGAGTGATGCGAAAAAAATAGCACTTATAGCTCATGACAACAGAAAGTCAGCTTTAATTGAATGGGTGGATGAAAATAAGGAGATATTAAAAAAGCATACACTTTGTGGGACTGGTACAACTGCTAAGCTAATTAGTGAAAAAACTGGATTAAATGTTTATGGATTTAAGAGTGGACCAATGGGAGGCGATCAACAAATTGGAGCTGCTATTGTAAATGGAGATATAGATATAATGATCTTCTTTTGGGATCCACTAACATCACAACCTCATGATCCAGATGTTAAGGCTTTGCTTAGAATAGCTGTATTATATGATGTAATAGTTGCAATGAGTAAATCTACAGCTGATTTTGTTTTAAGCTCTAATAAGCTTAATGAAGAGTACGAGAAAAATGTGATAGATTATTATGGTAGAATACGAAAAGATAATTTCTAAGAAGGTGGAGATCTTAATGAATAAAACTAAAAAAGCTATCTTTGAATCAGCTATAAAGGTTTTTTCAAATTATGGCTATACAGGAGCAACAATGGATGAAGTTGTAGCTAGAGCTGGAGTCGCAAAGGGTAGCTTATATTATCACTTTAAAAGTAAAGAAGAACTCTTTATTTTTATAATTAAGGAAGGAATAAACCTTATTAATGGGGAAATAGAAGAAGCAACAAAAGATATTAAAGATCCATATGAAATAATAAAAGTTTCAGCAAAAGTTCAACTTAAGTATGTTTATGAAAACAAGGATTTATTTAAAGTAATAATTAGCCAGCTTTGGGGAACTGGTGAAAGAAATAATATGCTAAGAGAAGAAATAAAGACTCTTATAGAAAAAAGTTCACTTAAGTTTAAAGCTGTAATGGATGGAGGATTTATAGAAAATGATGATCCAATGTTATTAAGCTATGGATTAATAGGTGTATTAGTTTCTTCTGCTCTTTATGAAATTTTAAATGAAGACCAATATGATCATGAAGAAACAGTTGAAAAATTTATGAGGTATTTTGAGTACGGAATAAATGTAAAAAGATAATGAAATCGTTATTTTATAAATACAAATATGAATCTAGCAAATTATAAATATTTATAGATAGGTAAATAAAAAAATTACTACTAAATTAAGCCAAAATAAATTAGTGTATATAAATAGAGGTTGTGTTTATAAGAACATGCAAGAATAGAATAGAGATAAAACAAGGATATTTAAGGAGAGAATATATGAGAGAAAAAGAAAAAATGCTTCAGGGTTTACCATATGATCCAAGTGATGAAGAATTAAAGAATGGAAGATTAAGAGCAAGAAAATTAACTAGATTATTTAATAATACTATAGAAACAGAACGAGATGAACGTAAAAAGATTTTAAAAGACCTTTTAGGATCTACAGGAGAGAATTTTTATATAGAGCCTAATTTTAAATGTGACTATGGGTATAATATACACGTTGGAGATGGTTTTTATGCTAATTTTGACTGTATAATGCTAGATGTATGTGAAATAAGAATAGGAAAGAATTGTTTTATTGCACCAGGAGTACATATTTATACAGCAACACATCCAATAAATCCAATGGAAAGATTAAAATATGAGTTTGGAAAAAGTGTAACTATAGGAGATAATGTTTGGATTGGCGGACATTCAACAATAAATCCAGGAGTAACTATAGGTAATAATGTAGTTATAGCTTCAGGTTCAGTAGTAACAAAAGATGTACCAGACAATGTTGTAGTTGGTGGAAATCCGGCAAAGATAATTAAAAATGTAGAATAATTAGAAGTTAAATATTAAATTTCGTTAATATTAGAAAGTAATTTACGAATAAATTAAAAAGATAATAGTTACTTACTTTAATTACGTAGAAATAATTAAAGTAAGCAATGATTGCATTTTGAAAATAGAGATATAAAAAGATTAGATTTATATATTTAATGTAAATCTAATCTTTTTATTTTTTATTAAATAAAAGAGTATATGCTATATAGTATGCTTTTATTTAAGATAAATAGATAGATAAATAAAAATAAATAAATGTTTTCAAATTATGTTACTAAAAGTTAGTGAAAAAATATAAATATATTTTCAAAAATTATATTGACTACTTAGTACAAAAGTAGTATAAATATATCATATTGATTGACTGACTAATCAGTATAAAAATTAAACAGAAGGTGATTGTATGAATTTCCTAAAGATTGCAGGGGAAGACATCAAAAGCATATTTAAAAACAGATTCATACGAGTATCGATAATTGCAATTATTGTAGTACCGCTATTATACTCATTATTATACTTATATGCATTCTGGGATCCATATGCAAAACTTGAAGATGTCCATATTGCAGTAGTAAATAAAGATGAAGGGACTATCTTGGATGGTGCCAAAGTAAATTATGGTAAAGACGTAGAAGATGAACTTAAGAATAATAAAGAAATTGGATGGAAAATAACCTCAGAAGAAGATGCAAATAAAGGCTTAGAGGGAAAAGAGTACTATGCAAAAGTAGTTATTCCAGAAGATTTTTCATCAAACGTAATATCAGCAAAAGAAGGAACACCACAAGTCGCAAAAGTTGATTTTATATCAAATGATAAGAAAAACTTTTTAGCATCACAAATAAACTCAAAAGTAGAAGCAGAACTTAAAGCTAAGATTACTAAAAAAATATCTAGTAATTATGTAGAAGTAGCATTTGATAGTTTATATGAAGCTAAGGATGGATTAACTCAAGCTGCTGACGGAAGTAAACAAATTTATGATGGTCTAAGAACAATGAATGAAAAAGTACCAACATTAGTTGATGGAGCAAATAAACTAGGTGATGGATCAAGTCAATTATTAGGTGGACAAGTAGCATTAAACGATGGTATAGGAACACTTATAGGAGGAGCTAAAGCTTTAAATTCAGGCCTTGGACAAGTATATGAAAAAGTTCCTACATTAAGTGATGGAGTAAATGCATTAGCAAAAGGAACAGGAGATTTAAAGTCAGGAATTTCTGAAGCTTCATCAGGAGCAAACCAATTATCAGATGGAAGCAAAAATATATATAATGCATACACAGGAAAAATATATCCAGCTGTTGGTCAATTAAAAGCTGGAGCTAATGAACTAAATTCAGGATTATCAGCAGGACAAGAGGATATAGCTAAGTTATATGAAGGAGCAAATCGAGTAACTGCTGGTTCAGATCCTTTAGTAGCAGGATATTCAAAAATAGAAACTGGAATAAATGAGTTAATAAATGGAGTATCAGACTCAGTAAATGCAACAACTATGATACAACAAGCTCTAGAGAATGCAGCAAGTCCTTCTACTAGCGAAGAAGATAAGAATAAGTCAATACAGCAAGCACTACAAATTATAAATAAGATTCAAAGTAATTCAAAAGAAAATGCACCTAAGATCCAGAGACTTGCAGAAGGATCTAAGTCATTTGAAAAATCATTAAATGATTATTCACAAGGATCAAAAAACTTAGCAGCAGGAACTACTAGTTTAATTTCAAAAGTTGGAACTGTTAAAGATGGAATTTCACAATTAAATGCTGGATTAAATGGCTTATATGCTAATTTAGATCCTAAGACTAGTGAATTTGGAGTAGGATTAAAGGCTATCTCAGATAATATGGGAAATTTAAATGTTGGATTAAATAAGCTAAACGTAGGTGCATCACAATTAAATGATGGCACTAATGCCTTAAAATCTAATATTCCAACGTTAGCATCAGGTATAACAGCACTTTACGATGGCTCAAATGAATTGGCAAATGGTTCTGTTAAACTAGCTGATGGTTCAAATCAACTAGTAAGTGGACAAAAAGCATTAAATGATGGGATATCACAATTAACAGCAAGTGTTCCAGAGTTAAGTGATGGAGTTAAAAAGCTTTATGATGGAAGTAATGAATTAACAACTAAACTAAATGAAGGTTCAGATAAAATGAAAGATGGTCTAGTAAATCCATCAAATACAATGGGAGAGTTTGTATCAGAACCAATTAATATGGCTTTTGATTCAATAAATAAGATTCCAAACTATGGAACAGGTTTTGCACCATACTTTATTCCACTTTCATTATGGATAGGTGCTATAATGATGTTTTTCGTAATACCATCTAAGGTAAAAGATGAGGAAAACTTATCTAAGTTTGATAGAGTAGTAGGAAAATATTTATCTTATGCATTTGTAGGTGTACTACAAGCTATTCTTGTAAGTGTAGTAGTAATAATGCTTGGTTTAGAGACAAGCAACGTATTTGCTTATATAGGAACAAACATTTTCTTATCATTAGTTTTTGTCTCAATTATTCAATGCTTAATTTCATTATTAGGCGATGCTGGAAGATTATTAGGTATAATATTATTAATACTTCAACTTACTGCATGTGCAGGTACATTTCCACTAGAAGTAGTACCTAAATTCTTTAGAGTTATAAATCCATTTATGCCATTTACTTATGCAGTTGAAGCTTTAAGAGAAGTTATTTCTGCAGATGTAATTAACTACAGCGTAATAGGAAAAGATTTCTTAATTCTAGGATTAATACTAGTAGTATTTTTAGCTATTTCTGTGGCATTAAAAAATGTTGGAGAAAAGATAGCAGGAAAGATAGAAGGAAGAAAATCAGAAGTAACAGCTTAATATTATTATAATTAAAATATTAATTTAAAGATAACTAATAAACTATTGCTAAAAAAAGAGAAAAGATACTCATAAAACGTATTTATGTTATATGAGTATCTTTTTTTATAATTAATATTAATAATGTAGGATGTTAACATTTATATAGAATAATATAATACTGATAAGTAATACTAAAGTTAAAGAGATTTAATAAACATTATTTAGATATAGAATTATGGAGGGTTTAGTATGGATATTAATAAACAACTTTTAAATGGGACAATAGAGCAATATAATGATATGGTAGTTCCTAAGATTCCAGTGTTTTCAGGAAATGATTTAATTTCAGAAGTTTATTTTTTCGAACCAGGCCAGGTTCTAAAAACACATAGACATCCAAATGGAGAACAAATATTTATATTTTTAAAAGGTGAAGGAAAAATAAAAGTTGGAGAAAATGAGTTTGATGTTAGTATAGGAAGCACAGTATTCATCCATGCAGGAAAATGGCATGAAATTATAAATGGAAATAAACAAAAAATGACAGTAGTTCAAGTTACTAAAGTCAATGCAGGAGTAGAATATAAATAACTCTAATAGTATTTATAAATAATATTAAAAAATATTTATATAAAATAGAGCAATAAGTTCATTGCTCTATTTTTAATTTAAATGAAAGATCTATTTATTAACTTTACAAATTAAATAATTCAAGAGTTTAGTATTAAATTTATGAATTAGATGATTAAATAATTAAATAATTAAATAGTTTAATAGTTTAATGATTAAAGTATTACAATAAAATAAATTGTACTATTAGAAATATGCATGATGATAATACAATAAGAATTATATACACATATTAGTAGAATACATATACGTGTGGTTTAAATATTAATACTATGTAAATGTGTTTTAACAAATTGTTGGTTTTATAAAATGAAAATATAAGAATAGTGATATAAAAATAAAAATTTATGTTGTTATTAATAATGAAGATTTATGATGTTATTAATTAGAAATGTTATAAAGAAATCAAAGAAAAGTGCTATAAAATAAAGTGCTATAAGGAAATTATATTAAGTCACTATAAAAAATATATAAAATATAAATTACAAAAAATATATATAAGCGATATAAAGATATAAAATACAGATTGGCATTGAATTTCTAAAATGAAAATTGTTTGATATCACAAAATTTTATAATAAATATAGGTGTAGGATACCAGAATAGGTTATAAAATTTATTTTCAATTAAAAAAGTGTTATGAAATAAATTAAAAAAAGATTATAAAAAATGATTATATAGAAAATTAATCAATAATTACCAATACAAGTATATTGATAAGATAATTTGATTAGAGTTACAAAGGGAATAGTTAGATTTATAGTCAAGAATATACCAACTTAAATAGTTTTCTAAATATTTTGTGGCAACACCTTTAAACCTCTTAAGCCACCTATAAATATTAAAAGAGAAACTATGTATATGAGGTAAGGTAATATAGGAAAAAGTATTTTTAGCATTTAAACTTTCAGATTTAATTTCATTGAATTTATCGATTTTTGTTTTAGGAAGTGTAGAGTTATGCTTTTTAGCAAAGGCAACTAAACATCTATCTCCAGAAGTAGCTAAAAATGCTGATTTATCTAAATTTGGATAGAAGTTTTTTGATATTGATGCCAAGGAAATAGAATATCTGCATACTGCCTTAGATAAAATTGATTTGTTATTATCCATGGCACAAATTATAAATATTTTTTCTTTACTAAAAGTTTTAGAATTTTTATTCCCTTTAAAATTTTCTTTTATCATTATTTTATTTGCTTCAACATAATCTTTTAAAATTTTGAAATTATTATTAGATGCCTCTGCAACAAGTATTTTATGCCTCCAATAAAATGATGTTGCAATATTTATTCCTAAAATGTGTGCACAAGATCTTATAGACATGCCACTATTCATAAGTGATAAATATTTCATCCATAAGGTAATATTTTTCTTTGAGTAAATAAAAGGCGAATTAGTTTTTGCAGAAAATGTTTTAGAGCAGTTTCTATTTTTGCATTTATATCTTTGAATCCCTTTAAATTTTCCATTTTTAATAAAAGTACTATTTTTACAATAAGGGCAATAATTGATTTCTTTATTTTTAAATATGTCTATTGTGTTCAGAGAGTTTAAATGATCATTAATTGATTTAAAGTTATTTTTAATAGCTTTTTCTTTTATAGGATCAGTGCTATATTCAATAATAGTTTTAACTTTACATTTCATTTTAATCATCCTTATTATTATTATTATTATTATTTTCAATATTGAAAAGGTAGAGTGTTTTTAGATGCATATAATATACATTTTAATTTTAGACAATTAAGTTATGGATTAATCAATTATAAGTTAATAATATTAATAAACAACACGTTTTTAAAACACATATATAGGAAAAAATATGAAGTATAGAGTAGAATTAATTGAACAATTTAATGGTATGAATATATAGTCTTTATTTTGTGATTTGAATAATTATATATAGTTTTTATGTTATGATATATTATGTATAAATAAATATTTGGAAATGTCAGTAGAGAATATATATTAGTACAAAATATATATTTTGTATAAAAAATATAAAATAATACAATATTTAAAGTTTTTTTATTATATAAAAATATGGGTTACTTATGGATATATAATTATTAAATTGTATAGCTCTTATATTTAATATCTTATATTTTATATTTAATGTTTTACAATTTATGTTTTATATTTTATACGTTATTTTCTATAATTGGAGGATATATGAGCAAGATTTTAGTAGCAGAAGATGAGAAGCAAATAAGTAAAGTTATGAAATTATATCTTGAAAAAGAGGGGTATGAGGTTACTTTGGCTAATGATGGCAAAGTAGCAGAGGACTTAATCGAAAATAATACATATGATTTAGTTATATTAGATATAATGATGCCTAATAAGGATGGTTGGTATCTTTTAAAGAAAGTAAAATCTTTAAATAATAAAACTCAGGTTATTATAACTAGCGCTAGAGGTGAAGAGGAAGATAGGATCTTTGGATTTGAGCTTGGAGCGGATGATTATATGGTAAAGCCTATAAGTATGAGAGAATTAGTTTTAAGAGTTGGGTTAAGGATTAATAGTGTTAAAAATGAATATACTAAGGAAATTAAGTTAGGTAATTTAAGAGTAGATGATAATAATAGAAGAGTTTTTGAAAATAAGAAAGAAATTATTTTAACTCCTAAGGAGTATGATTTATTAATGTTTTTAATGAAAAATAAGAATAGAGTTTTTACAAGAGAGGATTTAATAACTAGTGTTTGGGGATATGATTTTTACGGAGATACTAGAACCGTAGATACTCATGTTAAAAAGCTTAGAGAAAAGTTAGAATTTTTTAGGGAGAATCTAAAGACTGTATGGAGGGTAGGCTATAGCCTTACTATAGAATAATGAATAAGATAAGTAAAAGAATAGTTAAATATATGATATTAATGAATTTAGTAGTGGCTATTATTGGATTGATCTTGACATCATTTATTTTACCAAAGATTTATATAAATAATGAATATATTGATTTGGAAGAAGCTAGTGAATATGTTTTAGAAGCAGCAAAGAATAATACTGTTACAGATTTGGCGAATATATATGCTGTATTAATTAATAATGGCAAAGTTACGAATATGTGCAAAGCTAATAATGGAAATGGGCATATGGGGCAAATGGGTAAGATGGGCATGATGGGGAAAATGAATTCTATAGATTACGAAAGTATAAAAGGTAGGCAGGTTTTTAAGTCTAGTGATGGTAATACATATATAGGTCTTAAAAGAAATTCTAGCTATGGTGATATAGTTGTTTATAAAAGTTATGAAGGAACAAAATCATTAATAAAAAGTGTTAATTTAATAATGATATCAATATTTTTATTTTCATTAATTATATCTACTTTTATAGCTGTTTATCTCGGAGGAAAATTTACAAAACCAATAATATCTTTAAGAAAAAGGGCTAATGATATTTCTAAAGGAATATATAGTAGTAAGATTGAAATTAATACGAAAGATGAGATTCAGGAATTAAATGACAGTATAGATAATATGGCTAAGGAGCTTGAAATCAAAGATAATATGCAAAAGGAATTTATTGCAAATGTAAGTCATGACTTAAAAACTCCATTAAGTGTAATTAGAGCTAATAGTGAAGTTATAAAGGATGGATTAGTTTCTGATAAGGAAGTTGTTGAATATGCATCTAGTATAATTGAAGAAGTTGATGTATTAACAGACCTTGTAGGAGAAATATTGGTTTTAACGAAACTAAGAGATAATAAAAAAATAATTAAGCCGTCTGAGTATGATATTAAGAGGTTTGTAAAGGAAAGTTATGATAAGTTAAACAATTATTTAATTAATGGCAATTATAATAACTATGATTTACAGCTTAAAATAGATAAAAATTTATATAATAAGAATATATTTGCATCTATAGATAATAATTATTTATTTAGAGTATTATCTAACTTTTTTATTAATGCTATAAAACATTCTGAAAGCAAGGATAAAATAGTATTTGGAATGAGAGAAGTAGAAAATAATATAGAAGTATATATGAAGGATTATGGAAAGGGAATAGTGCCGGAATCTATTAATTATATTTGGGATAGATATTATAAGGAAGATAAAAGTGGGGGAATGGGTTTAGGGCTAGCAATTTCCAAGGAGATAATATTAGCACATGGATTTAATTATGGAGTTGAAAGTAATATAGGAGAAGGAAGTAAATTTTATTTTGATATTCCTAGAAGTTTAATAAAAGAAAAATAAGTTTTCACAAATTCATCACAAATTAACCATTAACTTATTAAAACTAAGAGTTATTATAATCTTAAAGATACCTAATAAGTAAGAGATTGATAGAAATGTTTATTTATTAGAGTAATATTTAATCCATTAAGAAGATATTTGTTGGAGGTATAATAACTATGAAAAAATTAATTTTATCACTATCTATAATAGGTGCTATTACAATAGGGACAGGAGCTATAGCTTTTGCAGCTGAGGAAGATAGTCCGGTAACAAATTCAGTTGGAGCAGAGGTAAGCGAAACTGATAATTCTAATATAGATCAAGATTATAATATAAATGAGGACAATAATTACTCAGGATGGAGAAATCAAAATTGTCCTTATTACGGGGAAGGATACCAAGGTCAAGGACAAAAAAGTGAAGAAGAAAATAGATATGGATTTAATTCAGAAAGTAGAGGAAGAGGAACTTGTAGAAGATCTGGTTCTATGATGGGATTTAGATATTAATTATCAAAACAATAATAGGTAGATTCGAATGAATCTACCTATTAGTTTAAAGTTTAAATTTTGATATTAAATCTAAAAGTTCTTGAGCTAACTGGGATTGATTTTGAGCAGTTTCAGAAATTGTGATTATTGCATTTGTAGTATCATTTATGCTATCTTTAACAGAATTTACATTTGCTGATGAACTTTGAGTCATTGAGGCTACAGAATGAACAGCATCATTTAATTCGTTCATTGTTGCAGAAACTTCTTCTGACATTGCAGCAATATCTTCACTCATATCCTTAATAAATATTCCATCCTTCTCGTATTTATCACCAACTTTAATAAATCCTTTAAATTCTTTCATAATTTCATTATTCATAAATTGTAATAGTTTATTACTACTATCAGTTATATTATTAAAGGATATTTGAACTTGCTTTATAGTATCTTTTACGTTTTGTACTGATGAACGAGATTGTTCGGCTAGAGTTCGAACTTCTTCGGCTACTACTGCAAATCCCTTTCCTTGCTCACCAGCTCTAGCAGCCTCAATTGCTGCATTTAAAGCTAAAAGATTAGTTTGCTCAGCAATTTCTTCAATGGAGTTAGCCATATTAACTATTTCATGAACTATTTTTCCTTTTTCGATTGATGATTTTATATCATTTTCAACATCTCTATATAAGTTACTTGTATTATCAATAACATATTCAGTATTTTGTTTAATATTAGTTGAACGTTTTTGAATTTTTTCAGAATTCATATTTCCATCATTAGCTTTTTCTGAAAGTACATCTATACTAGAGCTTACTTCTAAAATTGAAGCTGATAATTCTTCAGTTATGGCACTAGTTTCTTGGATTGTAGAATTAATGTCATTAGAAGATTCGTTTATCAAATCAAATTGAGCTGTTACTTCTTCTATTGAGATAGCTAAATTCTCACATGAATTGTTAACCATTTCAGTACTGTTTTTAAAGGAATTTATTATATTTCTTAAGTTTTCTTGAGCTATGTTTAGAGATGTACCAATGGCTCCAAATTCATCATTATAAGCAACATCTATAGATTCTGTTAAGTCATATTTTGCTATTCTATTAGATAAAGCCATTATTTTCTTTAGTGATTTCGTAATTCTAATTGTAATTCTTGCCGATGATATTAAAATTATTAATATTGAAATTACTATTACAATTGAAGTAAGTTTTAATGAATTATTATAGATAGCTTTATTAGATATAATAGATTCTTGGGCCCACTTACTATTTAATTCCACCAATCTATCTATTTTTATAATAAAATGTCCACGATTAGTATCTAAATCATATGCATAGGCATTTGCTTCAGTAAATTTTTTTTCTTTAACTAATGAAATTATTTTATTAGTTGTTTCTTCTAGTTCTTTTAATGAAGATATTATTTCATCAAATCTTTCTTTATCTTCTTCTTTGGTAATTGAATTACTATATAACTGTATAAGTTGTTCATTTCTTTGATTATTATAATAAATATTTTGCATCAATAATTTATTTTCATTATCATCTCTGCTTATAATTAATTGTTTACTAGCAAGATAATTGTAAGTAGAGTTTTCTGATAGTTCATTTATGTAAGTTATTCCTAAAGTATTATTAAAATAAAGCTTTTCAGATGCGTCATTAATTTGCTTCATGTTATAAAGCCCTAGTCTCCAGATAAATATTATTAAGACTATAATTAAAAGGAAACAGCTTATAAGCCTATTTGATATTTTATGTGCTCTCCTATTCTTAGTTCTTTTATTTTTTTCTATTTTTGAATTTTTTCGTAATTTAAATTTTTTTTCTTTATTTCTATTTTTAATTTCAAAAAATTTTTTCATATAACCCTCCCATAAATTCTAAATATAAGTGATTTTAAAATAAGTTGTATAAAAATAAAAAAAATAGACAACTGTTTTAATTATCGGAAAATTTTCCTGATAATTTAGTAGTTGTCCATTTAAATGTAATATTAGTTTATTTTAAATTATATTTGTCTATATTTTAATATAATTGATTTTTACTAGTATTTCTAGCAACTTGTTCTTTCTTAGTATATTCATAAAATGAGGTAGATATATTACTTGAGGTAACAGGAGTCGCGAAACTTTTATTTTTCATTGGAATTTTTCCATCTGTTCTTTTTTTCTTATTGTTAGACATATTGTATCTCTCCTTTATAATAAAATCTTATTTTAAAAACTAGAGAAATATTAGCATATAAATTATTTTCTTAGGCATTGTTCAATTAATATAGCTTATTTACTTGGAGCATTTGTATCAATTTCAGGATCTACTTCTGGTTGCTCCGTATAATCAAATTCCATATAAGCAATATTATTTACAACTATATCATCCTCTACTGTGCTAGGTAATGGACTGGATGGTCCTTCAATCTTTCCATGACTAACTAGAGAATGTTTTTCTGGTGCATATCCAGTTCTTTCATTAGGTAAATAAATTTTTTTCTTGTTAGGTTTTGTTGGCATATAAATCCCTCCTTATACTTATATTATTTGAAATATGAAGTTTTTAATTCCTAGTATTATCTTCTAAAAATGCATAAAGATTATTTTAAACAAAATATAATGGTGTAAAAATTTATTTATAAAAATTTAAGTAATGATATGGTAAAATTGTAGTATAAAAATATTAATATACTACTGGAGGAATAAATGATTAAATTACTAGCGACAGATCTTGATGGGACACTAATAAAAAATGATCAAGTTACAAAAAGAGATAAGGATGCTATAATTAAGCTTCAAAAGCAAAAAGAGTTATTAGTAGTTTCAACAGGAAGACCATATAATGGAGTACAAATGTTAAAGGATGAATATAAGATATTTGCAAATTATTATGTATTACTAAATGGAGCTTTAATAGTAGATACTTTAGGAACAAAGATTAAGCAAGAAATAATTGAAAAAGATATAATTAAAAGCATTATAAATGAAATAAAAGAAGAAAATGTAGCTATTTCAGTAGAATCAGGCTTTAATACATATTTATTAACAGATGGAGATAATTTACCATATCCTAAGAAGGAAAGAGTAAATTCAGTAGATGAAATAGAAGAGGAATTAAGTTTAATTTCTATATACAGTCCTGAAAAAGATATATTAGAAATAGAGGAAGTTAAAAATAAAATTAATAAAAAATATGAAGATAAGATAATTGCATACAGAAATGATATTTATATAGATATAGTACCATTAGGGTGTTCAAAAGGAAATGGAATAAAGTATATTGCTAAACAAGAGTTTATAAAAGATGATTACATATATACTATAGGTGATTCATGGAATGATGTTACTATGTTTAATATAACTAAAAATTCATTTACATTTCATCATGTAGAAGAAGAACTAAAGGAGCATGCATCATATTTAGTTGACTCTGTAGCAGATTGCATAGAAGAGTACATTTTATAGATTAAAGAATATAAGATATGGAATAGGAATTTATTTGATATTTATATGCTAATAAACATCTAAATAATATTATTATGAAAATTAATAAAAAGATTATATAATAAGAAATATATTAGAAAGAATATTTTACAATTACATAAAAGTATGGAAAATATATTAAAAAGTATATATTTTTGTTATATACTATACAGTAGTAAGAGTATAATTATAGTTACAAGAGGAGGAAGATTAATGTATCCAATTAGATTTGAAAACCTTTATTATGAAAAAATATGGGGTGGTAGAGATTTTGAAGCTTTTAGGGATAATATGCCAGAAGGTGAAATAGGAGAAACATGGGATATAGCCTGTCATCCAAATGGAACAGGAATTGTTGTAAATGGTTCATTAAAAGGAACTAGCTTTGATGACTTAATAAAAGAATATGGACATGAACTTGTTGGGAAAAAGATAACACTTGAAAAATTTCCTTTACTTATAAAACTTATAAATTCAAAAGAAAAACTATCTGTACAAGTTCATCCAGGAGATGAATATGCCGCAAAGTATGAAGGCGATTACGGAAAAACAGAAGCTTGGTATGTGATGGATGCTAAGCCAGGCGCATCATTAATAGTAGGAACAAAAGATTGTACTAAAGAACAATTTGAAGAAGCTATAAAAAATAATGATGTGGAAAATTATTTAAATAAAATCGAAGTTAAAAAAGGTGATTGTTTCTTAATAAATAGTGGATTAGTTCATGCTATATGTGAGGGTGTTATAATAGCAGAAATTCAACAAAATAGTGATGTAACATATAGAGTATATGACTATGGAAGACCAAGAGAAATTCATGTTGAAAAAGCATTAGATGTTATAAATTTTGATCTTCAATGTGAAAATTTAAGTGAAAAAGAAGTAGTAAATTATAATGGATATAATCATAGCTTACTATGTAAAAATGAGTATTTTGGAATAGAAAAGATAGTAATTACTTCAGAATATAAAGATGCAAGTGATGTTGAAAAATTTGATATGTATACTTGCGTTGAAGGTGAAGGAACTATAGAGGGCAAGGATTTCTCAGAAACTATAAAGATGGGGGATAGTTATTTAATACCAGCAACTTTAGGAGAATATAAAATAAAAGGTAATGTTACTGTTTTAAAGAGTTATCCAGTATAATAATTAGTTAATTAATGCCCCTGAGGTCAACGAAATTTGAAAGTTCCCAATTATTTGTATATCAGGGGTATAATTTGATTGTAGCTATATCTTTGCTAGTATATAATAGTAATTAAATTAGAAATTTAATTACGTAAAATTATAGTTTATAATATATATCTTCTATGTTTAATTTAAATTAATATTGATGTATAAGAGGGAGAATAGCATGACTAAGTATGAGCAAATAGCTATATACATAAAAGAAAAAATTATTAATGGCGAATATAAAGCAAATGAACAATTACCTTTTGAAAAGGAAATTTGTGAAAAATTTAATGCTAGCAAGATGACTGTAAAAAAAGCATTAGATTTATTAGTAATGGAGGGGCTAATAGTTAAAAGAAGAGGAGCAGGAACCTTTGTAAAAGATATGTCTCAAGATCAAATTGAAGATTTATCAATTAAAAATCAATTTGCAGGATTAACAGTAACAAATGCTGGACATAAGATAGAGAGTAAATTGTTAGATTTTAAAATTATAAATGCAGATTCAAAAATAGCAGAAAATCTAAAAATTGATGAAGATGATTTTGTATGTTTTATACATAGAGTTAGATATGTAGATGAAAAAGCTTTAGTAATTGAGAAGACATATATGCCATTATATCTTTTCCCTGGGATAAAAAGATCTGATGCAGAAGGTTCTTTATATAGCTATATACAAGATAAAATGAAGTTGAAAATACAAAGTTCTCACTCAACTGTTAGAGCCAGAAAATCAAATGAAATAGATAAGGAATACTTACATTTAGAGAGTGATGAACCAGTTTTAGAAGTTGAAAGAATAGGATATTTAGACAATGGTAAAGTATTTGAATATTCATTTTCAAGGCATAGATATGATACATATGAATTTAAAGCTATAATAGTAAGATAGATATAGGTTTAAAGTTAATAGACTAGATTAATAAAAAAATATAGGTTAAAATATAAAATTGTTATATATGATTTAAATTATAAAGTAAATAATTAGATAAAGTAAATAAGTTTGCATACGATTTAATTTGATTATAAAAACTACTTGTTAGTAGTTTTTGATTTATAGTATTCCAGAAAACGTTTTTATAATTATATAAATTTAGAACATAAAAATTTTAATAATAGGGAGATGGAAAGATATGAAGAACTATATAGTATTTGATATTGGTGGAAGCAGTGTAAAGTACGCAATTATAACAGACGAAGGAGAGTTTGTATCAAAGGGAAGCTATAAATCAGAAAAAGATAATTTTGAATTATTCAAAGTATCTATGATTGATGTAATTAACAAAGCAAAGGAAGAACATAACATAGATGGTGTAGCTGTAAGTGCACCTGGAGGAGTAGACAGTGAATCGGGATTAATTGGAGGAGCAAGTGCTTTACCTTGTATTCATGGACCAAACTTCAAAAAAGTATTTGGGGAAGATTTAGGATTAACTTTAGAAATAGAAAATGATGCAAATTGTGCTGCCTTAGGTGAAGTATGGAAAGGTGCTGCTAAAGATAATAATGATGTATTATTTGTAGTATGTGGTACAGGAATTGGTGGAGCAGTTATAAAGGATAAAAAAATCCATAAAGGAAATAATCTACATGGTGGAGAATTTGGATATTGTATTTTGGATAGAGTTCATGAAGGCGATAAAGTAAGCTTTAAAACTTGGAGTAAGACAGGTGCTGTTGGAGCTTTATTAGAAAATGTAGCGAAATTAAAAAACATTTCTATAGATGAAATAGACGGGAAAAAAGTTTTTGAGTTAGCTGATAATGGAGATTTAGATTGTATTCATGCTATAGATGAGTTTTATTTAAATAATGCAATGGGGATATTCAATATTCAATATATGTATGATCCAGAGAAAATTATTCTTGGAGGAGCAATAAGTAGTAGACCAGATTTCATAGATAAAATAAATGAAAAAATAGATATAATAATGAAAAATGTACAAGAAGGAAAAGTTAGACCTATAATTGAAAAGTGTAAATTTGAAAATGATGCAAATTTATTAGGAGCATTATTTAATTACTTACAAAGAAATAAAATATAATTGGGAATATAGCGATTTAATAGAAGGAAAGAGAATATGCACAATATAAATGAAAACAGGTATGATGAAATGAAATATATTAAGTGTGGTAACAGTGGATTATATTTACCTAGGGTTGCTTTAGGTTTATGGCATAACTTTGGATCTGTAGATACAATTGAAAATCAAAAAGCGATAATATTTGAGGCTTTTAATAATGGAATAACACATTTTGATTTAGCAAACAACTATGGTCCTATATATGGTTCTGCAGAAGAGAACTTTGGCAGAATACTAAATAGTGAGCTTAGTAAATATAGAGATGAAATGATTATATCAACAAAAGCTGGATATGATATGTGGCCAGGCCCTTATGGAAATGGTGGTTCAAGAAAATATTTAATTTCAAGTTTAGATCAAAGTTTAAAAAGAATGAACTTAGATTATGTTGATATATTCTATCACCATAGACCAGATCCAGACACACCACTTGAAGAAACTATGGGAGCATTAACTGATATAGTAAAGCAAGGAAAAGCATTATATATAGGTTTATCAAATTATCATCCAAAAGAATTAAAAGAAGCTTCTAGAATATTAAAGGAAAATGGTACTCCATGTCTTATCCATCAATTTAGTTATAGTATGTTTAACCGCTTAAGTGAGGTAGAAGGCTTACATGATGTTCATAAGGAAGAAGGAATAGGTTCAATAGCATTTTCACCTTTAGCTCAAGGACTATTAACTAATAAATATCTTCATGGAATTCCAGAAGGTTCAAGAGCTAAAAAGGTAAGTAGTAAATTTTTAAATGAAAAAGATATAACTGCTGAAAAGCTTGACAAAATAAGAAAATTAAATGATATAGCAGGAGAAAGAGGGCAAACATTAGCTCAAATGGCATTAGCTTGGGTATTAAGAAATGATGCTGTTACAACTGTTCTTATAGGTGCTAGTAAGGCAGAACAAATAGTGGACAATAAGAAAATAATAAATAATTTAAGCTTTAGTGTTAAAGAACTTGAAATTATTGAGGAAATATTAAAGTAGATCTCTATTTATTTGGCTTCCAGGTGCAATACACCTGGAAGCTTATTTTTTGTTTAAAGTATAGAATTTAGCTAGAGTTAGTTAATCAAATATGAAATAAGTACACTGTAAAGTGTTAATTCAAAATATTATAATTATATTTGTAAACGTTATTAAATTAAGGGGGAAAAAGATAATGAGAAAAATAAAAAAGATGGTTGCATTAGCAACTTGTGCAATAATGGCAACCTCAGCTATATTCACGGGATGTGGTAAGTCAACAGGAGCCTCTAGTTCAAATGGAGATAAGCTAACTACTTTAACTTGGTATGCAATTGGAGAGGAACCAAAAGATCTTGATAAAGTATTAGCTGAAGCCAATAAATATTTAGAAGATAAAATAAATGCTCATCTAGATATGAAATTTATAGGATTTGGTGATTATAATCAAAAAATGTCCGTGGTAATTAATTCAGGAGAAGATTATGATTTAGCATTTACATGTTCATGGGCTGGAGACTATTTAGGAAATTCAAGAAAAGGAGCTTTCTTAGAGTTAGATGAATATTTAAATTCTGATACAGGAAAGAAGTTAAAAGAAACTGTTGATTCAAGATTCTGGGAAGGAGCAACTATAGATGGTAAGATTTATGGTGTACCAAATCAGAAAGAATTAGGAGTAGCTCCTATGTGGACATTTACTAAAGAATATGTTGATAAATATAATATACCATATCAAGATATTCACAGTTTAGAAGACTTAGAACCATGGTTAAAAGTTATAAAAGAAAATGAACCTGATGTAGTTCCTCTATATATAACTAAAGGATTCTCTTACACAGTATTCTTTGATCAATTAGTAGATCCAGTTGGAATAGAAGCTAAGGATACATCTTTAACTATAAAGAATATGTTTGAAACACAAGAAATGAAGGATAGATTAAATACTTTAAGGAAGTATTATCAAGCTGGATATATAAATGCAGATTCTGCTACAGCTCAAGATGATAAATCTGTTAAGAGGTTTGTAACAAAGGGTGATGGACAACCATATGCAGATACACTTTGGTCAAAAGCATTGAATTACCCAGTAGTATCATCTCCAATAGTTGATACATTAATAACTAATGGATCAACAACAGGATCATTAATTGCAATATCAAATAACTCAAAAAATAAAGATAAGGCTTTTGAATTTTTAACATTATTAAATACAGATGAAACTTTAAGAAATTTAATAAACTATGGTGTTGAAGGCGTTCATTATGAAAAGGTAGATGATGATCATATAAAGATAACTAATCCAGATCAAAAAAATTATGATGTGCCATACTTCTCATTAGGAAATTTATTTATAACGTATAAATTAGAAGGTGAACCAGCATCAAAATGGGATGAGTTTAAAGATTTCAATGATAAATCAAAAGTATCACCAGCATTAGGATTTAAATTTGATTCTTCAAGTGTTTCTAATGAAATTGCAGCTATAAATAATGTCTTAGAAGAATTTAAGTCAACTCTTTATAGTGGATCAGTAGATATTGATGAATACTTAGGAAAATTAAATGCTAAGTTAAAGGAGCAAGGAATAGATAAAGTTATAACTGAAATGCAAAAGCAAGTAGATGAATGGAAGAAGACTAAATAAAACTAATCATAAATTTATATATAAATAAATTAAATAAGAATAAATGGTTATGAAAGTTTAGCTTCATAGCCATTTATTTTTAACGTTAAAAGTATAAGTATAAGTATTAATACTACATTATATTTTCATTTTTCTGGGCCTTAGGGACAGTACCCCTGGAGCCCATTTTCTTATAGTATATTTAACTGGCATTTCGTGACTTGTTAGGTGAAACCCCATAGTACTTTTTATATAGTTTGCTAAAGTAATATGGGTCACTATATCCAACCATTTTTGCAATAGATTTTATTGAAAGTTTCGAGTCATCTAATAGTTCTTTTGCTTTAGATAATCTTATTTGTATTAAGTAGTTTATAGGAGAATCACCCATAAGTTCTTTAAAAATCTTAGATATATAAACAGGGCTTAAATACATATTTTTTGATAATGTATACAATGAAATGTCTTCTGTATAATTTTCAGTTAAGTATTTTGTTATGCTTTCAACTAATGCTTTCTTTTCACGAGATTTAAATGAAAATTCTTTAGAATCACGGGTCGTATCTTCCTCATTTATTTCTCTATACAATAATACAAGTAGTTTCATAACTAGAGATTTAAGCATAAATGGAGAAGTTTGATTATAGGTTTTTTGTTCTTCAACAATTTCTAAACAACTTTTCAATATTTCATCTTTATATTTAGTAAAAGTGAGAACGTTTTTATTACCTATATCAATATAGTCTTTTTTTACATTACTAAATAAGTTTAAATTAGTTAATCCAATATGTAACTCTCTACAATTTGTATTAGCTTCAAATAGTTCCTGATGATATACTCCAGGATTAGAAATAAGCACTTGTCCCTTTTTCAATGTATATTTTTCACCTTCAATTAAATAATCTACAGAACCAGAAGTAATAAAAGAAAGTTCAATAAAATCTTCATGGCAGTGATAATTAGTTTCTGGAACTGGTATTTCTGGTGAACACCATCCATCAATTACAAAAAGTATTTGAGGATTATAACAATCTATATTTGCATGTACTTTATTCATTTTAACATCTCCAAAAATAATTACTTCAATTAGTATAATAATATACATTTAAAGTTTAATATAATACATTTTTATTTTCAATAACTTAGCTATAATCTTACTTAGAAATAAATAATATAAGGAGAACTTGGTTATGGATATTTTTAAGAGGGTATTTAATTATTAAAACATGTACAAATTTACAAATTAATAATATAAGGAGAGACTTGAGTATGGACAGTTTAAAATGGATATTTAGTTATTTAAAAAAGTACAAGTTCAAATACTTATTTGCACTATTGTTAGTACTATTCACGTCAGCAATTAATATGGTTAATCCATTTATATCAGGAAGAATAGTAGATAAGGTATTAGGAGAAAATCAAACAAATTTATTAATACCTCTTATATTAACTATGATTGCAATTGTAGTATTTAAAGGATTTATAACTTATGCATATCAAATGATATTAGAAAAGATTTCACAAAGGATATTGTTTAAAATAAGAACAGATTTATATGAAAAGCTTTTAGAGTTAGATGTTAATTTCTATAGCAAAGTTAAAACTGGAGATCTTATGGCTAGGATGACAGGTGATACTGATGCTATAAGACACTTTGTTGCGTGGGTAGTTTATAATATTCTTTCATCTGTAACAACATTTGCCTTTGCAATAATATCAATGATGTATGTAAATGCTACATTAACAATATTTATGCTCTTTGTATCACCTTTAATTGGATTCTTTACTTTTAAAATGAGTAAAGAAATTTCACCTACATTCCATAATATAAGAGAAGCATATTCAAGATTAAATTCTGTTGTTCAGGAAAATATAAGTGGAAATAGAGTGGTTAGAGCATTTGGAAGGGAAACTTTTGAAATAGATAAGTTCAATGTAGAAAATAAAAATTATAGAGATAGAAACTTAGATACAATTAAAGTTACAAGAAAATATATACCTAAATTAGAGTTTTTATCAAATAGTTTATCTGTTGTAATGATATTAGTTGGTGGAGTATTAGTTGTAACAAATAAAATAACTCTTGGAGAATTAGTAATCTTTAATAGTCTTTTATGGGCATTAAATAATCCAATGAGAATGTGTGGATATTTAATTAATGATACACAAAGATTTATAGCATCATCAGCTAAGATAATTGAGTTGTTAAGAACAGAAAGTAATATTAAAAATAATGAAGAGACAATTAACCTTAATAAATTTAGAGGAGATATAAGCTTCAAAAATGTAAGTTTAGATATAGATGGAAGAAGAGTAATAAATAATGTCTCATTTGAAGTTAAAGCAGGACAAACAATAGGATTAGTTGGACATACTGGAGCTGGAAAATCTTTAATAATAGATTTATTATCTAGATTCTATGATGCAACTGAGGGAGAAATTTTTATAGATGGAATTAATATAAAGGATATGGATTTAGATATATTAAGAGGAAATGTAGCAATTGCAATGCAAGATATATTTTTATTTTCAGATACTGTTAAGGATAATATAGCGTTTAGCAATCCAAGAGCAAGCTTTCCAGAAGTAAAAAGAATAGCTAAAAAAGCTCAAGCTCATGATTTTATAAAGAGATTAGATGAAGGATATGAAACAATTATAGGTGAAAGAGGAGTAGGACTTTCTGGAGGACAAAAACAAAGGGTATCTTTAGCAAGAGCAATGATGAAAAATGCATCAATATTTGTATTAGATGATGTTACATCAGCTGTTGATATGGAAACAGAAAAGAAAATACAACATGAACTTAAAAATATGGAAGAGAAAAAGACAACATTTATAATTGCTCACAGAATATCCTCATTAAAGCAAGCAGATTTAATATTAGTTTTAGATAATGGAGAAATAGTAGAAAGAGGAAATCATAATGAGCTTGTAAAGAAAGATGGATACTATTCAAGTATATTTTATACTCAATATGGCAATTTGAATTTAGAAGTGGAGGGAGTATAAATGGCAAGAAATAAATATAATGTAGATGAAGAATTAGAAGTTGGTTTTAATTTAGAGTATTTAAAAAGATTATTAAAATATATGAAGCCTTACAAAACAAAAATTTTAACTTCAATATTGTTAATGCTATTATCAAGTTCAATTTCATTAATTGGACCAGTAATAGTAAAGGCAGCATTAGATGTATATATTCCAAATAAAAATATTGGTGGCCTTGTATTATTGTCTATTTTATATGTAATAATATTTATATCAATAGCAGTGATTATGAGACATAGAATGTACACAATGGGAGAAGTAGGACAAAATATATTAGTAGATATTAGACATGATTTATTTAGAAATCTTCAATATGTACCATTTAACTATTATGATTCTAGACCTCATGGGAAAATTTTAGTAAGAGTTGTAAATTATATAAATTCTTTAAGTGATATATTATCAAATGGATTTGTTAATTTAATTGCAGATATGGTTACTTTAGTTATGACTATAATATTTATGTCATTTCTAAGTATAAGATTAACATTAGTAACACTTATTTGTATTCCAATATTATTAGTAGTTATGTTATCTATTAAAAATGCACAAAGAAGAGCTCATCAAAAAGTAAGTGCAAAACAATCAAACTTAAATGCTTATATACATGAAAGCATAAATGGAATAAGAGTAACACAATCATTTTCAAGAAAAAATAAAAATATGGAAATATACAAAGATCTTTGTAATGAATGTAGTGATTCTTGGATGAAGGCTGTAAGCTTAAACTTTCTTGTTTGGCCAAGTATAGACACAATATCAGTTATATCAATTTCACTTATTTATATCTTTGGAATTTTAGTATTTGCAGATGGAATTTCTCTTGGACTTTTAACAGCTTTTATATCTTATGTATGGATATTTTGGGCACCAATAACTAACATAGGGAATTTTTATAATACATTGATAAATGCAATGGCATATTTAGAAAGAATATTTGAAGCAATGGATGAAGAACCTGAATTTGATAAGGAAGATGCAATATCATTACAAGATATTAATGGTGATGTAAAATTTAAAAATGTATATTTTGAATATGAAGAAAATAGTCCTATTTTAGAAAATATAAATATGAAGATAAATGCAGGAGAAAAAATTGCTTTAGTTGGACCAACTGGAGCTGGAAAGACAACTATAGTAAATCTTTTATCAAGATTCTATAGGATAAAATCAGGTAATATTCTTATAGATGAGATAGATATAAATGAGGTTACTTTAAAATCTCTTAGAAAAGAAATAGGAGTTATGCTACAAGATCCATTTGTTTTCTCAGGAACAATAATGGAAAATATAAGATATGGAAAATTAGATGCTACAGATGAAGAGGTTATAAATGCATCAAAAATAGTTAAAGCTGATGATTTTATAAGAGAGTTTAAAGATGGATATAACACATATTTAAATGAGCAAGGAAATGGACTTTCAGTTGGACAAAAGCAACTTATATCTTTTGCAAGAGTATTATTATCTGACCCTAAGATACTAATTTTAGATGAGGCTACATCAAGTATAGATACAGAAACAGAAGCATTATTACAAGAGGGAATAGAAGAATTACTTAAGGGAAGAACGTCTTTTGTTATAGCGCATAGATTATCAACAATAGTTAATTCAGATAAGATAATGTATATAGGAGAAAAACAAATTTTAGAAGAGGGAACCCACGATTCATTAATAAAGCAAAAGGGATTGTATTATAACTTATATAAATCACAATACCTTGATATATAAAATTTATTTTGGCCCTAGGGGAATTACCTCTAGGGCTTTTAAAATATAAATTACTTAATGAACTTTTTATATATAAAATCAGCAAATAATGAGTTTGACCAAGCAAACCATTCTCTTGTAAACTCCATAGGATTGTTACAGTTGAAACCTTCATGCATATAGTTAGTATTACCATCACAATTAATCAAAGTTTCTAATAATTCATTTATTTCTAATTTATTATTAGATGTTAATCCTTGCATTGAAAGTGATATATGCCATATATATTGATCAGGAGTATGGGGACTACCTATTCCACAAGCGGATGTACCTTCATAATAGTAAGGATTATTTTTGCTTAAAATAAATTTACGAGTATTTTGATAAACCTCATCATCTATTGGTTTGTATTCTATATATGGGATAGATAAAAGGCTAGGAACATTAGCATCATCCATTAAATTATAATTACCAAATCCATCTGTTTCATAGGCATAAATTTTACCAAACTCATCATGGTTAACTATACCGAATTTTTCGATTCCTTCATCTATTTGTGTTCTTAGAGATTTAGCTTTAAGACTTAAGGAATAATCATTAAATATTACTTCAGAAATTTCTTCTATATATTTTAGAGCAACACTTGCAAACATATTTGATGGGATTAAGTAACCGTATTTACATGCATCATCACTAGGTCTAAAACCTGACCAAGTCATACCTGTAAAAGTGACTGGAGTTCCTAATCCGTTGTTAGTTAAAGTGTCACTTTCTGGACAATTTAATCTTTGAAATGAATAATCAGATTTTTCAAAATGATATTGTTCATTTTCCCATAAATTTATGATTGAATAAAAAGTATCCTTAATATTATCATTGAAAAAGCTTGCATCATTTGTAGATTTCCAATATTTATAAATTAATCTTATAGGAAAACAAAGTGAATCAATTTCATATTTTCTTTCCCAAACCCAAGGGCTATCCTTAGTTATATCATTGTCCCACTTTAGACTATTAGGTTCTTTATTAAAAGCATTAGCATAGGGATCAATCATAATGCATTTAATTTGTCTATTAATTAATCCAGTAAATAAATCTTTCAATACAGGATATTTATTAACGAATGGTAAGTAATGTTCTACTTGAGAAGTTGAATCTCTAAGCCACATTGCAGGGATATCTCCTGTGATAATAAAAGTATCATTTTCTTCATAAAGCACAGTTGTATCAATAGTATTTATAAAACAATTTAGAAATAAATTTCTTAGTTTTACATCATTAATTGATTTTGAAAGATCTGTTCCTATTTCTTTTAATGTATCTTTAAATATGTTTAGTTTTTCATTATTAGTGTTTTGCATTAACACCCCTCCTGTAATATATAACTTGTATTTAATTATTTTTGATATTTATATTTTAGAATATTAAAACTATATTCATTATTGTATATGTTTTCATTTTTGAATAAAATATCAATTGCTATTTTTCTAGAATAAGTTATATATTTTTAGAGTTTAAACATTAAATTTAGATTATATATATAAGCTAAGATATCAAAATTAAATTAAGAAATATTCTGTTTCTTTGATATACCTTCTAGCTCATACAATAAAGATTTATTTATGAATAGTAATGAAAAAGATAGTAGACTAGAAATAAATAATATTATTGTTCCAGGAGTTATTTCAAATAAAATAAGTGAAAAAATAAATAATAATAAATTGGTTATAGTTAGTATTGGTCTTGTAAAGCATAAAATAAATGATGTTCTTAATATATCAATAGTTTTCATTTTAAATCTACTAATAAGTATAAAGATAAAAGGTGTAACAGCAGCTATAATAATAGTAATAGCAGAAAATAAACAAACTAAAACAACATTATACTTTATTAATGAGAAAAATCTTATATTAAAATAAATTATAATTATTAGTAAGAGTTCAATGAACCAAATCAGAAATGATTGCTTGAAATTAAGTTTAATTCCATTTGTGAAATCTTTTATAATATTTAAATCTTTATTTACAATTATTTTATTCATGCAATAAAGTAATGCTGTAAATGTTGGCATAGCTGGAAGTAAACAAATCAAGAATAAAGGAAAGTATTTAAAAATATTACTTATGCCTATAAATATAAAGAAGAGTATTAAAGGAATATTAAAAAGCATAAAAAATAAGTTCAATAAGAAAAACCAGAATACATAGTTAAATGAATCAAAGATTTTTTCAAAATTAAAGAAATTACCAAACACATAAATCCCTCCGTAAATGTTTACTTGTAATAAGTAGTATAGTTTAATGAATTCATAAATTCAATTTTTTATGTATAAATTATATTTTTATCTAGAAAAAGTACAATAAAAATATAAATTAGCACTTATGAAAAGCTTTAAATAGGGAAATCATTGTGATTAAATGTATATATAGGATGCTCTGAGAGGATAGATAATATGGAAATAAAAAAATCAACAGTATATAAAAGACTATTTGTAGCTAATATATTAGTTGCTATTTTTTTAATAGCAACATTAGATTTCTATTTTGTTAAAAAATTTTTACAAAACAATAGAGATTCTAAATCTTATATTAATGAAAAAGTTGTTTATGATGTTAATGATGAAATAAATAGGATAAACAATTCAAGTGATTTAATTGTAAAGAATATGTATAGTGATTTGAATGTTGTTGAAGATATACTTAGATTCATGAATACAGATACAATTTCCTATTTAAAGAATAAGTTGGACAGGTTATCTGAAAGCTCTAGTTATTATTATAATGGTACTGAAAGATTTGTAAGATCTTCATTTAATTTAAATTATAATTTAGAGGAAATTGCCTTTATAAGCTACAGTAGAATGGAGAAAAGTTCTTTCAATAGACAAGATCAAATAAAAGTAACGAGTGTGGATAAGGAAGATATACCAATAGAAGATGGATTTAATAATATTTTTGCAGATAAAAATACACTAAAGTTTGTAAGGGAAGTAAGAGATCCAGTTAACTTAAAAAGCGAAGGTATAATACTGCTTACATATAATTTGAACCATATAAAAGAAATAGTAAAAAAATATGAAAATGAGCATCAAGTTATGGTGTTTGATAATAATGGATATATTATTTATAGCTCTGATGGAGAGTACAATTATGAAAAATGTAAGTATTACGATGAAATAGCAAAAAGTGATGGTGAGGTAAAATTAGATAAAAATTATTATATAAATAAAAGTATAAATTCTTCAGCAATAATGTCTGTTTCTAAGATGGCAAAGCGTGATGTTAATAAAATATCTATAGGATTAATTAATTCTTTAGTTTTTGTTGATAGTTTAGTTTTAATAATTTCATTATCAATTTTATATATTAAGCTGAAATTATTAAGTGATAGAACAGATAATATATTAGTTGCTATGGAAAAGGTAAAGGGCGGTAATTTAGATGTAGAAATTCCAATAACATCTGATAATGATGAAATTAATTATATTTCAGAAAACTTTAATGAAATGTGTAGAGAATTAAATGAATATATTAAGAAAATATATCTAGCAGAAATTGAACAAAAAAAAGCTGAAATGGTAGCATTACAAAATCAAATTAATCCACATTTTTTATATAATACTTTAGAGTCAATAAGAATGAAGGCTATTTGTAATGGCGATAAAGAGGTTGGTAAAATGTTATATACACTTTCCTTCTTATTTAGAAAGCAAGTAAAGGATAGCAATATAATAACCTTAAAGGATGAATTAGATTATTGTAGTAAATATATAGAAATATTTAAATTTAGATATTATGATAATTTTAATTTTGAGATAAATTGCCAAAATGATCTTGAAAAATATAAAATTGTAAAATTCTCAATACAGCCATTAATAGAAAATTACTTTATACATGGGATTAGATTTGAAGATTATGATAACGAATTAAAGATAGATGTAACTAAAGAAGAAAATGATATTTTTATAAAAATTATAGATAACGGTAGAGGAATTCCTAATGAGGAATTAGAAAAAATAAATGATAAATTATTAAGCGATAGACAAGATAGTAATTCAATAGGCATAGAAAATGTGAATAAGAGAATTATTAATGAATATGGGGAAGGGGATGGACTAAAAATATTAAAAAATAAGGATAAAGGAATAACTTTAGTAGTAAAAATATTATGTAAAGAGGTGTGATTTATGTATGATGTTATGTTAGTTGATGACGAAAAATTAATAACACAAGGGCTAATGAATATTATTGATTGGGAAAACCTCGGGTTAAAAGTAAGAGAAATAGCACATAATGGAGAAGAAGCTTTAAATAAATTTAAGGAAAAAGCAGTAGATATTATTGTAACAGATATTAGCATGCCTAAATTAACAGGATTAGAACTAATTAGTGAAATAAGAAAAATAAATTCAAAAACAAGATTTACAATACTTACTGGATATGATGAATTTGCTTATGCAAAAGAGGCAATAAAATATGGTGTTGAAAGTTATATATTAAAGCCTATAAATGAAGAAGAACTTGAAGAGGTTATGGAGAGTATTGTTAGAAGTTTAGATTATAAGAAGAAAGAGAAAAATATACTTTTAGATAAGAATAGAAGATTAATTCAATACCTAGAAGAAATGTTAGATGAGAATTTTATCTATGATATGAAGGATTCAATATCAATAGATATATATAATAAAATATATACTGTAGCTAATATAAAACTTATGAAAAAAGAAGATGAAGAAGAGCGTGTAGATATCGAAGATATAGTAGACGGATATACAAATGATAAGTATGAGATTCTTTATAAATATGATGACCAAGCTATATTAATAAATTCTTGGGATAAAAATATATCTAGAAATGAAATTATTAATTATTATGAAGGCATTAAGGAAAATATTATTAAAGAATCAAAGAAGGAAATTTTTATGTCTATAGGAGATACTGTTTTTGATATAAAAGATATAAGAAAAAGCTATAAAGTAGCTAATGACTTAAAAAAGTATATATTAACAGAAGGTACCAATAAATGTATATATAAAGAAAATATTAGAGATATAAAAGAAAAGAAGATGAACTTTAAAGAAGAAATAGATTATATTAATAAGTTAATTATAGAAAAAAGTAATAAAGATTTAGAAAAATATATATCAGAGATATTAGAAAATAAAGAGCTAACTCCTAAAAATATTTATGATTTTTCAATAAAAATAATAATATTAATAGATGATATATCAAATGAATTTAAGTTAGAAAAAAAGTATGGAAGAGATAGTTTAAGTAATACCATCATAGAATTATGTAATGAAAGTACTAGAAAAAGTGTTAAGGCATTTATAATTAGAGAAATAGAGGAACTTATAGAGGCTATGTATAAAAGTACAGTAAAATATAGTCCTGTAGTCCAACAAATAGTAAATATAGTAGATGACAGATATTATGAAGAGCTAAGCTTAAAAACTTTAGCTCATCAATATAATATAAATAGTTCATATTTGGGGCAAATTTTTTCAAAGGAAACAGGAAGCTCATTTTCAGAATACTTAAATAAGACGAAAAATATGAAGGCAAAGGAATTAATACTTAATACAAATATGAAGATAAATGATATTGCTAAAGCAGTTGGGTACATTGATACAAGCTATTTCTATAGAAAGTTTAAAAAATATTATGGAGTGTGTCCATCAACATTAAGAGAAATGAAAAACTATTAATAGAGGAAGATTGCTGAATAGTTAGTCTTAAAATCAACAGTTTGTGTTGTACGAAAATTAAATAACATATAATTAAGCAAAAATCACTTAATAAGATTTAATTACTCTTATTAGGTGATTTTATTTTGAAGAATTTCAAAATAAATTAGTAAATTATAGTTATGAGATATCTCCATTTTTATTCAGCCGAAAAATAGAAACTTTAATTTATTCACTAAATCTAAAGTATTTCAACTTTAAAGGTAAAAGGCTTGTATGATATATTTTAAGTAGTTAAAGAAACGTTTACAGAAAAGGGGTTGGAGCAATGTCTAAAGTTAAGAAGTTAGATAAAAAGAGAAATAAGTCAATATTTAAAAAGCTAAAAGAGAATGGAGAATTTTTACTTTTAACATTACCAGGGACATTATGGTTTTTAGTATTTGCATATTTGCCTATGATAGGTATAATTATTGCTTTTAAAAATTGGAGAATTAGCGGTGGATTTATAGAAAGTTTAATAAAAAGTGAATGGGTAGGATTTGATAATTTCAAATTTCTATTTAATAGTAGTGATGCTTGGCTAATTACAAGAAATACAGTTTTATATAATATTGTTTTTATAATTTTAGGTATAGTACTTCCTGTTACATTAGCAATTTTATTAAAGGAACTGTTAAATAAAAGATTATCTAAGTTTTATCAAAGCTCTATGTTCTTACCTTACTTTTTATCATGGGTTGTTGTAAGTTACTGTTTATTTGCATTTTTAAGTCCAGAAAAAGGATATGTAAATGGAATTATAACAGCTTTAGGTGGAGAAAAAATATCTTGGTACACTGAGTCTAAATATTGGATTGTAATAATAATATTTATGAGTCAATGGAAGGCTGTTGGATATGGTACAGTTGTATACTTAGCATCTATATGTGGAATAGACAAGTCATATTATGAAGCATCTATGATAGATGGAGCAAGTAAATGGCAACAAATAAAATATATTACCATTCCATCATTAAAACCAGTTTTGATAATAATGTTTATAACAGCAGTAGGAGGAATGTTTAGAGCTGATTTTGGATTGTTCTATCAACTCCCAAAAAATTCTGGAGCTTTATATCCAGTAACAAATGTTATAGATACGTATGTTTATAGAGGTTTAACTAACTTAGGGAATATAGGAATGAGTTCAGCAGCTGCATTATATCAATCCTTTGTAGGACTTATTTTGATATTAGTTACTAATGGAATTGTTAGAAAAGTAGATAATGAAAATGCATTTTTCTAGAGTAAAGGCGGTGTAAAATATGGCATATAAATTTAAAAATATTTTTGATACTAATAAAGAACAAAATGAAGCAGAAGATCATTCGAATAAATTTAACTCAATTTCAAAAAAAACAAATATGATTTTAAATGTATTATTTGGAATCTTAGCAGCATTATGTATAGTACCATTTCTATTTGTTTTAATAATTTCGTTGACTAGTGAGAGCTCCTTACAAGCAAATGGATATAGATTTTGGCCAGAGGAGTGGAGTCTAGAAGCATATAAATATATATTTGAATCTGGAAGCAATATAATTAGAGCCTATGGAGTAACTATTGTAGTCACAATTACTGGAACAATACTTGGATTAATTATAATGACAACTTATGCTTATGCGTTATCAAGAAAGAATTTTGCATATAGAAAGTTTTTTACTAAGTTAATATTTATTCCTATGTTATTTTCAGGTGGTATGGTTTCATCATATTTAGTTGTAACAAGATTTTTAGGACTTAAAAATAATATATTAGCTCTTATACTACCTATTTGTGTTAGTTCATTTCACATTATAATTTTGAGAACATTCTTTAAAACTACTGTACCAGATGCAATTATAGAATCTGCAAAAATAGATGGAGCTTCAGAGTTTTTACTATTCTTAAGAATAGTTTTACCAATATCACTTCCAGCAATAGCAACAATAGCTTTATTTTTAACACTAGGATTTTGGAATGATTGGTTTAATGCAATGCTATATATAGATAAAAATAGTTTAATACCATTGCAATATTTACTTATAAAGTTAGAAACATCAATAGAGTTTCTGGTGAATAATTCTCAATCTATTGGTTTAAATGCAACTGAAGCAGTATCAAAAATGCCAAAAGAAACAGTAAAGATGGCAATAGTTGTTATAACTACTTTACCAATTATTTTTGCTTATCCATTTTTCCAAAAATATTTTGTTAGTGGATTAACGGTTGGAGCAGTAAAGGAGTAAATTTAATGAATGATTGGGTTGTAAAGTTAATAATATAGTAATAAAAGTGTAAGTTAAAATATTTAATATTCATAGGAGAAAAGTTATGTTTTATTTATTAGAAAGAATTGAAAAGACTTGTAATGAAATTGCTAAAAATGTATATAGAAATGAAATAAGCCTTGAAAATTATATGTATATCGATGGAAATTATCATAACATAGATTTAATAAAGGATGCTCCAAAAGAGCGATGGAGAGAGTTTAAAAGTGGAGATTTATGGGGAGGCAAAGATTGTCATGGATGGTTTAAGTGCTCTGTAGAAGTTCCAAATAACTTTGAAGGGAAAGTAATAGCCCTTAACTTTCATACTTTTGATGAAGGATGGGATGCTACAAATCCTCAATTTATCTTATATGTTAATGGAGAAGAAATTCAAGGGTTAGATATAAATCATAGAGAGGTAATTTTAACGCATAATGCAGTTGCAGGCACAAAGTATGATATAGATTTACATGCATATGCAGGAATGCTTGCTGATAAAAAAGCTACATTATATGGAAAGTTAGTAGAAGTAGATATGGATTCTAGAGAGTTATATTGGAATCTAAAAGTCCCTGTTGATGTATGCAAAGAGTTAGATAAAGAAAATAAAAATAGAATAGATATGATAACTGTTTTAAATGAGGCTATCAATTTAATTGATTTAAGAAGACCTAAATCAAAAGAATATGATGAAAGTATTAAGGAAGCAAATAACTTCTTAAATGAAAAGTTTTATGGAGAATTATGTGGACATGAAGATGTAATTGCAACTTGTGTAGGACATACTCATATAGATGTAGCTTGGCTTTGGACTGTTGCACAAACAAGAGAAAAAGTTGCTAGGAGCTTTTCAACAGTATTGAAACTAATGGAAGAGTATCCAGAGTATATATTTATGTCATCTCAACCACAGCTTTATAAGATGTTAAAGGAAGATCATCCTAAAATATATGAAAAAGTAAAGGAAAAAATTAAAGAAGGAGTTTGGGAGCCAGAAGGATCTATGTGGCTTGAAGCAGATTGTAATGTTACATCAGGAGAGTCACTAGTAAGACAAATACTTCATGGTAAAAGATTTTTTAAAGAAGAATTCAACGTAGATAATAAAATATTATGGTTACCAGATGTTTTTGGTTATTCAGCAGCATTACCTCAAATACTTAAGAAATCAAATATAGATTATTTCATGACAACTAAAATAGCATGGAATCAATTTAATAAAATTCCAAATGACACATTTATGTGGAGGGGTATAGATGGAAGTGAAGTACTAACGCATTTTATAACAACTACAGGTCCAGGACAAGATAGAGAATCTCACTTCACAACATATAATGGACATATTCAGCCAGATGCAATAATGGGATCGTGGAGAAGATATCAAAATAAGAATATAAATAACGATGTACTAGTTTCCTTTGGATGGGGAGATGGTGGTGGTGGTGCTACTATCGAAATGCTTGAAAATGGTAGAAGATTAGCAAAGGGGATACCAGGTGCTCCAAGAGTTAAAATGGGAACATCCTTAGATTATTTTAAAAGATTAGAAGAAAAAGTATCAGGAAATAAAGAGTTAAAAAAATGGGTTGGAGAATTATATCTTGAATACCATAGAGGTACTTATACTTCAATGGCGAGAAATAAAAGAGATAATAGAAAATGTGAAAATTTATATACAGCAGCAGAAAAGCTTAATTCTCTATCAATGCTATTAGGTAATGAATATCCTAAAGAAAATATTAATAATTCATGGGAAAAAGTGCTTCTAAATCAATTCCATGATATTATTCCAGGATCATCTATTAAAGAAGTTTATGATGTTACACAAGTTGAGTATAAGGAGTTATTAGAAAATGTAGATAATTTAATAGAAAATAGCATGGATAATATACTTTCAGAAATAAATCTTGAGGAGAGAAGTGTAGTAGTTTCTAATACTTTAGGTTTTGAGAGAAATGATATTGCAACATTTGAAATTCCAAAAGATATAAAAAATCCAGCAGTAATTGATGAAGATGATTTAGAGATTGTGTGTCAAAAAATAGATGGAAATAAAGCAATATTTTTTGCAAAGGCGATTCCTGCAAATGGATATAAATCATTTAGAATTGTAGAAGCAACTAAAGAAACAAATGAATTAGTTAAGCTTTCGAAAGAAGAAGCGGAAAATAAATTTTTCAAGATTATATTTGATAATCAAGGACAAATTACATCATTTATAAATAAAGAAGTAAATAGAGAAATATTAAAAGATGGAGCAATAGGTAATGAACTTCAAGCTTTTGAAGATAAGCCAATGTGCTTTGATAACTGGGATATAGATATATATTATAAAGAAAAAATGTGGAAAATAAATGATGTTCAAAATATTGAAGTTATAGAACAAGGACCAGTAAGAAGCACATTAAAGGTAGAAAGAAAATTCTTAGAATCAAAGATAATTCAAAAGATTCATATTTATAATGATATCGAAAGAATAGATTTTGAAACCTTTGCAGATTGGAAAGAAAAAGATGTATTAGTTAAGGCAGCTTTCCCAGTAGAAATTAATGCTAAGGAAGCTACTTACGAAATTCAATATGGAAATGTAACTAGACCAACACATAACAATACATCTTGGGATGTTGCAGCATTTGAAGTTTGTGGTCATAAATGGGCTGATTTATCAGAAGGTGATTTTGGAGTTTCATTATTAAATGATTCTAAATATGGCCATGACATAAAAGACGGAAACATGAGATTGACATTATTAAAATCAACATGTGATCCAAACCCAGATGCAGATAAGGAAGAGCATTTCTTCACATATTCAATATATCCTCATACTGGAACATGGAAAGAAGCAAAAATAGTTAATCAAGCTTATCAATTAAATACACCTTTATTTACAAAAGTTTGTGAAGAAAATAAAGGAATTTTAGATAATAAATTAAGCTTGGCTAGTGTAAATAAAGATAATGTTATGATTGAAGTTATAAAGAAGGCCGAAGATAGTGATGATTTAATAATTAGACTATATGAATTCCATAACAAGAGAACAAATGTAGATTTAAGTTTCTTTAAAAATATAGAAAGTGCTGTTGAGTGTAACTTATTAGAAGATGATCTATCAAGTGTAAATATAAATGGAAATAGTATTAACTTTATAATAAAGCCTTTTGAAATAAAGACATTAAAAGTTAGGTTGAGATAATTTAAATAAATTCAAAATAATTGAGGTAATATTATATCATGATTTTTATAAAATTAAGATATTTTATTACCTTTAATATTTAACATTACTTATAAAAATAAGGAGAAAGTAATCAGTAGTATAGAGTTTAATATATTCTATCTAGTGAAAAAGTATTAAGTATGAGTTTAACAAGTAAAAAATTAAAGACACCAACAATAGTAAATATATATAACTTTATAAGAAAGACGGTATATCCAAGTGGAGAGTTTGTTGAAGATGATTTTAAAACAATAATATATCAATTAGAAATTTTGAAGCAATACGGATTGCCAGCAACATATGCACTAAAATATGATGCATTAATAGATAAAAGGTTTAGTGATTTGATAAAAGAAAGTATTGATGAATATGACGAAGTTGGTGTTTGGTGGGAAATTGATAAGCAACTAGCAGAAAAAGCAGGAGTTAAATGGAAGGGAAAGACTCCAGTAGATGATCATGTAAATATAGGATATTCATTAGGATATTCAAAAGAAGATAGATTAAAAATGGTAGATGTATATATGGAAGATTTCAAATCAATTTTTGGGTATTATCCCAAATCAGTAGGGTCTTGGGTAATGGATATTATAACTTTAACGTATTTTAAAGAAAAATATAATGTTGAAGCCGCTGCTTTATGCAGAGATCAAATTGGTACAGATGGATTTACACTTTGGGGAGGATATTATAACCAAGGATATTATCCAAGTAAATTAAATGAATATATACCATCTCAAAGTAAGGAGATGCAATTGGATTTACCAATATTTAGAATGCTCGGACCTGATTCAATTTATGCTTTTGAAGATGGATTAAGAAAATCTATAAATGGTGTTTATACTATGGAGCCAGCTTGCGTAATAGGACAAACTAAAGAGTGGATTGAATGGTTATTTGATAGATATATAAATGAACCAGTTTTAGGATTTTCATATATACAAACAGGACAAGAAAATACTTTTTTATGGAATACAATGAAAAAAGGATATGAACTCCAAATTCCATATATAGCAAAGCTTGCAAAAGAGAAAAAAGTAAGAGTTGAAACTTTAAAAGAATCAGGAAAATGGTTTAAGAAAAAATACTTAGTTACACCACCTACTACTATCACAATATCTAAGGACTGGAATAAAGATGATTTAAGAACAGCGTGGTATAATAGTAGATTTTATAGAATAAGTTTTCTTTGGGAAAAAAATAGTCTTTCTATAAGAGACTTGCATTTATTTAATGAAAATTATAAGTCAAGATATTATGAAAGTACTTTGGAAGACAATGAGAGTATTTTTGATTCACTTCCTATATTAAATGCTCATTATTGGAGCGATAAAAATTTAAGAGCATCAATAGATTTAGTAAAAATAGATAGCAATAATGATATAAATAAAATAATTGGAGAAGAACCAAAGTTTTCAATAATAGATGAATTTTCATATGAAGTAATTTGGGAAACAAGTGAAGGTTCAACAATAAATATAATATGCAAAGATTCAGAAATTGTATTTAAGGAAAATATATTTGAAGAAAATAGATACAAAGAAAATGTATTTAAGGAAAATAGATATAAAGATAATACATTGAAAGAAAATTGCTACAAAGATAATCAGAAAAAATTTGCATTGTACTTTAATAGAATTCCTGTAGTGAAGAATGTATATAAAAAAGAATTAGTGTGTATGCACAATGGTTTTGAGTACTCTTTACATTTATCTAAGGGAGAGTTTATATTAAATGGAAATTCTAAATTAGAGAATTCTGAATTGTTTATTGTTTCAGAAGAAAATGAGATATCTTTATTAATTTCTAAGGATGAAAGAATAATAAATGAAGAAATCTTTACTAAGGATTATTTGAAAAATTCAGATGAAGTTGATAACTATATTCCAAAATATCAAAGAATAAAAAGTAAGTCTAAAATAATGCCAAGAGCACTAAAACCTGAAATTTCACCTAAAAATATTGTGTTAAAGGAACCAATTAATAAAAAAGTTGATATATATAATCCAAATAAAACTGGTGAAATTAGATATACATTAGATGGAAGTGAGCCAAATATTCAATCATTATTATATACAGAGCCAATAGTAATAGAGGAGAGTACAACAATTAAAGCAAGGGCTTTTAGGGATGGCTTTAAAGAAAGTGAAGTAGAAGAAGGTAGTCTATATAAATCATTAGGGATTAAGGATATAAAGACATTTACAAATCCAGTAGAAATAGAAAAATATAATAAAAATGGTGTTTATGATTTAATAGATGGGGAAAAGGGAAGTAATGATTATACAGATGGACGTTGGCTTGGATACCATGATGATTTGGATGTAATTATAGATTTAGGAGAAGAAAGAAACATAAGCAAAATAACTGTAGGTTTTTTACAAGATACTAGAGCATGGATTTATTATCCTAGATTTGTAGATTTTAAGTATTCAGTTGATGGAAAAGAATTTAATGATATTGAAAGAATTTATTATAGAAATTCAATACCAAGAAAAGAAGTTGCTGTAGATAATATAAGTTCAATTTTTAATATCGATATAAAGATTAGGTATATAAGAATCTTTGCTAAGAATGAAGAAGTATGTCCTAGTTGGAGCATTATGGCAGGTGAAGGGCCAGCGTTTATGTTTGTTGACGAAATTACTGTGGAGTAGTCGGTTTAAAATATATTAATGGTTTCAGAATAGAGTTATGAAATTACTAAGTAATAAATATAAATTTTATTGATTAAAAAGATGTTTATTGACTAAAAAGGGAGATGGTGAAAATGAATTTAATACCAATGCCTAGAAAGATACAATATATTAAAGAAGAATTTAAATTAAAAAAAGAAGTTAATATAATTTTAGATTACAACTGTTCTTTTGATGATTTGAACTCTGCAATATTGTTGCAAGAAGAAATAAATAATACTTTTGGATTTAAAGTAAATATAACAAAGGCTTTAAATTATCATATTTATAATACTTTTATATGTCTAAAGAAAAAGTCTTCAATGGAGGATGAGGAATATAAGTTATCAATAAAAAAAGATAATATTGAAATAAATGCCTCTACTTCTAAAGGATTATTTTATGGAATTCAGACATTAATACAAATAATAAGAGAGTATGGATATAGTTTACCAGGAGTAATAATAGAAGATAAACCTTATTTTAAACATAGAGGATTTTATCATGATGTTACTAGGGGAAAAGTTCCGAAGCTAGAAACTTTAATGAACTTAGTAGATAAAGCATCATTTTATAAGATAAATGAACTTCAGTTGTATATTGAGCACACCTTTGCATTTAAAGGGATGAGCGAAGTTTGGATAGATAAAGATCCATTAACTTCAGAAGAAATAATTTTATTAGATAGGTATTGTAAAAATAAGCATATAGAACTTATACCATCTATATCTACCTTTGGGCATTTATACGAAGTTTTAAGAACTAAATCCTTTAAGAATTTATGCGAATTAACAGAAACAACAAAACCTGAATATTCCTTTGTAGATAGAATGGCTCATCATACATTAAATGTAACTAATGAAGATAGTATAAAATTAGTTGGAAATATGCTAGAACAGTTTATACCTTTATTTTCATCTAATAAGTTTAATATATGTTGTGATGAAACCTTTGATTTAGGGAAAGGGAAAAGTAGTAAGGAGGCTGATAGACTAGGGATTGGAAAGCTTTATGTTGATTTTCTTAATAAAGTTATTTCTATAGTAAAAGAATATGATAAGGAAATAATGTTTTGGGGAGATGTTATATTAAATCACCCAGATTTAATAAATACTATAGATAAAGATGCAATTTGCCTAAATTGGAATTACTGGTGTGGTGTTGAAGAAAAGGATACAAAAATAATTGCAGAAAGTGGAAGGAAACAATATGTATGTCCTGGAGTAGGGGGATGGAGCCACTTAATGAATTTAATGGACAATGCATTTGAAAATATATATAGAATGATTTCATATGGGGTGAAGTATGATGCAATAGGAGTACTTAATACAAATTGGGGAGATTATGGACATATAAATTTATTATCTAGTTCTATTCCAGGAATGATATATGGAGCTGCTTTATCATGGAATCCTAGTATAGAAAAAGATTTTAATAAAATGTATAAAGATATTTCTATTTTAGAATTTGGAGATAGTAGTGGGACACTAATTTCATTATTAGCAGAACTAAGTAAGTATCAGGAATTTGGATGGTCAGAGTTAGTAATATGGAAGGAAAAGTTTAATACAAATGAACATATCGAAAATGAACTTATAAGGAAAATGAAAACAGCAAAAATTCATGAACTAAAGGAACAGCAGGAAAAAATATTAAAAATAGAAGAAAAGTTAGAAAATTTATCACATAATACAAAATATGGAAAATCAAAAGAAATGATACAAGAGTTTATAGTTGCAGCTAGAGGTATCTTAATAATAAATAAAATAATGATAGTAATAATAAATAATGAAATATACAAGGGTAAGCTTGATGATAATATGAATAGTACAAATATTAGCATAAATAATAAGATAATAAAGGGGTATAGTGATATAAATAATGATGTAATAAAAGAAAGCATTAGTATGAATAATGACTTTAAAGAATTAGCAGAGAAATTTGAGGAATGGTTTTACGATTATTCAGTTATATGGAGAAAAACAAATAAAGAAAGTGAATTATATAGAATAAGAGATGTAATAAAATATACTTGTAGTTATTTACGGGATATATAACATAAAAAATGTCTATTTATTTAGGCCCAAGGGGAATTACCCCTAGGGCTTTTAAAATTGAAGTTAGTTTATACTCTTACTGAAAAAGAGGTGAATTGGAATTTATCATATCTATGCCTAGCAATGGAATATTCAAATGCTTTTCCATTATTTATATAAGCAATTTGCTCAACTTCTAAAACAGGATCATACTCACCTAAATTTAAGTACTCAATATCTTCTTTATTGCTTTTATCTGAACGAATAATTTTATTTGCACTACTTATTTTTAATTTTAAGGTACTTTCTATATAATCATATATTGAATGCTCTAAAATACTATGGTTAATTCCAGTGATTAGTGTAGCATCCATAAAGGTTTTTTCAAGGACTACAGGCTCATTATTAATATATCTCACCCTTAATATTTCATATACAGGAGAGTTTTCATCTATATTTAATTTGTTAGATAAATTAGTATCAGCAAATATTAATTTGAAATCTAAAACTTTTGTTTTTACATTACCATGAGATAGTCTAGTTAATCCATTTAAATCTCTATCAAATATATTTATCTTTGAATTATCAGGTAGTTTATCCATTATAAAAGTTCCGTGTCCACGTTTTCTATATATAATGCCATCTAAAACCAATAAATCTAATGCTTTTTTCATAGTCATTCTACTACAATTAAATTCATTGCAAAGGCTAATTTCATCAGGTATTTGATTATTTTGATCACTGTAGACTCCATTTTCAATTCGAAGTTTAATTTCATCACTTATTTCTTTATATTTAGGCATATTAGATATCCTTTCGCTTTTAATTATTATATAAATATATTACTATAAATTATAATTTTATCAAGATAAAACTATAGATAATAATTTTAATTGTCTAGACAAATAATAGAATTGGCTATATAATTATTATAGGATAAAGTTATAAAATTCAATTTAGATATTAAATTTCAGTATTTATACTGATTTTAAATGAAGTATTAGGAAAATAAAAATAAAGCTTATGAATTTAAGTTTTTAATGAAAACGATAATAAATAATAAAAATTTACTAATAAAAAATAAAGAGTATTTACAGATTTAAGGGAGGCGTTGTAATGAAAAACAAATTTACATTTCCAGAAGGATTTTGGTGGGGATCAGCAACTTCAGGTCCACAAAGCGAAGGTAGCTTTAATAAAAAGCATAAAAGCGTGTTTGATTATTGGTATGAAGTAGAGCCAGAAGCATTTTTTGATAAAGTTGGACCAGAGGTTACATCTAATTTTTATAATAGTTATAAAACAGATTTACAAATGCTTAAGGAAATAGGATTAAATAGTTTTAGAACATCAATTCAATGGACAAGACTTATAAAGGATCTTGAAACTGGAGAACCAGATGAAGACGCAATTAGATTTTATAATGATGTTATAGATGAAACTATAAAAAATGGAATGATACCTGTAATGAACTTACATCATTTTGATTTACCAGTAGAACTTTATGATAAATATGGTGGATGGGAATCAAAGCATGTTGTAGATTTATTTGTAAAGTTTGCAGAAACAGCATTTAAGCTTTTTGCTGATAAGGTAAAATTTTGGACAACTTTCAATGAACCAATAGTAGTTGTAGAAGGACAATATTTATATAAGTTTCATTATCCTAAAGTTGTTGATGGAAGAAAAGCAATGCAAGTTTTATATAATATAAATTTAGCATCAGCAAAGGCTATAAAATTATTTAAAGACAATAAATATGATAAGAATGGATCTCAAATAGGAGTAATATTAAATTTAACACCATCATATCCAAGAGATATAAATAATCCTGAAGATGTTAAGGCAGCAAATATAGCAGATGCATTCTTCAATAGATCATTCCTTGATCCAGCAATAAAAGGAGAGTTTCCAAGGGATTTAGTAGAAATTCTAAAAAATGATAATGTATTATGGGATTCTAATGAAGAAGAGCTTAAGATAATAAAGGAAAATACTATAGATTTCCTTGGAGTGAACTATTACTTCCCACGTAGAATAAAATCAAAGGAAAATGTGGAAATTTCTAGTGAATCTGTGGATAAATCATCTGAATGGATGCCAGATAAATACTTTGATAATTATGAAATGCCAGGAAGAAGAATGAATCCTTATAGAGGATGGGAAATATATCCTAAAGCAATGTATGATATAGCAATTAACATAAGGGACAATTACAATAATATTCCATGGTTTATTTCTGAAAATGGAATGGGAGTAGAAGGTGAAGAAAAGTATATTAATGAAGATGGAGTTATAGAAGATGATTATAGAATAGAATTCTTAAAAGAGCATTTAGAAAATCTTCATAAGGGAATAGAAGAAGGATCAAATTGCTTTGGATATCATACATGGACTCCTATTGATTGTTGGTCTTGGTGTAATGCATATAAAAATAGATATGGATTTATAGCCTTAAATTTAAAAACACAAGAAAAAACAATAAAAAAATCAGGAAGATGGATAAAAGAAGTTTCTGAAAATAATGGATTTTAGATAGCCCCATGGGCATTTCTCCTAAGGTAAGGTAAATTGAAAATATGAAGAGGGTATGAAAGAAATGAAAAACAGTTCAATAAGTAATGATAAATACATAATAGGAATAGACATTGGTGGAACAAATATTAGAGCTGCATTATTAGATGAAGAAAGAAATATTATAGAAAAGATAAAAATAGAAAATCAAGTAAAAGAAGGTCCAGAATATAATTTAGATAAGATTATAAATCATATTAATGATAACTGGAAAGATAGAAATATAAAAGGAATTGGAGTTGGAAGTCCAGGACCTTTAGATATTAAAAATGGAATTATATTAAAAGCGCCTAATTTACAAGGATGGGATAACTTTAATGTAAAGAAATACTTTGAAGAAAAAACATCATTAAAAACAGAAGTAAATAATGATGCTAATGTTGCAGGACTTGCTGAAGCTATGATTGGATCTGCAAAAGGAGCTGAAAGTGTTTTTTATATTACAGTTTCAACAGGTGTTGGTGGTGCTTTAATAATTGATAATAAAATTATAAATGGTGCAAATAGCTTTGCAGGAGAAATATGTAACCTAATAATAAATGAAGATAAATACAGCCATTCAGGACTAGTTCAAGGTGGACTTGAAGGACAATGTAGTGGGCCTAATATATCTAGACAAGCAACTGATTTATTAGGAAAACACATAGATACACCAGAAGTTTTTGAGTTATATAAAAATAATGATGATTCAATAAAAAGCTTAATTAATAGAGTATGTGAAAATTTATCTATAGGAATTTCAAACATAATATCAGTTGTTGATCCAGAGGTAATAGTTCTTGGAGGTTCTGTAATCTTATATAATAAGGAATTGTTAGAGATAATAACACAAAAAGTTAAAGAAAAAGTGATTAATAAAGATGCTATAGATATAAGAATAGCAGAAATCGGAGATGATGCTGGACTTAGAGGAGCAGGTTTCTTAATTATCTAATTAAATTTTACTGCAATATAAAGAGATTAATACAAAGAAAGTTAATATAAAGATAAGAAAGGTTGTCCATCAAGGGCAACCTTTTAAACTAATAATTGGCTCTGTTTTAAACTAATGTTGATATTGGACAATAAAAAAATGAACAATTGATTGTCCGTTTTTAATTCGCAGTAATTTAAGATTGTGCATCAGAATCTAATTGCCAGATTGAAATTGTGCTCCCAGCTAAGGGGAATTAGCCTAACAGATGGAAATCCTGGCTGAATAATGTCTAGCCAACCACAAGTAGCGAGTCTTGAGTTGTCATGTGTAATGATGATGGGGGTAAGCGTAGACAGCGAGTAAGTAGGCTTTAAATGCTATTGAGATCCAAAATTTTAACGACCAGATGGCTGACGTATTGATTCCAGCAGAAAGCAAAATCACATAGGTTGCAAAATGGCAATAACTATTGGTACTATTGGGAGAAGGAAGAATCATGCTTTACATTTTGGTTAATTATCAACTGGAGAGAGCCTAAGTTTCTTAGAAATAAGTATGCAGACAACTCTTATTAAGAATAAATGTTTATAAAATTTTCAGTAGAGAAATAAAAATCTTTATATTATAATCAAATTAAAATGTTTTAATCTTAGGAGGATAGCATATGTCGAAATTATTAGTTATTGATGATGATATTGATATGCTAGATTTAGTGCGTGCTGCATTGGAAAAAGATAGTCATCAAGTAGATACTGAAGTAGATGCTACCACAATACAGTCTAGTAGATGTCAACAATATGATCTTCTGTTACTTGATGTAATGATGCCTGGTGAAGATGGCTTTTCGCTTTGTAGTCGTATACGCTCTGAAGTAGATTGCCCAATTCTTTTCTTAACTGCAAAAGCTGAAGAGGCAGCTCTTTTACAAGGATTTGGATTAGGAGCTGATGACTATATTAAGAAGCCTTTCAGCATTGCAGAATTACGAGCACGAGTAAATGCCCACCTACGTCGAGAAGTTCGTCAGCCGACACACACACTTAGTAGAGGTGGGGTGCGTTTTAACATTCAAGAAAAAATGGCTATTGTGGGTGAGGATACCATTCTCTTTACTAAAGGTGAATATGCTATAAGTGAACACTTAGCTTTACATACAGGACAAGTATTTACTAAAGAACAATTATATGAAGCTGTTTTTGGTTTTGATGCTGATGGTGATTCATCAGCTATTGTAGAGCATATAAAAAATATTCGTGCTAAACTAAAAGTTTATAATCTTAATCCTATTGAAACTGTTTGGGGGGTAGGTTATAAATGGCGAAAAGACAACATTCTATAAGTCTTTCTTTTGTACTTTTACGTTTTGCTATTGTCATGATGGGAAGTATGTTACTTTGTTTCTTAATATGGTTAGCCACATTACAGCTACTAGAAAAAAATGAGATTATTTATCATGGATCAGTATCTAACCAACAAGTGGAGAAAATGCTAGCTGGAAAACCATTAAATTTCATTTCACCTGATAATAATTTTCTAGCAAAGTATGCTTTATTTGGCAAAAGTGGTGAGATATTAGAAAGTAATGTAGAAGGAAAAGAGCTGGAAATATTAACTGTGTATTTAAAAGAAAATATAGATGATATACATAGTTTACAATATACTTACCCAGATGGAAATACTATAGTAATTCGTTGGAATTACAGGAGAGAGTTTGTAAATCCTAGTGTACGAAGTATATTACCTCCTTTTGAATATCTATGGTGGGGGATACTAGGTATTGCATGGATTCTTTGCTTAATATTTAATACTTTATGGCTTCGATATAGTCTTGCTGCAAAATTAAAACTATTTAGTGAAGTAAGTGAAAAAGTAGCTGCACAAGAGTTGGAATTTGAAATTCCTCATGCAGGCATACGGGAGTATGATCAGGCACTTGACGCTATGGAAAATATGAGAAAAGCATTGTATAACTCTTTATCTTTACAGTGGGCAGCGAAGCAAGAACGTGAGTCAGAAATACAAGCTCTTGCACATGACTTAAAAACACCACTTACCTTAATAGGTGGGAATGCTGAACTTCTGTTAGATGAAGGCTTACCTGATAATACTCTGAAAATGGTGAAAACAATCATATCAAGCAATGATAGATCAAAAAACTATGTAGCGAGTTTACTAGAAACTTCAATAGGTATAGATGAAGAATTTGAAAAAATAAGCTTATACGATTTACTTAATAAGTTATATCAAAATACTATGCCTATTGCAGAAAATAAGAAAGTTTGTTTGCAAAAACAAAATAGATTAGATGGTATTGCAAATATACAGGAAGAACGCTTGCTTCGAGCTTTGGGAAACATAGTACAAAATGCCATTGAACATACAGAGGTAGGCAGAAATGTTTACTTAGAAGGAAAGATGATAAATAGCGGATGGCAAATTATTGTGCGTGATGAAGGTCCTGGTTTCAGTAATGTAGCATTACAACACGCAACTGAACGCCTTTGGCGTGATGATACAGCTCGTGCTAAGAGTAATCATAATGGTATTGGGCTATGGTTTGCTTTGCAAGTAGTAGAAATGCATGCAGGCCAGATTAAACTACAAAATTATGATTGTGGTGGATTGGTAACAATTGAATTTCAATACACATAAACTTCCCCAAAAAAACTAAGTGATTACCAATTTACTATTTAGTCATGCATCAATCGAAAGATTTAAGTCACTGGAAGGCATTCTAGTGACTTACTTTTTTTATTCAAATAGAATATTTTTCTTTCCTTATAAAATCCTTATAATTGGTTGTTACTATAATTATGATGAAACGTAGGAGTTATAAATAATAGAAAATATACTCTACGGAATGCGATTTATTAAATACAAAAGGAAAGAAGGTAATAATAATGCATGAATATATTTTGAAAACAAATAGTGTTTCTAAAAAATTTAAAAAGACATATGCAGTAAAAAATTTATCTATCTCTGTAAGAAAAAATTCTGTCTATGGTTTATTAGGACCTAATGGTGCAGGCAAATCTACCTTATTAAAGATGATTACAGGAATTGTTAGACCCACATCAGGTGAAATATTATTCAATAATCATGATTGGACACGAAAAGACTTATTAAATATTGGTTCATTGATTGAATCACCACCACTATATGAGAACTTAACCGCATTTGAAAATTTAAAAGTTCGTGCAATACTTTTAGGTATTCCACTAAAGAAGTGTAGTGAAGTTTTAGAAAAAATGGACTTAATGGATACAAAAAATAAAAAAATATCGGATTTCTCATTAGGAATGAAGCAAAGGTTGGGAATTGCATTAGCACTATTAAATAATCCTAAACTACTTATTTTAGATGAGCCTACAAATGGACTAGATCCTTTTGGAATTGAAGAATTAAGAAAAATGATTCGAAGCTTAGTAGACTCAGGAATTTCTATTATTATATCTAGCCATATTTTAAGCGAAATACAACAAGTTGCTGATGATATTGGAATTATATATGATGGAACACTCATATATGAAGGTTCAATTGATACAAGTGAAGATTTGGAGCAATTGTTTATGGATATTATCAGAAAGGAGCGTAAAGCCTAATGTTACAATCATATTTAAAAGCAGAAAATTTAAAATTGAAGCACTCACTATTCAGAAAACTAACCATATTAATACCATTAGTTTTAATTTTGATAGCTATGATTTTCATGTTTGTTGGTATTGGTTTAGGAGGCTTTTCGAGTTCTATAGTTTGTAATTGGAGTATGCCCATTGCATCATTATCAATTATGTTTTTATGTCATCAAGTGAATAACAAAGAAAAAAAACATCAATACAGAACGCTTTATAGTTTACCTATTGATCTAAAGAAAATATTTATTTCAAAGACGATTTTGATAGCACTTAACCTTTTAGTAATATCATTGCTATTGTCATTTATATCTATTATCTCTGAATTTGTATTATCAGGATTTTCAGTAGCAATTGGGTATATTGGATATTATATTTTAGGATATATTCTATTATGGTTTTCTTTATTATGGCAGATACCCTTATGCTTATTTTTAGATCAAAAAGTAGGTTTTATTGCTTCTATGATATTAAGTTTATTTTTAAGTGCTTTCGGCGGATTATTCTTTGCATTGACTCCTTTATTTTGGATTTTTCCATATAGCTGGACTGCTAGATTGATGACTACATTATTTGGAGTTTTACCAAACGGATTATTAGTTGAATCAGGTTCAAGATATATTTTAAGTTTAGGACAAAGTTCATTTTTAGTGTTAATTTCGATATTTATTGTAGTTGCATTTACCGTCTTGTTTTCAGTTTGGTATGGAAAGCAGGTGTATCGTAAATGATAATTTTGAGAGAGTTCAGTTCTAATTTTATCAAACTAAAACGAACTCCCCTTCTTTTATTACATTTGTTAACACCTATAGTGATTACATTTTTATTTTTATACTATTACACTATTGCAGGATATCGCATCATTACTGACGTGAGGGTATTTTTTATTATATTACAGATGTGTTATCCAATTTTTATAGGTATTTCTGTATCTGCATTTACTCAATTGGAAAGAAATATAAACGCTATTCAAAATACTCTAGGACTAGTGGAATCACGAATAAGTATGTACCTAGGGAAACTATTATTTATACTATTTCTATCAGCTATAAATTTAATATTGTATGAATTATGTTTTTATATTGGTGTCAATTTATTTTTAGATATGGATGCATTTTCATTGAATTTATATATTGGTATATTTCTAATATTCTTACTCAGTAATTTGTCTATATACTCATTACATTTATCAGTTGCTTTTCGATTCGGTTCTACTGTCTCTGTGTTACTAGGAGTAGCTGGTACAATTCTAGCAGGTTACTTTCAAACTGCTATCGGAGATAAAATTTGGCCAATCATTCCTTGGGAATGCAGTATAAGATTTTTAGAAAACTATTTTAATTTTTTAAATTCACCTATTATTTCTGGAATTATTTCTATGATTATTTTGACTTCCATTATTCTGATTTTATCAATTTTATGGTTCAACAGATGGGAAGGGAGAATGACACAAGAGTAAAATACACGTAAAGATTATGTTGAAACAAAGAAAGGGAATGTATATATTTATGAAGAAAAAGTTATATAGAATTAATGAAGGTAAATTTATTGCTGGAGTGTGTGGTGGAATTGCTCAATACTTTGATGTAGAACCTAATATTGTGCGATTGCTTTTTGTAGTATTTTGTGCAGCGTATGCAAATGGAATATTAGCATATATTATATTTGCAATTTTATTCCCAAAAAACTTAAGAATTAAGACGATAGCAATACATAATACTCTAATATAAATCCAAATAGCATTGATTTATATTGCATAATATTAAATAAACTTTAAATAGAGACAGGTACTACAGTAAATATAAGATAGCTGTATTACCTGTTTTAACTTTTATATTTTAATAATTAATTTCCTGATAAATTCCTATTTATAAAGTAGTTTGAAATAAACCTAACTCGTCTTATAATACAATTGACAATTAGTGAATATTTTTATTATATATTAATTATATGTTATATTTACATAAAAATATTAATATTATATTTTTTAATTACTTCACAATAGTATAATAAATCAACATTTAATAAAAACAGAGCCTAATAATTAAATAAAGTAATAATAAATTAAATTAAGTATTTTAGGGGAATATAAATAAAGCAAAAATAATACAAGTAAAGATAATACAAATAAAAATATAAAAGAAAATCATAGAAGTATATAGGAGGAGCGATATGTGTACAGCTTTAACTTTAGAAACAAAAGAAGGATATCATTTATTTGGAAGGAATATGGATATAGAGGTCTCTTTTAATCAATCAGTAGCACTTGTTCCAAGAAATTTTACCTATAAAAATAGAGCTACAAATGAAATGGAAAATACTAAATATGCAATGATTGGAATGGGAACTATAATAGACGAACATCCATGTTATGCTGAAGCAATGAATGAAAAAGGATTGGCTTGTGCTGGATTAAACTTTCCTGGATATTCTTATTGGGAAGAAGATGGTGTAGATGGAAAAATAAATATTGTTCCATATGATTTAATATTATGGGCTTTAGGAAACTTTGAATGTATTGAAGATTTAAGGGGACATTTAGAAAATCTAAATTTAGTAGCAAGGCCTGTAAATGAAAATGTACCTTTACCAGCGCTTCACTGGATTATATATGATGCAAAAGGTGAATGTTTAGTTGTAGAAAAGACAAAGGATGGGCTTCGTATATTTGAAAATAAGATAGGAATTTTAACTAATGCTCCAACCTTTGATTGGCATATGACTAACTTGACCCAATATATGGGTGTATCTTCGCATCAACCATCAGAAGTAAAATGGGGAGATATAGAATTAAAAGCTTTGGGTCAAGGTGCAGGAGGAAGAGGTCTGCCAGGAGATTTTTCATCACCATCAAGATTTGTAAAAGCTACTTTTTTAAGAAGTAATGCAGTAGTTGGAGATGATTATATATCAGCAATCAATGAATTTTTTCATATATTAAATTCAGTAGCAATGGTAAAAGGATCAGTTGTTACTCCACAAAACCTTAATGATATAACACAATATACTTCTTGTATGATTCAAGAAAAAGGAATCTACTATTACAATACTTATAATAATAGTACAATAAATGCAATTGATATGAATAAAGAAAATTTAGATGCCAAAGAAATAAAGATATTTGAATATAGAGATAAGCCTTTTGTAAATTTTGAAAATAGATAGAATTAATAAATTTAGCTAAAGTTCATGCGAATAATAAAGAGATTCAAAAACTCCATATAGCTACTTGAGTAATAAGTGGGTAAGAAGCAAAAGAAGTAAAATCTATTGAAAACAAATATATTGTAGAATGTAGTTTATAAATGAGTTATGGCAATCTTAAATTAGCCTTCAACATATTTAAATATAAGAAATTTAAAATTAGCCTAATATAAATTTATTGTGACCAAGTTATTTTTATACAGTATTTTAATAAGAAAATTTAATATTAGGGAGAGTAGAGGGATTGTGTAGAACAAAACCTATCTACTCTCCCTAAATGCTTTATAGAAATAATTATTTCGCTAAATTAAATTTTCAAGATAAAATAGATTGTACATAAATTGATGTTGATAAACTGATTTCCTTTAGATAAGAATGGAATTTTACATGGATTAATATATAGAAATAAATCAATGGTAAATTCTTAGAAACTCTAATAAACGATTGATTTATCAAAATGTTTACAATGGACCGATAGTAATAAAAAATGGAAGCTGTAAATATTAAAAAGAGCTTAAAAACTAAATAACTCTTAGTCTACTTGTTTCTACAACGGAAAAACCTATTTTTTCAAATCAATAAACTATAAATTCATTATATTCTTTTGGTGTTAAGCCTAGATATTCTAGTTTTTCTTGTAGAAAATCTTTTGTATGCTCATCTTTTACAACAAATCCTTCTGAAATATTTAAGTCTACATTTGGATTTCCTTCCCAAAATAAATAAGAATATTCCTTATTATCTTCTAAGTTAGTTAATGTACCGTCTGGTTTAGCATCAAAAGTCCATCCATTGTTGTAAGTAGGATAAGTAGAAGTAAGTTCCCCATCATAGTCTAATTTAACATTAATAGTTTTTTCTTTTGTTGGATTATTCATTATTTATTTTATTTGAGGTGGTTACTGTATTATTAAAATCAGTAACTACATTTTCTGATTTTTTAGGAGTATCACTTGAATCACCTTAAATGTATAAAACAAAGGTAATTTAAATTAAAAAAATAAGGACAGTAATTTATAAAATTTATAAAATTAAAGTAAATTGGCGTTGAAATTAAAGTAAAGTAAATTTAAAATAATAATTGAAAGGTTTACAAAAGAGTTTTTACTAAAATTATAGTATTAATTTTTAGAAATTAAGCCTAATTTATATTAAAAATTAAATATTTATAATTAATAATAAATTAAATTTAAAGTAAATTAAAGGGAGGATTTTTTTATGAGTAAAATTACTAAGATTATATCAGCACTAGCTTTATCTACAATGATGGTAACTTCATTAGTTGGATGCTCAGGTGGAAATAATGAGGGGTCTTCATCAGGAGATACTATAACAGTAAATTTTTGGACAGCACCTCAAAAAGTTCAATATGATTTCTGGACAAGTAAAGCAGAAGCATTTAATGCAACTAATACTAAGGTAGGGGACAAGGTTGTAAAACTTGAAGTTCAACAAATGCCTGAAACACCATCATCAGAAGCCGGAATACAAAATGCACTAGCAACAGGAACAGCACCAGCGATTTCAGAAAATATAAATAGGGGATTTGCTACAACATTAGCGCAATCAGAAGCAGTTTACTCATTAGAAAATGAAGATTGGTTTAAAGATATAGTAAAAAACAGAGCATTAGAATCAGTAATGCCAGGTTGGGAAATTGAAGGAAGTCAATATGTAATTCCAATGTATGTTAATCCAATGGTATTACAATGGAATACAAAAGCTTTAAAAGAGTTAGGATTTGATAAAGCACCAGAAACTAAAGCAGAATTTGATAGTGTAATTGCTAAGTTTAATGAAAATAAGGATAAGATGTCAGCTATAGGAGTGACACATGTATTCTATAGAAACTCTTTAATTAGACCAGATCAATGGTGGGACAGATCATCAGATTTCCAAAATATCTACTTAGCATTTAGTGGCGGAAAGTCATGGGTAGAGGGAAATAAGTTAGTTTTAGATAAAGAAATTGCAAAGGAATCATTTGAATTCTTTGGATCATTAGGTAACACACTATTAACATCAGAAGTACCTAATATATGGGCAGAAGAAAATCCACAAGTTTTATTCACAATAGCAGCTCCATGGGAAATTCAAGCTTTAAGAGAAGGCGGAAAAGTTTATGGAGAAAATTATACTTATGGTCCAATGATAGTGAAAAATCAAGGAGATACACCTTATAACTATGCAGATGCAAAGGGACTAGTTTTATATAAAGCTGATAATATTACAGATGAAATTCATCAAGGTGCCATAGAATTTATGAAATGGTTATATAATGAAGAAAATTCAGCAAAAACAGATTTAGAATGGTTAGAAGCTACTACAATGTTACCAGTAAGAGGAGACTTATTAGAAAATGAAGAGTTTTCTAAGTATTTAGCAGAAAATGAAGAGTTAAAGGCTTTAGCTGGACAAGTAGAATATGCTATTCCAGGTATGCCACACGATAAAATGGCACAAATACAAGAAGCGTTAGGTAATAGTTTAGCTGCATACTTAGAAACTACATTATCATCAGATGCTTTAACTGTAACTGATGCTACAAAGTATGTAGATGAAGCATTTGATGCAATGAAACAAGCTGGTGGCTTAGAATAGTTTATTATAATAAAGCAAAGATGAGAAATTTATCTTTGCTTTATTTGTAAAGGAGTGGCACTAAATGAAGAATAAAATAGAAAGTTTAAAAAATAAGGGCGGATTTTTAGGATGGCTATTTAACATACCATATTTGGCATATTCAATTATTTTCTTTTTAATACCATTAGTATGGGCATTTTGGTTGTCTATGACAGATTGGAACTTAATGTCTAAGAATAAAAATTTCGTAGGGTTAGATAACTTTAAATTATTATTTACCGATCCAAGAATTAAAGCAGCATTTATAAATTCATTTAAATATTTAATACCTATTGTTATTTTTACTGTAGCAATAGCAATTGTTATAGCATTATTAGTTCATAAGTTACCAGATAAGGTTAAAGGAATCACATCAGTATTATTTTTTATACCTTACTTAACTTCAGGTGTTGCTATATCAGTAGTTGTAAGATATTTCTTTAGTTATAATTCAGCATTAAATGTTTTCTTAAGAGAAAAAGGAATTAATATAGATTGGTTTAGAGATCCAAAGTGGGCATTTATAATAGTTGTTGGAATAGTAGTTTGGAAAATGTCAGGTTATTATGCACTATTTATATTATCAGCATTAGAATCTATTTCAGATGATGTACATGATGCATGTAAGATAGATGGAGCAACTGGGTTAAGAAAGTTTATAAGTGTGACATTACCAATGATTATACCAACTTTAACAACAGTAGTCGTATTAGCAGCTGGTCTTGCATTTGGTATTTTTACAGAGCCATATTTATTAACAGGTGGAGGACCAAACTTAGCAACAACCACATGGCAACTTGAAATTTATAATACGTCATTTACTAATTTCCAATCAGGATATGGTGCAGCTATTGCAATAGCTAATGCAGTGCATATTTTTGTATCAATTAAGATAATCACATTTATAATGGAAAAGATTAATAAAAAGTATGGTATGTAAATATTAAGTTGGAGGATAAGTTATGAAAAAGAAGTTAAATATAAAAACTATTTTAGTAATAGTAGCAACTATTATAATACTAGGAATTTCATTATTCCCATACTTCTATATGATAATTCAATCACTAGCACCATGGGATCAAACCGATAAAGTATTTATTCCAAGTGGGATTACATTAAAAAGCTATGAATATTTATTAGGGGGAAGCGGTGGAGCAAGCGCAGGTATGTGGATAAAAGCATTACTAAATTCCTTTATAGTTTCTGCTCCTACTGCAATAGTTTCAGTATTAGTAGGATTATTAGTTGGTTATTCAGTTTCTAAGATGAAGAATTTTAGAGGCGAAAAGTTAGTAATGAATTCATTATTATTTCAAATGTTTTTCCCTGTAATAATATTACTTGTTCCTAGATATATGATATCAAAACCATTAACAAACACATATTTAGGAATGATATTACCGTTATCAGTATCAATTTGGGGTATATTTATGTATATAAATTATCTTAAGTCATTACCAGATGCAGTATTTGAAGCTGCTAGAATTGATGGAGCTTCAGAACTGAAAATATTATGGCATATTGCCTTTCCAGTAACAAAATCAGTTACTACTATAGTGTTTTTATCAACATTTATGACAAGATGGTCAGAACTTATGTGGGATATGCTTATATCACCAAAGATAAATATGCAAACATTAAATGTATTGATTTCAACACAATTTAAGCCAATGGGAAATTTACCAGGACCTATGTATGCAGCATCAGTAATATTAACATTACCAATAGTAATCATGTTCTTATGCTTCTCTAAATATTTTAAAGAGGGTATAAACTTTATGTTAAAGTAAAAGGAGAATTAGATATGACAAATAATATAGTAGTTAAAAGAAGTGAAAGAAATCCACTAATAAAGCCTAGTGATGTTAAACCTAGCAGAGAAGATTTTAAGGTTGATGGTGTATTTAATTGTGGAGTATGTAAATATAAAGATGAATATATATTACTTTGTAGAGTAGCAGAGTCAGTTAAAGTAGAAAATGAAGACGATGTTAAGATACCAGTGGTAGTTAATAAAGATGGAAAAGATGTTATAGATATTATTTCATTCAATAAAAAGATAGATACACAATATGACTATTCAGACTCCCGTTCTTTATGGACTTTAAATAGTAAAGGAGCTAAAAAAATAGCTTATTTAACATCTTTATCTCATATTAGAATAGCTAGATCAAAAGATGGAGAAAATTTTGAAATTGATGATGAAGCATTTATAAAACCAATTGCTTCAGAAGAAGAGTGGGGAATAGAGGATCCAAGAATAACTAAGATAGAAGATACTTATTATATAAATTATACATCGGTTACTAGGAATGGGGCTGCGACATCTTTAGTATCAACAAAAGATTTTGAGAGTTATGAAAGACATGGAATTATATTTGCACCAGAAAATAAGGATGTAACAATATTCCCAGAAAAGATAAATGGAAAGTATATGACATTTAATAGACCAGTACCTTCAGCAATTGGAGGACCTGATATGTGGATTGCTGAGTCATTAGATTTAATACACTGGGGAAAACAAAAACATTTTTATGGAGTTTCCAATGAAGAATCTTGGGAAAATGGAAGAGTTGGTGGAGGAGCAGTACCTTTCTTAACAGAGAAAGGATGGATAAAGATTTATCATGCAGCAGATAAAAATGATAAATATTGTCTAGGTGCCTTTTTATTAGATAAAAATGATCCAAGCAAAATATTGGGTAAAACAGAAAAAGCAATATTAGAGCCAGAAGCTGACTATGAAAAAGAAGGATTCTTTGGAAATGTAGTATTCACATGTGGATGTATTTATGAAGACGGAATCGTAAAAATTTATTATGGAGCCGCAGATGATAAAGTTTGTAGAGCAGATATAAAAATTGAAGAAATTTTCAAGTTAATTAAATAATACATATTGGCTATTACAAAAAAAGAATAAGTTGTAGTAGCCAATATTTATAAAGAAAAGTAAATTATGATTCCTAATCTTAATCTTTTTAAGTTGTAGTAATATATAGAAATAGTAAAATAAATTATAAATGAGGTAGAAAGTAGCACATATTAATTTATATCTAAAAATATTATAAAAAATTATTAATATATTAAAAACTAATTAATAAAACATAGGCAAAATGTAGATTTAAATGAAGGATTAATATATCAATATAGAGAATTATTTAATTAGAATCAATAATGAGATTATTAGGAGATTGAGTATGGGAAAAATAACGATGAAGGATATAGCAGAAAGATTAGATATTTCAATAAATGCAGTATCATTAGCATTAAATAGTAAAGCTGGAGTTAGTGAAGAAACTAGAAAACAGGTTTTAGATGTAGCAGAAGAATTAGGATATTTAGATAAATCGCCTAAATTTGTAAAATCATTTGCTAATAAGAATATTTGCGTTATTATAAAGAAATATTATTTTGAGGATAATACATTTTATTCAAAAATAATGATGGGTATTGGAGAAGAATCAAGACGCAAAGGGTACGATATAATTACATGCTTAATAAATGAAACAGAAGAAAGTATTCCAAGCTGTATAGAAAGTAAGAAAGTATGCGGGATAATAGTTATAGGAACTATAGAAGATGAGTATCTAGTAAAATTAAAAAATTATAAGATACCTGTAGTGCTTGTAGATCATACATCACTATTAGAAAGCACAGATAGCATATTAACTGACAATAAGTTAGGAAGTTTCAATATAACAAAGTTACTTATAGAAAAAGGTTATAAAGATATAGGCTTTTTTGGGGACTTAGAGTATTCACTAAGTATTAAGGAAAGATTCTTTGGATATAGAGAGGCTATAAAGAAGTTCTTAAAGTTTAATAATTTTAAAGAAGCAGAAGTGTTTATAGAGGAGCAATCTGTATTATACGATGTTGAGCAAAATATAATCGATAAGAATATTGAAGGAATTAAGGAAAGAATAAATAGAATTAATAAAATTCCAGAAGCTTTTGTATGTTCTAACGATAATGCTGCAATAGCACTAATAACTTCTTTGAAAGAGTTAGGTTATATGGTTCCAAAAGATATAGCTGTAGTTGGTTTTGATGATATAGTATTAAGTTCGCTTATAGAGCCAAAGCTCACGACTGTTAGAGTTGAAAAGGATTTTATGGGAAGAAAAGCAGTAGATAGATTACTTTGGAGAATTGAAAATAAAAAAGATCCAGATGAAAAAACAATACTTAGTGTAGAAGTAATTGAAAGAGATTCAGTTGGAAATAAAAATATTTAATTTGCCGGAGGTAATTATGGATTTTGATAAACTAATTGAATATGCAAAAGAAGTGCTTAAGCCAAGAAGACTTTCAGATTGTGTAGAAGTTGGAGGAGTGGCAGCTGCAATACTAACCACATCAGGTAATTTATATAGAGGTGTTTGTATAGATACAGCTTGTTCAATGGGGGTTTGTGCCGAGCATTCAGCTGCAGCAGCAATGATTACTAATGGAGAAAGTGAAATAGAAAAATTAGTAGCAATAAATTGGGATGGAAGTGTTATTCCACCATGTGGAAGATGTAGAGAATTTATAATGCAAATTAATGATAAAAATAAAAATGCAGAGATAATGGTAAAAGAAGATATAGTAGTTAAGCTAAAGGAACTTCTTCCATATGACTGGAGAGAAAGTGCTAATTAAAATCAATAAAAGAAGTTATATAATTAACTACCTAGTGGAGGAGTAAAGATATGAATATTAAGGAAACATGTTCAACACTATTAGAAAAATATTTAAAAAATAATTCAAATATATATAATGTAGAAAAATTAAAATTTATTAATGTAGGGGAAAACGATGTTTATAATATATCAGCTCCTTTTAAAGATAATATGAAAACAATTATTGCAGGTAGAGTAGAAGCTAGAGATAGTGAAGATTCTACTGTTTGTTTTTTTGAAAATATAGGCGATAGTTGGTCACCTGTAGAAGGATACCCAAAATTTAAGCTTCAAGATCCATTTTTTACACGAATAAATGATGAGTTAATATTTGGAGGAGTTGAAGTATTTCCACATCCTGAATTAGAAAATACTTTGAAGTGGAGAACTATTTTTTATAAAGGAAAAGATATATGTTCACTAGAAAAATTCTTTGTTGGCCCAGATGGAATGAAGGATTTAAGACTAGTTCAAGTAAAGAATAACAAAATTGGAATTCTTACAAGACCACAAGGAGAAAAAGGTGGTAGAGGTAAAATTGGATTTGCTACAATAGATAATTTAGATGATTTAGATATAAATATTATAAATGAAGCTCCTTTACTAGAAGATTTATTCATTGATGAAGAATGGGGAGGAGCTAATGAAGCAAGATATTTAGATGATTCTACACTAGGAATTCTTGGCCATATTGCTTGTTTTGATGAGGTTGGTAATAGGCATTATTATCCTATGACTTTTAAGCTAAATATAAATACATTGGAAGTAAAGAACCAAAAAATTATAGCAATTAGAAAAAATTTCAAACCAGGTGAAGCAAAACGAGCAGATTTAGAAGATGTAGTCTTCAGTGGTGGATTAGTTTTAAATGGAGATAAAGCAGTTCTTTATGCAGGAATCAGTGATGCAGAAGCTCAATTAATAGAAATAGATAATCCATTTAAGTAAGGAGAATTATCATGAGGAAAATATGGTGGAAAGAAACTGTTTTTTATGAAATTTATATGCCGAGCTTTAAGGATGGCAATAATGATGGAATAGGTGATTTTAAAGGGATAACTTCAAAATTAGATTACTTACATAAACTTGGAGTTAAGGGGATTTGGTTAACTCCGTTTTATCCATCACCTAAGGTTGATAACGGGTATGATATATCGGATTACTATAATATAGATAAAGATTATGGAACTCTAGAAGATTTTAAAGACTTTTTAGAAAAAGCGCATAAATTAGATATTAAAGTAATAGGCGATATAGTACTTAATCATACTTCAAGTGAACATCATTGGTTTAAGGAGTCAAAAAGCTCAAAGGATAATGAAAAGAGGGACTTTTATATATGGAGAAATGATAAACCTAACAATTGGGAATCATTTTTCGGTGAAGATGCATGGGAATATGATAATGTAACTCAAGAATATTATTATCATGCTTTTGCAAAAGAGCAAGTAGATTTAAATTGGGCTAATCCAAAGGTTTATGATGAGATGATAAAGGTTCTAAGATTTTGGTTAGATCTTGGAGTTGATGGATTTAGATTTGATGTAATTAATTTCCTAACTGTTAATGAAGATTTATCAAATAATAATCCTTACGATGAAAAAGGTGAGCAAATTCATAAATTTGATAAGGACCAAAATGGAGTATTGGATATAATTAAAAAGCTTGCAAAAGATATTAAAAATATAAAGAAAGATGCATTTCTTGTTGGTGAAGTTGGTTCAGAAGATTTAGATGAATTAATAGATTACTCAGGGAAAGATCTTTTAGATGTAGTTTTTAATTTCAATTTAGGAAGCATGGAGAACTTTTCAACAGAAAAAATATATAAGGAAATTATTGGAATGGATAATAGATGTTCAGAAGATCAAATTCCAACTATATTTTTCAATAGTCATGATATGGAAAGAAGTATATCAAGATTTAATCCGAATGGAGATAAAGATGGCATAGAGAGAGCTATGGCAGCACTTTTATTAACTTCTTATGGAGTACCTTTTATGTATTTTGGAGAAGAAATTGGAATGAAGAATTTATTTTGTAAAGAAATAAGCAAGATGAATGATATACAAGGAGTTACAAAATACAATATAGAGATAAATAACGGGAAAAGTGAAAAAGAAGCATTGGAAAGCGCAAATAAAAGTTCGAGAGATAAATCTAGAAGTCCTATGCAATGGGATAATAGCAAATATTATGGTTTTTCACAAGTAGAACCTTGGATTAATATTGATGATAAAAAAGATATTGAGACTGTTGAGATGTGCGAAAGTAATGAAAATAGCTTGTTAAAAATATATAGAAAGTTAATTAAGCTTAGGTATGACAATCAATGCTTATTATATGGCAGATATAATAATGTATGTTTAGAAGATGATGTAATTTCTTTTGAAAGAAAATTAAATGATGAAGTAATAAAAGTTATAATTAACTTTAGCGAAAATATTTATGAAGAAGATATTAATGGAAATATTTTGTATAGCTTAAGCAAGGAAGTGGACAAGATTTCTTTAGCACAATATGAGTTTGCAATAATAAAGTGTTAAAATAATTATATAAATAATTAAAGTACAAAATAATTTCAGAAATAATTAAAGTACTTAAATAATTAGATATAAGTATTTGTATAGAGATAGCAAATATTAAAAATAATAGATTAATTTAACTACTTTATAATGAAAAATAAGAGCACCAAATAAGAGAAATTACGTCTTATTTGGTGCTATTTATTTTTAGAATATAAGAGTAAAATAGTAAATTAAAGTTTGGATAAATAACATCTATTTTTAATTAAGTTATTTAAAGTAACTAGTTATTTAATTAAAGTTATATAGGTAGTAAGCTAATTTATGAAGAATAAAAAAAGGGAAGGAAGAATTAAAATAATGGAGAACTTATCTAAAAAATTTTCAAATTATCTCCTTATTTCTTCTTTAGGGGGAAATATCCTTGGGAGTATATTTGTTCTTTTCTTAAGTTCCATAAAAGGCTTTAATGCTAAAGAAATAAGCTTAATTGTAGGAACAACACCACTAATAATATTCCCAATATTTTTTTTATGGGGAAGTTTGTTGGACAAATATCAAAGGGTAGTAGGATTTAGTAAATTGTTAAATTTATCAAATATAATAACTATGGGATTATTAATTATAACAAATAATTTTATATTGTTTTTTATCATTAATATAATAAGATCTATTTTACTTCAGCCTAGTGGGACATTAAATGACAAGTACATGTTAAACATCTCTAGTATTAATAAAGGTACTTATGGGAAGATAAGAGTACGTTCAACTATAGGATATGGCTTGGCAGGGATAATATGTCCTATAGCCATAAGAATTGGTGATGTATATTTAGCGATAATAGTTGGAATGATTTTAATTTCTTTTAGTATTATATTATTAAGTAAAGTACCAGAAATAAGTGATGATCATGTATCAATAAATAAAGATATGAAAAATGATAAAGGAAATACTTTTAAGTCTTTATTTGATCTTATAAAAAACAAAATGTATCTTAAATATCTAATAATAATATCTATTATTTGGGGAACGCAAAATGCAGCTTCAGGATATGGAATTCAAATAATGATGATTGATTTAAATGTATCTAAAGTTATTATAGGATTAATTCCTTTTATAATGGTTATTTTTGAAGTTATATTTCTATTAGTATTTGATAAGGTTAGGATTTTAAGAAAAAATGATTTAGCACTATTAATAGCATTAGTAATTTTAGTTTTTAGGTGGAGTATAATGTTCTTTGCTAAATCATATATATTGATATTAATAATTACTATGCTTCATGGGATAGTAACGGGAATAGTATTACAAATTCAGAATAAAATAGTTGGCAAGGTTGTCTCATCAAATCAGCACTTTTTAGCATTTATGCTTATAAGTTCTTTATCCACAACAATACTACCAAGTTTATTAAATTTAATAACTGGAGATTTGTATGGTAAGTTTGGGATAAAAGTATTTGGATTTGTATATTTAGTGCTATCATTAATAGCTAGTTTTGTATTAATATATAATGCTTTAAAAAATAAAAAATTAAAATCTTATGAAATAAAAAATTAAAATAAAAATAATAATGGAAAAGACAATTATACAGTGATATATATAAATAAAAAATAGACTGTAAAAACTATTTAATAGTCTATTTTTATTTAACATTATAAGAAGAAAAATATATAAAAATGGATATAATTATGTTAAATTATTAATATATATTATGTTTATATAAAGTTAAACAATGTTAAATACTATCATTTTATAATATATATCATCAAATAATATGAGCGAAATAGTTTGAAAAATTTAATAAAAAGTAAGGCTTTACTTGATAGTAGATTAATCTAAATTATATTAAAAGGAGATTGGTAATATGGTGAGGATTGCAATATGTGATGATCAAGATATTTTCCAAGGAACTATAAAAAATAAATTGAATTTGCTATTAAAAAAAGAATGCATTAAAGCACAAATAGATTGCTACGATTCTGGAGATAAATTGATAAAATTTTTAAAAGAAAATAAAGGTATATATGATATTTTATTTCTGGATATATTAATGAGTGATATAAATGGGTTGGACGTAGCAAAAGAAATTAGAACCTTCGACAACAGAATGCAAATAATATTTTTAACTAGTTCTAGTGATTACATATTGCAGGGGTATGATGTTGAAGCACTTGGATATTTAATAAAAGGACAAGAAGATAAAAAACTTGAAGAAGTCTTATTAAAAGCAATAGAGAAGACTGACAAAAATTATGATGACTATATTATGATTAAATCAGGAAGTTTTATAAGAACAATATGCTTGAAAAACATAGAATTTATTGAGGTAAGAAATAGAACAATTACAATTAATACGGATTATGAAACTATAGATTTTAATGGAAAAATGGAAGATATGCAAAATGAATTATTATGTAAAAATTTTATATTAACCCATAGATCTTATTTGGTTAATGTGAGAAAAATAAAACATATAGGTACAAGCAGTATAGAATTAAAGTCTGGAAAAGAAGTTTTACTAAGTAGATTAAGGAGTAAAGGGGTAAAAAAAGCATATCTAGATTATATTTTTGAATATAATAAGGAGGAATAAATGGATTTAAAAAATGTATTAATTAATATGTTATTAGGAGTAATAACAAGTATAGTTATAATGAAAGACAACAGTAAATTATATAATTGTCATAAAGTTGATAAAAGAAAAATTTTAAAGTTCATATTATTATTTCTTTTTAATTCAATAATTTTTACATTATATAATCTATTTAATAATAAAGTAATTATAGGATTTTATTTAATAATATTAATAGAATCATTAATATTACATAATTACAAATGGAGCATAGCTTATTTATCTAATGGATTATCATATCTAATATTTACAATTATAGAGTTAGTATTATTTTTTATAAAAAAAATTTCAGTTCCTTTTTATACTTATAATTTATATGTTAATAATGATAATATTATAATAAGCAGGATTG
>NZ_JAGGJY010000008.1 GCF_017873245.1 Clostridium tertium | reverse complement strand
AAACTATAACAGTAAAGGTGGAGTAGTCATGGATGAAGAAAATAAGCTTGCATTAATAGTTAGGCTTGGATTAACTCTAGAATACCTTAAAAATGAGGATTATGAAGGGGTATACAAGCAGTTAAGAAGTTTACTATATGAGATAGAAAAAGGATTAATAATACCATTCTAGGAGGTAGGAAATGAATTTATATCAGAAATTAGTTGAAATCAGAAAAGATGTTATCAACTTTAGTAAAGACACAGAAGGATATGGATATAAGTATGTAAGTGGTAGCCAAGCTATAGCAAAGATAAGAGAAAAAATGGATAGTTTAGGAGTTCTATTAGTTCCAGAAGTTAAAAACACAATATCAAGCACTTATGATTATGTTAACGCTAAAGGAAAAGAATGTACTGACCATATAATAAGCGGAGAAATGTCTTATAAGTGGATTAATGCAGATAATCCAGAGGAAGAATTAACTGTACCATGGCAATTATATGGGGCACAAGATGATATTTCAAAAGCTTTTGGAAGTGGTTTAACTTATTCAGAAAGATATTTTATATTAAAGTTTTTCCAAGCTCCAACTGATGCAGATGATCCAGATAGTAGAAATACATCAGGTAGAGGGAAAGGAAATAAAAAAGGCTTAAGTGAAGCACAAGTTAAGAGGGGTTATGCTTTAGGATTTAAAGCTGGATATGATAGAACTATTGTAGATAAGCAGATACTAAGTAAATTCAATAAGAAGATACAGGATTTAACTAAGGAGGAGTATGAAATAGTTTGTAATGGATATGAGAAAAGTGGAGGTAAGTAATGGCAGATGTTAAATGGATAAAGCTTAATACGGATATGTTCGATAATGCAAAGATTAAATATCTAAGAACCTTACCAGAAGGAGATAAGATAGTTCTAATATGGGTTATGCTCCTAGCTAAAGCAGGTAAGTGTAATGCAAATGGATATATCTTTTTAACAGAAAATATCCCTTATACACAAGAAATGTTAGCAGCAGAGTTCGACTTTGAAATAACTACTATACAACTGGCTTTAACTTCTTTAATGAGGTTAGGGATGATAAATCTTGATGAAAGCAGTTTTTATGTAACAGGGTGGGACGAGCATCAAAACATAGAGGGACTTGAAAAAATAAGAGAGCAGAACAGAATAAGACAAGCTAAGCGTAGAGAAAAACAAAAACTATTAAGTAGTAACGTGACAGGTAACGTGACAGTAACGGATAGTAACGCAATAGATAAAGAAGAAGAAAGAGATAAAGAAAGAGAAGAAGATAAAGATAAGAATATAAAAAAAGAAAAAAAGAAATCTGAATTTGACCTTATCATAGAAAATTATACAAATGATTTACAGTTAAGAAATATAATTTATGAGTTTATAAAAATGAGGAAAGCTATTAAAGCAGCAATGACTAGTAATGCACTTAAATTAATGCTTAGTAAATTAGATAAATTATCTAGTGGAGATAAGGATAAGAAATTTAAGATATTAGAACAAAGTATTATGAATTCGTGGAAGGGAATATTTGAGCTGAAAAGTAAAAATGGACAAGAGCAAGTACAGTATAGTAATGAAAAGCCTAAATTGAGATTTAATAATTTTAAGGGGCGAGATTATGACTATGATGATTTAGAGAAGAAATTACTGGGGTGGGATGAAGAAAGCGAGGAGGATTAATTCAATGTCAAAATTTAAAGTTGGAGATAAGGTTGTAAAAGCTGATGGCGAAAAGTGGACTAGTGGTGAAAAGTATAAATTTATTACAAAAATAAATTTTTGGCGTGAAGAGTATTTGTTAAGCAATAGCATAGGCTGGTGGGATGAAAAGGAATTGAAATTATATGAGGAGGTTAAAGAAATGAAAGAATTAACATTTAAAGAGGTTATAGCAAATATAAAAGAAGGACAAATTTGGGAAAGTGATATAAAAATTATAAAGTGTTCAATTAATGGGAATATAAGTGTGAGAAGTAAAATTGATAATAACTCACAAATAATGAATTTTAATAAAGATAATTTATATAAGTTGAAAAGGGAAGAATACACCTTCCAAGAAGCGTTTAAAGCATATGAAGAAGGTAAGGAAATAGAAAGTTGTTATACGGCTACTAAGTTTTGTGAAAATGAATATTTAGAAAATAATGTTTATTCAGATTGGAAATTGGGCGTTAGATTCAAAGTTGATGAAATAAAAGGCAAATGGTATATCAACGAGGAGGATTAATATGAGTAAATTAACACCTCATGAATTAGCTATGAAAACAGTAATGGATATAGAAAGAAGAAAATACTTAAGAGAAAAAGGAAAATTAGAAGCAGATAGCTTTTTAGCAGAGAATAGACTTAAGTCTTTTAAAAATATGTCTAAGATAAGATGTAAGACTTATAGAGGAAAGTAATTTTTAATAGGAGGAATTGAGTGTTTGAATTAAATAAACTTTATAATATAGATTGCCTAGAAGGAATGAAATGTATTCCAGATAAATATTTTGACTTAGCAATAGTAGATCCTCCATATTTTGATGGACCGAATAAAAGAAAGTACTATGGACGAACTGTAAATAAATTAAATATAAGAAGAAAGACATATTCAACAATTGAGGATTGGGATATTCCTAATGAAGAATATTTTAAAGAGCTAATAAGAGTTTCTAAGAATCAAATTGTATGGGGCTGTAATTACTTTGATTATTATTTAGGACCAGGAAGAATAGTTTGGGATAAAGTAAATGGAGAAAGCACTTTTAGTGACTGTGAGTTAGCTTACTGCAGTATTCATGATAAGACTAAAATGTTTAGATATATGTGGAATGGAATGATGCAAGGAAAGTCGATAAGTGAAGGTCATATAATGCAAGGTGATAAAACTAAAAATGAAGTAAGAATACATCCTACACAAAAACCAGTAAATTTATATAAATGGATTTTAATGAATTATGCAAAAGAAGGGTATAAGATATTAGATACTCATGTAGGGAGTGCATCAAGTTTAGTAGCTTGTTATGAAATGGGGTTTGAATTTCTAGGATTTGAAAAGGATAAAGAAATATTCAAACTGGCCAGTGATAGATTATTTAATATAATGAATCAAATAAATATGTTTGATGTAATTTAACAAAAGGAGAATAGGAGTAAATCCAACATAGTTATATATTCCTATTCTCATATGAAAATCAAATAATAACGAGGTGATTAAGTGATATTAGCAATAGATCCAGGGAATATAGAAAGTGGAGTAGTTTTAATAGATGATAAAACATTGCGACCGGTAATTATAGAAAAGATAGATAATGAGGAATTACTAGAGAATATATATTCTGATTTTTATAAGAAGTATTACAACGTAGCAATAGAAAAAATAGCAAGTTATGGAATGCCTGTAGGCGAAACAACTTTTGATACTTGTATATGGATAGGAAGATTTTATGAAGCAATAAAAAATAAATATCCAGGAGTAGATATAGAATTTATCTATAGAAAAGATGAAAAGATGAATTTATGTAATTCCATGAAAGCAAAAGATAGCAATATAATACAAGCTTTAATAGATAGGTTTGCTCCTAATACACCTAATAAGGGTAAAGGAACTAAGAAAGAACCAGGTTGGTTTTATGGATTTAAAAAAGATATATGGCAGGCTTATGCAGTAGGGGTAACTTACTATGATATGTATTTGAAGGGAGATAAGCAATGATAAATCTAATATTAGTCGCAATTACATTGAGGATTTATTGGAAAGCTAACAAAGAAGCAAAAACATGGACAGATAAATTAGTTAATCTAGGTTGGTTTTGGGTAATTAATATGATAATAGCAAAGTTTTTGTAGGAGGAAGTAAGTAATGGAAATAGATGAAATAAAAGTAGCAATAAATAATTGCAAATGTGATGAATGTACATTAAGAGAGGCTTGTGACTTATACGAATTATTCAAATCTGAAACTATATGAAAAGCAATAACAGATAGAGCGGAGGATTTTTAAATGAAGATTAAACTAGGAGATTATTTTATAGAAACAGACGAAAGACAGTTTAAGGTTAAGAAGTATCTAGGTAAAGACAAAGATGGAGAGAAAGATTTATATAAAACATATGCTTATTGCACAACACTTTCTACAGCCCTTAAATTCATACCTCAGCAAGCGATTAGAGATAATGACGATATAAGTGTCGTGATAGATAAACTAACTCAAATAGAGCGTGATATTAAGGCTATAGATGAATATGTAAAAGAAAATGAAAATTATAAAGAGAGATATGAAGAGTTAAACAGATATATTGAATTAAATTATGAAAGTGAAGGTGTATAGATAATGATAACTGAAAAAGATTTAAAAGAAATAAATGAGAATTTAGAAGGTATAAAACAAGCAAGGAAACTAAATATAAAAGCTAAGGCTAAAGTTAACCTAGAAGATGGCTCGGAAGCTTTAATATATCATCTAGGACAAGCTAATGACACTATAAGGATTGATATAAAGGGGTGTAAATAGTGAAACCAATATTATTCAACACAGAAATGGTTAAGGCAATAATGGAAGGTAAAAAGACAGTTACTAGAAGAATAATAAAGAATAAGTATTCTAATGCAAATATAGAGTGGTTTGAAGATAAATATGGCAAAAGATTAGTTTATATGCAAAATGATTCACCGAAGGATATTAGTCATGATAATGGAAGTAGGACGTGTTATTTAAAATCTTATAAGGAAATTCTACAACCTTATGATGTAGGAGATATTCTTTATGTAAGAGAAACATGGAAGAAGTACACAAAAAGAATAGGCAAAGGTGAAAATTGCAGAATAGCTGAATTTTATGGATATAAAGCAGATGAGGATAAGAGAGGTAATCCATCAGAGTTTTATGAAGGAAACTGGAAACCAAGTATTCATATGCCTAAAGAAGCAGCAAGAATATTTTTAAAGGTAACTAATGTGAGAGTAGAAAGACTACAAGATATTACAGAAGAAGGAGCTATTAAAGAAGGAATTAGGGTTTATACAAAAGATGAAAAGGTATATAAATATGCTTTAAATGAAAAACAATATCCATGGATTATTATGCCTAGAGAGCCTATTACTCCTTTTTGTGAATTGTGGAACAGTACCATAAAGAAGGAACAGCTAAATAAGTATAGCTGGCAAGCTAATCCATGGGTATGGGTAATAGAGTTTGAAAGAATAGAAAAGGGGAATGAAAATAATGAGAAAAATAATTGTTGATTATTATTATGACTTTGCAGAAGTAAAGATTGAAGATAAAACTCAAATTGTATGTGTGGAAGATTTAAGTGAGATTAAGATATTGATAGATTTTATAGGTGAAAATTTAGATATAGAGATAGAAGAAAGGAATTGTAATTAATGAATAAAGTAATACTTATCGGAAGATTAACAAAGGATCCAGAATTAAATTTTGCAGCAGGAACAGGAACTGCAGTAACTAGATTTAATTTAGCAGTAACAAGACATTTTAAGAAAGATGAAACAGATTTTATTAATTGTATAGCATTTAATAAGAGAGCTGAAGCAATAGCACAATATTTAACTAAAGGTAGACAACTAGCAGTAACAGGAAGTATAAGAACAGGAAGTTATGATGCTAAAGATGGAACTAAGAGATATACAACTGATATAGTAGTAGATTCATTTGAATTTATAGGACAAGTTAATAACAATAATCAAGGTAATACAAGTGAAAATAAATTTAGTGGGATGAATTTTGAGGATGAAATAACACCAGATGATACGGGAGACTGTCCTTTCTGATGGAGCAACTTGGATTTAGTTTTATTAGATTCAAGGAAGAGTGTACAGAACTTAATAGTAAATTTACTTTAGGTTCTGTATGGAACTTCTTATTTGAACATGAGAACAATTACATTATAGAACTAGATGGTACTTTTTATGGTCCGTTAAAAGAGCGGTGTGAAAGACTATAGGAGGGAGTATGAATAGGCAAGAAAGAAGAAAAAGGGATAGGGAAATAGAAAAGGACAAAGATTTTGTTAAGAAGCTATCAGTTAGTGAAACTAAGAGAATGAATGAAATTATAGATAAGATAACAAAAGATAAGGCAGAGCAAGCTATAAATTTGATATATGGAAGTTTTATATCTGTCTTAGTAAGTGAGGGATGTTCATTTGAAGAAATAAGAAAAGTACAGATATTAATGACAGAATTTATATTAGACGAAAAAGAGAAAACAAAAATATTAGAAAAGGAGAATGTTGATATGACTAAGTTGCAAATGGAAGTTAGAGAATTTATGAAGGGATTAATAGCACAAGGAAAGAACAGAAAGGAAGTTATAGAAGAAACTGTATTTAAATTTCCTAAAGCTACTAAGAATATGATTAATAGGACATTCGGAGAAATAGATGATGAAAAAGTGTTAGATGATGCAGCGGCTTATATTTTAGAAGATAACAAGAATATTAAGAAAGCTATAGAAAAAGAAGATGCTAAGAAGATAGCAGAAGAAGTAGCAAGACAAATAGAGAAGGAAATAGAAGAAGTTAAGGAGGATAATAGTATGCCTAAATTAAAAGTTAAGAAAGTAGAGTTAGAAGGAGAGTTCGGAAGTTATATAAGAGAAGGAAATAAAGTTACAGCAGGAGAGATAACATTTAATAGCTTACAGGAACTAGAAGAATATAAGAAAAGAGAGATAGAACTATTTAACTTAAAGATGCAAGAGATAGAAGCGGTATATAAAGCTGAGGTGAGATAGATGTTCCTAATTGGTACAGGGGTATGGATTATAGCAGTTATATTGATAATTCTGTTCTTTAGAGGTGCAAGTGAGAAGGAAGTTATATTAAGGCCTTTGGATATGAAAAAGTCTAATATAAATGTAACTATAACAGAAGAATTTTATAAAAGCATAGAAGAAGATGAAGAGTTTAGAATTGGAGCATTAAAGAATGATATAGATAACACTATAGAAGAATTTTGGGATAGTGTACAAACTAAACTTAACGTTATGGGTATGATGGGAATACCAACGGATATGATCTATAGAGATTTGGATAAACATATTAAGAAGATGCATGAGAGAGGTTATGTATTTAAAGAGTAATTTTGATATTATTGCGAATTAAAATTAGAAGGTTATATAAATGATTAGTAAAATTCTAAATTGTTACCCTATAATAGGGCCATCACCAGAATCTTCATTTGAAGAAGTAGAACTTTGTTTTTTAGATGAAAGATTTTGTTCTTGAGCTGCAATTGTAAGCATTATACAACCCACACCAACAATAAAATTACCTAGTACATTTATTTCATCAGGAGTTCTACCTTTTGAAAAAGAGACTGCTAATAAATTTGTTAATACAACTAAGTCTTCTGATGATAAATTGTCTAATGATATCATTCTTACACCTACTTTCTCAAATTAGTATATTAATAAATATGATTTGTTTAGAAATATATGAGCATTTATTAATAAATTAATAGTAATATTAATTATTTTATTCGTAATACAAATAAAGGACATATTACGAGTGGATCTTATATGGTCCACTCTATATAGTTATAAATTTGATTGAAAATGTGAAAAGCTTAAGAAATATAAATATTACCCTTGCCAACTATTACAATTCTATAGTCTGGTTTTAAAGCAGTTAAATTAAATTTATCAGATTTAGCAGGTAGACGAATTGATTGAAGGATTATTTGATTTTCATCAAAAACTTGTAAATAAACACTTTCAGTATCAGAAATATTTTGAACTATATATTTATTTTCTGGTGATAAATTAAAGTCAGAAACTTGATAAACTCCTTCATCAAATATATTTACAGCATATGCTGATTGAGTAAATATACAGAAAGATAAAGATAAAGAAATTAAAAGCATAGAAATAAATTTTTTCATTATAACAACCACCTTTCAAGATTAGTTTATCTAGATGGGGATGAAATATACAAAAACGTATGAATTAGGAGGGATTGAATGGATAAAAAGGAGTTTAAAGAAACAGAAGAAAAAGTTAAAAGATATTATCAAAAAGAGAAGAAGATAAAGTCCATAGAAAAGACTATTAAAATATTAGATGACCAAATAAATAAGATAGAAAAAGATTTAAGAGATTGTAACTTTAATATAGATCCGGAAGAAAGTATGTCATCATCCTTTGAAGAAAGAGTACAAACATCTGGAAGTGGAATAAGCTATGCAGAAAGAGAAATAATGAGAGTTACAGAAATGAAGATAAGAAGAGTAACTGAAAAGAAACTTGAAAGGGAAAAGCAAGAGGAATTACTAGATACTATAGAAAGAGATATAAGTGAAATAGAAGATGTAATATTCCAATTAAGTCCAGAACATAAAATGATTTTAGAAATGAAGTATGGTAAGAAATATAATGAATACAAAATAGCTCATGAAGTACATTTAAGCCAAAGTCAAGTTAATAAAAAGATTAGACAAGCTATACAAAGTATAAATGAGTGGAATAGGTGGAATAATTTTGGAATAAAACTAGAATAATTTATATATAGGAAGTATGGTTTAATAATATTGTGGAAAGCTTGGACAGGGTTTTTCATTGTGGATTGACCTCCTATAATTATAGCACCTAGTATAAAAGCTAGGTGTAACATGGGGATAAAAGACTTTGTACTAGTTTAATCTAGGGTAGGTTCGATACCTACTATCTCCAAAGAGGTTAAGTTAATTACCTTCGAGATTATGGAATTAATTTAATTGATAGGTGCTGAGTGTTGTAACCGTTGGTGATCCAGAATACATTAAAATCTCTCTCATAAATTCTCAATACCCTTTTATAGAAAAGCACTTAGCATAATAAATGTTAGGTGCTTTACTTAATTTACAGAAGAGTATAAAATTGTAAGTGGGGTGATATAAGATGAAAAATAAAAAGTTACTATGGGTTATTATTTTTGTTGTATTAGTAATTTCTCTAGCTATAATAAGTAACTGCTATAATATTGAAGGTAGTGATTACTTTCAACTTATTAGTTCAATAATAGGAACGATTATTGGAGCAATGGTATCTTTTGAGATTTTAAATATTACAATTTCAGAGCAAAGAAAAGATTTAGATAAACAAGTTAAAATCCAAATTTCTAATGAGAAAATTAATGATTTAAATATTATGTATAAAAATATTATAAACATAAAAGATTTAGTAAATAAATTATACAATTCGTTAGAGATATATGAAGAAAGCTTGTATGATTTTAGAGATAATGTTGACTATTTTAGAGAGGATATAAGAAAATACAGAATTACTGAAGTCAATGATTTGATAGGTAGATGCTATAATGGGAATATAAATATAGCTGAAATAGGGGATGTATATTTAGATTTGAAATTATTAATAGGAAATACTGAAATAATAGCAATTGGCTTAAACGAACAGAAAGTAATAGATGGAATAAATGAAATAGAAAAAGCATTTAGTAAATGTGATCAATATTATGAGAAAATAGTTAAGAACTTTGTTAAATACTCAAATTTTTTTCAGTACAGTGAAGATAAAGATTATAAAAAAATGACGGATAATATACTTGATATAAGTAATACAACAATAAAATATAAAAATGATATATATAATATTGTACCATTAACTGGTGGAGTTATTTATGAGATAGGTGAATATAAAAAATATTTATATAGATGCAAATATGAATCATTAGATAATAAGGATAATTAAATTAAGATATTGCTAAGGGGTAGTAGTTAAAAGATTACTAGTCCTTTTATTATGCCTGCAGGAGCTAGTAAGGAACTTTAAAAATAAAAAAATAAAAGGAGGTAACACTCCCTTAGTTATCTATCAATTGTTTCTTACTAGCTTTTAATATATAAGGAAAGGATGTGAGCTTATGGCTAAATCAAAATATGAATTAATAGTAAAACCTAAATTGATAGTTATTGAAGGTTGGGCAAGAAATGGGCTCACAATAGAACAGATATCTAAGAATTTAGGTATTAGTAAAGTTACTTTCTATAAATATATGAATGAGCATAATGAACTTTCTGAACGCCTTAAAAAGGGGAAGGAAGTTATTGATATAGAAGTAGAAAATGCTTTATTAAAAAGAGCATTAGGATATAAATATAATGAGGTAACTAAAGAGTTAACAGATGAGGGGTTACAAGTCACTAAGATAGTAACCAAAGAAGTACAACCAGATACAACAGCTCAAATCTTCTGGTTAAAGAATAGAAAGCCAGAAGATTGGAGAGATAAAAAGGATATAGAGCATAGTGGGAATGTAAATAACCCATATGAAGGATTAACAAAGGAAGAGTTATTAAAAATAGCTAGTGAAGATGATGGATAGAAAGTTAATAAAATTAGGTGCTAAATGTGAACTTGCAAGACGTGAGTTCTTTTTTTATTGTAATTTAATGGCACCAGATTTTTATAAGAAGAATAGAAAATATCTAATTGAGTTGTGTAATGAATTCCAAGAGTTCTATGAGAGTGATGATGAAGTATTAATTATAAATGAACCTCCTAGACATGGTAAATCAAGAACAGCATCATTATTTGTTGAATGGGTACTAGGTAAAAATAAAAATGAAAAGATAATGACAGGATCATATAACGAAACATTATCTACTATGTTTTCTAAGAATGTTAGAAATGCAATACAAGAAGAAAAAGCAGATAAATATAAGCCTGTATTTAGTGATGTATTTCCTAATGTGAGAATAAAACAAGGTGATGGAGCTATGAATCTATGGAGTTTAGAAGGTGGATATAATAACTATCTTGCTACTTCTCCTACTGGAACAGCTACAGGGTTTGGAGCATCACTATTAATTATAGATGACTTAATTAAAAATGCAGAAGAAGCCTATAATGAAAGTGTTAAAGAAAAACATTGGGATTGGTTTACTAATACAATGCTTTCAAGACTTGAAGAAGGTGGAAAGATAATAATTATAATGACTAGATGGGCCAGTGATGATTTAGCTGGAAAGGCATTAGAGCATTATAAAGAACAAGGAGCAAAGGTAAGACATATAAGCATGAAGGCATTACAAGATAATGGAACAATGCTTTGTGAAGAAGTGTTAAGTAGAAAGTCTTATGAAGCTAAAAGAAAAGCCATGGGGGAAGATATAGCATCAGCTAACTATCAACAAGAACCTATAGACTTAAAAGGATGTTTATATAAAACTCTTAAGACATACACAGAGGTACCAAAAGATGAAAAGGGTAATTGTTTATTCACATCTATTAAGGCTTATTGCGATACAGCAGATACTGGAGAAGATTACTTATGTAACATAATTTATGGTGAATATAATAAAGAAGCTTATGTATTAGATATTTACTATACTAAAGAATCTATGGAAGTAACTGAAAAGGAAACGGCTAAAAGATACTTAGAACATCAGGTAAATAGAGCATTAATAGAAAGCAATAATGGTGGTAGAGGATTTGCAAGAAGTGTAGAAAGAATACTTAAGGAAGTATTTAATAGTAATAAAACTAAGATAGAGTGGTTTCATCAAGGAGAAAATAAGATAGCTAGAATATTATCCAATAGTACATGGGTAATGGATCATATATATTATCCTGCTAATTGGAGAGATAAGTGGCCAGAATATTACAAGGCTATGGTTAAGTATCAAAGAGAAGGTAAGAATAAGCATGATGATGCTCCAGATGCAACTACAGGTATAGCAGAACAATTTAATAATAAGAAAAAGGTTAGGGTAGGAAGTAAATCTAAATTAGGATTAAGATAATTTCGCTAAATTTTGGTTTAATAAATATTAGTTAAATTACCTATTTAAGCCATTTGTGAGATATAAAAATAAGAAAATATGTTTAATAAAACTAAACATTTAATATAAAAAGAGGTGATAAAATGCCAATAATTAAGGATAGAGATTTACTAAATGAAGATGGAAGTATTCCTATAAAACTATTAGTTAAATGTATTGATGAACATAAAGCTATAGTAAGGAATAAGTACGAGAAGTTAAATAAATATTATGATGGAGAACATAAGATATTAAATAGAACATTATCAAGTACATCTTTACCTAATAATAAGGTGGTTGCTAATCATGCAGAGTATATAACAGATATGGCAACAGGATACGTATTTGGAACTCCAGTAAGCTATGGAGGTAAGGGAGCAGAAGAATTAAATAAGATATTTATAGAAATAGATGAAGATAGTCATAACAATGAGTTAGCTTTGGATTTATCCATATTTGGCGTAGGGTATGAATTAATCTATATGAATAACGAAGAAGTTCCTTACCCAGAACTGGCAGTAGTAAGTCCTTTAAATAGCTTTATTGTGGTTGATAGCACAGTTAAACATAAGCCTATGTTTGGAGTGACTCATTATCCTAAGTATGATATTGATAATTCATTAAAAGGATATGATGTTAATGTCTATACAGATAAGGATATAACACATTATTTCTTTACAGACTTAACTAGTATATCCCCAAGTGTTGATGAACCAGAAGAACATTATTTTAAAGGTGTTCCATTAATTGAATATAAAAACAATAAGAAGTTCAAAGGTGATTTTGAAGGAGTAATAACTTTAATAGATGCTTATAACTTACTTCAATCAGATAGAATAAATGATAAAGAACAAATGGTAGATGCTTTACTTGCTGTTATAGGTGCTTCATTAGGTGATGATGGAGAAGAGAAGATAGAAACAGCTAAACTATTGAAGGAATTAAAGATTATTGAACTAGACCAAGGTGGAGATGCTAAATGGTTAGTTAAAAGTCTTAATGAAACAGAAATAGAAGTTCTAAAGAAATCCCTTAAAGATGATATACATGAATTTAGTAAAGTTCCATGTTTAACAGATGAAAACTTTGTAGGTAATGCTTCTGGAGTAGCTATGAAGTACAAGCTATTAGGCTTTGAGCAATTAGGAAAAACTAAAGAGAGATACTTTAAACAGGGCTTAAGACAAAGGTTGAAGTTAATGGCTAACATAGAAAATATACGAGCTAAGAATATAAATCCTAGTGACATAGATATTACTATGAAGAGATCACTTCCAGTAGATGATGAACTTGCTGCAAGAATAGCACAAGAAACAGATGGGTTTATTAGTTGGGAAACTAGAGTTAAGAGATTTGATGAAGAAATAGACATTGATGAAGAAAGAAAAAGGCTAGATGAAGAAAAGAAAAAGAATATAGAGGACCAACAAAAAGCCTTTGGATCATATGATTTTAAAAATATCACCAAAGAAGATGGTGAGGTAGATGAAGAATAGAAGTAATGGTTATTGGAAGAATAGAGTCAATGAAAGAATGGCTACTTATCATAAAGATAGTGATGAAACTATAAGGAAAATTACTAGTGCTTATGATAAAGCTATTAAGGATATTAATGGGGATATAAATAATATATTCTTTAAATACATGAAAGATAGTAATATTAGTGTTAGTGAAGTTAGGCAATTATTAAACTCTAAAATACCTAAGGAAGAATTAGACGATATAAGAGCTAAGATACATGGAATACAAGATGAAGAATTAAAAAGATATATGATGGCTCAATTAAATGCAGAAGCTTATAAGACTAGAATAACTAGATTAGAAGCTTTAAAAGAGAGCATATATATTAATACCAAGTTAGCAGCAGATGTTGAAATAAAGCAAAGTACAAGACTATATACAGATAATATAAAGAAAGCCTATTATACTAACCTATTTGATATTCAAAAAGGATTAGGGATAGGCTTTAATGTTGCAGAAATGCCACTAGAAACTGTACAAGAGATACTTAAGAATAACTGGAGCGGTAAACACTACAGTAAGCGTATATGGCATAATACAGATGTGTTAGCAGAGAAATTAGAAGAAGTAATAACAAATGGATTAATGACTGGTAAGAGTTCTAAAAAGATGGCCATAGAGTTAGAGGAATTAACTAACTATGGTAAGTTTGCAGCAGAAAGAATTGTAAGAACTGAAACAACTTATATATCTAATGCAGCAGGAATAGAATCTTATAAGGAATGTGGAATAGATAAATATGTTTTTATTGCTACATTAGATTTAAGGACAAGTAGCCAGTGCAGAGAACATGACAAGAAGATATTCAATGTAAAAGATGCAGAAGCTGGAGTAAACCTTCCTCCGTTACATCCACATTGCAGAAGTACAACAAGGGCTTATTTAGGAGAAAGTACTTTAAAGGATATTAAAAGAAGGGCAAGAGATCCAGAGACAGGAAAGTCTTACTTAGTACCAGGAGATATGAGTTACAAACAATGGTATGATAAGTTTGTAGTTAATAAGTATGGCAAAGATAAAACAGAAGTATTTGAGAAGATGATTAAGAATAAATCTTCTGATAGAAAGCAACTTAATGAATTTAAGGAAGTTTTAGGAAAAGAATCACCAAAGACATTGAAAGACTTTCAAGAGTTGAAGTATAATGATATTGAAGAATGGAAGCTAACAAAATATAATTATAAATTAAAAAAAGAAGTAATTGATAATCCTAATGTTGTTTTAAATAATGCTAATAAATTTGAAGTTAATGAGAATAAATATTTAAAGTATATTTTTGGTGGAGAAAACAAAGATGGATTAGCTAAAGGAAGAGCAATAGAAAGTAGATTAGGATATAATATAGATAATTACAAAGAATTTGATAAATTAATTAAAAGCAATATAGGTAAATATCCAGCAAGACATAAAGCTAGTACACCACATGGGGAAAAATATGAAGTTAATATGGTTGTAAAAGGACTTAAAGGGAAGCAAGCCAAAATACTGGTAGGTGTTATGGATGATGGAGTTCCTAAGTTAACTACATTATATATAGATAAATTAAAGGAGAGTGATTTAAATCATGAGTAAGCTTCAAATAGAAGAATGTGATATTGTAAGGTTAAAAGACGGAAGAGAAGGAACAGTATTAGGGATATGGGCAGATGGAGAAGCTTATGAAATAGAATTAGATCCTCCAGAGTTAGAAACCATAAAAAAAGAAGAAATAGAAAAAATAATATATAAAGCTTAATTAGCACTTACTAAGTAAATGGTAGGTGCTTTTATTATACCTAAAATTAAGTCTTGGGAAACTAAGGCTTTTTATTATGCCTTTTATTACTTACTGTAAGGCGTTAAAGAACAGGTTAGTAAATAATATTTGAATCTAATGGGCATTGAACATTAGGGGCAAGGAGGAAGAAATGAAAAGAAAATTAATAATGAATCTGCAATTATTCAGTTTAGGTGGAATATCTAGGCCTTTACTAGAAGCAGATAGTGGAGTAGGTAATGGAGGTTCTGGAACTGGGGCAGAAGGTGGCAATGGTGAAGGAACTGGAGAAGGAACCAAAGGAAACGAAGGTGGAGAAAAATCTTTTGATGATGTATTAAAAGATAAAAAGTATCAATCTGAATTTGATAAAAGAGTTGCCAAGGCTCTTGAAACTGCTAAGTCAAAGTGGGAGACAGATTACCAAGCTAAAATCCAAGAAGCTAAGACAGAAGCTGAAAAGTTAGCAAAGATGAACGCTGACCAAAAGGCAGAGTATGAAGCAAAAAAGAAGTTAGATGATCTAGCAAAAAGGGAAAAGGATATTACTACTAGAGAATTAAGAGCAACAGCTTATGAAACTCTAGCAGAAAAGAATCTGCCAAAGGAATTAGTAGATATTCTTAACTATTCAGATGCTGAACAATGCAATAAAAGTATTGAAGCAGTAGAAAAAGCTTTCCAATCTGCAGTAGAGAAAGCTGTAAATGATAAGTTAAGAGGTGGAAATCCTCCTAAGAGTGGACAAGGAAGTAAAACAGATTATAGCAAAATGAGTGATGCTGAATATTATGCAGCTACTTATAAAAATAAAAAATAGAAAGAAGGAATATTAAATGGCAAATGAATTTATTACAGTAAAGGAAATAGCAAGACAAATACTACCAAGATTAATTGAAAACTTAGTTTTTCCTAACTTAATCCATAAGGATTTTAGTGACGAATATGTAACTGGTAAAGGTGCTACTATTCAAGTAAAGAAGCCAGTTATTTTAACTGCTAAAGATTTTAATGAATCAGAAGGAACTTCTACACAAGATGTTAAAGAAGAATCAGTAGATGTGACATTAGATAAGCTTGCAACAGTTGATGTTGAGTTTGGAGCAATTCAAAGAGCAACTAATGTTGATGATTTAAATAGATTATTCTTAGAGCCAGCAGCAGTTGCTTTAGCAGAAAAGATTAATAGTGATGGATTATTCTTATACAAAGATATACCTTATGCAGTAGGAACTGCAGGAACAACTCCAAGTAAGCTTACTGATTTAGCTAATGTTAGAAAGATGTTAAATACAAATAAAGTTCCAGTTGCAGGTCGTGTTGCTGTGTGGGATCCAGAAGCAGATGCTAATTTTACAACTATAGATGCAATTGTTAATGCTGAAAAGAGTGGTTCAACTGCTGCATTAAGAGAAGGTTCTATAGGTCGTGTATTTGGATTAGATAACTACATGGCACAAGGTGTTAAGCAACATACTACAGGAATCACTAAAGCTACTGATGTTAAGGTAAATGGTAAAGTCACTGCAGGAGCAACAAGCATTGCTATAGATGGAACTGCTTTAACAGGTAAGCTTGTAAAAGGTGATATATTAACAATTAAAAAGAATAATTATGTAGTTGTAGAGGATACTGCAGATGCATCAACAAATGCAATTGCTTCAGTTAAAGTATATCCAGCTTTACCAGAAATCGCAGATGATACAGTAGTAACATTAGTTTCTGGACACACTGCTAATTTAGCATTTAATCCAATGGCATTTGCTTTTGTTACTAGACCATTAATTGCACCAGCAGGAGTTGAATCTTATGTTACATCTTACAATGGAATTACTTTAAGAGTAGTAAGAGGGTATGACATGAAGTATAAGAAAGAAATGCTTTCTATGGATGTGCTTTATGGATATAAGACAATGTATCCAGAGTTAGCAACAAGAGTATTAGGATAATAGAGGGTATTAACCCTCTTTTCTTTTGGGGGTGTTTTAAATGACACAATTAGAAAAATTAAAAATAAGGCTAGAGATAAAAGATACAAACCAAGATGAACTATTAAATATGATTTTAGAAGATGCAGAAAGTGAAATATTAGATTTCTGTAATAGAGATATACTTCCAATAAAGGCTGAATCTCTACAAAGAGAACTAGCCATTATTTACTACAATAGGCTAGGAAGTGAGGGAGAAACTTCTAGAAGTGAAGGAGGAGTATCTGTTTCTTATTCTACAGAGATACCAGAAAGTATTAAAAATAGGCTAATAGCTTTTAGAAGGCTTAAGTTAGTAGGTGTTGCTAATGCGAATAAAGAATAAAAAGACTTACTATCTTAAGAGGAAAACAGTAATTGAAGATAATGAAGGTGGTAAATATCCAGGATATTCAGAATCTATAGAAATACAAGCAAATATATATCCTGCTAGTGGGAAATTGCAAGCTGAAATATATGGAGAAAAGCTTAATTACATCTTAAATATGCTCTATGATGGGCAAGAAAACTTAAATGAAGGTGACGGAATGTGTGTATATGTTCCTAAAGATAATGAACCAGATTATAAGGTTATTAGTATAAAAAGATATTCTCACTTAGCAATTGAATTGGAGAAGATATAAAAATGAGCAATAGTATTATTGGTTTAGATAGCCTTCTTAAAAAGTTAGATAAGTTAGGTGGGAATGTTGAAGAAGTACTTTATAAGAGTATGCAGCAGCAAGGGGAATTAGTTAAGGGTGATGCGAAAGAATTATGCCCAGTAGACACTGGTGATTTAAGGAAAAGCATTTATAAAAAAACTAAAAGAGCCAAAGGAAGAATAGTAAGTACTATTTATACTAACTCAGACCATGCAGCATATGTTGAATTTGGTACAGGGAAGGTTGGAGAAAGAACTAATACCAATACTAATGTAAATGTTAGTTATAAGCAGGATAAATGGAAAGTTAATATACCTGATGTAGGGGTAAGGTGGGTTGAAGGACAACCTGCTCAACCTTATCTTTACCCAGCCTTAAAAAATAACGAAGAAAGAATAATAGAGAATATAAAAGAAGATGTTAAACAAGCTATAAGAGAGGTGGCTAAAAAGTGATTAATGTTAAGGATCAAGTTTATAAGGCTATCAAAGATATCTGTACTAATGTAAGCGATAGTTATCCTTCTGAATGGGCGAATTTACCTGCTATACAGTATGTAGAAGAAGATAATAGGGTTTATGAGTTCACAGATGGCAAGGAAGATAAGTCTTATATAAGATATAAAATTGATATTTGGCATAATAGGAGTACTTCAGAATCTGCTTTAGAAGTAGACAAAAGAGTATCTGCTTTAGGGTTAAGAAGAACCTTATGTCAAGATGTAGCTGACCCTAGCGGGTTAAAACATAAAGTAATGAGATATGAAGGGATTATAGATAATAATACCCAATTAGTTTATCAGTAAAGGAGGAATATAGATGTTAGCTAATGGAATTAAGTTAGGATATAAGAAAAAAGGTGCTGAACCAGATACTTATACAGATTTAGCTGGGTTAAAAGAAGTTCCAGAAATGGGAGATGAACCAGAGAAGGTAGATAATACTTGTTTAAGTGATAAGGTAAAGCAATATGAATATGGTATAGGAGATCCAGGAGATTTAGAATTTAAATTTAAGTATGAAAATTCTAGTGCAACTAGTCCATATAGAGTTTTGAGAGCAGCTGCAGAGAGTAAAGAAGTATTAAGATTTGAAGAAACATTTCCAGATGGAACAAAGTTTAATTGGGATGCACAAGTAAGTGTTAAATTAGGTGGCGGTGGAGTAAATGGAGTTATAGATTTTACTCTAAAGATGGCACTTCAAAGCGAAATAGCAGTAGTTGACCCAAGTTAAGTATTTAGTATCTTTTATTCTCCACATATTTAGTCTATAATTACATTATCAGGAGATATATGGAGGGTATTTGATGATTATTGATAAAGTTGAATTCAAAAGATTAAAAAAAGAAGGCGGAAGATTAAGATGTATAATTATCGTAGATTCTAATTTTGGAAGTGGTAATTTATGTGTTAATAACTATGGTATATTTTTTGAACAAGCTTTTAAAGATAAGCATTTTATAAGTTTTGAATCAATTAAAAGTTTTGATGTTAATGGCCTTAATATTCATATAGTTTACGAAGAAGATTATAAAATTAGTTTTGTTTGTAAGAAGCAAAAGCATGTTATAGAGTTATATAATGAATATGCAAAGTATAATCATTTTGATACACTAACATCAGAGGATATTAAAAATGAAGAAAAAGAGCATAAGGAAGCTGAAAACCAGAGAAAAAAAGAGCTTTTTGAGAAAATAATGGCTTCTAATCCAGAAGTATCTCAAAGTCCACAACGAACTCCGAGTTATATACCAGTTAAAGAAAAAACAGTATGCTGTCCTAAATGTGGATCTACTCAATTAACAGCTAATAAAAAGGGTGTTGGTCTAGGGAAAGCTGCAATAGGAGCGTTTGTTGCAGGCCCGTATGGGTTAGTTGCTGGAGGAATAGGTAAAAATAAAATAATAATAACTTGCTTAAATTGTGGTAAACAGTTTAAACCAGGCAAATAGCACTTACTTATTGTAGGTGCTTTTATTTATGCAAAAAAGAAAGGATGATATAGATATGGCAAGAAAACAATTTGCTATATGGCAAGTAGGAGATGAAGAGTATAAGTTAAAGCTTAAAACTTCTACTTTATGTGATTTAGAAGAGAAATTAGGAACTAGCTTAATGAATGTATTAGGTAATGGTAATATGCCTGCATTAAAGATAATGCTTACAATAACTCATTATGCAATCAAAGATTACAATGCAAATATTAAATTTAAGGATGTTCAAGATCTATTTGATAAATACATTGATGATGGGGGAAGCCAATTAGAATTTTTTACGAAAGTACTTATGGATGTTTATAAGGTGAGTGGTTTTTTTACGGAAGCACAAGCGGAAATGATAGAGGAGAAGCAGGAGAAAGCAGAGGAGATGCTTTAAGGATAGAAAATATAGCAGAGTATATAGAGGAATTGTATCCTAAATTTTTAGATATGGGATATACTCCTTCTTTATTTTGGGATAGTTCTTTATTAGAAATATATGATTTAATGGAGAGTTATAACAGAAGAAAGAAAAATGAAATGAAAGAGCTAGAGGAAAAGTTAAAGGCAGAAATATCCCTTAATGCAGTATTAGCAAGGCAAATAGGGGAATATGTAGCGAGTCTATTTAATAAAGAAGTTCAATTAACTCCATTAAATAATTTTTTTCCAAGTCTTTTTGAAGAAGATGAAGAAGAAGTTGATAATGATATGGCTTTATATAAGGCTAGGATGGAGGAGTTCGCATTTAGACATAACGAGAGATTAAAAAGAAAGGGGGAATAGCTCATGGATGGTATGACCTTGGAGAAATTGCAAGTTCTTATTGAAGCACAAACTAAAGGTTTTAGGGATGAAGTCGCAAAAGTTCAAAATGAAGTTAAGAAAATGACCAATAGTGTTAATAATGAAGTTAATAAAGTTAAGAGCATATTTAAGAGTTTAGGTAGATTTGTAGCAGCTGTAGGGATAGGAAAATTCTTTGTAGATAGTACAAGGCAAGCCATGAAAGTTGAAGCAGCCATTCAACAGATAACTCGTACAATGGGTGAAAGTACAAATCAGTTCTTAAAATGGGCAAAGAATAATGCATTAGCATTTAATATGTCACAAAGTGATGCTATGAACTATGGAGCTGTATTTTCTAATTTAGTAAGTACTTTTAGTAGTGGTACTAAAGAAACATTACAATACACTACAGACTTGTTAAAAGCATCTTCAATAATTGCATCTGGTACAGGTAGAACTATGGAAGATGTAATGGAACGTATTAGATCTGGTTTACTTGGTAATACAGAAGCAATTGAGGATTTAGGAGTAAATGTTAATGTTGCTATGTTGAAAAGTACAGAAGCATTTAATAAATTTGCTAATGGCAAGTCGTGGGATCAGTTATCTTTCCAAACTCAACAGCAAATTAGACTTATGGCTATATTAGAGCAAACACAAAATAAATTTGGCGGTGAAGTATTCAATAATACTAATTCTAGCCTACAACAATTAGTAGCAGTATTAAAAGATGTGGCTTTAAATATAGGGAATGCATTCCTGCCTATACTAAATGTAGTTTTACCTATATTAACTGGATTTGCTCTTAAGTTAAGAGAAGTAACAGCATATATTGCAACATTTATGCAAACTTTATTTGGTAAAAAAGCAACTAGCACAGTAACGCAAACAATGCAATCTGCGACAAGTGCTGCAATAGGTGGTGCAAATGCTCAAAATGCTTATAATGATGCTTTAAGTAATACCGGAGATACAGCTAAAAAAACTGCTAAGGAAATGAATAGATTACTAGGTGGATTTGATGAAATTAATTCATTGAGTAATAGTGGCTCTAGTGGTGGAGGACTTCCAACTACAGGTGGGGTAGGTGGAGCTGACATACCAGCGATTGATTTAGGTTTAAGTACTGAACCAGATATCAGTGGGATAGAATCTGTTGCAAATAAATTAAAAGTTATATTTGAGCCAGTTATAGAAAGTTTTAAAAATCTTAAGACCGCAATTAAACCTTTAATAGATAATATAGGAATTATATTATTATGGTTCTGGGATAATATATTAGTACCTTTTGGAACGTGGACCATAAGTGAGGTAATGCCACAGTTCTTTAATATACTAGCAGGAGCATTTAAGATATTGAATCCTATACTAGAATCTTTTATGAGGTTAGGGGCATGGCTATGGGATAGTTTTTTACAGCCAATAGCAAGTTGGACAGGAGGAATTATAGTAAGTGTACTTACTGGGTTAGCTAAAGCTTTAAACATTATAGGAGATTGGATGAAAGATCATCAAGGAGTTGTAGATGCAATAACATTTTCTTTAACAGCATTTTTTGCAGCATGGAAATTAACAGAGTTGTTCGCATTTATACAGATGAGTGGGGGAATAGCAGGGGCATTCGCAACTATAACAAACGCAATAAAAGCTTGTACAATTGCTAAATTGGCAGATAAATTAGAAACTATTTATTTAACAGCTTTATATGCGAAAGATTTTATTATGTCTTTAATTAATGGAACAACAGCATTAATTAAACAAGCAGCCCAGTTTGTTATTAACACTGGATTAAAAATAGCTGATACAACAGCTACAATAGCAATGAATGTAGCAACAACTGCGTGGAATGTAGTTGCGGGTATAGCTACAACTGTAACAACAGCATTAGGAGCAGCACTTGCATTCTTAACAAGTCCTATAGGATTAGTCATTGTTGCTATAACAGCATTAATTGCGATAGGAGTACTACTATATAAGAATTGGGATGTTATAAAAGATAAAGCTAAAGAACTATGGGATTGGGTTAAAGAAAAATTTAATTCATTCAAAGAATGGCTAGGCAATATATTCCTTACAGATTGGTCACGAAAGTTTGGTAAGCTCGGTGAAATAATGAATGGTTTCCTAGGATTTGTTTCTTCAATTTGGAATAGTGTAACTAGAATCTTTAGTGGAATAATAGACTTTATTGCAGGTGTATTTACTGGAAACTGGTCTAGAGCATGGCAAGGTGTAGTTAATATCTTCGGAGGTATTATGGACGGGTTAGGTGCTGTAATAAAAGCACCACTAAATGGAGTTATATGGCTAATAAACCAAGCAATCAGTGGATTGAACAAAATTAAAGTTCCTGATTGGGTACCTTCTTGGTTAGGTGGAGGACAAGGTATTAATATACCACAAATCCCTTACTTAGCACGTGGAGGTATTATAGATAGTCCTACACTTGCAATGGTAGGTGAAGCTGGTAAAGAAGCAGTAGTTCCATTAGAAAATAATAAAGGAGGCTTAAGAGAGTTAGCTAGTTTATTATTAGCAGAAATGAGACCAAGGAGCTCTAATAATGATAACTTTGGTGATGGAGATTTAATCTTACAAATAGATGGAACTGTAATAGGTAAAGTAGCTCTTAAGCAATTAAGAAGAATGCAAAGACAAGGGAATATAACTTTAATTCCAGTATAAAGGAGGAGTAGCGATATGATTAGTATAAATGGAGTGGCTATTGCTACTCCTAAAGCTTATGAAGCAACAGTAACTGATTTAGATGGAGAGACAAATAGAAATGCTAACGGAGACCTTATAAGGGATAGAATAGCAGTTAAAAGAAAATTAAATTTAGAATGGGGTCCATTAACCCAAAGTGAAATATCAACATTACTTAGTGCTGTAAGTAGTGTTTTTTTTACGGTTACTTTTCCAGATCCAATGAGTGGTATGGTAACTAAAACAATGTATGTAGGAGATAGAACAGCTCCTGCATATTCTTTTATTAATGGAGAAGTTAAATGGCAAGGTCTAAAAATGAATTTTATAGAAAAGTAGGAGGATATATTAATGAAATTAAGTAATGAAAAGTTAGTAAACAGTATAGGAGTATTAAGTAAGCTAACTAATATGGAGCTACCTATTAAGTTGAGTTATGCAATATCTAAAAATATTACTAAGATAGATAGAGAGTTAGTTGTTTACAATAAGGAAAGGCAAAAGCTAATTGAAAAGTATGGAGAGAAGGATGAAGAAAGTAAATTAAAAACTAAGGAAGATGGAACTATTAACATCTTAGATATTGATAGTTTTAATAAAGATTTAAAAGAAATTCTAGAAATAGAAACAGAAGTAGATATACATCTTATAGATTTAGAAAAAGTTGATGTAGATATAAACATTACTCCAGGAGAGATTATGTTAGTAGACTATATGTTTAAATAGATCCTTCTAAAATCTAAGAAAGGAGGGAGAATTATTTATACAACAAGTACAGCATATAAAACAGCAATAAAAGAAGGTTCAAGAGCTTTTGAATGTAGGGTTACAATATTAGATAAGGTCTATAAGAATGAGGATATTGTAGATATTATTATAGATGGGAATATACAACCTTCTGATGGATTTATGATAGGTGCTACAACTAGCCAATCACTTGATTTAACGCTATTAAATAAAGGTGATATGGTTTATGGTACTAGCACTATAAAAGTAGAAATAGGCTTAAAAATAGGCTCTACAATAGAGTATATTCTTATGGGTATCTACAATATAGATGATATAGAGAAAACTGACTATACAATTAAAATTACAGCATTTGATAATATGATGAAGTTTGAGAAAAACTTTATAAGTAACTTAGGTGATACTTTAACACTTCAACAAGTGGTAAACGAGTTAGTCAGAATAACAGGAGTACAATTTACAGGAAACCTTCCAGCTTATACAGTAAAAAAGTTGGAGGGTTTTTCTTGTAGAGAAATCCTTGGATATGTAGCTAGTTTATGTGGAGGAAATGCAATAATAACTAGGGATGGTAAGTTTACTATAGTAACTCCTAAAGATAACTCCTATAGCATAGGAACATCCAATTATTTTGATTATAAAAGAGAAGAAACTAAATATAAAATAGGGAAGATATTATGCCAAGCGGGAGAAGAAGTATTAAGTAAGGGTAGCTTAGGAGCTGACTCTATGGAATTGGAATTTGAAAACCCTTGGGTTAATAATTCTATTTTACAAGATATTTATAATAAGTTAAATGGATTTGAATATCTAGGTTATTCTATGAAATGGCAAGGAGATATATCTTTAGATGTAGGGGATATAGTAACTATAACTGATAAAAAGGGAGTAGTAAGAAAACATCCTATATTAAGTCAAAAGTTTACTTATACTGGTGGATTAACTTCTGAAATATCTGCAAAGGGTGAGAATAAAAATAAGAATGAGTTTTCTGGAAGTGGACCATCTGCAAAGAAAGTAGAAAGAGTTGTTATGGAACTTGCTCTCATAAATAAAGCTTTAATAGATGTAGCTTATATAGGAGATTTAACAGCAGGAAATATAAAATTTGATACAGCTTCTGGTACTATAATGGATCTACAAACACTCTTAAGTAAATTTGTAGCAGGAGAAAACGGACAGTTTTTAAACCTTACAACAGATAATGTTACTATTTCTAATGCATTAATAAAGGATGTTATAGCAAAGAGTATAAGCGTAGAAGATTTAAAAGCGAGTACAATATCTACTAATAAGTTTAAGATTGCATCGGATAATGGAGGAATAGAAATTGTAGGAGCTACACAACAATTTAAAGATAAGAATAATAAAGTTAGGATTCAAATGGGGCAAGATACCCAAGGAAATTTTAACTTTATTTTACGTGGTGAAGATGGCACTACAACACTTATAGACCATACTGGAATTAAAGAAAAAGCTATTTCAGATGAATTGATCAAGTCTAATATGGTAGCAGAAAATGCTATAGGTGAAAAGCAGATTAATTATAGTTCTTTAGTTACTGGATTAAATAAAGATACTAATAATAGCCTAATACAAGCTAGTAAAGTAGCAATAGATCTTACTGGACAAAGTTTAGAGGTAGCTTTTAATAGTCTTAAGAGCAATGTAGATAATATGGAGATAGGGGGAAGGAATCTACAAGGAAATGCTGACTTTAACAAACCATTAAGTGGTACATGGAGATATGATGCACAATTTATGAGTATAAATGAAGAAATATTGTGTGATGGTTATAAAACTGTAAAAATATTAAGAACAAATGCAACTACAACAAGTACAAGGTATCTTTATACAGGTGGAGGAGTTATTCCAGCAAAATATGGAGAAGAATTTACAATGTCTTTTATGTACTATATTCCAGAGGATGTTTCACAAGAAATAGATGGAATTTTCCAAGCTGGGGTATGGTTCTATAAAGACAGAAATGCTGGTGCTGGAAGTACAAGAAAAAATTTAGAAAATGAGATTGTTAAAGGTAAATGGATTAAAGTTGTAGTTACTGGAAAGGCAAAGGATGTTGACACTAAATCAGTGGCTTTTGTTATTGGATTTGATAAAAATTGTGAGGTGTATATTTCTAAACCAAAGCTAGAAAGAGGAAATAAAGCAACAGATTTTACAGTAGCGCCAGAAGATACAGATGAAAAAATTGAAGCAAATACAACAGCAATAAGTATAGCACAAGGACAAATAAGTGGACTTATAAGTGAAAATACAATTATAAAAGGTGATATAACAACTATAAGTAATAAATATACTTCATTAAAAGCTACAGTAGATGAAATTAATACTACAGTAGCAAGTCATACAAGCAGCATAGGAAACCTAACAACAGATTTAAGTGGAGTATCTGGAAAAGTTGCAACAGTAGAAAATAAGCAAGCTTCTTTAGAACAAAACTTAAATGGATTTAAGACTACTGTAAGTAATACTTATAGCACTAAAACAGAACTAAATACTGCAAAGATAGATGCAATAAATAGTGCGAATAACTCTACGGACAATAAATTAAAAAATTATTCTACAACAATAGCTATGAATACAGCAATTACTCAAAGTGCGAATAGCGTAAAAACAGAGGTTTCTAATACTTATTTAAGCAAAGGAGATGCTACTAACACTTATGCTACTAAAGCAAGTATGGAGTTAACAGCAAATCAATTAAAATTAGATTTTAGTAGTAGTGGCGGATACAACTTAATAAAAGATAGTAATTTAATTAATAACGATAAATTTTATTGGTGGCATCCTTATGTAGGAAGTTTTTATTGGCACAGAAATTCAGGACAAGTTGGAATTTATACAAGAGTAAATGAAGCTACTGCAATATATCAAACTATTCAAGTAAAGCCATACACAACATACACGTTATCAGCAGTATTAACTCCAGAAGTATCTACATCTGGAGCAGTCTTAATAATTGAACTCCCTCAGGAAAATGGTAGGGGAATAACATCAAATATAGTAGAAGCTGGAAGTAGTAGAAGAGAAAGTATTACAATAACAACACAAAATTCAACAGAAATGAAAATAGCTGTTAAACACTTAGGTTCTAAAAACAACACTGGTGGATATGTTTGTTGGATAAAAGATTTATTACTAACAGAAGGTAAGTTATTGTTACCTTGGACACCGAATCCGAATGAGGTTTACTCAGGAAACACTATTATAGATGGCTCTGGTGTAAAAATAAGAAATGGAGCATTAACAGTTTTAAATAATTCCGGACAAGTAATGTTACAAGGAGATTCTGCTGGAAATTTAATTTTTGAAGGTAGATTACAACCATATGACCACATTATAAAATTGTTCGGTGAAGAGTGTAGAATAGATGCGGATCAAAATATATTAAGAATTCAAAAAAATAGAGAAACATATATTTCTATAGATAACAGTGAATTAGCCTTTTATACAACAGGAAATAATAAAATGGCAATGGCATTTGAACCAGGAGCAAATACAGCATTAAGAATATGGGGGAACCGAAGTGGAGGAACTCTTAAATTTAGAAGAGATATATACGCAGTAGAAAGTAGAAATAGTTCCGATAATGGTTATGGAAGCTTTATTGCTAGTGCTTTTAATAATGCTTCTAGTAGAGAGTTTAAGACAGATATAACAGAGCCTACCGATATTGACTTTATAAATATACTTAAGAATAATCACATAAAGAAATATAAATTAAAAGCAGATATAGAAAGATTAGAATCATTCCCTACCGCAATAGATAAAGACGGAAAAGGAATGGAAATATATGCAGATGAAAAATTAGGATTTATATTAGAAGAACTAACAGAAGAAGCTAAATTATTATTAAATCCACGAAACACTCCCGGAATTGATTCCTATAGTATGTGTAGTATGCTTTGGGGAATAGTACAAGAACAGCAAAAAAGAATAGAAGCATTAGAGAACTTACAATAGTAGGTTCTTTTTAATTTATGAGAAAGAAGGTGCAAGATGAATGATATAACAACACTATTTAATACATTTGTATTTCCTGTAGCTTTATGTATTTTATTAATATGGTTCATGTATAAAAAGATATGGCCAAGGATAGAAACAACATTAGATAGGGTTACTAAAACGAATGAGGAACTAAGTACCAGTAATAGGATTTTAACAGAAAACTTAGTAGAAAAAGTAGACAATATGGATAATAAGCTTGATAAAGTATTGAAAGAGAAAGGAGAAATAGCATGAGCAAATTAGTAACTAAAATAACTAGTCTTATAGAGGTTAAAAAGATTATAGCATTATTAGTTATAACAGTATTTTGTATTCTAAGTGCTAGAGAAGTAGTAAGTACAGAGCAATTTACTACAGTCGCAATAATGATAGTCAGCTTTTACTTTGGACAATCTACAGTAAAAGGTACAGTAAAATCTACTAAGGAGCAGGAATAATCTTGCTTCTTTTATTTTATAAAAGAAAGGAATGATATTAATGAAAATAGCAGTTAGAGGAGGACATAATTTTCTAGCAACTGGATGTAGTGGCCTTATAGATGAAACTACAGAAGATAGAAAAGTAAAAGATAGCGTTATTAAATACTTAAACCAATTAGGGCATACTGTATTAGATGTTACTCCAGGTAATATGGATACCAATAGTGATTTAGTTTATGGAGTAAGTAGAGCTAATAACTGGGGAGCAGATTTGTTTATATCTATTCACTTCAATAAAGCTTATAACAGTTACAATGGAGCAATAGGAACTGAAACGTGGGTTTATTCTGAATCAGATAATTATAATGATGAAGAATATGCACAAAGAATAGTAGATAGTATAGGAGCTTTAGGATTTAAAAACAGAGGTGTAAAAACATCAATAGATTTATATGAGTTAAAGCATACAACAATGCCAAGTGTAATTGTAGAAGTTTGTTTTGTTGAAGCTACAGAAGATGTTGCTTTATATAAAAGCTTAGGAGCGGATAAAATAGGACAAGTAATTGCAGAAGCTATAAGTAATAAAAAAATAAATAATAGTAAAGTTGAAAAGGTGGAATATGATATGAAGAATTTAGTATGTTATTGTAATCAAGTAGATAAGAGAGCAGCAGAGTATCTAGCAGATTATTTACAATGTCCTTGTATAGATGCAACATTACCATTTAATTATGTAAATGTAGCAGAAAACATAATTGCAGTAGGTGGAAATGCTACTCCAGTTGGGTTTAGTGGATATACTACTAAATATATAGCTGGTAAAGATAGATATGAAACATTAAAAGAAGTATTAAAGTTTATAGGTAAGTTGTAATTTTAAGGCTAGTAGGTAGGAAATTAACCTTGCTTACTAGCTTTTTTATTGCTTAATATTTCCCGAATATTAAGCGATAAAAATATACTTAATTATTGATAGATTTATATTAAAATTATAGAAAATCAATAATTTAATATAAATTTTTACATATTTTTCTTGAATATTTCCCGAAGTGTGCTAATATAAATCTAAAGAATAATATTATTCTTAGGGGGTGTATACAGTGAGAATTTATAGTGTGTTAGACATTGCAAGATATGTAATTAATTATTGTAATGATAATAATTTCCATATATCTAATTTAAAATTACAGAAAATATTATACTTCATACAAGCAGGTTTCTATCTAAATACAGGACATGAATGTTTTAGAGAAGATATAGAAGCTTGGAAGTATGGTCCAGTTATTCCTGAGGTTTATCATGAATTCAAACAATATGGAAGTACTAATATCCCTTATATTGATGAGTATCTAGACTTTTCAGGGGGAATATTTAATTGTAAAAATGTAAAGTATAAAGATGATATTATAGATGATGGTGACAAGATGATAATTAATCAGTTAATTGAACAATGTAATAAATATACAGCTAGTCAACTTGTAGATATTACACATAAGCAAACTCCTTGGGTAGAAAGTTATGTGGGCGGAATTAATAACGTAATAGACAAATCAACTTTACAAAAATATTTTAAAGGAAAATAGCTATGGATAATAAAACAAAAGGGTATGAAATAAGAAATCCACTTGATTTAATGATGGAAGAGAGAATAGAACATTTTGAATATATAAAAGAAGAAATAAATTATTTGCAATATACTAGAGATATTATTAGTTTTATGTGCAAGGAAAAAAATGATTTTGAAAAAAACTTTAATAAATTTCTTAAGTTAATTGATTCTAATAAAGAGGTAAGAATTTTATACTCGGAAATTAGTAATAATATTTATAAAATAATTAATGATTGTGATTTAGAGAACATAAATATAAATTTAGAAAGAATAAAAGATGAAATTATTTTGAATAAATTCGAAAATTATCCAGAATATAAATGTATTGAAAAAATAATAATAAAAATATATGATCATTTTAATTTAGCAATTTATCAATTAAAGAAATTAAATACTGATGATGAAAATTTCAAGAAGAGGGTAGGACAAGTTATAAGTCCTATAAATAATAGTAATAACAAAAAGATTGATAAAAAACTCACCCAAATAGATTCTGCTATAAAGACAGAAGCTGGAAACTTAAAAAATGAATTCATAGGATTAATAGGAATGTTTACAGCAATGTCTTTTCTTGTTTTTGGAGGATTAGAGTTTTTAGGCGGAATATTTTCTAAAATAGAGGACGTACCAATTTTAAAATTAATAATGATTGGGAGTGTTTGGAGTTTATGTATCTCAAATTTAATTTATGCTTTTATGTTTTTTATTGAAAATATAGTGATACATAGAAAAGTAAAAAATGGACAACCTAAATATTTAAAAAGATATCCAATGATTATTATTTCCAATTATATTTTAGTGTTTATTTTCCTATTTAGTTCATGGGGATATTATTGCAGAAAGAATAAAATAGATAACATAATATTTAATCTAGCTAATAATTATTCTATGATTTATTTTGTAATGTTAATTATTTTGTTAATTGCTTCATTAATCTTTATATTCAAAAAATTAAAAACTGAGAATAAAATAAACCAAACCTAAAAAATATTTAGGTTTGGTTTTTTATTTCATATAATTATTTTTAATAATGATTACGTTTAGTAAACTCTACTTTTCTTTAAAAATTTTAAACATAAAAGGCCTATATTATATTCCTTCGGCATACAATGTACTACTAAGAAATATTTAGGAGGTGCAAGTATGGCAGAAAGATTAAGAATAATAATAGAGTTTTCTAAGAATAAGGAGAGGGAATTAAGACTTTATAGTAAATTATTAGAGTACTCTGTCCCATCTGTAGCAGTAAAAGATATGCTATTAGGTTTAATACCCTTGCCAGATATAAGGGATACCAATGTAACCTTAAAGGAAGAATAATAATGTACAGTACGGATATGTACGGACAAGCCTTTTAAAAGTATTAAGAGGAGTGATAATAGAAGTGGGGGAGAGTAGTATTGAGTAAGATAATAGAGTTAATAAATTCTATATTTAAAAAGGAAGAAGAAATAATTCTTGATGATAGGTTTGAATTTAGACTTAATTCTAAAGAAAAACAGTTAATTAAAAAGTATTGTGATTTAAAACATATTTCTGCATCTGAATTCTTTAGATCATTAGCTATGAAAGAAATAGATAATTTTATTCAAATGAATAGGTAGGTAATGTGTATGTTTAAAAATAAAAAGAGCCAGTATAAAAATAAGAAGTATGGATTGGACACCCTAATAAATTCTTACATTAATATACTGACTGATTTAATTATATATTATTAGATGCTATAGAGTAAAGTTTTATCTTTGCTCTATTTTTTTATGTAATTATTATTTTAGTTTTCAAATACTTCTATAATTTTTATAATCTTTTTTCTATCTTCTTTAGAGAGCTTCATAACTTTAGCAATAATCAATTCTATATCTTTGCTTAGGGTGATAAATTTAAGCTCATTAGTATCACCTTCTTTAAGTAACTCTAATACATCAACATCTAATGCAAGTGATATTTTTTCTAATACTTCAAAACTTGGGTTAGCTCTAATCCCTTTTTCTAAGTTGCTTAGATACCCTTTGCTTATTCCAGTAGTACGAGAAAGTTGTCCTAGAGTAATACCTTTTAAAACTCTAATTCTATTTATTTTCAATCCTAACATTATAATCCCCCATATACCAATAAATTTAAATGTATTATATATTTATATATATAGAATGTAAATATTATTTTATAGTAATGAAAGGAGAATAGTATGTTTATAACACCTAAAAAATTTTCAGAATTAACAGGAGAAAACTATGAGTTAATCTTAGATTTATGTAAAAAAGGTAGTATAAGATGTGAAAGGACAGATGGAGGACACTATAAGATATATAAAACAGAATTTGAAAAGTTTAATAGTTCTAGTGCTGATTATATATCAAAAGAAAGATTCGAAGCAATATTAAGGGAAAATGAAATGCTTAAGGAAAGATTAAGACAAATAATAAAAATAGCAGACTTATAAATAAATATAATATAGATCTAGTATTTGCCCAAGTATTTGCCCAAGTCATAAACGTTGATAAAATAAGGAGTTTGGAAATAGGCCTTAAAGAATGGGCATTTAAGTAAAATTAAATATAAATAAATGCACTTGGGTACAAGCTTATTAGAATACAGAACTCCGCTTACGGCTTATCTCGCAATATGAAAAACACTAGGTTAACGTCTAGTGTTTTTTGTTTTATATAAATAAAACAAATTTAGTACCAACATAGTTGTTAAATAAACTAATATACATGAAAATATTAATTTTTAGTTTAAGGTTATTAGTATTAAGTCTATTTTTAGAATAACATTTAAAAAGTAATAAAGTTTATATGGATGTTGAGATTATTTAGTTATATTTAAGAATATTATTTTACTCTTTATATTAAAAATTAAATATCTCTAGGATGAAAAAATTGTATCCAATAAGGAAAGAAGAAAATAAATAATTATGCACCATAATGTTTAACAAATATAAACATAAAAACATATTATGTCTATATAGATAAATTCTTTTTATTTGTTAAAGGATTTATCTAATTTTGGAGGGAAACTTATGATAAACTTTTGTAGAACTTGTAATGAATTTGCCAGAATACTTGGTGCTAATATTTTAAGTGAAGATAATAATGTCTGTACAGTAACATTTATGAGAAATATAAGGGCAGAAATATTAGGAAGAAGAACACAATCACCATTAGCTTTATCAGCATTATTTTCTTTTGAGTCTCCAGATAATAATGGTAGAACTCTTAACTTAGGAGAAACAGTTATACTTCAAAGTGAAATAAATGATTTTATATCTGCATTAAGAACGAGAGGAATATTAGTAACTGCATTGCATAATCATTGGTTATTTGATAACCCAAGGCTTATGTATATTCATTTTGAATCAATTGATAGGCCATTAGATTTTGCGAGAAAGGTTGCCGAGGCTTTAAAGGTGTTAAAAAGATAGTAGTATAGTTTAAATAATTTTAGTAGGATATCTATATTTTTAGATATCCTATTTTTGATAAAAAGATTATAGAAAAATAATGTTTTTTAGTATTTAAAAGATATTAAATTAAACACTTTATGTTATAGGAAGTATTAATATTTGAAATAGTATTAACTCGTTATTCTTACTAGCATTAATATTTATATTTATTAGAAATATTTTAGTTTTTATTGAAGCATACTAAAATTATAAAGGAGAATGATATTTATGAAAGTAAAGATAGTATGTGATAGGGATAATGAAACAAAGGAAGTAGAATTGCCTATGAATGAGGATATATTATTAAAAATTCAAGGGAGTGTACTTGACAGAGATACAATAGGATACATATCAGGAGCAAATGTTAAATATTATGATGAGAATGGAAATGAGATAGAAAACATATTTCTTCTAAATAAGCAGTTACAAAAATAAATATTTAGCAAATATATATATAACTTTAATTTGATATTGAAATAAATAGCACTTAGGAGGTATGTCCTAAGTGCTATTTTTAATGTTTTATAGTACCAGATAGAAAGCAGTATGAAAACATCTACCTGGAAAATAATTAACTACTTGATATAGATAATAAATCAAAGACAAGTTTTATGTCAATTAGAAATTTATAAAATTAAGAAATTTTAATTTTAATAATAAATTGTGGTTATAAAAAGTGCATTTAAATAGTATTAAATAATATATAAAAATTATAAAGATGAGGTACTTAATATTAGAATATAGCACGGCAATATAAAATAAGTTAAATGATATAAAAAGAGGTGGATTATGGCATGGAAAACTTGATAATATTGATTTTTGTTTCTTTACTAGCAGAAAGTGTTTGGGAAACTTTAAAAATGGTATGGCAAAATGGAAAATTATCTATTGATAAAATTGGGGCGCTTTGTATAGCTTTAATAATAACTTTTTCAACTAAACTAGATTTGTTAGAACTTTTGAGTATAAAGTCCAATATACCATACTTAGGAATAATGTTGACGGGAATATTAATAAGCAGAGGATCAAATTTTATACACGATCTTTTAGTTAAGATAGGTACAGTAAACAAAAACGGAAGTTAGTTTTATAAAAATAATAGCAAAGTTAAGTTGAAAATTTAAATTTAAATTCATAATTTTTTTATTTAGAAAATAATTTTTTTAAATTTAGTTAATACTATAAATAACTAATACAATCTTACGAAGGAGGAATTATTATGGGACAAAGTAATAATGTAAATGAAAATAAAAATGGAAGCATCTTAGGATGGATTGGAAGATTAATATTAGTAGCTGTTATTTTAGGGATAACATCATTTTTGACTCCAGGATTCAGTATTAATGGGTTATGGTCTTATTTATTAGCAGCAGTTGTTATAACTGTGTTAGATTATTTAGTAGAAACGTTTATGGGTGTAGATGCTTCCCCATTTGGAAAGGGAGTAAAGGGATTTGTTATTGCAGCTGTAATTTTATATTTAGCACAATTCTTAGTTCCTAATATGAGAGTTTCAATATTTGGAGCACTAATAGCTGCATTAGTAATAGGAGTATTAGATGCTATATTCCCATCAAGGGTTATGTAGATTAAATTAATTTCATAATTATAAAGTAATAGAACTCTCTTAATGGGAGTTCTATTACTTTATAATTACACTAACTTAAAAGTGCGTACTTGATTTATAAAAGTATATTTTTTATACTAAATATAGATTGAAGTTAAAAAGAAAGGTGATTAGATATGAAAGATTTATTTACGCCCTATAAAATAAAGGGCTTAGAATTAAAAAATAGAATAGTTATGCCACCAATGTGCCAATACTCAGTTGAAAATAAAGATGGAATAGCAACAGAGTGGCATTATATGCATTATGTAAGTAGAGCAATAGGTGGAACAGGTTTAATAATAGTAGAAATGACAGATGTTGAACCAGATGGACGTATTACTGATTATGATTTAGGATTATGGTGTGATGATCAAATAGAACCATTAAAAAGAATTATAGATGAATGTCATAAATATGGAGCAAAGGTTGCGGTTCAAATTGCTCATGCTGGTAGGAAAGCAGAAGATGCTGAAATTCCTGTTGCTCCTTCAGCAATACCATTTGATGATTCAAGTAAAACTCCTAGAGAATTATCTACAGAAGAAGTAAAGAAAATGATAGAAAAGTTTAGATTAGCTGTTAGACGTGCCGTTAAAGCTGGATTTGACGCTATAGAAATTCATGGAGCACATGGGTACTTAATACATCAATTCCATTCTCCATTAACAAATAAAAGAAGTGATGAGTATGGAAAAGATTTAACAAAGTTTGGATCAGAAGTTATAAAAGCAGCTAAAAATGAAATGCCAGAAGATATGCCTCTAATAATGCGTATTTCGGGAAGAGAGTATGTTGAAGGTGGATATGGAATAGAAAAAGGAATAGAACTTGCTAAGGCATATCAAAAAGCAGGTGCAGATATGTTCCATATAAGTGCAGGTGGAGAAGGTCCAATAGCAGCCGCAGGAAGACCAGGTACTCATGCAGCTTATCAAGTTCCATATGCAAAAGCTATAAAAGAAGCATTAAACACAGAGGTAATTGCAGTTGGAAAGTTAGATGAACCAGAGCTTGCAAATGCTGTAATAGGTAATGAAGAAGCTGATCTTGTAGCAATTGGAAGAGCTATGTTTAGAAATCCATACTGGGCATTACAAGCCGCTGTAAAATTGAATAAGAAAACTGATTTACCTAAACAATATAAGTTGGGCTTTCCAAGAAATATTCAAAATAAATAAGGGGAATGACATGAGAGATTTAAAATATCCAGCTATTTATAAGCATTTTAAAAATAATTATTATGCCGTTATGGGAGTTAGTAATATTCAAGAAGATAAAAATATACTTAATGATAGCGAGGTACTACAAGCTTTTCATACCGAATTAAATTCAACAATAGATATTTATAAAAAGGAAAATTTATATTTTCACTTAGAAAATTACTCAAGGGAATTGGTATTATATAAGGCACTTTATGATGATAAGGGAATATATGCAAGGCCCATTGAAATGTTTTTAAGTGAAGTAGATAGACGGAAATATCCAGAAGTAAAGCAAGAATACAGATTTGAATTACTTAAATATTAATTAAAAAATAACTGATAATAATAAAATTATTATCAGTTATTTTTTTGTTACAAGTTTAGATATTTATGTATATTTTTATCTGTTTCTAGTATATGCATTTTAATCCAGTTAGAAACAACATCCAGTATATTGTTGATATACTGCTTTTGATCGATATCTATTGAATAGATATCAAAACAATTAATTTGATCTATAAATGAATCATGAGCAAATTTATGAGATAAGAATTTAGAATATCCATTTTTACGCATAAATTCTTCCTCAGTTTTAAAGTGATAGATAGTATAATCTTTTAGTTGCTCTAAAATTGCTATTATCTTATCATATTTATCATCATCATGGTTTTTAAGTAATAGCTCATAGCAACTATCAAGGATATCGAATAATTCTTTATGTTGATTATCGATAACTTCTATGTTTACAGAAAAGTTTTCAGACCAAGATCCCATATTATACCCCCAGTATAATATATATGATTCAATTTAAAAATGATATAAAGTATGATTTTAGTTATAAAAGATTATGTCATTTAAATAATGTATAAAATTGAAACATATATTTTAATTTTTTATGTTAATCATTCAAGTTTATGTTAAATATTTAGTGGAAGTTTATAATTTTAGTATGACTTGAATAATATATAATTTTATTATAATATGTGGAAATTAAATGTACAATAATAAAAGAAAAACATGACAAAGAAGTTATGAAGTAGGGTGAATTAATGTTATGTAATAGTTTTTATATAATTTAATTAAAAATACAAATTTAATATACATAATATAAAATATAGTAATAATTTACTATATAAAAAATACATTTATAGTAACATGTTATATTATTGCTAAATATTATATAGAAATTTTACTAAAAATTTAATTAACTAATTGACTCTTCTATTTTATGGGTATATATTATCAATATGGTAATAAAAATAGGTATAGAAATAAATTATTAATATTTTAAATTAAGCAATAAATATATAAAATAACAAATGAAATATAGCATAATAAAATATTTAAATAAGTTTTAGGAGTGAAACTATGGAAATTTTAAAAGTGTTAGTTGGTGAGTTTAAGGGAAAAACTATTGAAAGCTATAATTTAAGGAATTCAAAAGGATTTGGAATAAATGTATTAAATTATGGAGCTATATTAACTGATTTATTAGTACCAGATAAAGATGGAATAATCGAAAATGTAATTATGAAATACAAAGATTTAAATGTATATGAGGAAAATCCTTCTTATTATGGAGCTTTAATAGGGAGAACGTCTGGTAGAATAGCAGATGGTAAAGTTTTATTAAATGGTAACGTTTTATCATTTAACAAAAATTACGGGTTGAATCAAGGACATGGAGGAGATATTGGATTTAATAAGAAATTATTAGAGGTAAAAACAAATGCTAATGAAAATGAAGCATTTGTTGAATTTTATTACTTAAGTCCATCAGGGGAAGAAGGATATCCTGGTAACTTAAATTTAACTGTAAGGTATACCATTACAGAAGATAATGAATTTAAAATATCATATAAAGCAATAAGTGATGAAGATACTTTGGTTAATTTAACAAATCACAGTTATTTCAATTTGAGTGGAAATTGTAAGGAAGATATACTGAGCCATTACCTATATATAGATAGCGATTTTTTAATTGAGCTTAATGAAAACTCAGTTCCAACTGGAGAAATTATAAATATAGAAGGAACTCCATTTGATTTTACAAATCCTAAGACAATAGGAAGAGATATAGAAGAGGATGACTATCAGCTTAAAATTGGACAAGGATACGATCATCCATGGATTCTAAATGGAGGAAATGATATAAAGCTTAAATTGTATCATAAAGCATCTGGTAGACAAATGGACGTTTATACAAATCAAAATAGTGTAGTACTATACTCACTTAATTTCCCAGATGATGAACTTTTAGAGTGTGGTAAAAAGCCGGCAAGAAGAGATGCATTAGCTATAGAAACACAATGTCCACCTATAGGAGAAGATAATATTTTTGTTAAATACTCTATTTTAAGAAAAGGTGAAGAATACGATAAAGAAACAATATATAAATTTTCTATTATATAAGCAAAAAGGCAATGCTATTAATGTATTGCCTTTTTGCTTATTATATATGTTTTGTTTTGGTAATATGCAAAAAACAATTTAGGACATAAGTAGCTTATTTAACTTTTTTAGTTATATTTTTCTTAAATATCATTTTTTCTAAAGTTACTATATAAAATATAAGTAGATAACTGTGGGAGAGGTATTTATATGCAAAAGAGATTAGCTTATGATATATTTATTGGTTTATTATCGCTAATGAGTGCAATAATGATAATATTAGATCTTATGTATAAACTTCCAATTAGTGTAATAGAAAGCTTTTACTATATAAATTTAATAATTTGTTGTATATTTCTTATAGACTATATATTAAGATTAGTTTTATCTATAAATAAAATTAAATTTTTATTTAAAAATATTATAGATTTAATCTCCATAATACCCATTATTGGTATGGGAAAATTAGTTTATGCTTTAAATATAGGAGTTACTATAGATATAAAGTTATTATTAAAATTATTTAAAGTTACATTATTGATAATTTTAGTAATTAAGTTTAAAAATAAAATAAAAGAAGCAGTAAGATTAAATAAGTTTAATTACATGTTGATTTTAACAACTATTATAATAATAATAGGAGCTGTAATTATTTCTTTACTAGAAAATATGAGCTTTGCTGATGCAATTTGGTGGAGTTTTGTCACATTTACTACAGTTGGATATGGTGATGTTTTACTTACTACTAACTTAGGTAGAGTGGTTGCAATTTTCTTAATGGTTTTTGGTATAGGGTTTATAGGGGTAACCACAAGTACTATAGCTGCTTATATAATAAATAATGATGGAAAAAAGAAAAGAAAAAAAGATTTTAAGACTGAAACTATAGATTTCATTAAGTACAAAATAGATAATTTAGATTCTTTATCCGATTCTGAATTGGATAATATATATAAAACATTAAAGACTTTAAAATCAGAAAAAAAGAAATAGTATTAAAAAACATTTATAAGGAGAAAAAAGATATGAAAAAAACTAATAAACAAATTATTACTATAATAGTACTATTATTATTTGTAATAAGCTGTATTTATTTAAGTTATATATTTTTGTTTAAATATATAAAAAATATTGAAATAAATTCAGTTGTTTCAATGGAAGAAGTAACTAAAGAAGAAGAAATATTAAATAAGTTTATACATGAAAAATTAATGGATGAATATGGTGGGATATATACCAATTACAATAATATATCTACAGAAGGGGATTTAACAAAAGGACATGATATTTTATCAGAATCTCAAGGAATGATGTTAAATTATTGTTTATATAAAAATGATCAAGAGAAATTTAATAATTCATTTAAATACATAAAGGAAAATATGTTTTTAAAAAATGGGCTTATAAGCTGGAGAATAGAAAATAATAAAAGCTCAGATGTTTCTGCAACTATAGATGATTTAAGAATAGCAAGAGCTTTAATAATAGGAGCAGAAGAATTCGATAATTTGAAATATAGGTATTATGGAATAAAAATATCAAATGGAATTTATAAAAATTTAATTCAAGAAAATAGATTAATAGATTTTCATGATGGGTATGGCAAAAGTAATGTAACTACATTATGTTATTTGGATTTATATGCATTAAAATTATTCTCTTTATTCGATGATAAATGGAATGATGTATATACTAAATCACTTGAAATTATTAATAATGGATATATTAGTGATGAATTACCTTTATATAGAAAGTATTATGATGGAAATATAGAAATCTTTGATAATGAAGAAAATATCGATACTCTACTATCTATTTTAGTTATTCTTAATAAGGCTGAAGTCAATGAAGATATAAGTAAAAGTGTAGATTGGATTAAAGAAAGATTGAAGTATATTGGATACATATCGACATCTTACAATACAAATACTTTGGATGAAAGTAAAATTGAATCTACATCAATTTATGCAAATATAGCTCAAATAGCAAAGGTTATAAATGATGAGGAACTTTATAATATGGCAATTAATAAAATGAAAAACTTTCAAGTAATAAATGAAAAAAGTAATATATATGGATCTTTTGGTAATGAACAGACAGAGGATGTGTATTCTTATGATAATTTAAATGCTTTATTAGCCTTTAGAAGAGGGGTTAATAGATAAACTTTGCAGTATATTCTTAAGTATAAATCCATAATATTATTTTATTTTTATATTAGGAATAAGATTATAACTTTATTTAGGTATTAATGTTTGATGATATTTTAACTAAATAAGAAAATCTTTATTTACACTTATATAATAATTTAAATGTAATATGAGAAAAATAGAACTAGTTGCAGAGAATATTATTGGAGGGTTACAAATGAAGAATATATTTAGAATATTTTCAAGAGATATAAAAAGCATAACAACTAACTGGGTTGCATTAGTAATTATTGTTGGACTTATGATATTACCATCTTTATATGCATGGTTTAATATTAGAGCTAGCTGGGATCCGTACGGAAATACAGGAGGAATAAAAGTAGCTATAGTAAATAAAGATAGAGGTGGTAGCCTTAAGGATAAACCCTTAAATGTAGGGGATGAATTAGTAAATAAACTTAAGGAAAATAGTAGCCTCGGATGGAATTTTGTTAGCGAAGAAGAGGGCAATCAAGGCGTAGAAAAAGGAAGGTATTATGCAACTATAGTAATACCTGAAAACTTTACGGAAGAAACATTATCTATAATGGGTAAGGAAATAAAAAGACCTACTTTAATGTATAAGGTAAATCAAAAAAGCAATGCTATTGCACCTAAGATAACTGATAAAGGTGTAACTACAATAAAATCTCAAGTTGATACTAATATAATTGAAACTGTAGACGGAACTATCTTTAAAATATTAAATGAAGCTGGAGTTAGCCTTGAAGGCTCAAGAGATAAAATATTAAGATTAATTAATGGTGTAATAAGCATTAATAGTAGAATGCCAGAAATAGAAAATATAATAAATCAAGCATATGATGGTAGTGCTAAGGCTGATGATTTAGTTAATAAAGTAAAAGATAATTTACCTTTATTGCAAGATACATTAAATACTAGCAATGATTTATTAGCAGACACTAAAAATGCCTTAGAAAAGTCTAAAGAAGGTTTAAAAGAAGTTGCTCCAGTAATAAGGGATGATTTGGAATTTATAAACAATGCTCTTAGTGGAGTAGAAGATGCTATTGATGGATTGATGAATATTAATATTGATAAGGATGCAATAATAAAGGGCCTTGATAATGTAAGCTTACATATTACTGAAGTTAACGATAAGATTAGTAATATAATAAAAGTTTTAGATCCACTATCAAAGTTTAATGATAACTTAAAAGCTGTAATAAATGATTTAAATTTAGCAAGTTCAAAATTACAATCAATTAATAGTATTATAAAAGACATTCAAAATTTAGTATCTAATAATAAGCCAATTGATAAAAATAGGCTTCAACAAATTAAGGATTTAGTAACAAGTAATAAAAATATAATTACTAATATTTTAAATAATTATGATTCACAATATATTCCTGCAATCAATAAGGCAATTGATCAAATGAATATAATTGCTGATAATAGTATTAAACTAGTTGGAGAAGCCACAAGTTCTATTCCTGATATAGCAAGTTTATTAGAAAAATTAGATAAAGGGCTTAAAGTAGGAAGAGAAGATATAGGAAAGCTTAAAGAAGAAATGCCAACTATAAAATCAAGTTTAGCTAATATATCTTCAAAATTGTCTTCTATAAATAATGAAGAAGAAATAAATAAAATATTAAGTTTACTGAAGAATGATTGGCAGGCAATAAGTGACTTTTTAGGTAGCCCAGTAGAAATAAAAGAAGAAATTTTATTTTCTATTCCTAATTATGGTTCAGCAATGTCTCCATTTTATTCAACACTTGCTTTATGGGTAGGAGCGTTAATTTTAGTTTCTTTATTAACAACAAATCCATATGGATTTAATGAAGAAGTAAATTTTAAGCCTTATGAAAAATATTTTGGAAAGTTTTTAACCTTTGCATTTATAGGAATATGTCAATCTTTAATACTAAGTTTAGGTGATATATATTTATTAAAATGTTACGTATTGAATAAATGGTTATTTATAGGAATAAGTATTTTAAGTAGCTTAGTATTTATATTAATAGTTTATACTTTAGTTTCTATATTTGGAAATGTAGGAAAGGCGATTGCAGTTATATTATTAGTAATACAAGTTGCTGGAGCAGGAGGAACTTTTCCTGTTGAAGTGATGCCTAGTTTCTTTAAAAAAGTAAATCCATTTTTACCATTTACATATTCTATTTCAGCAATGAGAGAAGCTGTAGCAGGAATTGTAAAATCAAATTTAACTAGAGATATAACTATGATAGTTATTTATGGAGTAATATCTATAATAATAGGATTATTTCTTAAAGGGCCTATAAATAAGATTAGCAAAAAGTTTATTGATAAACTAAATGAAAGTGGATTAGTAGGTCATTAACAGGAGCTAAAAAATAAATAATTATTACTTTAAACTTATTTACAGTACTTTATAAATAAACAACCATGTATAAAAAGGTAGTTAATATTTTGTTATACATGGTTTTATATTTATATAGGCTTCTATAATTATATAATGATTTTATAATTTTATAATTTTAATAAATTATTGAAAAGTTATATTATATAAATTACAATATAATATATATTGTGCAGATGTGGCGGAATGGCAGACGCATCATCTTGAGGGGGTGACGGGGAATTCCTCGTGCGGGTTCAAGTCCCGCCATCTGCACCAAACAAAATAAATATTTAAATCCGATTAAACCCGTACAGGAATTAACGGGTATAGAGATTCCTTTCTTGATATACTTTTTTATGAAAGGAGGTCATATTTATGGATTCGCTAAGAGAAATGAATTGGGCAATGAAATATATTGAAGATAATTTAATGGAAGCTATAGAGTTTAATAAATTATCACAAATAGTGGGATGTTCAGAATATCATTTTAGGCGTATGTTTTCATTTTTGTCTGGGATGTCATTAAATGAATATGTACGTTTAAGAAGATTAACTGTAGCAGCTACTTTATTGCAAGATAAAGATAATAAGGTTATAGATATTTCATTAAATTTAGGTTATGAGTCACCAGATTCTTTTACTAAAGCTTTTAAAAGCTTTCATGGAATTACTCCATCACAAGCAAGAAAAAGCAATTCATCATTAAAAGCATTTCCACCTATGACTTTCCAATTGAAAATTCAAGGAGGAATAGAAATGAATTATCGTATTGTTGAAAAAGAAGCTTTTAAAATTGTTGGTATAAAGAAAAGGATTACCCTTATTTATGAAGGCGTAAATTCTCAAATGGATTCAATGTGGGGGAGTTTATCTGTTGAAGATTTTAAAGAGCTAAAGAATTTATCAAATGTAGAACCAAGTGGAATAATATGTGTATCTGCTAATTTTGATGATGAAAGACTAGAGGGAACAGAATTAGATCAATATATAGGAGTAGCAACAAATAATCATATAGATAATAGGTGGAGTGTTTTAAATGTAGAAGCTGCTACTTGGGCAGTTTTTACGGTAGTAGGTAATTTTCCAAATTCACTTCAAGATACTTGGGCTAGAGTATATTCTGAATGGTTTCCAACTTCAGGATATGAATCAACAGGTGGTCCTGAAATACTTTGGAATGAAGGACCAGACACAAGTAAAAAGGATTTCAAAAGCGAAATTTGGATACCTGTTGTAAAATCTAAGAGTAATTCATAAGTATTATATAAAAGTAAAGAGTTTACTATATAAATTTGATTATATTATTTGTTATATAGGACAATATTTAATATAAGAGAAATAAAAAGTGACGTTTCTAGACTACATTTCTACTAAGTGATTATAGAGTGTAGTCTTTTTTATTATTAATAAATTAAGTTTAGGTGAAGAATATGAAAGGAAATAGGCTATTTGAAATAATATATATTTTACTAGATAAAAAGAATGTCACAGCAAAGGAATTAGCTGAACATTTTGAAGTGTCCCAAAGAACTATTTATAGAGATATAGAAGATTTATCGCAGTCTGGAGTTCCAATTTATATGACTAAAGGAAAAGGTGGCGGGATAAGCCTTTTATCAGATTTTATATTAAATAAAGCAATTTTATCACAAGAAGAAAAGAAGGAAATACTAGCAGCTATGCAAGGTCTTAATGCTGTTAATAAAAGTGAATTTAATGGAGTATTATCTAAACTAAGTTCATTTTTAGGAGGAGATAATGAAAACTGGATTGAAGTTGATTTTTCAAATTGGGATAAAAATAATACTTTAGGAGAAAAATTTACAACTATAAAGAATTCTATAATAAATAAAAATTTAATATCCTTTGAGTATTTTAATTCAAATGGAAAATTATTAGAGAGAATTGTTGAACCATTAAAACTAGTTTTTAAGGGGCAGGGATGGTACTTGTATGCTTACTGTAGAGAAAGAGAGGATAATAGATTTTTTAAGCTTACAAGAATGAGTAATATAAATATAATTTTAGAAAATTTTAATAGAACGGTTCCTAATAAAATATTTTCAGAAGAAGATACGGGATATTATAATGAATTAATACACCTTAAATTAAGGATAGATAAGAAGCTAGCATTTAGAATATATGATGAGTTCCATAATTATTCTTTAGATGATAATGGTGATTTTATAGTCGATTTAGATTTTCCATCAGGGGATTGGCTATTTGGATATCTAATGTCTTTTGGAGAATATATAGAAGTTCTTGAACCTTTGAATATAAGAGATGAAATAAAAAAGAAACTGATGTATGCTCTAAAAAAATATTAATATGACATAGTGGTGTCATATTAATATTTATATAATATAGCTATAGTTATTAATTATAGAAGTTTATTTCTAACTTCTAATCTATAGATTATTTATATAATTGGAGATAAATCATGAATATAATTTTAGGGGCAACAGGACAAATAGGTGACATAATTGTTGAAAATTTATTAAGCAAAGGGGAAAGTGGTTTAGAAAACAAAATTAGCCTATCAATTAGCTTTAAAGAATACTTAGAACGTATATTATAAAATTTTTGAGAAAATTGTTTATTTAAGTTTACGATGAAAATAAAGGGAGAGTTATAATGAATAAATTAGATTATAAAAAAGAGTTTAAAGACTTATATTTACCCAAAACACAACCTATGGAAATAACAGTACCTGCAATGACATTTATAATGGTAGATGGAAAAGGAAATCCAAATGATAAAGATGGAGAATATCAGGCTGCTGTTGAGTTATTATATGCTTTGTCTTATACAATAAAGATGAATAAAAAGATAAGAAATGAAATAGAGGACTATTTTGATTATGTTGTACCACCTCTTGAAGGTCTATGGTGGTTAGAAGATGATGATATGGATTTTAACAAAAAGAATAAATATATTTGGACTTCTATGATACGCCAACCTGAATTTGTAACAAAGAAAATATTCGATTTTGCTTGTGATGAACTTAAAAAGAAAAAGCCTCATATTGATGTGTCTAAAGCAAGATTAGAAGTATTTGATGAAGGATTATGTGTTCAATGTATGCATATAGGACCATTTGATCAAGAACACGTAACTATTGAAAAAATCGACAAATTTATATTAGAAAATAACTTGATTAATGATATAGGAAGTGTTTATGAAAAGGGAAGTGTAAGGGGGCACCATGAAATATATTTGTCAGATCCTAGAAGGGTTAATAAAGCAAAGATGAAAACTGTTATAAGACACCCGGTTAGGAGGGAGTAATGGAGGAAGTTATAACATTAAATTATAATAATATTGATTGTGAACATATTTGTTGCTCTCTATCAGATAAAAAAGGTGAATGTGGAGTTTATTTAAAAAAGGAATGGTTAAAGGAAAGATTAAATGATGGGTTGATATTTAACAAAATAAATGTAAGAGGTAAAGCATTCATTGAATATATTCCTATAGAAAATGCATGGGTACCTATAGAAGGAAATGATTATATGTTTATAAATTGTTTTTGGATATCTGGAAAGTTTAAGGGAAAAGGGTATGCTAATAGATTATTAAATGAATGTATTGATAATTCAAAGAATAAAGGAAAGAAAGGGATTATAGCTCTTTCATCAAAAAGGAAAATGCCATTTTTATCAGATCCAGAATATCTAAAATACAAAGGTTTTAAAGTATGTGATACTGCTGATCCTTACTATGAGTTATTATATTTACCATTTTCAGATGAATATAACGTGCCTAAATTTAAAAACTATGCAAAGCGTGGAAGAAGTGATGAAAATGGACTAATAATATATTATTCTGATCAATGTCCTCATACAAGCAAATATGTTAATTTAATAAGGAAGATTTCGAACGAAAAAGGAATAGATATAAAGGTAATTAAGTTTCAAACTAAAGAGCAAGCACAAAATTCTCCATGTCCTTTTACGACTTATAGTTTATTTTATAATGGAGAATTTATAACAAATGAAATATTATCAGAAAGCAAGTTTAATAAATTTATTATTGAAAAGGGGATTATTTAGGAGAGTTATATATGGATTATATAGTCGCAAAAAGTATTATATCTGGATATAGAGAAAGTAATAATTGGTTTGGAATTAATTATAATATGAATATTTATAAGGGTTGTAATCATGGATGTATATATTGTGATAGTAGAAGTAAGTGCTATGGTATAAATAATTTTGAAAGTGTTAGGGCTAAAGAAAATTCTTTAGAAATAATAAGAAGAGAATTAAAATCTAAAAGAAAAAATGGGGTTGTTGGAACTGGTGCCATGAGTGATCCTTATAATCCCTTTGAGAAGAGGCTTTCTTTAACACGCAGTGCATTAGAAATTATTGATAACACTGGATTTGGAGTAGCAATTGCAACAAAAAGTGATTTAATTATAAGAGATATTGATATATTAACAAGAATTAAAAAACATTCACCAGTACTTTGTAAAATTACAATTACAACAGCAGAAGATGATTTGTGTAGAAAGATTGAACCAAATGTTGTAGTTACATCTAAGAGGTTTGAAGCAGTAAAAAGATTATCGGAGAATGATATTTATACGGGAATTTTACTAATGCCTATTTTGCCATTTATTAATGATACAGAAGAAAATATAGTTAGTATTATAAGACTAGCAAAAGAAAATGGGGCTAAATTTATATATCCTGCATTTGGTGTTACTTTAAGATCTAATCAAAGAGACCACTTTTTTGATATGATAGACAAATCTTTTCCTAAGATAAAAGAAAAATATATGAAAAGTTTTGGTAATGATTATATGTGTAATAGTCCTAATGCTAGAACTTTATATAAAATATTTAAGAATGAATGTGAAAGATTTGGGTTGCTTTATAAAATGAATGATATAATTGATGGTTACAAAAATGGATATAGTAATGAGCAACTAAGATTATTTAATATATAATTATAAAGTATAGAGATACCTTAATTTGGGTATCTTTTATTTATTTCTTAGTAAACTGTAAAAAGGTTAGTCTTTTATAGTTTTCTATTTCAACTGGGAATATGAAGGCTTATATAAATGTGTATAGAAATGGGAAAATAAGAGAATTTACATATTATCTATTTGTGTTTAATTTCATGGAGTTAATTTTGTACAAGCATCTTTTATATGTTATTATTAGTATAAAGTTTATTAGCATATGATGAAAAACTTCACTTTCAGGAGGAGAAATATGATTAAGGCAGTATTATTTGATTTAGATGGAACATTATTAGATACAAACGAATTAATTTATAATTCATTTGATAAAACTTTTAAAGATAAACTAGGAATGAAATTAAAAAGAGAAGAAATAGTAGACTTTTTTGGAAGACCATTAGGAGATCCATTTAAAAAGCATGCTAAAGAAGAAGATGTTGCAGATTTAGTAGCCTATTATAGAGAATATAATGAGGCAATACATGATACTATGTGCTTTGCTTTTGATGGAGTTAAAGAGCTTTTAACTAGCCTTAAAGATAAGAAAATTAAGATAGGTATAGTAACATCAAAAAGAGCTGAGCTTGCTATAAGAGGAATGAAGATAGCAGGAATATATGATTTTATGGATATAATTATAACTCCAGAATCAACAGAACTTCATAAGCCAAATCCAGATCCAGCACTTAAAGCATGTAGTGAATTAGGAATAGAACCAAATGAAGCTATTATGGTTGGAGATAGTCATTATGATATATATTGTGGAAAATCAGCAGGATGTAAGACTTGTGCAGTGAGTTATACTTTTATAGGAATGGATAAATTAAAAGAATCTGAGCCAGATTATTTTATAGATAAGCCAATGGATATTTTAAATTTATTATAACTAGGAGGGTAAAATGAAAAAAATAGTAATTTTAGACGGAAAAACATTAGGGGAACTAGATTTTACTAAATTAAGAGAATTTGGGGAATTAGCTTATTATGATACTACAAAACCAGAAGAGGTAGTAGAAAGAATAAAAGATGCTAATATAGTTTTAACTAATAAAGTAGTATTAAATGAAAATAATTTAAAAGAAGCTAAAAATTTAGAACTTATATGTGAAACTGCTACAGGTTTTAATAATATTGATATAGTATATGCAAAGAACAATAATATTGCAGTTACAAATGTTGCAGGATATTCAACAAATACAGTAGCTCAACATACATTTGCAACAGTATTATCTTTATATGATAAATTATCTTATTATGATAATTATGTTAAATCTGGAGATTATGCTAAGTCAGGTCTTTTCACTAATGTAAGTAAGCCTTTTTATGAACTCGAGGGTAAAACATGGGGAATTATAGGCTTTGGAGCAATAGGAAAAAAAGTGGCTAAAATAGCAGAAGTATTTGGAGTTAATGTAATTTATTATTCTACTTCAGGAAAAAATTCAAATAGTGAATATAAGAGAGTAGATTTTAAGGCATTATTAGATCAATCAGATATAATTTCTATTCATGCTCCTTTAAACAAAGATACGCAAGGTTTAATTAACTATGATGCACTTAAGAATATGAAAAAGTCATCTATATTAGTTAATATGGGGAGAGGGCCAATAGTAGTTGAAGCAGATTTAGCAAAAGCATTAGATGAAGAACTTATTGCTGGTGCTGCTTTAGATGTATTTGAAGTAGAGCCTATTAAAGAAGATAACCCATTAATATCTATAAGAAATAAAGAAAATTTAGTTGTAACACCACATATTGCTTGGGCAAGTGTAGAAGCAAGAGTGAGATTATTTGAAGAAGTAATTAATAATATTAAAGCCTTTTATAATGGTGAAATAAGAGGAAGAGTTGAATTATAAGATTAATAAATTATTTAGAAATATTTGACAAAAGGTTTTGGTTATAGTATATTACTAATTAACTCAATATTGAAAAGCTTAGAATGAGAGTAGTAGAAAGTAAGAGATGTTAAAGAGAGTAGGGATATGGTGAGAGCCCGCATATTATCGCTTTTGAACTCGCTCAGGAGCTACAAAACTGAATGGGGAAGTAGGTTTTGTCGGTAAAGTTATGCCGTTATTTCAATTAAGTTAAAACTTGGATGGTACCGCGTAAATCGCTCCAATTAGGAGTAGGTTTATGCGGTTTTTAACTTTCCATATATATAAGGGGGCATTTAAATGAATTATAAGAAGTATAAAAGATTTCAAACAATTAAGCTAAAGGAAAGAACATGGCCAGATAATGAAATTAAAAAAGCACCGATATGGTGTAGTGTTGATTTAAGAGATGGAAACCAAGCATTGATTAATCCAATGACAGTAGAAGAAAAACTAAAGATGTTTAATCTTTTAATAGAATTAGGATTTAAAGAAATAGAAGTTGGTTTTCCATCAGCATCTCAAATAGAGTTTGACTTTTTAAGAACATTAGTAGAAAATAACTTGATTCCTGTAGGGGTAAAGATTCAAGTTTTAACACAAGCTAGGCCACATTTAATACAAAAGACATTTGAAGCGTTAGAAGGAGTAAAAGAGGCCATAGTTCATATATATAATTCAACATCTATATTACAAAGAGATGTTGTATTTAATATGAGTAAGGATGAAATAAAATCTATAGCAGTAGATGGAACAAAATTAGTTAAGGAGCACGCTAAGTTTTTTAATGGGAAATTATATTTGGAATATTCACCAGAGAGCTTTACAGGTACAGAAGTTGATTATGCTCTTGAAGTATGTGAAGCTGTATTAGATGCATGGGAAGCTACTAATGAAAATAAAGTAATAATAAATTTACCATCTACAGTAGAAATAGATACACCTAATGTATTTGCAGATCAAATAGAATGGATGGTTAAAAATTTTAGAAATAGAAATAGAATAATTTTGAGTGTGCACCCACATAATGATAGGGGGACTGGCGTTGCTACTGCAGAGCTTGCAATGTTAGCAGGAGCAGATAGAATTGAAGGAACTTTGTTTGGAAATGGAGAAAGAACAGGAAATGTAGATATATTAAATTTAGCATATAATATGTTTTCTCATGGAATAGATCCTAAGCTTCAATTGGATAATATAAATAAAATAATAGATGTATATGAGAAGTGTTGCAAAATACCTGTTCATATAAGGCATCCTTATGCAGGAGAACTAGTATTTACTGCGTTTTCAGGTTCTCATCAAGATGCAATAAATAAAGGCATGAAAAAGTATCTAGAGAGAAATAATGATATTTGGGAAGTTCCATATTTACCTATAGATCCTAGTGATTTAGGAAGAGAATATGAAGCCTTAGTAAGAATAAATAGTCAATCAGGAAAAGGTGGGGTAGCCTTCGTTTTAGAAAGCCATTTTGGGTATAAGATGCCTAAGAATATGCATAAAGAGTTTGGAGCTATAATACAAAAGTTAACAGAAAAGTGTGGAGAAATATCACCAATGGTGATTATGGAGAAATTTAAAGAAGAGTATTTAGATGTTGTAGGACCATTTAAATTATTAAAGCTTAAGATAGAAGATAGTGATAGTATAAACATTGAATGTCAAAATACTAAAATAAGTGTTACTTTCTTATTTAATGGAGAAGAAAAAAGCCTTATAGCAGAAGGAAATGGACCAATAGATTCATTAAAGAAAGCATTAATTAAAAGTAATTTAGTAGAAACTACAATATTGGACTATGGAGAACATTCTTTAGGAGAAGGATCAGAGGCTAAAGCAGCTGCTTATGTTGAGATGAAAAGGTTAGATAATTCAAAGGTTACTTTTGGAGTAGGGGTAGATAGCAATATAACTATAGCATCAATAAAAGCAGTATTTAGTGCTATAAATAGACTTTATAGAAATTAGAAAATTAGATATTAGAGTATTTTAGCGAGCTCAAATTTTGGGTTGAAAACTTAAAATCACATTAAATTTAGCATTAAAATTCAAATAGTTCTAAAGCAAATATTTAACTAGTTTTAATGCTATTTTTTATAAGAAACACATGTAAATTAAAAACAAGTTCGCAGCGTTAATAAATTTATTAATGTTGTGAACTTTAATGTGATTTTTTATGTGAATAAATCAGAAAAATCAAATTGAATATATTTGAAAATTGTGTTGTTATAATATTAAATAAGCATTTCTCAAGAGTATTAAATTATTCTCTATTTATATTTAAATGGGAGGAGTTATATGGTAACTAAAAAGAAAATAGAAAAATTAGGATATAAGTTAGCGATAATTTTTTTGTAATACAAATAATAATTCTTTGCACATATAGAGAAATAACTGTTATTTCTAATGTGTTCTTAACTATCTCATCAATTTTATTAGCTACTACAACTGTCTATAAATATTTTTTTTTGATTTCCAATAAAATATGTATCATAAAAGTAAGATTAAGATAATATTTTTATCGAAAGCTATGATAATAAACAACTTTAATATATTACAAACTAGAAAAGATCGAGCATAAACTCGACCTTTTTTTGTGTGGTTTTTGAATATGAAAGTATTAAATAGCTTTATAGATTCTCAGCCTTTACTTCTGACCATTTATTTTCTTGCCATTCTCTAAGTAAATCATCAAGAATTTTTCTTAAAACTTTACCAATGATGTAGTAGCAATTATCATTAAGATTAGCTAGTGAAACTCTTAAAGACCATTCAGAAGAAGCAAATCCATCTCCATTCAGCAAAATTACAGAGTAATTTTTAGCTAAATCATACAATATGTCAAAAGGAGTATAATTTGAAAGTATATAGTTAGAAAAGTCTTCGTTAAATTTATTTCTTGCCCAATCAATTATATTTAATTCAGTATAATAAGAAGCATCATTATGGTTTTCTATAATATCTAATTGCATGCCTTCGAATAATAGAGCTTTACGTCTTTTACATATTTCAATAGTAAGATTTTTATATTTATTACTACTATCAACAAGAGCAAATCCACAGAATAAAGCCATTTGAACTTGCTGTGGAGTTGATAAACCAGCAGTATGATTAAGAGCAACTTGTCTACTATCTGCTACCAATCTATCAATAAATTTTATATCACTAGGGTTAGATGACATATGTTTATATCTTTTATTTATCTCAACTTTATCATCAGGTGAAAGATTTAATAAAAGATTATTAAATATATTATTTTCGTTTAGAAAGATTGCACCAAGTCTCCAGCCTGTAACACCAAAGTATTTTGATAAAGAGTATACACCTATAGTGTTATATGGTAAGTGAGCAATTATAGATTTAAAATTATCTACAAATGTACAATAAACATCATCAGTTATTATCATTAAATTCGGATTGTAGTTTTTAACTATATTAATTAAATCATTTTTACATTTATCACTTAATGCTATTGAAGCAGGATTGTTTGGATTAACAATAAATAGTGCTTTTATGTCAGTATCTTTAAGTTTTTCTAGTTCCTCAATTGGATATTGCCAAGTTGGATTATTATTTTCATCTAATTCATTGGCATGAATTCTTACAACTTCAAAATCATAGTTAGGTAAGTGAGGAATTTCTAGATAAGGTGTAAAAATAGGTGTCATTAAAGCAATTTTATCACCTTTATTTAATAGCTTGTTTGATGTTAAAGAATCAAATATATAACACATTGCAGCAGTTCCGCCTTCTACAGCAAAAACGTCAAATTTGTTATTAAATTTAGTATCGCAACATAATTCTTTTAGTAAATATTTATTAACTATCTTTTCTATATGTATAAGCATTCTATCTGGAACTGGATAGTTATCACCAATAATTCCATCAGTAATTTCAAATAGAAAATCATCTGGATTAAAATTAAATTCTTTTATACAATAATCTATTATTTCTTTCAATAAATTAATTCCAAGCAAATTAGTATTTTTATTATAATACTCTAAAAATCTTTCATAAATTCTACTTTTGCTTACCATACCAGCTAAATCATCTATGCATAAATTTCTTTGGCATTCTAAAACTGCAAATTGTCCAAGAGTGAAAAATGCTTGTCTAGGAGTTGAGGAAGTCCAGTTAGGGTTACCTCTGCCAGCATCTAAAATATTTCCATTAAATTTTTCCTTATTAAGATTAGCTAATTCTATTAATTTATCTTTAAATTCGAAAGGACTTATTTTACCATAAAGGTTTGATAAGTGTTCCTTTGTTAATGTTATATCCATTATGGGTACTCCTTTTCAAATATACTATTAATTCCTATTAATAGTATATAACCCCACTACAAAAAATCAAGGAATTCTTGCAAAAAATATAATTAGTGAAATAAAAGATTCAAAAAATGTTAATTCATTAAAATATATAAGTCATAAAAGATATAAAATTATTAATATGTTAAATGTTTATAATTATAAAATTAAAAATTATTAAGTAGATATTTTATAATTAATATAATGAATGGTTGAAGTTTTTAATATAAACGTATATAATTATAGCATAAGTTAATAATGTTCGGTTGAAGATAGTGGGAGAGAGATTTTTAGATAAATCCACCGAAGAAGTAAATCTTTCAGGTATTAGGACCGCTATTGGACGAACCTCTGGAGAGACTCAGAGATGAGCACCGAAGGAGCAAGATAATTTAAATTTTAAATTATTGAAACTCTCAGGTAAAAGGACAGGGGATAAGATAGGTCTGTAAAGTTTTATTATTTTATTAGGCTTGTTTACCTATCTATTCTCCTCCGTAAATTTAAATTTAAGGGGGATTTTTTTATGTTAAATCAAATTCAATCAATTTTAAGCACTATTGATAGTATAATATGGGGACCACCATTGTTAATACTATTAGTAGGGACAGGAATATATTTGACATGGAGGCTAAAACTTCTGCAAATATTTAAATTACCATTAGCACTAAAATATATATTTTCAAAAGATGAAGACAATGATGAAGATGCAAAGGGTGATGTTACTAGTTATGGAGCATTATGTACCGCTTTGTCTGCAACTATAGGAACAGGTAATATAGTGGGAGTAGCCACTGCAATTAAAGCAGGAGGGCCAGGGGCGCTATTTTGGATGTGGATAGCAGCTTTTTTTGGTATGGCTACTAAATATGCTGAAGGATTACTTGCTATAAAATATAGAGAAGTAGATGAAAATGGTCAAATGTCTGGTGGACCGATGTATTATATAAAAAATGGACTGGGACTAAATTGGTTAGCTAAATTATTTGCAATATTCGGAGTAGGTGTTGCTCTACTTGGAATAGGGACATTTGGGCAAGTGAAGTCTATTGCAGATGCTGCACAAATAGGGTTTAATATTCCATTAGTAGCTACAGCTGTAGTAGTAACAATACTAGTTGCTTTAGTTACATTAGGAGGAATAAAAAGAATTTCAAGTGTATCAGAAAAAGTTGTTCCTTTTATGGCTATACTATATATAGTAGGAGTTATATTGGTACTAATATTTAACTTTACGAAAATACCTTCAGCTATTAGTTTAATAATAAGAAGTGCATTTAATCCTGAAGCTGCTTTAGGTGGAGCAGTAGGAATAACAATTTCTATTGCTATGCAAAGAGGGATTGGAAGAGGAGTATTTTCAAATGAAGCAGGACTTGGTAGTGCTCCTATAGCAGCTGCAGCAGCAAAAACAAATTCTCCTGTTAAACAAGGATTAATTTCTATGACAGGGACATTTATTGATACCATTATAATTTGTACAATGACTGGGATAGTTATAGTTGTTACGGGAAGTTTTAGTGGTAATTTAGAAGGTGCTGCTTTAACTACAGCAGCCTTTGAAAATGGTTTACCAATAGCCATATTAGGGAAGTATATAGTTAATATGGGATTAATATTCTTTGCATTTACAACTATATTAGGATGGAATTATTATGGTGAAAGATGTATAGCATACTTATTTGGAGTAAGAGGAATAAAACCTTATAAAATTATATTTATAGTCTTAGTAGCAATAGGGCCTTTCTTACCATTAGAGATGATATTTATTATAGCAGATATAGTTAATGGACTTATGGCATTTCCAAATCTAATTGGATTGATAGGGCTGAGACATGTGATAGTTTCAGAGACAGAAATATTCTTTAATGATTTAAGAGTAAAAGGTGATTCAGCAGTTGAAGAGAAAATGACAGTTTAAGGTGGAGAAGTCCACCTTTTTTATATAAATAAAAGAATTAGTACTGTATATAGTTAAATATATATTTTTAAATTAATAATCTACATAAATAAAATTAGTAGTATTTTAAAAAGTTAATATACTTAGTTAAGTAAAATATTACAAATCAAAGAATGTATAATATTTATTTCTTAAATATTAATTAAATTTTCATAATAAACTTTATATAAATAAAATATTATTTATAATGAATATATATATTTATAAAGAAAACAATTTTGGAGGTGAGTTTTTGGAGTATAAAGGTACGTACAAAGGTATCAGTGATTATAAAGAAAATTATATTAAGGGTGGCATAAAGAAGATACTATTAACAATAATTTTTATTATTACATTTATAAGCACATTAGTATTTATGACTTCTAAATTTATTAAGAGTGTTAGTGAAGAAACTTTACTTTCAAATGATGATATAAATAAATATATAAATACATGTGATGATGCAAGTAGTGGAGGATTTCAATTAAATTGGCAAGAAATTGCTGCAATAAGTGGAACTATAAATAATGGAAATTTTGAGATAGATAATAATGTTATAAATAAAATAGTAAATTCATTTTACAAAAAAGATAGTAGTGGAAATATTATTGAATTAAATAGCTTTAAATCAGCAGTTAAATCTTTAAAATTAAATAATGAAGAAGAAGAAACAGCTAATAAATATCTTGAAGGATTAAAAAATAATTATATTCATAGAGAGTTAGCAAAAGATAGCTCTAAGCTTGAGTTTATAGATAATATATCGGAGATTGCTTTTGATAATTATAAAAGTTATGGGATATTACCTTCAATAACTATTGCTCAAGCTATTTTGGAGTCGGGATGGGGTGAGTCTACATTGTCATCACAATATAATAATCTTTTTGGTATAAAGGCTGATGAAAGATGGAGTGGAGATAGTGTTGATCTTCAAACTAAAGAAAATTATGATGATGTTATTGTTGGAGCGTTTAGATCATATAAAGATTTAAAATCATCAATAAAAGATCATGGTAAATTTCTATGGGAAAATGAAAGGTATTCTGCAAATGGATTATTTGAAGCTAAAAGTTATAAAGAGCAAGCACAAGCTTTAGAAAATGCAGGTTATAGCACTGCAAAAGATGAAGAAGGAAATCTAATTTATGGAGATAAGTTAATAAGAGTTATTCAAGAAAATAATTTAATGTTATATGATACTAAGGTACAAAGAAAATAAAATAGAGACTATCGCATAAAGCTATTTAAGGTAAAATGTAGAATGTAAAACTTAAAATTGAGGTGATATTTCATACTGAAATACTTAAATTTATATTATTAAAAAACTACTTTCAGTAGTTTTTACCTTCATTCTACATTCTAAATTTTACATTTTTAATTGTACGACAGCCTCTATTTTATTTTAAATTTAGTTTCTGATGGAACTAAATTAATTTCTTTTTTTGATACGGAATCTATTCTTATAAAATAATTTCCTTTACTTATTATACTAATAAATTTTAATAATATTTTCTCATCACCTTGAACTTCCATTTCAACCATACTATTATCCATATTACGAACCCATCCTGTTAAGTTTAGGTTAGTTGCATTCATTTGACAAAAATATCTGAAACCAACATCTTGAACTCTGCCTTCAACAATAATATAATATCTTACCATAATATCACTCCTTTAATAGAATAATTATAAAAATTATATCATAAGTACAAGATTATTATGAAGAAAGGATTAATATTTTATATAAAAAATGGTATAATTTAGATGAGGATTTTAAAGGAGGGGGAATATTATGGAAAAGTCATTAGTACTTATAAAGCCAGATGCTGTAGAAAAAAATTTAATAGGAAAGATAATTAATAAATATGAAGAAAATGGGCTTAAAGTAGTTGCACTAAAAATGGAAACGATATCTAAGGAATTTGCATGTAGGCATTATGAAGAACATATTGGGAAAAGTTTTTTTGAACCATTAATAATTTTTATAACTAAAGGTCCCTTATGTGCATTAATTTTAGAAGGAGAAAATGCAATTGAGAAGATAAGAGAAATTAATGGTAGTACAAATCCAGAAGAAGCTAAAGAAGGAACTATAAGAAAATTATATGCAACAAATAATAGGGAAAACTGTGTTCATGCATCTGATAGCATAGAAAGTGCTAAAAGAGAAATTAAATTATGGTTTGGAGATTCAAACTTATAAACTAAAAAATATATTGTAAAGAACACTTAATTTAGTATATAAAATTAAAAAAATATGGTAGCATTTCATACCGAAAGGCTACCATATTTCTAATTGTATTATGGAATATTTTTTAGTCTATTTTTACTTTTAACCATGCATCATCATATAATTTTATCTTGTTCCCTAGATCTTTAAATATATCGCATTTATCAAGAACTTCTTCAGGAGGATAAACAGTTTCATTTTCTTGAGTTTCTTCATCTAATAATTCATAAGCTGCTGTATTAGGTGTTGCATAGCCTATATATTCAACATTTTCTTTAGCATTTTCAGGTTCTGATAAGAAGTTTATAAATTCTTCAGCTTCAGATTTATGTTTAGCACCCTTTGGTATAACCATAACGTCAAACCATTTATTAGAACCTTCCTTTGGAACTACATATTGAAGGTTTAAATCAGGAGCTTCTTCTTGAATAAATATAGCATCTCCAGAATAAACAGTAGCAAATGTAGCTTCACCATTAATCATCTTATCTTTAACTTCGTCCATAACGTATGATTGAACTAATGGTTTTTGTCTTATTAATTCTTTAGCAGCTTCATCTAATTCATTTTTGTCAACTGAATTTAATGAATAGCCAAGTTTAACTAAGGAAATTGCAAGGGTATCTCTTATTGAATCAAACATAAATATTTCACCTTTATATTTAGAATTCCATAAAATATCCCAGCTGTCAACAGGATCATCAACTTTATCAGCATCATATATTATACCTATTGTTCCCCACATATAAGGAACAGAATATTCATTATTAGGATCATAAGGAAGATTTTTGAAGTCTTCACCAATATTCTTATAATTTGGGATGTTATTAAAATCTATTTTTTCTAACATATCTTCGTTAATCATTTTTTCCACCATATAATCAGAAGGAAAAATTAAATCATATGTACCGGGACTATTTTTAACTTTTTGATACATAATTTCATTAGATTCATAGGTATCATAGATTACATCTATACCTGTTTCTTCTTCGAACTTTGAAATTAAATCCTCATTTATATAATCCCCATAGTTAAATACATTGAGGGTCCTTGTACTTTTAGAGCTATCTTCATTTTTAGAACATCCTACAAAAGATGAGGATATTAAAAATAATGAAGATAAAATAGCAATAGACTTCTTAAGCTTCTTCAATTTTATCACCTCTTGATGTAAATTCTTTTCTATTAGCAATTAATAGAAGAGTTAGAACAGTTACAAACATTAAAGTAGAAAGGGCATTAATTTCAGGTTTAATACCTCTTCTTGCCATAGCAAAAATTTCTATAGAAAGGTTTGTAACTCCTGGGCCAGCTGTGAAGAAACTAATAACAAAATCATCAATAGACATTGTAAATGCCATTAGCATACCAGCAAAGATACCAGGTTTAATTTGAGGCAATATTATTTTTCTTAATGTATAAGACGGTGTAGCTCCTAAATCTAATGCAGCTTCTTCAATATTTTCAGGTAATTGTCTAAGCTTTGGTAAAACTGCTAATATCACATAAGGAATATTAAATGTAATATGAGCTAGTAACATTGTAGTAAATCCAAAATCTAATTTTGTAAGTGGTCTAATGAATATAAATAAACTCATTAAGGCAATACCAGTTACTATATCAGGATTTAATACAGGCAGATAATTTATATTTAATAAAAGGGCTTTTTTAGGACCTTTCATTTTATTTATTCCAATTGCTGCTAAAGTACCAATTATTGTAGCTACTATAGAAGAAATAACAGCTATAACAACTGTAAAGAATAAAGCTTGCATAATTCTTTCGTTCTTAAAAAGCTCACCATACCATTTAAATGTGAAGCCTGACCATTTTCCCATAGTCTTAGAATCATTGAAGGAGAATACTATTAAGGCAACTATAGGTGTATATAAAAAGATAAATACTAATAATAAATAAAACTTTTTAATAAAATTTTCTAGTTTCTTTACCATAATTGACCACCTCCTTCTTTAGCATCAGAATTATCAAATTTACTCATTATAGCCATAGAAATTAATATTATTATCATCATAAATATTGAGATAGATGAACCAAAGTTCCAATCACCCATCATAGTAAATTGTTGTTCAATTAAGTTACCTAAAAGCATATATTGTCCGCCACCAAGTAATCTAGATATTACAAATGTAGAAACAGCAGGCATAAATACCATAGTTATTCCTGAAACTACTCCTGGCATACTTAATGGAAGTACTATTTTTCTAAATATTTCACTTCTATTTGCACCTAAATCAGCAGCGGCATTTAATAAGTCTTTATCCATTTTTGTTAATACAGTATAGATTGGCAGTACCATGAATGGTAAAAAGTTATAAATCATACCAAGTATTACAGCACCATCATTATATAAGAAAGTAAAAGGACCAACTCCGAAATATCCAAGAATATTATTTATAAATCCGTTTTTACCTAATATAGGTAACCAAGCATAGGTTCTAAGCAAGAAGTTCATCCACATAGGTACTATAAAAAGCATTATTAAAATGTTACCTTTAGAAGGTTTCATTTTGGATATAATATATGCAACAGGATATCCTAAAACTAAGCACCATATTGTAGATAATAAAGCAAGCCATAAGCTTCGTCCAAAAACCTTTATATATTGAGGTTGAAGCAGTCTTGTAAAGTTTTCTAAGGAGAATACATAGTCTCCTTCAGGTGTTGTTACAGTAAAGCCGAAGAATAGAACTATTAATAAAGGAATTACAATAAATAGGGCACTCCAGATTATGAAAGGAGATGCAGCAATGTTTCTATTAGCTTTATTTGCCTTACTCATTATTTGAAACCTTTCTCATAATATGAATATCTTCTGGATAAATATCTAATCCTATAACAGAATTTACTTCTGCAAATTTAGTATTATGGATTATCCATGTATTACTTCCTTCTTCAACTTCTATTTCATAATGAACACCTTTAAAAATTATTGATTTAACAGTTCCTTTTATCATTCCTTTATCAGGAGATACAATTTTTATATCTTCTGGTCTTATAACTACATCAATTAATTCGTTTTGCTTAAATCCCTTGTCAACACATTCGAAAGTTTTATTACAGAATTCTACTTTAAAATCTTCTAACATAGTACCATCTAAAATGTTGCTTTCACCTATAAAGTCAGCAACAAAAGCATTAGCTGGTTCATTATATATGTCTTCGGGAGAACCCATTTGCTGAATTTTACCTTTGTTCATAACTATGATAGTATCAGACATAGTTAAAGCTTCTTCTTGGTCATGAGTTACAAATATAAATGTAATTCCAAGTCTTTGTTGTATTCTTTTAAGTTCAATTTGCATTTCTTTTCTAAGTTTTAAATCAAGTGCCCCAAGAGGTTCATCTAAAAGAAGAACTTCAGGTTCATTAATTAAAGCTCTTGCAATTGCAACTCTTTGCTGTTGTCCACCACTTAAGGAATCAACACTTCTTTTTTCAAATCCTTCTAAAGAAACTAATTTAAGCATTTCTTTAACCTTTGAATCTATTTCATTTTTAGGAGTCTTTTTAATTTTTAATCCAAATGCAACATTTTCATATACATTCATATGAGGAAACAAAGCATATTTTTGGAATACGGTGTTTACTTGCCTTTTATAGGGAGGTAAAGTTGAGATATCAGTTCCATTAAATAAAACTTCACCTTTATCTGCATCTTCAAATCCAGCAATTATTTTTAATGTTGTTGTTTTTCCACATCCACTAGGGCCAAGTAATGTTAAAAATTCATTCTTTTTAATATTTAATGAAAGGTTGTCTAAAACACAATTATCTTTAAAGGTTTTAGAAACACCTTTTATTTCAATTATATTTTGTTTCAAAATAAACACCTCTTTCTGTTGATTTAAAATGATGGTGGAGTACTTATCCAAATAACTTTGGCTTGTGTTTTTCCTCCGTTTGAAATATAGTGATTAGATCTAGGCTTAAAATAGAAGCTTTCGCCCTTTTTAACTTTGAACTTCTTTTTTCCTAAATGTAATAGTATAGTTCCAGATAAAACAAAACCAAATTCTTCACCTTCATGAGGTTCTTCTTCTATATATTGCCCACCTGGTTCTAAAGTTATCATAATTGGTTCCATTTCATTTTTTTGAGCATTTGGTATAAGCCACATTAGCTTATATTTTAAATCTTCATTTTCAGTTTCAAACATATCTTCATATGTATATGTAACCTTTTCCTCACTAGCCTCACTAAAGAACTCTGTAAGATTAGTTCCAAGTATCTCCAGGATATCTATTAACGTTGCTATTGATGGAGAAGTTAAATCATTTTCTACTTGAGATATGAATCCTTTAGACAGTTCGCATCTATTAGCAAGTTCTTCTTGAGTTAATTGCTTTTCGATACGTAATCTACGTATCTTTTCTCCGATTTCCACAACTACACCTCTACTTCAATAAATTTTATAATACTAAACCTTAGGTTTAAAATTACTAAACAAACAATAGATATTATATATTTTAATTATATATAAATCAATATTTTTTGTGAAAAAACATATAAAAAATTTTTTCTGAAAGTGTTGATTCTATTAAAGTGCATTGGATTTCTTTAAAAATTAGTTTAATAAAACAACACTAAAAGTTTAGAAATACTAAGTAAAAAAAGACTGTCTGAAATTACTGAAAATTATTATAGCTTTAAAATATAGAAGAAATCTACATTTTCAATTTATTACCTATAATAAGATTAATTAGTATTATTAAAAAAATATTAAATTTAAATTGCTTATTTCTTATATTAAGTCTATATAGCTTGATAAAACATCGATTTTATGAGATAGTAAACTATATGTTGACTGGAAGAATAAAGTAATATTTATAGGTGAGATAATGAATGAAAAGTTAAGTTTATATAGAAGAAATGGAAAGATAGCTTATATAAGGAAACCTAGCTTTGAAGAGCTATCTTTTGTTAAAGATTTATGGGGAAATAAGGAGAATATGGGTGAGGTTGGGGAGGCATATTCATTTCCAAGAGAAAAATGGGAAATGTTTTATAAGAAAATGATACAACCTACTGATGGGAAAAACTTTTATTGCTTGGTATATACAACTGATGATAAGGCTATTGGAGAAGTGAGTTTTCATGGATACAATTCTGCAACTAAGGTAGCGAGAATAAATATAAAAATACATCATGAATATAGAAGAATGGGATATGGAGAAGAGGCCTTAAGATTACTTTTAGAGTATTATTTTTTAGACTTCGGGGGAGAAGCTATAATAGATACTGTAAGAACAAAAGAGGCTAAATCTTTATTAAAGAAAGTCGGATTTGAAGAAATAAATAATTTTAGAAAGCAATACACATATAAATTAACTAAGAATAACTTTTTAAATTGTAAAATAAGTAATAAGAAAAAAATTGCTGTTTTAGCGTATGATGATATGGATATAATGGAATATTCGATTGTATTTAATATATTCGCAAAGATAAATGAACTTTTGGAAGATGATTACTTTAAAATACATTCGGTATCAAGTAAGGCAAAAATTAAATCAAATAATATAGACATAACAGTTGATAAAATAGTAGGTACTGATATATTTAATCCAAACATAGTTATAATCCCAGGAGGAGTAGGGGCAGCTATAGCTACCAATGATAATATTCTGATGAATTATATAAGAAAAAGATATAATGAGTGTGATTATATAACTACATTTTCTAATGGAATTTATTTTCTCGATAAGTTTAATGATATAAACGGAGTTGCAATTCCTGAATCTAAATGGAAAATAGAGGGGGCAATTGAAATTAAGAGGTCATTTGTTGATAACGGGAAATTAATGTTTGCTTCAAATATGATTGGGATTATAGAGCTTTGTGTAGAAATTATTAAGAAATTAGTTGGTGAAGATATAAGCAAAGAGTTATATAAGGAACTTGGGTTTATATAATATATAGCGTTATTTATGAAATCTAAAAAATATATAGAATCATATGAGATATACCTATTTATGTAGGTATATCTTTTTGCTAGTAGATGTTTGAGAATTAAAGAGTGAGGTATAGAGTAATAAAAATAGGCTAAAAAAATATAAATTTATGCATTTCATTATAGAACACTACTGAAACCTAATATTTTATATTCTAACTAAGGGGGTGTCTTATACAGCTCTTTAAATAATAGACAATTTCTTATATAGAACTTATAATGAATAAGAGAATATAATTTTATTGTTAATTTCCCAAAAGAGGAGAAGATAGATATGCTAAAAGGTAGAATTCATTCAATTGAAAGTATGGGACTAGTTGATGGACCAGGTATTAGAGTAGTAGTATTTTTTCAAGGTTGCAAATTAAGATGTCTTTATTGTCATAACCCAGATACATGGAGTGAAAATGAAGGTAATGAATATACTTCAGAAGAATTGGTTAAAAAAATAAAAAGATATAAAAGTTATTTTGCTACTTCAGGTGGTGGAGTTACTTTTTCAGGTGGAGATCCATTAAGACAACCAGAGTTTTTATTGGAAGTTCTTAAGGAATGTAAAGCTGAAGGAATACATACGTGTTTAGATACATCAGGTGTTGGATTTGGAGAATATGATGAAATTTTAAAATATACTGATTTAGTATTATATGATGTCAAGCATTTATCAGAAGCTGGATATAAGGATATGACAGGTTTTAAAATAGATGAAACAAATAAATTTTTAGATGCATGCAAAAAGTCAGGTACTAAGCTTTGGATAAGACAAGTAGTTGTACCAGGAAAGACAGATAGTGAAGAGTACATGCAAGAACTTAAAGAGTTTATTAATTCTTTAGAAAATGTTGAAAAGGTAGAATTATTGCCATATCATTTATTAGGTGTAAATAAATATGAAACATTAGGATTAAAATATAGGTTAGATGGAACTCCAGCTATGGATAAAGAAAAGTGTAAATTACTTAAAGAAAAGTTTTTTAGTGAGTTTTAAAATCTATTTTAAGCAATAATAAATCCCTAGAGGCTATTCTAGGGATTTATTATTAAAAAATTATTTTTTTAATAGATTTGAAAAATATCCTGCAGGAATTAATCCTTTTTTCATACCTTGAATAACTGTTAAATAAGTAGCAGCTGTATCAAATCTAGCATCATGGTAGTTTCCACTACCTTCAAATAATTCATTTGCCTTATTTGTTATTTGATCTTCAGAAATTTGAAGAAAATCTATAACTTCTGCAAGCTTAGGATTTTTTATATTTCCAGATGGACTTGGTAAGTTACAAGGAGACTTATAATATGCCATAGTACAAAATGTATTTTTAGGCTCCCAAGTTGTATCTATAAGACCTGCTTCCCAAAGCTGTTGTAACTCATGTTTTAAAAATTTTATATCGAATTGAACATTATGTCCTATTATAAAATCTGCATCGAAGAAATCTGGCATAAATTCATGGACACAATCTAAAAATTCTTTACCTTCTGAAAGGTCATATAATTTTTCAAGTGAAAATCCATGAATAGCTTCTGCACCTTCATCCATGCTATCTACTGTAAAGAAAAAGTTTTTTCCAATAGTCTTTTGCGGTTTTACTGAAGCATCTATAACTATATAACTTAATTGACATATATTACCTGGCTTTATGCTAGTTGTCTCTGTATCAAAAAATAGTAGTTTCATTTTATCCTCCTAAGATTAAGTTTCTTATTATATAATAACATAAATTTAAAAAAAGTCCTAAAACATAATTATGGAACTATAAGATATACTTAATAATAAAAAAATAACTAATAGAAATCTATTAGTTATTTTTCTTATTTATTTTCCTTCAAAAGCTTTAGATATAACCTTTAATAACTCAAGACAAGTTTCCAATGTCTTTTTATTATCATCTAAGGCTGGATTAAATTCTACAAAATCCATAGCTCTAACTAATGAAGTGTTAATTATAGTTTCAATTACTTGTTTTCCTTCTGAGAAGGTTAGTCCATCTTTTACTGGAGTACCTGTTCCTGGAACATAAGAAGGATCTAGACTATCAATATCAAAGCTAAAATGAATATTTTTTACATTTTTCATTTTTAAAGCTTCTAAAAGTTCTTTTAATACAATTTTTATGCCCTTAGTTTTAATATCTTTCATGGTCCATACGTTAAGATTATATTCCTTGATTAATTCAAGTTCACCTAAATCTAAGTCTCTGCAACCTAATAAAAATACATTTTCAGGTTTAACCTTTTGGCTAGAAGAATAAAGGTTAGTCAAAATTTCATGGCCTATTCCCATGGAACTAGCTAAAGGCATTCCGTGAATGTTTCCAGATGGGGAAGTCTCGTGTGTATTTATATCACCATGAGCATCCACCCAAACTACTGCAAGATCTTCATCAAAAAATTTACTTGAGCCAGCAACACTACCTATAGCAAGTGAATGATCTCCACCTATAACTAAAGGAAGATATGATTTACTTAATGACTCATAAACTTTATCAGCTAGTCCAACATTTGATCTCACAACTTCATCTAAATACTTCATTTTTGCGTTAGCTGCGTATTTATCATTTGAAGAAACATTTTTTACATGAACTTCGCCCATATCACAGACTTGGTGGCTTTTATTAAAGATATCTAGAAGGTTGTTCTCTCTTAAAATTTTTGGCCCATTTTCAACTCCAGGATTATCACATCCATAGAATATAGGCATATCAATAATACTAATATTCATAAAACAAACCTCCGATTTGGAATAATTTTTTTAGGGCAATAAATATATATTAATAGCTTTATATCGATATGTAAATAAAAAATGTGAAAAAATTATTACAATTACACAATTTTAAAATATATTATGAAAATATTAACTAAATACATATTATAATTATACTTTTTTGTCTTAAAATGTGAAAAAAAATCAAAATAGAAAGAAAAAAATTATAAATTCTACTTTGACCTATATAAAATTATATGTATGTAATGATATAGTATTTTCTGCTATATCTAACAATGTTAGTGAAAATTGTATAATTATTTTCTAAGTATATTCTTAAATTTGCTATTCACCTTATGTGTTTACATATTATTTAGCTAATGCGCAATTTTTAAAGCCCTAGTATTTCCACTACTACTAAGTATTATGAATGAAATGTATAGTGTATAGTAATAAATTAATAATGTTCCTAAATAAATTAGTTTATAATTTATTTATTCCCTCATTAAGATTTGTTATGCCTTATTTACAAATCAAAAAAAGGAGCATGTGCTCCCTTTTGGTAATAAAGGTAGTTATTATGATATCATTTCACTTAACTTTTGTAGTGCTTCTTCTTTTGTATCAAAAGAAAATTTATGTTCTTTAATATAGTTTTGATCTATTTCTGGCAAGTTTGATAGTGGTTTAGAATCAGAATAAACTTTCTTTTCAGATTTAATTATATTACCATTAGAATCTGTTTTGAATAAGCTTATAAAACCATTTTCTTCACCTAAATAGTATTTATCAGATTTAAATTTACTTGTATTTACAGCTGCATCTCTTGTGTAAACTAATTTATTATTGTCCCACTCAGAAAGAACGTATCCTTGGGTTGATAGTTCTTCACTTAAATCTTCTTTAGTAATATTTTCACTTAAATCTAATTTGCTTTTCAAATTAATTAGGTTTTCAGCCATATCTATATTATCATTTGTTTTTAGCATTACATAGATATTATTATCTAAATATTTATTATTTTCACTATATACAGTTTCATTTTGAGCTTCCGCATTAGTTATATCTCTATTGGGATCAGTTATATAATCAGTTATAAAGTAACTTAAGCAAAAGCAAATTGCTAATAATGAAATAAATGAAACAAGCATAGCAGCTTTTTGTTTTTTATTAATATTCTTTTTGGTAGATTTTAAGTTTGAATTATTATTTAAATTATCCATATTTATCACCCCTTATTCCTATTATTAACAAATAAGAATAAATTTAAACATTATAAAATAAGAATGTATTATTTTTTAGATATTTATAATTAAGATTAAATTTTATAATATAGCAAATAATTTATATATGGGGGAGAATATATATTTAATTAATTTATGAGTAAATAATTTAATTTTAATAAAGTAAATATTTATTAACTTATTAAGGATTAAATAATATAGTCTTTTCAAGTATGATATTTTACTGAAATAATTATCATTGATGCTTAAATATTATCATACTCAACCATTTGAAGTGTTAATTGAATAATTCAAATAAAAAAGGTGTATTTATAAATTAAAATCAAATTTATATAAAAGTTAAATATTATTAAGTTTAATTTAGCTTATAAAATACGTGAATATAAAAATATTTTAGTATAAATAATGTAGATAAATAATTTAAATAATATAAATATGAAGAATATTATATTTTGTTATATATTTGTAACAAAGATGACAAATAAATTTAGTATAATATAATGGATATTGTTGTAAAAATGAAGGTCTTGGTTATATAATAAATTAAAGGGAGGAATTAGGATGAGTGAAAATGATTCAGTGAAAAGAAAAAGTTCTAAGAAAAAAAAGAGAAATAAAAAGAAAATTATATTAATATCTATCCTAAGTGTATTAGCAATAATTATAGCAACAGCTTGGGGGTATTATAATCATATTAGAAATAAAATTTATGTAGAATATAAGCCAGAAAATAAAAAAGAAGTTAGCTACAATGAGGTAGATGGAATTACAAATGTTTTATTAATAGGAACTGATGGAAGAACTTTAGATGAGCCAGCAAGATCAGATTCTATTATTATTGCAACATTAGATAATAACAATAAAAAAGTTAAGTTGACTTCAATAATGAGAGATACATTAGTTGATATACCTGAATATGGAGAAAATAAAATAAATGCTGCCTTTGCCTTTGGAAGTTCTGAAGAAGATGATAAAGGAAAACTTAAAGGGGCTGAAGGTGGAGCAGCTTTACTAATGGATACTATCGAACAAAACTTTGATTTACATTTAGATAAATATATTATAGTAAACTTTTGGGGATTTGAAGCTATAATAGATCAAATTGGTGGAATTGAAGTAGATATAAAAGATTATGAGATAGATGAAGTAAATAAATATATAGGTGAAGCTACAGGTGTAAACTCTCCTCCAATTACTAAAACAGGACTTCAAAAGGTAAATGGACAACAAGCCTTATCTTATGCAAGAATAAGATATGTTGGAAATGGAAATTTTGAAAGAGGAGAGAGACAAAGTAAGGTATTACATGAGGTTGCTAAAAAGTTAAAAGAGGTAAATCCTTTAAAATATGTAGGTATAGCCAATACTTTATCAGAGCAAGTGAAGACTAACATAGATATACCAGAAGCTTTAAATTTAGCTTATACAATTTATAAGTTACCAAGTTTAGATTTTGAACAACTACAAATACCACAAACAGAGCTTATTGCAAGAGATAATTTATATAAAGATAGAGGTTGGTGCTTATTAATAGATTTTGAACAGAACTCAAAAGTATTACATGATTTTATTTTTAATAATAAGCTACCTAATCCAGAAGAGTTTGATTTATTAGCAGTTGAAAATGTTGCTGCAGCTTATAATTCTGAAGAAGCTAGATATAACTCCATGTATAACATAAGACCAGAGGAGTATGATGATAAAAATAAAGATGTTATTCCAGATCCAACTCCAGATAAAGATGTTATAAAACCACCAGCAAATGGAGGAAATGGAACAAATAACCCACCGGCAAGTGGAGGAAATGAAACAACAAAACCGCCAGCAAATGGAGGAAATGGAACAACTAATCCACCAGCAAGTGGAGGAAATGGAACAACTAATCCACCAGCAAGTGGGGAAAATGAAACAACAAAACCTCCAGTAAATGGAGGAAATGAAACAACACCACCAACAAATGGAGAAAATAATAACGGTAATGTAAATAATCTTGAAAAACCTCAAGGTGAAAAACCAAATCAATAAAAACTTAAAGGACTTTACTATTAGTAAAGTCCCTTTTAATATTATAGAAATGTTAAATTTACTTGTGATACTTGAAAATTATTCAAAATTTGAAGCTCATGACATATATAGGTAATGAGTTGTTACTTTTATCAAATAAGGTATTAAATTCCATTTAAACATATATTAGACTTATAAATGAAAAATAAATATGAAGTTTGCTTACTTTTTTATTAAAAAAATATAAACAAGAAGTATTAAATTTGATAAATATGGTATAATCATAAAAAAGAATAAGGAGGACTAGAATGTTAGGATCAAATTATTTATTAATGAAGATATTAACAGTACCTGCAATTTTGATAGCTTTTGTTGCGCAAGGATATGCAAAAGCTAAAGTAGCAGATAAATTAGGAGATAAAACACCAAGATTTCAAGGAAGATTAACATTAAATCCAGTAGCTCATATCGATATTATTGGGTTTGTTATGATTTTATTAGTAGGGTTTGGTTGGACTAAGCCTGTAGATACAAATCCAAGTGCATATAAAAGAGGTCAGAAGGATGCAATAAAGGTAACTATGGCAGCTCCTCTTGCAAATTTATTAGTAGGATTTATTGGAATGTTTATATTTGCGATATGGATTAATGTTGCTTATAAATTGCCGTCATCAGCATTCAATATAATTGGATTAGCATTAAAATTTATTTCGATTATTAATATAAATTTATTTGTATTTAATTTAATACCTCTTCCAGGACTTGCAGGGTTTGAGTTATTTAGAGAAATAAGTCCTAAAAATTTTTATAAAGTTGCAGATAAGCTTTATCAATATCAAATGTTTATTCTTTTAGGTATTGTTTTAGTAGGTCAATTTATACTAACAATACCATCAAATTTAATCTTTACTATATTTAGTAAAATAGCATTTGGAGTTGTAGGGATAATATTTTAGTATAAAAGTAGATTCTATAAAAAGAAGTGTAATTAAAAGCCAGATTTTATGAACTTTTAATTACACTTAGATGAATATACTTTTTTATTTTTTATAATTTTATAAATTCTCCCGAACACGGTTAATTAATAAAAAGTTTTTATTAAAATAATAATTTAAATAGCTTCAATAATAAGTTCTTTTCCATATATTTCTCTAAATTTTTCGCTTGCTCTTAAAGCTTGACGAATTTCAAAGTCAACATCTATATCTGAAGAAACTTTAATTGTTACTGTATGATTATCAAATGACACTTGAAGCTTTTTAACTGCGCCAACGAGGCTTCTGTCTAAACCTTCTGCTATTTTAATAAGAACTCCAATAAGTTTTACTGATCGTAAGTCTAATTGGCTAATAACTGAAGAAAATGGTGATAAAGGTGTTTGATAGCTATTAAATCTATGAGAAGCGGCGATAGCAGCACTCATAAGAAGTTCCTTATGGGTTAATCCATTTATATAGGAATTTAATATTATATAAAATGAATGCTTATGGTGCCCATAATAGTTAATGCTAATTCCACAATCATGAAGCATTGAAGATGTTTTTATAATATTTAAATATTCATCACCTAAATGGTGTAATGGCTTTAAAGAATTAAATAAATTATAAGCTATTTTAAACACATTTAGTGCATGATTTTTATCACAATTTAAAGTTTCTAATATTTCGTTTATGCTATAATTTAGTATATCTTCTGGTATTGAGTATTTATTATCAAGATATTCATACATTAAGCCTTCTCTAAGGCCTCTTCCTGAAATAATTATTTTGTTACATTGAACCATATTAACTATTCTCTTAAAGATAGCAGTTCCACCAACGATTATATCTGCAAGTTCTGGTTCCATTCCATCTAGCTTTTGTCTTTGTTTATAGTCCTTACATTTTAATAAATTAAATATTTCTTGAACATCAATATCAGAAAGTTCATAGTTATGAGGAATATCAAAGGGATATCGCTTTCTGACTCTATCTATTTTACCAAGATTTCTGACTGTAGATGCTATGCCTATAATAGAATCGAACTTAGTCTCCATAAGCCAATCAATATCATTTAATTTGGAGGTTATAAATTCAAATGTATCAGTTAAATCTTGAGGTAATATTCTATCTCTCAAATTAAATTTATATGTTAGATTTACACTTCCTATAGGCAATGTAATACTTTTTAGTATTTTATCACCTTGGACCCAAGCTAAATGAGTATCAGTGCCAGCAACTTCAATCATTAAGGAATTGCCTATATAAATACTTCTCTTTATACCAAGGAAGTTATAGTAAATTTCTTCATCACAACTTAGAACTCTAATATCAATATCTAATTCTTTCTTTATAAGAGGAAGAAGAACATCTTTATTCTTAGCTTCTCTTAAAGATTCAGTAGCAACAGCAAATATTTTATTTGCACCCGAAACAGTACAAAGTGATTTATACGCTCTAAGTGTAGAAAGTATAGTTTTAAAGTTTTCATTACATATACCGTAATCAGTAACTAAATCATGACATAACCTGATAGATGTTTTTAATTCATCTATTATTTTAAAATATCCATGTTCATTAACTTCAGTTAACATAAGTCTAAGAGAACTTGGACCTATATCTATAATACCAACCCTATTCATATTGACTCCTTAAGTAAATATTATGAAAATTATTTTTATTATAGATATTATATCACTTTAATTAATAAAGTATAGATAATAGTTGAATTTATTTATATATGATTACCTTTGGTGTTGACAATAAAAGTTTTGTTTATGTATAATGTTTATATTAAATTAGAATAAGTATTAATATCTATGAAGAGGAGAGTACTATATTTGATTCTTTAAGCGAGTAAGGGGTTGGTGTAAGCCTTATAAGATAAAATGTTAGGAAGAGAGCCTTGGAGATAGCTACTGAAATTTTATTAGTAGGATAGTTCGTATTGCTGCGTTAAGGCATTGAGTGGCATTTTATGCAATCAGAGTGGTACCGCGGGATTTTTTTCCGTCTCTTATTTATTTAAGAGACGGATTTTTTATTTTTTTAATTATTAGGAAAATTTAAGGAGGATACATAATGGATTACAAGAAAAAAGTTGTAGAAGCAATAAGTAAACATGTTGATATGGATATTGAAAGCATAGAAAAGTTAATAGAAATTCCACCAAAGAGTGAGATGGGAGATTACGCATTTCCATGTTTTCAATTAGCAAAGGCATTTAGAAAAGCTCCTAATATGATATCAGAGGAGTTAGCAGGTAAAATAAACAGCGATGGATTTGAAAAGATAATCAATGTTGGACCATATGTTAATTTCTTTGCAGACAAAAGTGTATTTACTAGAAATACAATAGAAAAAGTATTAGCAGAAGGAGATGAATATGGTTCATCGAATGTAGGAGAAGGAAAAACTATTTGTGTTGAATATTCATCACCTAATATAGCAAAGCCATTCCATGTTGGACATTTATTTACAACTGCTATAGGAAATTCTTTATATAAGATATTTAAAAAAGAAGGATATACTGTTGAGGGAATAAATCACTTAGGTGACTGGGGAACTCAATTTGGAAAACTTATATCTGCATATAAAAGATGGGGAAATGAAGAGGCATTAGAAAAGAATGCTATAGATGAGCTATTAAGAATATATGTTAAATTCCATGAAGAAGCTGAAAAAGATCCTTTACTAGAAGATGAAGGAAGAGCTTACTTTAAAGCATTGGAAGATGGAGATAAAGAAGTAGAAGCTTTATGGAAGAGATTTAGAGACTTAAGCTTAAAAGAATTTGAAAGAATATATGAAATTTTTGATGTTAAATTTGATTCATATGCAGGCGAAGCATTCTATAATGATAAAATGGATGTTGTAGTAAATGAATTAAAGGAAAAGAACTTATTAGTAGAAAGTAATGGGGCACAAGTAGTTATGCTTGATGAATATAATATGCCTCCATGTATAGTTCTAAAAGGTGACGGAGCATCAATATATGCAACTAGAGATTTAGCTGCTGCAATGTATAGAAAGAAAAAATATGATTTCTATAAGAGTATATATGTTGTTGGAACACCACAAGCACTACACTTTAAGCAAGTATTCAAGGTATTAGAGCTTGCAGGTCATGAATGGGCAAAAGATTGTGTTCATGTAGGCTTCGGACTTGTAAAATTTGCAGATAGAAAACTTTCAACTAGAAAAGGCGAAGTTATTTTATTAGATGACTTAATAAAAGAATCTATAGATAAAACATTAGAAGTAATAAATGAAAAAAATCCAAATTTAGATAACAAAGAAGAAGTATCTAAAAAGATAGGTGTTGGAGCAGTAGTATTTACTTATCTAAAAAACTCTAGAGAAAAGGATATAGTATTTGATTGGAAAGAAATGCTTTCATTTGATGGTGAAACAGGTCCTTATGTTCAATATTCATATGCAAGAGCAAATAGTATATTAACAAGAGCAGGAGGGTTTAAGGGAAATGCAGATTATTCTAAGCTTTCTTCAAAAGAAGAATTTGAATTAGTAAAAGCATTAGAAGGATTTGCAAAGCAAATACATTTAGCAATAGAAAAATTAGAGCCATCAATTGTTACAAGATATGCAATAGAAGTTGCAAAATCATTTAATAAATTCTATAATGCACATTCTGTATTAAATTTAGAAGACGAAGAATTAAAAGAAGCTAGACTAAGCTTAGTAAAAGCTACATGCCAAGTAATCAAGAATTCTTTAGCTTTATTAGGAATTGAAGTTGTAGATAAGATGTAATATATAGTAAGTGAGGATGCGAAAATTTGCATCCTTATTTGTATTTAATATTTATAAAAAGTTAATAATAATATGAAAGACTATATAATACTATTATGATATAATCTATAGAAATTGAAGAGGGGAGTAGATAAATATTTTTAATAATATAAAAAATAAGGATTTGTTAATTACTAGTGTTATAGCAATATTATTAGGTATAGTTGGATTTAAGGTTATAGAAAATTACTCATATTTTTTTAGTATATTAAAGAAATTTTGGTCTTTAATGTTGCCGGTTGTTTATGGTTTAGTATTTGGATATATTTTAAATCCTTTAGTTAAATTTATAAAAAGAAAGTTTAAGGTAAAAGAAGGTATTGCTATATTAAGCACTTATTTATTAGTATTAGCCTTACTGATACTAGCATCAATATACTTAATACCTATTATGATAGATAGTGCTGTAGATATAACAACAAAAATGCCTATATATATTCAAGAGACTCAAGATTGGTTAGATATAATTTTAAATAATGAATCTGTAAAAGAAATTATAAATACTACAGGAACAATGGATAATGTCAATCATATAATAACTCAATTTGGAACAATGGCAGTAACTTTATTGGAGGGTTCAATATCATATATATTAACTATTTCTAGCCAAATAGTTAAATTATTTCTAGGTTTATTAATATCTATATATGTGTTAGTAGATAAAGATAGATTAATAAAAGAAAGTAAAAAGTTAACATTCTTAATACTTAAAGAAAAAAAAGGTAAGAAATTAATAGAGGGTGTTAGAATATATCATAATATGATAGGTGCTTATATAGGAATAAAAGCAATAGATTCTGCAATTATTGCAGCTATGGCATTAGTTTTGTTAACTATAGTTAAATCAGAATATGCTTTTTTATTAGCTGTTATAGTTGGAATAACTAATATGATTCCATACTTTGGGCCATTTATAGGAGAAATAGTGGGATTTTTATTTAATGTATTTGTATCTCCAACTAAGGGAGTAATTGTATTTTTAGTATTATTAGCACTTCAACTATTTGATGGTTGGTATTTAGATCCTAAGTTAATAGGAGATAAAGTAGGAGTAAGACCTTTATTTATAATAATAGCAGTATTAATAGGTGGAGGGTTTTATGGAGCTTTAGGAATGCTTTTAGCGTCTCCAACAGCGGCAACTATAAAAGTATATTATGAGAGAATAATGAAAAAGAATGAAGATTTAGTAAAGATTGCAGAAAAAAGTTAGTAGAAATTTAAAATGGCTTAATAAAATTCAATTGAATCTTATTAAGCCATTTTACTTTTAGTTATTCTTCTTAAGTTTAATTCCATTTTCTTTTTCTTCATAGGCTGGGCAATGATTTGAGCAACTACCACAATTACATTCGCCTTTAGAAGATTTTCTTACGTTTTTATATATTGTATATCCTGCAAAAGCCACAATAATTAAAGTAATTAATACTTCCATGGAAACACCTTCTTTTATATAAATAATTTAGTTATGTTAAAAATTATAAATGAAACGACCCAAGCTAAAACAAGTTGATATGCACTTGCAAATAATGTGAATTTAGTACCATACTCCTTTTTCATTGCACCTAGAACTGATATACAAGGAGTATATAAAAGTACAAAAACTAAGAATGATATTGCTGATGCTGTAGTAAAATAAACTGGCAACATTACTGATAAGTCACCTGCAAATATAATGCCCATTGATGCAACAACGGTTTCTTTAGCTAATAATCCAGTTAATAAAGAAACTGAACTTTGCCAGTTACCAAATCCTAAAGGACTAAATACTGGAGCTATAAAGTTTCCAATTGATGCTAATATACTTTCATTAACATCTACAGTACCTGAGAAGTTAAAGTTTGATAAGAACCAAATAACAACACTCATAGCAAATATTATAGTTCCGGCTTTTACTAAGAAGCTCTTAGCTTTTTCATAAACTTGTTTACCAACATTTTTTATAGAAGGAGCTTTATATTCAGGTAGTTCTATAATAAATGGTTCTTCATCCTTTTTAAATAAAGTATTCTTAAATATTATTCCTAAAATAAATGCTAATATTACGCCTAATAAATATAAAAGAGCAACTACTAATCCTGTATAGTTTGGGAAAAATACTGCTGCAAATACAGCGTAAACAGGTAATCTAGCATTACAACTCATTAATGGAACTAATAAAGCTGTAAGCTTTCTATCTTTTTCACTTTCTAATGTTCTAGCGGACATTATAGCAGGAACTGTACAGCCAAATCCTACTATCATAGGTATAAATGCTTTACCTGAAAGGCCCATTTTTCTCATTAGTTTGTCCATGATAAATGCAACTCTAGCCATGTATCCGCTATCTTCAAGTATCGATATACATGCAAATAGTGCAAGTATTATAGGTAATAGAACAATAATTCCACCAACACCAGCTACAATACCATCAACTATTAGAGATTGAAACCATGGAGCAGTATTAGCAAGTAAATCAGATAAATAAGGTAAAATAGAATCATTTAATAATCCATCAAACATATCAGATAATGGTTGTCCAATCCATGCAAATGTAATTTGGAACATTAATGCCATTATTATTATAAATATTGGATATGCAAGCCATGGATTTAATAGAAAGTTATCTAATTTATCTTTTAATGTAGTTTTAGATTTATCTATAGTTTTATTGCATTTATTAAGAATATCTTCTATAAATTCATAGGTTTCTTTTTCATTATTAAATTCATAATTGCTATTATCTATCTTAGATAAATAATTACCACTTTCTAGAACTGATTTTATATTATCAATACCTTGTCCTTTAGAAGCTACAATTGGAATTACTGTAACATTCATAAGTTCTGATAATTTATTATAATCTAAGTTTATTCCTTTTTTTTCAGCAACATCAATCATGTTTATAGCCAAAATAATAGGTTTTTTAAATTGCTTTAGTTGAGTTGTCAAATAAAGATTTCTATCAATATTTGAGGCGTCTATTATATTTAATATAACATCAACGTCGTCATTTTCTAAAAATGCTTTAGATATTTTTTCTTCATTAGAATAAGTATCCATTGCATATATACCAGGTAAATCAACTATTCTAGTATTTCCAAAAAATCCTTCCTTTTTATCTACTGTAACTCCAGCCCAGTTACCAATTCTTTGATTTGAACCAGTTAAGTAATTAAAAAGAGTAGTCTTACCAACATTTGGATTTCCAAGCAATGCTACTGTTTTCATTTGTTATTCCCCCTATACAGCTAAAAATATATTTTTAGCATCCTTTTTTCTAATTGCTAAATCAAATCCTCTAAGATTAACTATTATTGGATCCCCTAAAGGAGCAATTCTTTTAAGTTCAATTTCAGTTCCTTCAATACAACCAAGAGCTAATAATCTTTTTGTAAGTTTATCATCACCATTGATATATTTTATTATAGCTTTTTCTCCTAAATTTAAATCATATAGACTCATACCATCCACCTCGTATTGAAAATCATTATCATATTATTATAATACCAAAATGTTAAAATGTAGTCAATATTTTTAAGTGCATAACTGATAAGTATTATCAATTATAAAATGTTTTTATATTTAAACTTAGTTATATTTTTGTTGAACATATAATAAATTACATAATATTATATTAAGGTAGAAAGATTTAATTATATTTATTTTTATATTGTTATAAAAGATGATATAATATTATAAGATAAACTAAGGACTTAAAAGGTGATAAATGATAAGGAAGAAAGAGTGGTAATGTGATTATAAGAGAGAATATAATAGAGGTGGATTATTTAGCAAGAGATTTTATGCTAAAAACAGATACAATTAATAGGCCTCCTGAAGAGTTAATATTTTTTGATTTAGAGCATTATGTGTATAAGAAGCCAAAATGTATAGGAGTCTTTGGAGCCTGTGTTTTTGAAAATAATAAATTGTATGTAACTCAATATATGATTGAAAATAAAGGGGAAGTAATTCAAATTCTTGATTTAGCTAAAAGATATTTTGTTAATATGAAGAGAAAAGGGAAGAAAGCAATTGTTACTTTCTCAGGAAATAATGACTATACAGTTATAAATTATTTGTTTAAAAAATATGGAATAGAATTTAATTTTTCTAAGGAATTTGAAGATATAGATATTCAAAGAGAGTATGAAAAAGAATATGGACACTCTATAGGTTTAAAAAATCTAGAAAAAGAGTTTGATATTCATAGAGAGGGAGATTTAATTAGTGGATCTAATTTGGCTAAAACTTTTAATAAAGTATTAAAAGATAGAGAGTATATACTAAGAATGCCAAAAGAGAAGATAGAAACTATACTTCTATATAATGAGCAAGATGTTACCAATTTGTATAATATTTATATGAGATGGAGGGCATATATAAAGAAGGAAGATGAAATTCAAGAAGATCAATATATAGAAGAAATAGATGATAATAAAAAAGAAGATGATGATTTTTTTAATATACAAAATAAAAACTTTAAAGATATAAAAAAAACGGAAGAAAAAACTTGCATAAATGAAGAAAAGGATGCATTAAAAGAAAGTTAAAATATTGATTTAAGAATAAAATCTTAAATGATAGATGCTCCTAATATTTTAGGAGCATCTATCATTTTAAAGATAAACCATCTGATGTTATTACTATGTTTCCATTTATATCTGTTCTATAAATTTTAGTTTCTTTTAGTCTTGATAAAACAGTATCAGTTGGATGACCGTAAGTATTATCTTCTCCTACTGAAATTACTGCGATGGAAGGATTAATTGCCTTTAAAAATTTTTCGGAAGTTGAACTAGAAGATCCATGATGGCCTATTTTTAATACATCACATTTCAAATCAAAACCAGCATTTAAAACTTCGTTTTCAGAAAGTTCTTCAGCATCACCAGTAAATAAGAATGAAGTATTTTCATAAGATATTTTTACAATAGGAGAATAATTATTTAAATATTCATAACTGTTAGAGAGCGGAGAGAAAACATTTACTACTATATTTTTACCAAGATTTATTGATTTTATATTTGCTTTTAGTACTTTGATTTTTAAATCTTTTCGAATAAGAGATTCTACCATTGTCTCAAAAGCCTTTGTAGAATTCTCAACTTTAGGTGCATAAAAATTTAATACATCAAAATTATTAATTATGTAGCTCATATTTCCTATATGATCTTCATGGGGATGAGTTGCAATGATATAATCAAACTTAGATATATTTAATTCTTTTAGGTATTTTTTTAACTTATCTTCAGATTTATTAGGTCCAGAATCAATAAGTAGGTTCTTGTTATTAACTTGAACTAATATAGAATCACCTTGGCCAACATCAATGAAATGTACTTGAAGGGTATTTTTATTACTTTGTATATTATTTTCTTTGGTATTTATGCTACATTGAAAAAGTAAAATTATAAGAATAAAATTTAGGATTATACGAAATGATTTTTTTATCAATTTTTATCTCCTCGAATAAAATAAAATTTAACTTATTGGGTATTTAAGCAAAGTATTTTAGATAAAAAAATAATATATGAATATATACATATATTATAGACATATGATAATAAAAATATAATTGAAGAAAAAAATATAAGCATTTATAATAAAGTAAGAAATAAAATATGGTGGTGAAAAATGATGAGTATTTTTAAGATTATAAATTATGGTATATATATGATATTTATGCAATTCAAAGCAATAAAGCGTTTAATTTTAGAAAAAACAAAAGGTGAAAAAGCAGCAGTAGATTATAGTGGTAAAGTTGGGGAAGATTGGGCAAGATATACAATACATAATACTCTTAATATGAATGTTACTATAAGAGGAAAAGAAAATATTCCAGATGTTCCATGCTGTTATATAGGAAATCATACTAGTATCCTAGATATTCCTTTATTAATAGATTCAGTAGGAAAGTGTATGGGGTTTGTTGCTAAGAAGGAAATGGTGAAAGCTCCTATATTAGGATATTGGATGAAAAAGTATAATTGTGTTCCTTTAGACAGAGAAAATGCAAGGGAAGCAATTAAAGTTATAAGACAAGGTGCAGATAATATAAAAAATGGCTATAGTATGGCTATATTTCCAGAAGGAACAAGAAGTAAGGATGGAAAGCTAAGAGAATTTAAAAAAGGAAGTTTAAAATTAGCTACAATGGCTAAGGCACCTGTAGTTCCAGTTTCTATTGATGGTGCATATAGGGCTTATGAAATAGATGGAAAGTTTAAACCAATAGATATAACAGTTACATTTGGGAAGCCTATATATACTGAAAATCTAACTAGAGAAGAAGAAAAAGGGTTAATGGAAAAGGTTAGAGAAGTAATATCAAAAAATTTAGGACAATAAAAGTATAATAAGAATAATATATAAACTATACCGTTAAAAGAAATTCAAGGTATAGTTTTTTTTATAAATAAAAAAATCCATATTATAAAAAGTATATTTTGCTTAAGATTCGGAAATGTATATATGTTTTAAAGTATTATAAGGAAAAGATTCGTAGATTTGATAAATTTATAAAAATAAATTAAAAAAACGAATGTGATTACGTTTTCTTTGTTGAAAATATAAAAAAGTCATAATAATTTTAGAAAAATGAAAAAGACTTCTTCCTAAACTTGCAAAATGTATGTTATAATATAAAAAATTAGTGCGAAAATGAAATTTTTAAATTATATATATTTCAAAAAAGGGGGCAAGTGTATGCGTAAAGAGTTTTCAATAAGTAATGATAAAGTATTAATTAATTTTACAGCTAAATATTGTAGTACATTTGAAGAATTAGTAGAAAGTGAAGGTTTTAGAAAGGTAATTGAAACTTACTTAAAAAAATCTAAAAAGAAAGTTACATTAAGTTGGAGATATTTAAGGTCAGGTTTAAAAACAGAAGATGTTTCACAAATATCAAAAAATTTATCTAAAATATTTAAATATTGCACAGTTATGAATGTGGATGAAATTGTTGAGGCTAATCCTAATTATCACGATTTATTTTTAGATAAGGATAATTTTATAGCTTTTGTAGAAGATTTATATTTATTTTGGAGAAGATTAGAAAGATATACAATAATTCATAGTAATAAACGTCAAGATGGATTATCAGCAGTAAGTTTTACTCAAGCTAACTCATCATTATCTAACTTAATATTAAAGTTGTATAGAAAAGTTGAAAAAAATGTATTGGGATATAAACCAAATGTGTTTAGGCAAATACCTGTTGGAGGAAATGCATCAATTGTAATTAATAAAATTCTATGGCCGATTCCAAAGGGATATGAAGCTTTAGAGGATATAGAATTTATTGATAGCATCTTATTAGAAACTCCATTCATAACATACCCTAAGAAAAATACTAGAAGTGGAATGTTTACAGAAATAGATACTAACCCATTGACATATGCATCTTTAAATAAAGATCATTGGTTCTGTTATCCAGCTAAAGTAGGTGAGCTTATAGCATTTATATATTTCCATAGAGACTTTATGCAACATGGAATAACTTTATGTAACTTATTTGAAATGGCTAGATGTGAAGAGTATAGAGGTAAAAAACCAGATTTAGTCTATGTATTTGGAGCAACAGATGATGAAAATGAAAAGAAAACTGTATTCTATGATGATAAAGAAAATGATATTATGGTTGGTTACGTTAATCATTCTGTAGATATTGATTACTTTGGATATATGAAGAAAATGACACTTACATTACACAATCTAGTAATGATAAAGAGAGGATATTTACCTATACACGGGGCAATGGTTAATATCGAACTTAAAGATGGAAATACAGCAAATGTTGTTATAATGGGAGATAGTGGAGCAGGAAAATCAGAAAGTTTAGAGGCATTTAGAGCGTTAAGTGAAGATTATATTAGTAATATGACAATTATCTTTGATGATATGGGAACATTTAAAGAAGTAAATGGAAAGATAATTGGATATGGAACAGAAATAGGAGCATTTGTTAGATTAGATGACTTGGATCAAGGATATGCTTTTAAAGAAATTGATAGAAGTATATTTATGAATCCAGATAAGATAAATGCTAGACTGGTAATGCCTGTTGCACCATATAAGGAAATAGTAAAAGGATATGAAGTTGATTTATTCCTTTATGCAAATAACTATACAGAAGTTAAAGAAGGAGAAAAATCAATTGAATACTTTAAAACTACAGAAGAGGCTATAAAGGTATTTAAGTCAGGAGCAAGGATGGCTAAGGGAACAACTTCAGAGAAAGGGTTAGTTGAAAGCTATTTTGCAAATCCATTTGGACCAGCTCAAAAACAAAAGGAAACAGATTTACTAATAGAAAAATACTTTGATGATATGTTTAATGGAAATGTAAAAGTTGGACAAATAAAAACTTGTTTAGCTTTAGAAGGTCAAGAAAAAGAAGGGCCAAGAAAAGCTGCAATAGAATTATTTGATATTATAAAGAAATTGAAATAAATTATTAAGAAAGCCTACTTTAAAAGTAGGCTTTTTATATGTAGAATATAAAATTAGTAGTATATATTATATCAATTATATTAAACTGATTAATTTATCTATAAGGGAGATAGAGGGTTATGAAAAGAAGAGTTAAAATTTTTTTTATAATACTATTAGTTATTTATGTTTCATATTTGTTTAGTTTTTTTGAATTAAATAGATATCAAGTGATTTCAAAATATTCGAATACTAGAGGAGCAGAGTTCTTGAAAAAAGAAGCATTATATAGAAAAAACTTAAATGATGCGACGAATATTAAAAAAGTCCCGTATAGTATATGCTTTATTTTCTTAAATAAAAAAATGAAATTTAATAATGATGTATTATATGAAAACAATAGATTGTATATACCGGTTTCAGAATTTTTGAAGTATTTTGGAGATAGCTTAAAAGCAAATGATGATACTTTGAAAATAGAAAGTATTACTGATATAGATATAAATAATAGAACATACATAGAAGATAATGAAATTAAAACCTTGAGAGGAGATATATTCAAGAAAAATAATGAATATTATATATCATTTTTTGACTTATGTGAAATTTTAAAGGTTAATACTTATTGGGATTACGATAAAAATGATATATACATATCAAAAAGATTAATAAATGGATTTAAGGATGAAAATATTAAAAATGATAACAAAAAGAAAAAGGGATTTCTAAGATTTGAAGATTTTACTGCAGGAGATGTTTATGTTACAAAATCAGCACTTGAAAAAGTGAGAGCAGTAGTGGATTATATGTATGAAAATGAAGAAGATTTTAGTATAGGATGGATACCAAGATATATAAATAATACTAATAATATCGATAATGATATATCAAAAAATGAATCAATGCAAAATTCAAATTTTTTATTTACATTAGATTATATTGTAAATAGAAGTGGGAGAATAGGTCTTCATGGATATACTCATCAATATAAAGAGAGTAATAGCGTTTCAGGATATGAGTTTGGAGATGATGGATATAATGATAAAGAAGAAGTTAGAAAAAGAGTAGAAGAGGCAATAAGGATATCAGATAAACTCAATATACCAATTGACTTTTGGGAGACACCTCATTATAAGGTAACAAATGATCAACAAAAGATATTTGAAGAATACTTTAAAATAATTTATGAACCACAAATAGGAGTATATAATAAAGGGATAATTACTAGCACAAATAATAGGGTTACAAAATATATTCCAACACCAATGAGTTATGTAGATGATGATGGAAAAGGTATGATTGATAGGATAAAGAATAAAAAAAAAGATGAAGAACTTAGCTTATTTTATCATCTAAGTATAGAAGTGAAAAGTGTAGATGTTTCAGTAGATGATAGTGGAAATATAAAATACTATTATAATGAAAATTCAATTTTAAAAAAAATAGTAACGTGTATAGATAAGTTAGGTTATGGTTTTGAGGATATTAAAAATATATAGTAATGTATCACATAATAAAAGATAAGAATTTATATAAATTAAGAGAGTATGAAAAATCACACTCTCTTAATTTAAATTAAATACACTGTATTATATTGATTAGTTAGAGCCCATAAATCTATCTTTAGCAAAGAATGATAGAGAATATATTCCTGCTATTCCAACTAAAGCATAAATTATTCTGCTAAATGCAGTCATTGTTCCAAATAGTGTGTCAACTAAATTAAATTGAAAGAATCCAATTAAACCCCAGTTAACAGCTCCAATTATAACTAAAATAAGTGCTATAGAATCTAAAACTTTCATAAAAAAACACTCCTTTTAAAATAGGTTTACAATAAATAGTGTAACCAAAAGGAATTATTTTATGTATTATTATATAGATATATTTCTATCAATAGGTTGATCTAAAGAAATTATTGTATCTGTTCTTTGTATTCCATTAATAGTATTAATTTTATTTAATAATATATCTTGAAGATCAGTAATATTTCTACAAACAACCTTAGCAAAAATAGAATAATTTCCAGTTGTTAAGTGTAATTCAACAACTTCTTTAATTCTAGATAATTCATTAAAGACTGAATCAAAAGAAGAAGTTTTATCAACGTATATTCCAACAAAGCAACACACATCATAACCTAACTTAGGTAAATTTAAAAGAATTCTAGTTCCTTTTATTATTCCCAGTTCTTCCATTTTTTTCATTCTAACATGTATTGTACCTCCACTTACATGGCAAATTCTTGCTATTTCCAAGTAAGGAGTTCTACAATCTTTTATTAATAAATCTAGTATTTGTAGATCTAACTCATCTAATTGATAGGTCAAATTTAAACTCATAAAATCACCTCTTATTAACATTTTATAATTTCTTTCTTTATTCTATCAAAAAATTTATTAAAATAGAAGGGAATTATAATAAATTTAATAAATTTTGATGAAATTATTAATATATTATTAATAATTATTGAAAGATGGGTATTTGAAATGTATTAAAAATTTTATTAGTTATAATATGAAATAAAAATAGTGATGTTATAAATATTTAAAGGCATATATCTTGAAAATATATATTATTTCTTTTAATATAGTATATAGAAGCTTTTTAAAGGAGGAGTAATACCGTGCAAATATTATTTTCTATAGCATATATTGTAGCGACTATTGCAGTGATGATACTGCTATTTACTTTAGGGAAAAAATATGTTTTTTCAAAAGTAAGAATTAACAAATGGATTCCATTAGCTATATCCTTAGTTTTATTTGGAGTTCAATTTTTTGTTAAAACAAGTAATGTGTGGATAAATATGGGTCTTTCCATAGTAATAGTTTGGTTCTTCTTATGGTTCTTTGATATTCAAAGTACTGGTGGACCAAAAAAGAAGGAAAAGAAAATTGAAATAAGACCTAAGGCTAAACCTAACAGAGTAAAACATATGCAAGATCAAAAAAAATAATTTGAGTTTTGAATATAAATATGGTATGCAATTATGAAGTAAACATAATGCATGCCATATTTATTTTTATATTTAATTTTTAGATTTATAACACTATATTTTCAGTGTTATTTATAAAAATAGGAGAGCTAAAAGCAACTTTATTATTTTCTTCAATAACTTTTATTATATACCAAGTTTCGTGAGGTTCCCTTTTATGCTCATATAGATACTTAATACTACTCAAATTAATATTTTCAATTGTTCGTATTACTGTTCCTTTATTAGTTATTATTTGAATTTCTTTTATTTTATATTTAATATCTTCTGTAAATATCATAAATCTAAGCTTATCATCAGAAATAGTAATTTCTTCCCCCATAAAGTTATCATTGATAGTAAAATATAACTTTAAATATCTTGATTCAGTTGAATATGTTCGCTTTTCTCTAAAGGAAGATATAATATCACTAGTAGAAAAACTATTACAAATGCAAACTGTCAAGTTTTCAGAATCACCAAAATTAATTCTATGGTTATCTTGACCATTAATAGCACCAAGTTTCCAGCCATCATCTAATAAGCTAAAATAGTAGCGATCATGCCTGGTATATTTACTAGCAGGATTTCCATTTCCAACTTCTATAGATGTGATTAATTTATTTAATACTGGGTTATAAGGTAATGCTTTTATATTTTTGTGTGGATGATTTATAGAAATAAAGGCATCAGGATTATTTAACATCCATAATGCTAGGACTTTTAAATCTCTTACGCTACCAGTAAAAAAGTTTGAAGAATTCATTATATTTAAATCTCCATAGAGATAAGTCTTACATTCAAAACCAACTAGTGGTAGAAAACTATCATATTTCTTTTTTATTTTTGAGGCATAAACCTTAGTTCCTTGGAACTTAGAGTATTTATCATCTTTAATAGATATTTCACTAGATAAATAAGAGTTATGATCTGTTATAAACATAAAATCTAATCCAGATCTATACCCATACTCATAAGCTTCGATGGGAGAACCTTTACCAGTTGAAAATTCAGTATGAGAGTGTGGAATACCATAATAAAATTTTATGTTACTTTGATCAAATTCTTTTAATTGTTTATGTTTTTTTCTTCCCAAAATAAGCTCCTCAATAAATTATTACTTATCTATATATAGTATTGAATAACTATAAATAATGACAATAATATTCAGTAATGATAAAATAACTTTAAGGATTACTTACTAGATTGGAGGAAGTAAAATTGATAAAAGATTTTAATGGAATAAAACCAGTAATACATAAAACTTGCTATATATCTGAGAGTGTTGATATAATAGGGGAAGTTGTTATTGAGAAGAATGTGAATATTTGGTTTGGATCACGATTAAGAGGTGATATGAGCAAAATATATATAGGTGAAAATACCAATATTCAAGAAAATTCAGTTGTTCATGTTGATGTTGATTTTGAAACTATTATAGGTAAAAGTGTGACTGTAGGTCATGGAGCTATAATTCATGGATGTACAATTTCAGAGAATGTTTTAGTAGGAATGGGGTCAATAATATTAAATGGAGCGAAAATAGGAAAGAATACTATAATAGGAGCTGGTTCTTTAGTACCTCAAGGTAAAGAATATGAAGAAGGAGTTCTTATTCTTGGAAGTCCAGCAAAGGTTATAAGAAAGCTTACAGATGATGAAATTGAAAGTATAAAAAAATCTGCTAATAATTATGTTGAGTTAAGTAAAAAATACTTATAAAATCAGGAGGAAAAATGATTAATATAGGAAAATACAATGTTTTAGAAGTTAAAAGAGAAAAAGAATTTGGGTTTTATTTAGGTGATGAAGGAAGAATAGATGTATTACTTCCTAAATCTATGACAGAGGATAAAGAAATACAAGTAGGAGATAAAATAGAGGTATTTGTATATAGAGATTCAAAAGATAGACCAATAGCTACCTTTAAAAAACCTTTAGTTACTGTTGGAGAAGTTGCATATTTAAAAGTGGTATTCCAAACAGAGTTTGGAGCATTTGTTGATTTTGGGCTAGATAGAGATATTTTTGTTCCAATAAAAGAGCAAAGATTTAAATTACATACAGGAAGTAAATATTTATTTTACATATATGTAGATAAAACTGGAAGATTAGCAGCAACTACAGATGTAGAAAATTATTTGTTAAATGCGCAAGAAGAAGAAAAGGAATTTAAAGTTGGAGAAGAGGTTATAGCTCAAGTTTATTCAAAAAGCCAGGGTGGAACAATTCATGTAGCTATAGATTCAAAGTATAAAGGGATAGTATTACCAAATGAATATTACATGGAAGTTTATCCAGGAACTGAAATGAAGTTAAGAATAAAAAAAATATACGAAGATGGAGTTATAGGTTTAACTCCAAGAAAAACAAGGTTGAATGAAAGAGAACAAATTCAAGAAGATATACTAAAATACTTAAATAAAAATGGTGGTTTCATGCCATTTAATGATAAATCAAATCCAGAAGATATTAAAGCTACATTTAATACTAGTAAAAACTATTTTAAGATGGCTTTAGGTGGGTTGATGAAGAGTGGAAAAATAGTTCAAGAAGAAGAAGGAACGAGATTAAAGTAATTTTAAAAAGAGGCAGTTTGTACTGCCTCTTTTTACATATTAAATTATCAGTAGAAAAATATATATAAAATGAAAAAGATATTAATAGAATAAATTATTTAAGTCCTAGAATAAAATCAATATTTATAAAAGTGAGAAAACTAGATAAATCATATAAATATATAATAAAGTTAAAAATAATAAGAATAGGGAGTTTTTAAAGTGTTAATAATAGTAATGTATATAAAAAGGAGCTAGATTTTAATGACTAAAAAAAATAAAAATGCAGATATAATAATTTCAATATTTATAATATATAATTGCTTTTTAGCTATTTTTTCAAATATTATTAGTACTAATTTTAAATATGAAAATTTTATTATGCTTGGAGTGATATATTTAACTTCTTTAATAACTTATTTTTTAACTATAGAAAGTTCAATTGTATTTATTATATTTATAGATTTTATTTATTCAAGCATAATTTTATACAGGCATTTAGTTAAATTAGAAGAATTGCAATTAAGTGCTTTTTATTGGATATTATTAATTCCTATTACAACAGCTATTATATATAACTTAAGAAAAGTAATTAAAGGTTAAAAATACAATAATAAAAATAAAGTATTGTATTTTTTTTGTTGACTTTATTACTTTACTGTGATAAAGTAATAAATAAGTAAAGAATATGAAGAACAAGGGGGATTTAATTATGAAAATAGTAAAAAAAATATTAATTACTTCATTATTAGGATTAATGTCATTAGCATTAGTATCTTGTGGAGAAAAGAAAATTGAAAATTCTATGGAAAAAGAAGAATTAGTATTGGGGTTTGATGATACTTTTGTCCCAATGGGTTTTAAGGACAAAAATGGTGAATATACAGGGTTTGATATAGAACTTGCAAAAGGAATTGGTGAAAAATTAAATAAAAAGATTATATTTCAACCTATAGACTGGAGTATGAAAGAAACAGAACTTAACAATGGCAATATAGATTTTATTTGGAATGGATATAGTGTAACTGAAGAGAGAAAAGAAAAAGTTGCATTTTCAAAGGAATATTTAAATAATAGACAAGTCATCATAACATTAGCTAATTCAAAAATTAATTCAAAAAAAGAATTAAAAGATGCTGTAGTTGCTGCCCAAAATCAGTCGAGTGCCGTAGATGCAATAGAAGCTGATGGGGATATAGTTAATAGCTTTAAAGATGGAAAAATAGTTACATTTGAAACAAATAATGAAGCTTTGATGGATTTAGAAGCAGGAAGAGTAGATGCAGTTGTTGCAGATGAAATATTAGCTAAATATTATATAAATCAAAGAGGAGCAGAAAAATATAAAGTGTTAGATGAGGATTTTGGTAAAGAATCATACTCGGTAGGAATGAGAAAAGATGATAAAGATTTAGTTGAAGCTTTTAATAATGCCTTTGGTGAACTAGTAAATGAGGGCAAAGCAGGAGAGATATCAAAAAAATGGTTTGGAGAAGATATAATAGCTAAATAAACTTATAAATTACTAAATTAATTTAAGACGAGGTGTTTTATTTGGAATTAATAAACGAAATAATAGCTTTTATTCCACAAGTCTTAGAAGGGTTAAAAGTTACAATAGAAATATTTATAATTACTTTGATTTTATCTATACCATTAGGGTGCATAATTGCACTTGGAAGAATATCTAAAGTAAAGATATTAAATTCAATAACAGGAGTATATGTATTAATTTTAAGAGGAACACCTCTTTTATTACAAATTTTATTTATATTTTTTGGACTACCATTAATAAATATAAGTATTCCAAGATTTCCAGCAGCTATATTAGCAATGGTATTAAATTATGGGGCATATTTTGGAGAGATATTTAGGGCTGGGATTTTATCTATAGATAAAGGACAATTTGAAGGGGCAGAGGTATTAGGATTAAGTAAAAAAGATACCTTTTTTAGAGTTATAATGCCACAAGCATTAAAAAGAATATTTCCACCAGTTGCAAATGAAATTGTTACCTTAGTTAAAGACACAGCTTTAGTTTATGTTGTAGGGTTAGATGAATTATTAAAAGTGGCAAAGATAGCTTCAAATAGACTTTCATCTATAATGCCATTTGTAGTAATAGGAGTTGTTTATTTATTATTTAATAGTTTGATAACAAAAGTGCTAGAAAGTATTGAAAAAAGATTTGGTTACTATCAGTAGGAGGGATGGCTTATGCTAAAAATTCAGGGGTTAAGGAAGAACTTTGGTAAGTCTGAAGTTTTAAAGGGGATAGACTTAGAAGTGAAAAATGGAGAGATAGCAGTCATAGTTGGACCATCAGGTGGTGGTAAAACAACTTTATTAAGATGTGTAAATGGATTAGAGTTTTGTGATGAAGGAACTATAGAAATAGATAATAAATTTTTATGCAAAGAAGGAGTATATAAAGAAAAACAAGAATTTAATGAAGCGCGAAGAGAAATTGGATTAGTATTTCAAAACTTTAATCTATTTCCACATATGAGTGTACTAGAAAATTTAATTGAAGCACCTAAAAGAGTTTTAGGAGAATCTGATGAATTAGCAAAGAAAAATGCTACAGAAATTTTAGGGTTTTTAGAACTAAAAGATAAATTAAACAGCTATCCATACGAACTATCAGGTGGCCAAAAACAAAGAGTTGCAATAGGGAGAGCATTAGCATTAAATCCAAAGTTAATGTGTTTTGATGAACCTACTTCTGCATTAGATCCAGGTCTAACAGGTGAAGTAGCAAGTTTAATAAAAAGCCTTGCAAAAGATGGTATGAGTATGCTTATAATTACTCATGATATGACATTTGCAGAAAAAGTAGCAGATAAAATTTATTCTATGGATAATGGAAAGCTTAAAGAGGGAAACATTTTTTAATGGATAATGGATAATTAACAATAGATAATTAATGAAAATATTAAAAAATTAAAGAATGAAAGAATTACGGAATAAACTTCGTAGAAGTTTAGAAAATTTATTTTTCTTAATTTAGCAAGCTAAATTATTTCCTTAATTCTTTCATTTTGTATTTAATACTAAAGTATTAAATTGAATCTTCATTCTTTAATTAATTCATTATTTTTTGTCTTTCATTCTGAAGAATATCTTTATTATTTCATTTATAACAAATGGAATTAAAGATATTAATATCACTATTCCCCAATCTGTAAGTGTTAATGGATAAACTTTAAAGACTGATGCTGTAAATGGTATTGTTATTATAGCAAGTTGTAGTAAAATGCCTAATAAAACTGAACCAATGAGCCATTTATTTTTAAACACTCCAACTTGGAATAATGACTTAGTTTCATTTCTCATAGCTAGTGAGTAGAATAATTGTGAAACGCTAAGTACAACAAATGCCATGGTTTGTGCATGTCTTAATGAATCTGGATATAAATATTCTCCAAGTACAAAAGCAAATAATGTATTTGCACCTATCAAAATACCATTTAAAATTAGTAGTTTACCCATTCTTCCAGCAAATAAGCTTTCTTTTGGATTTCTAGGTGGAAGTTCCATAACGCCTTTATCCCCAGGATCAACACCAAGTGAAAGAGCAGGAAAACTATCTGTAATTAAATTTACCCAAAGAATGTGTATTGGTAATAGTGGAGCAGCCCAATTTAATAATATAGCAACGAATAATGCAACTACTTCTCCTAAGTTACAACTTAATAAGAATAAAATGGATTTTTTTATATTATTAAAAATATTTCTTCCTTCTTCTACAGCACTAACTATAGTTGTGAAGTTATCATCAGTTAATACCATATCAGCAGCGCCTTTTGCAACGTCTGTTCCTGTTATACCCATTGCAACTCCTATATCAGCTGCCTTTAAGGATGGGGCATCATTTACACCGTCACCAGTCATAGAAACAATATTCCCATGAGCTTTAAATGCTTTAACAATTTTAACTTTATGCTCAGGTGATACACGAGCAAAGACTCTATAATTATTAACTATCTTAGTGAACTCTTCATCTGAATAGGTATCTATTTCACTACCAGACATAGCTTCTGAAATATCATTAGCAATTCCGAGTTCTTTAGCAATAGCTACGGCTGTATTTTTGTGGTCACCAGTTATCATTATTGTTCTAATTCCAGCATTTTTACTAACTTGAATTGAACCTTTTACTTCTTCTCTCGGAGGATCTATCATTCCCATAAGACCAACAAAAATTAAATCTTTTTCAAGGTCATCTATAGCAACATGTTCAGTATCTATAACTTTATATCCTAATGCTAAAACTCTTAATGCATCGTCAGACATTAAATTTGAAGCCATTAGAACCTTTTCTTTTTCTTCTTTTGTAAAATCTTTAATTTCTCCATTAATTAATATTTTATTAGAGATTTTTAAAATACTGTCTATGGCTCCTTTAGTAAATACATTAAATCCTTTATCATAAGTATTTACAGTGGTCATAAGCTTTCTGTCAGAATCAAATGGGATTTCATTTACCCTCTTGTGTGCTTTATTTAAATCTTCTTTAAATATGTTAATTTTATTACCTACATCAATTAATGCAACTTCTGTAGGATCACCAGTTTGAACACCATCTTTTGAAGTAGCATCATTACATAGAATCATACCATCAACTAATAACTTACTTTCATCATTTTTAATATCTATTTCTTCTAAGTTCTTAGTTTCTCCATTAATATAGAATTTTTTTACTGTCATTTTATTAATAGTTAATGTACCAGTTTTATCTGAGCAAATTATATTAACAGAGCCTAATGTTTCAACAGAAGGAAGTTTTCTAATAATAGCATTTTCCTTTATCATTCTTTGAACTCCAAGAGCTAAAACAATAGCAACTATTGCAGGCAGTCCTTCAGGGATAGCAGCTACAGCTAAGCTTATAGAAGTCATAAACATTTCAAGAAAATCTCTACCTTGGAACATAGATACTATAAACATAACAATTGAAATTCCGACTGCAGCAAATCCTAGAGTTTTACCTAACTGAGCCAATTTCTTTTGAAGAGGAGTAGTATTCTCATCTTCTGCATCTAACATCTTAGCAATTTTGCCTATTTGAGTATCCATACCGGTAGCTATTACTATACCAGTTCCTCTACCATAAGTTGCTAGGGTCGACATAAATGCCATATTATGCTGATCTCCAATTGGAACATCATTTTCTTCATTTATAATATCTGAATTTTTTTCAGCTGGAACAGATTCACCTGTAAAAGCTGATTCCTCAATTTTTAAATTAGCAGATTCAATTAATCTTAAGTCTGCTGGAATATATCTACCTGCATCTATTATTACAATATCACCAACCACCACTTCTTCTGATGGTATTTCAATAATTGAGCTATCTCTCTTAACAAGAGCTTTGGGTGTTGACATACTTTTTAATGCTTCTAAAGCTTTTTCAGCCTTGGATTCTTGAATAACTCCAATTATTGCATTAACAAAGATTACGATCAAAATAATAATTGCATCACTTATTTCTCCTACAATTGCAGATATTACTGCTGCAACTAGTAGAATATAAATCATTGCATCATTAATTTGGGATAAAAAAAGTTGAAAAGTAGATTTTTTCTTTTTTCCTTGAAGTTTATTTGGGCCATTTTTTTCCAATATTAATTTCGCGTCTGCTGAGGAAAGTCCATTAATTACATTTGAGGACAACTCTTTAATTATTTCCTCGGAGCTTTTATTAAACCACATTTAAATACCTCCAAACTTTCTAAAATTTGTAAAAATAAATTTCTTATATAAGTATAGCATATTTACTTTTATTAATATTAATACATGGAAAAAAAAGTGAGAGAAAAATATTTTTTGATGATATAATATCTTATAGAGAAAGGGTGACGATTATGGAGATAGGTAGAATAAATAGAAAAAGTCCAGTTAAGCAAGATAGAAGAGTAGTATCAGAGAAAAAAGATTTTTCACAAAGTTTTAATCAAGCTAAAGAAAGAAAATCTGAAGAACAATTAAATCAAATGATTGAAGAAATACATAAAAAGGGAAATAGATTAGTAATTACTAAAACATATGGTGATGTCATAGCTTATAAGAAGTTAATAAAAGAATATTTAGAGTCTATTTTAAAGTTTATGTATGATACTAAAAAAGATATAAGCTTTTGGCAAACACAATACTTCATAACAATAGATACTATAGATCAAAAACTTGAAGAGATTACTAAATCTCTTTTAAAGGGTGAAGGAGATAATTTAAATATAGCTGCTTCTATAGATGAAATTCAAGGACTAATAGTTGATATATATAGATAGGAATAACATAAAATAGATTATTAAAAATGGTTATATTTATAAATAGAATATATCAGCATCTTTAATAATAGGTAAATTATTTCAAAATAATAAAGATTCCTTGAAAATTATTATCAATAAGGCTATTATTAAATAATAACAAAAATATAATGTAGTAATAGAAGGAGGTTATTTATGGTAAAGAGATTTATTAGTTACTATAAGTCATACAAAAAACTATTCTTTTTAGATATGTTTGCAGCATTTATTGCAGCAGCATGTGATCTTGTTTATCCTATGATGACAAGAACTTTAGTCAATGATAGCATTCCAAATAAAAATATAAGAATGCTAGTAGTATTCGGAGTTACTTTATTAATCATATATTTAATAAAAGCAGCTTGTGGTTATTTCATGCAATATTATGGACATGTTATGGGGGTGCATATGCAAGGGGATATGAGAAAGGACATGTTTTTACATCTACAAAAACTACCTAACTCATATTTTGATAATAATAGAACTGGGGACTTAATGAGCAGAATGATAAATGACCTTATGGAAGTATCAGAGCTTGCTCACCATGGACCTGAGGACTTGTTTATTTCTCTTGTTATGTTAATTGGTTCATTTACTGTATTATGTACAATTAATATACCATTAACTCTTATTATATTTGCCTTTATACCTTTTATTGTGTTATTTACTTGGAAGCAAAAAAATAAAATGATGAATGCTTTTATGGAAACTAGAATAGAGACATCGGCAGTAAATTCAAATTTAGAAAACTCTCTTTCTGGTATAAGAATAACAAAGGCTTTTGTATCGCATGATCATGAAATAGATAAGTTTGAAAAAGGTAATAACAAATTTAAGAATGCTAGATCAAGAGCTTATAAGGTTATGGCTGAATATTTTGCAGGAGTTGGCTTTGGAATAGATATATTAGATTATGTAGTATTAATAGCAGGTGGTATATTCACATATTTCGATATAATAAATTTAGGAGATTTCTTTGCTTATCTACTATATATAAAGCTATTCACACAACCAATTAAGAAGCTAGTTAACTTTATGGAGCAATATCAAAATGGAATGACTGGATTTAAGAGATTTATATCTATAATAGATGAAAAGATTGAAGATGATGGAAGTTTAGAATTAAAGAATATTAAAGGTCATATAAAATTTGAAAATGTTCATTTTAGTTATGATGAAAAGAGTATTTTAGAAGGAATAGATCTAGATATAGAACAAGGAAAAATGCTTGCATTAGTAGGACCATCAGGTGGTGGTAAAACAACTTTTTGTAATTTAATTCCTAGATTTTATGATGTAACAGAAGGAGATATAACTATTGATAATATAAGTATATATGATGCTACATTAGAGTCTTTAAGAAGAAATATAGGAATAGTGCAACAAGATGTATTCTTATTTACTGGAACAATAAAAGATAATATATTATATGGAAAGCATGATGCTACTGATGAAGAAGTGGTAGTAGCAGCTAAAAGCGCGAATATACATGAATTTATTATGTCATTACCAGAAGGATATGATACTTATATAGGAGAAAGAGGGGTAAAACTTTCAGGTGGTCAAAAACAAAGAATTTCAATTGCAAGGGTATTCTTAAAAAATCCACCTATATTAATTTTAGACGAAGCAACATCAGCATTAGATAATACAACAGAATATATGATACAAAAATCTTTAGAAGAATTGTGTGCAGGAAGGACTACTATAGTTGTAGCTCATAGATTGTCAACAATAAAAAATGCAGATGAAATTTTAGTGTTAACTGATAAAGGAATTGAAGAAAAGGGAAGTCATGAAGTTTTATTAAAGAAAGAAGGATTATATAAAGAATTATATGAATCTCAATTTTTACATTTAAAAAAATAGTAAATAAAAGAGTTTTTATTGGGAAGAATAAAAAGGTAAAATTAACCCTATAATCTATTGACTATAAATAAATAATTGTGTAAAATAAATACAAAGGATACCCCTAAGGGGTATGTTAGGAGGTAAATTTATATGGTTCAACATGTATCAGAAACAGACTTTAATGAAGTAGTACTAAAACATGAAGGAGTTGTATTAGTAGACTTTTGGGCAACTTGGTGTGGTCCTTGTAAAATGATTGCTCCTGTATTAGAGGAAGTGTCTAATGAAGTAAATAATGCAAGATTTGTAAAAATTGATGTAGATGAAAATCCAAATATAGCTAATAAATATCAAATAGCAAGTATTCCAACTTTAATGATATTTAAGAATGGTGCTCCAGTAGAAACTTTAGTTGGTTTTATGCCGAAGGATTCTTTAAAAGAAGCTGTAGTTAAACATCTATAAAATAAAGAGGTAGAAAAGTGAGCGAAAGATATGATATTGCAATAGTAGGTAGTGGTCCAGCTGGTTTATCAGCAGCCTTAAATGCAAAGATAAGGAATAAGAAATTCATTATCTTTGGAAATAAGAATCTAACTAATAAGCTTGTTAAAGCACCTAAGATTAATAACTATTTGGGCTTTTATGGAATAACAGGAGAAGGTGTTAAGGAAAGGTTTCAAGAGCATCTACAGGCTATGGATATAGAAATAACAGAAGAAAGAATTAATAGTATTTATGCAATGGGGAAGTATTTTGCTTTAATGGCAAATGATAAAACTTTTGAAGCAAAATCTGTTATTTTAGCAACAGGAATAGAATATACAAGACCTATAAAGGGTGAAGAGGAATACTTAGGTAAGGGTGTAGGATATTGTGCAACTTGTGATGCACCATTATACAAAGGTAAAGTAGTAACCATAATAGGCCATAACAAGGAAGCCGAGGAAGAAGCAAATTATGTTTCAGAGTTAGCTGGAGAAGTGTATTATGTTCCTATGTATAAAGGTAATTATAATTTAAGAAATAATATAAAAGTAGTAGAAGATAAGCCGCAAGAAATAGTTGGTGAATTAAAGGTAAATAAATTGATCCTAAAGAATACTGAAATAGAAACAGATGCAGTTTTTCTATTAAAAGATTCAATATCACCAGGACAGCTAGTTCCAGGTTTAAAAATAGAAGAAAATCATATCTTTGTTGATAGACTTATGAAGACAAATATACCAGGATGCTTTGCAGCTGGTGATTGTGTAGGTAAGCCATACCAATATATAAAATCTGCAGGGGAAGGTAATATAGCTGCCCTTAGTGCTGTTCAATATTTAGATAAAATTTAAAAAGTAAATTAAAGTGAAGCTATATCAAAATAGGTTTTGACATTAGCTAATAAAAAAGGGAAGTTCTAATTTGAGCTTCCTTTTTTGCGCATATATATAATAGATAAAAATTTCTGTTTAAGTTTTAAAACATCTTTAAGCAAGTAAAATCAATGATTTAAAAGGGGATAACGAAACGCGAGCCTCTTTAGAAAAATAAAAGACTAGCCTTTTAGGAAAAAGATTATAATGTTTAAATGTGTGAACAAAATGTTAAGAATAGATGTATAAATTATAAAAAATAAATAAAATTAGACACATGATAAATATTGTCTAAATACTTTATTATTTGGGTAAACTATAATACTAATTAGATAGACAAATAATATATAAAGAAAGTTGAGGGATATTTATGGGTAAGAAGTCAAAAGGTAATATAAATCCATTATTAGCAGTTGGAGCTATTGCAGGAGCAGCAGCAGTTGCTACTTTGGCAGCAAAGAAGATGAAGAAAGGTGAAGAAAAAGAAGCATCATTTGTAACATTCACTCAAAATTTTAATGAAAATAATGAAAGACAAGTATATTTTGTTGGTGGTGGTTTAGCATCTTTAGCAGGAGCTGCATATCTAGTAAGGGATTGTAATTTTAAAGGTGAAAACATTCATATAATAGAAGGAATGCATATATTAGGTGGAAGCAATGATGGAGCTGGAGATCTTATAAACGGATTTGTATGCCGTGGTGGAAGAATGTTAAATGAAGAAACATATGAAAACTTTTGGGAACTATTAAGAAGTGTACCATCATTAGAAATGCCAGGTATGAGTGTTACAGAAGAAATATTGAACTTTGACCATTTACATCCAACACATGCACAAGCACGTTTGATTGATAAATATGGCGTTATACAAGATGTAGAAAGCATGGGATTTAATAATACAGATCGTATGGCACTTGGAAAATTAATGATTACTCCGGAAGAAAAATTAGATGATTTAACAATTGAAGATTGGTTTAAGGATACACCGCATTTCTTTACAACAAACTTCTGGTATATGTGGCAAACAACATTTGCATTCCAAAAATGGTCTAGCTTGTTTGAGTTTAAGCGCTATATGGAACGTATGATATTTGAATTTTCACGTATTGAAACATTAGAAGGTGTAACACGTACTCAATATAATCAATATGAATCAGTTATACTTCCATTAAAAGCTTATTTAGATGGGTTTGGTGTTGATTTCAGTATAAATGCAACTGTTACAGATTTAGATTTTAAACCAGGTGAAGGTATAACAGTAACAGCAATGCATATAGAAGATGAAGATGGAGAAAAAATAATTGAATTAAATGATGGGGATATTTGTATAATGACTAATGCTTGCATGACTGATAGTGCAACATTAGGAGATTTTAAAACAGCTCCTGAATATAACCCAGATAAACCAATTTCAGGAGAACTCTGGTCAAAGATTGCTAAGAAAAAGCCGGGACTTGGAAATCCAGAACCATTCTTTGGGCATCCAGATGAAACTAATTGGGAAAGTTTTACCGTAACATGTAAAGGGAATAAATTATTAAAACTTATAGAACAATTTTCAGGTAATGTACCAGGTAGTGGAGCATTAATGACATTTAAAGATTCTAATTGGTTAATGAGCATAGTTGTAGCAGCGCAACCACATTTTAAAAATCAACCAATGGATACAACAATATTCTGGGGATATGGACTTTACACAGATAAAATTGGAGATTATGTAAAGAAACCTATGAGAGAATGTACTGGTGAAGAATTATTAATTGAACTTTTACATCACTTACATTTTGAAGATAAAATAGATGAAATAATGGAAACTGTAGTAAATGTAATTCCATGTATGATGCCATACATTGATGCACAATTCCAACCACGTAAAATGACTGATAGACCTAATGTAGTACCAGAAGGTTCAACTAACTTTGCGATGATAAGTCAATTTGTTGAAATTCCAGAAGACATGGTATTTACTGAAGAATACTCAGTACGTGCGGCAAGAATAGCGGTTTATACATTATTAAATGTGAAAAATAAAAAAGTAATTCCAGTAACACCTTATAAGAAGGATCCAAAAATTTTATTAAAAGCATTAAAAAAATCATATAGCTAAAATGAAAAAAATGAAAGAATGAAAATTTAATTTAATACTACAGTATTAAATATAAAGTGAAAGAATTAAGGAAATAATTTAGCATAGCTAAATTATAAGAAAATAAAATTTTTCTGAACTCCGTAGAAGTTTATTCCAAAATTCTTTCATTTTTTCATTCTTTCATTAAATATAAAGCTCCCTGAGTTTTCACACAAATTATCAATTATCAATTGGTACTTTCCCATTGTCTAAGTATGGTTGGTACATCATAAATGCATGATTTTCAGCAACATACTCATCATTAATTTCTTCACCAAAAATATTAAAAACTTTTCTATGTATTACATTATTTCTAATATAATGGCCATAAAATCCAGGAGCTATTGAATGTTCTTTTTCATAAATTTCATATCTATAATTACATTTTTCAATTGAACGCCACTCACCTACAAGCTTCTCATTTGTAAGATATAATTTAAGCTGATAAGGCTTATTTGTAGTATTTTTAATCTCTAAGTCCAAATAATTAAAAAAGCATGTAGCACCAGAGCCAAAAGGTTGTGTCCTATTTACATCAGGAAAAACATCATGACTATGCCTATATCGTTCAGTAACAGTTAGAGGAGTATGTAACGTAATCCAATAAATTAAATTAGATAATTGGCATAATCCCCCACCAACACCAGGTTTAAAATCACCATTAGGGCAAAGAACTACCCCATCTTTATAACCTTTTCTATAAGTAGGCTTGCCTATTAGTTTCCAGTAAGAAAAGTATTCACCAGGCATAATAGTAACACCATCCAGCTTTTTTATTGCTAATCTTAAATTATCAACTTTATTGCGTTGCAAATACATGTCAACATTTCTTAACTTTCTATAAAGAGGTGTACTGTGAGTGAAAATTACATGATCTAAATCTTCTTTATGAATATTTTTACTATATATATTTTTAGAAAACCTCCAATAAAAATATTTTTTCATTTTGTAGTAGGTTTGTCCTAAAAATAATCTTAATTGACTGCGCTTAATAGGCTTTTTCTCAAAATAAGGCATAAATTCAGCTCCTAAGATGTAATACAATATAATTGTAATATAATGGAAAAGTATGTGCAAGTAGTTAAACTTTATTTTTAATTATAAATAAAGTATATTTACAAAGGGTATTAGAATAATAAAAGTATGTAAAAGGCATACAACTTAACAGCTAATTTGAAAAGAATATGGAATAATGAGAGAGAAAATGATTTTAATTTCTAATTATAGTAGAAAATTATGACCTTTTAAAAAAGTTATAGATTATATAAAATTATAAATATAAGGTTGAAATTGATTTCATTAAAGGAGAATAATATGAGGAACAGGAAAATATTAGAGCAATTGTTTAATAGTGATACGTATCTAAATTTAGATTACTTTGCAGACTTCTTTAAAGTATCCACAAAAACCATTAGTAATAATATGAAATATTTAATAAAGGATGGAAAAAGTAATGGTTTTGATATAAGGCTGAAAAGAGCTAGAGGTTATTATATAGAAATAAATAATAAAGATGCATTCAATTCTTATATTGAAAAAATATCATTTAATGAAACTTTCTCACCAGAATATAGGACAAGTTATATTATTGTTTTACTTTTATTGAATAGAGAATTTATTACTATGGATTATTTAGCAGAAAAAATTAGTGTAAGTAAATCAATAATAAAATCAGATATGAGAAAAGTAGAATTAGAGTTAGAGAGTAGAAATATAACATTAGAAAGGAAGGCTCATTATGGTATAAAAATACAATGTGATGATTATACAAGAAAAAAGTTTATCTTAATGTATTATGAAGATGGAAATGAGTTTATAAATAATTATATAGAAAATGGACTAAAGGAAAGAAACTTTAAAGTTATAGAAAATAAACTTATAGAACTATTAAAAGAAAATAGTTTAAATACTAACTATATAGAATTAGAACAAATAAATTCTTTTATTAAAATTACAATTTGCATTCATAATGAGGTATATAATAATTATTTTAATTATGAAAAAGAAAAGTCAACTTATTTTAGAGTTGCTGATGAGTTAAGTAATACTATAGAAGAAATATATGATATAAAATTAAATAAAAATGAGATACTAGATTTAAAAAAGTATTTAATAAAAAAAACCAAAAAATTTACTAATAATGAAATATATATTGAAGAGTTACGTAAAGACATAGAAAGATTTGTACAGGAAATTGATTGTGAATATGATACTAATTTCTATGAAGATGAAGAATTTAAGAAAAATTTATTATATCATATTTCCTTATTAATAAATAGGTTGCAAAAGGAAACATCATTTAGTAATCCTTTAGTTAAGGAAATAAGTATAAAATATCCTACAATATTTGATATTGCAATTAAATTTTCAAACGAAATAGAAGGAAAATATAAAATAAGTATTTCCCAAGATGAAATAGGATTTATAGCAACTCATTTTGCAGCACATCTAGAAAAAGAAATTTATAATAAAATTCGTAATTACAATAAGATAGCAATAATATGTTCTAGTGGAAAAGGCAGTGCACTATTAATGAAATTAAAATTAGAGATGTTATTTTCTTCAAGTGATATCAGAACATATTCTTTATTAGAAGAAGATGAAGTGGATAACTTTAATCCAGATATAATATTTACTAATTGGCAATTGAGTCGAGAGTTTAAAATGCCAGTTGTGTACGTTGATGAACTAATTGACGATTTAGATATATTGAGAATTAGAAATATAATTAAAATGAAAAGAACTAGTAATAGCTTTATTAAAACAAATAAAGAGTTTATGAATTTGTTTAAAAAAGAAACCTTTCGGGTAGTAACTAAAAATAATAATTATATGGAACTATTAGAGGAGATGGCAAAGGAAGTTGAAGCATTAGGATATGTAGATGAAAATTATGCTTCATATATTATAGAAAGAGAAGAGTATATGTCAACAATATATGATAATGGAGTAGCTATTCCTCATCCTATAAATATCTGTGGCAAAGATAATTTACTAAGTGTTGCAATAATAAAGAATAATAATTTTACTCACAATAAAAAGCCAGTAAAAATAATTTTTATGGTTGCTTTAGAAAAAGGGAATATGGATTACCTTGGAATGGTAACCCAAATATTATTTGAAATAATGAAAGATGAATATTTAGTTGAAAAGTTAAGAGGTTCAGAAACCTTTGAAGATTTTTTAATAAATCTAAATGAAATAAATATTTAGGAGGAGTTTATGAATATCGAATATTTAAAAAAATTAAGTAATTCAGATAGTATTGCATCAAATGAAGCTGAAGTAAGAAATGTAATGTTAGAAGAACTAAAAGATTATGCAGATGAAATATCTTATGATAATTTAGGAAGTATTATTTTAAAAAAAGAAGGAAATATTAATGGGCCAAAGATGATGATATGTTCACATATTGATGAAGTTGGTTTCATGGTAAGGAGCATTTCTAGCCAAGGACAAATTATGTTGATGGAAGTAGGAGGTGTTAAGCAATTATCGAAATTTATGCAGAAAGTAAGAATAACAACTAATGAAGGGCGTAAAGTCAATGGAATATTAAATGCTACTTATGATAATGGAGTAGCAACTAAAGTATATGTTGATATTGGTGCAACTAGTTATGATGAGGTATTGAAGCTTGGAATAGAAGTTGGTGATATGGTGACATTTACTACTGAATTTGAGGAATTAGATATAGATAATACTATTTGCGGAAAAGCGTTTGACGATAGGTTAGGGTGTTTTATTATTGGAGAAGTATTAAAAAAGCTAAAGAATGAGGTTCATCCTAATACAGTATATTTTGTTGGGACAAGTAGTGAAGAGGTAGGAATAAGAGGTGCAAAAACAGCAACATATAAAATAAATCCAGATATAATACTTCCAATAGATGTGGCTTGTTTTTCAGATGAATTTATAAGAGATCATACAAATAACAGACAAATATCAAAGGGAATGATGCTTACAAATTTTGATAGGACTTTAGTTCCAAATAGAAAATTAATAAATTTTATAAAAAAATCAGCAAGAAATTTAAATAAGGAACTTCAGTTAGATATGTTTACGACTGGAGGAACTGATGGGGGAGAAGCACATAAGGTATATTCAGGAAAGCCAGTAGCTGTATCATGTATACCTGTTAGATATGGACATTGTGGATATTCCATTGCAAATAAAAATGACATTCAAGATGCTATAGATATTTTTGTAGAAATAATCAAAAATTTTGATGAAAAAGCATATGAAGAAACTATAAAATTTTAGGAGGAAAATAGTATGACGGAGTTAGAAAAAGATATTATGAACATTATTTCCATAGCAGGAGATAGCAAAGGAAAGGCATTTGAAGCATTAAAGAAAGTAAAGGATATGGATTTTGAAGGAGCTAAATCTTTGCTTGAAGAATCAAGAAAATTAGATTTAGAGGCACATAAGATTCAAACAAAATTAATAACAAATGAAATGGATCCTGAAAAAGAAAATACCCCTATATCATTGTTAATGGTACATGCTCAAGATCATTATATGACAAGTCAATTAGCTAGAGATTTAGTTGAAACACTAGTAGAAGTTTTTAAATATCAAGGAGGTAAATAATATGAAAATTTTATTATGTTGTGCAGGCGGATTTTCAACAAATATGTTAATGCAAAATATGAAAAAGGTTGTAAAAGAGAGTGCTAAATTAAATGAAGAAGATTTTAAATTTATAGCTATTCCAGCAGATTCATTAGAAGGGGAAATTGATAATTGGGATATAGTATTAGTTGGGCCTCAAGTATCACATAAAACTGATTTCATAGAAGCTATATGTAAGCCTAGAAATATACCGTTTGTTGTAATAGATAAAGATGTATATGGTCAAATGGATGGAGCAACAGTATTAAAACTAGCTTTAGTAACTTATAAAAAGCATCAATTAGCAAATAAAAGATAATAACAAATAGTAAAGGGGGAATGAGATAAGATGTTTAAAAAGTTTGAAGAACTAATGAATAAGTATCTTATGCCAATTGCGCATAAAGTTGATAAGCAGAGGCATCTAAGTGCAATAAAAGCTGCTATGGTTGCTATGACACCGTTTACTATATTGGGAAGCTTTTTTGCTATAATTCCAGCACTTCCTAATATGATTGGAACTGAAAATGCTGTTAGCCAATTTATTTTAAATAATAGTGAACTATTAGATTTACCTGTTACTTTATCAATAGGATTAATGAGTTTATATGTAGTTATGTGTATTGCATATAACTTAGGGAATCATTATAAATTATATATTCCAGGGTGTATAACTTTAGCTACTTTTGCATTTTTGTTTACAGCAATTGAAACTGTAGATGGTGGTGTATCTATTAGTTATTTAGGGTCAAAAGGATTATTTTGTGCAATGCTAGTTGGTATAATAGCAGTTGAATTGTACCGTTTTTGTAAAGAGAAAAATATTACAATTCGTATGCCAGAAGGAGTTCCAGATTTTGTATCAAAGTCCTTTGAGCTTATTCCAATAACAATAATAGTTGCTGGAACATTTATATTAATTAGATTCTTATCATTAAAGATATTTGGAACATTGCCACCACAAATTTTAACTAAGTTTATTTCACCATTAGTTGGATCAATGGATAATCCTTGGGCAGTTCTTGGATTACACTTTGCAATATGTACAATATTCTTCTTTGGAATACACTCATCAGTATTTGGACCAGTAACAAGACCTATAATGGCTACATTTATTGCAGAAAACATTCAAGCAATGCAAGCTGGACAACCATTACCACATTTCTATACAGCAGGAACATCAAGTGCGTTTTTTGGATTTACAGGAGCTGGAATAACTATTGGATGCGTAATTGCTTGCTTATTATCTAAATCTAAGCGTTATCGAAAGATTGGGCAAATTTCACTTTTCCCATCATTGTTTGGAGTTAATGAGCCAATATTATTTGGAGCACCAATTATATTAAATCCAATAATGTTTATTCCATTTGTATTTGGAGGAGCAATAATAGGAACTTTACCTATGTTTATGATGCATTGGGGATTGTTAAATAAACCATTTTTTGATCCACCATATGTAGGAGTATTTTTAGAAGCATTTTTAACAAATGGAGATTGGAGAATATTAATTGCAAACGGGTTACAATTAATTTTAGCTGTCTTGATATATTTACCTTTCTTCAAGATAATGGAAAAACAAGAGCTTAAGAATGAGAAAGAAAAGCTTAATAAGGAAAGTAATATATTCTCTAATGAAGATAAAGATATTCTATCTGATTTAGATTTAGACTTCTAACAAAAATATAATCGATAAAAATGAGCAATATGAACTATAGGTGTATATTGCTCATTTATTATAGAAAGGGAGAAATATGAAAGAAAGAAGAGATAAGTTTAGAAAGGTTCTAATTGATAATGATATAGATGCTATATTAATTAAAAGTAAGTCAAATAAAAGATATATTGGTGCTTTACCTGGAAGTGGGGTAAAAGTATTAATAACTAAAGATGATGATTATCAAATTATGGATGGAAGGTATATAAATGAAGCAAGTGAAGTAACTTCAGGATTTACAAATATAGTACATGAACAGGGTAAAAATTATATTAAAGTAGTAAAAGAAATTTTAGGAAGTAGAAATAGAGTTGGAGTAGAGCCTAATCAAATTTTATTGAAAGAGTATTTAAATTTAAAGGATTTTGATCTAGACATTAATTTATTAGATGATGAATTAGAATGGATAAGAAGATGTAAAGATATTTATGAAATTAAATCAATAAAAAAAGCCTGTGAGATTACAGATAAAGTATTTAAAGAGATTTTAGATAATATACGTATAGGCATGAAAGAATATGAATTATCAGCACTTATTCAATATTTATCAATAAGCAACGGAGCGAGTGGGATGGCTTTTGATACAATTGTTGCAAGTGGTAAAAGAGGATCTATGCCGCATGGAAGACCAACAGATAAAGAATTCGCTGCACATGAATTTATTACAATAGATTTTGGAATTATATATGAAGGTTATCAGTCAGATATGACGAGAACCATATGCATAGATGAGCCAGATCCTAAGTTAAAGAAAATATATGACATAGTTTTAGAAGCACAAATGGCAGGAGTGAATTATATAAAATCAGGAGTTGCATGCAAAGATGTAGATAAGCATGTAAGGGATATAATAAGTGGTTACGGTTTTGGGGAATATTTTACACATGGATTAGGACATGGAATTGGAATAGGGGATGGAGAGTTACCTATATTAAATAGTAAAAGTAATACTATTTTGGAGGAAGGTATGGTAATGTCTTGCGAACCAGGAATTTATATACCTAATACATGTGGAGTAAGAATAGAGGATGATGTATTAATTGAAAATGGGGTAGGAGTTGTACTAAATAATACAAGTAAAGATTTAATAATCCTGGAGGGAAAATAAATGAAATATAATTTAGATAAAAAGATTAATAGAAAGCTTAGCCACTGTCGTAAATGGGATAATAAAATTTTGAAAGAAAAGTTTGGTGTTAACGAAGATGCTATACCAATGGATATAGCTGAGCTAGATTTCGAATGTTCTCCTTCAATTAAAGAAGCATTGATAAAGAGAGCTAGCTTAGGTGATTATGGGTATACATATTATTATGATGAATATTATGACGCTATTATAAACTGGAATAAACGTAGGTTTAATGTGAATATAGAGAGAGATTGGATAAAGTTAGTGTTTGGTACTTGCTCCACATTACATTATATAGTTCAGTGTTTTTGTAATGAAGGAGATTCAGTAATGATTAATACTCCTGCTTATGATCCATTTGCTGAAGCTGTAGAGCGTGGTGGATGTAAATTAGTTTGCAATACATTAAAGTTAGTTAGTATGAGATATTATTTAGACTTTGAAAAAATGGAAGAACAGATTATAGAGAACAATGTTAAACTATATATTTTCTGTAGCCCACAAAATCCTAGTGGACGCGTGTGGTCAAAGGAAGAACTAAATAGATTAAGTGAAATATGTATTAAGCATGATGTGCTTTTAGTATGTGATGAAATACATAGGGATATAGTTTTTAATAGAGAGTCATTTACTACCCTATGGAATGCAAATGAAAATATAGATAATAATAGTATTATGTGTATATCACCTAATAAGGGATTTAATTTAGGCGGATTAAAATCATCATATATAATTATTAAAAACCCCAATATTAGGAATAAGATGCTAAATTACCTAAAGAAAGTCTATGTTACAAGTCCACATGTTTTTGCAATTCCAGCAGTTGTTGCAGCTTATAATGAAAGTGAAGAATGGCTTGATGAAGTAACTAAATATATAGAAGAAAACTTTATGATACTTTACAAGTGGATTGAAAGAAATATGCCTATGGCAAAGGTAATGAAAGCAGACTCAAGTTTTTTAGCTTGGATTAATATTAAAGATATATTTAAAAACGAAGATGAATTAAAGGAATTTTTTAAAAAATCAAATATATCAATGGTTGTGGGAAGTTATTTTGTTAAAGATGGAGAAGGCTGGGTTAGATTAAATATAGGTACTCAAAGAGAAATTTTATTAGAGGCCTTAAATAGAATGGAAAAAACTTTAAATAGTCAGAAATAATTTAATGAAACAAAAGTAAAAATAATAAATGAAAAATTCATTTGAATTTTTCATTTATTATTTTTATATAAATTACTAGTTCTTTCCCATTAATTCATCTATAAGTTCTTTTACAGAAATTATTTTATTTATTCGATGAGCATTTGCACCACAGAAAACTAATCCATTTTCGATATCGCCTTTTACAGCGTTGATTAAAGCTGAGCTTATACAATATGGTGTTGTTGCTGGGGTACAAGGAATCAAGCAATTATAACATTTAGTTATTTTTACTTTTTGATTTTTTAATGTTTCTGTTAATTTGTTTTTTATAGCTCTTCCTGGCATCCCTACAGGACTTATAGTTAATTCAATATCTTCTTTATTGCAATTAACATAAGCATTTTTAAAATTAATATGAGCATCACATTCATGAGTTGCTACAAATCTTGTTGCAACTTGTACGCCATTAGCTCCAAGATTTAGGTATTTAATCATATCATCATTAGTAAATACGCCACCAGCTACTACCACAGGGATTTCGGTATTAAATTCATTTTCGAAGTTTCTAACTTCTTTAATTATGTTTATAACGTTATTATCGAAATTTTTAATTTCATCATTTAGGTTATTTGCTTTAAAGCCAAGATGGCCACCTGCCATTGGACCTTCAACAATTACTGCATCAGCAGTTCTATTGAAATGTTTTTTCCAATATCCTAGTATTACTTTTACAGCTTTTGAAGATGAAACTATAGGAGCTATCTTTATTGAGCTTCCTTTTGTAATTTCAGGTAAGTTCAATGGAAGTCCAGCACCAGATATAATTAAATCAGCACCAGCTTCAATTGCTGCCTTTACATGTTCAACATAATTATTCATTGCGACCATTACATTAACACCTATTAGTCCATTTGAACTTATTTCTTTAGCTTTTTTTATATGATTAGCTAACCCTCTTAGATTAGCTTTTAATGTATTAGCTTCAAAATCTTCTTCCATATAACCTGCATGAGCAGCAGAAATAACACCAATAGCACCATTCTTTGCAACATTACCTGCAAGATTTGATAGAGATACTCCAACACCCATTCCCCCTTGAATTATAGGGACTTTAGCTATTAAATCACCAATTTTTAATGGTTTAATATTCATAATTTTACTCCTTTAAATTTTAAGAATAATACTTTGATAATCAAAATATTATTAATAGTATAGTTCAGAATTTTGGAAAAAACAATAGATAGTTTAAATAATAATTTATGTTAATAGATACTGATTATATTTTGGAAAATAAAATAAGAAAATGTGAAAATCACGAAATGAAGAAATTTATTATGCTTTGATATGGAAAATATAAAATTAAATATAAGAAAATCTTATTATATTTTAAATTTATAATTAAAAAAATATTACGAATGTTGACAAATTAAAAAAATGGTATTATCATGATGATATTACTTTGATAGTCAAAATATTTGAGAGTAGGAATTTTGTCGATATTTCTGTATTTTTATTTATTTATAGAATAGATATGACATTGAAGTAATTGATTGAATATGTAGAAGTTAAAGTTACATCTACATATTCAATAATAACTTAATATAAAATAATATTTTGATAATAAAAATATTTGATATTTGAGTTAAATATAACTTGAAAGTTGAATTTTTAGAAAGAGGCGTTAAATGAAAGGGGTAAAAGTAGTTGGATTTGGTCATTATTGTCCAGATAATATAGTAAGTAATAAGGATTTAGAAAGCATAGTTGAAACTACAGACGAATGGATAGTAAAAAGAACCGGAATAAAAGAAAGAAGAATATCTAGTGGAGAAGGCACAGTTGAACTAGCATATAAAGCAGCGTTATCCGCTTTGAAAAATAGTAATTGTGATAAAGATGATATAGATTTAATTGTTGTAGCTACTACTTCACCAGATAAAATTATGCCATCTACAGCTTGCAGTGTTCAAGGACTATTAGGATGTAATAATGCAGCTGCATTTGATATATCAGCAGCATGCTCTGGGTTTGTTTATTCTTTGATAGTTGCATCTAGTTTAATTAGAGGCACTGATAAAAAACGAGCATTAGTAATTGGATCGGAAGTTTTATCTAGAATAATAGATTGGAGCGATAGAAGTACTTGTGTATTATTTGGAGATGGAGCTGGAGCAGCAGTGATTGAAATATCAAATGATGAAGAAGGAATTATAAGTACATGTTTTTCATCTGATGGAAGCCTTGGGGAAAAGAGTTTAGTTGCAGGTGAATTAGAGTTAAATACACCTTTTGCAAAAGATAAAAAGTTAGAAAAAAGATATATAGAAATGAAAGGTGCTGAGGTTTATAAATTTGCAGTATCAATAATACCTCAAATAGTTAATGAATTGTTAGAAAAATCAAATGAGGATATAAAAAATATAAAATATATAGTTCCTCATCAAGCTAATTCAAGAATAATTGATGATGCTGCAAGAAGATTAAAAGTAGATAAGGATAAGTTTTATATTAATCTAGATAAGTATGGAAATACTTCGTCAGCAAGTATTCCAGTGGCTTTAAGTGAAATGTTTGAAAAAGGTCTTATAAAAAGAGGAGATAAAATAATTTTAGCTGCCTTTGGTGGAGGATTAACCTGGGCAGGAACATTAATTAAATTTTAGGAGGATTTTAAAATGGTATTTGAAAAGATTAAGGACATAGTAGTAGAACAATTAGGTGTTAATGAAGATGAGGTAAAATTAGAAACTAACTTCATTGAAGATTTAGGTGCAGATTCACTTGATTTATTTCAAGTTGTAATGGATATTGAAGATGCATTTAACGTAAAAGTTGATAATGTTGAAAATATTAAAACTGTGGGAGATGCAGTAAGATATATAGAAAATGTTATAGAAAAATAGAGTGGAGGAAATCTCATGAACAATAATATTTGCAAATTGTTAAATATTAAATACCCTATTTTTCAAGGGGGGATGGCATGGGTTTCAGATAGTTCTTTAGCAGCTGCAGTTTCTAATGCAGGTGGACTTGGAATAATAGCAGGAGCAAATGCTCCTGCAAGTTTTATAAGAGAAGAAATTAGAAAGACAAAAGAACTAACTGATAAACCTTTTGGTATTAATATAATGTTACTTTCTGAAAATGCAGATGAGATAGCAAAAATTGTAATTGAAGAAGGGGTAAAAGTTGTTACAACTGGAGCTGGAAATCCAGGAAAGTATATTGCAAGATGGAAGGAAGCTGGAGTTCGGGTTATTCCTGTTGTTGCATCAGTTGCATTAGCAAAGAGAATGGAAAGAGCTGGAGCAGATGCTGTTATAGCAGAAGGCTGTGAAGCAGGGGGACATATTGGTAAGTTAACTACTATGGTTTTACTTCCTCAAGTTGTAGATGCAGTAAATATTCCAGTTATAGCAGCAGGTGGAATAGGAGATGGAAGAGGCATAGGAGCAGCCTTTATATTAGGAGCAAGTGGAGTTCAAGTTGGAACAAGGTTTCTAGTTGCTAACGAATGTAGTATTCACGAGAATTATAAGGATGCTGTAGTTAAGTCAAAAGATATAGATACTGTTGTAACTGGTAGAGTTACAGGTCATCCAGTTCAAGTTATAAAGAATAAGCTTGCAAGGGAGTATTTAAATCTAGAAGGTAAAAATGCTTCTATAGAAGAGTTAGAGGAATTAGGTAGAGGAGCACTGAGAAAAGCTGTAAAAGATGGAGATATAGAAAATGGATCTCTTATGGCAGGTCAAATTTCAGGGATGATTACAAAAAAGCAAAGTGCTAAGGAAATTATAGAAGAAATGTTTAATGAATATGAAAATATAAGAAAGAGCCTTTAAAGAGGAGGAAGTATGAAAACAGCTTTTGTTTTTGCAGGTCAAGGATCTCAATATATAGGAATGGGAAAAGATTTATATGAACATATTCCAAGATGTAAAGAGATTTTTGATAAAGCAAATGATATATTGAGTTTTGATATAAAAGAACTAATATTTAATGGAAATAAAGAAGACTTAGATATTACAGAAAATACGCAACCAGCTATTTTGATAACTTCAATTGCAGCAAAAGAAGCACTTGAAGAAAGAGGTATTAAAGCGGATGTTGTTGCAGGACTAAGTCTTGGGGAGTATTCAGCTTTAGTATGTGCAAATGCTTTAAGTTTTGAAGAAGCAGTTGCTTTAGTGAAAAAAAGAGGAAGATATATGCAAGAAGCAGTTCCTATTGGAGTTGGATCTATGGCTGCCATAATAGGATTACCTATAGAAAAAATAAAGGTAGCTATAGAAAATTCTAGAGATAAGGGAATAGTAGAAATTGCTAATTATAACACTAATAATCAAATTGTAATTGGTGGAGAAAAAGAAGCAGTAGAAAAAGCTAAAGAACTATGTTTGGAATATGGAGCCAAAAGAGCTATTGAATTAAAAGTATCTGGACCTTTTCATACATCCTTGTTAGAAAAAGCATCAATAAAGCTCAAAGAAGAACTTAAAAACATAGAATTTAATAACCCTAGTACAAAAATAATATCTAATGTTACAGCGGAGTTTATAGATAATAAATCTGATATAGAAGAATTACTTTTTAGTCAAATAAAATCATCTGTTAAATGGAGTAAAAGTATAGAAAAAATGCTTAATATGGGTGTTGATACATTTATTGAATTTGGACCAGGTAGAGTGTTAAGTAGCTTTATCAAGGAAATAAGTAGAGAGAAAGGCTTAAAAGTAAATATTTATAATGTTGAAGATATGAAATCTTTAAATAAAACATTAGAAGGGATAGAAATTTTAAATGGTTAAGGATAAAAATGCAATAGTTACAGGTGGAACTAGAGGTATAGGTAGAGAAATAGCAAGGACATTAGCACAAAATGGAGCTAATATTGCTATAAACTATAGAAAATATAATGAAGAAGTAGAAAGTTTAATAGAAGAATTAAAGAGCTTTGGCGTTAAAGTAGTAGCATGCAAATGTGATGTAAGTAATGAAGAAGAAGTAATTAACTTTATAAAAGAAGTAAAGGATAAATTTGAAAGTATAGATATCTTAGTTAACAATGCGGGAATTACTAAAGATGGATTAATTATAAGAATGAGTGGAAAAGATTTTGATGATGTTATAGATGTAAATTTGAAAGGGACTTTCAATACAACTAAAGCAGTTTCATCTATTATGGTTAAGCAAAGATACGGAAAGATAATAAATATATCTTCTGTTGTTGGAGTAGCTGGAAATGCAGGTCAATGCAATTATGCTGCATCTAAAGCTGGTGTAATAGGATTTTCAAAATCAGTAGCAAGAGAGCTTGCAGCTAGAAATATAAATGTTAATGTTATTGCTCCTGGATATATAAATACAGATATGACAAGTGTTTTACCAGATAGAGTAAAAGAAGAAGTAATAAAGACAATTCCTATGAAAAAAATAGGAGAGCCTAAAGAAATAGCTAATTTAGTTTTATTCTTATCATCTAATTTATCAAACTATATTACTGGTCAAGTAATAAATGTAGATGGTGGAATGGTTATGCTTTAAAAGGAGAGTAGTTTATGAAGAGAAGAGTAGTAGTTACAGGCTTAGGAGCTATAACACCAATTGGAAATTCAATAGATAGTTTTTGGAATGCTGTTAAAGAAGGAAAAAATGGGATAGATAAAATAACATTTTTTGATACAACAGATTTTAAAGTTAAGGTAGCAGCAGAAGTAAAAGACTTTAAAGCAGAGGATTATTTAGGAAAAAAAGATGCTAAAAGACTAGATAGATATACACAATTAGCATTAGTTGCAGCAAAAGAGTGTATGAAAGATAGTAACATAGATTTAGATAAAGTAGATAGAGAAAGATTTGGAGTAATATTTGGTTCAGGTATTGGTGGACTTATTACTATAGAAAATCAAATAAGAACTTTAGTAGAAAAGGGACCAAATAGAGTTTCACCATTAACAATTCCAACATCAATATCTAATATTGCAGCTGGAAGTATAGCAATAGAGTTTGGACTTTTAGGATCATGTTTAAGTGTTACTACAGCATGTGCAACTTCAACTCATTGCATTGGTGAAGCTTATAGAAGTATAAAAGATGGATATTTAGATAGAGCAATAGTTGGTGGTGCAGAGGCATCAATTAATGAGTTTGGTATTGCAGGATTTCAAGCTTTGACTGCGCTTAGTAAAAGTGAGGATCCAAACAGAGCTTCTATACCATTCGATAAAGATAGAAATGGTTTTGTAATGGGAGAAGGAGCAGGAGCATTAATTTTAGAGGAATTAGAAAGTGCTCTTAAAAGAGGCGCAAAGATTTATGGAGAAGTTGTAGGATATGGAACAACTTGTGATGCTTATCACATAACTTCACCAACTCTTGATGGAGATGGAGCTTATAGATCAATGAGAGATGCAATGAATGATGCAAATATATTAGCAAATGAAATTGGATATATAAATGCTCATGGTACATCCACAGAGATAAATGATAAGGTAGAAACTTTAGCAATAAAGAAAGCCTTTAAAGATTTAGCAAAAGATGTTTATGTAAGTTCAACAAAGTCTATGACAGGACATTTACTTGGAGCTGCTGGAGCAGTTGAAGCAATAATTTCAATAAAAGCTTTAGAAGATGGATTTATACCAGCAAATATTAATTATTTAAATCCAGATGAAGAATGTGATTTGAATTTAGTTGCTAATGTTGGAAAAAATGAAGAAATAGATTATGCATTATCAAATTCATTGGGGTTTGGTGGCCATAATGGAACAGTTATATTTAAAAAGTGGAGGGGAAGATAGAAATGTTAACTTATGAACAAATAAAAGAATTGATAAAGTCAATAGATTCATCTTCTCTTAGAATATTTGAATTAGAAAGTGATGGTATTAAATTAAAGCTTAGTAAAAATGAAGAAAGCTTCAAAGAAATATCAAAAGATAGTAATAGTAATGGTGGGGTAATAGGTCAGGCTGAAAATAATGCAATAGTAATAAATAATAAAGCTGAAATAAAAGAAGAATCTATTGATATAGAAGATATAAAAAATAATAGTTTCAAATCAGTTAAATCACCTTTAGTTGGAACATTTTATTCATCTGGAACACCTGGTGGAAAACCTTATGTAGAAATAGGTTCTAAAGTAAAAAAAGGTGAAGTTCTTTGTATAGTTGAAGCAATGAAAATAATGAATGAAATAACAGCAGAAGAAGATTGTGAAATAGTAGAAGTTTTAAGAAACGATGAAGATATTGTAGAGTTTGGAATGGAATTATTTAAGATAAAGTAGGTGAAATATTTGGATATAAAAGAAATTATGGAAATAATCCCTCATAGATACCCATTTCTATTATTAGATAGAGTTGAGAGTTTAGAGGATAATAAAATAGTTGCAATAAAAAATGTAACAATGAATGAATACTTTTTTCAAGGCCACTTTCCAGTAGAACCAGTTATGCCAGGAGTGCTAATAGTTGAAGCACTTGCACAAGCAGGAGCAGTTGCACTTTTAAAAAGAGATGAGTTTAAAGGTAAAATAGCGTACTTTGGTGGAATAAATAATGCAAAGTTTAGAAAAAAGGTTGTTCCTGGAGATACATTAAGGTTAGAGGTAGAGCTTACTAAAATAAGAGGAGCAGCAGGAATAGGTAAAGGAATTGCATATGTAAATGATAAAAAGGTTTGTGAAGTAGAATTAACCTTTATGGTAGGATAGTAAAGAGGTGTTTTTATGATTAGAAAGGTATTAATAGCTAACAGAGGAGAAATAGCGGTAAGGATAATAAGAGCTTGCAAGGAGCTTGGAATACAAACAGTAGCTATTTACTCAGAAGCTGATAAAGATGCTATGCATACTCAGCTTGCAGATGAAGCTATTTGTGTTGGAAAGCCTAAATCAAAGGACTCATATTTAAATGAAAGCAATATTATTAGTGCAGCAGTAATAACCAAATGCAATGCAATTCATCCAGGGTTTGGATTCTTATCAGAAAATGCAGAATTTGCATCTATTTGTGAAGAATGTAACATAAAATTTATAGGACCAAGTAGTAAAACTATAAGCATTATGGGAGATAAGGCTAGAGCTAGAGAAATTATGAAAAATGCCGATGTTCCTGTAATACCTGGAAGCAATGGAATAGTTAAAAGTATTGAAGAGGCATATATAGAGGCTAAAGAAATAGGGTATCCAGTAATGATAAAAGCAGCTTTAGGGGGAGGCGGTAAAGGAATTAGAATAGTTCATAAAGAAGATGAACTTGAAAATGCTTACTTTACTGCAAAATCAGAAGCTAAAGTTAATTTTGGCGATGATACAATATATATTGAAAAGTTTATTGAAAATCCTAGGCATATAGAATTTCAAATCTTAGGTGACGAACATGGAAATATTATTCATCTAGGGGAAAGAGATTGTACTATACAAAGAAGAAATCAAAAGGTATTAGAAGAAGCACCATCATCAATTTTAAGTGATGATTTAAGAATAGAAATGGGAAGAGCAGCAATTAATGCAGCTAAAGCAGTAAATTATTTTAATGCAGGAACAATAGAATTTTTAGTAGATAAATATAGTAATTTTTATTTTATGGAGATGAATACAAGAATTCAAGTAGAGCATCCAATAACAGAAATGATAACATCAATTGATATTGTAAAAGAACAAATAAAAATTGCAAGTGGAGAATGTTTAAGCTTTTCTCAAGATGAAGTTGAAATAAAAGGGCATGCTATTGAATGCAGAATAAATGCTGAAAATCCTAGAAAAGGGTTTATACCTTCACCAGGAAAAATTGAATTTTTAAATTTACCTGGAGGTAATGGAATCAGAGTAGATACAGCAGTTTATTCAGGATATACTATTCCTCCAACATATGATTCAATGATAGCTAAGCTTATAGCTTATGGTAAGAGTAGAGAAGAAGCAATTAATAAAATGCTTAGAGCACTAGATGAGTTTGTGATAGAAGGTATTGATAATAATATAGATTTTCAAATAGATATTTTAAATAATGAGAAATTTCGCTTAGGGGACTTTGATACTAGTTTTATAAGCAAAGAATATAATTTATAGTTGGTGAAAATTATGGGGATTTTTAAAAAGAGACAATACGGAGTTATTAACATAACTCCACAAGAAGATGAAAAAGATATACCTATAGTTCCTGATGGAACTTGGATAAAATGCAGTAAATGTGGAAAAATTTTATATAAAAAGTCCTTAGAAGAAAATCTTAATATATGTTCAAACTGTAATCATTATTTTAGATTAGGTAGTTATGAAAGATTATCATATATTTGTGATAAAGATACTTTTAGAGAATTTAATAAATATATGAAATCAAAAAATCCAATGGATTTTCCAAACTACGAAGAAAAATTGAAGGTTAATGAAGAAAAGAGTGGTAACTCTGAAGCAGTAGTAACTGGGGAATGCGAAATTGGTGGAAATAGAACAATCATTGCAGTTATGGATTCAAACTTTCTAATGGGAAGTATGGGAACTGTAGTAGGAGAAAAAATAACTTTAGCAATAGAGGAAGCTACGAAAAGAAAATTACCTATTATAATTTTTACAGCTTCTGGAGGAGCGAGAATGCAAGAAGGAATATTTTCTTTAATGCAAATGGCTAAGATAAGTAGTGCACTTGCAAAACATAGTGAAGAAGGACTTCTTTATATAACGGTTTTAACAGATCCAACAACAGGTGGAGTTACAGCAAGTTTTGCTATGCTTGGAGATATTATACTATCGGAGCCTAAGGTATTAATAGGCTTTGCAGGAAGAAGAGTAATAGAAGGAACTATAAAAGAAAAATTGCCTGAAAATTTCCAAAGTGCAGAATTTTTATTGGATAATGGATTTATAGATAATATTATAAAAAGAGAAGATTTAAAAAAAGCTCTTTCAACTCTTCTAAAATTTCATAGGAAAAAGGAGGTGTAGTTGTGAATAAAAAAATCAAAGCATATGACAGATTAGTGATAGCAAGAATGGTGGAAAGACCAACTACACTTGATTATATAGATAAAATATTTACTAATTTTTTTGAATTACATGGAGATAGATGTTTTAAAGATGATAAATCCATAGTAGGAGGAATTGGACTTTTAAATGGTAATCCAATTACTATAATAGGGATTCAAAAAGGTAAAGATTTAAAAGAAAATATGGAAAGAAATTTCGGCTCTCCTCATCCAGAAGGGTATAGAAAAGCTCTAAGATTGATGAAGCAAGCTGAAAAGTTTAATAGACCTATTGTTTGTTTTATAAATACATCAGGGGCATATTGTGGTGTTGGAGCAGAAGAAAGAGGGCAAGGAGAAGCAATAGCAAGAAACTTAATAGAAATAGCACAAATAAAAGTGCCTATAATTTCAATAATAATAGGTGAAGGTGGAAGTGGTGGAGCTTTAGCATTAGCTTGTGGAGATAGAGTTTGGATGCTTGAAAACTCTGTTTATTCTATACTATCTCCAGAAGGATTTGCTTCTATACTTTTAAAAGATCCATCAAAATCAAAGGATGTTGCAGAAATTATGGGGATAACATCATATGAGCTTTTAGAAAGAGGTATAATTGAAAAGATAATAAATGAACCAAGAGGGGGAGCTCATAAGAATATAGAGTTAGTTGCAAATTCTATAAAAGAAGAACTAATAAATGAATTTAAAATATTAAATAATAAATCTAAAGAGACGCTTTTAGAGGAACGATATTTAAGATTTAGAAAGTTTAAATAAAACAATTTAATATTAATAAAATGACTATAATGTATTTTTAATATATAAGGAGATGTAGTAGCCAAATTCAGAAAGTTTTAATTAATGAATTTGGCTACCACATCTCCTTGATTTATGAATTTAATCTGTCATATAGCTATTAACTAACTCATAAGATCTATTTTTAGTTGTTTCGTATAAAGATGAATTATATGCAACAAATTCAAATGATCCACCTTTATATTTTTCAGCTTCATTAGTTGCTGTAGCTTCCTTTTTCTCTATCCATTTAATTTGTTCACTTTGCAAGTTTTGCATTGTTTCTGGTGATAACTGCTCTTTTAGTAAAGCATAAATCTCATTTAATGCTTTGTCATACATATCATAAGAAATTCCATAAAAACTTCTCATAGCATTTGTTATTCCAGCATCTGAATCCTTCTTTTCAGGTAAGGAATCAAGTTCTTTTTGGATATTATCTAATTTTTCTATAAATTCTTTTCTTCTTCCTTCTATTTTAGTTGCTGGATTTCTTGGATTAGCTTCTTGAGTATTGTCATTTATGTTTTCCTTATTTGATGAAGAAGATGAATCTGTAGCAGTTATATTATCCTCATTATTAACATAATTTACATCAGACTTTATTTGTTGATTTTTTTCTTTTATTTTATTTATAGAGCTTTCACTTTTTTTACTGTTTTTTGAACATGATACCAAGGTAATTAATAATAATGTTATGATAGTAAAAAATAAAATATTTTTAGCTTTCATTAATAATCTCCTTTTACTTTATTTTTAATTATATTTTCTAATTTTAATAATAATCTATAAAAATTAGTTTTTCATTTTGAAAATTTATTTAGTATTAGGATATGGTTTCAATTTATATAATAGTTCTAATAAATGGCATAATTTCATTATAACATTAATATTAATATTATCCATATATTTGCAAGTTGATTTAGGATATAAATTGCTTTAATATATTAAATCTTATATGATTTGTATTTATTAAATAATATAGAATATTTCAAAATTAATGTTATAATTAAAATATATATCATAAAGTAATTAAAAATGTAGAATTTAAATGAATGAAAAGTATTAGAGGATTTTTAAATAAAATATGTTTTTTATTATTTAAATTCTAAATTTAATAGAATAAAACAACGTAAACTTTTGTTTTTAATTCTAGTTATCTTAGGGGGGATTCAAATGAAAAGAAATGATTACATATCTTGGGATGAATATTTTATGGGTGTTGCAATATTAGCTGGAAAGAGAAGTAAGGATCCTAGCACTCAAGTTGGAGCTTGTATAGTTGATAATGATAATAAAATTTTAAGCCAAGGGTATAATGGACTTCCAAGGGGATGCTCAGATGATGAATTTCCATGGAACAGGGAAGGTCATGTATTAGAAACAAAATATCCATATGTAGTACATGCTGAATTAAATGCTATTTTAAATAGTAGAGGAACTAATCTTTATGGAGCTAAAATTTATGTTGCTTTATTTCCATGTAATGAATGTGCAAAAGCAATAATACAAGCTGGAATAAAAGAAGTTGTATACCTTTCAGATAAATACTTTGATTCAGATAACGTTAAAGCTTCTAAAAGACTATTGAGTGCATCAGGAGTTAAGATGAGAATATTAGAGCCTAAAAATAAGAATATAAATATTTCTTTAGATATAAATGATATTTAGCTAGCGAATTTTATTAATATAGTATTATAAAAATATATTAAAGCTAAATTTGATTTAATAATATAAGCGTATAAAAATATATTAAAAGATGATTTCTACATTATGAAGAAATCGTCTTTTTTCTTTATTCTACTTGGAATTAATTGTATAATATATGTATTAATAAAGAGTGAGGAAAAAATGAGATTAAGAGAGTTTTCTAGAAAGATAAAATTAAAAATAAAGGCTGTTTATTTAGCTTATAAGCATAAGGATACTCCAATAGTTGCAAAAATATCTGCTGGAATTACTGTAGGATATGCTTTATCACCAATTGATTTAATACCAGATTTTATTCCTATTTTAGGATATTTAGATGATTTAATAATTTTACCTCTACTTATATACTTATCAATAAAGCTTATACCAGAGGATATTATGAAGGAATGCGAAGAAAAATCAGAATATCTATGGAAAAGTGGAAAACCAAAAAATTGGAGATATGGAATACCTATAATTATTGGTTGGTTAATAGTTATAGGCTTAATAGTATATAAGTGGTGTATTAAATAGATTTTACTAATATATGAACTTACTAAAGATGAAGTTTCAAACAATTTTTTTAATGGTTACAATTTGGAAATAATTTAGCAAATATTATTAACAACTATAGTTTATAATAAAAATTAAATAATAGGCTTGGGAGATAAATATGAGAGAGAGTATATTAATTATAGAAGATGACAGAGATATAAGTGAAATACTGAGATTTGCTTTAATGAAGGAAGGATATAAGGTAAAAGTAAATCCAAATGGATTAGAGGTAAAAGATGAAATAAAGAATTTTAATCCAGACCTAATATTACTAGACATAATGTTAAATGATATAGATGGATTTAGTGTTTGTAGAAATATTTCAGACTATAATATTCCGATAATTATGCTTATAGCAAGAGTTGACATAATGGATAAGATATTGGGATTAGAGCTTGGAGCAGATGATTATATAACGAAACCATTTGATATAAGAGAAGTTATAACAAGAGTTAGAGTTGCTATAAGAAGAAGAGAAGAAATGAAAAAGTTGATTACTTCTAAAGAACAAGAGGAAATACTTGTAGATAATATAGTAATTAATGAAGCTTGCAGAAGTGTTCATGTAAATAATGAAGAGATTCAATTAAAGCCTAAGGAATTTGAATTATTAACATTTCTTTGTAAAAATACAAACAAGGTTCATTCAAGAAATCAATTATTAGATTTAGTTTGGGGATATGATTTTTTAGGTGATACAAGAACTGTTGATGTACATATAACAAGATTGCGTAAAAAATTAAAAGACAACTTTAATATAGAAACTATTTTTGGAGTAGGTTACATGCTAAAGGAGAAAGATATTAACAATAAGGTGTAAAGTTAGGATAGTTTTAGGGGTTATTTTCATTTTATCAATATTATTATTTAATTTAATAATGGACAAGTTTTTTGATAAAAATTTTAAAGATTATATATCAAAAGATATGTATAATATTTATAAAGCATTAGATGAAAATTTAGAAGATTATATAATAATAAATAATTTAGAAAAAGAGAAGATGTTAAAAGAGGATTTTAATAATAAAGTTATGAAATTTATTGTTGAAAGAGTAAATTGTCAAGGGAAGAAATAGGGATATAAAAAACAATGTTAAAACTAGTACATTAACATTGTTTTTTATTAATATTTATTTCAATATACCTTTAATCAGCTGGTATTATAAAATCAATCATAATTTTAAAAGATAAGATTTCTCAAGTATCTATAGGAAATTATTCACAAAAGATAAATAAAACATCAAAAGATGAAATAGGGTAACTATAAATACATTAGACAATATGAGTGAAAAACTGAAATTAAAAGATTAGCAAGAAAAAAATGTATTTAGAAAGATTAATCATGAATTAAAGACATCATTAACTAATATATCAGGATATGCACAAATTTTAAGAGAAGAGAATTTTTAGGAAATCTTAAGACTTTATAAAGTTGAAATTAATAATTGAGTGTTATTATTTAAGTAAAGTTTTAATTATCGTTATTATACATTCATCATAAACAAAAGAAAGGAAAGAATTACATGAAAATATTAATTTTAACTAGCCATTTTGGAATGGGGCATTATTGTGCTGCAGAGGCTATTAAGGAAGAATTACTAGAATCTAATACTGATGATATTATTGAGATTGTAGATATTGTAAAGGTATTGTTTCCTATTATGCATAAATTAGTTTATAGATTTTTTACGCTTTTTATCTGTAGATTTTCATGTGTATACAATTTTATAAATAGTTTTGCTATGAAACATGAAAAAACTTGCTTAAAGAGACGAAATTTAAATAAGATAAATTCTTTAATCGAAAAATATAATCCAGATTTAATAATATCTACGTGGTCTGCATGTTCTCGATTTATTTCAACTTATAAGCAGGAGTATGAAGATGATATTCAACTATATACATATATTACTGATATTACAGTTCATGATGGATGGATTGCTAATGGAACTAATATGTATTTTGTAGCAGCGAGAAGCACAATGGAACTCCTTTTATCAAAAGGAGTTGATGCTGAGAAAATTATTATAAATGGAATACCTGTAAGGAAGTATTTTAAAAAGGAAATGAAAGTACAATCTATTGATAATAAAAAGAAAATCCTAATAATGGGAGGAGGGCTTGGGTTAATAAGAAACCTTGATAATATATTAGATCAATTATATGAATCAAGAGGGGTTCATATTACAATTATAACTGGTAAAAATAAAAAACTATTAAAAAAGATTAAAAAAGATTACCCTAAAATAGATGTAGTTGGTTATACAGATCAAGTATATAAATATATGGAAAGGTCAGATTTACTAATCACTAAGCCTGGAGGAATTTCAACTTTTGAAGCTATTTATACTACCACACCTTTATATATTATTAAACCATTTTTATCTCAAGAGGTTGGAAATGCTGAATTTATTGAAAGAATGCTTATAGGAAAAATTGCTTGGGAAGATAACTCCAACATATCTGAAGATATTATATCTTTAATAAGTAATGAGAGGCTTTTAGGGGAAATGAAATATAATATGCAACTTTTGAAGAATGAAGTTTCTGAATCTAAACTAAAGAAAGTTTACGAAAGGAATATGAAAAAAGATGTGGATAATTGTAATAATATTATATTTAATAGTATATGGAATAATTCCTACATTATTTTATAGAATATGGAATAGAAAACAGAAAAAGAATAGAATAGAAAAAGAAATAGAAAATATATATTTGACATTTGATGACGGCGTTGATAATAAATATACTATAGAAGTTCTTAAAGTCTTAAAGTCTTACCAGGTTCAAGCAACATTCTTTGTTGTAGCAGAATTTGCTAAAAATAATCCTAAAATCATTAAGGCAATCAAAGAAGAAGGACATGCAATAGGCCTACATTCATTACAACATAAAAATGAAATTTTTCAGTCACCATGGAATATAAGAAAAGATTTCACAAAAAGTATGGATATATTAAAAGAACTTGGTATTAAACCAAAGTTTTTTAGGCCGCCGTGGGGGCATTTTAGCTTGGCGGCTATAAAGGAAATAAAAAAATTAGATCTAAAGATTGTTCTTTGGAATGTAATTGTAGGAGATTGGAAGGCAAATATAGAATCAACAACGATAGCAGATAGATTGCTTCGTGAAACAGAAAAAGGAGATATTATCTGTCTTCATGATGGACGGGGGAAAAATGATGCTCCTAAAAGAACTGTTGAAGCATTAAAGATAGTTCTTCCAATTTGGAAATCACAAGGAATTACTTTTGGAACTTTGGAGGAACTTTATGAATAAATATAAAAAACTAATAAATTTACTGAAAAATGGTGGATTATTTATAATAATTGTTGTAATAACATTTAAAATTATTTTTTTCAATGCTGACTTTAAAGAGATTATAGAAATAGTGTCAGGTGTAAATTTGTTATATATAGTTGCTGGAATAGCAGCTATGTTTCTTATGGTTCTTTGTGAAGCTATAAATATAAAGCGTAGTTTAAATATCTTTAAAGAAAGGACAACGATACTTCAATGTGTACAGTATTCATTGACAGGAATTTTTTTCAGTTCTATAACACCTTCAGCAACTGGAGGTCAGCCAATGCAGCTTTATTATATGCATAAAAAAAAGATAGATATTTCTAATGGTATGCTTGCGTTACTGATATGTCTTGCAACATATCAAATTGTTACTGTAGCAATGGCTGTTATGGGAGTAATAATAAATTTTGAATTTTTAAAAGGAACTCTTGGAAAGTTTAGTATATTACTATTTTTAGGGCTTTTGTTAAATATGTTTTTATTAGTATTAATATTGATATCTATTTTTTCAAAAAAGCTTATTTTTAAAGTCGTGAATTTATGTGTTAAAGTTTTAAAACATATCAACTATCAGAAATCTATAATATTTAATGAAAAAGCCTTAATAGAGATAGAAAAGTATAAAAAGGGTGCAGACTATATTAAAAATGATAAAGTTTTTATAACAAAAACTATTCTTACTACCACGGTTCAAATTTTAGCATTGCATAGCATCCCGTTTTGGATATATAAATCTATTGGAATGTCATCTGTACCTTTAATTCAATTTATTTTGATTCAGTCTACCTTATATATTACAGGAGCAGCATTACCATTGCCAGGGGCTGTAGGAATAGGAGAAAAAGGTTTTTTAATATTTTTTAAGACTTTATTCCCAATTAATCTGATAAGTTCTGCTATGCTGCTTAGTAGAGGGATAAGTTTTTATTTAATGGTTTTAATCAGTGGAATAGGAGTTATGATTTTGCAACTAAATTTAAATAAAAAATTAAAGGATGTAAAAATGAGATTATAAAAGAGATAGTAAATATAAGATTATTTAAAAACAATAATCTTATTAATTATGAAGGAACGGTATATAATTATGGTGGGGAAATGAGAGGTTTATGTAAAAGGATGAAGATGTTGATATTAGTAGGTTTATTAATTATAGCATTATATGTGTTTGGCGTTTGGCAAAATAATAGTATTGAAATTTCTAGTTTTAATTACTCAAGCTATGATGTGCCATCTAATTTTAATAACTTTACAATTGTACATATTTCTGATTTGCACAATAAAATGTTTGGGAAAGAGCAATCAAATATATTAGAAAAAATAGAAAAATTATCACCAGATATCATTGTAGTTACAGGTGATTTAATAGATAGGCATAGATATAACTTAGATAAAGCAATGGAATTTATTAATGGTGCAATAGAAATTGCTCCAATTTATTATGTTTCAGGAAATCATGAAGCATGGTCAGGAAAATATCCAGAAATAAAGGGTGGCTTAATTGAAGCAGGAGTTAATATTATAGATGATACTAAATTAGAGCTTAAAAGAGAAAATAGTACCATATATCTTTTGGGGGTATCTGACCCATCTTTTATTACATCAAATTATATAGAAGGAACTGATATAAGTAATATTGAGGAATATTTAAGTAATTGGTCAAGTATTGAAGGATTTAAGATTTTACTTTCACATAGACCAGAGTTATTTGATATATATACTAAAAATAATATGAATTTAGTTTTTTCAGGACATGCTCACGGAGGGCAAATTAGAATTCCATTTATAGGAGGAATTATAGCTCCAAATCAAGGATTTTTCCCTAAATATACTAGTGGAAGTTATAGTAGTGATAAAATTACAATGTTTGTTAGTAGGGGGTTAGGGAATAGTTTATTTCCAGTAAGAGTATTTAATAGGCCAGAAATTATATCAGTAACATTAAAAGGACATAATTAAGAAATTATTACTATAGAATGTAAATTTTAAAGAGTTAAGTGTGCTACTTAAATTAGAATTTGAGGAGGTAAATCAAAATGGCGATTACTGTAAACATTTATTATACAGGTAAAAATGGGAATGCTAAAAAATTTGCAGAAGAGATGATCTCAAGTGGAGTTGTAAATGATATTCGTGCCGAAAATGGAAATATACAATACGAATATTTTTTTTCTATGGATGACGAGGAAACTGTACTTTTAATTGATAGGTGGAAAGATCAGCAATCTCTTGATGTACATCATGCTTCATCGATGATGGCAAAAATTACTCGACTTAGAGAAAAATATGATTTGCATATGAAAGTAGAACGATATATTACTGATGAAACAGGGGTTGATTTTAAAGACAAAAAATTTATTAGAAATTGAACAAATCAATTAGAATTCATGGAGGAAATATGTATATAGATGCACACACACATTTAGATTTTTTTGAAAAAAATATAGAAAAAGCAATTGAAGATATAAATAAAAATGAAATATTAACCTTAGCTAATAGTATGGATATAGAAAGCTATATGAAAAATAAAGAATACAGTAAACAAAGTGAATTTATTAAACCATGCTTTGGTATTCATCCGTGGAAAGCAGCAGAATATAAAGGAAACTTAGAAAATCTTATATCATACATAAATGAAAGTGAAATAATAGGTGAAATAGGCTTAGATTATGTCTGGGTAGAAGATACAAGTACTTATGAAGCACAAAGAAGGATTTTTAATTTTATATTAAACGAAAGTATTAAAAGAAATAAGTTTGTAAGTATTCATACAAAAGGGGCAGAAGAGGAAATTTATAGTATTCTTAAAAAGTATAATTATAATAAGGCAATTATACATTGGTATAGTGGAGAAATAAGTACTTTAGAAAAATATATTGAACTTGGTTGTTATTTTACAATAAGTGTAGATATAGGTTATTCAGATAAAACTAATGAAATTTTAGATAAAATACCATTAGATAAATTACTTATAGAAACTGATGGGCCAACAGCATTAGAATGGGTAAATGGAGAGTATGGCTATCCAAGTGCTATAATAGATGTAGCTAAAAAGGTTTCAGATTATAAGAAGATAGAGCTTAATGAATTACTGAAGAGTATAGAGAAAAATTATTCAAAAATCATTAATTAGAATAATTTAATTATAGGAGATGTCGCGAAGCTTATTAATTTTAAATTGTGTGATAGCTTCTATGTATAAATAAAGTAAAATAAAGTCTTGTGTTGAGATATACATTAAATTTGGAAAGGGGAGAAGTTGAATGATGAACCTTATGTTTGTTGGTATACCAATGTTAATTATGATAGCAGTTTTAATTTTATTAGGTATATATGTGTATAAAGTTGTTCAAAATCAAACATCACCTTTAAAAATTATGATGATTGGAATTTCAGTGATATTATTTTCTATTTTAATTTCAATGGCAACTATAAAAATAATAGTAGGAATTTTAGGACTTATAATTGTGTTATATGGAGCAAATAAAAGAGATACTTAGAATAAGTATGCAATAAGTAATAGACTTCTTAAATTTATTTGATAATAAGTTTCTTTAATTGATAAGGATTATTGATTGACTTGACATTTAGAGTGAATATGCATAAAATGGAATTATAAAAAGTAAATAGAAATCTGGGGGGGCGGTGAACTGCCTGAGATAAAATTGATACTATTTTGACCCATGAACCTGATTTGGATAATGCCAACGTAGGGAGATTATTTGTTATTGAATATAAATATACAAATTGAACTATAAAACAGTATTTCTAATCAGAGATACTGTATTTTTTTACGCTATGGACAAAATAGGATTTATTTACTTTTAAATATATTAAAAGGAGGAAAAGGTTATGTCACTTTGTAATGTAAGTCTTCAAGTTATACCAACAGTAATGGAGGATAGAATTTATCCTGTTGTGGACAAGGTTATTGAGTATATAGAATCTACTGGTGTTAAGTATGAAGTAGGAGCTATGGAAACAACAATGGAGGGTGAACTTGAAGAATTATTAGAAATAGTAAAGAGAGCTCAAGAAATTTGTACTGAAGAAGGTGCATCAAGAGTAGTATCTATGGTTAAAATAGACTATAAAAAAGAAGGCGTGACGATGGATGAAAAGATTAAGAAGTATAGGAAATAAAATAGCACCTATAGTCTTTATTTTAATTTTATTAATTATATGGGAAATTATAGTGAATGTTGGAGGAATAGAAAAGTATATCTTACCTGCTCCAACGGATGTTATAGAAGTATTAATTAAAGATTTTAAAACTATGATACCACATATTTTAGCAACATTATATGAAGGAATGGTAGGATTTTTAATTGCAATAGCATTATCAATTATATTAGCAGTGATTATGGATATGGTTCCATTAATAAAAAGAGCTTTATATCCAGTGCTTGTTATTTCTCAAACTATACCAACAGTTGCTCTTGCACCATTATTTATAATCTGGTTTGGTTTTGGAGCATTACCTAAAATAATAGTTGTAGTTATAGTATGCTTTTTCCCTATAGTAATTAGTATAGTTGATGGGCTTGAAGGTGTAGATAAGGATTTAATAAATCATTTTAAGCTAATGGGAGCATCTAAACTTAATGTATTTTTACATTTAAAGTTACCTTATGGAATGATAAATTTCTTTTCAGGTATGAGAATTGCAGCAACATATAGCATTATGGGAGCTGTAATTGGAGAGTGGCTTGGAGGAGATAAAGGTCTTGGAGTATATATGACAAGAGCAAGAAGTGCATATGCATTAGATAAGATGTTTGCATCAATAGTAATTATAGTAGTTATAAGTATGGGGATATTCCTTTTAGTTTCTTTAATGGAAAAGTTATTTACCCCTTGGAATAATAAAAAACTAAGTATGAAGAAATAAAATTAAGAACAATGAATTTAGAGGTGAAAGAATAATGTTAAAAAAGAAAATTATATCAGTAGTATTAGCATCAGTAACAGCACTTACATTATTTACTGGATGTAGTAAAAATGATGAAGTAAAAAATTCAGAAGAATTACAAAAGGTAACTGTAATTTTAGATTGGACACCTAATACTAATCATACAGGATTATATGTTGCAAAGGAAAAAGGATATTATAAAGATCTTGGATTAGATGTTGAAATTATACAACCATCAGAAGGTTCATCACTTCAACTTTTAGCTGCTGGTAAGGGAGATTTTGCAGTAAGCTATCAAGAAGATTTAACATATGCAAGAACATCAGATAGTCCACTTCCAGTTAAAGCAATAGCAGCAATAATTCAACATAATACGTCAGGCTTTGCTTCTCCAAAAGAAAAGGGCATTGAAACAGTTAAGGATTTTGAAAATAAAGTTTATGGTGGATGGGGAAGTCCATCGGAACAAGCTATATTAAAAGCTGTTATGGAGAAAAATGGAGCTGACTTTAGTAAGTTAAAAATTGTAGATGCAGGGACAGAAGATTTCTTTATAGCAACTAAGAATAATTTGGATTTTGAGTGGACATTTGAAGCGTGGACTAATATTGAAGCTAAGTTAAGAGGCTTTGATATAAACTATATACCAGTTAGAGATTTAGATCCAGCTTTAGATTATTACACACCAATTATTGCAGCAACTGAAGATACTGTTAATAATAAAAAAGATTTAGCTAAGAAGTTTATGGAAGCAACTACTAAGGGATATGAAGAAGCTATAGCAAATCCAGAAGAAAGTGCTAAATTATTGGTAAGTAAAGTACCTGAGATTAGTGAAGAGCTTGCAATAGAAAGTCAAAAGTATCTTGCAGATAAATATAAGGAAGATACTAATGTATGGGGAGAAATGAAAGATAGCGTTTGGGATAACTATACAAAATTCTTATATGATAATAAATTAATAAATAAGGAAATGAAAGCAAGCGAGGCTTATACAAATGAGTTCTTATCAAAATAAAATTGTGTTAAAAAATATATCTAAATTCTTCGATGATATGGAAATATTAAGAGATATTAATATAGAAGTTAAAGAAGGGGAACTTGTATCTATTCTAGGGCCATCAGGTAGTGGTAAAAGTACAATATTTAATATTTTAACTAATCTCATAAATAGCGATAGGGGAGAAGTAGAAGTAAATGGAGACTTAAGCTACATGTATCAAAAGGATATGATGGTTCCCTGGAAAAAAGTTATAGATAATATAGGAATTCCAATTATATTTAAGGGGAATAGTAAAAAGAATGCAAGGGAAGAAGTAAAAAAGCATATAGATGAATTTGGTCTTAATGGATTTGAATATAAATACCCATCACAATTATCTGGTGGAATGAAGCAAAGAGCAAACTTTTTGAAAACTTATTTAACATCTAATGATATAATGCTTTTAGATGAACCCTTTGGAGCATTAGATTCAATAACAAGAAGAAAGATGCAAAAATGGCTTTTAGATTTAACTAAAGAAATTAATTCAACTATATTATTAATAACCCATGATATAGAGGAAGCAATACTACTTTCTAACAGGATATATATAATATCAGAAAAACCTGCAATAATAAAAGGTGAAATAAAAGTTAATTTACCTAAAGAAAGAAATGAAGATATAGTTACTAGTGATAAATTTGTGGCTATAAAAAAAGAAGTATTAGAGCTTATGTAAATAAAATATATACAAAAGAACTTGTGAATTAGGTTATAAATGACCTAGTTTACAAGTTTTTTTTATTTTAGATTATCAATATATTGATGAAATCACTGATAATTCAAATAAATATGAATATATAGATTTTAAGAATGGTATAACTACTATATAAGGTAGTTTATAGAAAGAATAAATACTATATATGGTATAAAAATAAAAGTCAAGACTTGAAAGTAAATTTTAAATTATGTAATATAGAGAAAGACAAAAAGTAAAGGATAGGTGAAGCATGTTGATAGTTGTTGGTGGGATGATAGGTCTTGGAAAAAGTTCTGTAGCGGAAATTTTAGGGGAGCACTTTAAATCGGATGTATTTTATGAAAGTGTAGATGATAACCCTATTTTACCTTTGTTTTATAGTGAAAGTGAAGAAGAAATCCAAAAGAAGAGATATCCATTTTTATTACAACTTTATTTCTTAAACACTAGATTTAAAAGTATAAAAGAAGCATTAGTACATAATAATAACGTTTTAGATAGATCGATTTATGAAGATTGGTACTTTGCTAAGAAAAATATGGAACTTGGCAGAATTAACGACTTAGAAATGAAAATATACGAAGATCTTCTACATAACATGCTAGAAGAGTTAAAAGAACTTCCTAAGAAGGCTCCAGATGTAATGGTATATTTAAAAGGTTCTTTCGAGACAGTTTTAAATAGAATATCACTAAGAGGAAGAGAATTCGAAATTGATGATAGCTTAAAAGAGTATTACCATTTCCTATGGAAAGATTATGATGCTTGGGTAGAAAATTGTTACAAAGCATCAGAAGTTTTAATAATAGATATGGACAATATGGATGTAGTAAATAACGAAGCTGATAAAGAAAAGCTTATAGAGCTAGTAGAAGAAAAACTTAGAGAAATTAGAGCTATTGAAGAAATTGCATAATATTTAGTTTTAGAAAGATAGAGGAAATGAATTGCTCTATCTTTTTCTTTTTAATAGCGATTTAAAATGGAGAAAATTTCATGAAAATATTAAAATATTTAGTTTTATGCATATATAAATAATAGACAAAAGTTTTACAAAAAAGTACTTTTAAGTAACTAAAATCAATAAATTAGAATGGTATCATGTTTCGTGATACCATTGAAAAAATAATAGGAAAGTGTAAAGGGCGTCGCGTTACGCGACGCCCTTTATAAAAATAAGCTATTAACTTTTTTAGTAAATGTTTTTCTGTGATTTCTCTTTTTTATGTTATAATTATAGCGATTTGTGATTATTTGAAGAGATTAGTTTTTAATAGAAGTAAAAATATATTTAGTGAGGAGGAAGTAGTAATAAATTATATATAATTTATTACTAAAGTGTTTATGAGAAATCTAAATGAAATAAAAGAGAGAATAAGTAAAGAAAGCAATGATGTATTAGACAATAAAATAGATAAATCTTTACTAAAATACTTAATAGAGAGTATTTTGGAGAATTATAAAACTTTCGATAAGGGACATGGTATAAAACATATAGCAACAGTAATAGATTCATCAATTAAATTGTCAAAATATTTCCCGGTAAATAAAAATATGCTATTAACTATTGCAATATATCACGATTTAGGAATGAGTATAGATAGAAAAACTCATCAAATACATTCGAGAGATATGCTTATAAATGATATTAATCTAAAGAATTGGTTTACTAAAGAAGAGCTTACATTAATGGGAGAAGCATGTGAGGACCATAGAGCATCAAATGCTCATGAACCACGAAGTGTATATGGATATATAATTTCTGATGCTGATAGAACAACAGATATATACGATATGATAGAAAGATGTTATAACTTTTCAAGAAAGAATTATAGTGATTTAAATGAAGAAGAGACATATAGAAGAGTTTATTCACATTTAGTAGAAAAGTATGGTGAAGGAGGATATGCTAAATTCTATTTAGAAGAAAGTAAAGATGTAATAATGAAACCTTACATAGAAGCACAAGAAATTCTAAAAAAAGAAGAGGATTTCAGAGTATATTATAATAAAATAATATTAAATTAGAAATTTTATGAAAAGATTAATATTTTAAAGACAATTTCAAAATATTGACGTAGGTTGAATCCTACGTTTTTTTTATAGATTTTCATTTTCAAAAAAGAGGAGTATTATGTAAGGATTAAATTAAATAGATAGATTTGGAGATGAACGATATGAAGATGAAAAAAGAGTGGTCTATACTACTTACTGTATTGCCTATGACTTTTATGACTACCCTTGATAGTAGTATAGTAAATGTAGCTCTACCAACAATGGCCAAAGATCTTGGGACAACAATGGCTGGAATTGAATGGGTGGTTACAAGTTATTTAATAACTATATGCGCGACTATTCTTTTGTTTGGTAGATTTGGAGATATAATTGGGAAAAGTAAGGTATTTAAGATTGGAATAGGAGTTTTTACTTTAGGTTCACTTCTTTGTGGATTATCCAATAGCCTTCTAATGCTTATTATATCTAGAATAATTCAAGCAATAGGGGCAGCGGCAGCAATGGCAACTAATCAAGGGATAATTACAGAAACATTTCCTACTACAGAAAGAGGAAGAGCTCTTGGGATGACGGGAACAGCAGTAGCCTTAGGAACTATGGTAGGGCCAACTTTAGGTGGCCTTATAGTGTCAGTAGCACCTTGGGAATACATATTTTTAATAAATATACCTATAGGGATTTTAGTTTATATAGAAGTAGTGAAAGTATTAAACTTTAAAAAGGTTAAAGAAAAAGTTCCATTTGATATAAAAGGAACTATTTTATTTATGCTTTCAATAATAATATTATTTACATCTATAAATTTTGGTCAAAGTTTGAGTTATACAAATCCTATAATTATAGGAGCATTTATACTTTCTTTAGTATTATTATTTATATTTATAAAGATAGAGCAAAAAATATTAAGTCCTATGCTAGATATAAGTATATTTAGAAATAAACTATTTTCGCTAAGCATATTTTGTGGATTTACATCATTTGTAGCTATAGGTGCAATAAACATAATATTACCATTCTATTATCAAGATGTATTAAAGCTTAGTCCAAGTGCAGCAGGATTTATGATGACAGTTTCGCCAATAATATTAGCTATTGTTGCACCTATAAGTGGGTATCTTTCAGATAAAATGGGAAGTGAAAAAATATCTTCGATGGGATTAAGTATTTTAACCATAGGTGTATTTTGCTTAACTATATTTACAGAATATACATCACTTATAGTTGTTGCAATATTTGTAGGATTATTATCTTTCGGAAGTGGAATATTCCAATCACCAAATAATTCATTGATAATGTCAACAGTAGACAAAACTAAGCTTGGAATTGCAGGAAGTATAAATGGATTAGTAAGAAATTTAGGTACAACAACTGGAATAGCTCTTTCTACAAGTCTTTTATATAGTAGAATGAGTAGCAAAATTGGATATAAGGTTACAGGATATTTAGAAGGAAGAGCAGATGCTTTTATATATGGTATGAGATTTGTATTTGTTGGAATAGGTTGTATTTGTTTAGTTGGAGCTGTTTTAACATTACTTAGAGTTATAAACAAAAAATCAAAGATAGTAAGTTGATTAAATTTATAAATATATTAGTAGAGATATAGAATTGTAAAAAAAACATATATTTTTTATGAATCGAAAAGTATAAGAGTTTAGAATTTTAAGATTCTATATAGACACGGTACTTTTTTCTCTAAAGATAATTTAAGTTTATTAATACCATTAAGAATTACTATTGTTTGAGCGAACCCGATTAATTGTAATCTGCTTGCTAATTAACTGAATTTACGTTTATAAAAAATCACATTATGAGGAGATCTGCATTATTACGAGGTATTAGAGTTTTATAATTGATCGTTTTAAATTTTCGTTAAGAATTTCCATTGTTTGAGCGCATGCGAGTTATGGAAATTTAGAAAATTTAAATAAGCACATATTTTAAAAACTATATGAAGTGCAGCTAGTTTTATATAAAGAAGAAAGATATTGTATGGAAAGTAGTATTATCATGAACTGCTGGAGTTTTATAATTCTATGTTTCAAAATACCGTTAAGAATTACCATTGTTTGAGCGCATGCGAGTTATGGTAATTTAGGTATTTTGAATAAGTAGAATTATGAAAACTCCCAGTGAATGATACTAACTACTTGAAATACAATATCTTTCTTTTATTTAAATGAGTTAAAAGATGCATCCGAAGGCATTCTCCAATCACCACGTGGACTCAATGATATACTTCCAACTTTAGGTCCATCTGGTAAAGCACTTCTCTTAAATTGTTGCGTAAAGAATCTATAAATAAATTTATCAAGCCATTTAGCAATTTCTTCTTTGCTATAATCATCTTTAAATGCTTGTTCTGCAAGAAGCTTTATTCTTTCTTTTGAAGAACCATTTTTAATAAAGTGATATAAGAAGAAGTCATGCAGTTCATAAGGACCAACTATATCCTCAGTTTTTTGTGTAATTTCACCTTTATCACTCTTAGGTAAAAGTTCAGGACTAACTGGAGTATCTAATATATCTAAAAGTGTATCTGAAACTTCAGTAGAAGATTCTTTTTCTGCTACATATCTAACTAAGTATCTAACTAGAGTTTTGGGTATTGATGGATTAACAGAATACATACTCATATGATCTCCATTATAAGTACACCATCCAAGAGCTAATTCAGAAAGATCTCCTGTTCCAATTAGTAATCCACCTTCTTTATTAGCTAAATCCATAAGAATTTGAGTTCTTTCTCTAGCTTGAACATTTTCATATGTAACATCATGAATGTCTTTATCATGACCAATATCTTCAAAGTGTTGAAGAGCAGCTTTTACTATATTAATTTCTCTTAAATCACAACCTAATTCCTTACATAATGTTAAAGCATTATTATAAGTTCTATCAGTAGTTCCAAAACCAGGCATTGTTATAGTAACAATATTTTTATTATCTAAGCCTAGTAATTCAAAGGTCTTTACTACCACAAGTAAAGCTAAAGTAGAATCAAGTCCTCCTGAAATACCTATAACAGCTTTCTTTAAGTTAGTATGCTCCATTCTTTTAGCTAAAGCAGCAGCTTGAATATTAAATATTTCCTTACATCTTTCTTCACGCAATTTAGCATTAGAAGGAACGAAAGGATGCTTATCTATAAATCTATCGAAGTTATTTATTGTAGTATTCATATAATTAAAGTTTATTACTTCAGCTTCGAATGGAACTATTCTTGAAGCATCTCTAAAGCTTATATTTTTAAGCCTTTCACTATTTAATCTAAATACATCTATACAAGAATAGATAACTTCATTATTTCTTTGGAATCTTTCATTTTCTTTAAGCATAGTACCATTTTCGGCAATTAACATATGTCCACTAAATAAAAGATCTGTTGTGGATTCGTGAACTCCAGCAGAAGAATAAATATAAGCAGACATACATCTAGCACTTTGATTAGATATAAGAGCTTCCCTATAATCTTTTTTACTTACAAGTTCATTAGAAGCTGAAAGATTTCCTATTATATTTGCACCAAGAAGTGAAAGATACGAACTTGGAGGAATTGTAACCCAAAGGTCTTCACAAATTTCAAATCCAAAACTATATCTTCCAGAGGTGAAAATTAAATTAGTTCCAAATGGAACATCCTTTTGAAAAGCAAAATCTACTTTTTCATCTATTATTCCAAGACCTTCACTAAACCAGCGTTTTTCGTAGAATTCACTATAGTTTGGAATATATGATTTTGGAACTATTCCAAGAAGTTTTCCATCAAAAATTATGTAAGCACAATTAAATAATACATTTTTAAAGCTTAAAGGAGCACCTATAGCAATTAGCATATCTAGACCAGCACTCTTTTTAATTAATTTTTCTATCGCCAAGTTAGCTTTTTCTAATAAGCTATATTGCATAAATAAATCACTACAAGTATATGAGGTAATTGCTAATTCAGGAAAAACTATTGATTTAGCTCCGTTTTTATATGCTTCATCTAAACAAATAAGTATATTTTCTAAATTATAGTCTATGTCGGCTACACGAGTCATAGGACATGCAGCTGCAACTTTTATAAAATCCATAAAATCTCTCCAATCCATATTAAATTAAATACTACTAATATATAAATAGTGTAACTCTTTTTTTATTTAAAATTCACAGTGATAATTAGATTTAAACTAAATAATTTTTTAATAAATAAAAGTTAATAATAAAAGTAATTAGTAACTTTTAAAATGATAATATTATAAATAACTGTAATTTATAATAAAAGTTTAATATTCAACCAAATTACAACCAAGCTATAAGAATTTATCATGAATTAAGTTAATATTTTAGAACTTATAGCAAAAGTTGCATAAGATATAAAATTAATGTTTATTTAAATAAGTATATTAACCATTTAATATATTATTAAGGTTAATTATATAACTTGCTAATTAAAATATATATTTAAATAATAAAAGGAAAACTCTAGAAAATCAATGATAATAGAAGAAAGATGTACTAAAAAGTAATTAAAGGTTATAAAATACTATATAAAAAGATAAAAAAGATATTGTAATATAGTAAAAAGTATATTATAATAATTTCATAAGTTAATCGAATTCAAATTTTTACTAAAAAATGATATAATATTCTTAAAGAATAAAGGAGGGGGAAATAATGAGTGCGGTAATTTTTTGGATTATAGTTGCAGCAGTGGTAATTGCTATAGATATGGTAACAAGTAATTTCTTATTTGCATGGTTTGCTGTAGGAGCATTTGTTGCAATGATAGCTGATTTACTAGGTGTAACATTTGGAGTTCAAGTAGTACTTTTCTTAGTAGTAAATCTAATAACTGTTTCAGTAGGTTATCCATGGGCTAAACGTAAGTTTAAAGAAGGTGTTAAACGAACACCTTTAATGGAAGAAAATTATATAGGAAGAGTTATGAAAGCAGAAGAAGACATTGTAGATAGGGCGAAAATAAAAGTGGACGGGATATACTGGACTGTACAAAATTTAGGACAAGTGATAAAGAAAGACGAAAGTTTTAAAATCACAGGTATAGAAGGTATTAAATTAATAATTAAAAAAGAGGAGGAAGTTTAGATGGATAATTTAATAGGATTAATAATTACAGGGGTAGTAGTACTTTTTGTATTAATAGTAATCTTATCATCAATTAAAATCGTAAACACAGGATACTTATATGTTGTAGAAAGGTTTGGTCAATACCACAAAACTTTAGAACCAGGATGGCACTTCTTAATTCCTTTTGCAGATTTTGTTAGAAAAAAAGTTTCAACAAAACAACAAATTTTAGATGTACCACCACAATCAGTTATTACGAAAGATAATGTTAAAATATCTGTAGATAACGTTATATTCTATAAACTATTAAATGCTAAAGATGCTGTTTATAACATTGAAGATTATAGATCAGGTATAGTATATTCAGCAACAACTAATATGAGAAATATTTTAGGTAATATGAGTTTAGATGAAATATTATCAGGAAGAGATAAGATTAACCAAGATCTTTTAAGTATTATAGATGAAGTTACAGATGCATATGGTATAAAAATACTTTCTGTTGAAATTAAAAATATAATCCCTCCAACAGAAATTCAAGAAGCTATGGAAAAGCAAATGAAAGCGGAAAGAAATAAGAGAGCTATGATTCTTGAAGCAGAAGGTCAAAGACAATCTCAAATAGAAAAAGCAGAAGGGGAAAAGAGAGGTAAGATACTTGCAGCAGAAGCTGAAAAAGAAGCAAATATCAGAAGAGCTGAAGGTCTAAAAGAATCTCAATTACTTGAAGCAGAAGGTAAAGCTAAGGCTATAGAAGAAATAGCTATAGCAGAAGCAGAAGCTATAAGAAAGGTAAACCAAGCAATTATAGAATCAGGTACTAACGAAACAGTTATAGCTTTAAAACAAGTTGAAGCTCTTAAAGAAATGGCTAATAATCCAGCTAATAAGCTTATATTACCAAATGAAACTTTATCTTCACTTGGAAGCATTGCAGCTATAGGTGAAATGCTTAAAGGAAGCAAAGAATAATTAGTATCTTGTTAAGTAAAGTAATGAAAAATAAAAAATGAAAAAGTGAAAAGAGTTGAGGAAAAAATCCTCAACTCTTTTCACTTTTATTAAATAATAATTTTGTAATAAAATTTAATTTATTTCTAAGACTATATAATGAAGTTTAAATTAGTATGGAGAAATAAATATGAAGAAAATAATCAAAAGAAAACTAGGTTTATTTTTAGGTGTTATTTCATTTTTAAGTGTTTTTAGTTTTAGCATACATGTAAAGTCATTATCAAATGAAATTAAAAATAATCATTATAATAGAGAGCTAGCACGAGAATATGCAATAAAATGGGCAACATCATCAAATAGTAAGTATTATAATTATGTTAATGAAGGGGGAGATTGCACTAATTTTGTATCTCAAGTTTTAAGAGCTGGAGGAATAGAATTTATTGGATCTAAATCAACTGCAACAAGTATAAAATCGTGGTTTTACTATTCGCCTAATTTACCTAATAGAAGTTCAACATGGACAGCAGCACAGCCATTTCATTTACATTTTGGAAAAGAATATAAAAGAGCTCATTCATATAAAGAATATAAAATAATAGATGCATTAGTAAATTGGAATGAAATTTATCTAAGTTTATTACCAGGAGACATAGTTCAGTATTCTAGACCTAATAATATTACGTTTCATTCACAAGCAATTACTGATTTAATAGATAAAAATCAAACTATATATTTTTGTCAACATTCTAATTCTATGGAGAACTTTAGAAGTAATGGAAACCTTAGATACTATTTGATGGGAAAGCCAAATGATTATAACTTTTATGTATATAAGATAAAAGATGATAGTGGAAGAACATCAATTGAATTAAATTATGATAGTACAGACGCCATAAAAGATAATCAAACAGATGAAGATTATAGAGAAGAATTAATTGAAGCCATAGATATAATTAAGTTAAGCTTAGAAGATACTAGATTTGATAATGAAGAAAATAATAGCAAAGAAACAGATGAATTTATTAAAAAAATGGAAAGTAGAATAGAAGAAGTAGAGTTTTATATAAATTCTAGAGACAAAACTCCAAAAGAACTATTAGAAAGATTATGTGACAGACAAGGGTTATAGTAAAAAATAGTATATATCGAAAATAAAAGATATTTATATGTAAAATAAAATTCTTATAAAACAAAGAATATAAATATATAAATATGATAAGAATAAAAAATGACCCGATAGGGTTACGTAGGTTTCTTTGCCGGTAGTTAAAGCTACCGGTATTTTTTTGTAAAATAAATAAAAAAGTAGTAGCTTTTTATATTTAAGTATGTTATTATTAATGAGTAGTCGATAAGACTAATAATATTTTGTTTAAAGATTTTGAAAGATAATGATATTCTCCGTTATAGAGATTAGTAGTTACTTGAATAGTCTTTAGAATGGAGGATTTAAAATGGAAGATAAGAAATTAGTATGTAAAGATTGTGGTTCAGAATTCGTATTCACAGTAGGAGAACAAGAATTCTACAAAGAAAAAGGATTTGACAACGAACCAGTAAGATGTGCTGATTGTAGAAGAGCAAGAAAAGCTCAAAACAACAGAAGATAGTTATGACTAATTTAAGCTATAGGTTTCCTATAGCTTTTATTTTTGTTTTGATTTTTAAACTATATAAAATAGACATATTATGTTGACAAATGTTAATATATATTAACATATAAATATTAAATTATTAATTAATATATTAAAAACTACTAGCAAAGAAAATAAAAATATGATAAAATACAATAGTAGGTCATAAGACTTAGAAATATTTGTTTAAAGATTGAATAGAAATTAGCTTTCTCCATTGTAGAGATTTGTTGATTATATTGGTCTTTAGAATGGAGGATTTAAAATGGAAGATAAGAAAATAATTTGTAAAGATTGCGGTAAAGAATTCGTATTCACAGTAGGAGAACAAGAATTCTACAAAGAAAAAGGATTCGATAACGAACCAGTAAGATGCATCGATTGCAGAAGAGCAAGAAAAGCTCAAAACAACAGAAGATAGTTAACTGAAGACTGTAGGATTTTCCTACAGTCTTTTTATTTTGCTAATCTTTAAATCCATAAGTTGAAGTTCTTGTTGCATGTAATGCTTCATTAACATTTGCTAAAGTATCTTGGATAAGTTGCTTATTATCATCTTGTTCCACAGATTTAATAGCATCATGCAATAATTGCTGAGCATGCGTAACATCAGAAAGAGCACATTTTAATTCATCTTTTGCATTTGCCTTATGTCCCATGTTATAAATACCTCCTCCTAATCTTTATAATTTTTTAAAGCAGTTTGTGCAGAATCTACAGCACTACCTATAGCTTCAAGGGCAGTATGAATTTCATTTCTATTATGATTTTCTTCTGCATGTAAATAAGCAGTGTTTAGATGATTTTGACATGAGGAAAGCTCATCTAAAGCTATCATTAAATTTTCTTTTGCATTGTGCTTCATATTAACACCACCTTAAATTATATCCATATTAGTTTGTGTAAAAATGATATTTAAATAACAAATATTAAAAAATAATTAGAAATAAATAATAGATAAATTAGAGAAAAATGGATATAAGTTAATCTACAAATATATGCGAAATATAAAAAGAAAAGTATGTGTTATAATTCGTTATATTACGAATTATAATTTAAATATAACGATTAAAGTTGACATTATTGTGACGAAGTGGTAGTCTTCTAATATAAAAGCGAAATATTTTTTATGATATTAAATTAATATTCGTATATATAATTTGGGATTAGTTAGCTTGGGAGGTATGAAGGTTGAGTGTTAGGTGTATATTTGTAGAGAAAAAAAATGACTTTAATATTGAAGGAAAAAGTTTGCTTGAAGATTTTAAAAATAATTTAGGAATTACTTCTCTAGAAGAAGTTAGAGTTGTAAATAAATATACTCTAGGAGAAATGAAAGAAGAGGATTATAAAAAAGCTCTTTATACAATATTTTCGGAAAGAACTGTAGATAATGTTTACGAAAATAATTTTGAAGTGAAAAATAATGAATTAGCCTTTGGCGTTGAATATCTACCAGGTCAATATGATCAAAGAGCGGATTCGGCTTCAGAGTGCTATCAATTATTGACTTCAGGGGAAAAAATAGAAGTTAAATGGACAAAAATAGTGGTATTAAAAGGTGCATTATCAAATATTGAGGTAGAAAAAATTAAAAATTATTATATAAATCCAGTTGATTCCAGGGAAGTAAATATAGATAACTTAGAATTATCATCAAAACTTCCAGAGCCAAAAGATGTGAAAGTATTAAGTGGATTTACTGATAAAAATGATAAAGAAATAGAGGCTTTACATAGTAATATGGGACTTGCTATGAGCCTAGATGATATAAAACTTATAAGAGATTATTTTAAAGAAGAAAATAGAGATCCAAGCATTACAGAGATAAAAGTTATAGATACATATTGGTCAGATCATTGCAGACATACAACATTTTCAACAGCTATTGAAAATGTTGTTATTGAAGAAGGACTTTATACAAAACCAATAATTAAATCTTATGAAGCATATTTAAAGTCAAGAAATTTTGTTTATGGTGAGACTGCTAGAGATGAAACATTAATGGATATTGCAGTTATAACAATGAAGGAAATGAGAAAGAAAGGTCTATTAGAAGATTTAGATGTATCTGATGAAATAAATGCTTGTTCAATAAATGTGAATATAGAAACTAATAATGGAATAGAAGAATATCTAGTAATGTTTAAAAATGAAACACATAACCATCCAACTGAAATAGAACCTTTTGGAGGAGCAGCTACATGTCTTGGTGGAGCAATTAGGGATCCATTATCAGGAAGAACTTATGTATATCAAGCAATGAGGGTTACAGGAGCTGCAGATCCAACTGTTAATATAGAAGAAACATTAAAAGGAAAACTTCCTCAAAGAACTATAACTTTAGGAGCAGCACATGGATATAGCTCATATGGAAACCAAATAGGTCTTGCTACGGGACAAGTTTCAGAAATATATCATCCTAATTATGTTGCTAAAAGAATGGAAGTTGGAGCTGTTATAGCAGCTGCACCAAAAGAAAATGTAGTTAGAGAAGAACCAAAGGCGGGAGATGTTGTAATTCTTTTAGGTGGAAGAACTGGAAGAGATGGACTAGGTGGAGCAACAGGATCCTCTAAAGAACATACAGAAGATTCAATTAATGAGTGTGGAGCAGAAGTTCAAAAAGGAAATCCTCCTACAGAAAGAAAGATTCAAAGATTATTTAGAAGCTCAGAAGTTTCAAAGATGATAAAAAGATGTAATGATTTTGGAGCAGGTGGAGTTTCAGTTGCAATTGGAGAATTAACAAGAGGTTTAGATATAGATTTAGATAAAGTTCCTAAAAAGTATGAGGGTTTAGATGGAACGGAAATTGCTATTTCAGAATCACAGGAAAGAATGGCCGTTGTAGTTAATAAAGAAGATGAGAAAAAATTTATAAATTTATGCGCTGAAGAAAATTTAGAGGCTGTTAAGGTAGCTGAAGTAACTGATAATGAAAGACTTAGAATGATATGGAGAGGAAAAAACATTGTAGATTTAAAAAGGGAATTCTTAGATACAAATGGGGCAAGACAAACAACTGAAGTAGAAGTGAAATCGCCAAAGAAATATCCATTTAACATAAAAGATGTGGATGTAAAAGAAGCGTGGATTAATATATTAAGAAAATTAAATGTATCAATGCAAAAGGGCTTAGTTGAAAGATTCGATGCAACTATAGGTGCAGGAACTGTGCTTATGCCTTTTGGTGGAAAATATCAAACAACACCAGCAGAAGGTATGGCAGCTAAGATACCAGTTCTAAATGGAGAAAGTAAAGATGCAACATTAATGACATATGGATTTAATCCAGACATGGGGATGTGGAGTCCATACCATATGGCATATTATTCAGTGATAGAAGCAGTAACAAAACTTTCAGCTATGGGTGGAGATTATAAGAAAGCAAGACTTACATTGCAAGAGTATTTTGAGAGATTAGGAAAAGATAAAAATAAATGGGGAAAACCTTTTTCAGCATTACTTGGAGCATATCAAGCACAAATGGATTTAGGAATACCAGCTATTGGTGGAAAGGATTCAATGTCAGGTACTTTTGGGGATTTAGATGTACCTCCATCATTAGTGGCATTTGCAGTGGATGTTGCTAAAGCTAAAGATATTATATCTCCAGAATTTAAAAATAATAATTCTAAGATAGTACTTTTAATAGCTGAAAAAAATGAAGATATGACATTAAAAGTAGATGGATATAAGAAGAACTTAGAAAAGTTACATGAACTTATTTTAGATAAAAAAGTTATTTCTGCTTCATCATTAAAATTTGGTGGAGTAGCAGAAGCTTTAACTAAAATGAGTTTAGGAAATAGAATTGGGGTAGAGTTTGAAGGATTAAGTAAAGAAGCGTTATTTGAACTTAATTATGGAAGCTTAGTTTTAGAAGTTAATAATGATGTTGAAATAGAAAAAGAATTTAATGGTTGCGCTTATAAAGTAATAGGCAATACAACAGAAAATAGGGCTATAGTTTCAAAGGAGTATGACATTAATTTTGATATAGAAGTTTTAGAAAAGATACTAGAAGAAAAGTTATCAAATGTATTTAAGGTAAAAACAGAAGATAAAAAAGAAAAAATTGAAACAGTATTATATGAATCTAAAGAAGTAAAGACACCTTTAATAAAAGTTGTAAAACCAAAAGTATTTATTCCGGTTTTCCCAGGAACAAACTGTGAATATGATTGTGCAAGAGCCTTTAAGGATGAAGGTGCAGAAGTTTCAGAGTTAGTTTTAAATAATATGAATAAAGAACTTTTGAATGAATCAATTTTAAAAATGGAAAAAAGCATAAGAGAAAGCCAAATAATTATGTTACCAGGTGGGTTTTCAGCTGGAGATGAACCAGATGGATCAGGTAAATTTATAGCAACAGTATTTAGAAATGAAAGAATCAAAGATGCTGTAATGGATCTATTAAAAAATAGAGATGGATTAATACTTGGTATATGTAATGGCTTCCAAGCACTGATAAAACTAGGATTAGTACCTTATGGTGAAATTGTAAATATAGAAGAAGATATGGCAACATTAACTTACAATGAAATCAATAGACATATGAGTTCAATAGTTAGAACTAAAATAACATCAAACAAATCACCATGGTTTAACGAAGTAAACCTAGGAGATATACATTCAATTGCAATTTCTCACGGAGAAGGAAGGTTTGTTGCTCCAAGAGATTTAATAGAAAAATTAAGAGAAAATGGACAAATTGCAACACAATATGTTGATTTAAATGGTGAAATATCTATTGATATGCCTTTTAATCCAAATGGTTCAATGTTAGGTATAGAAGGAATAACGAGTCCAGATGGAAGAATACTTGGTAAAATGGGGCATTCAGAAAGAATAGGAGAAAACCTATATAAAAATGTACCAGGAAACTTTGATCAAAAGATATTCAAAGCAGGAGTAAAGTACTTTAAGTAATGGAAAATGAATAATGCACAATGGATAATTTAGGAGATAACTCAGACAAACTGAGTTATTGATTTTAAGTATATAATATGAAAACTATTTGATCAGAAATGAATTTTAAAATATTGGATTATTGATATATCGGTACTTTAAATATATAAATTAAAAAATTCAGTCTACTGAATTTTTTCAATAATTGTCAATTATCAATTAATAAAACGGGGGGGTTTTTATATGAAGGTAGCTATATTTTTTGGAAGTAAATCTGATACTGATGTTATGAAGGGAGCTGCTAATTGTTTAAGAGAGTTTGGAGTAGAGTTTAAGGCTTATGTATTATCAGCTCATAGGGTTCCAGAAAAGTTGACGGAGACTTTAAAGAAAGCTGAGGAAAATGGATGTGAAGTTGTTATTGCAGGGGCTGGACTTGCAGCTCACTTGCCTGGTGTTATAGCTTCTCAAACTACTATGCCTGTAATAGGAGTTCCAATAAAAGGGGCAGTGGAGGGGTTAGATGCTTTATTTTCAATAGTACAAATGCCAAAATCAATTCCAGTTGCAACAGTTGGAATTAATAACAGTTATAATGCAGGAATGCTTGCAGTACAAATGCTTGCTATAAAGGATAGTTCATTAAGAGAAAAATTAAATAAATTTAGATTAGATATGAAAAGTAAGTTTATAGAAGAAAATGGAGAAGGGGTAGAGTTATAATGAAAAAATTAGAAATGATGTATGAAGGAAAAGCAAAAAAAATATATGCTACAGAAAAGGCAGACGAAGTTATCGTTTATTATAAAGATGATGCAACAGCATTTAATGGTGAAAAGAAAGGTCAAATTGAAGAAAAAGGTGTTTTAAATAATGCAATTACTTCAATGATTTTTGAAATGCTAAATGAAAATGGAATAAAGACACACTTTATAGAAAAGTTAAGTGAAAGAGAACAACTTTGTAAGAAGGTAGAAATAGTACCTTTAGAAGTAATAGTTAGAAATGTAGCAGCTGGATCAATGGCCAAAAGATTGGGCTTAGAAGAGGGATTTGAACTTAAAACTACAGTATTTGAATTGTCATATAAAGATGATTCACTAGGAGATCCATTAATAAACGACTATCACGCGGTTGGGATAGGAGCTACTACATTTGAAGAACTAAACAAGATTTATGAAATGACTGCTAAAATTAATGACTTACTAAAAGAATTCTTCATAAAGCAAAATATAAGATTAATAGATTTTAAATTAGAATTTGGAAGATACAATGGGGAAATTCTATTAGCAGATGAAATTTCACCAGATACATGCAGATTTTGGGATGCAACAACAGGAGAAAAATTAGACAAGGATAGATTTAGAAGAGACCTTGGAAATGTAAAAGACGCTTATGTAGAAATATTAAACAGAATACAGAAATAGTGAAGGAGTTAAAAATTAAGAGTGAAAGAGTTTAGGGTAAAACTCTTACAGAGTTTTTTAGAAGTTAAAATTAAACAATTCAGCTTGTCTGAATTATATCTATAACTTTTCCACTTTTCACTTTTTTACTTTCTAACTTTTAGTGGGGGTGTTTTTTTGAACTCAAATTTAATTTTGGATCCGGATAATGATAAATTTAAGGATGAATGTGGTGTTTTTGGTGTTTATGTAAATAAGCCTATGGATGTTGCATCAATGACTTATTATGGGTTATATGCACTTCAGCATAGAGGACAAGAAAGTGCTGGAATAGCTGTAGCAAATGGCGAGGGTGTTGATATTCATAAGGGGATGGGGCTTATAACAGAGGCTTTTTCTAAAGAGGATTTGAACAGACTTAAAGGTTTTGCAGCAATAGGACATGTTAGATATTCTACATGTGGAGATACTAGAATTGAAAATGCACAACCATTACTTAGTCAAACTAAGCTTGGTTCAATAGCAATGGCTCATAATGGTACTTTAGTAAATGCTGATGTAATTAGAGAACTTTTAGAAGATGGCGGACATGTCTTTCATACATCAATAGATTCAGAAGTTATAGCAAATTTAATAGCAAGAGGAGCTAAAAAGGGGATAGAAAAGGCAATCTATGATTCCATCCAAGCAATAAGAGGGTCTTTTGCAATGGTAATTTTGACAAAGGATAAACTTATAGGAGTTAGAGATCCACATGGAATTAGACCTTTATGTCTTGGAAAGACTGAGGAAGGCTATGTATTATCATCAGAAAGTTGTGCTTTAGATGCAATAGGAGCAGAATTGATTAGAGATGTAGAACCAGGTGAAATAATTATTATAGATGATAATGGAATTAAATCATATAAGTATTCAGAAAACACACAATGTCAAACATGTGCTTTTGAATATATTTATTTTGCTAGACCAGATTCAACAATAGATGGATTAGATGTTCATGAGTCAAGAGTTAGAGCGGGAGAGCAATTATTTAGAGAATATAAAATAGATGCAGATGTTGTAGTTGCAGTTCCAGATTCAGGGATTCCATCAGCTATAGGATATTCAAAAGCTTCAGGAATACCTTATGATACTGGTTTCGTGAAAAATAGATATGTAGGTAGAACCTTTATAACGCCTTCTCAAGAAATTAGAGAAAGAGCCGTAGCAGTAAAGTTAAATCCACTTAAATCAAATATAAGTGGAAAAAAAGTTGTGTTAATTGATGATTCAATAGTTAGGGGGACAACATCAAAACATTTAGTTGATTCTCTAAGAAGGGCAGGAGCAAAGGAAGTTCATTTTTTAGTAGCTTCACCAATAGTTAAATTTCCTTGCTACTTTGGAATAGATACTCCATATAGAAGTGAGCTTATAGGAGCCAAAAAATCAATTGAAGAAATAAGAGAAGCAATAGGATGCGATAGTTTAGGATATTTAAGTATGGAAGGTATGTATAGTTGCTTTAAAGAAAACTGTGGATATTGTGTTGGTTGCTTTAATGGAATATATCCAGTAGCAACACCTATAGAAGGAGCAAAATAAAAGCTGAAAGGTAGTGTGTTAAATGATAACTTATAAAGAAGCTGGAGTTAATATAGAAGAAGGATATAGATCAGTAAAGCTTATAAAAGAATATGCAAGTAGAACAATGAGTGATTATGTACTAAATGGCCTTGGAAGCTTTGCAGGAATGGTTGAGCTTCCAGAAGGATATAAAAAGCCAGTTTTAGTTTCTGGGACAGATGGAGTTGGAACTAAACTTGATATAGCCTTTAAAACTAAAAAATATGATACTGTAGGAATAGATTGTGTTGCAATGTGTGTTAATGATATTTTATGTCATGGAGCAAAACCATTATTCTTCTTAGACTATATAGCTTGTGGAAAGCTAGAAGCCGAGGTTGCAGCAGATTTAGTAAAAGGTGTATCAGAAGGATGTATTCAAGGAGATTGTGCTTTAGTTGGAGGAGAAACTGCTGAAATGCCAGGCTTTTATAGAGAGGGTGAATATGACATGGCGGGTTTTGCTGTAGGGATTGTAGATAAAGATAAAATAATAAATGGTAAGAACATAAAAGAAGGAGACAAGCTTATAGGTATTGCATCTTCTGGTTTACATTCCAATGGTTATTCACTAGTTAGAAAATTATTTGAAGATTTAAATGAAGATTTAGGTGGAAAAGAAGCTTGGAAAACTTTAATAACTCCAACAAAAATTTATGTTAAGCCAATTTTGAAATTACTTGAGAGCTTTGAAATAAAAGGAATGGCACATATCACAGGCGGTGGATTTATAGAAAATATTCCAAGAATGTTTAATGGAGAAAATTTTACAGCAGTAATAAAAAAAGATAGCTATCCATTACCATTAATATTTGAAAAGATAATAGAAAAAGGTGTAGATAAGGATCATATGTACAATACTTTCAATATGGGGATTGGGTTTGTAATATGTGTAAATGAAGCGGATGCTGAACCTATTACAAAAGCTTTAATTGAAATGGGAGAAAAAGCTTATGATATAGGTTATGTAACATCTGGAGGTGAAGGTGTTTGTTTAAGATAGCAGTACTTGCATCAGGAGGAGGAACAAACCTTCAATCAATAATAGATTCAATAGAAGCTGGAAGTTTAAATTGTAAAATAGAAATGGTTATAGGAAGTAAAGAGGGGATACTTGCTTTAAAACGAGCGGAGGAAAAAGGAATAAAGACTTATGTAGTATCTAAAAAAGAATATAAAGATACTACATGTGATAGGATATTAGAGTTAACTAAAGGAAAAGTTGATTTAATAGTTCTTGCGGGATATCTTTCAATATTACAAGGAAATATTCTTAAAGAGTTTAAAGATAAGATAGTAAATATACATCCATCATTAATACCAAGCTTTTGTGGACCAAGAATGTATGGATTAAAGGTTCATGAAGCAGTCATAAATTCTGGAGTAAGATATTCAGGATGTACAGTTCACTTTGTAAATGAAGAGGTAGATGGCGGAGCAATAATACTTCAAGAAGTGGTACCAGTTTATTTTGAAGATACAAAAGAAGCATTGCAAAAAAGAGTATTAGAAAAAGAGCATGAGATATTACCAAAAGTAATTGACTTGATTAGTAAAAATAAAGTTGAAATTATAAATGGAAAAACGAGAATAAAATGAAATAATGAAGGAATGAAAAAAATGAAAAGGTTAAGGAGACAACTTAACAAAGTTGAGTTATGAAATTAAATAAGAAATTCCGTAGGAATTTGAACCATAATTTTTTCATTATTAACTTTTTAATTCTTTCCATTAAAAGAAAGGGGTTTTTTAGTTGATAAAAAGAGCTTTAGTTAGTGTTTTTGATAAAGAAGGTATTTTAGAATTCTCTAATTTTTTAGAAAGTAAAGGTGTTGAAATAATATCTACAGGTGGTACTTATAAACATCTTAAGGATAATGGAGTTAGTGTTATTGAGGTTAATGAAGTTACTAATTTTCCTGAGATGCTAGATGGGAGGGTTAAAACTCTTCACCCAATTATTCATGCAGGAATACTTGCTATAAGGGATAATGAAGAACATATGAAAACTATTAAAGAAAGAAATATTAATTCTATAGATATGGTTATAGTTAATTTATATCCATTTTTTCAAAAGGTTAGAGAAAATTTAAGCTTTGATGAAAAGGTAGAGTTTATAGATATTGGTGGACCTACAATGCTTAGAGCAGCAGCTAAGAATTTTAAAGATGTAGTAGTGATTTCGGATAAAGAAGACTATAAGGCAGTTATGGAGGAAATATCTGAAAATGGAGATGTTTCAGTAAAGTTAAGAAAAAAACTTGCAGGTAAAGTATTTAATTTAATGAGTGCTTATGATGCAGCAATATCTAACTTCTTATTAGAAGATGAAGAATATCCAGAATACCTTTCAATATCATATAAGAAGAAGCAAAGCTTAAGGTATGGAGAAAATCCACATCAAAGTGCAGCATACTATAGTTCAACAGAATTTGATGGAGCTATGAATAGTTTTGAAATATTAAACGGCAAAGAGCTATCTTATAATAATATAAAAGACCTAGACATAGCTTGGAAAGTTGTTTCTGAATTTGATGAAGTAGCTTGTTGTGGACTTAAACATAATACTCCTTGTGGAGTAGCTATTGGAGAAACTCTTCTTGAAGTTTATAAAAAAGCACATGATGCAGATCCAACGTCAATATTTGGTGGAATAGTTGCAATAAATAGAAAAATAGATAAGGCTACAGCCGAAGAAATGGTTAAAATATTCTTAGAAGTAGTAGCAGCACCAGATTTTGATGAAGATGCTTTAGAAATATTAAAAACTAAAAAGAACTTAAGAGTAATTAAATGTAACAATAATCCAAAGGATAAAAAATATATGGTTACAGTTGATGGTGGAATATTAGTTCAAGAAGAAGATAAAAAGTTAATTGATGACTTAAAAGTAGTAACAGAAAAAGAACCAACTGAAGAAGAAATGAAAGATTTATTATTTGGTATGAAGGTAGTTAAGTATGTTAAATCAAATGCAATTGTTGCTATAAAAGATGGTGTAGCAATTGGAATAGGTGGAGGACAAGTTAATAGAATCTGGGCTACAGAAGAAGCACTTCAAAGAGGCAAAGGGGCAACTGTTTTAGCGTCAGATGCATTTTTCCCATTTAGAGATGTAGTAGATGAATGTGCTAAAAATGGTATTAAAGCAATAATACAACCTGGAGGCTCAATAAGAGATCAAGAATCTATTGATGCATGTAATGAGCATGGAATATCTATGATATTTACAGGAGTTAGACACTTTAAACATTAATGCTAACTAAGAAAAAGAGAAACTATTACTTCAGGCTATTACATAATTTCGCTGAGTATTTCTATTGTTGTTTTCAGCAGAATTGTGATATTTTTAATGAAACTACTACTCAAAAGTAGTAGTAGTAAGTTCGAAAGGATAAATCAGAGATTTAGATTCTCACTTAACTCGCATTCGCTCAAACAACAATGAAATACAAACAGCTCATTGTGATATAGCCCTCCGCAATAGTTTCTCTTTTTTCTATATAGTAAATAAATGATTTATAGTTATTAGAAGTAAATTTCATTAGGAAAGAAGTAAAAAAGTACTGGCAGGGGGAATTTATTATGAAAATTTTATTAATTGGTTCTGGTGGTAGGGAGCATGCTATTGCTTGGAAGCTTTCTAAGAATGAGAAGGTAGAAAAGATATTTGTTGCTCCTGGTAATGGGGGAACTGCTAGGGAAAGTAAGTGTGAGAATGTAAATATAATTGAAATAGATCAGCTTTTAGAATTTGCTTTGGAGAATTTTATTGATTTAACTGTAGTTGGGCCCGAAGATCCTTTAACTAGGGGAATTGTTGATAAGTTTAAAATGAATGGACTTAGGATTTTTGGACCTAGTAAAAAAGCTGCAATGCTTGAAGGTAGTAAGAGTTTTTCTAAGGATTTTATGAAAAAGTATGGAGTTAAAACCGCAGAGTATGAAGTTTTTTATGATGTTAATAAAGCTTTAAATTATTTAGAAAAATGTCCATATCCTACTGTAGTTAAAGCTGATGGATTAGCTGCAGGAAAAGGAGTTGCTATCTGTAATGATAAAGAAGAAGCTATAGCTGCAGTAAAATCTTTTATGGTTGATGATATATTTAATGGAGCAGGGCAAAAAATAATTATAGAAGAGTTTTTAGAAGGAGTAGAGGCATCTATTCTTTCAATTACAGATGGAAAAACTATTATACCATTTATATCTGCAAAGGATCATAAGCAAATTTTTGATGGTGGTAAGGGTCCAAATACTGGAGGTATGGGAGTTGTAGCACCTAATCCATATGTAACAGAAGAGGTTTTAAAGGATTTTGAAGAAAATATAATGAATAGGACTTTAGTTGGAATAAGAGAAGAAGGATTTGATTATAAGGGTATAATATTCTTTGGTATTATGATAACTAAAAAAGGATCATATCTTTTAGAATATAATGTAAGAATGGGAGATCCAGAAACACAATCGGTACTTAACTTAATGGAAAGTGATTTACTAGAACTTATAGAAGCTTCATTAATAGAAGATTTGAAAAATACAGAAGTAAAATGGAAAAATGGAGCATGTGTAAATGTAGTTTTATCATCAAAGGGATATCCAGGAAGCTTCACTAAGGGATATGAAATCACTATAGATGATGATATAAAAGATAAAGTTTTCTTAGCAGGTGCAAAACTTGAAAATGAAATTTTGAAAACTAATGGGGGAAGAGTTCTTTCAGTAGTTGGAGTTGGAGAAACAATAGAAAAAGCAAGAAAAGATGCGTATAAGACTATAGAAAAAGTAGAATTTAAAGATAAGTATTTTAGGAATGATATAGGACTAGTATAAAAAGTTAGTAATATATTTAGAGTGTAAGGAAAAGGGTGCTGAAATAGTACCCTTTTAAATTTATTAAGATGAAAATAACAAATATAAGATGAATATATTACAAATATTATAAATTTGATTTTAAATGTAATAATTATTTAAGTTATTCAAATAATATAGATGTAAATAAAATTAAATTAAGCCTTAAAAGCTTAATTTAGACTTGGAGGAATACCATGAATAGAGAAACTAAAAATCAAGTTTATGCAAAAGCAAAGGAAATGATAATAGCAGGAGAATCTTGGGATAAAATAATGGAAGAAACAAGATTAAGACAAAAGGATTTGAAAAGAATACAAATGACAGAAATAGATCCTAAATTTTAAAATATTAATAAGATAAATTTTAATGTCTAGCAATAGAATGGGAGTGGATCATTTATGATCCACTTTTATTATGAAATGATTTTAAATAATATAAATGAAGAAGAATTTATAACTTTTGGATTATATGTATAGTTTTATATTGACAAATAATAAATTGTGCTTAAATTATTGCTGATATAGGCTCTGATACTGGCATTTTAACTAAGCAACTACTTGAAAAAGGCAATAAGGTATATGGTATTGAACCTAATGCTATAGCTGAAACTAATTTGAAAAATTTTTCTAAGTTTACATCTGTTAATGGAAGTGCTGAGAATACTACTATTTACGATAATAGTATTGACATTATTATTAGAAAAAGTATTGAAGATGTAAAGGCTTATTTTTCATCTGTTCAAGCACACATTATTGTAATAATGCCTGAAGATAGTAATGAAGTATTAAAAGAAGAAGATTATGCAGCTAATTGGGCATTAATACAAAACTTTCAACTTGCAGCTTGGGAAAGAGGTCTAGGAGTGTTTTGGAAGAGGGATACTTATCTATAATCACAGGATTTTAGAGAAGAAATTGGAGTTAAGAAAGACGAAAAGGTTGTAGCTATTCTTCATGTTGGATATCCAGATATTATTTCTAAAGCACATCCAAGAACACCGATAGCTGAAAAGTTACATTAATAGGTAATGATAATTTAAAATAGTGAAAAAATCAAAAAGTAAAAGAGTAAAGTAAGAATTTCAATGTAGTTAAATTTTTTGCTAAGCTCTTTCATTTTTTTATTGTTCAAAATAGAACTATTAATTATAAATATAAAGTTTAAAATAATATTATACTGTTTTGAATATATACTATAAAATTTTAATATTAATATTTTTTTCATACTTTTATATTACATAAAAAGACTTTTCTTTTTTTTATATCTTTGGCATAATAAATAAGTATTTTATAAATAATATAATATGAATTATGTTAAATTATAAAATGGACATACTAAAGATATATAGCTTTAATAAAACAAAAGAAGGAGAGTACATATGAAGAAAAAATTATCTAAAGAAGCATATGGAGGCGTTCATGGTAAAGATTATGTTCCATACATAACTGATAAATCAAAGCGTGGAACAAATTTATCAGTAATAATAATAGGAATATTATTATCTGCTGTATTTGCGGCATCAACTGCTTATTCTGGAATGAAATCAGGATTAACTGTTGCGGCAGGGATACCAGGAGCTATAATAGGTTCAATGCTTATAGGAGCTTTTGCTCGTAATAAAGGTATTCTTGGAAAAAATATAACACAAGGTATGGCAAGTGGTGGAGAATCTGTAGCAAGTGGTATGATTTATGTATTACCTTCAATTATCTTAATAGGAAGTAGTATTACATTTTTAGAAGGATTAATTGTAGGTGTAGGTGGAGTTCTATTTGGAATGGGTTGTTTATCATTAGTTTATAAATATCTAATAGTAGAAGAGCATGGAAAACTTATGTATCCAGAATCTATGGCTATATCTGAAACACTTATTGCCTCAGAAGGTGATGGCGATGCTATAAAGTTCATGGGAATTGGATTTGTAATAAGCGGTATTATAAATGTATTAACAGGATCATTTTTAAATATTATTAATAACAGCATTACTTATGTAGGAAGTAAATTTTATAAGTGGAAGTTTTCTACTGAAGTAAATCCACTTTTACTAGGTATAGGTTTTATAGTTGGATTAGAAGTATCATTAACTATGTTTGCAGGTTCAATATTAGCTAACTTTGGTGTAGCACCATTAATAGGATATTTTACTGATATGGCAGCAAATAATATGCATTCTTGGAATGATGCTTCTCTATTACTTAATCAAATGGATGTAAATGCAATATCAGGAAGTTATGTTAAGTACATAGGTGCTGGAATGATGCTTTGTGGAGGTTTAATAGGAGCTATTAAGCTTATACCAACTATAGTTGTTTCAATTAAAGAAACTTTAAAAGCAAAATCAAGCAAGGATAGTAACTCAGAAAGCAATTCAAGTGAAATAATAATACTTTTAGCAGGTAGTGTAGTTGCATTTATAGCAGGATTTATGATATCTCAAAGTATTAAAATGGCTATAATAGCTGTTATTGTATCTTTATTATTATCTTTACTATTTGTAATAGTTTCTGGACGTCTAACAGGTACAATAGGAACATCAAATCTTCCTGTATCAGGTATGACAATAGCATCATTAGTTATATTAACATTAGTTTTTGTTATAATGGGATGGAGCAGTCAAGCAGATAATAAATCATTGCTTTTATTTGCAGCATTTATGGTTGTTGCTATATCAGTAGCTGGAGGATACAGCCAATCTCAAAAAGTATCTTACATAATAGGTGGAAGTAAAAAAGAAATGCAAAATAGCTTTTTAATTTCAAGTATAGTAGGTGTTGTTGTTGTTACAGGAACAATAAAAATACTTTCAGAGCAATTAGCAGTTACAGGTGTAGATGCACAATTTGCATTACCACAAGCTAATTTAATGGCTACATTAACATCAGGTATTATGTCAGGTGATTTACCTTGGCCTATGATAATTGTAGGTATTGTTATGGCATTATTCTTATTCTTATTAAATTTACCAATAATGACAATAGCAATTGGATTCTATTTACCTATATCAACAACTTCAATAATATTAGTTGGAGCATTAATTCGTGTATTTATTGAAAAAATGAGTAAGAATGAAAAAGAAAAAGAAACTAAAGTTGCAAATGGAATAAGCTTATCTTCTGGCCTGGTTGCAGGAGGTTCAATAATAGGACTAGTAGGAATAATCTTACAAGTAACAGGTTTAATAACTCCTAAAACTCCAGTTGGATTTGCTTCGGGTAATATGATGGCTATAATATTATTAGTGATTTTAGTTATAGCTACTATAGTACCAATTATGTTATCTAAAGTAAATAAAACAGAATAATAACTATTAAAAATTGTATATAAATTTCTAATAGTTTAGGTAATGAATATCAATTAGTAAAAAGGCTATCAGTTAGCGGATAAAAATCCGTTAGTGGTAGCCTTTTTTATTTAGCATGAAATAGAATTAAAGATATTATAAAAGGAGTTACTTAATATAGATGGCAGTTAGTTAATAAAAAATGATTTATATTTTCTCTTAGTTATTTAAATTTAATTAAGAAAAAATTGAGTTTACAGTTAAAATTAGTATGAAAAAGTCAAATTAAAGAAAAAAGTATTTTAAAGTAATAAAATATATTGACAAAAATTACAAATAGGAATATGATGGTAAAAGAATAAAGTAAGAATAAGAAAAGGAGGTAGGAAAATGTCAAACTTTATATTTAATTTAGAAATGTTAGTTGAAGATAATAAAAGTAAATATATTAAAAACTATATTAATAATCCTATCTCATTGTGTAAATTTATATGGTAGATGATATTTATACAATATTACTTTATAAAAGTATATATTCATTAAAAATATGAGAATATTACTTAAATTTATATTAAGGTAATTAGGGCCACGGGTTATTACTCCTGGCTTTTTATTTTGTTTTAAATTATAAAAACAGATAAGTAAAAGGTCACGGATAACTGTGGCCTTTTTTGTCTTTTAAAAAAGGGGAGAGGGTTGTATGTATAACAAATAATCAAAATAATATTAGTAATGAATTAAAGGGGGAAAATTTTATGACTAGAGTACTAAAATATGTTTCAAAATACAAGTCGATGTTAATAATTGGAACATTATCTATGCTTGTAGTAATTGGGGTAGATTTATTTATACCATACTTGCAACAAATATTTATAGATGATGGAGTTATAGCAGGAAACAACAATATAATAATTAAAGTTTTGTTTGGAATGCTATTAATTACAATAGTAAAAGCTATTTTTGGATATTTAAAAGAATTTCTTTATGATCTTTTAAGTGTAAGAGTTCATGAAGATATAAAAAATGATTTATTTAATCATATTCAAAAATTAGAATTTAAGTATTTTGATAATATTAATACTGGGGAGCTAATGTCAAGAATAGGAGAAGATGTAGAAAATATATGGCAAACTATAGGGTTTGGACTTAGATTGTTTATAGAAAATATAATATACTTTGTAGTTTCTACAGTTATCTTATTCAAATTAAATTTTACCTTAGCTTTAGCTTGCTTTATCATAATGATACCAATAGGTTTTATAGCAATAAAGTTAGAAAATAAATTTGGGAAATCTTATGAAGAGATAAGTGATCAAACGGCTAAGATTAATACAACAGCTCAAGAAAATATAGCAGGGGTAAGATTAGTAAAAGCATTTTCAAGGGAAAAATATGAAATAACTAAATTTTTAAAGATGAATAGAAGTTACTATGATTTAAACATGAAACAAGCTAAAATAATCGGTGATTTTTTTCCGCCAATAGAATTTTTAACAAATATATCATTGGTTATAATGATAGTTTTTGGTGGATATCTTGTTATGAAAGAAAATATTACTATAGGAGTTCTAGTAGCATTTAGTGGGTATATTTGGAATCTTATATGGCCTATGAGAATGTTAGGAGAGCTAATAGATTTACTTTCTAGAAATAGTGCTTCAGCTAAAAAGATATTTGAAATAATGGATAGAGAACCTGAAATTAAAAGTAAGGAAAAAAGCTATAAAAATGATGACTTAAAAGGAGATATAACTTTTAATAACGTTAGCTTTAAATATAATGATGAATATGTTTTAAAGAATATAAATTTAGATATTAAATCTGGAGATACAGTAGCTATAATGGGAACTACAGGTTCAGGTAAATCAACTTTAATTAATTTGATAGGAAGATATTATGATTTAAGTGAAGGAAGTATAAAAATAGATAATGTGGATATAAAAGACTATAATTTAGACTTTTTAAGAAAAAATATGTCTATTGTTCCACAAGATACATTTTTATTTTCAGATTCAATAATTAACAATATAAAATTTAGTAATGAAAATGCACAAACAAAAGAAGTTGAAAAAGCAGCTTCCTTAGCATGTGCCTTAGATTTTATAGAAGAACTAGAAGAAGGGCTATATACAGAAATAGGAGAAAGAGGACTTGGTTTATCAGGAGGACAAAAACAAAGAATATCAATAGCTAGAGCATTAGTAAGAAACTCTAAAGTATTAATATTAGATGATTCTACATCTGCCTTAGATATGGAAACAGAGCATGAATTATTAAAAAATCTATCAAAAAGGGATGTAAAGAGTACAACCTTTATTATAGCTCACAGAATTTCTGCTGTAAAAAATGCAGATATAATAATTTATTTAGAAAATGGTGAAATAAAAGAAAAAGGAACCCATGAAGAACTATTAAAGCTTAAGGGAAAGTACTTTGATATTTATTGCAACCAATTTAAAGACTTTAATGAAATAGAAGAGGAGGTGGTTTAAGATGGAAAACACAAATTTAATAAAAAAAGATGAAGAAGTAATAAGAAGAAGTAAAAGCGAAATAACAGTAAAGCTTTTAGAATATCTTAAACCTTATAAATTTAAATCCTTTATAGTTATACTACTTATGATATTTGTTATGATATCTTCAATAGTTAATCCATTGCTTTTAAAAATAGCAATAGATAAGTATGTAGTAAATAAGGATGTAACAGGATTGATTTTAATAGGAATAATACTAATAGTATTAAACCTACTTGCATGGGGTTTATCAAAAATTAGATGGAATATGATAACTTCAATAACTAATAATATTTTAGTAAATATAAGACATGAATTATATAGTCATATACAATATTTATCATTTGATTTTTTTGATGGAAGACCCGTTGGGAAAATACTTTCAAGAGTAGTTTCAGATGTTAATTCATTAAAAAATTTATTTTCTCAAAGTATTCAATCGCTTATACCACAATTATTAAATCTTTTATGTGTAGCTATTATTATGTTTTTTCTTAACTATAAATTAGCTTTAGCCTCAGTAGCATTATTACCAGTACTTGGTATAGCTATGTTTTGTATTGAAATATATTCAAGAAGAAGATGGGAAATTTATAGAAATAAGAGGTCAAACTTGAATGGTTTTACTCATGAGGATTTTTCAGGAATAAAAATAGTTCAAGGGTTTGCTAAGGAAAAAGGAACAGAAAATAATTTTAAATCAATGGTAAAGGAATTAAGTAATTCTTTTGTAAGAGCTGTTATGTTAAATGATTTCTTTTGGCCACTTGTAGAATTATCATGGGGAGCTGGTACTTTAATAGTATTTGCAGTTGGATATAAATTAGTTATAAATAACGAAATACAAATAGGAACATTAATAGCATTTTCAATGTATGTAGGAATGTTTTGGAGACCTATAATGAATCTTTCAAGTTTTTATAATACCTTAATCACAAACTTTTCAGCAGCAGATAGAATATTTGATATTTTAGATATGAAGCCAGTAATAAAAAATGAAGAAAATGCAAAGAAAATTGGAAAAATCCAAGGGGTTGTAGAATTTAAAGATGTTAATTTTTCTTATGATGAAAATGCAAAAGTATTAAAAGATATAAACTTTAAAGTTAATAAAGGTGAAAAAATAGCATTAGTTGGAGCAACAGGTGCAGGAAAAACAACTATAGTTTCTTTATTAAGTAGATTTTATGATCCAACATCTGGAGAAGTTTTAGTAGATGGAAAAAATATAAAAAATGTAGATTTAGAATCTTTAAGAAGTCAAATGGGAATAATGCTTCAAGATACATTTTTATTTTCATCAACTATAATGGAAAATATAAGATACGGAAGATTAGATGCAACTGATGAAGAAGTTATTAATGCAGCAAAAGCAGTTAATGCTCATGAATTTATTATAAAATTAGAAGATGGATATAACACAGAAGTAAATGAAAGAGGTACTAGATTATCATTAGGACAAAGACAGTTAGTATCTTTTGCAAGAGCATTACTTGCAAATCCTAGAATATTAATATTAGATGAAGCAACATCTAATATAGATACAGAAACAGAAAAACTAGTACAAGAAGGTATAGAAAAATTACTTCATGGAAGAACTTCTTTTGTAGTAGCACATAGATTATCCACCATAAGAGATTGCGACAAAATAATGGTTATAAATGACGGAAGAATAGAAGAAGTAGGTAACCATAATGAATTACTAAATAATAAAGGTAGCTACTATGACTTATACATGACACAGTATAAATTCTTAAATGAAGGAGCATAAGAGGAATTTTCAAGCTAAGTGTTGCACTTAGCTTGTTTTTCGTTAAATCCATTTAAAGGTTGCTTATAGGCAGGAGATTTTCTTGGTTATTATTAAATAATTATCAGCAATATTAACATATTTTTAAGTAGGAGAATTTTTTCGATATATAAGTATATAGCTTCTTCATTTAAATGTTAATATTAATAAAATTTTAGAGTTAATATATATAAATTTAAAAAGTAAAATAAAAGATATATAATTATTATGAAAGGAAAAATAAAAGTTATAAAAGGGGAAGTAGAAATGATATATGAGAAAATAAAATTAAAATATATTTCAAGTAAATTAAAAGAGAGCAATGCTGTAATTAGCATATATATTCCAGAAAATAGTGAAGAAATTAATATAAATAAAAAAAGAAAAACAATAATTATGTGCCCAGGTGGAGGATATGGAATGACTTCGGATAGAGAAGCAGAGCCAGTTGCATTAAAATTTGTTGCAGAAGGATTCAATGTAGTAGTTTTAAGATATAGTGTTGCTCCTAATAAATTTCCTAAAGCATTAATAGAACTTGCAGCTACTGTTGATTATGTTCGTAGTAAGAGTAAAGAGTGGAATGGTGATAAAGATAAAATTATAGTGTGTGGTTTTTCAGCGGGTGGACATCTAGCAGGAAGCTTAGGTGTTTTATGGGATAATAAAATTTTAGAAGAAGCTTTAGAGATAAATAAAAATAACATAAAACCAAATGCAATGATGCTTTGTTATCCAGTTATAACTAGTGGTGAGTTTGCTCATAAAGGTTCCTTTGATAATTTATTAGGTGAAAATGTAAGTGAAGTTGAAAGAGAAAAGCTTTCTTTAGAAAAATTAGTATCAAAAAATACTCCAACAACATTTTTATGGCATACTTTTGATGATGGAGCAGTTCCAGTACAAAACTCATTGTTTTTTGCAAATTCATTAGCAAGTAATAATGTGCCATTTGAACTTCATATATACCCAAATGGTGTACATGGATTAAGTCTTTGTGAAGAGCTTACTGCAATGAATGGACAAAGTGAACATATAAACCAACATGCAGGAACTTGGTTTAAATTAGCTGTTGAATGGATTAAGAATCTTTAAGATACGTAATCATTAGTTATATTTTGTGAAGCAAAATAGTGAAAAAATGAAAGAATGAAAGAGTGAAAGAATTAAGGAGGTTTTGCTTTGCAAAACTTAAATTTAATTGTACAAAGCACTATTTATTCAAAAATCCTTAAGGATTTTTTACATTAATGTTTTCATTCTTTCATTTCTTAATTATTTCATTAAAAATAAATTGCTTCGCAATTTATAAATATTGAGTAGATAAGAAACTACAAGGCTGATATAATGTTTCTTGAAATCTTTATAAAAGAGTATAGTAAGGAGTTATTCTATGAAATATTATTTAGCACCAATGGAAGGAATCTCTGGATTCATATATAGAAATACATATAAAAAGTTTTTTGATAATATTGATAAGTATTTTACACCATTTATTGTTCCAACTAGTAGTAAAAGCTTTAAGACTAAGGAACTAAGAGATATTTTACCTGAAAATAATAAGGGGATGAATATAGTTCCTCAAATACTTACTAATGATTCTGATGGCTTTATTACTACTGCTAGAAAGCTACAACAATTAGGTTATAGTGAAATTAATTTGAATTTAGGATGCCCTTCAGGAACAGTTGTTTCAAAGAATAGAGGATCTGGGTTTTTAGCCAAAAGAGAAGAGCTTGATAAATTTTTAGATGAAATTTATAAAATAGATGATATGAAAATTTCAATAAAAACTAGAATAGGAAAAGATAGTTCAGAAGAGTTTTATGAATTAATAAAAATTTATAATAAATATCCTTTAGAAGAGTTAATTATTCATCCTAGAACTAGGGAAGACTTCTATGGAAATAAACCTAACTTAGAAGTGTTTAAAGATGCTTTAACATTAAGTAATAGCCCTGTATGTTATAATGGGGATATTTTTACATTGGATGACTATAATAAATTATCAAAAGAATTTCCGGAATTAAATACAATAATGTTAGGAAGAGGAGTACTAGCAAATCCAGGACTAATTAATGAAATTAGAAATAATGCAAATTTAAATAAAGAAGTATTAAAAAAGTTCCATGACGAAATCTTTAATGATTATAGAAATGTATTTAAAGATGATAAAATTGCAATTTATAGAATGAAAGAGTTATGGGGATACATGATTTACATATTTTCCGATAATAAAAAATACGCTAAAAAAATAAAAAAATCACAAAAAGTAGATGATTATAACGAAGCAGTTGCAAGTTTATTCAATGAACAAGAAATCATAAAGGGAGCAGGGTTGTTTAGCAATTAATATAAAGGCTACGATAAATAAAATATGTTTATTCTACATGTTTTATTTATCTTCGCAACCTTATATTAAATATCTAAATTAATAATAAAAAGAAAGAATTAAGGTGAAAAATCCTTATAGGATCTTTGGAGGAATTGATTTTAAAATAGTTCACCAAAGCTGAACTATCACCTTAATTCTTTAATTTTTTAATTCTTTCATTATAATTCAGCGAAGATGAATTATTACCTCAACTCTTTCACTTTTATCTATCCTTTAGGTTTGAATATTATAGCAGCAAAGAAACCAAATATTATTGCAGATGAAACTCCTGCACTTACTGTTTTTAAAAGCCCACTAAATATTCCAACAAATCCTGTTTGTTGAGCCTCATTTATAGCTGCTGTTACAAGGGTATTTCCAAAACTACTTATAGGAACAAATGCCCCAGCACCAGCAAATTTAACTAAAGGGTCATATAAGCCAAATCCTCCTAAAACTGCACCAACTACCACTAGAGTACAAGTTGTATGGGCAGGAGTTATTTTTAATGTATCCATTATAAGTTGCCCAATGACACAAATTATACCACCTATTATAAATGCAAAAATAAATTTTTCCATAAGTTAAATCACACCTTCTTTGTTACATTTCTATGGAAACAGCATGAGCAACACAAGGAATACTTTCCTTTTGTTGAAAGGAAATAGGAGACATTAAAGCACCTGTTGCTACAACTAATATCTTTTTTAATTCTCCTTTACGCATGCGGTTAAGTAAATGTCCATAAGTTACAGTAGCAGAACAACCACAACCACTTCCACCAGCAAAACTAGGTTGCTCTTTTGTATATATCAAAAGTCCACAGTCTGTAAATATATCTACTGGCATATTTATATTGTGTTTTTCAAATAGAGCATTAGCAATTTCATGCCCAACTTTTCCTAAGTCACCAGTAGCAATAAGGTCATAATGTGAAGCATCAATATTTAAATCTCTAAAGTGAGCTTCAATAGTATCTACAGCTGCTGGAGCCATGGCAGCGCCAACGTTATAGGGATCCGAAATTCCCATATCTACAACTTTTCCTATAGTAGCAGAAGTTACTTTTGGACCATTTCCTTTTGGAGCAAGTACTGCTGCTCCAGCACCAGTTACTGTCCATTGAGCAGTAGGGGGCCTCTGCACTCCATATTCTGTAGGATATCTAAATTGCTTTTCAGCAGCAGCATTATGACTACTTGCAGCTGTCACAACATATTTTGCAGACTTACTATCTATAAGTTGAGCTGCTAATGCTAAACCTTCCATTGAGCTAGAACAAGCACCAAAAATACCCAAATAAGGAATACCTAAAGTTCTTGCAGCAAAGCTACTAGAAATAATTTGATTCATTAAATCTCCACTAAAGAAAAAGTTAATATCTTCTTTTTGTAAATTTGCTTTTTGTATTGCCCTTTGGCAAGCATGTTCAAGAAGCGCTTTTTCCGCTTTTTCATAGCTATCTTGACCAAGCCATAAATCTTCAGTAAGTATATCAAAATCATCAGCTAAAGCACCGTTGCCTTCAAATGGCCCACCAACAGCTGCAGAAGATAGTATTGTGGGTTTAGAATCAAAAACCCAAGATTGATGTCCTTTAAGCATTTACATCGCCCCCAACCATATTATTATCATTTTTATAGTTGCAACTATAAAAGCAGAAAAAACTCCATAAACAACTATTGCACCTGCAAGACTGAACATGTTTCCAGCTACTCCAAGTACAAAGCCTTCACTTTTATGCTCAATTGAAGCAGAAGCTATAGAGTTAGCAAAGCCTGTAATTGGAACAGCAGATCCGCATCCAGCCCATTGACTAAGATGATCATAAATTCCAAGACCAGTAAATAAAGCAGCAAAAAATATTAAAGCTATATATGTAGGAGCCATTGATGTTTTTTCATCAAAATTGAAATAGTTCATAAATATCCATTGAAAGCCTTGACCAATAGTGCAGATTGCTCCACCTACAAGGAAGGCTCTAATACAATTTTTAAAAATAGGTCTTTTAGGTTCTATGCTTTTTACCAATGCATCATATTGTTGCTGAGAGGTAGTCATTTTTTTCTTTTTCATATTTGACATCTATTTCACCTTCTAACGTAATAAATAGGGTTCTAATTTTAATAGAATTTGTTCTAATTTTTTTGCATCATTTAAGTACATGTTTTTTGCATCTTTATTGTCAGTATCTAGAGAAAACGACATAAGATCCGATTGACTTTTTAGTAGACTTGCATATAGCATTTCTTTAATTTCATTTTTAGGGACTTGTATCATATCATCAAATAGATCTATATATAAGTCTCCAGAAGAATCAACTTGACCTAAAAAAACATTTTCAAGTGAAACGCCCTTGATTTCTAGTTGGGTTGTAAGCCATCCATGATTTAGCCCAGCATTAGTAAGTCCTTCATTTAATATGTTTCCGTCTAGAATAACTGTTTGTGGCTCAACTTTAGGAGCTACTTTTTTCCCTAAGTCATATGAAGTGACGGGCTTTTTATCGGCTTTTAAACTTATGTTTATATCTCCATTTGTTTCCATAAGAGCAAATTCTACATCAGCTAAATTAAATGCTTTTTTAGAACGCAATTGTTGTAAAAATTCTTGACCTGTAATTCTTTCTTTAGATAAGTTATCTTCCATTATTTTTCCGTTTTTAATTAATACTCTTTCTTTACCATGGATTATATTATAAACATATTTACTCTTCATTGAAGCATAGTCTAAGATAAGAGGCATTAAAGCCCAAACAGCTAATGGGACTAATCCCAAGTAAATATTGTTAATTACATTTAAAGAAAGTAAAGAAATTATAATAGCAATTACTGAATAAGAAATAAAATCAAATGGGGTAGACCTGGCAAGGGTTTTCTTTTTTATATATCTTGTTATGACTAATGCTAAAAAAAATAAAACTATTGATTTAAATGATATTATTAACCAAGAACTCATATGCCACCTCACTTAGTTACCTTTATATTGGGGTTCTTCAAACTCCATAACACCTATTCTTTTTTCTAAATCAGTTTTTATCTTATTTATTTCCTTACATGCCTCAATATATATATTTCTAGATTCTTTATCACGTTCTTGTAATGAATACATTTCTAAAGTAGATTCAGCGCCTTTTAATGTAGCTAGTGTTTGTTTTACCTTGGAAATAGCAGTCATATAAAAGCCTCCTTTACATTTATAAAATCTTTCTCATTTACTTTAACCAGTAAGATTGGTTTTAATTCATTTCTTAATATAAATATTTGGATGAATTATAAAAAAAGATAATCAAATGAAAATTAGGTTGAAAGGAATATATTTCAAAATAAAAAGAATATTTATATTGAATATTAAGTTAGATAATGAACAAAATAAAGTTGCGATACAAAATATAAAGGAGGAAATACTATGCCAACAGGAACTAAACTTGAAACAGCTCTAGCTAGCGCAAAAGGATTAGCTGCCGATATGAAGACATTTTCTTTAGACACAGATAACGAACAAGCAAAACAAATGTTTAATCAACTTGCAAGTACAATGGATGGTGTTGAGCAATCACTTCAATCAAGACTTGATTTTGTAAAACAACAAGAACCACAATATAATAAATAGTAAAAATACTCCCATATCTATAAAATCAACTAGGTATGGGAGTATTTTTATGCATATTTTTTATATAAACTTTAAAGCGCTTATAGACCTTAAAATTTACTTCTTTAATAAAATGTAATATTTATTATTTGGTAAATAGGATATTCACTGGGAAATTTAGAATAATGAAATAAAAGTTTAAATAATCAATAATTTCAAGTTTGCTATTTTACATAAATAAATATATTAATTATTTAATAAACCATTTATTTTAATTAGGTAGATTATAAATCAAGATATATATTAAAAGTTAAAAAGTAATTAGTATAAATTTATATAAAATTACAAATGTATGATATTATATAATATAGAATCAAATATATTTAAAACGGAGGAATATTTATGATAAGATTAATAGCATCAGATATGGATGGAACTTTATTAAATAATGACCATGACATAGATATTGAAACTGTAGAGGCAATTAGAAAAGCAGAAGAAGCAGGTATAATATTTGCAATATCTACAGGCAGGGAATATGACAGTGTTAAGGTTTTATTAGACAAACATAACATAAAGGCTCAATGTGTTCTTTCAAATGGAGCAGAATATAGAGATGAAGATGGAAATATTTTAGATGTAATAAATATAAAAGAAGAAAGTGCAAAGAAGATAATTGAAATATTAGATAAAAATAAAATGTCAGCTCGTATATTTACAGAAAAGGGTGTGTTTACGACATCTACAAGAGAAATGGCACTTCAAGAAATTATTTTTAGAACAATGAGTTTTAATCCGTCTTTAACAGAAGAGGAAGCAAGAGAAGTTGCTGAAAATTTAGGTTTCTTTACTTGCTTACAATTTATTGATGATTTAGATAAGTTCTTTGAAGAGGGAGTAGAAGTAAGAAAGTTTGTTGCTTTCCATAGTGATATAGAGCTTATAGATAAGATGAAAAAGGTTCTCGGAGAAATTGAGGGATTAGCTATTTCATCATCATTTAGAGATAATATAGAAATAACTGATATAAATGCTCAAAAGGGAATAATCTTAGAAAAGGTTGCTACTAAGATGGACATAGCAAGAGAAGATGTTATGATATTAGGTGATAGCTTTAATGATTATTCAATGTTTGAAATATTTGAGGAAACTGTTGCAATGAAAAATGCTATACCAGAGGTAAAGGCTATAGCTAAATATATAACAGATAGTAATGATAATTTAGGCGTTGCTAAAGCCATCTATAATGTGATTAATAATGAAATGGATAAAATGCTTAAGGAAAAATAAAATATTAATAATATGTTTACAGAAAATAAACTCAAAGATAATTAATTGTTGATTATCTAAGAGTTTATTCTTGGTTGTAACCAAATATATTAACTTTACTATTGTATAGCTTAGATATAGTGAGATTTAGAAAATTAATTAATTATTTGTAGTAAAATTCGGAGGATAATATGCAGCTTAATATGGATGAGATAGACTCAGTAATTTTTGATATGGATGGAGTTCTATTTGATACAGAAAGAATATATTTAAATGTTTGGACAAGGGTTTGTAAAAAGTACGGTTATAAAATGACTAAGGAAATATATTGTAAAGTTATAGCAACTGGTCGTGAAAATGTTAAGAAGGTATTTAAGAAGGAATTTGGTAGTGATATTCCAATAGAAGAAATGTATAGAGAAAAAGATGAGGCTTTAGCTAAAGAAATAGAAAAGAAGATACCGTTAAAAGAAGGAGCTTATGAGTTACTTACATATTTAAGAAAAAATAATTACAAAATAGCTTTAGCTACTTCAGCAACAAGAGAGAGAATGGAAAAGCAATTAAACAAAGCAAAAATTAAGCATTTATTTGATGATTTAGTGTGTAAAGATGATGTTGAGAAAACTAAACCTAATCCGGATATATTTATAAAGGCAGCAAGCAAGCTTAATGTGAATCCTGAAAATTGTATTGTAATAGAGGATTCACTAGCAGGAATTAAGGCTGCATATAATGGAAATATGAAGGTAGTACATATAGTTGATTTAAAAGAAGCTGATGAACAAATAAAAAAACTTTCTTATAAAAGTTTTAACAACTTAATTGAAGTAAAAGAAGTAATATTCCAGTAGAATAAAGCTTTTAGGCTGGATATGGGAAAAATATAGTTTTTATATTTAGATTTTGTTATATTAACATAAAAGTATACAAATTTGAGAAAAGTATAAAAGTAAAACTAATGAAGGAAGTGTTTGTATGGAAGAAAAATATGATTATATTTTTAAGTGGTTAAAAAATGCAACTAAGGAGGAAAGGCATATAGATGAGATGGAGGCTTTTGCAAAGAAGCATCCGATATTATTTATGAAATTTCATAAGCTATTTAGACCAATAGTACACCTTGATGAAAATAATGAAGAGCATATTGATGCAAAAGAAAAACTTATAAAATTATTCTCAGAAAATGAAGAAGATTTTAAAGTAGTTACTGATGCTGTAAAAAGTAAATTTAAAGGGAAATATTTTTAGAGAATGAATATTTTTATCGTTTTAATTATAAAATTAGTTGGTAAAATTGTGTGGTTTTATAAAGTATATTATAATAAAGTTATAATTAATAAATTTATTGCTAAGTAAAATAAATGAAAGTATTGTAATGACTTTTTATTGAACTATTTAAGGAGATGTATAGTATGAATAATTCACAAAAAAATATAAGTAAAATCAGTAAATTATTTAGTTCAATTGATAATTTTCTAATTGAAGAAAAAGAACAAAAGTTAAAAGCAAAATTAGGTAAAAAAATAAAGGATTCTATATTTACGGATGAAGTTTTAACAAAGCTTAATGAACATGATTTTAGTGGAGTAGCAGATAAAGAGGAAGATGTAGTTATTCTTTTTTCAACGATATTTCCTATATTTATAAAAGACAAAGGAATAATATTTAGATTGTACAAGCACAAAGTTGAAGTAGATTTATCAGATGAAATGAAAGATAGATATATCTATATGTTTTCCGATGGCAGATTAACATCAGGATTATTTAAGTGCTTTAATATTAGTGATGACGAATATGTATATGGAATAAAAAGAATAATAGATGTCATTCCGCTTTTTAAAGCTGCAATATTAGATACTTTATCAAACTATGAAAGTATTATAAATTCAAATAAAAAAATAGATGATTTTAAATCAAAAGAATCAGTAGCTGAAAATAATTATGATGAATTAGTATCATATTTAAAAAAAGAAGAAAATAAATAAAGTTGCTGATTAAGTATTCCTTAGTCAATATGATATTTAATTATTAGATAATGCAGCTAATAATTATTTTAGAGTAGATAAGCTACTAATAAAAGATATTGCATTAATGAATATTTTGAAAAATACAGAAATATTGAAGTCTTTATAAATTTAAAAACAAGCCTAAGAGTGAAAACTAAAATCATTCTTAGGCTTATTATTTTGATTAAAAATAATTAATATTTAATTTGTCATAAATAATATGAGGTTAAAGTTTGAGTGATTAGTATTATTTATAAACTTTTACAGACATGGTTTTAAAAATAGAGTAGAGTTCAAGTCCATTTTCTATAGCCATTTCATTTAAAGATTTTTTAGTTATTAATGCCACTAGTGGAATACCAATATCTAAAACTACCTTTGCGCTATTACCATCTAATATAATATCAGTCACAATTCCTTTATGAACATTTCTTGCACTACTTATAAATGTACCTTTACTTAAGATAATATCTTCAGGACGAATAGAAATTCTAACATTACCTTCTAATTCAGTACTTACTTGTATTTTTACAGAATCAATTAATGCAAAAGTTTCTTCATCTTCAGAAATTAAAGTTGCTTCATAGCTATTTTCATAACCTTTGGATTTTAAAAGATAAATTTCAAATTGGGATTTAGATATACGAAGGTGCTTCCCCATACGATGAGCATCTAAATCTCCACGCTTTATCATTTCATATACTGTACTTTTAGTTATCTTTAATTTTTGAGCAATCTCATCTGGCGTATATAAGATATCTTCATTCATTTCATTCACCTTTTCATTTTATTAGTATAAAAATAATTTAACATATTATTTAAAATATAACAATTAGTAAATGGATTGAAGAATTTAATAACTATTTTTATAGTTATAATTATATTTTTTATATATCTGTTAACTCTAAATATAAAGTTAGATGAAAAGAAATATAAAATTAAAATTCATTGACAATGGGAAATGTTTACAATATAATTATTATTGTTCAGTTTTGTACTGTTTTGTTCTGTTTTGAATTGTTTTATTAAAATTAAATTGGTTTTATTTTATTATAACTATAGTATTTTATAAATTAGGAGTGTGTAAAATGAAAAAGAAAATATCATTAATTTTAAGTATGTTATTATTAGCTTTTTCTGTAGTTGGGTGTAGTAAGGATAATGTTACAGATAATACAAATAACTCACAAGAAAAAGAATCAACTATTACTATTGCAGCAGCAGCAAGTTTAAAAAATTGCATGGATGATAAGTTAATTCCTATGTTTAATGAAAAGTATCCTAATATTAAGGTTCAAGCAACTTATGATAGCTCAGGAAAGTTGCAAACTCAAATTGAAGAGGGAGCAGAAATAGATGTATTTATGTCTGCAGCAACAAAACAAATGGATGAATTAAATAAAAAGGGTTTAATTCAAGAAAGTTCTATTGTCGAACTTCTTGAAAACAAAATTGTACTTATAGTTCCAAAAGAGAATAGTAAAGATATAAAAACTTTTGAAGATATATTAAAATCTGATAAAATAGCTATAGGAGATCCAGAAAGTGTACCAGCTGGACAATATGCAAAACAGTTATTTGAAAATCTTAAAATTTGGGACCAAGTGTCCTCAAAAGCAAGCCTTGGAACAAATGTCACAGAGGTTTTAACTTGGGTTGCTGAGGCAAGTGCTGATTCGGGAATTGTTTATTCAACAGATGCAGCATCAAATGATAAAGTGAAAGTAGTTTTAGAAGCACCAGAAGGAAGCGTTTCTAAGGTGATTTATCCATTAGGAATAGTGAAGGCTACTAAAAATCAAGAAGCAGCAAAAAGCTTTACTGAGTTTTTACAATCTGAAGAAGCAATAAAAGTATTTGAATCTTACGGATTTTCAGGTAATAAATAGGAGAATATAATGGATATATCACCAATAATAATTTCATTAAAGACCGCAACTGTATCTATGGTTTTTACATTTTTATTAGGACTATTCATAGCAAGGTCTATTGTAAAAATAAAATCTGAAAAAATAAAAATGATTTTAGATGGAATTTTAACATTACCATTAGTTTTACCACCTACAGTAATGGGATTTTTTCTTTTACTTATATTTGGAGTAAATAGACCAATAGGTAAACTTTTATTAGAATTTTTAGGAGTAAAAATAGTTTTTTCATGGTCAGCAACTGTAATAGCTTCAGTAGTTATAGCATTTCCTCTTATGTATAGATCTGCAAGAGGAGCATTTGAACAAGTTGATCAAAATTTAATAATGGCTGCAAGAACATTAGGAATGTCAGAAAGGAAAATTTTTTGGCGTATTATTATGCCACTGGCATTGCCAGGAGTTGCTTCTGGTGGGATATTAGCTTTTGCAAGAGGTCTTGGAGAATTTGGAGCTACAGCAATGATAGCTGGAAATATAGCAAATAAGACAAGGACTTTACCACTAGCAATTTATGCAGATGTAGCAGCGGGAGATATGGCATCAGCCACTAATTATGTTTTAATTGTTACTATAATTTCTTTTGCAGTTGTTGTTTTAACAAATTATTTTACTCTTAAGGAAAGAAAATATATTAAGTAAGGAAGAAGATAATGGGTTTATTTGTTAATATAAAGAAAAAACTAAAAGGATTTTCTCTTGATGTTTCTTTTGAAACAAATGGTGATTATCTTGGTATTTTAGGAGCTTCAGGCAGTGGGAAAAGCATGACTCTAAAATGTATTGCTGGAATTGAAACTCCAGATGAAGGCAGTATTATACTCAATGGGAAAGTGCTATTTGATTCTGAAAAAAAGATTAACCTAAAACCTCAAGAAAGAAATATTGGATACTTATTTCAAAATTATGCTTTATTTCCTAATATGACTGTGGAAGAAAATATTGGAATAGGTATAAAAGAATCTAAAAAAGAAAAAGAAATAAAAGTAAAAGAAATCATAAAGTCTTTTCATCTAGAAGGGCTTGAAAAGAAATATCCAAGTCAACTTTCTGGTGGTCAGCAACAAAGAGTTGCTATAGCAAGATGTATAATATATAAACCAGATATATTAATGCTTGATGAACCTTTTTCTGCATTAGATTCATATTTAAAAGAACAGCTACAAACAGAGGTCCTAGAATTTTTGAAATTATATAATGGTGAAGTTCTTATGGTTACTCATAGTAGAGACGAAGTTTATAAGTTTTGTAAAAATATTGTTATTATTAACAAAGGAAATTCAATATTATTAGGAAATACTAAGGAGATTTTTGAAAATCCAAAGCTTAAGGAAGCTGCAATACTTACTGGATGCAAAAATATTTCAAAATGCAAAGTTTTATCTTCAAACAAGATTCATGCTACAGAGTGGGGTATCATTTTAAAAACAGAAAAAGTAATTCCTGAAAATACTAATTATATTGGTATTAGAGCTCATAATTTTGAGTTTGTTGATAATTATGATATAAATAATGAAAAAAACATTATAGAGTGTGAAATAAATAAGGTAGTAGAAAATGTATTTGAATATAATATAATGTTTGTAAATAAAAATTCAATTGAAAAGAATGAAAATAGTGTAATGATATATAAAGTAAAAAAAGAAGAGTGGGATAGAAGAAAAAATAAATTAAATTTATATTTAAGAATACCTGAACGCTCAATTTTATTCTTAGAATAGTATATTTTATGAAAAGCAACATATGATAAATAATAAAAAATCTACGATATAAGCTCGTAGATTTTTTATTATTTAAATATAATTTTTGTATTTTATAAAGTCTATGTTTTCTATAAATTATTTAAAACTGAATCTATTTTTTATAAAAAGTAATTTATTGAGAATATATAATTATATTTAATAATGAAAATATTAGGTGTATTATAAAATAAAAGGCAAAAAGGAGAACTATAATATGAAAAATTTTAATTATTCAATTCCAACTAAAATTTTCTTTGGAAAAGATCAAATAAATGTACTTCCAGATGAAATAAAAAAATATGGAACAAAAGTGCTTTTAGCATATGGTGGAGGAAGTATAAAGAAAATAGGACTTTATGATAATGTTATTAGGCTTTTAAAGGATAACAATATAAGTTTCTTTGAACTTTCAGGTATAGAGCCGAACCCAAGAATAACTAGTGTAAGAAAAGGTATTGATATTTGTAGAGAAAATGATATAGATTTAGTTCTTGCAGTAGGTGGTGGTAGTACTATTGATTGTGCAAAGGTCATTGCAGCTGGAGTTAGCTATGAAGGTGATGCTTGGGATATAGTTTTAGATCCGAGTAAAATAAAAAATGTAATTCCAATAGCAAGTATATTAACTCTTGCAGCAACAGGTTCAGAAATGGATTCAGGAGCAGTAATTACCAATATAGAAACTAACGAGAAATTAGGAACAGGGAATCCAGAAATGGCTCCTAAGTTCTCTATATTAGATCCAACATATACTTTTTCTGTACCAAAAAATCAAACAGCAGCTGGAACAGCAGATATAATGAGTCATATTTTTGAAGTATATTTTAATAATACAGAAGGAGCTTATATTCAAAATAGGATGGCAGAATCACTTTTAAAAACTTGCATTAATTATGGAAGAATAGCTATGGATGAACCTGAAAATTATGAAGCAAGATCAAATCTTATGTGGGCTTCAAGTTTAGCTATAAATGGACTTTTAACTTATGGAAAAGAAACTAATTGGAGTGTTCATCCAATGGAGCACGAATTAAGTGCTTATTATGATATTACTCATGGTGTAGGCCTTGCAATATTGACACCAGCTTGGATGGAATATGTTCTAGATGATAATACAGTAGATAAGTTTGTTGAATATGCTATTAATGTGTGGGATTTAGATAGAAGTAAAGAAAAATATGATTTAGCTAAAGAAGCTATAAATAAAACAAGAGAGTTTTTCATTTCATTAGATATACCTACTACATTAAGAGAAGTTGGAATAAATGAGGAAAAACTTGAAAAAATGGCAAATCAATCAGTAAGAAGAAGAAAAACAATAGGCAACTTTAAACCACTTAATGCTGAGGATGTATTAAATATATATAAAGCTGCTTTATAAGTTGAAGCTTTAATATAAGAAAATTAAATAAAAATAGATTAATAATAAGAAAGTGTATAAAATAAACGTATTTTATACACTTTTTTCATAAATTAGCCACTTTATATCCGAACTATTCATATATTGTATTAAGAGTAATTTATTGGGAGAATTAAAGTGAATTCAAATAAAAATAATAAAATAGAAAGTTTTACAATAAAAAATAGAATAAATGGCGAGAGACTATATCCAGCTTTAAGAAATACAAAGGAAGGCGAAATTTATGGATATATAAATAGTAGAGGAATGTTTGCTATTGAACCAGCTTACTCAAGTGCATATGATTTTAATAGTGGCGGATTAGCTATAGTAAGGGTAGGAGAAAAATTCGGAGCAATTAATAAGAATGGGGAATACGTTATTAAGCCAATTTATGATAGTATCAGCAATTTCAAGGAAAATAGAGCAATTTGGGTATTTGATAATTATATGGGAGTTATTAATGAAAAGGGGAATGTTATAACAAATAAAAGATACAATTTTATAAGTGATTACAGCGACGGAAGAGCCTTTGTTGGATTCAGTAATAATAATGGTAGCTTTAGGTATGGATACATTGATTTAGAAGGATATGATATAATTGCACCAATATATTTAGAAGCTAATAGCTTTAATGAAGGAGTAGCTTTAGTTAAATTTAATGAAAGGGAATATAGGTTAATAAATCCTTATGGTCAAATTGTAAATACGTATAACTATAGCTATGTATCTCAATATGGAGATGGACTTATGGTGTTTGGAAATTCATTTGAAGGTCCTTTAGGTTATATAAATATTAATGGAGAAGTAGTAATTAAACCAAGATTTAAATCAGCACAAGGATTTAGAGATAATGTAGCAATAGTTAGTGAGTCAGACAGCTTCCAAGGTCCATATGGACTTATTGATAAAACTGGAAGATATATATATGAACCTAATTTTAGTGATATTAAGATTCTAGGAGAAGGAAGGGTAGCTTTAGGCATTCCAATAGGAGATGCAGACTTAAAACTTAGAAGTATATATGCAATAGGAGATACAAGTGGAAATAGATTAACAGATTTTAGTTATTTAGCAGTTGGTGATTATAATAATGGATTAGCATATGCATCAGATAAAATGGATACCTTCTTTATCGATTTATCTGGAAATCGGGATGAAAATCTACCTAAGGTTAGCGGAAGTGGTGAATTATTAATAAAGAATGGATTGGTTTATGCTGATATAGATTACTCACCATATTATTTAGATAAGTCTGATAACATAATTTATAAACCAAATGACATTATATATCTAGATAATCGTTATAGTATATTAAAAGAAAAATATAAGCCTAATATCAACTATTTAATATATATACCTATAGTACAAGGAATAAAAGATAAGAACGTAGAAATTGAAATTAATAATAAGCTAAGGGAAATGTCTTATTTTAGACCTAGTGAAAATAATGGTGTTCAATGTAATTTAAATATTACAGAAAATGATGTTCTTAATTATAATTATTATGGTGATTTCAATATAAAATACTTTAGTAATAATTTGTTAGTTTTGGAAATTGAGGGATATCATTATCCACTTGGGGCAGCTCATGGAATGCCATATAGAAAAACTCCAACTATTGATTTAGTGACAGGTAAGTTTTACTCACTAGGAGATTTATTTAAGGGAGGAGTTTACTGGGTAGGAGAATTAAATAAAATTATTAGTGATATGATAGAAAATGATAAGCAATATGAATATGTATTTAAAGATCAATTTAAGGGAATAAAAGAAGATCAAGATTTTTATGTTGATAATAACAATTTATATATTTATTTTCAACCGTATGAAATCGGGCCGTACTCAGCGGGGTTCATAACATTTAAAATTCCTTTTTCTGAAATTCAAGAAATGATAAATAAAGACGGTGATTTTTATAGGGCATTGGTAGGTTAAGGTTTTTATAAAGTGCTGAAATGTTAAATAGAAAAATGAAATAGAATCACTTTATAATAATATAAAATATATGAGAAAGAGACGGTATTTTTAAACCGTCCCTTTTTTATATATGACATTTTCTATTTTATATAGTTAGTGAAATCTAAAATTTAATAATTATTATAGAAAAGTTTACAAATATATGATGATTCATTTGTAATAAAATACAAATTTAGTGTATTAGTAATGCAATTATTGACAAGTAAAAAAAGGAAGAGTATATATTAAAAATACTTAATATGGATATTATAAAAATAATTTAAAGGGGAAATTTAAAGGCACACTAGTCGGATTGTTTTTCCAAGTTATATATGCCAGGTGTTAGAAGAATTATAAATGGTGATATAGAGGAGAAGCAAATCTCTCAGGTGAGCTTGGAAATATTACATTGGGAATTGACTGGATTAATTTAAATTATAAAGATTCAGAAGAAGTATCAGATGCAATAAGAAAAATTATAGCTATAATGAGCTGTGTTTTGGTATTAAATCATTTGGTATTATATAAGGGAAAGGGGAAGTTATGATCACTATATTATTAATTATTATTTATATTGCATTTATTAGTCTTGGTTTACCTGATGCTATTTTAGGATCAGCATGGCCAATGATATATAAGGATTTAAATGTGTCTATATCATCAGCAGGTATAGCTACAATGATTGTTTCAGGTGGAACAATCATTTCAAGCTTTTTTAGTGCAAAAGCAATTAGAAAGTTTGGAACAGGTAAAGTAACTACTTTTAGTGTGTTTTTAACTGCAGCAGCACTACTTGGTATATATCTATCTCCAAATTTTTTATTGATATGTTTGCTTGGCATTCCAATGGGATTAGGTGCAGGAGCAGTAGATTCTGCATTAAATAACTTTGTTGCGCTTCATTATGAGGCGAAACATATGAATTGGCTTCATTGTTTCTGGGGAATAGGTGCAACAACAGGTCCATTTATAATGTCAGTATTTCTTTTAAAAGAAAATGGATGGAGAATGGGATATGCTACAATTGGAAGCATTCAAGTTATTTTAGTAATATGTCTTATATTTTCATTACCTTTATGGAAAAAGTTTGAGTTGAATTCAGGTAATGATGAAGAAACCAAACATGATATTAAGGTTGGAGAGCTAATTAAAATTCCTGGAGCAAAGCCAGCTCTCATATCATTCTTTTGTTACTGCGCTGCGGAATTAACAACAGGTTTATGGGCAAGCTCTTACCTAGTTATAAGCAAAGGGATTGTAGCAGAAAAGGCAGCACAGTGGGTATCACTTTTTTATTTAGGAATTACAATAGGGAGATTCTTATCAGGATTTTTATCAATGAAGTTTAATAATAAGATAATGATTAGAATAGGGCAAGTTATTTGTATATCTGGAATTATTTTATTAATTGTTCCATTTTCAATTTATCTTCAATTATTTGGATTTATATTAATAGGCTTAGGATGTGCTCCAATTTATCCTGCAATGCTTCATGAAACTCCAAATAGATTTGGAAAAGAAATCTCTCAAAGTATAATGGGAATTCAAATGGCAACAGCATATGTGGGAAGTACTTTTATGCCACCAATATTTGGAATGTTTGCAAAGGCTACTACTTTTAGTTTATTACCATACTTTCTATTAATATTAGTGGTTGTGATGTTAATCACATCGGAAATGGTTAGTAAAGTATGTGAAAGTAATGGTGTTGTTAATATAGAAAAGATTCAATAATTATAAAAAATAAAATAAAAAAATAAGTAGTATTAGAATATTGTTTAATACTACTTATTTTTTGTTTATTTAAAGATGAATAGTATTAAAATTTTTATAATTAATCATACTTTAAATATCTATTTAAAGTAAAAAGCTAAAGATTATATGGTTCCAAAATATAATTCATATCGTGAATTAGATAATGGCATAGATAAAACTATTATATAAATAAGAATAATAAAATGCATAAAATAATTATAAATTTCTTATTATATGCATTATATTTAATTATTTTTAGGAAATTATATTATAGAGAGAAAAATTTATTATAAAAATC
>NZ_JAGGJY010000007.1 GCF_017873245.1 Clostridium tertium | reverse complement strand
TTAGTATTTTAATAGCTTATAAAAATTAAAAATATATGATTTGAATTTGTTATTTAGATTAATATTAATATTTACTATAAATGTTTAAATTATTTAGATAACAATTGGAAGCATATATAAATATAAATAAAATTAAATAGGTAGGAGGGGTTTTATGAATTTAGAGTTTATAAATGATCAAAAAAGAAAAATATTAGATAATATTAATTATGCCAAGGAATCTAATATAAATAAGGTTTCAGCTATACTTATGTGTAATGATAAAGAAGTACAAAAGGAATTATTATCTTGGCTTGTTATTGAAGGATACAAAGTATCATTGATAAAAGATGAAGTTAATATTTTAACAATTGAGTGGTAAGAATTAGCTAATAATGATATTGACAATATGATTAAAAGTGTTATAATTAACCATATAAGGAAATGGTAATGAATTTGATTTTTGGAAATATTTAGATTAGAGGTGTGCCGTGGGATCTATAATATTTATTTCTATTATTTGTTTGATATTTATAGTATTAGGGGTGGCTATTAGCAAGTATAAATGCTACTGGTTGATATCTGGATATAATACTCAATCTAAAGAAGAAAAAGCTAGAGTAGATATTGAAAAAGTAGCTAAACATATGGGTAGAATGTGCTATTTAATAGCTTTTATAATATTTATAGGAGCTATAATTTCAGATTATTTTGAGATTTCTATAATACCTTTTGTGATTATTTTAATAATTATTATATTTGGGTATTTAATATATCTTCAAAGATTTGATCATAATAAAAAGAGCAAAGCAGAAATAATAGTAATGATAATTATAGGATTTATAACATTTTCAATTTTAATTATAACATTTTCATTTGGGAATGAGCCAAATGATCTTATAATTAAAGATGAAGCTATAGTTATAGATGGAAGCTATGGAACTACTTTAAAAAGAAAAGACATAAAATCAATAGAGCTTGTAGATGATATTCCGGAAATAAGAATTAGAAGTAATGGATATAGCGATGGCGGTGTCATTAAAAAAGGTGATTTTAAATTAAAGAGTGGAGAAAAAGTTAAGCTCTATATTCAAAGTAATAAAGGACCATACATTAAAATTTCTACAATAAATTTTGATGTATATATAAATTATAAAGATGTATCTTTAACAAAACAGTCATTTAATAATTTAAAATAGCAAAGATAGGGAAGCTTTATTTGGCTTCTCTATCTTTTTTGTTTTTAGAAGGATTTTCAGACTTCATTTCCCAATGAATAATTAATGTTAAGAATCCTCTTAATAAGGTTATTGAGCCTAGAATTATTAGTTCATTCATATTTCTAATAATAACTGTTTTTAATATTTCAGCGGCTAGCTTGAATTCAAGTGCTGTAGCCATGGAATTTGCATATTCCCATTTTAAAGGGTAATATTTTTTTGTTATTAATGAATAGGAATAATGATAAAAAGCTTTAATGGATCCAATACATATAACTAAAATTCCCATCAACTCTAAAATGTTTACCAAAGTAGGTATAATTGATTTTATAAAATCTTCTAACATATAAATCTCCTATTAATGGTTTCTTATAATATTTATTATTCCTTTTTAGAAAAAAATAATAAGTAATAATTATGAAATATTTAAGGAATAAATATAGTAGTATAATGGATAATAAAGTTATAAAGATAATTAATTTATAAATTGAAATTGGAGATTTATTATGATTATTGAAAAAGAGTTTTATAACCAAGGAGCTATTGAAGTTGCGAAAAGTATTTTAGGTCATTATTTAGTAAGGGAAGTGAATGGATTAAAGATTAGAACTAAAATAGTGGAAACGGAAAGTTATATAGGGGCAACTGATAAAGCATGCCATGCTTATAATTATAAAAGAACAGATCGAACAAAGCCTTTATTTGAGGAAGGTGGAATAGCATATGTTTACTTTATTTATGGTTTATATCATTGTTTTAATATAGTAACTAATATTAAAGAAGAACCTGAAGCTGTTTTAATAAGAGCTGTAGAGCCACTTGATAATTTTGAATATTTATCTAATACTAGATTTAACAAAAATTATAACGAGTTAACTAATGCACAAAAAAGAAATTTAACTAATGGTCCATCTAAGTTATGTAGTGCTTTAAGTATTACAAGGGAAGATAATTATAAAAAATTATATATAGATAGTGGATTGTACTTAGAATATAATTATCAAAAAAATATCGAAATAGTAGAAACTACTAGAATAGGTATAGATTATGCTGAAGAAGCAAAAGATTTTAAATGGCGATTCTATATTAAAAATAATCCATATGTTTCAAAAAAATAAATAGTATTAAGAATATGAATATTTATAAAAAACAGGACAAAACTATTAGTGAATAAAAATCAAGGAGGAATTAATATGAAATTAAAAAAATCATTATTAGTATTTTGTTCACTAATTATTTTTTCAGGAATTTTAATTGGGGCAACTCCTGAAAAAGGAATGTCAACCAAAAGTCCAGTTGTTATAGGAGAAGTAACAGAAGTAAAAAAATCGGAAGATGGAAATTCAACTATGATAACTGTACAAGGATATATGAAGGGAAAAGAAGTTAGTAAAATGACAGTAGTCGGAATTATAAATAATGAAACAAAAGTTATGAATTCTGCAAATGATAAAAAAGAAAATATAGTAATTGAAAATGGAGATTTAGTATATATGAGAGTAAGTGAAGCTATGACTAAATCAAATCCACCTCAAACTGTAATAAAAAGAATATTTATTACTAAGAATAAATAGAAATTTTACAAAAATGGCTTTATAATATAAATGGAGGATGAAATATGGAAAAATTGAATAAAGATGAATTGAAAAATAGATTAACAGAACTTCAATATAGAGTTACTCAAGAAAATGGAACTGAACCACCTTTTATGAATGAATATAATAATAATTTTGAAGAAGGTATTTACGTAGATATAGTTTCTCTAGAGCCATTATTTATTTCAACAGATAAATTTAATTCTGGTTGCGGATGGCCTGCTTTTTCAAAACCTATAGATAGAAAGTTAATTGAAGAAAAAGTAGATAAAAGTCATGGAATGGTTAGGACTGAAGTAAGAAGTAAAAATTCAGATTCACATTTAGGTCATGTATTTTGTGATGGACCAGAAGATTTAGGAGGACTTAGATATTGTATTAACTCAGCATCATTAAAATTTATACCTAGAAAAGAAATGAAAGAAAAAGGATATGGGAAATATTTAGCTTTATTTGAAGATAATAAGTAAAGGTGGAAATCCACTTTTACTTTTTATTTAGTTTAATATATAGGAAATAATTTACATAATAAATATCTTTTTGATATAATAAATTGGACAACCTATGAATAGTAAATCTTTAAATAGCACCATGGGGGAGAAAAATGAATAATAGAAAAAAAAGTACTAAAAGAAATAATGATAAATTTAAGAAAATTTATACAAGAGAAAGAGCTTTGTATAGTAGTATTAGTATTTGTTTAATATTTTTATTTTTAATAGGAAGATTAACTTACATTATGATTTATAAGAATAAAGAATATAAACATATGGCTCAAGGACAATGGAATTCACAAGTTTCTGTGGAAGCTAGAAGAGGAGACATAAAAGATAGGAATGGTTCTATACTAGCAACATCAATTGATGTATATAGAGTAGATTTAGATTTAGAAGCGATACAAGCACATTTAGAAGAAAAAGATACGACTATAGAAAAAGTTGCACAAGATTTAGCCAATGCTTCAGGACTATCAATTGGCGAGGTTAAACAGAAATTAAATACTGTTGATGAAAATGGAGCTAAAATAAGAAATAGTACACTTGTTACAGGAATAGAAAAAGAAGTCGCAGATAAAATTAAAGCATTAAATATATATGGAGTTATCATTTCTATTAATCCAAAGAGATATTATCCAAATAATAATTTCTTAGCTCATGTGCTAGGAAGTGTGAATTCTGATAATACAGGATTAAATGGAGTAGAGTTGCAATATGATTCAGAATTAACAGGGATAGCTGGTTATAAAATAGCAGAAGTCGATGGATCATTAAAGGAATTACCATTCCAAACAGTAAAATATACAAGCCCAATTGACGGTAAAGATGTTATGTTAACAATAGATGAAAATATTCAACTTATGGCTGAAAGAGCAGCTCAAAAGGCTTACGATGATAATAAAGCAAAAGAAGTATCCATTATAGTTATGAATCCTAATAATGGTGAAATTTTAGCAATGGTAAATAAGCCGGATTTTAATCCTAATGATCCATATGGAGAATATGAGGATTTTGAAGGTGAAAATGATTTTGAAAAGCTACAAAATATGTTTAGAAATAGTTCTATAAGTAATACCTTTGAGCCAGGATCTACCTTTAAAAATATTACTATGGTTGCGGCTATAGAAGAAGGCGTTGCGCATGAAAATGATACATTTTATTGTGATGGTGGAGTGAAATTTGGTTCTACAACAATTAAGTGTTGGAATACAGCAGGGCACGGTACTCAAACTTTACCTGAGATATTACAAAATTCTTGTAATGTAGGTTTTATGGAACTAGGTTCTAGGCTAGGTAGTGCAAAATTAAAAGAATATATAGATAAATTCGGATTTGGAAAATTAACTAAAATAGATCTTCCAGGAGAATCAGAAGGAATTGTAAAATCAGTAAGTGATATGAGTGAAATGGATTTAGCAACCATTGCATTTGGACAAACTAATACTGTAAATAGCATTCAACTTATGAGAGCTTTCAATGCTATAGCTAATGGAGGAAAGTTAATCCAACCACATATTATGAAAGAAGTTATGCATGAAGCTGATAATGGAACAAAAGTAATAGATGAACAATTTAAACCTGCTGTTGAAGAAAATGTAATTTCTGAAGAAACAACAGCTGTACTAAGAGATTATCTAGAAAGAACTATAAATCAAGGACAAGAAATTGGAAGCTTTATGGGGAAAGAGAGAAGGGTAGGGGCTAAAACTGGAACAGCTCAAAAAGTTGACCCTATATTAGGAGGATATTCAGCTGACAAATACATTGCATCAGTTGTTGCTTTATATCCTGTTGAAAATCCTCAAGTAACAATATTTATAAAAGTTGAAGATCCAAGTGCAGGTCAATATTACGGGGGACCTGTGACAACTCCAGTATTAAAATCATTATTATCAGAAATGTTTACTTATATGGATTCTCAAGTTTATACTGAAAGATATGCAGAAAAAAGGAAGATAGTTGTTCCTGAATTAAGAGGAAAATCAGTTGATGAAGCAACAAAGATATTAGAAGCAAATAAATTAAATATAAATTTAGAGGGAAATGGATCAAAAGTTACTAATATGGAGCCTTATCCAGGTTCATTAGTTGAAGAAAATGCTATTATAAGTGTTAATTTATCTGATTCAAAAAGTGATGCAAATAAGTTAATAATGCCAAATTTAAAAGGTAAGACTTTAGAAGAGGCTACAGATATTCTAAATAAGCTACAAATAACATTTAAAGCAAATGGTACAGGTGTAGTAGATAGCCAAGATGTTATTGCTGGTAAACTTATTGAGAAAGGAACAAAAGTTAAATTAGATTTGAAATAATAGGATAGTAGGAGATAATATGGATAATGTAAGAAAGTTAGATATAAAGGGGAGAAATAGAAAGAAAAAAACTTCAATAAAAAGAAAAAAAATAAAAATGAAAAATATAGATTATAGTTTGTTATGTGCTATAGTAGTATTACTTTTTATAGGTATAGTTATGGTATATTCATCAAGTTCATATTATGCTTTGTATCAAGATAAAGTATTCAATTCAGAATTTTACTTTACAAAAGAAATAGTATGGACAGTTGTTGGAATAATAGGTATGGTTGTTACTATGTCTATAGATTATCATATTTATAAAAAGTGGACTCCTTGGTTAGTTATAATTACAATAGGTCTTTTAGTGCTTGTTTTATTCCTTGGAGCAGATATTAATGGAGCAAGAAGATGGATTAGATTAGGAGGATTATCATTACAGCCATCAGAGTTAGCTAAATATGTTGTAGTATTATACTTAGCGTTACTAATTGATAAAAGAAGAGGTAAAATTAAAGAATTTAAGGGAGGAACTTTATATTATTTAGCTATAGCAGCTGTATTTGCAGGTTTAATAATTTTAGAGAAAAACTTAAGTATTACTGCAATTATTATGATGGTTGCATTTATAATGATATTAGTTGGTGGAGCTAAATTGAGTCATTTATTTTCGCTAATTCCAATAGGCTTGTCAGCTGGGCTTGGATTGATTCTTATGGAGAGTTATAGATTGCAAAGACTTACTAGCTTTTTAGATCCGTGGGCAGATCCATCAGGAGATAGCTATCAGCTTATACAATCACTTTATGCTCTAGGTTCAGGAGGGCTTTTTGGTGTAGGTCTTGGTAATTCAAGACAAAAGGCACTATTTATGCCAGAGCCACATAATGACTTTATTTTTGCTATTATAGGTGAAGAATTAGGATTGATAGGCTGTATAGCTATAATATCTATATTTATATTTATAGTAATAAAAGGGACTTCTATTGCAGTTAAAGCAAGAGATAATTATGGATATTTATTAGCTATAGGAATAATTTCAGTAATAGCTATACAAGCAATAATAAATATTGCAGTTGTAACAGGTTCAATGCCAGTAACAGGGGTACCAATGCCGTTAATAAGTTATGGAGGTACTTCCCTTGTGTTTAATTTATGTGCGATAGGTATATTGCTCAATATTTCGAGACAAGGTAAAGAAGATATTTAAAAAGCACTATTTTGGTGCTTTTTCTTTTAATAAAATTACTTAAATATATATTAAAACTTAAATAATAACTTATAATATGTTAAAATAAAAAGGGGGATAGTAAAATATTTACAGTGGGTATTGGAGGGGTTAACTTGATAGTTATTATAAATAATGTATTTAATAATGATAATAATATTGATATTTCAAAAAAAGTTTGTGAAGAAATTGAAAATAGTATAGTTTATAACCCGTATGAAGTAGCCTTGATGTTAGATAATATATTAAAAAAAGATATAAAGGAAAACTTTGAGGATTTAGATATTTGGAATAAGTTAATAGTTGATATAGCTAGAGAAATTCAGAATAAGTATGAAAAACATCTGATTGTACCAACAAAGATTAATAAAATAGCAAATCTTATATTGCTAAAAAATAGTTTTCTCAATATAGATAGTGAGGTTTATATTTTTAATATTACTAGTAGTATAGATTACATTCAAAATGATAAAGAAGAAGAATATCATAATATTAACATAAATGATAAAAGTAATGAGAATATTAAATCAATAATAATAGATAAAATAAAGATTTTAAGTAGTGATTTTTTAAATAGCGAATTTTTAGTTAATAAAACTTATATTATTAAGGGAAGCAAAATAGATATAAATCTTTTAAATTCTTCTCATCAAAGTGTAAAAAATTTATATAAGAAGAAACCGAATTATGAAGTTATATTAGAAACTCATCCATTAATTATTCAACAAGAGTTAAATATAGAAAGATTAGAAAAATATCTAATGCCAACTAAAAGTATAGAGAGTGATTCTAAAGATATTAAAAAATTAGTTGAAAATTTAATTAGAAATGAGAAAGATAAATTAATTATCATAAATAAAATATTAGAATTTACTAGAAATATAGAATTCGATGATGAGTTATCTACAAGAATATATGAAGGCGAAGATACTCAAAGTGCTTTAAATACAATAAATATTATGAAGGGAGGTTATAGTGAATGTACTAATGTATTTATTGCATTGTGTAGGGCGGCTAATATACCAGCAAAATTTATTTTGGGGAAAACTTCTAAAAATTTATATCATACATGGGCAGAAGTATACATTCAAGGTGTTGGGTGGATACCAGTAGAAACAAGAATAAATATTCCTGTAGACATAAATAAGGGGTACTTTGGAATTACTAATAAACATATAAAAATTTATGAAGGTGTCGACTTTGAAGATATAAATGTTAAATTATATAATTTAGATATAGATTTAAAAGTATTAAATAAGGAGGAATTTTATGATTAAACATATAGTTATGTGGAAGTTAAAAGAAAATGCAGAAGGTAATACTAAGGAAATTAATTCTTTAGAAATAAAAAGACAAATAGAGTCTTTAAAAGGAAGGATAGATAAAGTATTAGAGCTGGAGGTAGGTATAAATTTTGAAGAATCTAGTCAAGCTTACGATGTAGTTTTATATTCAACTTTTCATTCAAAGGATGATTTAAATTATTATCAAAACCACGAAGAGCATTTAAAGGTAGTTAATTTTATAAAAAAGGTAATAGAAGAAAGAATTGTGGTAGATTATGAAGTATAATATTAAATTGCTTCTTAAACTTCATAGAAAAACTTTGAATATAGATGTATAATAAAAAGCATATTATAATTATAAAAAGATATTTTTGGAGGAGATGACTATGAAGACAGTTATTTTGACAGATTCTTGTTGTGATTTACCTATAAGTTTCGTTAAAGAAAATAATATAGAAATAGTGCAGCTTAGAGTTAATATAAAGGGAGAAGATATTCCAGATGATCTAGGGCAAAGCATAAAGTATAAAGACTTTTATGATATGATTAGAGCAGGTGAAATGCCTTCAACATCTCAAGCTAACTCATATACATTTGCAGAAATATTTAAAAAATATTCTAACGAAGGCAGTTCAATAATTTATATAGGATTTTCATCAGCACTTAGTGGTTGTGTAAACAGTGCAAGAATAGCTAAGGAAGCTGTAGAAGATGAAATTAAATCTGCAGATATTACAGTAATTGATACAAAAAGTGCATCACTGGGACTAGGACTTATAGTTTATTATGCTGCTAATATGCTTAAGAATGGAGCAACTAAGGAAGAAATAATAAACTGGATAGAAGAAAATAAATTAAAGGTTAACCATTGGTTTACTGTAGATGATTTAAACCATTTAAAAAGAGGTGGTAGGGTATCAAGTACAGTTGCTATAGTTGGAACAATGCTTAGTATAAAGCCAATAATGCACGTGGATGATGAAGGAAGGTTAATTCCAGTTTCTAAAGTGAAAGGTAGAAAAAAATCAGTTAAAGAATTACAAGAAAAACTAAAAGAAAGAATTGTAAATCCAGAAGATCAAACAATCTTCATAAGCCATGGCGATTGTTTAGCTGAAGCGGAACAATTAAGAGATTTAATTTTAAATGAAGTAAAAGTAAAAGAAGTTATTATAAATAACGTAGGACCAGTTATAGGAGCACACTCAGGTCCAGGAACATTGGCATTATTTTTTATAGGTAATAATAGATAAGTTTTGGAATAATTATTTTATGGAAAGGAGTAAGATAAAATTAATCTTACTCCTTTTACATTTTTATGCTTATGTTTCTACCTTGAATTATTTTAGTTATAATGATAAAGTATAGTGTAGGTTAGAAACTAAATAGACTATTTAGTTGGCATATGAGGGGGTTAGTTGTATGTACGAATACATAAGAGGAAAATATAAAGGGATAAATAGAGATTATATTATTATTGAAAATAATGGAATAGGATATAAAATATTTACATCAGGAGCAACTATGTCATCTATGCCTAAAATCGATGAAGAAGTTAAGTTATATCTTGAGCAAATAGTAAGAGAAGATTTTTTAGGCTTATATGGATTTGATTCTAGAGAAGAGCTTGAAATGTTTAAGCTATTACTTTCCATTAATGGTGTTGGTGCAAAAGCTGCATTATCATTGCTATCAATTAGTAGAATTAATAATTTAAGGTATGCAATAATGATGGGAGACGAAAAACATTTATGTAAAGCTCCTGGAATAGGAAAGAAAACTGCAGGAAGAATTATATTAGAGCTGAAAGATAAAATTAAAAAAGAAGATATATCTGAAGTAATAGAAGGTTCAGGAGAGTTTGAAGATTTAATGCCAAACAATGCAAGTAATATAGCTGAAGCTTTAGGTGCACTTTTAGCACTTGGATATTCAGAAAAAGAAGCAGAAGCGGCGCTTAAAAAAGTAGATAAGACAGATACCCTAGAAAATATAATTAAAAATTGTTTAAAGGTCCTTATGGGATAGAGGTGAGTTATGGAAAGAATAATAACACCACAAGAAATATTTGAAGATGGAAGTTCTTTGAGTTTAAGGCCTCAAAGTTTAAATGAATATATAGGCCAAGATAAAGTTAAAGAAAGATTAAATATATTTATAAAGGCTGCTCAAAATAGGGATGAAGCTTTGGATCATGTATTATTATATGGACCACCAGGGCTTGGAAAAACTACATTAGCTAATATTATAGCAAAAGAAATGGATGGAGAACTTAAAATAACTTCAGGTCCAGCTATAGAAAGAGCAGGGGATTTGGCTGCGATATTAACAACACTTAAAGATAATGATGTTTTATTTATAGATGAAATACATAGATTAAATAGAAATGTAGAAGAAATACTATATCCCGCAATGGAGGATTATGTTCTTGATATTGTTATTGGAAAGGGAGCTGCTGCTAAATCTATAAGGCTAGATTTACCTAAGTTTACTTTAATAGGAGCAACGACAAGGATAGGTATGTTAACATCTCCATTAAGAGATAGATTTGGAGTTCTTTGCGACATGCAGTATTATACGGAAGAGCAACTTAAAGAAATTATAGTTAGATCTGCTTTTGTATTAGAGTGTAACATTACTGAAGAAGGCGCTTATGAACTTGCAAGGAGATCAAGAGGAACTCCGAGAATTGCAAATAGATTATTAAAAAGAGTTAGAGATTATGCTCAAGTTTATTCTGATTCTCTTATAAGTTATAAAGAAGCAAAAGCAGCACTTGAGCTTTTAGAAGTAGATAGTAAGGGCTTTGACAGAGTTGATAATAAAATCTTAGAAGCAATAATAGATAACTTTAATGGTGGACCAGTAGGAATAGAAACTCTTTCTTATTTTATAGGAGAAGAACTTGGAACAATAGAAGACGTATATGAACCATACTTATTACAAACAGGATTTATAGTGAGAACTTCAAGAGGAAGGGTTGCAACTGATAAAGCCTATGAACATTTAGGTAGAAGTAAGAGGAAGAAAAAAGTAACTGGAGAGCAGCAAAAGCTGTTTTAAAGAAAATTTGAATTATTAACGATAAAGATTAGGAGACAAGAAAATGAAAGTAAGTGATTTTGATTTTGATTTGCCAGAAGAATTAATTGCACAACATCCTTTAGAAAAAAGAGATTCTTCAAGGCTAATGGTTTTAGATAAAAATACTGGTGAAATAGAACATAAATCTTTTCATGATGTAGTTGAATATTTAAATGAAGGAGATACCTTAGTTTTAAATAATACAAGAGTAATGCCAGCAAGATTAATAGGTGAAAAAGAAGGGACTGGTGGAAAGATTGAGTTCTTGTTATTAAAAAGAATTGAGAGCGATAGATGGGAATGCTTAGCTAAGCCAGGTAAAAGAGCAAAGATTGGTCAAAAATTTACTTTTGGTGAAGGTAAACTAACATGCACTGTAGTTGATATCGTAGAAGAGGGAAATAGAATAATAGAGTTTTCATATGAGGGAATTTTTGAACAGGTATTAGATGAGTTAGGAGAAATGCCACTTCCACCATATATTACTGAAAAGCTTGAAGATAAAGAAAGATATCAAACTGTATATTCAAAAGAAAAAGGGTCGGCAGCAGCGCCAACAGCAGGATTACATTTTACAGAAGAGTTACTAAAAGAAATTAAGGCTAAAGGAGTTAACATTGCGTACTTAACTCTTCATGTTGGACTAGGAACTTTTAGACCTGTAAAGGTTGAAGATATAAATGAACATATAATGCATTCAGAATATTATCACTTAGATAAGGAAAATGCAGATTTAATAAATGAAACTAAAAAAAGAGGGAATAAAGTCATAGCAGTTGGAACAACATCTACAAGAACTCTAGAGACAATTGGTGATGATAATGGATTTGTAAGAGAGCAAAGTGGATGGACTGATATATTTATCTATCCGGGATATAAATATAAAGTTATTGATGAATTAATAACTAACTTCCATTTACCTGAATCTACATTAATAATGTTAGTTTCAGCTTTAGCAGGAAAAGAGCATGTAATGAATGCATATAATGAAGCTGTTAAAGAAAAATACAGATTTTTCTCCTTTGGAGATTCTATGTTAATAAAAGAATAAACAAGAAGAGGAAGTGAAATTTTGAGTAAGAAAAGATATACTTTACTAAAAAAAGATGGAAACGCAAGAAGAGGAAGATTTGAAACTCCTCATGGAACTATAGAAACTCCTGTATTTATGAATGTTGGTACACTTGCTGTAATAAAAGGAGCAGTATCAACAATGGACTTAAAAGAAATAGGATGTCAAGTGGAATTATCAAATACATATCATTTACATTTAAGACCATCTGATAAAGTTGTAGCAAAACTTGGTGGATTACATGAATTTATGAATTGGGATAGACCTATTCTTACAGATTCAGGTGGATTCCAAGTGTTTTCACTATCAGGAATGAGAAAGATAAAAGAAGAAGGTGTTTATTTCTCATCACATATAGATGGTAAAAAGATATTTATGGGACCAGAAGAGTCAATGCAAATTCAAAGTAACTTAGCTTCAACTATAGCTATGGCATTTGATGAATGTATTCCAAACCCATCTACAAGAGAGTATGTGGAAAAGTCAGTTGCAAGAACAACAAGATGGCTTGAAAGATGTAAAACGGAAATGGATAGATTAAATTCACTTCCTGAAACTATAAATAAGGATCAAATGCTATTTGGAATAAATCAAGGTGGATGTTATGAGGATATAAGAATCGAGCATGCTAAGACTATAACAAAGATGGATTTAGATGGATATGCAATAGGCGGTTTGGCTGTTGGAGAAACTCATGAGGAAATGTATAGAATAATAGATGCTGTTGTACCACATTTACCAGAAGATAAACCTATATATTTAATGGGAGTAGGAACACCAACTAATATATTAGAAGCAGTTGATAGAGGTGTAGATTTCTTTGATTGTGTACTTCCGGCAAGAAATGGTAGACATGGGCATGTATTCACAAAAGAAGGAAAGATAAATTTAATGAATGCAAAATTCGAGTTAGATACGAGACCTATAGATGAAGGATGTGGATGCCCAGCTTGTAAAAGTTATACGAGAGCATATATAAGACATTTATTTAAAGCTAAGGAAATGCTTGCAATGAGACTATGCGTATTACATAATCTTTATTTCTATAACAAGCTTATGGAAGATATAAGAGCTGCAATAGATGGGGGATACTTTAAAGACTTTAAAGAACAAAAATTAAAAGAATGGAATGGAAAAGCTTAAAGTATTAAGTATCTGTTAATATAATTGACAATACCACATAAATAAGATATAGTTTTTATTATGAAATATATTAGTTATTTGATGAAGGGAATGAATTTAAATGGCACAAATTTTATCACTTGTAGTACCATTCGTATTAATGTTTGGTCTTATGTACTTTTTATTAATTTTACCTGAAAAGAAGAGAACAAAGAAATACAATGAAATGCTATCAGCATTGGAAAAAAACGATGAAATAGTAACTAGAGGCGGAATAATGGGAAAGATAATAATAGTAGAAGAAGACTATGTTATTATTGAAACTAGTGCTGAAAGAACAAAATTAAAAATTTCTAAAAATGGTATTGCTTCAAAAGTAAATAAAGTAACAGAATAAGAATAATACCCCCTAGTATTTCATAAAATTAATACTAGGGGGTGAAATTTTTATGGAGTGGTCAAATTATTTTAAAAGTGTTTTAAAAGGCGTTGTTTGGGCAATTATGGTTACATTTTTAATAACAGCAATACTTTCTTTAGTAATGAACAGTATTACTCTTGGAGAAGGTGTTTTTAATATTATTTATGTAGTTATATCTTGTCTAGCGTTAGTTGTAGGTTCACTAGTTGCAGTAAAAGCACATGGAAGTAAAGGATGGATAGTTGGTTTAGCAGTAGGATGTATGTTTTACATAGCTCTATATATAATTGGAATTATATTCGGCGCAGAACCAACATTAGGCATGTATGATTTTATTAAATTCACATTATGTGTATTTATTGGCCTTTTTTCTGGAATGCTTGGCGTAAATCTATAACTTTATTAATACAAGAAAAGTTATTTGTTAAAACTAAAGATTATTTAAATTAATTTATAAAAATTAAATAATATATCATTAAAATAAGAGAATTAAAAATTCTCTTATTTTTTATGTTGTAAGAAAATATATGATGTTTTAACAGTAAATTAAATGAAAGATTTTAGTCAAATCTAAATTTATCAATATTTTATATAAAATATAAAATATACGTAATTATTGTATAGATTTACAAAATAATAGTTATACTTAAGTATAGAATTGTGTAAAGTAATATTTATTAAGAGAATTTGGAATATAAAGGATGGAAAACGACTCCAATTAAGTAAAAAGTAGTTGATATTACTTAACATAAGTAATATAATTTTAGGTGAAAACTTACCAGAGGGGGAAGAACATGAAAGCGAGAAGCAAAAGCAAGAGTAAAAGTTCAATATTATTTATACTCTGTATCGTTGCTATTTTCTCATTAGCATTTACAGGTTTTAAAGGGTTTGAAATAGCAGGATGGGAGTTTAAGTCATTTAATAAAGCAATAACTAAGGGACTTGATCTTCAAGGTGGAGTATCAGTTTTAATGGAAATACAAGAAGATGATGTTCCATCAGATGTTCGTCAAAGAACAAAGCAATTATTAGAACTTAGAGTTAATAAAATTGGAGTATCTGAAACAATTGTAACTGAAGAAGGCGAAAAAAGAATAAGAGTGGATATACCTGGAGCTTATAACTCAAGTGAGATAGTTGATGGATTAAGTAAAACTGGTAACTTAGAGTTTAAGGACCCAGAAGGTAATGTTGTTTTAACAGGTAAAGATGTTAAAGAGGCAACGGCTATTCTTGATGATACATCAAGACCGGTTGTATCATTAGAATTAAATGAGGAAGGGCAAGCAAAATTTGCTGAAGCTACAGCCAATAATATAGGAAAGACAATAAGTATATCAATGGATAATGAAGTGGTATCACAGCCAGTGGTTCAAAGTGCTATTACTGATGGAAAAGCTGTTATTAATGGAATGTCTTCAATGGATGAAGCAACAAAGTTATCAGGAATCATAAGTTCAGGGGCGCTTCCAGTAACAGTTAAAGCAGTATCTGTTAAAAATGTAGGAGCTCAATTAGGTGCAGAAGCATTTCCAAATGCAATTAAGGCTGGTGTTATTGGAATATCATTAATATTTATATTCATGATACTTTGGTATAGGGTTCCAGGAATTTTGGCAAGTATAGCATTAACATTATATATAACATTAGTACTTTTAGTATTTGTAGAAATGGGAGTAGCACTAACACTACCAGGAATTGCAGCATTATTGTTAACGGTAGGTATGGCAGTAGATGCAAATATATTAATTTTTGAAAGAATTAGAGAAGAACTTACAAGAGGTGTATCAGTTAAAAGTGCTGTGAAAAGTGGATTTGAAAATGCAATGTCATCAATAGTAGATTCAAATGCTACAACATTTATTGCTGCACTTATATTGTATTTTATAGGTTCAGGAACAGTCAAGGGATTTGCTGTAACATTAATGATAGGAATAGTTTTAAGCTTAATTACTGCTTTAGTAGTTACTAAGATTTTAATGAATTTTGCAGTAGATATTGGACTTTTAAAGAGTCTATGGCAGTTTAGAGTGAAGAGGGGGGCTAATAATGCTTAAAATTATAGAAAAGACTAAGCTTTGGTTCGCCTTATCAATTATAGTTATAATAGTAGGATTAGGATTTACTATCTCAAGAGGATTGAATTTTGGAATAGATTTTTTAGGCGGAACTAAAGTTGTTATTGAGTTAGGTGAAGGGTTTAATAAACCTGAAGCAGATGAAATAGTTAAAGGGATAGTTCCAGACGCGGTTACAAATGAGGCAAATGAAACAGAATACGAAATTAAAGCAAAAGATTTAGATAGTGAAAAAGTTTCAGAAGTTTTTAAAGCCTTACAAGATAAATATAGTTTAGAGGATAATGCTTTATTATCACAGGATGAAATTGGAGCTTCAGTAGGAAAAGAACTTACAAGAAATTCAGTAATTGCATTAATAGTAGCTTGTGCTGCTATGCTAATATATATTGCAATGAGATTTGAAATGAATTATGGGGTAGCTGCTATCGTAGCACTTGTACATGATTTATTTATTACAATTAGCGTATTTGCAATTTTCAACATACCTGTTAATACACCATTTATAGCAGCTATATTAACAATTGTAGGTTATTCTATAAATGATACAATAGTAATTTTTGATAGAATAAGAGAAAATTCTAAAAATATGAGAAGAGCATCAGCTACTGAAATTGCAAATAAGAGTTTAACTCAAACTATGTCAAGATCAATAAATACAACATTGACTACATTAATTACAATTATAGCCGTAAACATATTTGTACCAACAGTTAGGGAGTTTACATTCCCATTAATAATAGGTATTGCAGCGGGGGCATATTCTTCTATATGCATAGCTTCACCAGTATGGGTTATATTAAAAGATAAAAGAGGTAAAAAAAGTAAAGCTGAATTAGCTTAATCTTTTAAAAAATAACAAAAAAAGTTAAACCTCCGAAATATTTTGGAGGTTTATTATTTTTTTCCTTAGAAAACATTTGTAATCTTAGAGATTTTACATTATAATATATGTGTTTTCTTAAGTTTTATGGAGGAGTTTATAATGCGTAAGTTTTGGGAGAGTATTTATAGTCCAAATTATATTACTGGATATAATCCCTTTATACTTAAAAATATGAATAAAGCTATTGAACATATGGTAGAAGCTATAAATAATAGAAAGAAGATAGTTATTTATGGAGTGCCAAATGTAGATGGGTTGTGTGCTATATCGTCTTTAATATTAGTCTTAAAATATTTAAATGCAGATATAGAATATATAATTCATGATGAAGCTTCTAGTTCTGGAATAATATCAGAAGATATAAAGAATAATGTTAGTTTTCTAGGGGGCCAGCTTTTGATAACCTTAGGTATAGATTTAAGTTCAGAAAGAGAAGAAGAGCTTTGTAGGGATCTTGGGATAGATTTGATAGTTTTGGAAAATAAAGAAGTTAATAATGAGAGAAATTACATATACATAAATCCAAATCAAAAGGGATGTCAGTATAGATATAAAAATTTATCTATTAGTGGATTAACCTTTAAATTAATGCAAGCAATTGCAATATACTATAACATAAAAAGCATAAATAAGTATTTGGATTTGATACTTATAGGAGAACAGTGGGCGGAAGTTCCTTTAAAAGGTGAAAATGGAGTTATTTTAAAGGAAGGTAGAAAGTTCTTAATAAATACAAATAATTATGGTTTAAGATCTATAATGAATTATTATAGTATTGTTGAAATGGATGAAGAATGCATATTAAAGATTATAGATGTTATTACACCAACCATAAATGCAGTAACAATGATGGATAATGCACGTATAATTATAGAACTTTTGACTACTACTAAAAAAGATAGAGCAGAACAAATAACAAAATATTTAAACAAATCAAAAATGACTATATAATTAATTTGATAATTACTTAAAATAAAAAGTAGTAGTTTTAGTAAGGAGAATAATTATATAGTTTATAATTTTTAGTGATGGAGGATTTATCATGAATCTAAAAGAGAAAATAAGAGTAATTGAAAATTTCCCAAAGGAAGGAATAAGCTTCAAGGATATAACTACAGTAATTGGAGATGGAGAAGCATTAAGATACTCAATTGATAAAATTGTTGAACATTTAAAGGACAAAAATATAGATTTAATAGTTGGACCAGAAGCAAGAGGATTTATTTATGGAGTTCCTGTAGCTTATGCAATGGGTATAGGATTTGTACCAGTAAGAAAACCAGGGAAATTACCTGGTGAAACAATATCAATAACTTATGATTTAGAATATGGTAGTGATACATTACAAATACACAAAGATGCCATTAAAAAAGGACAAAGAGTTGCAATAGTTGATGATTTACTAGCAACTGGTGGCACTATAGATGCAGTAGCTAAGCTTGTAGAATTAGCTGGTGGAGAAGTAGTTTGTTTAGATTTTGCAATTGAACTAACAGGTTTACATGGAAGAGATAAATTAGAAAAGTATGAAGTTATGTCTTTAGTTGATTACGAATTCTAATATTGTTGAAATATCAAATTAAATATTATATAATAAAAGAAAATGGCTGGTTGTTAAAACCAGCCAATTATTTTAGACTTAATCAAAGGAGATTACCCATATGTATGAAGGCCTATTACGAAAAATAAATGAAAATTGTAACAATATAGATACAGATATCGTAAAAAAAGCATATGATTTAGCATGTGATGCTCATAAGAATCAAAAGAGAGAGTCAGGTGAGCCCTATATAACCCATCCAATAGATGTGGCTGAAATACTTGCTGAAATGGGTATGGATACTAGCACAATAGTAGCAGGACTTTTGCACGATGTTATAGAAGATACACACTATACATATGATGATATAAAGAATATATTTAATGAGGAAGTTGCAGATTTAGTTCAAGGCGTAACTAAGCTCGGCAAGATAGAATATAAGACAAAAGAAGAGCAACAAGCTGATAATGTTAGAAAAATGCTTTTAGCTATGGCAAAGGATATTAGAGTAATAATTATAAAGCTAGCTGATAGATTACATAATCTTAGAACTTTAAAATTTATGCCTAAAGAAAAACAAAAACAAAAGGCTAAAGAAACTTTAGATATATATGCTCCATTAGCTCATAGATTAGGTATATCTAAAATTAAGTGGGAACTTGAAGATTTAGCTTTTAGATATTTACATGAAGAAGAATATTATGATTTAGTAAAACAAATTGCAGAAAAAAGAGTTGAAAGAGAAACTTATATTGCTGAAATAATAGAAGACTTACATAATAAATTGGAGGAATCTGAAATAGATTCTGATATAGATGGAAGACCAAAACATTTTTATAGTATATATAAAAAGATGATTAATAAAAATAAGAGCATTGAGCAAATATTCGATTTAACAGCAATAAGAATTTTAGTAAATACAGTTAAAGATTGCTATGGTGTATTAGGTATAGTACATACTATATATAAGCCTATTCCTGGCCGATTTAAAGATTATATAGCGATGCCTAAGCCTAATATGTATCAATCTCTTCATACTACCGTAATAGGACCTCAAGGGAAAACATTTGAAATACAAATTAGAACCTTTGAGATGCATAAAACTGCAGAATATGGTATAGCAGCCCATTGGAAGTATAAAGAGGGTGATACGCAAGAAGATAAGGAAAAATCCTTTGAAAATAAGCTTGCATGGCTAAGAGATATGCTTGAGTGGCAAAAAGAAACATCAGATGCAGAAGAATTTATTGAAGGGTTTAAGATAGATTTATTTACTGATGAAATTTTTGTATTTACTCCAAAAGGTGTTGTAATCAATTTACCAAGTGGAGCTACTCCAATAGATTTTGCATATAGAATACATACAGATATAGGAAATAGATGTATTGGATCAAAGGTAAATGGTAAAATAGTACCTCTTGATTATAATTTAAAAACAGGTGAAATAGTAGAAGTATTAACATCTAATAATGCTAAGGGTCCTAATATGGATTGGCTAAATATGGCTAAAAGTAATCAAGCTAAAAGTAAAATAAGACAATGGTTTAAGAAAATTAAAAAAGAAGAAAATATAGATAAAGGGAAAGAAGTTTTTGAAAAAGAACTAAAGAAGCAAGGGGTAATTTACTCAGAAATTGCCAAAGGTGAAGCATACGAAAAATCAGTTAAAAGATACAATATTCATAGTATGGAAGATTTATATGCTTCAATAGGAGTGGGGCAGATTTCAGCTTCATCATATATAGCTAAGTTAAAAGAAGAAAATATTACTGAAAAACAAAGTTTAGAAAGCATAAATAAGTCAATTGACGATCATATTTCTAAATCAGATAAGGCAAATATAAATAAGAAAACATCTTCTAATGATTATGGAGTAACAGTAAAAGGTGTTAATAATCTTATGGTAAGGTTTGCTAGATGTTGCAATCCAGTTCCGGGAGATGAGATACTTGGATATATAACTAAAGGAAGAGGGATTTCAGTTCATAGAAGTGATTGCAGTAATTTAAAAGCTTTAATTGATTATGATAATGGAAAAGTTGTAGAAGTTTCATGGGGCTCTTCAAAAGGAACAGCCTATGTAGCTGAAATACAAGTTAGAGCCGAAGATAGAATAGGTATATTATCAGATATAATGATGATAATAACTGAAGCTAAATTACCATTAAATGCATTAAATGCTAAATCATCAAAAGGTAATATTGCTATAATAAATATAAAGGTAAAAATAGACTCTATTGAACAACTAAGAGAACTTATGAGAAAGATAAGAAGATTAAAAGGTGTAATGGATGTATACAGAATGAATAACTAGAGGGGTGATTATATGAGAGCTGTGGTTCAAAGAGTGACATCTTCTAAAGTTACAGTAGAAGGAAATATAATTGGATCAATCAACAAAGGATTAAATATATTAATAGGTATCTCAAAGGACGATACTGAAGAAGACCTATTATATATAAAAGAAAAGTTGATTAATTTAAGAATATTTGAAGATGAAGCTGATAAAATGAATTTATCAGTTTTAGATGTGAAAGGCGAAATTTTAGTAATTTCTCAATTTACCCTTTATGGAGATTGCAGAAAGGGTAGAAGACCAAACTTCATGGAAGCAGAAGGTGGAGAAAAAGCAAAAGTTTTATATGAGAGATTTATTGAGTTATTAAAGGAATCAAATTTGAAAATTGAAACTGGTGAGTTTGGAGCTCATATGAAAGTGGATATTCAAAATGATGGACCAGTGACTTTAATGTTAGATAGTAAAAAGAATTTTTAAAAAGGAGGATAAGTATGATAGTAAAGACATATCCACTTGGATCATTGCAAACAAATTGTTATTTAGTGATAGATGAAAATACAAATAAAGCAGCTTTAATAGATCCGGGTGCAGAGGCAAGTTATTTAATTAAAGAAATTGAAGCTTTAGGAATTAAAATAGAAGTAATACTTTTAACACATTGTCATTTTGATCACAATGGAGCTGTAGAAGAATTAAAAGATAAATATAAGGTAGATGTTTATCTTAATAAAGCAGATGAGGAATATATGGAAATGGATTCATCGGGAATATTTGGTAAGTTACCTAACATTTATAAATATATAAATGAAGGAGATGAAATAAAAGTTGGAAAATTAACTTTTAAAGCAATATTTACACCAGGGCACACAAAAGGTGGAACTTGTTACTTAGTAGAAGATAAGGTGTTTACTGGAGATACTTTATTTAATGGTTCAATAGGTAGAACAGACTTCTTAGGTGGTAGTTATAATGAGCTTATAGAAAGTATAGAAACTAAGCTTATGGTACTTGATAATGACGTAGAAGTTTACCCTGGACATGGGCCAAAATCTACTATTATATTTGAAAGGATGAGAAATCCCTTCCTAGCATAAGAGGAGAATAAATGGAATTAAAGATTAAGTTAAATAATTTAAAATATAGATATGACGTATATCAAATGTTTAATATATATTATGCGCTTGACGAAATTAAGTTTGAGGAAGATGGTAACTATATAATAAATATAGAAGAAGATAAAATATCATTTTCATTTAATGATTTTTATAGAGAATGTAATGTTTTAGAAAATATAAAAGAAGATATTAAGAGGTTAATTTTTTCTTCATTGAAAGAAATAACTGGAGATTACTATCCATGGGGGATACTTGTAGGAATAAGACCTTCCAAAATAGCTTTAAAGTACTTAGAAGAAGGAAAAAGTGAAAAGGAAATAATAGATTTATTTGCAAAGAAACATTTAGCTTCGGAAGAAAAAGCTAAGCTTTGCATAAAAGTAGCTAAAAAGGAACAGGAGCTTGTAAATAAAGATGAAAAGAGTATTGCAATTTATATTGGAATGGCATTTTGTCCGACTAGATGTTTTTATTGTTCTTTTACAGCTAATCCTATAGGTAGTAATAAAAAATTAGTTAATCCTTATTTAGAAGCGTTAACATATGAAATAAGAGAAATGAAAAAGTATGTTAATGAGAGAAATCTAAAAATAGAAAGTGTTTATTTTGGTGGGGGAACTCCAACAGCAGTAAATAATGAAGAGTTTGAAGATATTATGAAAGAAATTTATAATGCTTTCGTATTAGATAAAGAAATACTTGAGTTTACTGTAGAATGTGGAAGACCGGATAGTATAACTTTAGAAAAGCTTCAAACTATGAAAAAATATAATACTACTAGAATAAGTATTAATCCTCAAACAATGAATGATGACACATTAAAAATGATTGGTAGAGGACATACATCAAAAGATGTTATAGATAAATTTAATTTAGCTAGAAATTTAGGCTTTGATGATATAAATATGGATATGATAATAGGATTACCTGGTGAAGGGATAAAAGAAGCAGAATATACTGCAAATGAAATCTTAAAACTAAGACCAGATAGTTTAACTGTCCATGGATTATCTTTAAAAAGAGCATCTATTCTTTATGAAAATTTCATTTTAAAGAAAGGCATACAAATAAAGAAGCAAGATGAACTTTCATTAATGTATGAAGTAAGTAGAAATTTAGCTAAAAGTTTAAATATAGAGCCATATTATATGTATAGACAAAAAAATATGGTTGGCAATATGGAGAATTTAGGCTATTCTAAAGAAGGCAAAGAATGCTTATATAATATACAAATGATAGAAGATAAACAAACTATAATAGCTTTAGGGGCAGATGCCGTATCAAAAGTAGTCTTTCTAGAAGAAAATAGAATTGAAAGATTTGGAAATGTTAAAGATATTAGAGAGTACACAAGTAGAATTAAGGAAATGGTAGAGGAAAAGATAAAACTTTTAGATGCACTTTACCTTAAATAGGAGGAGATATTTTATGGAAATCCAAGCACCTAAGGGTACTAAGGATATGCTACCTCAAGATGCATATAAATGGCATTATGTAGAGGGAGTTTTAAGAGATGTTTCAAAATCATATGGGGTAAGAGAAATAAGAACTCCAATGTTTGAACATACAGAATTATTTTTAAGAGGTGTTGGAGAAACAACTGATATAGTGCAAAAAGAAATGTATACTTTCAATGATAAAGGTGATAGAAGTATTACCTTAAAACCAGAAGGTACAGCACCAACAGTAAGGGCTTTCATAGAAAATAGATTATTTAATGAAGCTCAGCCAACAAAGTTATATTACATAATACCTTGTTTCAGATATGAAAATGTTCAAAAAGGAAGACTTAGACAATTCCATCAATATGGAGTTGAAGTTTTTGGTTCAAAAGAAGCTTCAATTGATGCTGAAGTAATTTCATTAGCTATGGAATCATTAAAAAAATTAGGGCTTAAAAGCTTAAGTTTAAATATAAACAACTTAGGATGTCCTAAATGTAGACCTAAATATAATGAAGCACTTAAAAAATATCTTGAAGAAAATTATGATAATCTTTGTGGAATTTGTAAAACTAGATTTGAAAAAAATCCAATGAGAATTCTTGATTGCAAAGAAAAAAGTTGCAATGAAATAACTAAGCATGCTCCAATTATATTAGATTATATATGTGAAGAGTGTGATTCTCACTTTACTGAAGTTAAAAATTATTTAGATGCTTTAAAAATACAATATAAAGTAGATCCAGGTATAGTTAGAGGATTAGATTATTATACAAAGACTATATTTGAAATATTAAATGATGATTTTACAGTTTGTGGCGGCGGAAGATACGATAAGCTTATAGAAGAAATTGGTGGACCAGAAATGCCAGCTGTAGGATTTGGATTAGGTTTAGAAAGACTTATAATGACTTTAGAAAAAGAAGGTATAGAAATTCCAAATGAAGGATTAGTTGATCTTTATATAGGTGCTAGGGGAGAAGCGGCTAAGACAAGTGCTTTTGTATTAGCTAATAAACTTAGAGCTATTGGTATAAAGACAGAAATAAATCATATGGGAAGAAGCATAAAAGCAGAAATGAAATATGCAAATAAGATAGGTTCAGCCTTTACTACAATTTTAGGTGATGACGAGCTTCAAAATAATACATTAAAACTTAAAAGAATGAGTGATGGTGAGCAATTTGAAGTAAGTTTAGATAATATAGAAGAAATAGCAAAGCTTGTAAAATAGTTAGGAGGAAGAAAAAATGGGTGAAGCTTTAGGTGGCTTAAAAAGAACCCTAATGTGTGGGGAAGTTAGAGAAAATAACGTATCACAAAAAATCACATTAATGGGTTGGGTGCAAAGAAATAGAAAATTAGGAGGTCTACAATTTATAGACCTTAGAGATAGAACAGGAATAATGCAAATAGTATTTGGGGAAGCAATAAATGCTGAGGCTTTTGAAAAAGCTAAAGATGTTAGACCTGAATATTGTATAGCAGTTACTGGTGAAGTAGTTTTAAGAGAAGCTCCTAATCATAATATGCCAACAGGATTAGTAGAGCTTAAGTGTGAAAGTTTAAAAATTCTTTCAGAATCAGATACACCTCCAATATATATAAAGGAAGGATTAGATGCTGCTGAAAGTATAAGATTAAAATATAGATATTTAGATCTTAGAAGACCAGATATGCAAAGAATATTCATGATTAGAAATAGAATTTCTAAATCAGTTCGTGATTATCTAGACGATAATAACTTTTTAGAAGTAGAAACTCCAATGCTTACTAAGAGTACTCCAGAAGGAGCTAGAGATTATCTTGTACCTTCTAGAAACTATCCTGGAATGTTCTATGCGCTTCCACAATCACCACAAATTTTTAAACAACTATTAATGGTATCAGGATTTGATAGATATTATCAAATCGTAAAATGTTTTAGAGATGAAGATTTAAGAGCAAATAGACAACCAGAATTTACTCAAATAGATTTAGAAATGAGTTTTGTTGAACAAGAAGATGTTATTAAAATGAATGAAGGTTTAATAGCTCATGTATTTAAAGAAGTAGCAGGAGTAGATGTTAAATTACCAATAAAGAGAATGACATTTAAAGATGCTATGGAAAAATACGGTTCAGATAAACCAGATTTAAGATTTGGAATGGAAATAACTAATATTACAGAAGACGTTAAGGATATGGATTTTGTAGTATTTAAATCAGCAATAGAAGCTGGTGGTTCAGTAAGAGCTCTTTGCTTAAAAGGTGGAGCAGATCTTGGAAGAAAGCCAATAGACAAATTAGGTGAATTTGTTAAGACATATAAGGCTAAAGGTCTTGCATGGATTCAATTAAAAGAAGATGGAGTTAAGTCTTCTATTGCTAAGTTCTTAACTGACGATGTTACAAACTCAATAGTTAAAACTATGGGAGCAGAAGTTGGAGATGCTATATTTATAGTTGCTGATAAGAATTCAATAGTATTCCAAAGCTTAGGAGCACTAAGATTAGAGCTTGCTAAACAATTTGACTTAATAAAAGACAAAAATGAATTTAATTTTACTTGGATTACAGAATTCCCATTATTTGAATATGATGAAGAAGAAGGAAGATATCATGCAGCACATCATCCATTTACATCACCTATGGATGAAGATATAGATATGCTAGAAACTAATCCAGGAGAAGTTAGATCAAAAGCTTATGACTTAGTTTTAAATGGTGAAGAATTAGGTGGAGGATCTATAAGAATCCATGATTCAAAACTTCAACAAAAAATGTTTAAAGCATTAGGATTCACAGAAGAATCAGCACAAGAAAGATTTGGATTCTTAATAGATGCATTTAAGTTTGGACCACCACCACATGGTGGGTTAGCTTTTGGACTTGATAGAATGGTAATGTTCTTAGCTGGAACAGAAAATATAAAGGATGTTATTGCATTCCCTAAAAACCAAAATGCTTATTGTTACTTAAGTGAAGCACCTAATATAGCAGATGAAAAGCAATTACAAGAATTAGGTATTTCAATAAATACAAAAGAAGATTAAAATAGATTAAAAAGTGTAGTATCAAGAAAATTGATATTAGATTATAAAAAAGGAAGTTCGAGTTAGAACTTCCTTTTTTGCGTATATTAATGTAATTATAAAAGATTTTCGTAAAAATGTGATACCTATGCAATAAATAGGTTTTCGATTTAGATTCCTTTTAGACCTAATGAAGATGATTCAGTAAGATAGCCATTTGAAGTAAGTGAAATCAATGGTTTAAAAGGGTATCACGTTTCGTTAGCTTATTTAGAAAAAATTAACAGTAAAATATAAAAGAGGAGTCGTGAAACGCGCCCCCCTTTATAAAAATAATAAGCTTACTTTTTCAACGTAATAAAACTTACTTGAAAAAGTAAATTAAATTTTACTTTAAATAGATTTCTGAGACTATGAATTTTTTATTCTATTGACAATAGTGTGTATATGAATTAATATATGTATATAGATGATATATACACTTTATATACAATTGGAGGTGAAAGATTGGATATAGTAATTAGCAATTCCTCACAAGTACCCTTATATGAACAAATTGAAAGTCAAATAAAGAATCAAATTATTAATTTGACTTTAAAACCTGGAGAAGCATTACCTTCAATAAGAACTTTAGCTAAAGAGTTAAAAGTAAGTATAATTACTACTAAAAGATCATATGAAGAACTTGAAAAAGAAGGATTTATTAAAACTGTTGTAGGAAAAGGGACATTTGTAGCAGAATCAAATAATGAAAGACTTAAAGAAGTGGCTATGTTTGAAATTGAAAATAAATTAGAAGAAGCAATAGTTTCTGCAAAAGCTATTGGATTAACACTAGATGAAGCATTAGAAATATTTAAGAGTTTATATGAGGAGGTATAAAAGTGGAAGCAATTGAAATTAAGAATTTAAAAAAGGAGTATAAGAATTTTAAGTTAAATATAGAAGAGTTAAAAGTAAAGAAAGGCTTTATAACAGGATTTATTGGACCGAATGGCTCAGGAAAAACAACTACTATAAAATCTATTATGAACATGATTAAATATGATGAAGGAGAAATATTAGTTCTAGGAGAAAATATTTCTGAAAATCCTAAAGTTAAAGAAGAAATAGGATTTGTTGGTGATGTATGTGGATTTTTAGAAGAAAGTAAATTAAAAAATATAAAGGTATCTATATCTAGATTTTATACAAATTGGGATGAAAAATTATATAATAACTTAATTAATAAATTCAATCTAAATGAATCTTCAATTTATGGGAAATTATCTAAAGGGCAAAAGAAGCAATTTGAATTAGCTATGGCATTATCTATAAAGCCTAAAATTATAATAATGGATGAGCCTACTGCCAGCTTAGATCCAATTATAAGAAATGAATTTCTAGAGATATTACAAGAAGAAATGGAAAAGGAAAACCTTACAATTTTTTATTCAACACATGTAACTAGTGATTTAGAAAAATGTGCTGATTATATTATATTTATATATAAAGGTAAAATTATATTATACGGTGAAAAAGATGAAATATTAGAACAACATTCTATAATAAAAGGAAAAAAAGAACTTTTAGATAATGAAACAAGGAAATATCTTATTTCTATTAAAACTAATGTGTTTGGTTTTGAAGGACTAACATCAGATAAAAAAGAAGCATTTGAGATATTTGGAAATGAAGTTATTTATGAAAAACCAACTTTAGAAGATATTATGCTTTATTATACTAGGAGGGATTAATATGAGGAAAATATTAAATTTATTATTTTTACAATTTGAAACAGTATTTGCATTAAAAAAATATATGATTTTAATAATTGCCATGGGAATATTTTTAGGATTTATAAATCCTGAAATGATGACTTTTGGTGGAGCACTATTTATAATGGCCACATGTTATAGTACAGCATTTTATGAAGAGAAAAGTAAAATGAATTATTTAATATATTCTCTACCAATAAAGCCAAAAGAATATATATTATCAAGATATATATTTGTAGCTATTAATACACTAATAGCCACTATAGTATCATTAGTACTATATACAGGCTTGATTTCTTTAAATATAGTTACGATAAGTGAACTTGGTCCATTATGGCCATTTATTTATATAATGATAGGTATAGGTATTTTTGTGATGACTATATTGATTCCATTAGAATTAACTTTAGGGTTTGAAAAGGGCAGAATAGCAATGGTATTTTTAGTAGTTTTTCCAATGGTATTTTCAACTGAATTAATAAAATATTTACCTAATATAAATTTTGATATGTTAATAGTAAAAGTACTAATTGTTCTATTTATATTTACATTAATTTTATCATCATATTTTATTACTTCAAATCTATATGCTAAAAAAGATATCTAATAAATTGGATTAGAATTTATATTATATGAATTCTAATCCAATTTACTATTTCTACTTTATATTAAGTAATAATGAACTTATTTTGTGTATAGCTTTTACAATTATATTACTTTAGATTTCAAGCGAGTGTAAATTTACTTTAATATTAAGATAGCGATAAAATAATAAAAATTATATATGTTAGCTTTTTTATAGAACGTAATTAATTTAAGATTCATATATTTTATTAAAAGAAAAACTAGCAGGTGTAATTATGAAATTAGAATTTATAGATAAACAAGATTTTAATAAAATAGTAGATGAATTAAAAAGCTTATATAAAGTGTGCCTTAATAAAGATCTAAGTACAGAATATTTTTTATGGAGATATTTAAATAATCCAATAGATGATTTTGTTCTTTGTATTGCAAGGGAAGATAATAAAATAGTTGCAAGTTATTCAGTTTTACCTATTAATATAGTAGTAGATAATGAAATAATTAAAGCAGGAATATCTATGCCGATATTAGTTAAACCTAATTTTCGAAATAATGGATTGTCTTTTGAACTTGCAATAAAAGTCTATGAAAAGCTAAAAGAAAGAAATTATAGCTTATTATTAGCATTCCCAAATGAAATATATCATTATAATTTAGTGAAGAAATTTGGATTTGAGGATATATATGAAATTCCAACACTTAAGCTAGAAATTAAGGATAAGGATATTTACCATATAAATAGATGTGATATTAAAAAAGTAGATGTAGATAATGATTATAAGTTTAATTATTCATTACTATTAAAAAATAATACTAACAAAATCAAAATTTATAAGGATGTAAATTATTTAAATTGGATATTTAGAGAAAACCCTATAGAGAAATATAATAATTATGTCGTTAGTAAAAATAAATTAGTATTAGCATCACTTGTATTAAAAAAAGATAAAAATAAAATTGAAATATTAGAATTGAATTCAATAGATAAAGAATACACTAAAATTTTATTATGCAAATTATTTAGAGATAGTATAGAAGATGAAATTAAAAATATAGAACTATGTTGTTCTATTTATAATAAAAATCACAGAGTTTTAGAAGAATTAGGTTTTAAAAATGATATACCTGTAACATACTTTACACTAAAGAAAATAAATTGTTTGGATAATAAAATTAATGATTATAAAAATTGGTGTATTCAAATGAGTGATTTTAAAGATAGCTTAAAATAGAAATGGATAATTTATTATAAATTATCCATTTCTATTTTTTTATAATTAGATAAGTTGAGAGCTGTATTAAAATTATTATTGGTATTCCTAAGGTGAATTTAAGATGTTTTGTTTTGTGCCTAAAAGAATACATGCCTAAATAAGTTCCTATACTTCCACCAATTAAGGAAATGAAAATAATAGTAGATTCTCTAATTCTCCATTGTTTTTTTATAGCTTTTTGCTTGTCTATATAAACTATTGTAAAAGCTATAATATTAATAATAAAAAGATAATAAATAATAAATTTTTCCATAGAAATCTCCTTTATAAGTTTTATAGTATATATGATAAGTATAAACTATAAAATTTATTTTAGGAAATAAAGTTAATTATTTAATTGAGCCTTGAACTATTCCTTTAATTATATACTTTTGAACAAAGAAGTAGAAAATAATTATTGGAATAACGGCTAAAATTAATGCTGCCATGGCTAGTTCCCATTGCTTAGAAAATGCACCAAAGAAATTATTCATAGCAAGAGGAATAGTGTTTATTTTACCATTTATAGTTAGAAATGGTAGCAAGAAGTCGTTCCATATCCATATACCGTTTAAAACCAGAACAGTTACGGTAATTGGCTTTAAAAGAGGAAATACAATCTTATAGTATAATTGCCATTTATTACATCCATCTATTATAGCGGCTTCTTCAACTTCTAAAGGAATATTATTTATAAATCCATGATATAAGAATATACTCATACTTGATCCAAAGCCTATATACATAAAAATAAGTCCATAATGTGTTCCAAGCATATTAAAGTTTATAGCATCAATATGCATCATACCAATCCATTTTACTAGAGGTAGCATCACAGCTTGAAAAGGAACTATCATTGCGGCAACAAATAAGTAAAATATCACTTTACTGGTTTTAGTTTTGGTTCTAGCTAAAGTCCAGGCAGCCATTGAGGAAAATAAAACTATTAGTATTATGCTTAATGCAGTTATTATTAACGAATTAATAAAAGCACTACTCATATTCATTCTTTCTATTGCAGCTGTATAGTTACTAAAATTCCATTTTGAAGGTAAACCAGTAGTATTATCAAATATTTCTCTTCGGCTTTTAAAGGAATTTATAAGCATAAGATAAAATGGAACCATATAAATTATAAGTAGGCACCAACCAAGGGTTTCTAGTATCCTTAGTTTATAGTTATAGCTATTTAATGTTTTTAATTTGCTTTGTCTTTTTATTTGCATTACATTTCAACCTCCTTTTTCTTAGTAAAATAAACTTGAGTCAAGGAAATTGCTGTAACAAATATAAAGAATATTATAGATTTGGCTTGACCAACTCCCATACTATTTGATACAAAAGCTTCTTTATATATATTTAAAGAAAGCATTTCAGTGGTCTTTAAGGGAGTTAAAGAAAAGTTTAAATCAAAAAGCTTAAAAGAATTAGCAAGTGTTAAAAATAAACATACTGTTATTGAAGGAGCAACCATTGGTAAAGTAATATGCTTAAAGGCTTGTAGTCCATTAGCACCATCAATATGACTTGCCTCAATTAAATCAGTAGGTACATTTTCGAGTGCAGCTACATAAATAACCATTATATATCCAGCATATTGCCAAGCAGAAACTATAAGCATAGCTAAAATAGCAGTATTTCTTCCTTGAAGAAGGGATATGGATAGAAAATCAGATCCAAGCTTAGCCCCAAGAGATGTAAAAACTGAATTGAATAAAAATTGCCATATAAATCCTAAAATAAGTCCACCAATTAAATTTGGCATAAAGAATCCAGTTCTAAGAAAATTCTTAGTTTTTAAATTTCTAGTAACAAAATAGGCTAGTCCAAATCCTATTAAATTTATAGAGATAACACTTGCAATAGTATAAACTATTGTAATTTTGAAGGAATAAATAAATTGTGTATCTTTAAAAAGATTACTATAGTTAGAGAAACCTACAAAATCATAATTAGGATTGGCACCATTCCAATTAGTAAATGTATAATATATTCCTATCAAAAATGGAATTATTACTACTATAGTTAGTGCAAATAAAGAGGGACCTACAAAAAGCCAAAATCCCTTATTAGATTTACGTTTTTTCGCCATATTATCATCTCCTATAAAATTTAGCCATAATATAAGTATCCACAAGGGATTAAAATCCCTTGCGGACAAAGAAAAATATTATGGATTTACTTTTTAGTAAGGGCTTGTATCTCTTCAAGCATCTTAGTTTGATCTATTTCACCTTTAGCATATTTTGAGAAAATAGGTCCTATTTTTTCCATACTAAATCCATCAGGAAGGTTAGTAAATGCCCAAGGAAGAATTTTTCCAGCATTATTATATTCAATTATTGATTTAGCTAACTTATCATCAGTTTCAACTTTGAAATTAGTAAATGCAGGTATCATTTTCATATCTTCTATTAATGATTTTTGGCCAGTTTCACTAGTAACCATCCAATCAAGGAAGGCTTTAGCTTCAGTATTTACAGCAGAATCTTTATTAACTGTCCAGTACATTGGTACTCCAACAGGAATGCTTCCACTTACTTTAGTATCATTATTGATTGATAGTGGAATAAAGCCCATATCAAAATTTGCTTCAAGCTTAGTTAAATCTCCAGCAACCCAGTTACCTTGATGTAAGAATGCAGTTTTACCTAAAGCAAAGTTACCAACTTGAGTACTATAATCTATAGTATCTAAAGTAGCTCCTCCACTATATTTGCAAAGTAAGTCAACAAGATTCATCCAATCTTTAAAACCTTGATTATTTGTAATATCAGCTTTCCCATCAGTATAATCCTTAGTGAATTGAGCAGGATTTTCTTGAACTGCTAATGGAATATTAAAAGTATGATTACCAGTTACCCATGTTTCCTTAGTTGTATAAGATATAACATTTTCTAAGCCTAAATCAGCTTTCTTGGAATCTAATGTTTCAACCGCAGCTTTTAATTTATCGAAAGTGTCGATTGATTTTGGATCTATAGATGCCTTATCTAAAATTTCCTTATTATATATTAGTCCATAACCTTCAGTTGCAACTGGCATACCATAGATTTTACCATCTTTAGTTACTGTATCTAAGGTGCCTTTAACAGCATTAGATATCCATTTTTCAGAAGATAAATCATCAACTTTATGAGACCATACTTCTAAATCACCAGCTCCTTGAATCATGAATATATCAGGCTCAGTACCTTTTTGAAATTCAGCTTTTAAAGCTGCACCATAGTCAGCACCACCTCCTACTGAAGTGACTTCAACTTTAACTCCGGTTTCTTCTTCATATTTTTTTGCTAGTTGTTGTAAAGCATCGTTAATTTCAACTTTAAGTTGAAATACTTTAACTACTTTATTTCCATCACTTTTATTGGTATCGTTTTCTGTTTTGCCAGAATTAGAAGAACATCCAACAAATATTCCAGCCATTAATGATGCAGTTAAAACAGTTGCTAAGACTTTTTTCATTTTATAATCCCTCCATATATATTTTAAAATTAATTGAAAGAGCAAACGATTGCACTTCTTACCAACATATTACATTTAATAAGAATATTATTCAATATAAATATTAACAAATTGTAAAATTTGGATTTCTGCACTAAACAATATATTTTAGCTACAGATAAGATTAATATATATAAATAAATTTCTTCTTGATATATAAATTAAATAAGCCTTAAAGTAATATATTTTGAGGATATCAATAATATATTTAAAAAAATTATAAATATCATCTATATAAATGAGAAAAGAGTGTCAATATTTTTATAAATTTAGTAGTGAAATATTGGAGAATTAAGAGAAAAAATGAAATATTAAATTTGGCTAATTTTACAATTGATTAATTTTATAAAATATACTTAGTTTATTAATTTATACTAAAAATAGGTCATATTTAAAAACTATATAAAAATAGAAATAATATGTTTATTAAAGATATTTATATATTTAAGAAAATAAATATATAAAATTAAGTTAGTTAATGTTAACAAAATGAGTTTAATATTTGAATTATATTTGAATATTGCTAAATTTTTATTCTTATTTTTACCTTTTTGTGGTATATTGGACATAGTTATTTGTCATTATTAATAAATATAAGAAAAAGAGGTGGAAATATGAAGAAAAATGAATATGGTTTATTCACTGCCATAGGGATGATAGTAGGAATTGTAATAGGATCCGGGATATTTTTTAAAAGTGATAATATTTTAGTAGCAACTAATGGAAGTATAAGCTTAGGAGTCCTTGTTTTCTTTATTGCTGCTATGGGAATAATATTTGGAAGCTTAACTATTTCAGAATTAGCATCAAGGGAATCAACTGCAGGAGGGATAATAACTTATGCTGAATTCTCATATAATAAGTCTATAGCTTGTGCATTTGGATGGTTTCATACATTCCTATATTATCCTACACTTATTGCTGTAGTTGCATGGGTATCAGGGATATATATATGTATGTTATTTGGAATTGATGGTGGACTAGCAATTCAAACATTCATTGGATTTATAGTTATGATAGTACTATATATATTAAATATTTTATCTGCAAAACTAGGAGGATATTTTCAAAATGCTTCAACTGTGATTAAAGTTATACCGCTAATATTAATAGCATTAGCAGGAGTTTTCTTTGGGAATCCTAGTGAAATATCAGTAAGCGACATTACACATATGAAATCTGCAACATGGATAGCTGCAATTGCACCTATAGCCTTTTCTTTTGATGGATGGATTATATCAACTTCTATTGGGCATGAAATTAAAGATTCTAAAAGGAATTTACCAAAGGCTTTAGTAATTGCTCCTTTATTTATATTAGTTATTTATGTATTATATTTTGTTGGGATAAGCATGTATATTGGACCTGATACAATTATGAGTTTAGGAGATTCTCATGTTGACTTAGCGGCCAATAAATTATTTGGAGCATGGGGAGCTAAGATAATATTAACATTTGTAGTTATATCTATATTGGGTACTGTAAATGGATTAATAATGGGACATACTAGGTTACCATATTCTTTAGCTATAAGAGGAATGTTTCCAAAATCAAATAAGATAAAAATAGTTAATGAAAAATTAGGTATGCCAATTATATCTTCAATAGTAGCTTTGGTAATTTCATTAATTTGTTTAATTATTCATTATATAACGCAAAAATATAATTATTTACCTAATAGTGACATATCAGAAATATCTATTACAATAAATTATTTATTATACATATTATTATATTTTAAAGTATTTAAAATGGGATTAAGTGGTGAGATTAAGGGAATATGGAAAGGAAAGGTTAATCCTATCCTTGCAACTATCGGATCGCTTATAATTTTATTTGGAAGTATTGGAAATACATTATTCTTTATATACACATTTATATGTGGAATTATCTTAATATCAGCAATTTTATTTTGGAAATATAACAAAGATGACGTTGTACTTTAATATAAGAAAATAGTAAAAAAAGATAGGGAAAAGTCCTATCTTTTTTTATTTTGAAGAAAAAGAAGGAATAATAGATTAATATGTAAAATTAAAAATGTTTCCAATATTTTACATATAATATATAATTATTAACATAAGCTTATTATTGTAGCCTAATTATATTTTAACTGGGATAAAAGGAGAGGGTTATATTGAAGGGGATGATCTTATATTTTAGTGGCAGTGGAAATACAAAATTTATTGCAAATAAAATAGAAGAAGAATTTATAAAAAATGGTTGTGATATAGAAACTCATTCTATAGAAGAAAAGATAAGTATTAAGAACTTTTCATACGATTATTTAATACTTGGATTTCCTAAGTATTTTGAATATATTCCTCAAAACTTTATGGAGTATATAGGTGATAATTTAGGTCCATCTGATAAAGAAGTAAAAACAATGATATTTACCACTGGTAAGGATAAAAATAAAATGTACTTTGATGAATTAGAAAAAGATTTATTAGAAAAAAATTTTAAAGTCATAATGACTAAAAATTTTAAAATGCCAAATAGTTTTATTATAAGTAAAAATTATAAAAGTGTTAAAGATTTAGATAATATTTATCAAAGTTCATCAAATGAAATAAAAGATACAGTTGCAAATTTTTTAATTGAAAATTATAGTAAAGAAGAAATAAATAATTTTAAAGCAACAATAATGAAAAGGTTATATAAGTTTAAAACTAAAGATTTATATAAAAATTCATATAAGTTTTCTGTTAATTCGAGTTGTGACAAATGCAATTTATGTGTTAAGGCTTGTCCGACAAGAAATATAGAATATATAGGAGGTGATATTAAATTTAGAGATAATTGTATTATGTGTTGTAGATGTATAAGTTGCTGTCCTAAAAATGCAATATTGTATAAAAATAAAAAATATCCACAATACAAAGAAAATATAAATTTAATTATAAGTTAATTGATATATGAGAATAAATACAGGGTATAATGCAAAAACTTTCTATAAGAGCAAAATCTCTTGTTGAAAGGATGATTAAATGAACAGATTAGCATGTAATGTAAGGAAGTGCAATCATAATTTTTTTGGAATATGTGATAATGATAATATTAAAATCATCAATAAGATAGATGGTGAAATAAAAACATCTTGTATAACATTTGAAAAATATAAAATTTCTAAAAGAGTATTTATGATAGGAAAAACAGATTTATATATAGATAGATTAGATAAAATTCAAGATAGTTTACTTACTCCATATATTGAGTGTAGTGCAGAAAAATGTTTTTATAATAAAGAAAAAATATGCTGTTCTAGCTATGTTATGATAAGTTCCATCAAAGAAAATGGTAAACTGGAAGGACGATGTGAATCTTTTAAAGCAAATTAAAAATAATTAAAGTTTAAAACAATATTATAGATATAAGAGGTTTAGTGTAAATTATTACTAGAACTATCTTATATCTTTTTTTAGTATTAAAAATTATTTGTAAAGAAACTAAAATCAATTATTTTGAGGATATAGTGCTTGCTTTATTTTTTATATTCAAAATAATAATTATTATGTTATTATATATATAAGTTAAAATATATATTTTTATTTAGCTAAAATATGTTGTTAATTAATAATATTTAATAATGTTAGAAATAAAAGAGGTAGAAAATGAAGAGGTTGTTAATTTCAATATCCAAGATTATTCAAGGAATAATGGTAGCTTTATTTACAATTGGATTAAGCGTGATTATATCATTAAATTTAAGGGTTATTTATAGCTACTCGACAGATAAATATGATTTAACAAGATTAGGACAACTTTCAAAAGACGCATTAATGAATGATTATAATATATTATTAAATTACTTACAAAATCCATTTATAAAAAAGTTGAAATTTAATAATTTTATAATGAGCACTAATGGAGAATTTCATTTTTATGAAGTTAAAAAAATTTTTTTGAATATTTATTTAATTATTATAGTCATATTACTTGCATTTATAGTAATTAAATTTATTTTAAGGAAATATAATAAAAAATTTAACCTATTTAAGATTCTTAATTATGGGGCTAATACACTGATAAGCATAATTGCAGTATTATTAGCTTCAATATTTATAAATTTTTCAAAGGCATTTGTAGTATTTCATAAGATATTTTTTAATAATGATTATTGGGTCTTTGATTCAAAGACAGATCCTATTATTGATGTCTTACCAGAAGAGGTATTTAAATTATATGCTATAATAGTGATAGCATTTGTTTTAGGATTTATAATTCTTTACAAGATATTTTATTATAGGGAAAAGAATAAAAATAAATTAGGTAAGAATGAAATTATTATGAAAGAGTGAAGGAATCCCTTCACTTTTCTTTTAAATATATAAGTCATAATAAATGTTAAATGTAATATAAGCGTTAATTAAACAGATTATTAGTTGGCAAATATAATTTTAAGATTTGCAGATAACTTATTTAATTATTAAATATGATTAAGAACGTATGTTTGTGTTGATAATTATAATAGTTAAATAAATGGTAGATAGTTTTAAGGAGTGTTTTATATGAAAAATAGAGGTTTAGAAATATTAGAAAAATATTATGGATATAAAAGCTTTAGAAGAGGGCAAGAAAATATTATAAATAGTATTTTAAGTGGAAATGATGTATTAGCTATAATGCCAACTGGTGGAGGAAAATCAATTTGCTATCAAATACCTGCATTATTATTAGATGGAGTAACTATAGTAATATCTCCACTTATATCTTTAATGAAGGATCAAGTTGATGCAATAAAAGAGATGGGAATAGAATCTACATATATAAACAGTTCATTAACCTCTAAAGAGTTTGAAGAAATAATAACTAATGTTAAAGAAAATAAATACAAAATAGTATATGTAGCTCCAGAAAGATTAGAATCATATGAGTTTATTATGGCTATAACGGAATGTAGGATAAGTCAAATTGCAATAGATGAAGCGCATTGTGTATCTCAATGGGGACATGATTTTAGATCAAGTTATAGAAGAATAAAAAACTTTATTGAAATGCTTAATATAAGGCCAATTGTAACAGCTTTTACTGCTACAGCAACAGAAGAAGTAAAAGGGGATATAATAAATTTACTTGGACTTAGAGACCCAAGTTTATTTGTAACTGGATTTGATAGAGAAAACTTATTTATTAATATAGAAAAAGGAAATGACAAAAAGAGTTATATATTAAAATATATAGAAGAAAATAGAGATAGCTCAGGAATAATATATGCAGCAACAAGAAAAGAAGTTGATTATATTTATGAACTATTAACTTCCAATGGATATAAAGCTGGTAGATATCATGCAGGGCTAAATGATGAGTTAAGAAAAGAAAATCAAGAAGATTTTATAAAAGATAAAATTAATATAATGGTTGCTACAAATGCTTTTGGTATGGGAATAGATAAGCCTAATATTAGATTTGTAATTCACTATAACATGCCTAAAAATATAGAAGGATATTATCAAGAAATAGGTAGAGCAGGGAGAGATGGAGAAAAAAGTGAATGTATATTATTATTTTCTCCAAGTGATATCCATACACAAAAATATCTAATAGAAGTTAGCACTGAAAATATAGAGAGAAAAAATAATCAATATTTTAAACTTAAGCAAATGGTAGATTTAATTTATAGTAATGATTGTTATAGAAAGTATATTTTAAATTATTTTGGTGAAGATGTTCATGAAAATTGTAATAACTGTAGTAATTGCTTAAGTGAAGGTGAATTAGTAGATAAAACTATAGATGCACAAAAGGTATTATCATGTATTTACAGAATGAAAAAATCCTTTGGAGTTGCAATGGTAGTAGACGTTTTAAGGGGCTCTAAAAACAGTAAGGTTATTAATGCAAAATTTAATGAACTATCAACTTATGGAATAATGAAAGACTATTCTAGTGATGAGCTTAAGGTTTTTATAAATACTTTAATTTCTCATGGATATATAGATTATGTAGAGGGGACATATCCAGTTATAAAGCTTAATAATAAATCAATTAAAGTTATTAAGGGGGAGGAAAATGTTCAATTCAAGGAAGTTAAAATTAAGAGTACTTCAAATGATAATAATACATTATTTGAAATTTTAAGAGAACTTAGATTTAATATTGCAAATGAAGAAGGGGTTCCTCCTTATATTATATTTGGTGATAATACACTAAGAGAAATGAGTACTAAATATCCACTTAATTTAGAAGAACTTATGAATATTAGTGGAGTTGGAGAAGTAAAACTAAATAAATATGGAGAAATATTTATTAATACAATAAAAGATTATGTTGATGAAAATAATATAAAAATAGTCAATAATGAATACAAGAAGAAAAATGAAGAAGTTTATTTGAATGTTGAAAGTAATAAAGAGTTATTATCAAGGTTAAAAGTAATCAGACGAGAATTTGCTAATAAAGAAAATTCTCTTCCACAAGCTATTTTATCTTTAAATACTTTGAAGGAAATAAGCGGAAGGTTCCCTTTGAATTTAGAGGAGTTAAAAGATATATCTGGAATAGGACCAAAGAAGATAACAAAGTATGGAAATGAAATAATAGAAGAAGTCAGAAGGTTTGTAGTAGAAAAAGACTTAAATATAGTTTTCGAAGAAAAAGGAAAAAGAAAAGTAATAATTGATGGAGAAAAGAGATCAAATGAAGAAATAGCTATAGATATGATAAAAGATGGAGTTAATTTAGATTTAATTTCAGAAAATATTGAAGTATCTATTTCTACAATATTAGGATATGTAACAGACTATATAAAGGAAAATGGAGAGTTTTCTATTAGTTTAAATTTAAATAAATATTATAATCATGATGATAAAGAAAAGATATTAAAAGCTTGTGAGGTAAATGGGTATGAAAAGGTTAGTATTTTGAAAAAGTATTTACCTGATAATATAAAATATGAGTCAATAAGAGCGGTAATATTAGAGGAGTATTTTAAAGTATCCTAGGTAAAATTAGAACAAAACAGGTGTTACTTAAAAGTAACACCTGTTTCATATTTGTAGATTAAAGAGCTAATTTTAAAATTTCTAAAGCTTCAGGATAACGTATTTCTACAAAGTTTCCTACGTGATCGCAATGGGCAACTAATTTTCTTGCCATTTCATCTATATGTTTATCATTAATATTTACATGACTTAATCTAGTTGGAAGCTCAATTTTAGTAAAGAAGTTTTCTAAAGCTTCAATACCACGAAGAGCTGTTTCTTCAGGATTATTCATATTTATATCAATATCAAAAACTCTATTTGCAAATTGAGCAAATCTATTTATATCATGCTTATAAACGTATTTCATCCAAGCTGGGAATATAATAGCAAGTCCAGCACCATGAGCAATATCATATATTCCACTTAATTCATGTTCTATATCATGTGTTGCCCAATCTCCAATTCTACCCATGCTTAAAGAATCATTGTGAGCTACCATACCAGATAGCATGATTTCTGCTCTAGCATTATAGTCATTAGGATTTATATTCAATCTTAATGCATTATTTATTATTGCTTTTAAGGCACCTTCACATAATCTATCAGTTAAATCTACATATTGCTCATTAGTAAAGTATCTTTCAAGTATATGAGCAAACATATCTGCAATACCGCAAGAAGTTTGATATTTAGGTAAAGTAAATGTAAGTTCTGGATTTAAAATTGAAAATACAGGTCTTAGTGTAGGGTGTCCAGTACTTCTTTTATATAATCCATCTTCATTTGTTATAACACAACCAGAGCTTGTTTCACTACCAGCAGCAGGTATTGTTAATATAGTTGCGACTTGTAGACATTTATGATTGATAGGTGTACCTAAAAATAAGTCCCAAACATCTCCATCATAATTTACACCAGCAGCTATTGCTTTAGATGAATCAATAACGCTTCCTCCACCAACAGCTAATATAAAATCTATATCATTTTTTCTGCAAAGCTCTATACCTTCTCTTACAAGTGATACTCTTGGATTAGGTTTAACTCCAGAAAGTTCGATTACTTCTATGTTTTCTTTCTTTAATGAATTTATAACTTTATCATATAATCCAGTGGATTTTATACTTCCACCACCAAAGTGAAGTAATATTTTATTGGCATATTTTTTTACCTCTGCACCAACATTATTTTCAGTATCTTTTCCAAAAATGATTTCAGTACCATTTTTATAATTAAAATTTCTCATAAAGTCCTCCTTATATTTAAATATTAAAATATAAATACATAATACTCCAATAGTGAAAAGGTTTCAAGTGGCGTAAATTACATAAAATATAATTTACATATGAATAGTTATTTCATAACTTTCTTTAATAAATTAATTTTATTATTATATGGTGCAAATTTAATTGGAAACTCAATGAAAGTCCCTCTTTTAATTACGGATTTTTTATGAGTGAATACATCAAAGCTTGCTTTACCATGATATGCCCCCATACCACTTGGACCAACGCCTCCAAAAGGTAAATATGAAGATGCAACATGGATTATAGTATCATTTATTGTAACTCCACCAGATGTAGTTGAATTTAATACTTTTTCTATTGAAGTAGAATCCTCAGAAAAATAATATAATGCAAGAGGCTTATCTTTATTTATTACATAAGTTAAAGCTTCATCTAAACTTGAATATTCTAAAATAGGAAGAATAGGACCGAAAATTTCTTCTTCCATGATTAAGCTATTTTCTTTAATATTTGTTAAAATAGTTGGTTCCAAATATAGATCTTTTTCGTCAACGGATCCTCCAAAATATATTTCACCATCATTTAAATAGTTTTTTAATCTTAATAATGAATGTTTGTTTATTATGCGAGGAAAATCAGAACTAGATTTTATATCAGATCCAAATTGTAGTAATAATTCTTTTTTTAATTCTTTTAATAATTTTTCTTTAATATCTTTTTGAACTAATATATAATCTGGAGCAACGCAGGTTTGACCAGCATTTAAAAATTTCCCCCAAACTATCCTTTTGGCAGCCAAATTTAGTTTAGCCGAATTATCTACTATACAAGGGCTTTTTCCTCCAAGCTCTAAAGTAACTGGAATAAGATTTTTTGATGCCTTTTCCATAATTATTTTTCCAACTCTAACACTTCCCGTAAAGAAAATGTAATCAAATTTTAAATCTAGTAAATAGGAAACAGTATCCTTTCCACCTAAAGGATTAACAACTCTTATATAATTTTCTTTGAAATTTTCGTTTATTATTTTTTCAAGTAGTAAAGCTATATTTTGAGTGCTTTCTGAAGGCTTAATAATAGCACAGTTTCCAGCAGATATAGCACCTATTAATGGAGCAATAACTAATTGAAATGGATAGTTAAAAGGACCTATTATTAAAGTTACCCCATAAGGATCTTTATAAATGTAACTTTTAGCAGGAAAGTGAACAATAGGACTTTTTCTTTTTTCTCTTTTAGACCATTTCCTTAAATTTTTTATATGAAGATTTAATTCATCATAAACTATTCCAATTTCAGTAGCATAACTTTCAAAATTTGATTTTCTTAAATCTTTATATAAGGCATCCATTATATCTTGTTCATTTTCTTTTATTAAATTTTTAAGTTTTTTTAAATTATTAATTCTATAGTTAATATCTTTTGTTTTATTAGAATAAAAAAACTCTTTTTGACTATTAAATATATTTAAAATATTCTCCATAAGAACCTCCATGATTTATCACATAAAAATCAAAATCTACATAATAATATTTATATATAAGCTTATTATAGCACTTAAAATAATAATAAATTAAATTATCTTTAAAAATAGTAATATAGGTATATTTTAAATAAAAAAATATAAAGTTTATAGTAAAAATTTTGAATGTATAAATAATAATAATTTATATAAAATTAAGTAAGATATATTTAAAATTTGAAGTTTCATTTAACTTGTTATATTGATTAGTTAATAATATATAATTAGTAATTATGCATTTTCTTAATTGAAAGATAGATGTATAAATGTTAAAATATATATACCCTATAGAGGTATAGTATTATGGAGGTTTTAAGTATGGAAGAGGAAAATGAAAAGCTAAGAAAAGATATAGTAAATAGATTGAAAAGAATTGAAGGACAAGTAAAAGGAATTCAAGGAATGATGGAGAAAAATGTGTGCTGCTCTGATATATTAGTGCAAATATCAGCAATTAGATCAGCAATAAACAGAGTAGGTGGACTAACTATTGAGTATTATGCAAATAATTGCTTAGGTATTGAAGAAGGGTCATGCGAGCAAGATACTTTAAAGCAATTAATAAAAACTATAAATACATTTGTAAAATAATATTTAAAAAATCTTAATTAACTATTTACAAACTATTAATAAAGTGATAATATTTTTTATAAATAATTGAATTATAGGCTATGATGAGAAGAAGTAAAATTGATGTATCTTTTCAGAGAGTTCTACATTAGCTGTGAGTAGAATAAGAAAGTTAATTTGAATAACATCTCTGAGCCGTGCCCCGAAAGATAACACCTAGTAGGCGGTAACCGGGTTGCGCCCGTTATAGTGCTAGAGTATCTAAGTTTTACTTATGTACTTGAAGAGTCTATTATTGTGAAGTAATAGTGAATTAAGGTGGCAACATGGAATTATAGCTTTCATCCTTTTATATATAAAGGATGAAGGCTTTTTTTATTGTAATAAAACTGTTTTACTCTTGGGGATTTGATTATTTAAATTTAATTAATTATTTATTTAAAGGGGGAAGTTTAAAATGAAAGTAGAAGGAATAATAATACCAGAAGGTTACAAAAGTAGCACAACATTGATTGAAACAGAGGTTCATATTAAAAAAATAAAAGACTTCTTTGAAAAAAAACTAGCAGAAAACTTAAACTTAACAAGAGTTTCAGCGCCATTATTTGTTGATGCACAAAGTGGTGTTAATGATAATCTAAATGGAGTAGAAAGACCAGTAAAGTTTGATGTATTAGCAACTGGAAAGGATGTGGAAATAGTTCATTCATTAGCTAAATGGAAGAGACTAAGTCTTCATAGATATGGATTCAAAGTATCGGAAGGATTATATACTGATATGAATGCAATAAGAAGAGATGAAGAACTAGATAATTTACATTCTATTTATGTAGACCAATGGGATTGGGAAAAAGTTATAGATAAAAAAGATAGAACTGAAGAAAAGCTAAAGGAAGTAGTAAGATGTATTTATGATGTTTTTAAGGAAACTGAAAAGTATGTTCATAAAGATTTAATAGAGGGGGAAGATAAATTACCAGAAGAAATATTTTTTATAACTACTCAAGAGTTAGAAGACAAGTATCCAGAATACACTCCAAAAGAAAGAGAAGATGCTATATGTAAAGAACATAAAGCAGTATTTCTAATGAAAGTTGGAGGGGTTTTAAAATCTGGAGAAAAGCATGATGGAAGAAGTCCAGACTATGATGATTGGAACTTAAATGGAGATATATTATTTTGGTACCCACTTTTAGATAGGGCTGTAGAGCTATCTTCAATGGGAATAAGAGTAGATGAAAAAGCATTAGATTATCAACTTAAAGTTTCAGGAAATGATGACAGAAGAAGTTTAGATTTTCACAGGATGCTATTAAGTGGAGAATTACCTTATACAATAGGGGGAGGAATAGGACAATCTAGAATTTGTATGTATTTACTAAATAAAGCACATATAGGAGAAGTACAAGCAAGTACATGGGATGAAAAAAATTTAAAAGTATGTAGAGAAAACGACATAAACTTATTATAATCTATTAAATAAAGAATAATTAATATCTATTACTAATAATAACTTTTAAATAATATTGACAAATAAAAATAATTATTTATAATTATGATATATTAACTTATAAATACACATTAACTTTTGAAGGTTTAAGGTAATGTGAATAAAGGAGGCGAATTGCATGAAGGCATTTGTTGACGAAAATACATGTATATCTTGTGGACTTTGCGAAGGAGTCTGTCCAGAGGTATTTTCATTAGAAACAGGAGTTTCAGTTGCTATAGAAGGAACTGTTGCAGCAGAATTGGAAGATGCAACAAGAGAAGCTTGTGAAAGCTGTCCAGTAACAGCTATTTCAATAGAAGAATAATTTAAAAGCCATACACTAAATAATAAAGTGTATGGCTTTATTTTTTAAATTTTCTTTTTGCACGTCTTTCTAATTCTCTAAATTCTCTCTTCTTTCTAGCAGACATTAAAAGTCTAGTAACTGTTGATACAAATATAACTCCAAGAGAAAGTGAACCAGCATTTGCTAATGTAGTTAATCCTATTTCTAAAGATTTCATTATGTCTCCATTTATAGCTTCATACATTGTATAATACATTCCTCCACCAGGAACTAATGGAATTAAGGCACAAATTATAAGCGTTGTAACAGGAGTTTTTAATACTCTTGCAAGAACTTCTGAGTAAATACTAAAAATAATTGCTGAAATAAAAAATGATGAAGTTGTATTAAAGCCTAAACTTTCACAATATAAACTTGTGAACCAACTTAATCCACCACCTAAAGCAGCATAAAATAATTTTTGCCCCTTTATATTAAATAATATACCAAAACCGAGTGTAGAAAAAAATGCAAATAATGATTGTATTAGCATATTATAATCCTCCAAAAGTAGAAATCCAAAAACTAAGTACAGCACCAGTACCTACAGCTATTGAAATTGCAACTAAAAAAGCCTCAGCAGCTCTAGTAAGACCTGCAAGCAAATCGCCGGATATTGTATCTCTTATTGCATTTGTAATAGCAAGACCGGGAACTAATAGCATTATGGAACCAATTATAGTCTTGTCTATGTCATTTATAAATCCTAACTTTAAAAATAAAATAGCCATTATAGCAGCAATTCCTGCTGAAATACTATTTATAAAAAATTGATTTATTTCAAGGCTAGAAAATTTTATAGATACTGACTTTATAATAAGTCCAATGAAAAAAGCAGCAATAGCTTCTTTAATTTTTCCACCAAAAAGAAACACAAAGCAAAATGCACCTAATGCAGAAATTAATATAGCTGTTTTATCATTATACCTTTCTCCACTATTTATTATTTGTAGTTGAGTTTTTAGTTCAGATACAGATAATCCTCTGCTTATAATATTTCTAGACAAATCATTTACTTTATCAACTTTATTTAAATCAATAGTCCTTGTGGAAACTCTTCTAATTAATGAATAGGTTTTTCCTTCATGACATACAGAAACCATAATACCAGTTGTAGTAACAAAGCTTTCTGCATCCTCTACTCCATAGATTTTACAAATTCTCCATATTATTTCTTCAGATCTATATGTTTCCCCACCAGACTCAAGCATTATTTTTCCTGCGAAAGTTGCAACGTGAAGTATTTCATTCATATCCATATTGTATGCTCCTTATAAACCTAAAAATTTTCTTAAAGTATTATAACATAATAGCATTATACATAGTATATACTAATTTACAGAATTAATAATATATATAATATTATTAATGAATTAATTTATAAATTTATAAAAAAACAAGAATAATTTAGAAATATTAATTGATTATTATTTAAATTATATTTATAATTTAGTAAAAAAGGATTTGGGGTGATTAAATGAATTTTGAAAACATTTCAAAAGAAGATAAAGCAATTTATGAATTAATAGAAAAAGAACTAAAAAGGCAACAAGATGGAATTGAACTAATTGCATCAGAAAATTTTGCTTCAAAAGCAGTAATGGAAGCTATGGGCTCATTCCTTACAAACAAATATGCAGAAGGATACCCAAATAAAAGATATTATGGTGGATGTCACGTAGTTGATGAAGTAGAAGATATAGCAAGAGAAAGAGCAAAAGAACTATTTGGTGCTGAGCATGCAAATGTTCAACCACATTCAGGTTCACAAGCAAACATGGCTGTTTATTTATCAGCACTAGAGCCAGGTGATACAGTTTTAGGAATGGATTTAAGTCATGGAGGACATTTAACTCATGGTTCACCAGTAAATTTCTCAGGAAAGCTATTTAATTTTGTTTCCTATGGTGTTGATAAGGAAACTGAAACTATTGATTATAATATAGTTAGAGAATTAGCTCTTAAGCATAAGCCAAAACTTATTGTAGCAGGTGCAAGTGCATATGCAAGAATAATTGATTTTAAAGCTTTTAAGGATATATGTGATGAGGTAGGAGCTTTATTCATGGTAGATATGGCTCATATTGCAGGGCTTGTTGCAGCAGGAGTACATCCATCTCCAGTGCCATATGCAGATTTTGTAACATCAACAACACATAAAACATTAAGAGGACCAAGAGGTGGATTAATTCTTTGTAAAGAAAAATATGCAAAGCAAATAGATAAAACCATATTCCCAGGAATACAAGGAGGTCCACTTATACATACTATAGCAGCAAAAGCAGTATGTTTTAAAGAAGCACTAGACCCAAGTTATAAAGAATATATAAAAAGTGTAGTTAATAATTGCAGTACATTAGCTAATGAATTAACTAAATATGATTTTAAAATAGTTTCAGGTGGAACAGATAATCATTTAATACTTGTTGATTTAACTAATAAAGATGTTACAGGAAAAGATGCAGAAATACTTTTAGATAGTATAGGAATAACAGTAAATAAAAATACTGTACCAAATGAAACTAAAAGTCCATTTGTAACATCTGGAATTAGAATAGGTACTCCGGCTGTAACAACAAGAGGATTTAATGAAGAAGATATGAAAGAAGTGGCAGCTATTATAAATGATGCAATTTCTAAAAAAGATCATGATTTAGAATTATTAAAATCAAGAGTTAAAACTTTATGTGAAAGGCATCCATTATATAACTAATAAAATTTATATATAGTATAGATTAAATTATAAAATAAATAAAAAAACTATAAATAGTAGAAAGATGATTTTATTCTGATGAAGCAGTTTATTACATATTTCTACTATTTTTTTTATTTATTAACAGATAGGTTGTAAAGCTTGATAAAAATATGACGATACTTATAGAAAAAGGGTTTGGGGGAAGAGATACTTGGAAAATAAAGTAACAAGAAAAACAAATAGAGGATTTGTCATAGCAACTTCAGTTCTTGCAATAACATACTCATTAGGGTTATTAGCCATGTTAAAAAATAAAAGAATAGAAAAAGAATTTGCATATTTAGCACTTGCAATCACATTAGTATCAACATTTATTATGGTCATATTTTATTTTAAGGATAAAGATAATATAAAGATAAGACATATAGTTGGAACACCATATGCAATAGTCTATGCAATATTACTATTTAAATCTAATTTGATGGTAGCTCCAGTTGCAATAGTACCTCTTATAGTTATATGTATGATATATTTAGATCATAAATTTATGATAATACCAATAGTAGGAGCTTTTATATTCAATGTAATCTGGGCTTTTATAAATTTTAATAATGAAGCTATTAGAGATAATATACTCTTAGAATTGGTATGTATTTTCATGTTTTATGCAATGACTTTTATTATAACTAGAATATCAAATAAAATAAGGGTAGAAGCAGATCTTGAAAGAGAAAAAAGCAATAATATGGTTAAAGAACAAGAGAAGATATTAATTGAAATAAGGTCAGCAATAGAATTATTAAATAAGAATACATCATCAATATCAGAGACATTTAATACTATAGAATCATCATCAACTGATATAAGTGGTGCAATTTTAGAGATATTAAATGGTTGTGAAAGTACTACTTCAAATATTGAAGAGCAAAACAAAGCATCAAATAATATAAAATTAGATATTGAAAGTGCTGTAAATAATTCAAAGGACATGGAAACTGAGTTTAAGAAAAGTAGAGATATTTTCGAAAACGTATTTGGAATGGTAGAAGAAGTTGCTAGAAATTCTAATGAAGTTAAAAATAAAAATTTAGAGGTTTATACAATAGCTAATGAACTAAAGGAAAAGACTTCTAAAGTATTAATAATAATTGATATTATTAGAGATATATCAGAAAAAACTAATCTTTTAGCCTTAAATGCAGCTATAGAATCAGCTAGAGCAGGTGAATATGGCAGAGGATTTTCAGTTGTTGCAGATGAAATAAGAAAGTTAGCAGAGCAAAGTAAGGATTCCTCAAATGAAATAAATAGTATTATCAAAGAATTAGAAGGCGAAGTTTTAAATGTTTCTAAATCTATTAATGATGTTACAGAAATAATAAATGAAGAAGAATTAATAGTAAAGAATACTACTAGTGAGCTTTATGATTTAACTAATGGATTAGATGATATGGAAAAACTTGTTAAAGGAGTAACTAGTAGAATTATAGAAATAGATAACGATAATTCCAAAATTACAGATGGAATAACTAATGTTGCTTCAATATCAGAGGAAACATTAGCAAATTCACAAAACACAGCTGCAACAGTTGAAATGCTATTTAAAGAAGTTACTGATGCAAAAAATTATTTAGATGAATTAGTTGAATTATCTAAAAGAATGAATACATATTCATAGAATGATATTAAATTAAAAACGTGATATAATATTATTAAACATAATTTTATATCAAAGGAGAAGAATAAATGAAGTTAATATCATGGAATGTTAATGGAATAAGAGCCTGTGTTACAAAAGGCTTTTTAGAATATTTTAAAGAAATGGATGCAGATATCTTTTGTATTCAAGAAAGTAAATTGCAAGAAGGACAAATAGATTTAGAATTAGAAGGATATCATCAGTATTGGAACTATGCTGAGAAAAAAGGTTATTCAGGAACAGCTATATTTACAAAAGAAAAGCCTTTAAGTGTAAGCTATGGATTAGGGATAGAAGAGCATGATAAAGAAGGTAGAGTTATCACTTTAGAATTTGAAAATTTCTATATGGTAACAGTTTATACTCCAAATTCAAAAAATGAACTTGCTAGATTAGATTATAGAATGGTTTGGGAAGATGCATTTAGAGATTATTTAAAGGTATTAGATGAAAAGAAACCAGTTATAGTTTGTGGAGATTTAAATGTTGCACATAAGGAAATAGACTTAAAAAATCCTAAGACTAATTTAAGGAATGCAGGATTCACAGAAGAAGAAAGAAGTAAATTTACAGAATTATTAAATGCTGGTTTTGTTGATACATTTAGATATTTTTATCCTGATGAAGTTGGAGCATATTCTTGGTGGTCATATCGATTTAATGCAAGAGCAAAGAATGCAGGATGGAGAATTGATTACTTCTTAGTATCAAATTCAGTAAAGTATAAATTAGAAGATGCTAAAATTCATTCTGAGGTTTTAGGCTCTGATCATTGCCCAGTTGAATTAAAAATTAATATTTAAGATAATAAAGAATTAAGCTACTGTACTATTTATGTTTTATATATAGTAAGGTGGCTTTTTTTATTAGAAATTACAAATTAATTTTGAAATCAGTAATATATTAATATAAGAGATTACAAAAAACTTAGAGATGAAATTATAGAGAAAAATGAAAGTAATATTTTAAAATTTTCAGCTAAATATCTTTATAAATAGTTTTAAAAAGTTATTGGAGTAAAGGTTACAGAAAGAATAAGCGTAGAAGTTAAAAAGCAAGTGAGAGTTATAAAAAAGCATAATTTATACAATTGAAAAGTAATATATATTATGAATAAACTATAGGGGTGATGTAGTGTCAATTAAGGAAGTTAAAAATAGCTTACCAAAAGAGCTTATAGAAATTTTAGAAAATATATTTACAGATGGTCAGTTAGATCTTATTTATAAAAGTTATTATAGAGGACGAAATACTACATTTAGAATTAATACTTTAAAAGGCAATACTAAGGAAGTTATGGATGAATTAAGCATGAATAAAATAAAGGCTGTAAATCATCCAGTATTAAAAAATGGATTTATTGCAAAAGGCATTAAGGAGAATAACTTAAGAAGATTAGAGGCTTATAAATATGGTAAAATATATTTACAAAACCTATCTTCAATGTTACCTCCTTTATTTTTAGATTTGAAAGAAGATTTAGTTGTTTTAGATATGTGTGCAGCACCAGATGGAAAGAGCCTTTACATGGCTGATTTAACTAAAAATAAAGCAACTATTTTAGCAAATGATGTAAATGAAATAAGAAGAGAGAGGTTAAATTACAATATAGAAAAACAAGGTGCAAATTCAATAATAGTCTTAGGTGCAGATGGATGTTCTATAGGTAAACGATTAAATAAATATTTTGACAGAGTTCTTTTAGATGTTCCTTGCTCTGGAGAAGGAATAATCACGTTAAAAAGTAGTAAAGCATATAAGGGATGGAATGAAAAAAAAGTTGCATTGTGCTCAAAATTACAAAAAAGATTATTTGATAGTGCTTATAATGCTCTAAAGCCTGGGGGAATCATGGTATACTCAACATGTACTTTGAATCCTTTTGAAAATGAAGAAGTTATAGAGTATGCATTAAATAAATATCCACATTTGAGATTAGAAAAAATTAATTTAGAATTACCAAATGTAATAAGGGGTTTGAGTAAATATAAAGATAAAATATATAGTGAAGAAATTACAAAATCAATAAGAATAATTCCAAATGAAAATATGGAAGGATTTTTTATAGCTAAATTAGTTAAAAATAAAGAATAATTTGAATACTACTTGAAAATTGTAATATTGAAATTTCTATTATAGTTTGGAAGTAAAAAGGAAGAAAATAAGTTAATATAAATAAAAATACCACTACAAAGTTATAAATAAATTTTGTAGTGGTATTGTATAATTAAATTCTTAGTAATGAACATGAATTAGATGAAATCTTATATTATCATTACTCCAACCTAAGTCATAGGGAACAAGGAGTCTATTAGTGTTATGACATGTAACTAAAGGATATCCCTTAGAATCAAATCCAGTAACTGTTGATATATGGGTTATTCTCCCTTTCTTTTCATATGCAACAAAATCTCCAGGCCTCATATTAAAGGCTGCCTTATATGTTTGTTGATAGGATCCTTTAGCAATATATGAAGCTCTACCACTTCCAACCATATAATTTTTGAAGCCTTGTGCGTTTAGCCAAGCCTTAGTTCCTTCTTTTCCAGAGTAATTCCATAGGCCATTTTTCTTGAAACCTCCACCTTCAAATAGTATTTGTGAAGCAAAATTTGCACAGTCACCACCATCAGGATTGTGATCTTTATATTTTGAATTATATTTAAAAGTAAATTCTTCATCTTCAGAAACTCCACAATATTTATGAGCATATTCTACTGCCTTTGTTACTCTTTCATTAGGTATAAATTCTGGTTGCTTTTGAGTTAATATATAATTTTTTATTTCATCAGATTTTATATTTTTCATATCAAGTGAATCTGCAAAAGGGTCAGTATACCATTCCTTAGTTATAATATATCTATCATTTTCTTTCTTTAAGTTTAGGTAGTGATTAGTTCCTAGCCTAAAGTGATTAATAACATCTGGAGTATCAATATAAAAATAATTAAAATCTGTTGCAACATCACAAATTACTCCATATAAACCTGGCTCTTTTTCAGCAACTTTTCTTATTCTAACTATAGATTTTAAATCTCTAAACTTTACAGCTTGTTTTTCCGACCAACTTATTAAATAATTAGTTTTTTTAGCTTCACTTTCATATGCCCATAAGCTTACTTTTATATTTAAATCATAAAATCCCTTTAATAATTCACAATCTCCAGAAACTATAGCAGCATTCCTTTGTGCAAATAAATCTTCTAGCAAACCTTTAAATTCTTGCTTCATTTCCTCAGAGGATAAACCATTATTTAAAAAGTTAATAGTTTCCTCATCTTCATAAATGTCATCTGCAAAAGAAATAGAAAAGGGTAATATATTAAAGGTAAATAGTACAATTAAAATAAAATTTATAAATTTATATTTAAGCTTCACAAATTTCGCCTCTTTCCTCTTTAAACTATATAAGTAGTTTATACAAAAGATATTAAATTTATCTATAAGTTATTAGTATTTTGTATGGATGTTTTTAGCAAATAAGTAATAAAAACATATAATAAAGTATTAAAAATTAAGTAAGAGGAAATTTATGAAAAGATTAAACTATCTTTATGAGAATGCAATGGAAGTAAAATTTGATAATGGGGATAATATAGTATTTATTTCAGATATCCACAGAGGTGATGGAACTTTTTATGATTCCCTTCTTCCAAACAGAAATATTTATAAGACAGCTCTAGCTTATTATTACAGAAAGGATTTTACTTATGTTGAAGTTGGAGATGGAGATGAGCTCTGGAAAAATAGAAATTTTAATGATATAGCATATTGCTATAATGATATATTTAAGTTATTTAATAGATTAAAAGAAGAAAATAGAATTTATATGATTTATGGAAATCATGATATAATAAAAAATAGAGATAATTTTTATAATACACAGTATAGGGCATTAAGAAAAATTGGAGCCAATTATGGAAAAAACTTTTTAAAGTTTATTAAAGATATTAAGTTTTATGAAGGTATTAATTTTAAATTTACTCCTGTTAATGAAAAGTTTCTAGTTACTCATGGACATCAAGCAGATTTAATAAATTCTGATTATTGGATGATATCACGATTTTTAGTAAGATATGTGTGGAAATTTTTAAATGGACTAGCAGGATTTAATGATCCAACAAGTCCTGCTAAAAATAATAAAAAAGGAAATAAAGTTGATAGAAAGCTTGAAAAATGGACAAAAGAAAATGGTAAAATGCTACTATGTGGACATACTCATAATAGTAGAATGCCAGGCAAACTTGAGCCACCATACTTTAATGATGGGTGTTGTGTTTTACCATATGCAATGACAGCAATAGAAATAGAAAGTGGAAAAATATCTCTTGTAAAATGGAGTGTGGAATCACAAGAATCAGGAGTTCTTTGGGCAAGAAGAAAAATTATTACTGGACCAGAAAGATTAGAAGACTACTTGTTATGGGCAAGAAACGAAAGAATAAGAATGATAAAAGAAGCTAAAGAAGGAAATAAAAGTAAAATAGAAAATAGGAAATAAAGGAGAGATATATATGAATTCAATTGACTTACATTGTGATACTGCTAGCAGATTATTATATGAAAATCTAAAGCTTAAGGAAAGTATTTGCAAAGTTGATATAAAAAAATTAAAGGAATCTAAAGCATTAGCACAGGTTTTTGCGCATTTTATAGAGTTAAATATAGTAGATAATCCATATTTAGAATTTAAAAGAATGCATGAAGTTTTAATAAAAGAATTAAAAGAAAATTATAATGATATTGAAATAGTAAGAAATTTAGAGGAGTTAGAAAGAGTTAATAATAAAGGGAAAATAGGAGCTTTCTTCTCAATAGAAGAAGGTGAAGTATTAGAAGGAAAAGTAGAAAGAGTAAAAGAGGTTTATGATATGGGGATAAGATTCATAACATTAACATGGAATTTTCCAAATAGTATAGGTTATCCCAATGCAGGATATAGATATAAAGATAATGGTTTAACTTCTAAAGGAAAAGAAATAGTTAATGAAATGGAGAGGATTGGAATAATACCAGATTGTTCTCATTTATCAGATGGTGGATTTTATGATTTAGTAGATATATGTAAGAAGCCTTTCGTTGCAACTCATTCTAATGCTAGAGAAATAACTAATCATTCAAGAAATTTAACTGATGATATGATAGTTAAATTAGCTAATAAGGGTGGAGTTATGGGATTAAACTTCTGTGCACCATTTTTGGGAAAAGAAAAGATTCCTACAATTGAATCTATGATAGCACATATTAAACATATTAGAAATATTGGAGGTATAGATGTACTTTCACTGGGAACAGATTTTGATGGGATTGAAAATGAAGTGGAAATTAGAAATATTGGAGAAATAGGAAGACTTAGAGATGCTTTGATAAAAGAAAAATTTACAAATTCAGAAATTGATAAGATATTCTTTAAAAATGTAAAAAGAGTAATTAAAGAATGTCTATAATACAAACTAAAAGCTAGGAGAAGAAGATGGAAAACTTACAAGGGAAAATAGCCTTAGTTACAGGCGCATCACGTGGTATTGGAAAAGCAATAGCCATTGAATTAGCTAAAGAAGGGGCAACGGTAATTATAAATTACTCAAAAGACGATGATGGTGCAGAAACTACATTAGCAGAAATAATTGCATTAGGAGGATATGGTAAATTATATAAGTGTAACATATCTGATTATGCTATGTGTAAAGAAATGATTGACCATGTTATAGAATCATTTGGGAAGATAGATATATTAGTCAATAATGCAGGAATATCTACTATAGGATTGTTTATGGATTCTTCAAAAGAAGATATAGATAATGTTATGGAAGTAAATATTATAGGAACTATGTACTTAAGTAAACATGCGCTTCCTCATATGATTTCTAAAGGAAAAGGGAATATAATTAATATTTCTTCTATATGGGGCGATGTTGGAGCTTCATGTGAAGTAGTATATTCTAGTTCTAAAGGGGCAATAAACTTGTTCACTAAATCACTTGCTAAGGAAGTGGCTCCAATGGGAGTAAGAGTAAATGCAATTGCACCGGGAGTAATTAATACAGAAATGAATTCATTTTTATCAAAAGATGAAAAGAAGGAACTAAAAGATGAAATACCAATGGGAAGATTTGGAGAAGCTGATGAAATTGGAAGATTAGTGGCTTTTATATGTAATGATTCATGTAAATATTTAACTGGACAAATTATAAGAGTTGATGGAGGACTTATTTAGAATTAATAATAGGTAGTTGATAATAGACATAAACTTTTATTTAAGTTAAAAAACGTCTTTAAGTAAGTAAAATCAATGGTTTAAAAGGGGGTCGCGTTTCGCGACCCCCTTTACAAAATAAGATATTAACTTTTTAAGGCAATAAAGCTTACTTTAAATTTAATAAATTTTATATTAAATAGATTTCTTAGATTGAGCCTTTTACTAATAATCAGATTATCATATGTATTTTATAATTTTACTAATATAAATTCATTTTAAATAAAAATTATATGTTAAAGTGATATTCAATACTATAAGTCAGTATGAAAAAAACTATAATTATTTTTTATATTTCTTATATATTTTCTTTATTACTATTACAATGATCTTTATAAGTAAATAGATAAAAAAGATATAAATGAAACCATATAAACCATAAGCAATATCAGCAAATTCCATATTACCTCTGTTTGTTAGTTTTTGCTGTATTTCTATAGCAAAAACTATAACTATCATAACTGTTAATGTATAGATAAAAGATATTGCAGTAATGCTATATTTTGCAAGTTTCTTAAATAAAACTTGTGTTACTCCAAATATAATTATTCCAATTAAAGCCATAAATATAAAGTGAAGTTGTTTATCATTTAATTGATACCCAGCTATGCTGACAATATCTAAAACTTTATCATGTAAGTCATTAATAATGTTAGCTATTAATTTTAATATTTCTACCATAGATATTCCCCCTATGTTATTTTATCATTTATTATATCATTAAATGTAGGAATTTACTAATTATGAATATAAGGATATCTTAAATATATAATGTTTATTTAAAGAAGGTTTACAGAATATTATAAATTAGATATAGTTTAAGTAGATAAAAGAAAATAAATAGAGATTTGGTTAAGAGTTAAAATAGAACTCTTAAAATAGAAAGGACTTAATATTATGGGAAAAGTATTAGTACTAGCAGAAAAGCCTTCTGTTGGTAGAGATATAGCAAAGGTTCTAAAAAGTAATCAAAATAAGGGATCATATATTGAAGGAAATAAGTATGTAATAACTTGGGCATTAGGGCATTTAGTTGGTCTTCAAGATCCAGAAGGATATGATGAGAAGTATAAAACTTGGAGTATGGAAACTCTTCCAATGTTACCTAAGTATATGAAGCTTACTGTTTTAAAAAAGACATCTAAGCAATTTTACGAAGTAAAAAAGCTTTTAAATAGAAATGATATTGAAGAAATAGTAATAGCTACAGATGCTGGTAGAGAAGGTGAGCTTGTAGCAAGATGGATTATAGAAAAGGCAGGAGTTAAGAAACCTATAAAAAGACTATGGATATCATCTCAAACTGATAAGGCGATATTAGATGGCTTCAAGAACTTAAAGCCTGGAAGCCACTACGAAAACCTATATAAGGCAGCAGTATGTAGAGCAGAGGCTGATTGGATAGTTGGACTTAATGCAACAAGAGCATTAACATGTAAATATAATGCACAGCTTTCAGCAGGAAGAGTACAATCACCAACTTTAGCTATGATAGTTGATAGAGAAGATGAAATAAAGAACTTTAAACCAAAAGACTTTTATACTATATCTGCAAAAGCAAATGGAATATCTCTTCAGTGGGTTAATAAAGATAATAATTTAAGGATTTTCAATGAAGAAGCAGCAAATAAAATTTTAAATAATTTAAAAGGGCATGATGCTAAAATAATATCTATAACAGAAACACCTAAAAAGAAATTTTCTCCAGCTTTATATGATTTAACAGAGCTACAAAGAGATGCCAATAAAATATGGGGATATTCAGCAAAGCAAACTTTATCAATAATGCAAAGACTATATGAAAATCATAAGATTTTAACATATCCAAGAACTGATTCAAGATATATATCAACAGATGTTGTTTCAACTATTCCAGAGAGATTAAAAGCAATATCTATTGGTGAATATAGAATGGCATCTTCGGAGATATTAAAGGGAAAAATAAATGTGAGTAAGAGCTTTGTAGATAATAGCAAGGTAAGTGATCACCATGCAATAATACCTACTGAGCAAAAGCCAAACTTAAGTAATTTAAGTTCAGAAGAAAGACATATATATGACCTTGTAGTTAAAAGATTTTTAAGTGTTTTAATGCCTCCATTTGAATATATTCAAACAAATATAAAGGCTGAAATAAATAAAGAAATATTTATTGCAAAGGGTCAAGTTATAAAATCAAAGGGATGGAAAGCCTTATATGATAAAGAAATAATAGATGATAATTCAAAAGAAGATGATTTAAAAGATCAAGTTATTCCAAAACTTAATAATGGGGATTTATTAAAGATAAATTCAGTAGATTTAAGTAAAGGTCAAACTAAGCCACCAGCTAGATTTAATGAAGGAACTCTTTTATCAGCTATGGAAAACCCACAAAAATATATCAGTGTAGATAAAGATTCTGCTAAAACATTAAATGAAACAGGTGGACTTGGAACTGTTGCAACTAGAGCAGATATAATTGAAAAATTATTTAATTCTTTTGTAATAGAAAAGAAAGGCAAAGAAATTATACCTACATCTAAGGGAAGGCAGCTTATAGATTTAGTTCCAAAGGAGCTTAAATCACCATTGTTAACTGCAAAATGGGAAAAGAAATTAGATGGAATAAGCAAAGGAAAAGAAGATTCTAATTTATTTATAAAAGAAATGAGAAACTATGCTGTAGCATTAATAGAATCTATAAAAGGAACTGATAGTAAATTTATTCATGATAATAAAACAGGTAAGAAGTGCCCTAATTGCGGTAAATATCTTTTGGAAGTAAAAGGTAAAAATGGAGTCATGAATGTTTGCCAAGATAGAGAGTGTGGCTATAGGGAAAGCGTAAGTAGAAATACAAATGCTAGATGTCCAGAATGTAAAAAGAAATTAGAACTTCGAGGACATGGAGAAGGGCAAATATATGTATGTCCAAATACCAATTGTACATTTAGAGAAAAAGCTTCAGTATTTAATAAAAGATTTAACTCTAAGTCTGATAAGGTAAATAAAAAAGAAGTAAATAATATAATGAAGAAGATGAAAAAAGAAGCAGAAGAACCACTAAATAATCCTTTTGCAGAACTTTTAGGAAAGATGAATTTAAAAGACTAATGTAATAATTAGATAGCAAAAGAACAGCTTGAAACTTATGAAAGTCAACAAAGAGCCTGAAAAAGAAAAAAAGCCTACAGAATTAGAAATTGATTAGTAAAAAAATAAACTATATTTTTAAAAATATAGTTTATTTTTTTATAATAATTTTGGAATAATAATATAAAATAATAATATAAATATATAGTCTGAAAAAATTCTATGAAAAATTTAAGTTGATTTCAGATGAATAAGAAAAGTAACATATGGTAAAAATTAGAATTGTAGAGAGGATGAAGTATATGGAAATAAATAAATCAGAATGTACATGTAGTAAATGTGGATACACATTCGAGGAGTTAAGAGATGAATGTCTAATTATATGCCCACATTGTAAAAAAATAAAGAAGATACAGGAGTTTAATTTAATAGAAGGTTAAATTGTTAAGTAGTAGAAATTTTAATTTCCTACTACTTTTTAATAATATAAGGGATGAAACTTCATCCCTTATATTATTTCTGAGTCATCTGCTTTTTTTAATGTAAATTCAAATTTAACTCCATCTTCTGTATTATTTAGTGAATAAGAACTTTCATGTAGTGTTAAAATTCTCTTTACTATTGCAAGTCCAAGACCATTACTATTTTTAGAAGTAGTTCTAGCTTTATCGATTCTATAGAATTTAGTATATAAATTTTCTATTTCATCTTCAGGAATATAAGCACCTTTATTTTCAATAGAAATATTAATTAAAGTATCAGTACTAGCTACTTCTATAATCACTTCTTTTCCATTAGGAGTGTATTTAAGAGTATTACTTATAAGATTTGTAATAACTTGTTCTAATTGAAATACATCTCCAATTACATAACAGTATTCCAGGTCTGTTTTCAAATTTAATTTTATATCTTTTGAAGCAAATTCTAGTGAGAAGCTTTTTATAAGCTTTTGTATAAGTCTAAGTATATTAAATTTTTCTAAAGCTAGTTCTATATTTCCAGATTCAAGCTTTGAAAGTTCTAACATATTAGTTACTAATTTATTCATTTTATGTGATTCATCTATGATAGTATCTAGATAAATTAATGCATCTTTACCTGTTACGATTCCATCTTTAAGTCCTTCTGCATATCCTTCTATTATCCCAATAGGTGTTTTTAAATCATGAGAGACACTTGCAACAAAATCTTTTCTCATTTCTTCAAGTTTACGCTCTTTTTCGATATCTTCTTCTAACTTTTTATTTTTTTGCTTTAAATCATCTAAGGCGTTTTCAAGTGTAGAGGACAAAAAGTTTAATGTTGTAGCAAGATTACCAATTTCATCATCAGAAGTTGCTTCGCATTTAGCGGTAAAATCCATAGAGGACATTCTTTTTGCTACTTTATTTATATTTATCAATGGCTTAGAAATTAAATTTGCATATACTGATGATAAGAAAACAGCAATTATACTAAAGCCTAAAAATAAATATCCATAAAACTCTTTAGTTACACCAGCAGCTTCATTTATAGGCTGCATTGATGAAACAGATACAATAATTGAATCATTTTTTGAGTTTAATGACATAGGAGATAAAATGCCAATTTTCTTTGAATTACTTAATTTATTTTCAAAAATACTAGCTTGTGGTTTACCAGAAGTTAAAACTTGATTAACAAGATGTTTATCATTAATAAGTTCAGCACAAAATGAAGTTAAAACTTGAAAGTCATCCGTATTTTTACCGTAATTTGCCACAAATCTAATTTTGCCATCTAATGAAAGAATAAGAGCTTTAGAATCTGTTTCTTGCTCGAATCTAATTAGTGCCTCAGTTAAAAGATTTTCATCAGTATAATAAGAATTTAAAGTGCTAAATTTACTTGATTCTTTAATCATTCTATTTACTTTTCTATTTAAATAGAAATCTTCAAAAAATAAAATTTGAAATAACATGCTAAATATTAATAAAATAAATATTAATCCAAAAGTTATTAAAAATAATTTTTTTGATATGTTAAATTTATTTTTGTGCTTCAAATCTATATCCACTTCCTCTAACTGTAACTATATAAGAGGCTTTATTTCCAAGCTTTTCTCTAAGTCTTTTTATATTTGTATCAACAGTTCTTAAGTCTCCATAGTAATCTAATCCCCATACATTATCTAATATAGTATCTCTAGATAATGCAATTCCTTCATTGTCAGATAAATAAGATAATAGCTCAAATTCTTTTGGCGATAAATTTATAATTTCATTATTTACTTTAACTTCATGAGATAATTTATTTATAGTCAAACCATCATATTCATTTGATCCAGAAAAAGTATCTTCAGAAGTTCTCTTAAGTAAAGCTTTTACCTTAGCTATTAGTATTTTAGGTGAAAATGGTTTAGTTATATAATCATCAGCCCCCATTTCATATCCAAATAACTTATCTTCTTCTTGGCCTTTAGCAGTTAATAATATAACAGGAACTGTAGAAACCTTTCTTATCATTTCTAAAACTGTAATTCCATCAACCTTTGGCATCATGATATCTAATATGACTAAATCTATTTTATTGCTAATAAAAAAATTAAGTCCCTCATCTCCATCAGCAGCTTCAATAATGTTAAAGCCTTCTTTTAAAAAATAATCCCTTAGTAAAAATCTAATACGAGTTTCATCTTCAATTAATAAAATATTTTTTTGCATAAAACCCTCCTTATAATAAAATCTTTAATATAATTATAAATGTCAAGACTTGTGTGGTAAAGATTAATTGATCAAATTAAATAAAATGTAATATTTATATTGTTGTGTATTAAGTATATTTTTATATTAAAAAACAGTATTAATATTAAGATAAATTTCATAAAAATAAGTAAAGATAGAGATTAATTACTTTTAGAGTAAATTGTTCATGAATAATAAGTAATTATTTGATTTAAAAAGAGTAATAATGTAGATTCTTAGTTGAAACATATATATAATTATAGTATTGTATTTAGAATATAGTCATATTATATTTTTAATAATTAAGTAGTATGAAGAATGGATGGATTAATATGTTTAAATTGAATTTTGATGTTGAAAGACATTTTTTAGATAATGGATTAGAAGTTATAACAATTAAAAAAGATACAAAAATATCAGCTATAAATGTTGGTATTAAAGTTGGATCACTATATGAAAATATGAATGAAAAGGGAATTTCTCACTTTATAGAACATATGCTGTTTAAAGGAACAAAAAAAAGAAGTTATGAAGAATTAAATGATGAGTTAGAATTCTTAGGGGGAGAGTATAATGCATATACAGATTATACATCTACAGTATATACTATAAGTTGTTTGGAAGAGGAATTTAAAAATGCTATAGAAATATTAGGAGATATGATTATAAATCCTGCCTTTAATAAAGAAGAATTAGAAAAGGAAAGAGGAGTAATACTTGCAGAAATGAGAACTAGCAAGGATGATATTGAGGATTTAAGCTTTAAAAGAACAAATGAAGTAGCATTTAATAAAAGTCCATTAAAATATGATGTTGCAGGCATTGAAGCAAATGTAAGAAATTATGATAGATATGATTTAACTAGTTTTTATAAGAAGCATTATATTCCCAATAATGCTTTAGTTACAGTAGTATCTTCATATAATCATGATGAAGCGTTAAATGAAGTAAAAAAAGTTTTTAAAGGATGGGAATCTGGAGAAAAAATTAAAAAAAATATTTTAGAAGAAAAGAATATATGTAAGTCTATAACAACAACTAAATCTAATATAGAGCAAAATACAATAGTTTATTTATATACTTTCTATAATTTAAATAGAGATTTAGAACTTCCTCTTAGAATTTTAAATCATAGATTAGGAGAAAGTTCTAACTCACTTTTATTTAGGGAAGTTAGAGAAAAAAGAGGACTTGCTTATGATATTTATACAAGTATAGATATGACTAATAGTGTTAAGACTTTATATATCTATACAGCAGTTGGAGAGGAAGATCTTAATTCAGCTGTAAGTGCAATAAATGAAACAATATCTGGAGTTAAAAGTGGAAGTTTAGCAATTGGCGAAAGAGATTTAGAACTTATGAAAAAAGTTCATAAAACAGCTGTTATTTCAACTTTAGAAGATCCTTCAGAGTTATGCAATTATATGCTTCATCAAGGTTTAGATGGAGAGGACTTATATGAATTTGTTAAGGATATGGAAAAGCTACATTCTCTTGATATAAATAAAATTCAAGAAGTTGCTAGAGAGGTTTTAAGCAATCCAACAATTCATATATTAAAATCTTAAAATATTGGAGATAATTATGAATATTATTACAAAAATAGAGGTACAAAAGAGAAACAAAGAAAGAGTAAATATATATATTGATAATGAATATTCATTTTCTTTAAGTAATGAATTGGTATATAAAGAAGGTCTTAAGACAAATGAAAATATTGATTTAGAAAAAATAAAATCTATTGCTAAAGAAGATGATTATATAAAATGCAAGAATGCTGCACTTAAAATAGTAGAAAAATCATATAAGAGTGAAAAAGAATTGAAAAATAAACTTTTATTAAAAGGATATGATAATTTAACAATTGATAAAACTTTAAATTTTTTAAAAGAATATAACTTTTTAAGCGATACAAATTATGTAAAAATGTATGTTAAGGATAGAAGTAGACTACAAGGAAAAAAGAAGATAAAGTATGATTTAATAAAAAAAGGGATTAACGATAACCTTATAGAAGAAGAAATATCTAACATAGATGAAGATGAAGAAAGAGAAGTAGCATATAATATGGCATTAAAAAAGTATAATGTTTTATCAAAAAGAGAATCTGATAAATATAAGTTATCTCAAAAGATATATAGATTTTTATTATCAAAGGGATATGATTACGATATAGTATCATATGCTGTAAAAAGAGTAACAAGTACTGATGATATGTAGATTATTAAAAAGGAGAGACATTAATGGTTACATATTTACCTTATATTTTATGTGCTATATTAATGCTTTTTTCAATAAAGGGTAGTATACAAGGGGCTTTGGAAGAAGGAAGCGCTAAGTACTCTTTAAATAGATTAATTTATTATTTTTCTATTTTTATAACATTTTTAATTATGCTTACAAATTTAGATAAGATATATTTAGCTATATTGAAGTTCGTGAGTGATAATTCTAATGTTACTTTAGTAAATAATAATTTATTTAAAGCATTAGTATTAGGAATAGTTTTTTTAATTATACAAACTATAATTTACTGGATTTTAAAGTGTTTAAGTGAGCCATTAACAAAAGCTTATAAGTTGTTATTAAGCAAGGGTAAGTTAAGAATAGTATTATTTTCATCGCTTTTTGGATTTTTAAAAGGGCTTGTTATTATCTTAATAATGTTTATGGGAATAATAACCTATAATACAACCTTTGGAAGAAGCATGAAAATCAATTTATTTAACGGTATTAATGGATATAGTACTTTAGAAAGTATAATGTCAATAAATAAGCCTGTTTTATCTTACGATGATTTTAAAGAGTATATTCCTGCAAGTTCAAATGTAATAGTATATTATAATGGAGTTACTTTAGAAGATGGTATTAAATCATCAAAAGAGATAGATGAAAAGGCAACTGAAATAATAGGAAATGCTAAAAGTGATAGAGAAAAGGCAAAAAGGTTATATTCATGGATAGGATCAAATATAAAGTATGATTTTACAAAAGCAGAAAAAGCATTAGGACCTGAAGGTGTAACTAATAGTGGTGCAATTGAAGCTTGGAATACTAGAAGTGGAATTTGCTTCGATTATGCATGTCTTTATGTAGCTATGGCAAAATCAGTTGATTTAGGAAGCAGAATAGTAACTGGAGATGCATTTGACGGTCAAAATTATGGGCCGCATGCATGGAATCAGGTATATCTTGCAGATGAGGGGATTTGGATTAATGTTGATCCAACATTTTATTTAGCAGGAGATTACTTCGATAATAAAGATTTTAATGAAGATCATTTAAATGCTCAAATAGCAGGTGAATGGCTTTAAACATATAAGTTAAAAAGCATTATAACCTTAAATAGGTTATAATGCTTTTTTGTTTTTAGACATTATTAAATTTATTGCTTTTTCACAATCGGTATCAGAACTATCTAAAGACCAAGCTATGTTGAAATAAATTAATGCTTTTTTTATTTCTTCTTTCATTGCATAACAATATGCTAAGTTAAAGAAATATTTGCTTTCTTGCTGCATAGCAAGAGCTTTCTTTATCATTGTTATTGCTGAATCAAAATCCTTAAGTTTTATATAACAAACTCCACAGTTATAGTAAGAGCAAGTCGTACTTTCATTGTTTTCAATTGCCATGGTGTAATATTCAATTGCTTTTTTATATTCTTTAAGATTATAGTATTTATTACCTTCATTAAAGTAATTCATTTTTACCTCCAAGTGATAATTATATGTATATAAGTTGTAATAAATATCCTTCATTTAATTAAAATATTTTTATAGTTTATGGTATTTAAGTAAAGTTATTATTTTAGCAACTTATATAAAAAATTAAATAATATATGATTTCAATTTTGATATTTTACTTAAATAAGACTATTAACTTTTAATTTTATAACACTATAATTATGAAGATTATTAATTGAAACATATATTTAAATTATTGACAGCTGAATAAGTTAATATTCAATATATGAATTTTAAAAGAAAGTGTAGCAGAATTTAGAAATTTTTAAAGAAAATATATTGATAATTAATACAATTAAAAAATAAAATTCGACAAAGTTTGTAAATTTGACTTTATTTTTTTATATTTCTCTAATATAATATATTTATGTTTTTTAGTAACGGATTTTAAAGAGCAGGAGAGATGGTATGTGTAATAATAATCCTTATATATTAGTATTAGGAGCGTCAATAGTAGATATAATAGGTTTTAGTAGAAAAAAATATCATGAAAGAGACTCAATACCAGGAAATATTAAAATATCTTTAGGTGGAGTATGTAGAAACATTGCTGAAAACTTAGCAAGAGTTAATGTTAATACAGAATTCATTTCTATTTTAGGTGGAGATGATCAAGGAAGAAATATTCTAGAAAATTCAAAGCTAATAGGATATAATATGGAACACTCATTGATTTTAGAAGATGAGTATACACCAACATATATGGCAATTTTAAATGAACACGGAGAAATGGAATCTGCTATAGTTGATATGGACAGCTTAGATAAGATGGAATCTTCTTTTATTGATTCTAAATCTCATATAATTGAAAATGCCGAATATACAATATTAGATTCTGATAACCCAGAACTTTTAGAATATATTTTAACTACTTTTAAAGGTAAAACTAAATTTGTTTTAGATCCAGTTTCAGCTACAAAAGCAGAGAAAATAAAACATTTAATAAAATATTTTCATACTGTAAAGCCAAACAGATTGGAAACTGAAGTTTTATGCGGATTTAAAATTGAAAATGATGATGATTTAAAAAGAGCAGGAGATTATTTCTTGTCCTTAGGAGTTAAAAATGTATTTATAAGTCTTGATGCTGATGGAATATATTATAAAAACTCTAAGGAAGAAGGAAAGATAGGTACTAGCAGTGTAGAAGTCAAAAATGTTACAGGTGCTGGTGATTCTTTTGTTGCTGGTGTTGGATATGGCTATATGAATAACCTTTCTATTAAGGATACTGTTAAATATGCTATTGCTATGTCAATAGTTACAATAACTCATGAAGAAACTATTAATCCAAGTATGAGTGAGGACTTTGTTAATGAGTTTATAAAAAATATGGAATGGATTGAAGGATAATAATAATTACATATTTTCACTTTCTTTCTTAAGATTTAATAAAATAAATAAATTTCTTTTACATAATCTAAGTATATAAGCTTGGAGGTGAAAGAAATGGGTAAGAAATCAAAGAATAGTCATAAGAAACATATTAATCATAATCCACAAGTGGAAAGTGTAAAAGCAGCTTTTGGAGAGCCAAAAGCAAAAGAGCATGATAAAAAAGATTTTATAATTTAGCAAATAATAAAAAGATGCTATAATATCATAGCATCTTTTTATTTATTTTATTATAAGGACAATATTGACAAAAATAATAATATATTATAAGATAACCTTACAAAATCATATTATAAAAGCAATGATAAAGAGGAGTAAGGAATACAATATATAAAGAGAATGAAGGTCATCGGCTGAAAGCCTTCTATATTAGAGTATCCTGAAGGTAGCTTTTGAGCATCTTTACTGAACTAAAGTAAGTAAAGGCGGCTTTCTTAGTCGTTAATAAATAAAGAGCTTAATATAAAAAAATTTATATTAAGAAAAAAGGTGGTACCGCGAGTCTTCGTCCTTTTGTGATGAAGGCTTTTTTTATTGCTTAAAATTAATAATCAAGATTATATAATTTTATTTTATTTCTAAATTACAAAAATGAATTTATAAATTAATTATGTGAATCTAAAGTATGAACCTTCAATTTAATACTTTATTACCATTTAGTACATATAATAAAGTTTATTAATTATCTTGATTATATAAAAATTTAATATGTAGTTAGTAAAGATTAATAAATTATTATATGAACCTTCAAATTATATAATAGAATTAAAATTAATATCTTTATTAAACTAGTTTTATTAATTTCAATAAAAGCAAATTTTTAGGTATCTATCTTCAATCTATATAAAGTAAAAAAAGGAGGCAAAAAGGATGTCTGAAAAGAAAAACTTAGCAACGACATACAATCCAAAGGAATTCGAAGAAAGAATTTATAAGCTTTGGGAAGAAAAAAAATACTTCACACCAATAATCGATAAAAATAAGAAGCCTTTTTCTATAGTTATGCCACCACCAAATATAACTGGAAAGCTTCATTTAGGTCATGCTCTTGATAATACACTTCAAGATATGCTTATAAGATTTAAAAGAATGCAAGGATACTGTACTTTATGGTTACCAGGACAAGACCATGCTTCTATTGCAACTGAGGTTAAGGTTGAAAATGAACTTTTAAAAGAAGGCTTAATTAAAAAAGAAATGGGAAGAGAAGCATTCTTAGAAAAGGTTTGGGAATGGGCTGATGAGTATAGAGATACAATAAGAACTCAATTAAAGAAAATGGGAGTTTCTTGTGACTTCTCAAGAGAAGCATTTACAATGGATGAAAATTTAAATAAAGCAGTTAGAACTGTTTTTGTTAAGCTATATAACGAAGGCTTAATTTATCAAGGAAATAGAATAACTAACTGGTGTCCAAAGTGTACTACAGCACTTTCAGATGCTGAAATAGAATATGAAGAAAAAGAAGGAAGCTTCTGGCATATAAATTATCCATTAGCTGACGGTAGTGGATATTTAGAAATTGCAACTACAAGACCAGAAACTTTACTTGGAGATACAGCTGTTGCTGTTAATCCAAATGATGATAGATTTAAATATCTTATAGGAAAAACATTAAAATTACCCCTAACAGATAGAGAAATTCCTATAGTTGGTGATGACTATGTAGATATTGAATTTGGAACTGGTGCTGTAAAAATAACTCCTGCTCATGATCCAAATGATTTCCAAGTAGGAGTTAGACATAACTTACCTCAAATAAGAGTTATGGATGATAATGGTGTTATTAATGAGCTAGGTGGAAAATACCAAGGATTAGATAGATATGAAGCTAGAAAGCAAATGGTTATCGATTTAGATGAGCAAGGTTTATTAGTTAAAGTTAAACCACATACTCATAATGTAGGTACTCATGATAGATGTGGAACTGTAGTTGAACCTATAATATCAAAACAATGGTATGTTAAAATGGAATCTTTAGCGAAACCAGCTATAGAAGCAGTAAAAAATAATGAAACTAAATTTGTTCCAGAAAGATTTGATAAAATATACTTCAATTGGATGGAAAATATTCAAGATTGGTGTATATCAAGACAATTATGGTGGGGACATAGAATCCCAGTTTGGTATTGTAATGATTGTAGAGAAATAATAGTTCAAGTAGATGCTCCAGAAACTTGCCCTAAGTGTGGATCAAAACATATGCATCAAGATGAAGATGTATTAGACACTTGGTTCTCCTCAGCTTTATGGCCTTTCTCAACTTTAGGATGGCCAAATGAAACGGAAGATCTTGAATATTTCTATCCAACAAATGTATTAGTTACAGGATATGATATTATCTTCTTCTGGGTTGCAAGAATGATATTCTCAGGAATACACAATATGGATAAAACTCCATTTGATACAGTTTTAATTCATGGAATTATAAGAGATTCTCAAGGTAGAAAAATGAGTAAATCTCTTGGAAATGGTGTTGATCCATTAGAAGTTATAGATGAATATGGAGCAGATGCTTTAAGATTTATGCTAGTAACTGGTAACTCTCCAGGAAATGATATAAGATATATTCCAGAAAGAGTTGAAGCAGCTAGAAACTTTGCAAATAAGATGTGGAATGCTTCTAGATTTGTTATGATGAATCTTGATAAAGAAGTAATGGATAAATATGATGATTGCAAAGAATATAGTTTAGCTGATAAGTGGATTCTTTCAAGAATGAATACTTTAGTTAAAGAAGTAACTGAAAACATGGAAAAATACGAACTTGGAATTGCTCTTCAAAAGGTATATGATTTCATGTGGACTGAATTCTGCGACTGGTATATTGAATTAGTTAAAGGCGTACTATATGGTGATGATGAAAAGCAAAAAGGTATAGTTTATAATGTTTTAAATGATGTTCTTAAAACTGGACTTAAGTTATTACACCCTGTAATGCCATTTATAACTGAAGAAATATATACTACTTTAACTGATGGTGATTCAATAGTAGTTTCAAATTGGCCAGAATACAATGAAAGATTAACTGATGAAAAGGCTGAAAAGGATATGGACTTTATAATTGAAGCTATAAAGGGGTTAAGAAATGTAAGAGCTGAAATGAATGTTCCACCATCAAGAAAAGCTAAAGTAATTAGCTATACCACAACTGAAGCAAAAGATGCATTTATTTCTGGGGTTCACTATATAGAAAAATTAGCATCTGCATCAGAAGTATCATTTATAGATGATAAAGCTATGGTTCCAGAAAATGCAGTATCACTAGTTGTTAAGGGTGGAGAATTATTTATGCCACTTTTAGATTTAGTAGATAAAGAAAAGGAACTTGAAAGATTAAATAAAGAAAAGAAAAAGCTAGAAGGCGAAGTAGAAAGAATAGATAAAAAGTTATCTAATCAAGGGTTCGTAGCTAAAGCACCACAAGCTGTAATTGATGGTGAAAAAGAAAAGAGAGAAAAATATCAAGAAATGCTAAATGCAGTTTTAGTTAGAATAGATACTTTAAAATAGAATATATTATTTTAAAATATTAAAATAATATTCATTGCTATACAACATTAAAAGAATTTATTTTATTATTAAAGAAGATTTTTGTTTCTAATTTAGAGTATTTGGTTTATAATATTTAAGATAAAAGATTTAATAAGATAAAAGGCATTAAAGGCTCTAGCTTAAGCTAGGGCCTTTAGTGTTTTTAAAACATTTGCAATATAGTATTAGCTAAAGTACTGCTAGGATCTTTTTCAATAACTTCTTCAGCAATTTTTATTGCATCATATGTTTTTATAAAGTTATTTGGAAGAGTTGAAAAAATAAGAAGCCATTCCTTATATTTAAGATTATTTTTATATTTTAATGCTTTATTTATATGATTAAATGCTAAATCCTCATATGATAAAGGTGTTAGGATAATAAAAACAAAATAAGACATTAAGTAATGAGCATATGCTAACTCATCATAAAGCTTTTCATCTTCAAAATAATTTATCTTATTAATTAACCAAAAATAAAAATTTGTTTGCATATAGTAATCGTAAGACTTAAGTTCTATTAACTTTTCTTCATCTATTTCCAAAATAGAGATTTTATCTAAATTTAACTTTAATGCTTCATTTAAATTGTTCATAATAAGCTCCTTCTTTAGGTTTTATATTTATTATTGTAAAGTACCTTAATATAAAATTCAATTAATAAAAAGTAATAAACTAAGATGCTATATTGACAAAAAAAATTAAAAGTGATAAAAGTAGGGTAATTAAGAGTTATTACACAAGTAAAAATGTATAATTTATAATGAATTCAAAAGCTTGTTAAAGTAATATAAATTTTGCAGTACATATTAAAGGAATTGAATTATTTACCATTATGAAGAAATAGGAGACATAAAAAATGAAAGATTTTAATATATGGTGGCAGCCATTTAAATCCTTAGGTGAAAAGAGTTTTATAAGAAATTTAATTGTAAGTTTATTAGTATTATTTTATTTGATATTTATACCAGTAGTAATGATAAATAAAATAAATATAGCAAATAGATTTTTAATAATTTTTACAATTATAATAAATGTTTTACTTATTATAATTGGATATTTTTCAGGTAAAAAGTTATGGAAAAAAGGCGAAAGCATTAAATAAATATTAAGTATAGAAAGAGTGAATTACTTATGACAGGATGGATAATTTATAATGGAACATTAAATATTCCTAAAATAAATAAGCTTGTAAAATCTTTAGTAACTGAAGGAAAAAATTTAAATGTAAAGTTAGAGGCAGTTAAAAATACGGAGATAATACCTACATACAATAATGAAGGAAAAGCTGAGCTTTTATATTTAAAAGAGCTTGAAAGCCCAAAATTTATTATATTTTGGGACAAAGATGTATTATTAGCAAGGCACTTAGAAAAGATGGGATTTAAGGTCTTTAATTCAAGTAAAGCCATTGAATATTGCGATCATAAGGGGTTAATGCATTTAGAACTTTCTAATAATGATATACAAATGCCAAGAACAATATTATCACCAATGATTTTTGATTATTTACTAAATAGTGAAGATTATTTAATAAAATGTTATGAGGAACTTGGCAAAGAAATAATAATAAAGGAATCAAAGGGTTCTTTTGGTATGCAGGTTTATTTAATAAAAGATAAAGAAGAGTTTATTAAAAAGGTTACAGAATTAAATAAAAGAAATGTAGACTTTATTATGCAAGAAAATATAAAAAGTAGTTATGGAAAAGATATAAGAGTAAATATCATAGGGAATAAAGTGATAGGGGCTATGCTTAGGGAATCTGATAAAGACTTTAGAGCTAATATATCTCAAGGTGGAAAAGGTAAATTAATAAACTTAACAACAGAACAAGAAGAGATTGCATTAAAAGCTCATAAGGTATTAGGTTTAGATTTTTCAGGCGTAGATTTATTATTTGGTGAAGATAATAAACCTATATTATGTGAAGTGAATTCCAATTTAAATTTTTTAAGCTTTGAAGAGCTTTGGGGAAAAAGTTTTGGAGCAGAAATATTAAAATATATATTAGAGGAATGTTTATGATAAAAGGGTTAGTTATTTATGATGAAATAGATGTAGAAAAAAATAAAAGCTATATAAATTGGTTAATAGAAGATGGAATAAAATACAATTTGGATTTGGAACTTATATTAACAAAAGATATAGATTACAAAATTGTAAATTCAAAATATAAATTTGCTATAAATAGATCTAGAAATTATAAAATAACTTATGATTTAGAATCATTAGGACTAATAGTTTTTAATAAATTTAATTTTTGCAGGCTTGGAAATGATAAGTTAGAAGCATATAATTTTATGGAAACTTTAGATATTAAATATCCAAAGATTTATAGAAGTATTGAAGAGTTAAATAGTAATAAAAAGATAATAGAAAAACCTAAAAATGGACATGGTGGAATAGGGGTTAATATATTAAAGGATTTTAAATCTTTAGATTTTAATAAAAATGTTTATCAAGAGTTTATTGAAGATTATGTTGGAGATATAAGGTTTTATATAATAAATAATAATATAGTTAATTCAGTAATTAGGCTTCCTAAAGAAGATGAAATCTTATCTAATTTTTCAAGGGGTGGCAATGTTGAATTATATAAATATTCATTTTTGCAAAAGGAGATATTAGAAAAGCTACTAAATAATATAGATATAGATTTTGGGGGAATTGATTTCTTACTTTTAGAAAATGGTGAAATATTATTCAATGAATTTGAAGATGCAGTTGGAAGTAGAATGTTAAGTTATTTAGGTGTAAATAATACTATGGAATTATTTTTAGAGCATATAAGAAAAAGTGTTAAAGGAATGAAATAGATATGAAGGATTTAAAGACAATAAAATATTTAGAGGAGCTAAGAGTATTAGGTTCAAATTATGGATTAGAACGTACAGAGAGATTATTAGAGTTGCTCGGAAATCCACATAAAAAACTAAAGCTTATACATATAGCTGGAACAAATGGAAAGGGATCAACTTCTTCTATATTAGGTAAAGTTTTAATTGAACATGGTTATAAAGTAGGATTTTTTAATTCACCACATTTAGAAGAAATAGAAGAAACAATAAGAATAAATGATGAGAATATATCAGAAGAGGATTTGGTATACTTATTAGAAGAAATAAAGCCATATGTTAATAAAGTAGTAGAAGAAGGATATAAGCATCCAACTGAATTCGAAGTATTAACATGTATTATGTTTTTATATTTATATAGACAAAAAGTTGATTTTGGAGTAATAGAAGTAGGCCTTGGAGGTAGGTTAGATTCAACAAATGTAATTAAACCAATTATATCAATAATAACATCTATAAGCTTAGATCATACAAATATTTTAGGAAATACAATACAAGAAATAACTAATGAAAAAGCAGGAATAATAAAAGAGGCAATTCCAGTTATAACTTGTAATCAAAAGGATGAAGCTTTTTATATTATAAAAAATAAAGCATTATTAACAAAATCTAAATTAACTATTGTAGATTCAAATGATTTTGTTTTTTTAGAAATAGTAAATGATGATATTCCTTATCAAAGAGTTTCAGTAAATTTTAATAATAATAAATACACTTTAGATTTAGCTTTGCTTGGAAAACATCAAATAATTAATTTATCTTTAGCAATTAAAGCATTAGAAGAGCTTGAAAAGTTAAATTATATAAAGGTAAATATTAATAAATTATATAAAGGCGTAAAAAATGTTAAATGGAAAGGAAGACTTGAGGTATTAAAGAAAGATCCATTTATAGTAATTGATGGAGCTCATAATATTGCAGGGATAGAATTTCTTAAAAGTAATATAGAGGAGTATTTTAAATATAAAAATTTATATTTAATACTTGGAATTTTAGCAGATAAAAATGTAGAAGAAATGGTTAAAATAATAGCACCAGTAGCTACTGAAGTGTACACTGTTACTGCAAATTCAATAAGAGCAGCTAGTGCAAATGAGTTAAAGGAAGTAGTATTGAAGTATAACAATAATTGTATTGCTTTTGATGATTATGACAAGGCAATAAAACTATCATTAAGTAAAGTAAATAAAGATGATTTAATAGTTGCAGCTGGTTCTCTTTATATGATAGGAGAAATAAGAAAGAAAATTAATAATATATAAGGTTACTTGTATATTTTCACTAAGTAATAATGTCAGATAACATAATACTTGCATATTTTATATTGAGGTGATTAATATGAAAATAGTGTTAGATTATGGACACTGTTTGTCGGGACCTGATACTGGAGCATCGGGAAATGGGTATAGAGAAGAAGTTTGTACAAGAGAGATTGGAAAAAAAGTTAGAGCTAAATTAGAGAATCTAGGACATTATGTTGTTGTTGTATCACCAGATTATGCTTTAAGTGTATCTGAAAGTTTAAGAATTAGAGTTTCTTCAGCTAATTCAGCAGCAGCAGATATTTCGCTTTCAATTCATTTAAATGCAGGTGGCGGACGAGGAACTGAAATTTATACAAAAGGTGGATCTACTCTTGTAGAGGCATCTAATATTTTAAAAGAAATGAATGTTATAGGATATATAAATAGAGGAATAAAAAATGGTAGTGAACTAGCTGTAGTTGGAGGAATAAGAACTAAATCAATGCTAGTAGAGTGTTGTTTTATTGATTCTAGTGATATGAATATTTATAACCCTGAAAGAATTGCAAATGCTATAGTAAAAGGATTAGTTGGACAAGAAGTGACAACGCCAACTGAACCAGAAGCACCAGTAAATCCACCTACAACTACACCAGGTACTGATAGATATTTAAATTTAAACAAATCAGTTAGTAGATGGAGAATATATCCTTTAAGTAAAGCTCCTATTATAGGAAATGAAGTAGGATTTTTAGCTCCATCAACTTATGGGGGATTATCATATAAAATACTAGGAAATCCACAAAGTAATGTATATACTATAAATACACAAACCTTTGGAAGAGTAAATATTTACGCGCCTAATGATAATGATAGTTCAATTACTACTAATGCTTTATATGGAGATAGCACAGTAGTTTCACCAGGAACACCAGGATCATCTGGAAGTCAATCATCAAGTAGAAGATATTTAAATTTAAATAAATCAGTTGCTACTTGGAGAGTATATTCATTAAATAGAGCACCTGTTATAGGAAATGAAGTAGGATTTTTAGCTCCATCAAGATATGGAGGATTATCTTATGAAATATTAGGGAATCCACAAAGCGACGTTTACACAATTAATACTGAAACCTTTGGGAGAGTAAATATATATGCTCCAAGAGACAATGACAGCAGTATTACAAATAATCCAATATATTAGATAAATTTTAGTGTAATTAGTAAAATTAATTTTACTAATTACACTTTTTTTATAAATTGCGAAGCAATTTATTCTTTAATTTTTTCACTATTTTGCTTTGCAAAATAATATATATTAGAAAATAGTAAATAATATTTAGTATAAATCAAATGCTAGTTTACTTTTTTGATAATAAATGTAACAATAATGATAATTTAAATTGAAAAGGTTTATTTGTTTTTAGAAATATGATAGTATTTTATTAATCATAAATTAAGGAGGCTTTTAACATATGGCAAAGCATTTACACATAATGGCTAATGAAGGAGCTATAGCAGAAACAGTACTATTACCAGGAGACCCATTAAGAGCTAAATTTATAGCTGAAAATTATTTGGAAAATCCTGTTTGTTATAATGAAGTTAGAGGAATGTATGGTTATACTGGTACATATAAAGGCAAAAGAATATCTGTACAAGGAACAGGAATGGGGTTACCATCACATTCTATATATGTAAATGAACTAATTCAATTTTATGGAGCAAAAAGACTTATCAGAATTGGATCAGCAGGATCCATGAATGAAGATGTTAATGTAAGAGATATAGTTTTAGCACAAAGTGCATCAACAAACTCAGCAATAAATAAAAGAAGATTTCAAGGTATGGATTATGCTCCAACAGCAAACTTTGATCTTTTATTAGAAGCATATAATAAAGGAAAAGAAAAGGGATTAAACATTAAAGTTGGTAATGTTTTATCTTCAGATTTATTCTATGATGATACTAATGTAGGAATAAAGTTATGGGCTGATTATGGTTGTTTAGCTGTAGAAATGGAATCAGCTGAGCTTTATACACTAGCAGCAAAGTTTGGAGTAGAAGCGTTATCTATACTTACAATTTCTGACCATATATTTAAAGGTATAGAAACTAGTCCTGAAGAAAGACAAAAAAGCTTTACTGATATGATGGAAATAGCATTAGAGCTAGCAAAATAATTTTAATAATTTAAGTGAGAGAATTGTATCAAAATAAATTTTGATATTAGCCGATAAAAAGGGAAGCTCTAAATTCGAGCTTCCCTTTTTGCGCATATATAAATTAATTAATATGTATCAATAAATAAAAGTTATATTTTAGATTATAAGTTTTAAATATGATAAATAATAATATAGAATTATGTTATTTGATAAGATTAGATTATTAAAAATATAAATTTTAAATTTACAAACATATTAGGAAAGAAGTTGATTAATTTGATTGATGTATCACTATTAGGATGTGGTGGTGGAATGCCTATGCCAAAAAGAAATTTATCTTCTTTATTTATAAATTATAAAGGAAGAAAAATACTAATAGATTGTGGTGAAGGTACACAGGTAGCAATAAGAAGAATGGGACTTGGATTTAAGGCAATAGATTTAATACTTATAACTCATTGTCATGGTGATCATATTGTTGGACTTCCAGGACTTCTTTCAACCATAGGAAATAGTGGACGAGAGCATCCTTTAACTATAATTGGACCGATAGGAATTACAAATGTAGTAAATAGCCTTAGAGTTATTGCACCATATTTACCTTATGATTTAAATATAATAGAAAATCCCAATGAATTATATTTTAATGTGAAAAAGGATTTAATTGAATTAGATATAAATGATAAAAGTGATTTAATAGTAAGGACTTTAGAACTTGAACATTCATCACCTTGCCTTGGATATAATTTTTATTTTAAAAGAAAAAGAAAGTTTGATATAGATAAAGCTATTAAAAGTAATGTACCTAAAATGTTGTGGAATAAATTACAAAAAGAAGAAGAAGTGATTTATGATGGGATTCAATATGATTACACAATGGTTTTAGGAGAAGAAAGAAAAGGAATTAAAGTAAGCTTTATTACAGATACAAGACCAATAAATAGTATTGTTAGATTCATAGAAAATAGTGATTTGTTTATTTGTGAAGGTACTTATGGAGATGATAAAGATATAGAAAAGGCTATAAAAAATAAACATATGACTTTCAGAGAAGCAGCTGGCTTAGCGAGTAATGGTGATGTGTGTGAAATGCTTTTAACTCATTTTAGTCCAGCTATGTTAAATCCAAATGAGTATTTAGAAAATGCTACTGAAGTTTTTAGTGAAGTAATAATTGGAGAAGATGAAATAACAAAAACCTTAAAGTTTACAGAGTAAGCTCTAAGGTTTTGATAAAGTTAATTACTTGAAGCAGCAGCGGCTGCGGCTGCAGATGTGGCAGCAGTTGCTGCTGCTATTTGCATTATAATAACTATATTTAAAGATATATTGTTAGTTGTTTCAATTAACTTTTCTTTGATTAAAGAATTAGTGTCTTCTATAGATTCTAATGATAGTAAAGAAGCTATAATCATATTTCTCACAGATCGGCCTAAAGTAAAGCTTCCAAATCCACTTTGTTTCTTTAATGAATTATTTATTGAATTTAAGTCAGTAGCAAATTTTTCATAATCAGCATTAGTAAGAGCTGCAACTCCTAAAATTGGTAAAGAATAGCCTTTTAATGGAACAGAGTGTTTCCTTAAAACTTTATCCAATAAAATAACTTTATTACATTTTTCTTGTGATAATCCTTCAAAAAGTGAAAGTATATGAGACAAAGCTTGAAGGTTATTTCCACTATAAAAACTATTACTTCTTAAAATATTATAGCATTCTTCCATATCTATAAATGTTTGATCTAAGTTATTTGAAGTTGTTGCAATGAGAGCTGCAGCACAAATATCATCTTGTCCAGTTAAAAACAAATGATTTTTTTTCATAGTGTCATAGGCTTTTCTAGTATTTATAACTATTAAATCAATATCATTTGTATTTTTGTAATTGTATATTATTTGGGCTGCTAAAACTAAAAATTGATTGTTTAAGAAATAATTTTTTAATTTGCCATATATAATCATAATATCATTAAAGCTTTCTTCTGGATTAGGTTGCATTGATAAATTAACAGCAGTAGTTAAAAGATTATTTCCTCTGAAGTTAGAAAATATAGAGGAATTATTTTTTATTATATGTATACAGTGATTAATTTTTTCTACATTTGCATTAATATTTCTTAATGTTAAATTTAGTGCGTTACATCTCTTAAATGTACCCATGCCAAAAGTAGATTTTACATTTTCTAAGCTATTACTATTCTTAATTAGTAACTCAATTTTATTTCCTATCATAAATTTTCATCCCCTTTAAAGCTATATAATAATATTATATAGATAAAACAAAACAATATCAATATAAAAACTGCTTTATATAATAAAAAATAACTCATAAAGAGGTGATGGTATTGTTTAGATTGACATTGAGTATACTAAGATTAATGTTATAATGGTAATATATAGTAAAGTGTGGAGGAGTAGATAAAATGAGAAGAAGTAATAAAATTAAATTAAGTATTTTCTTTATAGCTACTATATTTTTTATATTTACAGGCTGTAAAGCAAAAGTAGAAGAAGATGTAATTCAAGATACCGAAAGAAAAGAAATATCAATAGTTGTTCCAAATGGAGTTCCGTCTACAGCAATTTCAAAATTAATAAAAGAAAATATACAGGTTAATGATAATTATGCTATTAGTTATTCTATAGAAAATACATCAGATACATTAGCAACTTCGGTTATGAAAGGCGAACCAGATATAGCAATAGTTCCATCTAATCTAGCAGCACAAGCATATAATAAAGGATTAGGTTATAAGTTAGTTGGAACAACAGGATATGGAGCTTTGTACTTGGTTTCAACTGAAGGAAAAATAGAGTTTAATGATATAAAAGGAAAAGAAGTGTATAACATAGGGAGTGGACTAACTCCAGATATAGTTTTTAAAGCTTTATTAAAGGAAAGTGGAATATTAAATGATGTAACTTTAAGTTATGTAGGAGGAGCTACAGAATTAGCACCAGCAATATTAAGTGGTAAGGCTAAGTATGCTGTGGTACCTGAACCAGCATTAACTACTATATTAAGCAAAAATCCTAATATAAAAATAATAGCTAGTTTAAATGATTTATGGAAAGAAAAATTTAATAGTAAAAATGGATTTCCACAAGCAAGTATAATAGTAAAAGAAGAAATAATAAATAATGATAAGGATTTTCTTAATGAACTTATAGATAAGGTAAATAACTCTATTCAGTGGGTAAATGAAAATAATAAAGAAGCTGCAGATTATTCAGTAGAAAATGGATCACAAGTAGAAGCTCCTATAATAGAGAAATCAATAAAAAATAGCAATATAAACTTTTCAAATGCAGCAGATAGTAAGCAAGATTACTTAGAGTATTTTAAGGTTTTAGAAAATGAAAATGCAAAATCAATAGGAGAAAAGATACCAAATGAAGACTTCTTCTATGAAGGATAAAAAGATTATATTCATGTCGCTACTTATAATAGTAGTGATATGGATATTTTTATCCAATAAAATTAATAATTCTATTTATTTGCCTAAAATAAGTGAAATAATAAATGAAATATTAAGGATAATAAAAGAAAAGAACTTTTTATTAAATATAATCAATTCATTGCTAAGAGGATTTATAAGCTTTTTTATAGCATTAATAATAGCAATAGTTTTAGGAATAGTTTCTGGATTTAATAAATTTATATATAACTTTTTATATCCAATTAATTCAATATTAAAATCTATACCAACAATAGCATTTATATTAATAGCACTAATTTGGTTAAATAAAAATTATGCATCCTATTTGATAGGAATAATTATAGCGTTTCCTATTTTATATGAAACAACTGTGAATTCGATTTTAAATGGAAATAGTGAATTAAATGAGATGGTTGAATCTTTTGAGGTTAGTTTTTTCGATAAGCTTTTAAGTATACATATTCAAGCAATAATCATTAGCATTTCATCTATAGTGACATCAACATTTTCTTTAGTCCTTAAAGTAGTAATAGCAGGGGAAGTTTATGGTCAACCATTATATGGAATAGGAACTGCAATACAAGGTGAGAAAATTAATTTTAATACATCAGGTATATTTGCGTGGATAATTATAGTAGCAATATTATGTTATATAAATGATAAGATCATTATATACTTTACAGGCAAGCTAATTAAGGGGAGGAGGTATATAGTTGATTAAATTTAACAAAGTTAATATAAGGTTTGAGGACAGAGTTTTATATGATGATTTTTCAATAGATTTTGAAGAAAATACTGTAAACTTTATAATGGGAGAATCAGGTATAGGTAAGAGCACTTTAACTAAATATATAAAAGATATATTACTTTCAAAGGGAAATAAAGTAAGTGTTGTTTTTCAAGAAAGTAGATTAATACCTTGGAAAAATGTATATAAGAATTTAGATATTGTGATTAAAAATAAATTAAGTAAAGATGAAAGAAAAGCAAAAATTAATGATATATTACAAAAGCTGAACTTATTAAATTGTAAATATTTATATCCACATGAGTTAAGTGGTGGTATGAGGCAAAGAGTAAATATAGCTAGAGCTGTGATATATGATGCTGATATTTTTATCATGGATGAGCCTTTTAAAGGCTTAGATAAGGCAAATAAAGAAAATATTATTAAATATATAAAACAATATTTTTATGATAATAAAAAAACAGCTATAATTATAAGTCATGACATAAACGAAGCAAAAGAGTTTACAAAGAAGATAATTTTTTTAAAGAACGAGCCTGTAAAAAAAGAAATAATTGAAGTTTAAAAGAAGTGAGATTATTAAATAGAGTAATATAGATATAGGATAGTTAGTGTAATAACTAATAAATCCTATATCTTTTTTTATTATATTTTAAAAAACATGGAAAAACATATTTAAACAATTTGTTAATTATATAACAATCAATTATAAAACTGTGATAATCATCACAGTTTTTAGCGATAGTTAATGATAAAATTAAAAATCATAAAATAATATAACGAGTTTAAAAATTATGAATTGGAGATGTAAGTTATATGAAAAAAATTCAATCAACTTGTAATTTATGTGCTTTAGCATGTAACATAGATTTCTATGTAGATAATGGTAAGATTCAAAAGGTTTCACCTACTGTTGATTATCCAGTAAATAAGGGGTTTTGTTGTATTAAAGGATTAAACTTAGATAAGCAACAAACAAAAATTAAAGCAAGAAAATCCCCTTTATTAAGAGATGAAAATGGAGAAATGAAAGAAATATCTTGGAATAAAGGCTTTGAAGTTTTTGCTAAAAAAATGACTGAAATTCAAGCTAAATATGGTAAAGAAAGTGTTGCATATATTAGTACTGGGCAAATGACAACTGAAGAAATGGCGTTGCTTGGACATGTAGGAAGAAATTACATGGGTATGCATGGAGATGGAAATACAAGATTATGTATGGCGACATCAGTTGTAGCGCATAAGCAAAGTTTTGGTTTTGATGCTCCTCCTTATACTTTAAATGATGCTGAACTTTCAGATACTATAATTTTAATTGGAGCTAATCCAGTTATAGCACATCCAGTTTTTTGGGGAAGAATAAGAAAAAATAAGGATGCAAAAATAATAACAGTTGATCCAAGAAAATCAGAAACAGCAATAAATTCTCATATGTGGGTAGATATTAAACCTAAATCTGATTTAGTTCTATTATATACATTAGCAAATGTATTAATTCAAAATGGTTGGATTGACAAAAAATATATAGACGAGCATACAGAGGGATACGAAGACTTTAAAAATCATGTTTCTAAATTTACTTTAGATAATGTAGAAGAAGAAACAGGAATATCTAAAGAAAGAGTTTTAGAACTAGCAGAAATAATACATAATGGGAAAAGAGTATCATTTTGGTGGACAATGGGTGTAAACCAAGGATATCAAGCAGTAAGAACTGCACAATCTATAATAAACTTAGCACTGATCACTGGAAATATCGGTAGACCAGGAACAGGTGCAAATTCATTAACTGGTCAATGTAATGCTATGGGATCAAGAGCGTTCAGCAATACAGCAGGACTATATGGCGGTGGAGATTTTGATAATAAAGTAAGAAGAAAAGCTGTAGCGGAAGCCTTAGAAGTTGACGAAAGTGTATTAGCAACTAAGCCAACGCTTCCTTATAACGTTATAATAGAAAAAGCAATTGCAGGAGAAATTAAGGGATTATGGGTAATATGTACAAACCCAAGACATTCATTTACAAATAATGATGAATTTAAAAAAGCAGTAGAAAATTTAGATTTCTTAGTTGTACAAGATATATATGAAGATACTCACACTGCACAGCTTTGTGATTTATATTTACCTTCAGTTCCAGCTATAAAGAAAGAAGGAGTTCTTATTAATACTGAGCGTAGATTGTCAAAAGTTAATCCAGTAATACCAAAAGAAGAGGGCGAATTATCTGATTTTGAAATATTCTTAAATATAGGTAAAGCGTTAGGTATGGGAAGTTTACTTGATAATTGGAAAACTCCAAGAGACGTATTTGAATTATTAAAAAAATGTTCTAAAGGAATGCCTTGTGATATAACAGGAGTTACTTATGAAATGTTAGAAGGCAAAAATATGGAAGGCTCAAGAGGAGTTCAATGGCCATTCAAAGAAGGACAAGTTATAGAAGAGGATGAAAGAAGACTTTATGAAGATGGAAATTATTATACACCATCAAAAAAGGCTAAGTTCCATTTTGAAGATATAGCAGAAAATCCAACAGAGACCTCAAAAGAATTTCCTTATATATTAAATACAGGAAGAGGAACTGTAGGACAATGGCATACTCAAGTTAGATCTAGAGAAATAGAACATAATAAAATTTATAGAAAAGAATCATATGTTTTAATGAATCCAGAGCTAGCAAGAGAGTTAAATATTAATGAAAATGAGAGAGTTAATATAACTTCACAAAATGGTAATACTAATGAGTTTAATGTTGTTTATTCAGAAAATGTGAAAAAGGATCATATATATGCACCTATGCATTATATTGAAACAAATTCTCTAACTCCTTCAGTTTATGATCCTTATTCAAAAGAACCATCTTTTAAAACTGTTGCAGTAAATATTTTTAAAAAATAGGGGGATTCAATATGAAGAGAATAAAAATAGATAGATCGAAATGTGTTGGATGTCTGACTTGTACAACTGCATGTATTGTTTCTCATAATTCAGAAGATACAAGAAGTAGAATAACAATAGATAGTAGTGGAAAGTATGCTCCAATTTTTTGTAGACATTGTGATAGACCAGAATGTGTTTACACATGCATGACTGGAGCTATGAGCAAAGATAAGGAGACAGGATTAGTTACTTACAATAAAGAGCGTTGTGCAAGTTGTTATATGTGCATAATGGCATGTCCTTATGGAGTATTAAAAGCTGACAGTAGAGCACAAAAGGAAATAATGAAATGTGATGCATGCAAAGATAAGGGGACACCACAATGTGTAGAAAAATGTCCAATGGCAGCTATTACATTAGAGGAGGTGCCTAATTAATGAAATATGTAGTTATAGGAGCATCAGCAGCTGGCATTAGTGGAGCAAAAACATTAAGAGAATTAGATAAGGATGCAGAAATAATATTAGTTTCAAAAGATATTGAAGTATATTCAAGATGTATTTTGCATCATTACATTTCAAATTATAGAAATGTAGAACAATTAAACTTTACATCTATGAATTTCTTTGAAGAGTACAATATAAGATGGATAAATGGGGTTGAAGTTATTTGTGTAAATGATGAAAATAAAACTTTAACTTTATCTAACGATAAAGTTTTAAGTTTTGATAAATTATTGATTTGTAGCGGAGCTTCATCATTTATTCCACCAGTTGAAGGATTAAGAGAAGGAAATAATGTGGTTGGACTTAGAAATTTAGAAGATGCAGTGCTTATAAAAGAAAAGGCAGCTAAGGTTAAAAATGTAGTTGTATTAGGAGCAGGACTTGTTGGAATAGATGCAGTAAGTGGACTTATTGATACAGGTGTAAATATATCTTTAGTAGAAATGGGAAATAAGGTTTTACCAATACAATTAGATGAATATACTTCAGAAGTTTATAAAAAGAAGTTCACAGAAAATGGAGTGAATTTAAAGCTTGGTGTTAGAGCAGAAAAATTAATTTTAGATGAAAATAAAGATCCTAAAGCTTTAGTAATTAATACTGGTGAAGAAATACCATGTGAATTAGTTATTGTAGCTACAGGAGTAAGATCTAACGTTAACTTTTTGAACTATAGTAATGTTGAATGTGATAAGTTTGGATTAATAATAGACGAAAAAGGAAAGACTAATATTAATGATATTTATGGAGCAGGAGACGTAACTGGAAGAAATCCTATATGGCCAACAGCAGTAAAAGAAGGGATAATTGCTGCAAACAATATGTTAGGAAAAGAAATGATAATGACAGATTTCTTTGGAAGCAAGAATACTATGAACTTTGTTGGTGTTGCAACTATGTCTTTAGGGGATATAGAACCAAAGGATGAAACTTACAAAGTTGAAATAAGCATAGATGGCGAAAACTATAAAAAGATAATACACAAAGATGGCAAAATTTATGGAGCAATAATCCAAGGAGATTTATCTTACGCAGGTGTATTAACACAACTTATAAAAGAAAAAATAGATATATCAAAAGTAACAAAAAATATATTTGATATAGATTATGCAGATTTCTTTAATATGGAAAAGAATTTTGAATTTAGTTATAAATAATAATATTTATATGGAAATTAGTATTTTGGCTAATTTCCATATAGTTTAATTAAATATTAAATCTTTATTGAAAATTATATATTTAAAAATTTTTTTATAATATATTTTAAAGAAGGATTATTACAAAAAATCTAGAACATAATAAGTATAAATTTAAATAAAGCCATTAAAAATTAATAATTAAAATATACTTAAAGGATGAAGATTATGTCTAAGGTAATTAATATAATTGGGGAAAAGTCAAATGTGGGAAAAACATTTGTAATGGAAGGGTTAATAAGAGAATTAAAAAGTAGAAATTTAAGTATAGCAACAATAAAGCATGATGTTCATGGATTTGATATTGATAAAAAAGGAAAAGATACATATAAACATAGGGAAGCAGGTTCAGAAACTGTAATAATATCCTCAAGTTCTAGGCTTGCAATAATAAAGGAATTAAATGAAGAAACAGAACTTTACGATCTTATAAACTTGGCAATTGATAAAGATATAATTTTAGTAGAAGGATATAAGAAAAGCAATTTAAGAAAGATAGAAGTATATAGAAGTGGTGTTAGTAGTAAAATAATAACGCCTAAGAATAATCTTATAGCAGTAGCAAGTGATAATAATTTAAGTTTAAATGATGTTTTAGTTATAGATAAAAATAATTTTGAAGAACTTGCTGATTTAATAGAAAAGGAAGAGGATTTTAACTTTGAAAATTATCAATAATATTTTCTAGAGCATAGTATTGCCTAAGGATAAATTCTATGGATATTATGCCTGAATTTTAGATTCACAGGGTGCTTATTTGAAAAGATAGCATCTCCACGATTTGGGAAGGAAAATAAGTTGATTTAAATATATTATACTTATAGTTAAGATAGGTCTAAAAATAATATTAAGTTTAATTTTATTTTTAGGTTTATATGATTAAGTGAATTTTAACACTATTAAAAGTGTTTATTTATATTTAAATTAAAAGCTTATTACTCACCAAATTTATGGGTAATAGGCTTTTTTGTATAGGAAAGTATGCAATATTAATATTCTAAAAGGAAAATTATAAGTGATGGGATGAGAAAAATTTTGTACATTAATTTTTTTAGGGAGGAATAACGTGAAATCCTTTATTTCATTAGAAGAAGCAATAGAAATATTAAATAATAATGTGAATAATTTAGATATTGAAGAGGTTGATCTAATTGATGGATTAAATAGAGTAATAAGTGAAAATATTTATGCACAAATAAATAATCCACCTTTTAATAAATCTGCAATGGATGGTTATGCAATAATTTCTAATAATACTGAATTAAGTAATAGGAAGTTTAAGGTAATAGATAAGGTTTATGCCGGAGGTGTTTGTAGTAGTGCTGTGAATGAAGATACAGCAGTTAGAATCATGACAGGTGCACCAATTCCTAAAGGCGCAAATGCTGTTATAAAACAAGAAGATGTAACTTTAGAAGATGATTTTATTATCTTAAAGAAAAATATAAAGGAAAATGAAAATATCTGTATAAAGGGAGAAGATATTTCAAAGGGAAGTCTACTTTTAAAATCAAGCAAAAAGCTTGACTATGCTGATATTGGTATTTTAGCTAGTTCTGGAATAAATAAAATGAAAGTATATAAAAAGCCTAAAATAGCATTTATAAGCACTGGCGACGAAGTTGTTGATATAGGCTTAGCTTTAGGAGAAGGGAAAATTTATAATAGTAATAAATATTCTATTTTATCAAGGATAAAAGAGTTGGGCTATGAAGCTAAGTATATTGCTCATATAAATGATAATTTTCATGAAATAGGTAGCTATATTGAAGAAATTTCAAATGAAGTTGATTTAATAATTACAACAGGTGGAGTTTCAGTTGGAGAAAAAGATTTATTAAAAGATGCTATAGACACTACAAGTGGAGAAAAACTTTTTTGGAAAATAACTATTAAACCTGGCTCAGCGGTTTTATGTAGCAGAGTAAATAAATCAATTGTAATTAGTCTATCAGGAAATCCAACAGCAGCTTTAACAACATTTGAATTATTAGTTAAACCAACTCTTGAAAAATTATCTGGATATCAAGAAATTAAAATAAATCGAGAAAAAGCAATATTATCAAAAGATATCAAAAAGAAAAGTCCTCAAAGAAGGTTTATAAGAGGATATGTAGAAGTTAATAATTGTAAACAATATGTACATATAACACAAACTAAATCAGGAAATGGAATCCTTAGTTCTGCAATAAATTCAAATTGCATAATTGAAATAGAAACTAATAATGATGGTAAAAATCAAGGAGATTTAGTAGATATTATAAAGCTTTAGGAGAAAAGATGATAAATAAAACATTAGCTATTTTAGCAGGTGGAAAAAGTAGTAGGATGAATTATAACAATAAAGCGCTATTACTTTTTAAAGAAAAAACTTTTATAGAAAATATAATAGATGCTGGAAAAGATTTTGATGAAATAATAATTATATCAAATAAAAAAGAGGATTATAGAAAGTTTAACTTAAAAATTTTTGGTGATATTAATTTAGGAAATGGGCCTTTATCAGGAATACATTCAGCACTTAAAAATGCAAAAAATGATAAGGTTTTATGTATTGCTTGTGACATGCCTTTAATTACAAAAGATATTTTAAACATTATAGGAAATTTAGATGAAGAATATGAAGTCTTAGTACCTAAAATAAATGAAAAGCTTCAGCCACTATGTTCAATTTATTCAAAAGAATTAATTCCTAAAATTGAAGAATCCTTAGTAAAAAGTGAAAATAAATTACAAAAATTTATAATATCAACAAAATATAAAGTATTAGAAGATAAAATATATGAAGAGTTAAATGATAGATATTTTTCAAATATAAATACAATTAATGAATATAATGACTTGGAGGAAATTTAATGTATACTGTTGGAATAATAACTAGTAGTGATAAAGGATATTCAGGGGAAAGAGAAGATAAAAGTGGAGCTGTTATTAAAGAAATAATAGAAAATGCAGGTTTTAAAGTAGAAAAAATGGTGATTGTACCTGATGAAAAGGAAATGTTAAAAAAAGAATTTATAAATATGAGTGATGAGTTAAAGGTTAATTTAATATTAAGCACAGGTGGAACTGGATTTTCGAAAAGAGATATAACTCCAGAAGCAACTAAGGAAATAATTGATAGAGAAGCACCAGGAATCTGTGAAGCTATAAGAATGTATAGCCTTCAAATAACTAAAAGAGCAATGCTTTCTAGAGCAGTATCTGGAATAAGAAAAGATACTCTTATAGTAAATTTACCAGGAAGTCCAAAAGCATGTGAAGAAGCATTAGATTTTATATTAGATGAATTGAAACATGGAATTGGTATATTAATTGGAGAAGCAAAGGAATGTGCGAGAAAATAAGTACATTTATAAGAAATATTTATTAAATAAGTATTCAGACAAATGATTAACTGATAGGAGATGCATTATAATGAAAATGATAAGCGTATATGATTCTGTTGGCTGTATCTTATCTCACGATGTTACACAAATAATACCAGGAGAATTTAAAGGAAGACTTTTTAAAAAAGGTCATATTATAAAAGAAGAGGATATTGAAAAATTACTATCTATAGGAAAAGAGCACATTTATGTATGGGAGCCTAGTGAAGGAGAGCTACATGAAAATGATGCTGCAATTAGAATTTCAAACCTTGTACTTGGTGATGGAGCTTGCAAATCAGAAGAAATAAAAGAAGGAAAAGTTGACTTTTTTGCAGATATAGATGGAGTTTTAAAAATAGATAAGGAAGAGTTGTTTAAGCTTAATAGCCTTGGAGAAATAATTGTATCTACATTACATACCAATACTCCAATAAAAAAAGGAGAAAAAATTGGTTCAACTAGAGTTATTCCATTAATAATTGATGAAGATAAAATTATTAATGCAGAAAAATTAATAAAAGATAAAATTATTTATATAGAAGAAATAAAACCTAAGAAATGCTTACTTATAACAACTGGTAATGAAGTTTATAGTGGAAGAATTAAAGATGCCTTTCTACCAGTAATAAAATCAAAACTTGGATATTACGGTAGTGAAGTTATTAATCAAGTTATTCTACCAGATTCTAAAGAAAGAATAATAGAAGAAATAAAGAATGGGTTAAGTGAAAATGTAGATATGATTATATGTACAGGAGGAATGTCAGTTGATCCAGATGATGTAACACCAACTGCTATAAAGGAATGTGGTGGAGAGCTTGTTACATACGGATCACCAGTATTACCAGGGGCTATGTTTTTATTAGCTTACTATAAAGACATTCCAATACTAGGAGTACCAAGTTGTGCTATGTATTCAAAAAGAACTGTATTGGATTTAGTACTACCAAGAATACTAGCAGATGAAAAATTAACTTTAGGAGATATAGCAGATTATGGACATGGTGGATTATGTTTAGATTGTAAGGTTTGTACCTTTCCACATTGTTCTTTTGGAAAATAGGAGGATATAATGAATAGTAAATTTACTCATTTTGATAATAGTGGAAATGCAAGAATGGTAGATGTATCAGAAAAAAATAAAACTGAAAGAGTTGCAATTGCAGTTTCAAAAATAAAAGTAAGCAAAGAAACCTTAGAACTTATAAAAGAAGGAAAAATAGGTAAAGGAGATGTTTTAGGAGTAGCTAGAGTTGCAGGAATAATGGCTAGTAAACAAACATCTAATTTAATACCTATGTGTCATCCGTTAATGATATCTAGCTGTAATATTGATTTTGAAATAAATGATAAAGAAAATAGTATTGAAATAAAAGCCACTGTAAAAATAGTAGATAAAACAGGAGTTGAAATGGAAGCTTTAACAGCAGCTACAATTTCAGCTTTAACAATATACGATATGTGTAAAGCTATAGATAAAAGAATGGTAATAGAAGGTACTCATTTACTAAAAAAAACAGGGGGGAAGAGCGGAGAGTTTAATTTTTATGATAGCTCTATAAAATAATATGAAAGATAAATATGGTAGAGAAATAGATTATTTAAGAATTTCATTAACTGATAATTGTAACTTAAGATGTATATATTGCATGGAAGAAAAAAATAATACTTTTCTTAAAAAAGAAGATAAATTGACTAATGATGAAATATATAAAATAGTATGCGAAAGTGCAAAACTTGGTATAAAAAAAGTTAGATTTACTGGTGGAGAACCTTTAGTTAGGAAAGATATAGTAGAGCTTATGCAAAGAATAAATACTATACAAGGTATAGAGGAAATATACTTAACTACAAATGGAATATTGCTTGAGGAAAACGTAGAAATTCTTGCAAAAGCAGGGTTAAAAGGTGTTAATATAAGCTTAGACTCATTAAAGAAAGAAACATTTAAAAGATTAACTAGATTAGGAGATTTAAATAAGGTATTAGCAGCAATAGATAAATGTATTTCACTTGGAATAAAAGTAAAATTGAATACAGTTATGATAGAAGATATTAATGATGATGAAATAATAGATTTTGTAAATTTAACATTACAAAAACCAATAGATGTAAGATTCATAGAGCTTATGCCTATTGGAGTGGGAAGTAAATATAAAGGAATTAATAATGAAGTTATTATAGACATTATTAAAAATAATTATAAGGATTTTGAAGAAGTTAAAAGAATTAAGAGTGGTGGACCAGCAACTTATATAAAATTAAAGGATGCTAAAGGTAAGATTGGATTTATTAGTGCTATAAGTAATTGTTTTTGTGAGGATTGTAATAGAATTAGATTAACTCCAGAAGGGTTTTTAAAACAATGCTTACATTTCAATTATGGTATTGATTTAAAAGAGCTGATTAGAAAAGGAGCTTCTGATAATGAATTATCACTTGCAATAGAAAATAGTATTTTTGATAAACCTGAAAAACATTTGTTTATGCAAAAAAGTAAAGATAAAGAATTAAAATTTATGAATCAAATTGGAGGATAAAAATATGAGCAAGGTTTTAGCTATATGTACAAGTAAACATAAAGGAACTTTAAAAAATGAGGTTGAAGAAGCAAATTTCATAGAGGAGTTTGGAATAGAAGGTGATGCTCATGCTGGTAAGTGGCATAGACAAGTAAGTTTATTAGCTTTTGAAAAGATTGATGAATTTAGAAATAAAGGAGGAAATGTTGATTTTGGCGCATTTGGAGAAAACTTAGTTGTTGATGGAATAGAATTAAATAAACTTCCAGTTGGCCAAAGATTAACAGTAGGAGAAGTACTTTTAGAAGTAACTCAAATCGGTAAAGAATGTCATGATAAGTGTGCAATATACTATCAGGTTGGAGAATGTATAATGCCTAAGAATGGAATATTTACTAGAGTTCTAAAAGGTGGAAAAGTAAGAGTTGGAGATAAATGTACTTTATTAGATAATGAAAAGAAAGTATTTACATTATAATAAAGAAACATCTAGATATTAGATTTTAATAATCAAGTATCTAGATGTTTTTTTATTTATACGAAAGTATGAAAGTTTGAAATTTTCAAAATTAAATTATTGATGGTATTAGAATTTTAATATTTAGAAATACACTATTTTATAGTTATGGGTTGCTAATTTTTAATTAGAATATATAAGTTTTTGTTGCTCTCAAAAGCTGTGAATGAATAAGTAAATTTATATAAGACCATTTGTTTAATATGCATATAATAAGCGAATAATACTAATAATAGCTATAAAATGTTTATTGAAGAGGAGTAAAAATATGAAAGTTGTTAGGTCTACTTGTAACTATTGTTCTATAGCATGTAATTTTGATTTTCATGTTGAAGATGACGGATTTATACAAAGGGTTAAGCCAGCAAAGGATTACCCTGTAAATAGAGGCTTTTGTTGTGTTAAGGGTCTTAACTTAGATAAACAAAATACTATATATGAAAATCCTGTATTACCATTATTAAGAAATGAAAAAGGTGAGCTAGAACATATATCTTGGGATAAAGCATTTAATATATTTGCAGAAAGAGTAAAAAAAATTCAAGATGAACATGGTAAAGAAAGCTTTGCATTTTTAAGCACAGGACAGTTATGTACAGAAGAAATGGCATTGGCAGGACATATTGGAAGAACATTTCTAGGTGGAAATGGGGATGGTAACACTAGACTTTGTATGGCAACAGCTGTTGTTGCATATAAACAAAGTTTTGGATTTGACTCTCCACCATATACATTTGAAGATTTAGAACTATCTGATGTAATGATATTTATTGGATGTAATCCTGTTGTGGCTCATCCAATTCTTTGGAGTAGAGTAATAAAAAATAGAAACAAAGATAAAAAAATTATAACTATAGATCCAAGAAGAAGTGAAACAGTAACTAATTCAGATATTTGGATAGATTTAAAACCAAAAAGTGATTTAAGACTTTTATATACATTATCAAATGTATTGATTGAAAAAGGTTGGATAGATGAAGAGTTTATAAAAAACAGTACAGAAGATTTTGAGGGTTTTAAAAATCATGTTAAAAAATATGATGTAAATGATGTTGAAGAGTATACAGGAATATCAAAAGGAAGAGTGTTAGAATTAGCTAAAATAATACATGAAGGTAAAAGAGTATCACTTTGGTGGACTATGGGAGTAAATCAGGGATATCAAGCAGTTAGAACTGCACAAGCAGTAATAAATTTAGCTCTTATGACAGGGAATATTGGTAAGCCAGGTACTGGAGCAAATTCAATAACAGGTCAATGTAATGCTATGGGCTCAAGATTATTTAGTAATACTACTGGACTTTACGGTGGTGGAGAATATACTGATAAAGCTAGAAGAAAAGTTGTAGCTAAAGCTTTAGAAATTGATGAAGATATGCTACCTAAAAAGCCTACAATACCATATAATGCAATAATTGAAGGTATAAATAATGGAACAATAAAAGCTCTTTGGGTACTAGCAACAAACCCAGTTGCTTCATGGATAAATAGTTTGGAATTCAAAAAAGCAGCTGAAAAATTAGAGTTTTTAGCAGTGCAGGATATTTATAGTGATACAGAAACATCTAAGTATGCCCATCTTATACTACCTTCAACAAATGGATTGAAAAAAGAAGGTGTACTAATAAATACAGAAAGAAGATTATCTAAAATTCAACCAGTACTTGAAAAGAAAAAAGATGAGTTAAGTGATTATGATATCTTATTAGGTATAGGAAAAGCTCTTGGAATGGGAAGTCTTTTAGATAAATGGAAAACACCTAAAGATGCCTTTGAAGTATTAAAAGAATGCACTAGGAATATGCCTTGTGATATAACGGGTGTAAGTTATGATATGTTAAAAGATTCTAAGGGAATTCAATGGCCTTTTAAAGAAGGAGATGATATTGAAAAGGAAGAAAGAAGATTGTTTGAAGATAAAAAATTTTACACTCCAAATAAAAAGGCAAAATTTATTTATGAAGATATTATGAGTCCTCCTTTTGAACAAAATGAAGAATATCCATATATTTTAAATACAGGTAGAGGAACTGTTGGACAATGGCATACACAAACAAGAACAAGAGAAATTCCTGATGTTGAAGCAATTATAATGAAAGAAGGATATATAAATCTTAATACAGACTTGGCAGAGGAACTTGATATTAAAGAAAATGATATGGTTAAAGTAAGTTCTCCGAATGGAGTAAGTAACAAATTTCTTGTTAAGTTAAGTAGAACTGTAAAAAAAGATCAACTTTATGCGCCAATGCATTATATAGAAGCAAATTCTGTACTACCATCAATATTTGATACATATTCAAAGGAACCTAATTACAAATACGGTCCAGTAAAAATAGAAAAAATTAATTAGGAGATTATTATGAAAAGAATAAAAATCGATAGAAAGAAATGTATAGGATGTTTAACATGTACTACTGCTTGCAAGGTCTCTCATGGATCTAGAGATACAAGAGGAAGAATAGTTATTAATAGCGAAGGAAGATATGCACCAATTTACTGTAGACATTGCACAAGACCGGAATGTGTATATTCATGTCCAACAGGGGCAATGAGAAGAGATGATGAAAGTGGATATGTTATTTATGATAAAAGTCGATGTGCAACATGCTATATGTGTATTATGGGTTGTCCGTATGGAGTACTAAAAATGGATTATCAAACTAATAGAGAAGTAATGAAATGTGATATGTGTTTATCTACAGATACTAAATATCCACATTGTGTAGATAGATGTCCCATGGGAGCATTAAGCTTAGAGGAGGTATATAAATAATGGTATATGTTATAGTAGGTGCATCAGCATCTGGAATTAATGCAGCAAGAACAATTCGAGAGCATGATAAAGATGCAGAAATAACTTTAGTATCTAAAGATGATCATGTTTATTCAAGATGCATACTTCATCATTTTTTAGATGGAAGAAGGGATATAGAAGATTTAGATTTTTCACCAGACAATTTTTTTGAAATGTATAAAATAAAATGGATAAAAGGAGTAGAAGTTATTGGAATAGATATAAAAGAAAAATTATTAAAGTTATCTAATGAAGATAATTTAAGGTATGATAAAGTTTTACTTGCTACTGGATCATCATCATTTTTACCTCCAATAGAAAATTTAAGAAGTGCTAATAATGTAATAGGATTAAGAAATTTAGATGATGCTATAAAAATTAAAAATATTGCGAGAAAAGTGAAAAATGTTGTAATTTTAGGTGCTGGACTTGTTGGTGTTGATGCGTTAGCAGGATTGTTAGATTACAATGTAAATATAACATTGATTGAAATGGGTGATAGACTTCTTCCTCTCCAATTAGATAAACATGCTGCAAATATATATGAAGAAAGATTAAAAAAAGAGGGAGTAAATTTAAAGTTTGGTGTTAGGGCGGAAAAAGTAATTGTAGATGATGAAAATAATCCTATTTCTATAAAACTTAATACTGGAGAAGAAGTACCATGTGAGTTAATAATCGCTTGCACGGGAGTTAGATCAAATGTAGGATTTTTGAAAGATAGTGGAATAGAATGCGATAAATTTGGCCTTATAATAAATGCAAAAGGTGAAACAAATGTTAGAGATGTTTATGGTGCAGGGGATATAACAGGAAGAAATCCAATATGGCCAACAGCAGTGAAAGAAGGGATGATAGCTGCAAATAATATGGTTGGTAAAGAAACATTTATGGAAGATTATTTTGGAAGCAAAAATACAATGAATTTTTGCGGAGTAGCTACTATGTCATTAGGTATGGTTGTAAAGCCAGATGAAAGCTATGAAGAAATAACTGATATTGATGGAAAAGATTATAAAAAGATAATTTATAAAGATGGAGCAATTTATGGAGCTATAGTTCAAGGGGATTTATCATATGTTGGAGTTTTGACGCAACTTATAAAACAAAAAATAAATGTGGATAGAGTTAAAAAACCTTTATTTGATATTGATTATTCAGACTTTTTTAATGAAACAGAAAATTTAGAGTTTGTATACTAAAGATAAATAAAAAGGAGTATATTATGGAGAATAAATCTCTGTTAAAAAAGATAAAAAATATGCCTGTACCAATTTTGCCAACAATGGTTGGAGCAGCTACCTTATCTAATGTGTATCAGACTTTGGGATATACATGGATAAGGCACATAACAATGGTATGTGCAACTATAATATTAATTGCTTATGTTATAAAGATAACAATTTATTTTGACACATGTAAAAGTGAATACAGTAATACAGTTCCTTCAAGTTTATATGCAGGATTTACTATGATATTAATGATATTAGGATCTTATTATTTTGATTTTAATGAAATAATAGGAAAAGGGCTTTGGTATATTGGTATAATATTACATGCAATACATATAATAATTTTCACATATAAAAATGTATTTTCAGGAGTAGATAAAGAAACATTTGTTCCAAGCTGGTTTGTAACATATAATGGTATAATGGTTTCAACAGTGGTGGGAATTTCTATGAATGAACCTTTTATTTGTAAGATTATAGTGTATTATGGAATTGTAGTTTTTTTATTAATAATACCATTTATGATTTCTAGATTAAGAAAAGAGCCTATAAATGATGCATTATTTCATACTCAAGCTATTTTATTAGCACCATCTAGCCTTTGTTTAGTAGGTTATTTAAATTTTATAGATAATCCTAATAAGATATTTGTATATATTCTTTACTCAATAATATTTTTAACATTATTATTTATTTTATATATGTTACCTAAGTTTTTTTCTTATAATTTTACGCCTGGGTTTGCAGGTTTAACATTCCCTATGGCAATAGGTATAGTTGCATCAATTAAAGCATCATCATTTTTTATAAAATTGAATAATGATTTTTTAGGGTATACTATAAAAGAAGTAAGTGGAATACAAATATATATTACTACAACGATAATAGCATATGTTTTGTATAAATTTATACACATACTATTTAAAAGTTTAAAAACTAATTAAATAAGAATATTACACTTCATTAAGCTAGATATTATTATAGTTAAAAGAAGTGTAGTATTTTTTTGTTTTAACAAAAATGATACTTTGTGATAAATATCACGGAAATTATATTTATTAGTGATATAATGCTAGTGTTGAATTATGATAAAAGATCTTTTATACGTATGTAAGTGAAAAAATTAACAATAAGTATTGAAATTATAATGTGAATTTAATAGAATAATTAAAACTAGCTTAGGAGGAATTATGAAAAATAATTTAATTTTTAGAAAAATAGAAAATTTACCTATTCCAATAATACCTACAATGGTAGGAGCAGCAACATTATCAAACATTTACTCATCGTTAGGATATACTTGGGTAAGGCATTTAACGATGTGGATAGCAACTGGTATTTTAATAGCATATTTAGTTAAAATTTTAGCATTTTATCCTACTTGTAAAAAAGAATATTCAAATACAGTTCCAGCTAGTCTTTATGCAGGAATAACTATGATAACTATGATATTAGGTGGATATTACTTTGACTATAATAATTCTTTTGGAAAAATGCTATGGTTTATAGGCGTTCTATTACATACAGTACATATAATAATATTTACATATAGAAATGTTATTAAAGGAGTAAATAAAGATACATTTGTTCCAAGTTGGTTTGTAACTTATAATGGGTTAATGGTTTCAACAGTAGTAGGTTCTGTAATGAAAGAACCTTTAATAAGTAAGATAGTACTATATTATGGGATAATGGTATTATTAGTAATATTACCATTCATTATTATAAGATTAAAAACTATACCTTTAAAAGAGGCATTTTTTCATACACAAGCAATATTATTAGCACCATCAAGCCTTTGTGTAGTTAGCTATATAAATGTTGTCGAAGAGCCTAATAAAATTTTATTATATCTATTATATATTTTAGTGTTTAGTACACTTTTATTTGTAGTGTACAAGCTACCAAAATTTTTCTCTTATAAATTCACTCCAGCTTTTGCAGGATTAACATTCCCAATGGCAATAGGTACTTTAGCTTCAATTAAAATGTCAGGCTTCTTAATTAATGATGGATATGAAATTATAGGAAATATTATAAAGCAAATATCAGGAATACAGATATATATTACTACAGGAATAATAACATTTGTTCTATTTAATTTTTTTACTATGTTTATGAAAAGTATTAAAGAAAATTAAAATATGTTTAATTTAAAAGAAATTGTATAATAATAATGATACAATTTCTTTTTTTATAATTTAAAAAAGATATTCACAAATTAATGAAAATAGAGTATTATATAAGTATAAAATAAACATATCGGAATAGTGGGATATATAAGGAGAGGTTAAAATGAAAATAGCAAAAAGTTTAGTTGAATTAATAGGGAACACGCCATTACTAGAATTATCTAATTATAATAAGGAAAATAACACTTTAGCAACTATTATAGGTAAATTAGAATATTTCAATCCAGGTGGTAGTGTAAAAGATAGAATTGGATATGGAATGATAATTGATGCAGAAAAAAAAGGGATTTTAAATAAAAATTCAGTAATTATAGAACCAACAAGTGGAAACACAGGAATAGCTTTAGCATTTGTTTCTGCTGCAAAGGGATATAGATTAATATTAACTATGCCAGAAACTATGAGTTTAGAAAGAAGAAATCTTTTAAAGGCATTAGGGGCTGAATTAGTTCTTACTCCTGGATCAGAAGGAATGAAGGGAGCTATAGCGAAGGCAAATGAACTTAAGGGCACAATAGAAAATTCAGTTATTCTACAGCAGTTTGAAAATCCATCTAATCCTGAAATTCATAGAAAAACTACTGCTGAAGAAATATTAAGAGATACAGAGGGAAATGTTGATATATTTGTAGGCGGAGTTGGTACAGGTGGAACGATTACTGGAGTAGGAGAAGTTTTAAAAGCTAAAAATCCTAATGTAAAGATAGTAGCTGTTGAGCCGACAAATTCTCAAGTTATTGCAGGGGGAAAGCCAGGACCGCATAAAATACAAGGAATAGGGGCAGGATTTATACCACAAAACTTGAATATTTCAATAATAGATGAAGTAATTGCAGTAGAAAATGAAGCTGCCTTTAAAGCATCTAAAGATATTGCTAGGACAGAAGGACTGTTAGTTGGAATTTCAGCAGGAGCAGCTATAGTAGCAGCTACAGAGCTTGCAAAGAGAGAAGAAAATAAGAATAAAAATATTGTTGTTTTATTACCTGATACAGGAGAAAGATATTTATCAACTGATTTATATAAATAATTATAATAAAGTCATTGCTATTTATAGTAGTGGCTTTTATTATTAAATATATGAGTTATAGTAAAGATTAAGTTCTTAACTAAAAGCTGCAATAATGGATAGAATTTAGATAAAGATATTATTTAGTAATAGGAAATTATAATCTATGCTTTCAATTGTACTATTTGAATTGAATAAATTTAATAACTATTTATTTGATATTATATTTTTGTTTGGATATATATTAATTGAAATATATAAAATAAAAAGAAAAAGGTGATTATGTGAAAATTTCAACTAAAGGAAGATATGGTTTACGAGCATTAATTGATTTAGCTATAAATATAGATTCTGAAAATGTAAGTATAAAGACAATATCTGAAAGACAAAATATTTCAGAAAGATATTTAGAACAAATATTTTCTTTATTAAGAAAAGGTGGGATTATAGTTGGTCGAAAAGGAGCTCAAGGTGGATATATATTGGGAAAAAATCCAAGTGAATTAACAATTAGTGAAATTTTAAAAGTTTTAGAAGGTGAAAATATATTTATAGATATAAATGAAGAAGAAGAAAATGAATTAGAAAATTTTATAAATAAAAATTTATGGAAAGATATAAATTGTTTAATAAGTAAATATTTTTCTGCTATAACATTAGAAGATTTAGTAAATGAGTATAAGAAATCAAAAGATACAATTATATACTATATTTAAAAAGAAGTGGCAAAGCCACTTCTTTTTAAAAGCATTTAGAATCTAGCTCATTTGAAATTGCCATATTATAAATATATGAATTACAAATTTCAATGATAAAATCTTCTTTTTCCTCGACAGTAAGAGCAAGGGTATTTAGCATATTGTGATAATTCATAACATAAGCTTTCATATCTCTAAGATCCTTATAAGAGTAATAATTTAAACTATCATTATTTATATTATAATAATCTTTTAGTAAACTATAAAATATTCTACCACCAAATAAATCTGCTAAAAATCTTGTATATGCATGAGCAATTATTAATTTAGGATTTTTTGCACAAGCGTGATTAATTTTATCTACATATGCTATAGTAGAGGATAGAGGTTTAAATGATGTAGTTGATATAATATTTTTTAAATCTTCTTTAATAAAGTCAGATCTATATAATTCTGGTGTTGCAAATGGAGCAATAGTTTCTATATTCTTTAAATTCTCTAGATTATTTTCAATAGCTTGATATACGTAATATAAGTTGTAGATATATTCGGCATAACTTTCAATAGTAGCATTTTTATCAAGAAGTCTTTTTGTGAAACCGGTATTTTCGGTTGCTTTGTGTAATACATTACTTCTGTCTCTAATTTCCATCATTAAATTATTCATTATAGTCACTCCTTTAAAATAACAATTAAATAAAAATTATTATTAATTGATTCTTTATATTAATAATAATTTTTATTGGTTAAAATATCAAACTCTTTATATCCTTATAATCCTTTAGATTTTTTCTTGAAAAACGAAATTATGAAATTAGCATTTTATATCTTGAACATAGTTCATAATAGTCAATATATGAACCGTGTTCATATATATTGTGAAAAATTTTAAAAAGTAGTATTTCTAATTAAAAATTTATTTAATTGTTATAGAAAAAAATTTTAAATTATATAAATATATTTATATGATAATACATTTATAAATATATTAAATTATAAAAAATTATATATGTAATAAATGTTAATTTCTTTAAAGATAATTGTGAAATTTTATAATATTAATAATTTAAATAAAGCCTAGGAGTTTAATAGTATATTGTAAAAAATGGCTAAAATGCTATAATGTAATTGATTTCAAAGAAGGGTGGATGATGATCCTTATGATTAAAAAGAATTCAAAAACTTTATCAAAATTTATAACTATTTGTATTATTAGCTTGATGGTTACTTTTAGTTTAGGAGAAATTATTTCTAGTTTTCAAGGGTATAATTTTAGAGATGTGATTTTTGTTGAAGGCATAATAATATTAATGATGGGTATATTTTCTGCGGTAGGAGGAAATCCTATGAGCTTATCTCTTCAAGATTTTGGTCAAATTAATCCACAGTGGCTAGCTAATATAAGCTTAGAAACAAACGAAATCGATAGAAGAAGAATAATTGATTCATGTAAAGTTAATATAAATATTGATATTACAACTATATCTTTAGTAATTGTAGGATCAATATCTTTACTAATAAGTTTTATTTTGTAGAAATGTATAAAGTTAAGGTGAATATTCTAGTTTTAGAATATTTACCTTTTTTTTATAATAATATAATAATGAAAAATAATATATGATTATAAAAAGGTAATAAATTTGAAATTAAATAAGATTTTGTTATTAATAATTATTCCGATTAGTGCTTTAGTTATATTAGTATTATTTAAAGAAAATTTAAGAAGCTATTTTAAGATAAGCTATAGAACTTTTTATAATATAAATATTAGTTATGATGATATAAAATTATTAGAAAAAGATTTAAATATTATATGTAGAGATTATAAATGGAAAGAAAGACTAGAATTAACTAATAATCCCAATAAGATAATATATCATCATTCTGCAAGAGGTGAATGGAGTCCTGAAGAAATAAATGAATATCATAAATCTAAAGGATGGAAAGGAATTGGATATCATTATTATATAAGAAAAGATGGCAGTATATATTCTGGAAGACCAGAAAATGCCGAAGGTGCACATACAAAAGGAGAAAATAACAGTTCAATTGGAATTTGTTTAGAAGGAAATTTTGAAGATGAGTATCCAACAGAAGAACAATTAGAAAGCTTATATAAACTATCATTATATACATCATTAAAATATGATATTTATAAAATAATAGGACATAGAGATGTTTATAAAACTCTTTGTCCAGGTGAAAATTTTCCGATTGAAGATATTAGAGACAAAGTAATAACTTTGATTGAAAATTATAATAAGAAGGAGTGATTTACACTCCTTCTTATTATGCAGATTTTTTATATTCTTCTAATGCTTTAGATAATTGATCAGGACAAGATGTACCTTTGCCTTTACAATCAATTCCTTTTAATTTATCAATGGCTTCATCAATTTTCATGCCTTTTACTAAAACTGATATACCCATAAGGTTACCAGCACATCCTCTAACAAATTCAACATTTTTAATAATATTATTTTCTACATCTAAATGTATTTCTGTAGAACAAACCCCATTAGTCTTATAAACAAACATTGTATATCCCTCCTAAATATTGTACAAGTAGTATTATATATCTATATCAAGTAGAAATGAAGAGAAAATGTGGAAATTTGAAATAAAAGATAAAAAGTTGTCACGCTTAACTAAATAAATCATATATTGTAAATGTACATAGTATTTATGGGAATTATTGTAAAATATATTAATCTATATTTAATTTCTAGAAAGGAAGGTGCTATATGAACTCTTTAATTGTATGCAATACAGGTAGTGATTCTATAAGTAAAGTATCTATAGACGAGGATTTTAGTAAAGAAGAATTAGTAACTGAAGAAATGTTTTTAAGAAAGATAGACAAGCCTTTAGGGCCTAGTAGCATTTGCTTAAATGATAATATAGCTTATACTGCCAATAGTTATAGTAATTCAATATCTTTAATAAATATGAATACATTTAAAGAGGAAAATAGTATTTACGTAGGAGCTCATCCAAATGACTTGGCTATTGACAAAAATTATTTATATATTGCATGTTCAGAATCTAATTCAGTTGTCATTTATGATATAAAAGAAAAAAAGATAGCACTAGATATAGCTGTTAATAGTTGGCCTCATAATATAGAAATATGTAAAAGTCTTAATTTATTATTTGTTTCAAATTTTCAAAGTAATAATGTATCTATTATAGATGTGACTACAAATAAGGTTATAAAGGAGTTAAGCACATTAGAATATCCAACAAAGCTTAAAGTTTCTAATGATAAGAAGTTATTATATGTATGTGAAAGCTGTATGGGTGATGATAAAGAAGGATATATTGAGGTATTTAATATAAAGACATTTGAATCTTTAAATAGAATAAAGGTAGGGAAATCACCTGTAGATATTTTAGAAGATGAAGAAATTATTTATATTTGTAATTTTGGGGACGGAACTCTTACTATAATAGATAAAAGCAACTATAATAAATGTAGAAAAATGAGCTTAGGTGGTATGCCTAAATCAATAATTAAATTTGGTAAAATAGCTTTTGTATCTGATTATTTAAATGGAAGAGTTATATGTATAAACTTAAATGAAAATAAAATAAAAGTCATAACAGTAGGTAAGGAACCTAATGCTATGACTTTGTATTAGTCGTCATCACTAAATAAAGAGTTCATGATTTTAGTATAAATATCAGAAGGGTTGCTTTTCCATCTATTGCATAATGATAATGCTTGTTTTTTAGAAGGAACAGATACCTTTAAAGAAATTAAAAGATTTTCATTTTCTAATGCTTGTAAATCTACTATAAAAGCATTATCTTTACCTAATGTATAATCACTATGAATAGTTAACTCCTTTTTTATAGAGTCAATCATGGAAAGAAGATAGTCATCGATTATCTTCTTTTTCATAGTTGAAATTCTATCAGAAAAGAAAGAAAGAACATTTGATCCTTTTTCAGTTATATAAATTAAATTTTTATCATTTACCATGTCATATCTTAAAAATTCTGATGAAACAAGTTCACTAATATATTGTTGAAGAGTGAAATAATTTATAAAGTTATTTTCTAATATAATTTCAGTAAGTTGAGTATTAGTAATGGGAGACTTTAAAGATTCCATTACATATAAAACTAGTAATTTGTTTTCTGCTAATTCTGCTGAGTTTTCGTACATATTAAACCTCCATTTTAGAAAGTATAAATTAATTATATCATAAATTTTACTAAGTTGTTATTATAGTCATTAATATTATTTTTCAGAATATAAATAAGTGATAGCAATTTAAGGAGTTTTTTGTGAAAAGGAGATATAGAGTAGTAATAAGTTTATTATTATTATTATGTACAATGGTTTTGTCTATTTTATTTAAAGAGGATTTTAGGGAGGTTTCTTTAGAAGCTTCTAATGATAAGCCCATTTATAGAGTTAATAAGGATGAAAAGGTTATATCATTAACTTTTGACATAAATTGGGCTGAAAAAGATGAAATTTATAACATATTAGAGGTACTAGATAAATACAATGTAAAGGCAACCTTTTTTATAATGGGAGGTTGGGTAAATTATAGTGAAGAAAATAGAGAAAAGCTTGTGAAGATAAAGGAAGGGGGGCATGAAATAGGAAACCATAGTTATATTCATCCTATGTTTACAAAGATAAATGAAACGAGGATGAAAGAAGAACTAGATAAAACAGATAAAATAATAGAGGAAACTGTAGGAGTTAAGCCTAATTTATTTAGATTTCCAAGTGGCGATTATAGTAAAAAATCTTTGGACTTTGTAAGTAGTCAAGGATATAAATGTATTCAATGGGATGTAGACTCAGTTGACTGGAAGCAAGCTAGTGCGGATGAAGAGTATAATAGAGTTATGAAGAGAGTAACTTCAGGATCTATTTTACTTTTTCATAATAATGCAAAGTACACACCAGGAAATCTAGATAGAATAATAAAAAAACTAAGTGAAGATGGATATAGCTTTGCTCAAGTTGGTCAAATGATATATGAAGATAATTACTATATTGATGATAAAGGTGAGCAAATAAAAAAATAAATTAAAAAATATTGAAAAATGATGATATAATGTATTATAATGGAAATATATCCAGTGGGGTTAAAAAGTATAACTAACTAAAATTATTACTAAGGGAGAGAGGGGTTAGAGATGGACAACTTGATGTTAAATAACAAGATTTATTTAGAGGGAAAAGTAATATCAGAACTAGAATTTAGCCATGAAATGTATGGGGAAGGGTTTTATACATTTTCAATGGAGGTTATGAGACTTAGTGATTCAGTTGATGTTTTAAACATAACAGTATCAGAAAGATTAATAGCTAATATGGATTTATCAATTGATAAGGAAATAATAGTAGATGGACAATTAAGATCATATAATAAGTTTGTTGATGGATCAAATAAACTTATTTTAACTGTATTTGCTAGAAATATAGAACCTTGTATTGAAAGAAGTAAGAATCCAAATGAAATTTTCTTAGATGGATATATATGTAAGGAACCTGTTTATAGAACAACTCCGTTTGGAAGAGAAATCGCTGATGTATTATTAGCTGTAAATAGAGCATATAATAAATCAGACTATATTCCTACAATTGCTTGGGGAAGAAATTCAAGATTCTGTCAAACTCTAGAAGTTGGAGACAACATTAGAGTTTGGGGAAGGTTACAAAGTAGAGAATACCAAAAGAAAGTTAGTGATACTGATGTAATTAAAAAAATTGCTTATGAAGTATCAGTATCAAAAATGGAAAAGGTTCAAAATGATCATTTAGAATCAGATCATGAAGGTAATGAACAAGAAGTTATGTAATATAAAATAAAGGTGAAAAGCTTTGCTTTTCACCTTTTATTATGTAGCAGCTATTTTCTAAGATCATCTAAAAGTTTTGTTTTATCTTTTGTTTGATCATCAACTATTTTAATTATTTTAGCGGGGCTACCAGCAACAACAACACCAGAAGGAACATCTTTAACTACTACGGATCCAGCTGCAATAACAGAACCATTACCTATTTTTACTCCTTCTAATATAACAGAATTAGCACCTATTAAAACATCATCTCCAATTTGACAAGGGGATTTACTTGGAGGTTCTAAAACTCCAGCAACTACGGCACCAGCTCCTAAATGTACTCTTTTACCTAGCTTTCCTCTAGCGCCAACTACTGCATTCATATCTACCATAGTGCATTCGCCTATTTCAGCGCCTATGTTAATTACAGCACCCATCATAATAACAGCATTTTTGTCAATTTTCACCCTATCTCTTATTATTGCACCAGGTTCTATTCTTGCATCTATATCTAAAAGGTTTAGCATAGGAATAGCTGAGTTTCGTCTATCATTTTCAAATCTATAATGATTTATAAGGTGATTATTTTCTTTTATAAACTCATTAACTATATTAGCTTCACCAAAAAGTATATAAAAGTTATTGGTACCATACCATTCTAGATCTTTTAAATCAGCATTACTTAAATCTCCATTAATATATGCCTTCACTGGCGTTGTTTTTTGTGTATCCTTTATGAATTTTGCAATTTCATAAGGATCTGTTAACTCATTATAGTTCATATTATACCCTCCTATACTATAAGGTTAGAATGAAGAAATTATATCAATATATTCAATGTATATCAATAGGAAAGAAGTAAAAATATGTTAAAATATATTTAGTTTACAATAGAGTTGTACATAATGTACAATTTATGAAAAGGAGTTGATAGTATGAAATTAAATAAAGGACTAGTTCAGGTTTATACAGGAAATGGTAAAGGGAAAACTACTGCAGCCATAGGACAAGGTATGAGAGCTTATGGAAATGGGTTAAAGGTATATATGATTCAATTCTTAAAAGGAGGTCCAACTGGGGAGCTAAAAACAATTGACGAACTTGGTGATAACTTTAAATTATTTAGATTTGAAAAACAAAGAGACTTTGTATGGAATTTAAATGAAGCTGAAAAGGAAGAGTTGAAGCTTGAGATTAGAGAAGGTTATAAATTTATTTTGAATACAATAAAAGAAAATAAATGTGATATTTTAATAATAGATGAAATAATGGGAGTTTTATATAATAAGTTTTTAACAGTAGAAGAGGTCATATATATTATTGATAATAAACCTGAAACTATGGAGCTGATACTTACAGGAAGAGATATACCAGAAGAAATTTTAAAAAAGAGTAATTTAGTTACAGAAATGAAGTGTATTAAACATTATTTTGAAGAAGGTGTTGAAGCAAGAAAAGGAATTGAATATTAGTTATAAATTGCGAAGTAATTTATTATTGAAAAGTTAGGAGCGAAAGAGTGAAAAGCTTAGGATATTTTGCTACGCAAAATATAACAATTATGAACTATCAATAATTAATTATAAAATGAGGTATTAGAATGAACGAGAATTTAAATAATGTTAAAATATCAGGCATAAGAAGATTCTTCAATAAAGTAAAAAAAGTAGATGGGGCGATTTCATTAACTTTAGGTGAGCCAGATTTTAAAACACCAAAGGAAATAAAGTATGGTATGATAAAAGCTATTGAAGAAGATAAAACGGTTTATACCGATAATTTTGGACTTTTAGAATTAAGAAAAGAAATTTCTACTTATTTAAATAGAAGGAGCATTAATTATTCAATGGAAGAAATATGTATTACAGTTGGTGGAAGCGAAGCCTTATACTCATCTATTTCTTCATTAATAAATAAAAATGATAAAGTACTTATTCCTAATCCAAGTTATCCAGCTTATGAAAATATAGTGAATATTTTAGGCGGAGAAGTTATTAGTTATAATTTAAATAATGATTTTTCTATAAATTTTAACGAGTTAAATGAGTTATTAAAAAAAGAAGATATAAAATATATGGTATTATCATATCCATGTAATCCTACAGGAGCAGTTCTTAAGAAAAATGAATATAATAAGTTAATAGATTTAATAAGAAGATATAACCTAATTGTTGTTACTGATGAGATATATGAAGCTTTTTGCTATGATAATTATTATAGTGTGGCAATGTGTAATGAAATAAAAGAAAATATCATTTATATAGGAGGATTTTCAAAAATGTTCTCTATAACTGGTATTAGGATAGGATTTATTGCCGCAGCTGAGAAATATTTAAAAGAAATAGCAAAAGTTCATCAATATAATGTATCTTGTACTAATTCAATTGGGCAGTATGGTGTTTTAGAAGGATTAAAGTATGGTTTGTATAATGTAGAAAAAATGAAAGAGGAATTTATAAATAGAAAAATCTATGTGGAGAATAGATTGACTGCTATGGGATTGGAATGTTTCTCGCCTAGTGGAGCTTTTTATATATTTCCATCTATAAAGCAATTTAATATTAGTTCAGAAGAATTTTGTGAAAATCTATTAAAAGAAGAAAAAGTTGCATGCGTTCCTGGAAGTGCTTTTGGGAGTGGTGGAGAAGGATACGTTAGAATATCATATTGCTATTCTATTGAAGAATTAGAAATTGCATTAAACTCTTTGGAGAAGTATATTAATACTTTATATTAAAGAAAGAATTCTAATAAAATAAAAATTAGTAAAAGCTGATTAATATAATTATAAATGTTATATTAATCAGCTTTTGATTTTGAATAAATATTCTTATTTTATTATATAATATTTCAATAAAATGCATAAAATCTTGTTCATGGTAAACGAACATATTTTAATAAATGTCCGCAAAATGAAAAGATTGAAGAAATATATTATGTTAAAAAAATTATAGATTAATAATAATTAGAAAAATGAAGGATTAATAATTATACTTGCATAAAACAAGAAAAAATGCAAATGTAAGCGTTTACCAATAACAGAAATATTCTTTTGCGGATTTTGAAAAAAACTTTAACTTTTTTGATATATTATTAAAATACTCGATGTAAAATTAAAATGTTAATTGACAAATTTCAATAATATAATATAATTATTAATATCTACAAAATGGAATGTGCGTAGAATCATGAATGGGGGTTGAAAACAAATGGTAAAGTATATAGGAAAGAGGCTTTTAACTAGTATAGTTACTGTTTGGGCAGTTGTAACTATAGTATTCTTTCTAGTAAGAATGATGCCGGGTGGTCCATTTGATGGAGAAAAAATAACACCGGATATGAAAGCCCAACTAAACGAAAAATATGGGTTGGACAAACCTGTTGGAGAACAATATACGATTTATATGAAGAATCTTTTAAAAGGTGACTTTGGTAAATCAATGAAGTATAAAGGAAGAGAAGTTTTAACAACAATAAAAAAGAGTTTTCCAAACTCAGCAAAAGTTGGTACGGCATCAATAATATTCTCAGTTGTAGCTGGAGTTTTACTTGGAATAATAGCTGCTTTAAAAGCGGACAAGTGGCCGGATAGAGTTTGTATGGTACTAGCTACCTTAGGAATAACAATACCAAGCTTTGTAATGGGAACATTTTTAATTTATATATTTACAGTTAAGTTGAAATTATTACCGGCTACGGGATTAGGTAAGCCAAGCAATTATATCATGCCAGTTTTAGCTCTTTCAGGAAGTTCAATGGCATTTATAACAAGATTAACAAGAAGTAAATTAATAGAAGTATTAAAGTCAGATTATATAAGGACTGCAAAGGCTAAAGGGTTAAGTGGAAAAACAATTATATTTAAACATGCATTAAGAAATTCATTAATACCTGTTGTTACATATTTAGGACCATTAGTAGCAAGTGTATTAACAGGATCATTTGTAGTTGAAAAGATATTTGCAATACCAGGTCTTGGAAATGAGTTTACATTATCTATAACTAATAGAGATTATACATCATTATTAGGGGTTACAGCATTCTATTGTACGCTAATAGTTATATGTAACTTATTAGTAGATATAGTATATGTATTAATAGATCCAAGAATTAAGTTAGAGGCATAAGAGGGGGTAAAGACATGGAAGATTTAAAAATGAATTTAGACATAGACAAAGAATTATTTACTCCTTTAAGTGAAGAGGAAAAGAATTTTGAACAAATAGTAAGACCAAGCGTTGGATATTGGGCAGATGCCTGGAGAAGATTAAAAAATAATAAAGTAGCATTATTTTCATTAATTATGATAGTAGTAGTGGTATTATTTGCATTCTTAGGGCCAGTAATAATGGAAAAAGTAATGGGATATACTTATTATGATACAAATTTAAGTGGAACAGATTTAAGACCAAGTGCACAGCACTGGTTTGGTACAGATAACCTTGGTAGAGATTTATTTGTAAGAGTTATGTATGGATCTAGATACTCTCTTATAATTGCTATTTCTGCGGCAGCTATAAACTTAGTTATAGGTGTATTATATGGAGGAATAGCAGGTTTCTTCGGCGGTAAAGTAGATAATATAATGATGAGAATAGTAGATGTATTATATTCTATTCCTACACAAATATATGTAATAATTTTAATGGCTACATTTAAAAAGGAAGGATCAACAGGATTAACTACTATTATATTAGCAATGGCAATTTCTTATTGGGTTGGTATGGCAAGAATAGTAAGAGGAGATATCCTTTCATTAAAACAACAAGAATTCGTTCTTGCAGCAAAAGCTCTTGGAGCTTCAAAAACAAGAATTTTATTTAGACACTTAATTCCTAACTGTTTAGGATCTATATTAGTAACATTAACTTTATTCGTACCACAAGCAATCTTTACAGAAGCATTCTTAAGCTTTATAGGTTTAGGTATAAATGCACCACTTGCATCTTTAGGTACTTTAGCAAATGATGCTAGTGGATTATTAAGCACTGCTGCATATCAATTATTATTCCCAGCAGGAGCTATTTGTATAATTATTTTAGCATTTAACTTATTTGGTGACGGATTAACAGAAGCTTTAGATCCAAAGAATAAGAGATAGGAGGAATTACAGATGAGTAGATTATTAGAAGTTAAAAATTTAAAGACCTCCTTTAGAACACATATAGGTGATGTACAAGCAGTAAGAGGAGTATCCTTATACTTAGATAAAGGGGAAGCACTGGGAATTGTTGGAGAATCTGGTTGCGGAAAATCAGTAACTATGATGTCTTTAATGAGATTGTTAGCTGATAATGCAGTTATAGAATCAGATAACATTATGTTTGATGGTCAGGATATAACAAATCCTACTGAGAAAGAAATGCAAAAAATAAGAGGAAATGAAATGGCAATGATCTTCCAAGATCCTATGACTTCATTAAATCCTTTATTTACAGTGGGACAACAATTAACTGAGCATTTAATAAAACATAAAAAAGTTTCAAAAAAAGAAGCAAACGATTTAGCAATAAAAATGCTTGATATGGTAGGAATTCCAAGTCCTGAAAAGAGACTTAAACAATATCCACATGAATTTTCAGGTGGTATGAGACAAAGAGTTATGATAGCTATGAGTCTTATTTGTGAACCTAAACTTATAATAGCAGATGAACCAACAACTGCTTTAGATGTAACAATTCAAGCACAAATTTTAGATTTAATGAAGGGTTTAAAAGAAAAGGTTAATAGTTCAATTATATTAATTACACACGATTTAGGAGTAGTAGCTGACCTTTGTACAAGAATAAATGTTATGTATGGTGGATTAGTAGTAGAAGAAGGATCGGATGAAGATATATTCTATAATGGAAAGCATCCATATACATGGGGATTATTAAATAGTGTTCCTAATCCAAAAAGTGAGATTAAAGAAAAGTTAACTCCAATTGAAGGGCAACCACCAGATCTTTTAAAACCACCAGTAGGATGTCCATTTGCGGCAAGATGTAAATATACAATGAAAGTTTGTATAGAAAAGCAACCACCGTTATTTGAAATATCAGAAGGACATAGAGCAGCTTGCTGGTTATGTCATGAAAATGCACCAAAGGTTGAATCACCAGTAAGGAGGGAAGAATAATGGAAAAGAAAAATGATGTTATTTTAGAGGTTAAAAACCTTTGTAAATACTTCCCTGTAAATAAAGGAATGTTTGCTAAGAAAAGCTTTGTAAAGGCTGTTGATAATGTTTCTTTTAGTATAAAAAGAGGAGAAACATTAGGATTAGTTGGTGAATCAGGTTGTGGTAAAACTACAACTGGAAGAACTATATTAAAGCTATACGAGCCAACTTCTGGACAAATAATTTTTAATGGTGAAGATATAACTAATTTTAGTGAAAAGAAAATGGTTTCTTTAAGAAAGAATATGCAAATGATATTCCAAGACCCATATGCTTCATTAAATCCAAGAATGACTGTAGGGGATATTATAGGTGAAGCTATAGATATCCATGGATTATATAAAGGTGAAGAAAGAACTAAGAGAATAAGATACCTTTTAGATAGGGTTGGCTTAAATGGAAGCCATATAAACAGATATGCTCATGAATTTTCAGGTGGGCAAAGACAAAGAATAGGTATTGCAAGAGCACTTGCAGTACAACCAGATTTTATAGTGTGTGATGAGCCTATATCAGCACTTGATGTTTCAATTCAAGCTCAAGTTATCAATATGTTAGAAGAGCTTCAAGAAGAATTTGGGTTGACTTATTTATTTATAGCTCATGACTTATCTATGGTTAAGCATATTTCAACTCACATAGGAGTTATGTATTTAGGAAAAATGGTTGAAAAGGGACCTGCTGATGATGTTTATTTAAAACCTAAACATCCATATACACAAGCATTACTTTCTGCAGTTCCAATTCCAGATCCTAAGGAAGCTAAATCAAATAAAAGAATTGTTTTAGAAGGAGATATTCCATCACCAATAGATCCACCACCAGGATGTAGATTTAAAGGTAGATGCAAATATGCCAAAGCAATTTGCGGAGAAGTTGATCCGGAACTTAAGGAAGTTGAACCAGGTCACTTTGTAGCGTGTCATTTATTCAATGATTAGATATCTATTGCATACAAGCAATTAGTATAAATTTCATATATTAAGGGGGACTAACAATGAAGAGCAATAAGCTTAGAAAAATTTGCGCAGTTGCACTAACACTTACGCTTGGAATGTCTGTTTTCGCAGGTTGTGGAAATAGTGATTCAGCTGATAGTGGAAGAAAATTAATTTATAACTTAGGAGAAGATCCAGAAACAATCGATCCTACATTAAATACTTCTTCAGGAGCAGGATCAATTATTGAAAATGCTTTTGAAGGATTAATGAGGCTTGATGAAAATGAAAAAGCTGTACCAGGTGTAGCAGAAAAAATGGATATATCTGATGATCAATTAGTATATACATTTACTTTGAGAAAAGATGCTAAATGGACTGATGGTGAGCCAGTTACAGCAAAAGACTTTGAATATTCATGGATCAGAGCTTTAACTAAGGAAACAGCATCTGAATATGCATACCAATTATTCTATATTAAAAATGCTGAAAACTTCTATGAAGGAAAAGCTACTAGAGAAGAATTAGGTATTGAAGTTGTAGATGATCATACATTAAAAGTTACTTTAGAAGCACCTACAGCTTACTTTGCTGAACTTACTGCATTTACAACATATTTCCCATTAAGAGAAGATATAGTTTCTGCTAATCCAGAAGGATGGGCAACTGAACCAGAAACTTATGTTTCAAATGGACCTTTCAAATTAACTCAATGGGATATGAAAGATCAATTAATATTTGAAAAAAATGAAAATTACTGGAATAAGGATGAAGTTAAGCTTCCAGGAGTAGTATTTAAGTTAGTTACTGATCAAAATACTGCATATGCTTCATTAAAATCTGGAGATTTCGATATGGTTGATACAGTTCCACCAGCAGAAATTGAAGGTGGAAAAAAAGAAGGTTTAGTTACAATTTATCCAAACCTTGCAACATATATGTTAGTATTAAATGTTGGTAAACAAGATACATTATCAGCAGATGTTAAAAAAGCATTAAGCAATCCAAAAGTTAGAAAAGCATTAAGTCTTGCTATTGATAGAAAAGGTATAGTTGAAAATGTTACCAAGTCAGGACAAATTCCAGCATATAGCTTTGTTCCTAAAGGAATTTTAAATGACAAGGGTGAAGAATTTGCAAATAAAGAATACTATGATGCAAATGTAGCAAATATAGAAGAAGCTAAAAAATTATTAGCTGAAGCAGGATATCCAAATGGAGAAGGTCTTCCAACATTAGAATTTATGTATAACACCGAAGGAGACCACAGTTTAATAGCTCAAGCAGTTCAACAAGACTGGGCTAAGATTGGTGTAAAAGTTGAATTAGCTAACCAAGAATGGAAAGTATTCTTAAACTCAAGACAACAAGGGCAATATCAAATTGCTAGACATGGTTGGTCAGGAGATTATGTTGATCCAATGACATTCTTAGATTTATGGGTAACTGGCGGAGGAAATAACGATGCTGGATATTCAAATCCAGAATATGATAAGATAGTTGCAGCAGCTAAGAAAGAAGCTGATCAAACTAAGAGATGGGAATTAATGAGACAAGCAGAAGACATGATTATGGAAGATATGCCTATCATCCCATTATACTACTATACTAAAGTAAAAGGCGCTAAGCCAGAAGTTAAGGGTGTTAGAGTTTCAGCTTTAGGACATGTATTCTTTGATAAAGCATATATCGAAGGTGAAGAATAATTTTAATAAAAAGAAGAGTCATATGACTCTTCTTTTTTAATTACCGGCTCTATTAAAATGCTGACTTGAAAAACCTTCTCTTTTTATAGATTTATGTTTTGCATTAGGATTATGATTATGTCCTTCTTCAGTTAAAGGAGTTTGATAATTGCATTTTTCCATTCTAGCTTTTTTATTATCGGGTTGACTATCTTTAGCCATAATATTACCTCCTTATAATTAGTGATATTATAGTTTTACACTATAATAGATTTTTAAACTGGAAAAAGATTCTTAAAGAAAAAGAGATGAGAAGTATTTAAAGTTCTCATCTCTTTTTATATTAAATAATATTTAAAATTCTAATTTCTTTATATATTTAAATTCCTAATACATCGTCCATATTATATAATTTAGGTTCTATAACATCACTCATAAATTCACATGCTTTCAATGCACCAACTGCAAAAACTTCTCTTGATATTGCCTTATGAGATAATTCGATTATTTCTCCAGAACCTGCAAATATAATATCATGATCTCCAACTATTGATCCGCCTCTAATTGCATGAATTCCAATTTCATTTTTTTCTCTTTTTCTTTTTCCACTTCTTCCATAGATATAATTTGATTCATTTGGAATAGAATCCTTTATTGTATCTGCAAGTAAAAGAGCAGTTCCGCTTGGTGAGTCTACTTTTTGATTATGATGTTTTTCGATTATTTCAATATCATAATTTTCATAAAGGGTAGGAACTATTTTCTTTAGCAATGAATTTAATAAGTTTACACCCAATGACATGTTAGCTGACCTAAATAAAGGTATAACTTTACTTTTTTCTGAAATAAGTAGCAATTCTTCATCAGTATATCCAGTAGAACATAATATAGCAGGTTTATTATTCTTTGCTGATAATTTTAAAATATCAGTAAGTGCCTCAGGTCTAGAAAAGTCCAATAAAACATCATAATTTATATCAACATCATCAGAATTAGTATATATCTTAAAATTAGATTGATCATTTGGATATTTATCAATTCCTGCTACTATCTCTATATTAGGAAAGTTTTTCGCTGCTTCTATAATTACTTTGCCCATTTTTCCACAACAACCATTTAATAAAACTTTTATCATAGTAAACTCCTTAAATTAAATTATATTCTTTTAAAGAATATTTCAGTATTTCAAGATTTTTATCATCCATATCACATAATGGCAATCTAAATGCACCAACATCTTTTCCCATTAAGTTTAGTGCTGTTTTTATAGGGATTGGATTAGTTTCTATAAACAATTTATTAGCTATATCTAAAGTGTCTAATTGAATTTGTAGAGCTTTTTTAGTATTGCCAGATAAAAATGTTGTAGCCATATCATGAACCGCTTTAGGCATTATATTAGCTAAGACAGAAATAACTCCCAAACCTCCAAGGGCCATAATAGGAACTACTTGGTCATCATTTCCAGAGTAAATATCTATATTATCTTTACATAAAGCCTTTATTTTAGCTACTTGGCTTATATTTCCGCTAGCTTCTTTTATAGCAACTATATTTTTAAGCTTAGATAATTCTAAAAGTTGAATAGGTGTTATATTTACTCCAGTTCTACTAGGAACATTATATAATATTATAGGAGTATCTACTGCATTATTTATTGATTCAAAATGCTTGAAAAGACCTTTGTTGTTTGTTTTATTATAATAAGGTGTTATAACTAAAAGAGCGTCTACGCCTACACTTTGGGCATATTCACTCATTTCAATAGATGCTTTAGTGTCATTAGTGCCTGTTCCAGCAATTACAGGTATTCTTTTGTTTACTACATCAACGGTAAATTTTATAGCGTTTTTTCGCTCTTCATTAGTCATTGTACTAGCTTCACCGGTTGTACCACAAATTACAATAGCATCTGTTCCTTCATCTATATGCCATTCTATTAATTCTTTAAGTTTTCCATAGTTTACACCGGAATCATTAAAAGGTGTAACTATTGCAACAGCAGAGCCTTTAAAAATTGACATTACATATCACTCCTTATTAATAGTTCAGCTATTTGAACTGCATTTAAAGCAGCTCCTTTTCTAATATTGTCAGCAACTACCCATAGATTTAATCCATTATCTGTACTAAAATCTCTTCTTATGCGACCAACAAAAACATCATCTTTTCCAGATGCCATTAAAGCAGTAGGATATTCGAGCTCGTTTATATTATCATAAACAGTAAGGCCTTTAGCATTTATAAATAAATTAATTATATCATTTAACTCATAAGGCTTTTCAAGTTCAACATTTATACTTTCACTATGACTATTAAGAACTGGTACTCTTACTGCAGTTGCTGTAATTTTTAAATTACTATTATGAAGTATTTTTTTTGTTTCCTCAATCATTTTTATCTCTTCCTTTGTATATCCATTGTCTAGGAAAACATCTATATGAGGTAGGCAATTTCCTGCTATTGGATAAGGAAATTTTTTAGGTGCAAGTCCTTTAATTCCGTCTTCTAAATCAGCTATACCTTGCATACCAGCACCTGAAACTGCTTGGTATGTAGAATATACAATTCTCTTAATACCATAATTCTCTAATAGAACCTTTAATGGTATCATAGCTTGTATAGTAGAGCAATTGGGATTTGCTATAATACCATTGTGCCAAGTTATATCTTCAGGATTAACTTCAGGAACTACTAAAGGAACATTTTTATCCATTCTAAATGTACTGGAATTATCAATTACAATAGCGCCATAAGATGCAAAAATTGGTGAAAATTTTAAGCTTATATCTCCACCTGCTGAAAATAAGGCAAAATCTATTTTCTTATTTTTGATGTTTTTCTCTAAGGTTTCTTCAACTAATATCTCATTTTCTTTAAATTTTAGTTTAGAGCCTGCTGATCTTTTTGAAGCAAAAAGATATAGAGTTTTTATCGGGAAATTCCTTTCCTCTAAAATTTCTAAAAACTTTCTACCTACGTTACCAGTAGCCCCAACTATAGCAACATTGTACATAAGTTTGTCCCCCTTTTCATTAATGTAAATATATATGTTTCAATAGTAATCTACTTAATTCAAATTAGTAGTATATTAAATGGTTAATATACTTGCTTTTTAAGTAAAATAGAAAATTTGAAATCATATATATTATTTAATTTTTACATAAGTTATTAAGATGCAAATTGTCATTTATAGGTTAGCTTAATACTAATCAATATAGTAACTTATATAAAATATACTTACTAATACTATAGTTAAATATTTGAATAAATTCAATACTTTATTATAATATATAAAATTTTGAAGTATATAGTGAATAATTAATTTTGATAGTATATTAGAAAAACTTTTGGAAAAAATATAAATATCATATTTATAGGGGGTATTAAAATGAGTAAAACACCATTAAAAAAAATAATAAAATCAAAAATTAAATCAAATAAGGAATTATCTGAAGCTGAAATTTTAAGAGAAAAAATAAAGTATGAAATAGCTGATGAACTAGGTTTAAAGGATAAAGTAGATCAATATGGATGGGGAGGATTAACAGCAGAAGAAACAGGGCGTATAGGTGGTATAATGACAAAAAGAAAGAGAATGTTAAAGATACCAACAAATGAAGAAATTCTAGGAAGAAAATAAAACTATTTTTGATTAATTATATAAAATTATTATGAATATAATCTTAAAGGCTAATTTTACTTGAAAATATAAAATAAAACTACATTCAAATTGTATATAAAAACGTACATTGAAATCATTTAAAAATTTTATTTTTTTCTATAGATTGACTAAAGGAAATTTTACATTTAATATAGTTTTAGAAAACTCTATTAAAAAGGGGGAGGGAAATTTTTTGACATATGGAGAGTTTGCTAAAATATATGATGAGCTAATAAATGAAGATATAAATTATGAAGAAATGTGCTCAAGAATTATTGAAATTTGCAATGGTGAAAATATAAACTTTAATAATTATTTAGATATAGCATGCGGGACTGGGAATGTTACAGTGAAGTTAGCTAAAAATTTCAAAGAATCTTTTGCTGTAGATTTATCAGATGATATGCTTAGAGAAGCTTTTGATAAATTAAAGAAAGAAAAAATTAAATGTAAGTTAATTTGTCAAGATATGAGTGAGCTTAGTCTAAATAGGAAATTTGATTTAATAACATCAGTTTTAGATTCATCTAATTATATAATAGAAGAATCTAAATTTGTTGATTACTTAACAAGAGTTAAAGAGCATTTAAATGATGATGGTATTTTCATATTTGATATAAACTCATATTATAAGCTTTCAGAGATATTAGGTAATAATATATATACATATAGTGAAGAGGATGTATTTTATACTTGGGAAAATAATTTTGAAGATGATCTTTTAAGTATGTATTTAACATTCTTTGTTAAAAAAGGTGAATTGTATGAAAGATTTGAAGAAGAGCATTTAGAAAGAGCATACAAAGAGAGCTTTATAGAAAATAAACTTAAAGAATTGGATTTAAAAGTAATAGGTAAATTTGATGGATATTCAAATAGAAAAGTAGAAAATCAAACAGAAAGAATAATGTACGTAGTTAAAAAGTGATGGAGGAATATAAATGGATAAAATTATAAGAGCAACAGCAAAAGATGGAATGGTAAGAATTATTGCTGGAGAAACTACTGATTTAGTTAATACAGGAAGTAAAATACATGAATGTACACCAGTTGCAGCAGCAGCACTTGGTAGAATGCTTACTGCAGGAGCTTTAATGGGTACTACATTAAAATCAGAAAAGGAAGTAATGACTTTAAGAATAAATGGTGGCGGGGAAGCGAAAGGAATTACTGTAACAGCATATGAAGGCGGAAAGGTTAAAGGATTTATCGGAAATCCATACGGAAATCTTACTTTAAACGCAAAAGGGAAATTAGATGTAGGTGGATACGTAGGTGTAAATGGTGAATTTACAGTTATTAAAGATTTAGGAATGAGAGATCCTTATGTAGGTCAAGTTCCTATATATACAGGAGAAATTGGTGAAGATTTAGCATATTACTTTACAGTATCAGAACAAACACCATCTGCAGTAGCTTTAGGAGTTTTAGTAGATAGAGATTATTCAATAAAGGTTGCAGGCGGATTTATAATTCAAATGATGCCAAATGCTGATGATTTATTATCAGATTTAATAACATATAGATTGGAAGAAGTTCCTTCAATAACTCAAATGTTACAAGAACATGGAAGTATAGATAAGGTATTAGAGTATATATTTGAAGGAATGGATCTGAAAATTTTAGAAGATGCTACACCAGAATATACTTGTAATTGCTCAAGAGAAAGAGTTGAAGCAGCTTTAATATCTATAGGAGAAAAAGAACTTCAAGAAATATATGATGATGGTAAAGAAGAAGAAATTAAATGTAATTTCTGTAATACTGCATATAATTTTTCAAATAAAGAAATTGGTGAAATATTAGATAAAGCAAGAAAATAAAAAATTAAAGCTTAGATTAATCTAAGCTTTTTTGTTTGGAGGCGCCACCCAGATTTGAACTGGGGAATAAAGGTTTTGCAGACCTCTGCCTTACCACTTGGCTATAGCGCCAAACTTTATAATTATATTTTATGTTATAACATTTATTTTGATACTAAATTAAAATAAAAAGATTAATTAATACAAATAATAAACTAGGAGGTGAAAGTATGCAAGTAGAAATATTTAATAAAATAAATAAAATATTGCTTGAAAATGAGAAACCATCTATAGAAATAGATAAACTAATGAAAAATGAAGAATTTAAAAATAGTGACTTTAGTATAGTTTCAAAGCTTAAAGATATACCTCAAGAAAAGAAGTTCCATCCAGAAGGAAATGTCTGGAATCATACTAAAATGGTAATAGATGTGGCAGCTAGGATAAAAGATTTTTCTAATGACAGTAAAAAATTTATGTGGTCTGCATTATTGCATGATATTGGTAAGATACCTACAACTAAATTTATTAAAGGAAGATACAGATCTTATGAGCATGATATAGAAGGAGCAAAAATGGTATATGAGCTTCTAGAAAGATATGAAGATATTAGATTTGTAGAAAATGTAAGTGAAATTGTAAGATTTCATATGCATCATATTTATATATTAAAAAATTTACCTTTTTCAAATATTAATAAATTATTGAGTAGTAAAAATTTTGATGATATAATATTACTTTTCATTTGTGATAAATTAGGTAGAGGAAATCAACAAATGCATGAAAATAGGAATAATATAAATGAAGTTATTACTATATTAGATATATTAGAAAAAGAAAATAATAAAAAGTATTATAAGTTAAGAGAAGATATTATAGAAATAGAAAAAATTATATTAAATTAAAAAAATGAATTTTAAGTAAGGTATAATTTAAATAAGATAATCTTCTATAAATAGTTTTTACTTATAATACTAATATCGCTAAATTAATCACTTCTATAAGGTTGGAATAATAAGTCCAACCTTATTGTAGGTTATATATAATGATAGTATGTTTATTAAAAAATAATGTTATATAAATATATACATAAATAAATTACTTTAAGGAGGATATTTATAATGAAGTACATATCAATATCTGGAGGGGCAGGACATGGAAAAGATACTCTTGCAAATAAATTGAAAAATATACTTGAGAAAGAAGGAAAAAGAGTATTTATAATTCATTATGCCGATTATTTGAAAATGGTTGCAACACAAGTATACAAATGGAACGGCTTAAAGGATGCAAAAGGAAGGGATTTACTTCAAAAATTAGGAGATCGAATGAGAGAAATTGATGAAATGTTTTTAATAAATGAACTAGTAAAAATACTCAGTTTAGTAAAAGATGATTTTGATGTAGCAATTATACCTGATGCAAGGTTTCCAAAAGAAATAGAATGTTTGAAATCAATAGGAAAAACTATATCGATACATATTACTAGATTAGATTATAATAGTATTTTAACTAAAGAACAAAGTAACCATAATACTGAAACAGCTCTTAATAATTATGCATATGATTATAAGCTTTATTCTTATACAGATAAAGAAATTGATTCAATAGATTTAATCATAAAAGATATACTGCATTAAATTTTTAATTCAACTATATAATTTCTTAGATTACTTTATAGCTATATAATATTAAAAATTATATAGCTATAAAAGGTAAAAAGCATATCTACTTTTTATAACTTTCTTATCTTATTTATTCACATGTTAAAAAATTTTATAATAAACAAAGAATTATAAATTAAATTGTTAAATCAATATTAGAAACATTTATATATATAAAACGTATTATATAAAAGGCTATAAAACAAGTAAGTAAAAGGCTATAAAACAAGTAAGCTCCCTCTATCATGAAGTTTTTCATTCATTAGATAAATAGGGGTTATTCCATACTTTTTTAAAAAAGATTTTACTTTATCGCCATAAAGATATAAATCTAAATTACCATAGAAAGCCATTAAATCTTTATTAATAAGGCCACCTACACCACCAATAAAGCCATAATCTAAACCTTCTAGTATTATATCGCCTGGAGGTAATAGCAGGATATCAAAACCATGATTTTTTAATGTGTTATATATTCCGGTATCGTTAGTTATAAAGGCTTTATCATTTACTGGTAAGCAAGAACATTTGGTATATCCTTGTTTAACATTAATTAAATTTTTGTGGCTTTGAGTTGAAAGTAAATTTTCGTCAGTATATTTTAAGTTATGTATAAAATGATTTTCTAGAATCAATGCATTTAAAAATATATTTTCAGGATAAGAATAGTTTAAGAATTTTGAACTTTCTATATAGTTTATATTAAAAATATCAAGTTTTTCTTTGAAAATTTTTGATATATCTTTATGAATTATTACTTTTTTCGACTTTTTATCTATTATATTTAATTGTATGTCCACATGACCATCAATAGCTTTGTACAAATTATTACACTTTGGTATTTCTAATATTGATAAATTAAGAGATTTAAGTACTTTTTTTTCTAATTCAGTAATTCTATAATCAACAAAACAAATCATAAATAGGCTCCTAAAAATTAATAATAAATATGGATTAATTATAGATTAGTTATGTATCTTTGTCGATTGTTAAGAAATATTTTTTGAATATAGTTTTAAAATTTATACATACTATTACTAGAAAGGGAGTGAAATCCATGCTTGTACTAAAGCTTGTTTATAATGACGATCTAGATTTTGTAGGTGAAATTCAGGAGTTAAGGACTATTCTAAGGAAAAAAGACATAAAAATTGGGATAGTAGAAAGTGTGGAACTTGATAATCATATAGTAAAGATATTATGTGATGATGATAGTTATAATGAAAGAATAAAAGATATCATAAATTTATATATAAGTAATGTGTTATATAAAATTGTTATAGAACAATATAAAGAAAAAGAAATGTTTGATTTTTTAACTGAAAATTATTTCTTTCTTAAACAAGAAGAAGTAATAGAAGTTGAAGAAGAAATCATGCAAATATTATTAGGAAAAGAATCTCTAAAGTTTGATAATTTAGTGTATTGCATGAATAAAATGAATAATGTAATAGAAAAAATTAAGGGGTGTTTAGAAGAAAATTCAGAAATAAATATAAATGGGTTTATTAGATTTAGAATGAAGGAGCTAAGAGAAGATATAGAAAACATAATAGATAAGGTTATTGAAAGTTATATGGTAGAAAAAGAATACAGAGAGTTTGTTAAACTATTAAAGTATTTTGTAGATATTCAAGAAAGCAAAATAGATGAAGTAAATATACTTATTGATGAAATTGGAAATTACTCAATAAAAGATAAAAATAAAGAAGATATATTTAATGAGTTTATGAAAGAATTAATGGAGTGTAGAATAGATACAGATGCGAAAATGGAAGATATAATAATAAGCGGGTTAATAACTAATGCTCCCAAGAGAGTAATAATACATGGAAAGAAAAATTGCTTAAATAAAGAATTTATAGATACAATAGAAAATGTTTTTGAAGATAAGGTAAGTTATTGCAAAGGATGTTCTTTATGTATAGAAAAACAAGTTAAATTTTAAAATTATGTTGACAAGTTTTTTATCAAATAATATAATTACAATTGTTAAGAAGAAACAAAGCCGTTTCTCACCTTACGGCAGAGCTTAGTAAGGTAGTATATTCTTATTTTAATTTATTATTTAAATTAAACGTGAGTATTATGAGGACGGCATATTGCTGTCTTTTTTATTTTGTTCAAATATAGTAAGTTACAAGATAAAAAAGAAGTTTAATGTTTAGCATTATTAGATATGCATAAAATGCAATTTAAAAGTGATTCTAAATAATTCGATATAGAAGAGTTAATTTAAAATTACTACTTATAATTAAGGGGTTAATCAAGAATGAGAAATTATTATTTAACATATATTTTTGAAATTGGTTTATGATATTTTATAATTATTAGAATTTATGCCCCTTAATAAAGCATAATCTGAGAGGAGGATTTTATTATGCCAAAAATGAAAACGCACAGAGGTGCAGCAAAAAGATTTAAAAAAACAGGTACAGGAAAGCTAAAAAGAGCAAAAGCTTTCAAGAGCCATATCTTAACAAAGAAAAGCTCTAAGAGAAAGAGAAACTTAAGAAAGACTGCTTATGTTTCAACTACTCAAGAAAAAGCAATGAAGAAATTATTACCATATTTATAAGATTGTAGGAGGTTTGAAGCATGGCAAGAGTTAAAAGAGCGGTAAACTCACGTAAAAATCATAAAAAAGTATTAAAGCTTGCAAAAGGTTATTATGGTGGAAAGAGCAGATTATTTAAAACTGCTAATGAATCAGTAATAAGAGCTTTAAGAAATGCTTATGTTGGAAGAAGATTAAAGAAGAGAGATTTCAGAAGATTATGGATAGCAAGAATTAATGCTGCTACAAGAATGAATGGTCTTTCATATTCAAAATTTATAAATGGAATCAAATTAGCTGGAATTGATATGAATAGAAAAATGTTATCAGAAATAGCTATAAATGATCCTAAGGCATTTGCAGATTTAGTAGAAGTAGCAAAAAGCCAACTAAATAAATAATTACTGCGACCTTATGGTCGCATTTTTTGTAGATAGATATAAATAATATAAATATAAATAGTTTATAATAATTAGTATTACTATATAAGTTGTAAAATTATTATATTAATAAGTAATACTGTACTAATATCAATTACTTAGATCATTAATTGAAACTTATATATAAATTTAGTATATCTAAGAGGTGAAGATATGCAGTTTAGTTCGAAAAAAAAATTTAGGTTAAATGGAGTTCAAATATTAGCATTAGGATTCTTGATAGTGATTATAATAGGTGCAATTATATTATCCCTACCTATCTCATCAAGAACTGGTGAGCCAACAAATTTTCTAGATGCTATTTTTACATCTACATCTGCAGTATGTGTAACTGGATTAATAACATTAGATACTAGTACACATTGGAGTGTTTTTGGTCAGACAGTTATTATAACGTTAATAGAAATTGGTGGGCTTGGTTTTATGTCTTTTGGAGTTCTTATATCCTTAATATTAGGTAAGAAAATAACTTTAAGAGAAAGACTTGTTATGCAAGAAGCAATGAACACATATTCTATTCAAGGCCTTGTAAAAATGGTTAAATATGTTCTGATTTTTACTATGTCAGTACAATTTTTTGGAGCATTATTGTTATCAACACAATTTGTGCCTGAATATGGTATTGGTAGAGGAATATTTTATAGCATTTTTCATTCGATTTCAGCTTTTTGCAATGCAGGATTTGATTTGTTTGGAACAAGCCTAGTCGGTTATTCAAGTAATAGCGTAGTGATTTTAGTAATAAGTGCATTAATAATAATTGGTGGATTAGGATTTACAGTTCTTTTAGAGATATATGAATTTAAAGGGATGAAAAAGTTATCCCTTCATTCTAAATTAGTACTAATAACTACGGCTATATTAGTATTTGGTGGAGCTATTTTAATGTTAATATTTGAATATAATAACGTTGATACAATAGCAAATATGAATATTAAAGATAAATTATTAAATTCGTTTTTTGCATCTGTAACTCCAAGAACAGCAGGGTTTAATAGTATATCAACTAGTGGCATGACCTTAGCAAGTAAATTTTTAACTATAATATTAATGTTTATTGGAGGATCTCCAGGATCTACTGCTGGTGGTTTAAAGACAGTAACTTTTGGTATCTTAGTATTAACTGTTATTTGTGTAATAAAAGGAAGAGAAGATACGGAAGTATTTGGACGAAGATTTACAAAAGAAATCGTATATAAGTCATTTACTTTATTATTTATAGGAGTATCTTTAGTAATATTTTCAACAATGATTTTATCATACACTGAAGTTGGTGTTAGTTTTATAGATTTATTATATGAAACGACATCAGCATTTGGGACTGTAGGGATAACATTAGGGCTTACTCCTAATCTAAGTTCTATAGGTAAAGTTTTAATTATGCTTATGATGTATTTTGGAAGAGTTGGTCCTCTTACTGTAATGCTTGCATTAACAAGAAAGCGCAAGAAATCTGGTTATAAATATCCAGAAGGGAAAATTTTGATAGGTTAGGAGATGAATTCAATTGGCTAATAAACAATTTGTAATTATAGGGCTTGGAAGATTTGGATCTTCAATAGCAAAAACCTTATATTCTTTGGGAAATGATGTATTAGCAATAGATAAAGATGAAGATATAGTACAAGAAATAGCTGATAGCGTTACACATGCTGTACAGCTAGATGCAACAGATGAAAATGCTTTAAGGGCATTAGGAATAAGAAATTTTGATGTAGCAGTAGTTACTATAGGGGATAATATTCAATCAAGTATTATGGCTACGTTATTAGTAAAAGAACTTGGAGTTAAATATATTATAGCTAAAGGTCATAGCGATTTACATGCAAAAGTTCTTTACAAAATTGGAGCAGATAGAGTTGTACTACCAGAAAAAGATATGGGAGTAAGAGTTGCTCATAATTTAGTTTCCGCAAATATATTAGATTATATTGAACTTTCAGAAGATTACAGCGTTATGGAAATTCAAGTTTTAGATGAATGGTCAGGAAAAACTTTAAATGAATTAAGACTTAGAAGCAAATATGGAATAAATGTTATGGCAATTAAAAGAGGCGATGAAGTTAACTTATCACCATCAGCAGAAGATATAATTGAAGATAATGATGTAATTGTTGCTATAGGATCAGCTGAAGACCTAAATAGATTAGAAGGCATGATAGCTAAATCAAATTAACGAGGTGTAAATTTTGATTTATATAGAAAGTAAAGAAAATAATTTTTTTAAGTCTATAAAGAAACTTAAAGAAAGACGATTTAGACAAAAAGAAGGTAAGTTCATTTTAGAAGGATTTAGATTAATAGAAGAAGCTGCAAAAGCTAATATGGAAATAGAATATATAATTTTATCTCAAGGTAATGAGGAAAAATTATATAATAGTAGTTTAAAAGAAGTTATTAATGATGATAAAATATATGTTTTTTCAAGTAGTTTATTCCTACAAATATCTTCTACAGAACATACTCAAGGAGTTATAGCAGTAGTCAAAAATAAAAAAATGACTATTGATTTAGACGGTGGATTTTTCCTAGTATGTGATAAAGTTCAAGACCCGGGTAATTTAGGAACCATAATAAGAACTGGCCACGCAGCTGGAGTTGATGGGATAATATTAACAAAGGGAACAGTAGATATTTATAATGATAAAACAATAAGATCTACTATGGGTTCTATATTTTATGTTCCTATTTTTTATGATGATGAAGATTTTAGTATTATTAAAAAACTTAAAGATAATGGGGTTGCCTTAGTAACAACATCTCTTGAGGAATCTAAAAACTTTTTTGAAGAAAATTTAAAGGGAAAAATAATGCTAGCTGTAGGCAATGAAGGTAATGGTATAAGTAATGAACTTTTTGAGCTTGCAAGTAAAAAGGTTAAAATTCCAATGCCAGGTGGAGCTGAATCTTTAAATGTAGCAATAGCAACATCCATAATTTTATTTGAAAAAGTAAGACAAAATCTAATATAGAAATAAATAGAAACTTTCTATTGAAATTAATTAAGTTTATTTGTATAATAAATTATAAATTGAATATAAAAAGACAATGAATGAGAAAGTAGATATAAAGGACTTTGCAGGGAGAAATAGTCTAAGACTGGAAGCTATTTTAAAGAAGTTTATATTGAAGTTCCCTCAGGAGTCCTAGAAGTGAAGTTAAAAGTAGTTTCTAGCGGGTTTAACCGTTATTTAAATTTGAGTTGGGTTATAAAATTATAAAATTTTATAACCAATTAGGGTGGTAACGCGGCACTTCGTCCCTTTTGTTAGGGACGAAGTTTTTTTATTTTAATCAAAAAGGAGGAACAAATATGCAAGAAAAGTTAATGTCTATTAAAGAAAATGCATTTAATGAATTAACAAATGTAAATACTAGCTCAGAATTAGAAGAAATAAGAGTTAAGTATCTAGGTAAAAAAGGAGAGCTAACTACTATATTAAGAGGAATGGGATCATTATCTCAAGAAGAAAGACCAATAGTAGGAAAGCTTGTAAATGTAGTAAAAAAAGAAGTTGAAGATAAGATTGAAGAAATATCAAGAGGAATAAAAGAAAAAGAAAAAAATGCTAAATTAGCATCAGAAGTTATAGATATATCTCTTCCAGGAAATAAGAGTTTAATTGGTAAGAGACATCCTTTAGATTTAACTTTAGAAAGTATGAAGAATATCTTTATATCAATGGGTTTTACAGTAGAAGAAGGCCCAGAAGTAGAATTAGATCATTATAATTTTGAAGCTTTAAATATTCCAAAGGATCACCCAGCAAGAAGTGAACAAGATACTTTTTATATAAATGATAATTTAGTATTAAGAACACAAACTTCACCAGTTCAAATTAGAGTTATGGAAAATCAAGCTCCACCAATAAAAATGATAGCTCCAGGTAAAGTATATAGATCAGATGCAGTTGATGCAACTCACTCACCTATATTTTATCAAATGGAAGGATTAGTTATTGATAAGGGAGTTACATTTGCAGATTTAAAAGGAACTCTAGAGCTTTTTGCAAAGAAGATGTTTGGAGATAAGGTTAAAACTAAGTTTAGACCTCACCATTTCCCATTTACAGAACCTTCAGCAGAAATGGATGCAACTTGCTTCGTATGTGAAGGAAAAGGATGTAGAGTTTGTAAAGGAAGTGGATGGATAGAACTTTTAGGTTGTGGAATGGTTCATCCACAAGTATTAAGAAATTGTGGTATAGACCCAGAAGTTTATAGCGGATTTGCCTTCGGATTTGGCGTTGATAGAATGGTTATGCTTAAATATGGAATAGATGACATCAGACTATTATACGAAAGTGATATGAGATTTTTAAATCAATTTTAATTAGAGGAGGTAAAAGAGATGAAAGTACCATTTAATTGGTTAAAAGATTATGTTGAAGTGAATATAGATGCAAAAGAGCTTGGAGATAGATTAACATTAACAGGTTCAGCCGTAGAAGAAGTTATTACTCAAGGGGATGTAATTAAAAATGTAGTTACTGGAAAAATTGTTGAAGTAACTACACATCCAGATGCTGACAAATTAAAGATTTGTCAAGTTGATATAGGAGCTGATGAAAAAATTCAAATTGTTACAGCTGCAACAAATATGAAGGAAGAAGATATAGTACCTGTTGCTCTTCATAAATCAACTTTAGCAGATGGAACAGAAATTAAGAAGGGTAAACTTAGAGGGGTAGTATCTAATGGTATGTTCTGCTCAGAAGAAGAACTTGGAATAGCTGGTGATGAACCAGTTCATGGGTTAATGATTTTACCTAAAGATGCACCATTAGGAATGGATATTAAAAAATACCTAGGACTTAACAAATCAATATTAGATTTTGAAATAACTTCAAATAGACCAGATTGTTTAAGTATTGTTGGTATGGCAAGAGAAACTGCAGCAACTCTTTCTACATCATATAAGATGCCAAGTTTTAATTATGAAGTAAAGAATTCTGAAAATATCAATGATAATTTAAAAGTTGAAGTTAAAGATTCTTTATGTAGAAGATACATGGCAAGAGGAGTTAAAAATGTTAAGGTTATGCCTTCACCAAGCTGGATGCAAGAAAGATTATTAGAAGCTGGTGTTAGACCTATAAATAATATAGTTGATATAACTAATTTTGTAATGTTAGAACTTGGAGAACCAATGCATGCTTTTGATGCAAGGGAAATTCAAAGTGGAAAAATAGTTGTAGAAAGAGCTAAAGATGGAGAGACTTTTGTAACTTTAGACGAAATTGAAAGAAATATTGATTCTAGCTTCCTATGCATAAAGGATGGAGATAAAACTATAGCTTTAGCAGGAATAATGGGTGGATTAAATTCAGAAATTAAAGAAGATACAACTGAAGTTATTTTTGAATGTGCAAACTTTGATGGAACTAATATAAGAGTTAACTCTAAAAAGCTTAATTTAAGAACTGAAAGTTCATCAAGATTTGAAAAGGATATAGATCCAAATCTTGCAAGTCTTGCAATAGATAGAGCTTGTGCTTTAATCTGCGAGCTTGGATGTGGTGAAGTAATGGAAGGAACTATTGATGTATATACTCAAAAGAAAGAAGAAGGAAGTATTACAGTAGATTCTAACTGGATAAATAAATTTTTAGGAACAGAAATAGCAAAAGAAGATATGAAAAAATATCTTGATTCTTTAGATTTAAAAACAGAAGTTGTAAATGATGATTTAGTTATAAATATACCAACATTTAGAATTGATATAGCAATTAAAGAAGATATAGCTGAAGAAGTTGCAAGAATATATGGATATGATAAGATTCCAACTACAATATTTAAGGTATCTACTGAAAGAGAGCCTAAATATAAAAATGAAATATTAACTGAAGAAGTTATAAATACTATGATAGGAAGTGGATTAAATCAATCTATAAGCTATTCTTTTGTATCACCTAAAGTTTTTGATAAAATCAATTTACCAGAAAATAGTGAGCTAAGAAATGTTGTAAAGATTAAAAATCCACTTGGCGAAGATTATTCTGTAATGAGAACAACTACTATTCATTCAATGATGGAATCTTTAGGAAGAAACTATTCAAGAAATAATGAATATGCTAGATTATTTGAGGTTGGTAAGATATATATACCAAATGAAGATGAAACTGTTCTTCCAACTGAAAAGAATATATTAACAATTGGTATGTACGGAAACTGCGATTATTTAGATTTAAAGGGAGTTGTAGAAAATATTGTTGAAGCTTTAGGTCTAAATAAAGTAACATTTGCTCGTGAAGCTGAAAATCCTAGCTATCACCCAGGTAAAACTGCTGCTTTAATGATTGGTAAATCAAAAGTAGGGGTATTAGGTGAAGTTCACCCTGACGTTTCAGAAAACTATGGCGTTGATGTTAATTGCTATTTAGCTGAATTAGATTTAGATTTATTATTTAATAGTGCTGAAACAACTAAGAAATATAAGCCACTTCCAAAGTTCCCAGCAGTTACAAGAGATATAGCTTTATTAGTAAATGATGAAGTATTAGTGCAAGAAATAGAAGATACTATTAAAAAAGCTGGTGGAAACTTAGTTGAAAAAGTAAAATTATTTGATATTTATAAAGGAACTCAAATACCAGAAGGTAAAAAGAGTATAGCTTATGCAATTGCATATAGAGATGAAAAGAAGACACTTACAGATAATGATGTTAATAAGGTTCATGATAAAATATTAAGAAGCCTTGAATATAAATTAGGTGCTACTTTAAGATAATAAAAATTTTATATAAAATATTAATAAAGCTGTATGAAGAGAGAATTCTTAAAATACAGCTTTATTAATAATATTTGTGTATATATAATATGTTTTTTATAATATAAAATATATGATAAAATAAGACATATTCTTATTTATGTAAAGGAGAAAAATATGAATTATATCATTAATGCATTAAAAGGGATAGTTATAGGAGTATCCAATGTTATTCCAGGGGTAAGTGGTGGAACTATGGCTGTTGTAATGGGAATATACGATAAAATAATATATTCTGTTAATAATTTTTTTAAGGACATAAAGAAAAATATATTATTTTTAGGCTCACTTGGTATTGGAGCTGTAGTAGGAATATTATTGTTTACTAACTTAATTGATTATTTACTTAAAAGTTATAATGAACAAACTAATTTTTTCTTTATTGGATTAATATTAGGCACAGCACCATTATTATTTAAAAAAGCAACAGAAACAAAAGTAAGTGCTGGTAATTGGATAGGATTAGTGATAGGGTTTATAATTGTTGCTGGATTAGGTTTAATAGAAAAAGTTAATCCTGATGCTGCGTTTTTAAGTTCAATATTTAAACCTAATGCAATAGGATTCTTTGTAGCTGGATTTATAGCAGCTGCAACAATGATATTACCTGGAATAAGCGGTTCATTTATGTTATTACTAATAGGTTTATATGAGCCGATAATAGAAATAGTAAAAAACTTTGATATCGTAAATATGGCCATAGTTGGAGTTGGAGTTGTTGGTGGATTTTTATTAATGACTAAACTTATAGAAAAAATATTTATCAAGTATCCTCAAACTGCTTTTTGTATAATTTTTGGATTAGTAATAGGATCAGTATTTGTAATTTATCCAGGTTTTACATTTGGATTAATGGGAATAGTATCAATAATTTCCTTAATAGTAGGATTTGTTATTGCTTATGTAATAGGAAAAAATGAAATATAAATAACAAAAGGATATTTTAGGTTTTAATATTGTTAAGTCTAAAATATCTTTTTGTTTTATTCATTCATATAGTTTTTAGTACACATATATGAATTTGTTGTATATTTTTAGTTAAATTTAAATCTTTATCGCAACATATATACATTCTTTGGAATATTTATGTTAGAATAAAATTAGTTATAATTATTATGTTAACGAGGTGTATTATGAATACTGTAACTATAAAGATAAATGGGATTGAATATAATCTAAAGGGAAGAGAAAATGAAGAATACTTATTAGAAGTAGCAAAGTACGTAGATGGAAAAGTGAAGGATATTATGGCAAACAATAGAAAGCTAAGCTCTACAGCAGCAGCTACTCTTGTTGCGTTAAATATAGCAGATGAACTATTTAAAGCAGATATAGAAATAGAAGTATTAATGAAGAAAAATACTTCTTTAGATGAAAGAAACTTAACATTGAAAGAAAGAATAAAAGAAATTAGAGAAGAAGCTGAAGGAATAGAATTTAATACTTCTAGAGAAATTAATAAGCTAAATGAAATAATAGACGAATTAAATAAAAAACTTTTAGAGGCAGAAGAATTAAAAAATAAAGTTACACTTCTTGAAAATGAAAATGAAGAAAATAATCTATTAAGAGAAAAAATATCAAAATTAGAGAAAGAAATAAGTGCTAAAGAAGTAGATATAAATGAAAAAGACTCTTTAAAGTTAGAAATAGATTCTTTAAAAGATGAAAATTTAACTTTAAGAGAAGAAGTAGAAAACTGCTACAAAGAAGTGGAAAACTTAAAAGAAACTAATGAGTTATTAAAAACTAATGAAGTAGGCTATAAGGAAAAGTTTATTAAACTTAATGAAGAATGCAAAATAATGGAAGATGATTTTAAAAAGACAAAGGCAGAAAAAGATTTATTAAAGCAAAGAAACAAAGAAATAAAATTCCAATTACAAAATTCGAAATATAAAGTTTTAGATTTGGAAAAAAAATTGATTGATATACAAGTAAAGCTAGCTTATGAGAAAAAACAAAAAAATGCTTTGCTTAAAGATGTATAATTATAATGTATCTAATGTTTTAAAGACAGCTTGATTTTTCTTAATTAAGCTGTTTTTATGTATTCAGAAAGTAAGTTATAAAACTATAATAGAAAAAAATTAGAATTTATGATATATATAATTAGGAACGATAAAAGCATAATAAACTAAAGTTTAGGAGAAGTAGTTATGAAGAAAGTAGAAATTTTAGCTCCAGCAGGGAGTATGGAAAGTCTTATTGCAGCAATGAACAAAGGTGCTGACGCAGTTTATTTAGGTGGAAATAAATTTTCAGCTAGAGCATATGCATCTAATTTTGATAATGATAATATGATAAAAGCTGTTGATTATGTACATAGCTATGGAGCTAAGGTTTATGTAACATTAAATACTATATTGAAGGAAAATGAAATTGAAGAAGCTGTTAGATATGTAGGATTTTTATATGAAATAGGTGTAGATGCAATAATACTTCAGGATTTAGGTTTATTTAAAAGAATAAAAGAGGACTATCCTGATTTTGAAATACATGCATCTACGCAAATGACTATACATAATGGAGAAGGTGCGCTATTTTTTAAGGAAAGAGGTTTTCATAGGATAGTTTTATCTAGAGAATTATCTGTAGATGAAGTTAAATATATTTCTAAAGATTTAGGAATAGAAACAGAAATATTTGTTCATGGTGCATTATGTATTTCATACTCTGGACAATGCCTTATGAGCTCCATGATAGGTGGTAGAAGTGGAAATAGAGGTAGGTGTGCGCAACCTTGCAGAATGGAATATACATTAAAGGGAAATACATCTGGAGAAAGAAAGGCTTATCTTTTAAGTCCTAAGGATACATGCACAATAGAAGACATGAAAGATATTATAGATTCAGGAACCTATTCATTAAAAATAGAGGGAAGAATGAAAAGGGCAGAATATGTTGCTGGAGTAGTAGAAAATTATAAAAATGCAGTAGAAAAGGAATTATATAATACTGAATATAATGTTAGTAAAGGAAAAAGAGAACTGCTACAACTATTTAATAGAGGAGGATTTTCTAAAGCTTATTTACATAAAAATGTTGGAATGGATATGATGAGCTTTAAGCATCCAAGAAATACGGGAGTACCTCTAGGAAAAATAGAGAAAAATGGAGAAATAGTTTTAAAAGAAGATATTGCTTTAGGTGATGGATTTAGGTTTAGGGAAAGTGGATTTTCAATAAATAAAATTATCACTAATGGAAAAGAAGTAAAAGAAGCAAAAAGAGGAGAAAGAGTTAAAATATTTCCAACTGCTTATAAGGTAGGGGATGAGATATTTAAATCATTAGATAAAAAACTGTTTGATTCTTTAGAGGATTCTATAAAACCATATAATAGAAAAATTTCCTTAAAAGCAAATGTTACTTTTAAGGTTGCAGAACCATTAAGAATAAGAATAGAATATAATGATAAGAATTATGAATTTTTAGGCGAAGTTGTTGAAAAGGCAGAAAAAAGACCTTTAGAAAAAGATAGAGTTATAGACTCACTATGTAAATCTGGAGAGAGCGCTTTCAAAATAGATGAAATTAATTTTGAGGCTTTTGAGGATGGATTTATAAGAGTTAGTGATTTGAATAACCTAAGAAGAGAGGCTTTAGAAGGAGTTCAAAAATCTATTACAAAATCTTTTAGAAGAAAGAGACCTAAAAAATTAGATAAAGTTGATAATATTAAGAGCAGTGATATAGGTTTAGATATAATATATCAATGTATTACGAGAGAACAGCTTGATACTTTAATAGAAGAAGGTATTAAGGATATAATAGTTGATGTATTTAATAGGGATAAAGATTCTATTAAGGTTAAAGATTTAATAGAAGTATCTCAAAATAAGGAGCTTAATATATATTTAAAGGTTCCAAATATAATAAAGAGTGAATTTAATAATGTAATAAATATAATAGAAAAGGTAAAAGAATATATTAAAGGAATAGTGACTGTTAATGTTGGGATAATTCGTAATTATCAAGATGAAATGATGATAATAGGTGATTATAAACTTAATATAATAAATTCAGAAGCTTTAAAGTTTTATCAAAATGAAATTGATATTCCTACACTAAGTTTAGAGCTTAATAGGAAAGAAATTAAAAATATGCTAAAAGGAAATAAGGGGAATGTACAAGGAATAATATATGGTAAAACTGAGCTTATGATAAGTGAATATTGCCCTATTGGAAGTACTTTTGGTGAAAAGTCATCTTGCAGTGATTGTAATCTTGCATGTACAAGGGATGAGTTTACACTAATAGATAGAATGAATGAAAAATTTAGAGTAATGACTGATATTTTCTGTAGAAGCTATATTTTAAATCCTTATCCATTGAATCTTATTGAGGAAAAAGATGATTTGAAAAATCTTGGAGTAAATTCTTTTAGAGTTGAATTTAGAGATGAAAGCTCTAATGAAGTAAAGAAGGTACTTAGAATGATAAGAGGAGAGGAAAAAGTTAATACTAATAATTATACAAAAGGTCATTATAGAAGAGGGATAGAATAGAGGAGAAAATATGAGTATTACATTACTAAATTATTTACTTTTAGGCGTAGTTTTATTAAACTTATTAGTTATATTAGGAACAAGAAAATTTAAAAAAAATAATGAAATAATAAATGCAAATGCTGAATATAGAAGAGAAGGTATTAAATTATTACAAGATCTTTGGAAAAAGCAAATTATAATGATTGCTATAGGAGTAACGTTGTTTTTATTAGCTATATTAATTAAGGAAAATGATAATAAGATTCCAATTAATACATTTGCAGTTATAAGTAATTTATATGTACTGATTTCAGCATTATTAGCTACCTATAACTATAATAATTTTAATAGAGGCATAGCTAATTTATTAAGCAAAATTAAAGGCTAAGGTAATGAAGAGGAGATATTATGGAAGAAAGAACTCTTAGAGTATTAGAATTTAATAAAATAAAAGAAAAATTAAAAGAATATGCAATAACACATGGTGGAAAAAATCTTATAGATAATCTTATACCTTATGATACTGTATTTGAAGTTAAAAATAAGCTTAAGGAAAGTAATGAAGCATTGGATTTATTAATAACAAAAGGAAATCCTCCATTTGAAGGATTATTTGATGTCAGAGAGGGAGTGGAGAGAGCTAAAAAAGGAGGAGTACTATCAGCAGGTCAATTATTAAAAATTGGTGGTATGCTTAAATGTTCAAGAAGATTTAAGGAATATATATCTAGAAGAGAAGATGAAGTTCCTCATGTCATTTTAGAAGATTTAGCATATATACTAACTCCTATAAAAAATCTTGAAGACATTATAGAAATGTCTATAATTTCTGAAGATGAAATAAGTGATAAAGCAAGTAGTACTTTAAATGGAATAAGAAGAAATTTAAAAGAAAAAAATTCTTCGGTTAGAGATAAAATAAATTCAATTGTAAGAGCAAATGCAAAGTACCTTCAAGATACTTTATATACAATGAGGGGAGATAGGTATGTTTTACCTGTAAAGGCTGAATATAAGGGAGCAGTTCCAGGTCTTGTACATGACCAAAGTTCAACTGGAGCAACATTATTTATTGAGCCTATGAGTCTTGTAAATTTAAATAATGAAATTAAAGAACTTAAACTAAAGGAAAAAGCAGAAATTGAAAGGATATTAATGGATTTATCTAATAGAGTTTATGAAAATATTGAAACTGTTGAATCTAATTATAAGATTCTTACAGAATTAGATTTCATATTTGCAAAAGGGAAATATGCTTCTAGTTTAAATGCTATTTGTCCAGAAGTTAATGAAGATAGAAGTTTTGATATAATTCAAGGAAGACATCCTTTAATTGATCCTAAGGTAGTAGTTCCTTCTGATATTTATTTAGGTAAAGAATTTAATACTTTAATGATTACTGGACCAAATACTGGGGGGAAAACAGTAACGTTAAAGACAGTTGGATTATTACATTTAATGGGACTTAGTGGACTTTTAATACCAGCAAAAGATGCTTCAAGCATAAGCTTTTTCAGAAAGATATTTGCTGATATAGGAGATGAACAAAGTATAGAGCAATCCTTATCTACCTTTTCATCTCATATGACTAATATAGTAAAAATAATGAAAGAAGCAGACGATAGTTCATTAGTTTTATTTGATGAATTAGGGTCAGGTACTGATCCAGTTGAAGGTGCAGCTCTAGCAATAGCTATAATAGATACATTAAGAGAGCAAGAAGCTAGATTAATAGCAACAACACATTATAGTGAATTAAAAGGATATGCTTTAAGAACAGCTGGGATTGAAAATGCATCTGTTGAATTTGATGTTGAAACTTTAAGACCTACTTATAGACTTTTAATTGGTGTTCCAGGAAAATCAAATGCCTTTGAAATTTCAAAGAGATTAGGACTTCAAGACGATGTAATAAATAAAGCTAAAAGTAATATTTCATCAGAAAATCTTCAATTTGAAGATTTAATAAGGGATCTTCAAGAAAAAAGTATTTTAGCTAATAGAGATGCAAGGGAAGCTAAAAGAATAAAAATAGAAGCAGAAGAGCTTAAAAAGAAATATGATGAAAAGTTTAAAAAATTAGAAGAAGTTAGAGATAAGGCTTATAATGAAGCTAGAAGAGAAGCAAAAGATATTATAGCAAAAGCAAAAGATGAAGCAGATGAAATCTTAAAGGCAATGAGAGAACTTGAGAAGCTTGGAATTTCTAAAGGTGGTAGAGCGAGATTAGAAGAAGAAAGAAAGAAACTTAAGGATAGTTTAGAAAAGAAGGAAGAGTCATTATATAAAATAAGAGAAAATACAGGAGAAGTTATTGAAAAAGTAATTTTAGGAATGGATGCATATTTACCTTCTTTAAATCAAAATGTAATAATTATTACAATGCCTGATTCAAGAGGAGAAGTACAAGTAGAAGCAGGTATAATGAAAATAAATGTTAAGTTAAAAGATTTAAGAAAAGTTAATAATACACCAAATAAAAAAGAAAAGAAGAAGAGAGAGCTTAAGTTAAACTTAAAATCAATAGAAAATAGAGTTGACTTAAGAGGAATGGATGCAGAAGAAGCTTGTTATAAAACAGATAAATATTTAGATGAAGCATATATGGCTAATTTAGGAGAAGTAACAATAGTTCATGGAAAAGGAACAGGAGTTTTAAGAAAAGCTATAAATGATATGTTAAAAAGGCATCCACATGTTAAAAGCTATAGATTAGGCGAATATGGCGAAGGTGGCGATGGAGTAACAATAGCAATTCTTAAATAAAATAATAATTAAAATACTATTAAGATAAGGAAAGACTCGTGTTTTCGAGTCTTTTTTTATGTTATAATTATATAGGAAAAGAGGTGTATATATGTATCTTATAAGTAGTTGTTTATGTGGGGTTAATTGCAAATATAATGGTAGTAATAACTTAAATAGTAAGTGTTTGGATCTTTTTAAAGAAGGTAAAGCCATATTGATATGTCCTGAACAACTAGGAGGACTCCCTACACCTAGAACTCCAGCAGAAATTCAAGGAGACTCAGAAGGCGTTTTAAATGGTAACAATAAAATTATAACTAAAAAAGGTTTAGACGTTACCAAAGAGTTTTTAAAGGGAGCATATGAGACTTTACATATAGCTAAATTAAGTAAAATAAATAAAGCTATTTTAAAAGAAGGAAGCCCATCATGTGGAGTTAATTATATTTATGATGGAAATTTTAATGGAACAAAAATAAAAGGCAAAGGTTTGACGGCTACTATTCTAGAGAAAAATGGAATAGATATTATAAGTGATATTGACTTGAAGGGAGAATAATTATGGGGATATTAGATATTTTTAGAAAAAGAAAAAATTACGAAGACGATTATGATGAAGAGTATGAAGATGAATATGAAAAAAAGATAGATGATTTAAAAGAGAATGATTATAAAGAAGAACTTAATTATAAAGAAGAAATAGATTTGAAAGTAGAAAAAAATACTATTGAAAATCTTGAAGAAATAAATTTAAAAGAAGAGGTTAAACTATCAAAGGAAGAAATAGATAACATAATTTCCAGTGAGATTTTAAAGGTAATTGAATTATATGATGATTTCGATCAAGTTAGGATAGTAGCAAGAGAAGCAGCAAATAATATAGGAAGAGAATATTTAAGTGAATTACCAAATTACTTAAATGGAAAAATACATAAGCCAAGTAGGTTTATAGATAAGTACAATGAAATAGGAGAGTGGTCTATAGTTGTTGAAAATTCAGTATTAATGATAATTTACAGCTATAAAGAAGATGCAGTTCCTATTCTAGAGAAAGTTTCACAAAGAAATTCAAATTTAAATTTAAAAGCTACAAATTTATTATGCAAGTTAGCAAGCGAAAATGTAAGAACGGAAGAAATAATTAATTCAATTATGAATAATTTAATTGCGTTTAATGATGAAAATAAAATTATTATTTTAGGATTTATGTCTCAAATTAAAGAAAATAATCAAGTAATTGGATTAATCCAACATTTTTATAAGAGTTTTGTAAAGAATGGAGAAATAGAAAATGCTTATAAGACATTAAAGCATTTAATAAATGCAGCAGAAAGATTTACTAAAGGACATTTGAAATTTCTTAAAGCAATAGCTATGGGCAAAAATGTAATTAACTTAGAAGAAATTATGATGATAGAAGAGGATGATCCAAGGACTGTTTCAATTGATAAAATTGATGATTCTTTAAGAATTGATGCAGCAATGACATATTTTACGTTAGATAATAATGATGCTGATATAAATAGCAAGTTATACTATTTAAGTGAATATTCTTTAGATAAAAACTTAAGAGAAAAAATTAAGATTTTATTAAGTGAGTAGAAAATTTATAAAATATAAATTATATTTAAATTTATGTGCACTAATGAATGCTGAAAAGTAATGGAGGGTGGATTTTGAAAAAGCATAAAACAAGCAGAAGAAGGAAAATGTTAAAACGAAGGATTATTTCGTTAACTATTTTGGGAGTTATAATTGGATTGTTTTTATATACTCCTATTAAAATAAAACACTTTAGTTTATTGCACTCCGAAGCAGAAGCTAGTGAGCGATTTAGTCTTCAAATGGAAGCTATAAATGATTATAAATCTATCAAAGAGAGTTTTAACAATATATATACTACAGATGAAAAGATAAATGAAATTAATAAATTTATAGAAAATATTGAAAAGAATTTATCACAAGGGATAACTGAAGAGTTAGAAAGCTTAATTTCAAACTTAAAATCAAAAATAAATGAATTAAGTGCATCAAATCAAATAGAGCTTGAAAATATGTTTAATGATATAAATGAGGACAACCTAAAAGGTTTTTCAGAAGAAGAAATGAATAAGGTTAATGAACTTGCTGATGAATACAATCAATTATTTAGTGAGAAAAAATATAAACAAGCTAAAGAAACATTAAATTCATTGATTAATTATATAAATGAAACTAAAAAGGTTGCCAATGAAAGACGTATAAAGGAGACATATGAAGAAAAGTCAAATGAAGATGCAAGTGTAAGGGAGCCTAAATATATAAATGGAATTTTAATTGTAAATAAAGAGTTTGGATTACCTGATAGCTTTGCACCAGGAGAAGGGGCAGAAGCAAGGCAAGCATTTGAAAATATGAAGGCAGATGCAGCTAACGAAGGCATTTATTTAAATGCATTTTCAACTTATAGAAGTTATTGGAGTCAAAATAGACTATATTGGAATTATGTATCGAATTATGGGCAAGATCCTACAGATACATTTTCTGCTAAACCTGGATTTAGTGAACATCAAACAGGGCTTGCTTTTGATATAGGTGGTGTTGATAGATCACTTTGGGCAGAAGAAGATTTTAAATATACTGATGAAGCAAAATGGCTTAAAGACAATAGTTATAAATATGGATTTATTTTAAGATATCCGGAAGGTAAGGAATGGAAAACTGGATATATGCATGAGTCATGGCACTTTAGATATATTGGAGTTGATCATAGTAAAAACTTTAAAGATAGTGACTTAACTTTAGAAGAATATTTAGGATTATAATAAAAAGGTAATTTGATTTTAAAATGGACCTTATGTCAAGGACAATTTTATTTATCAAATTACCTTTTTATTATTTATAGAAACTATAAAATATTCTTTTTTATTTTATAGTAAATAAATAAAACTTATAGGTGTTCTATTTATTTACAATTTTAATGTTTTCTACAGTTAAATCTTCTGTTCCTTGAACATATAAATTAGCTCTTTTTAAATCATGAACATAATCTACAACTTCTTGAGTTATTTCCTCTCCAGGACAAAGTACTGGAATTCCAGGAGGATAAGCAAGTAAGAATTCACCAGAAATTTTACCTATGCTTTCATTTAAAGGAATTGAAATTTTATCACTATAAAAAGCTTCTCTTGGATTAAGTATTTTTGTTGGTATAGCAGGAATATCTAAAAAGTCTTGAACAGGTTCCTTTTTACCATAATAATCATTAGATATTTCTTTAAGTGCAGATAGTAATCTATCCATACCTTCTTTAGTATCTCCAAATGAGCCAACCGCTAAAACATTATAAAAATCAGATAATTCCATTTGAATATGATATTTATCTGCAAGGATCATATCAAGTTCAAATCCTGTTATTCCAAGTTCTCTAGAAGAAATAGTAAGTTTTGTAGGATCAAATGAATATGAACCAGGCTTTCCTAGAACTTCTTCTCCAAAGCAATAGAATCCAGGAATTTTATTTATTTCAGCCCTAGTATACTTGCAAAGTTCTATTGTTTTTTGAAGTAAGTCTTTTCCTTCTAATGCAATTTGTCTTCTAGCACAATCTAAAGATGCCATTATTATATATGAAGGAGAAGTTGTCTGCATTAAATTTAAAATTTGCTGAACTCTTTTAGGATCTACATATTTACTTTTAACATGTAATAAAGAGCCTTGAGTTAATGATCCTATTATTTTATGTGTACTTTGAGCACAAATATCAGCACCAGCTTTTAAAGCTGACATAGGTAATTTTTCTGAAAATGCTAAATGAGGACCATGTGCTTCATCTACTATTAATGGAATATCATAGCTATGGACTATATCAGCAATTTTCTTTATGTCGGTTGCAACACCATAATAAGTAGGATTTATAATTAATACAGCTTTAGCATCTGGATTTTCTTTAAGAGTTTTTTCAACAGTTTCAGGAGTTACACCGTGAGCAATTCCTAATTTCTTATCAATTTCAGGTTCCATAAAAACTGGAACAGCGCCACTTAAAATAATACCAGAAGTAACTGATTTATGTACATTTCTAGGAACGATTATTTTATCACCATCATTTACTACTGCAAGGATCATAGCTTGTATAGCACCTGATGTACCGTGAATTGAGAAAAATGAAGCATGTGATTCATAAGCATCAGCTACTAATTCTTGGGCTTTTTTTATAGGGCCAGTAGGGTGATGTAAGCTATCAACTAGTTTAAATACTGTAACATCTATTTTAAATGGATTTTCACCTATAAAATTTTTAAATTCTTTATCTATACCTACTCCCTTTTTGTGTCCAGGAACATGAAATGGTAGCGTGTCTCTATCTACATACTCCTTAAGGGCATCAAAAAGAGGAGTTTCATTTTGATTTAATTTATACAATTTAGAACACCTTCTCTCTTATAAATATTATTGGTTATCCAATAAGTTTTATACAAACAATAATATTATATTTTATTAGTTTAAACTATGCAATAAAATACTCAATTTAATTAAAAGAAATATGTAAAATAGTGAAATTTGAATAAAATATAGTTTTTCTGACAACAATATTTGAAGAGAAGCTGAATAATAGGAGGAATTATCTGTGAATAACTTAAACTTAAATAAGAGAGATTCAAACATATCTAACAATGCAAAGAAGCTAAGAAGAGCTGGAAAGGTTCCAGGAATATTATATGGTAAGAGTTTAAATGATTTTATGTTTGAGGTTGGAGAATTAGAATTATGTAGAGAAATTTCTAAAAATGGAGAGCATGGAGTATTGGATTTCGATTTAAATGGATGTGCTCATAAAGCTTTAATTAAAGATGTTCAAAGAGATCCAGTATCACATAAAATAATTCATTTGGACTTAGAAGAATTAGAACAAAATCAAAAAATAGTATCTTCTGTACCAATTCATTATGTGGGCGAAGGTCATTTAGGTAAAAGAGGAATGGTATTACAAAAAGAGAAAGATAGTATAAGAGTAGAATGTACAGCGGATACGTTACCAAAACATGTAGATATAAATATCAATAGAAGTGATGATGGATATGTCTATAGAGTAGGAGATTTAGAAATAGCATCTGAACTTTCAATAATTGATGATTTAAATACTGTAATTGCTTCAGTGAGCTACGAAAGAAAAACTGTAAGTGATGATATGGAAGAAATAGCAGAAGAAAATAGTAAAAATTAATAAAAATAACCTTGAAAAATGTAAAGAGATGCAATATGTTATCCCTTTACATTTTTTTATTCCATAATTAAACTCTTTAGTGTATAATATTACCTGATTATTAGTTTTAGGAGGGGTAGCATGTTATATAGAGAAAAATATAATGATTGGTTAGAATCAAACATAGTTGATGAAAAGATGAAAGATGAATTAAGAGCTATAAAGGACGAAAAGGAAATTGAAGATAGATTTTATAAGGATCTTGAGTTTGGTACAGGTGGACTTAGAGGTGTAATTGGTGCAGGAAGTAATAGAATGAATATATATACTGTTTCCAAAGCAACTCAAGGATTTGCAAATTATTTAAATACAAGATTTGAAAATCCTTCAGTAGCAATAGCATATGATTCTAGAAATATGTCAAAGGAGTTTTCAAAAGCTGCAGCTTTAACTCTTTGCGCAAATAATATCAATGTGTATTTGTATGAAGGTTTAAGACCAACTCCAATGCTTTCTTTTGCAGTAAGACATTTAAATTGTACTGGTGGTATTGTTGTTACAGCTTCACATAATCCTAAAGAGTATAACGGTTATAAGGTTTATGATGAGTTTGGTGGTCAAGTTACTGATGAAAAAGCTAACATAATAATAAGTGAAGTTAATAAAATAGATAGTTTTGATAAGATAAATACAGTGGATGAGGAAGAAGCTTTAGCAAAAGGATTGCTAAAATATATTGGAGAAGAAGTAGATAAAGCTTATATTGATTCAGTAAAAGGTTTAACTATTAGAAAAGAACTAGTAAAAGAAAATGCTAGTGATTTAAAGGTTATATATACTCCAATACATGGATCAGGAAACATGCCAGTAAGAAGAATTCTTAATGAACTTGGATACACTGGGGTATCGGTAGTTAAAGAACAAGAAATGCCAGATGGAAACTTCCCAACTGCATCATATCCAAACCCAGAAGAACCAGCAGTATTTAAATTAGCATTAGAAATGGCTAAAACTGAAAATCCAGATGTTATTTTTGCAACAGACCCAGATGCAGATAGAATTGGTGTTGTTGTAAAAGATAGTGAAGGTGAATATAGAGTATTAACTGGAAATCAAACAGGATTATTGTTAACTCAATATATTTTAGATGCTTTAAAAGAAGAAGGAAGGCTGCCAGAAGATGGAGTTATAATTAAAACTATAGTAACTACAGATGGTGCTAAGAAAATTGCTGAAGCATATAATATTGAGCTTATGGAAGTATTAACTGGATTTAAATATATTGGTGAAAAGATTCAAGGATTTGAAGTTAATAAAGATAAGACTTATATTTTTGGATTTGAAGAAAGTTATGGATATTTAGCAGGAGATTTTGTTAGAGATAAAGATGCTGTAATAGCAGCTATGCTAATAGCGGAAATGACTTTATTCTATAAGGAAAAAGGAAAAAGTCTTTATGATGGTTTAGTAGAGTTATATGAAAAGTATGGATACTTTAAAGAAACTCTAGTATCATTTGAGTTAAAAGGAAAAGAAGGAAGCGAAAAAATATCTAAGTGTATTGATTCTTTAAGAAATGAAAATCTTGTGGAAGTTAATGGAGTTAAGGTAGTTACAAAATATGATTATAAGTTAGGAACTGAAGAAAATATAAGCAGTGGAGATAAAAAAGAAATAGATCTTCCAAAGTCAAATGTTCTAAAGTTCGTTTTAGAAAATGGTGCATGGTTTGTAGTAAGACCTTCAGGAACAGAGCCAAAAATGAAAGCTTATGTTGCTGTTAAGGGAAATAGCTTAAAAGATTCAGAAGAAAAACTAGAAAGTTTCAAAAATGAAGTAGTAAGTTTAATCAATTCTAAGTTAAATTAAATATAAAAAGTTATATAGTTATGATAGTAGGGTAAGTTATTATGTTAATAGCTTACCTTATTTTATATAATAAAGTATAACCTTAAAACTTATAAAATATGAAAGTGCTTTATATAAAATTTCAAGTTTAAATTATAAGTATATTTGTTTAAAAATGGCTAGTTTTATTAAAGGGTACGTAGTCATTAATTTGGAATGAATAAAAAGCTGTGTAATAAAAACTTATCAAATTACTTCAAGTTACTGTAAGTAAACTTTGGATATTAACTTTCTTATTTGAAAGCTTTAAAAATATATAGTATTATTTATAATAAAGCTATTTTTAAGGAGGTATCTGTATTGGATTATAATGCAGCATTTAAAGAAAAGTTAGGTAAGTTATTATTTTTAGAAATGGATAAAGAGGGGTTTAAAGAAAGTGTACATATTCCTACTTATGTAGATTTTAAAAATAAAGATTTATATTTACCTATTTCTCCAGAATATATAACATCAAATGTTAATAATGAAGTTAAAATTAAAAATTTACCTATATATTATTTTATAGAAGGAATGTTTTTTGCAATAGGAGCAGATGAAAATTTAAGATTTAATGAAGATTATGAAACTATATTAACATATATTAAGGATACAGAAAATTGTATAAAAAGTATAATTTCTAAAAAAATAAATGATGAGAAATTAATAGATGCTTATTTACTTTTAAAAGGATTTTATAGATATTCAAAAGATATGGATGTTATGAAAAAACTTTTATTAGTTGGTGAAAATTTAAGAGAAAAGGATAGTGCTTTTAAAGATATTTTATTGCAAGATATAGAATATTGTGAAGAAAATTCTTTAAAAGTCCCGGAAGCATATCTTTATAAGACTTTGATATTAAAAGATGATGGGGACTTTAAAGGAGCAAATGTTGCAATTAATGAGTATTTAAATAATGGTGGTAAAAAAACAGAAGAGGTAAGTATATTAATTGATGATATAACTAATATATCAAATTATGAAATTGCAATAGAACATTTAAAAGACGATCCAGTTAAAACAGTAAAATTATTACTTGAATTACTAGAAAAATTTGAAAATAATCCATTGGTTTATTATTATTTAGGTGTTGCTTATAGAAAACTTGAAAATTATGAAAAAGCTATTTATTATTTAAATGAAAGTTTAGGAAGAGAAAGTGGAATATATGAAGTAGTTGTAGAGCTTGGAATAAACTATGCGTGTATAAATGACTTTGAAAGTGCAATTAAATACTTTAAGAAGGCTTTTGAAGTTACAAAAGAAGTAGAAATATGTACAAATATTGTTATGTGCTATATAAATTTAAATAATTTAGAAGAAGCTAAATTGCATCTTGATATAGCTAAAAAATTAGATCCAGAAGATGAAATTGTAAAAGACTTAGAAAAGATGTTAAACAAATAGTTATATTTTGCGAAGCAAAATAGTGAAGAGTGAAATAGTTAATAGGGAAAAAGTTAAGGAGAAAATCCTTACAGGATTTTTTTGAATAAAAGGTGTTTTGCACTTATAGATTAAATTTTGCGTAGCAAAATATCCTAAGCTTTTCACTCTTTCACTCCTAACTTTTCACTAATAAATTGCTTCGCAATTTTTAACTTTAGTAAGTTAGATAAATATGGTATTATAATTATGAATAATTTTACTTATGTATTATTAAGGAGAAAAGATGAAAGATAATGATTTTATTAATGTATTAGGATATAAAGTATATAAAAATAAATTACTAGATGCTTTAAAATATATTGATAAGCTTGATAAGGTTCATATAATATCAGGAAATCCAGAAGTGCTATACACAGGACTTTATAATAAGGAATTATTAGAAAACTTTAAAAGTGATAAAGCATTTATAATACCAGATGGTGTGGGCCTTCAAATTGCAGCTAAATACTTAAAGACTCCTGTTGAAGAAAAAATAGCAGGAATAGATTTAATGAAAAGAATAATAAAAAAGTGTTCAAAGGAGAATAAAGGGATATATTTATTAGGAACAAGTGATGAAAATCTTAATGCTTGTGTTGCAAATTTAATGGTTAAGTATCCAAATATAAACATTGTTGGATATAGGAATGGTTTTTTTGATATAGATAAAGTAAATGAAATATTAAATGATATAAAAGAAAAAGAACCATATGCGATTTTTGTAGCTATGGGATGTCCAAGACAAGAAGAGTTTATAGTAAGATATATGGAAGAGTTACCATGTAAAATCTTTATGGGAGTTGGCGGAAGCTTTGATGTGATTGCAGAAAAGGTTAATAGAGCACCTAAGTGGATGATAAAACTTGGATTAGAGTGGCTCTATAGGGTTTCAAAGGAGCCATGGAGGATAAAGAGACTTGGAAGTATTCCTAAGTTTTTATTGCTTGTTGCTAAAAATAAAAAGGTGAAGTATGAGTAAAAATAAGATTTTTAAAGCAACTTTTATAGTAATGGCTATGACTTTATTAAGTAGAATAATAGGTTTTGGTAGGGATATGTTAGCAGCATATCACTTTGGGGTAGAAGGTTCTTATGACATATATGTTGCTTCAGTTGCAATACCTGAGTCGGTATTTATGATAGTTGGGCTTGCAATATCAACTACCTTTATACCAATGTTAAGTGAAATTAAACATAATAAAAGTAAAGAAGAGATGTTTAAGTTTTCAAATAATGTTATTACTATTTTAAGTATATTATCAATATTTATAATTATCTTAGGATTAATATTTACAAAGGAAATAGTTAATATTTTTGTGCCTAAGTTCACTATAGAGCAAATTGAGCTAACTATATTTTTAACTAGAATAACTTTAATAAATATAGTTTTATTATGTGTTAATGCTTGTTTTTTATCAATACTACAAGTGTGTGAAGATTTTATTGTCCCATCAATATTAGGATTGTTTTTTAATCTTCCAATAATAGTTTATTTAGCTTTTTTTGGAGAGGTAAGTATTATAGGATTAACTATTGCAAATATATTAGGAAATTTATTAAGAGTATTAGTTCAAATCCCATCTTTATATAAGCAAGGTTATAAATTAAAGTTATATATAGATTTGAAAGATGAAAAGCTTAGAAATATGATGATTTTAATACTTCCAGTTATAGTTGGAGCTGGAGCAAATTCAATTAATATGTTAGTAGATAAAAGCTTGGCATCAGGATTAACTACAGGTGCAATGGCCTCATTAGAATACTCTCAAAGAATAGTTACATTTGCAAATACAGCAATAACAACATCAATAGTATCAGTAGTTTATCCTTTAATGGCAAATAGATTGAATGCTGGAGATAATACTGGATTTATAAAATATTTAACTAAATCAATAGTAATAATATGCTTATTTTTAATTCCTATAACTTTTGGAATGCTATTTTTAAGTAAAGAAATAGTTGCAGTATTTTATGAAAGAGGAAAATTTGATTCAAGTGCTGTTATTTTAACTTCTATGGCATTGCTTGGATATTCCTTGCAACTACCTTTTGCAGGAATAAGAGATATTTTAAATTCTTCATTATTTTCAATGAAAAAAACAAAACTTACTACCATTAATGGAATAATAGGTGTTGTTATAAATATACTTTTAAGTATAATTTTATCTAAATACATAGGGGTGCTGGGGATAGCGATAGCTACATCTGTATCATCTTTAGTAATAGCTTTATTATTATTAAATTCAACTAGAAAGTTAGTTGGAAACTTTAATGTAAAAGAAGTTATTATAAAGATTAGCAAAGTTATACTAAGCTCATCATTAATGATTTTAATTCTTTATTTTGTAAATAATTTATTAGGAATAGAAAGTCCTTTTATTATTATTTTAATTGACGGAAGCTTTGGAGCAATATTATTTATGATTATGTGTAAAATTTTAAAAATAGAAGAATTTGATGAGGCTTTAAATATGATAAAAGGAAAAGTTAAGAAGGAGGTTTAAATTAATAAAATGAAAATATTATTTATTGCATGTTATTCACCATTAATTAACAACTCAGCATCGATTGAAACTCTTCAATATTTAAATAATTTAGCAAAAATTAAAGAGAATACTATTCATTTATTAACTGTAAACTTTCCTTCAAATTCAATTTATTATGATGAACATATATTTAATATGTTAGATAAGAGAATTAAATTACATATAATTTCAGGTGGAAAGTTATTTGAAGCAATAATGCCAAGAAAAACTCAAGAAACAGCAGTTGTTAATGCTAGTTTAGGAAATATTAAAGTTAAAGGTGCTTTAAGAAAGGTGAAAAAGATACTTGCAGTGCCAGATATGTATTTATATTGGGCTTTTCGAGCAAGTAAATATGGCATTGAGCTTATGAAAAAAGAAAGATTTGATGTTATGTTTTCTATGCATGAACCTCCATCTAGTCATATATGTGCATATAAAATTAAGAAGAAATTTCCTAGTCTTAAATGGATAACATATTGGAGTGATCCTTGGCTTAAAGATTCTACTAGAGAAGGATCTGGTTCAATAAGAAGAAATTTTGAGGAAAATTATGAAAGAAATATAATTTCTTTAGCTGATAAATATATTTTTGTTACAAATGCTAATAGGGATGATTATATAGAAACCTATAACATAAAAAAAGAAGATACTTACATTATAACAAGAGGCTATGATGAAAAAATATATTCAGATATAAAAGAAAAGGAAAATCCAAAATTAATTGATAAGAAGAAGATAAATATAGTTTATACTGGAGAAATCTTTTCAAAGCTTAGGGATGTTAGACCATTTATTAAAGTTATAAATAAACTTAAAGTGGAAAATAATAAGCTATATGAAAGTTTAAATATACTTTTCTTTGGAAATATAGACGATGAAAATATTAAAAATGAATTATCAAGTATAAGTAATGTGAAAGTATCAAATAGAATACCTTATAGAGAAGCACTAGCATATATGGTTAATGCTGATATATTATTGCTTTTTGGCAATAAAAATTCAAAGCAAATACCAGCTAAAATATATGATTACTTTGGCTGTAATGGATATGTTCTAGTTGTTTTAGGTGATAAAAATGATCCTATAACTGATGTAGTAAATAATTTAGATAAGTGTAGTATAGCTTTAAATAATGAACAAGAGATTTATAAAAGTATTTCTGAATTATCACAAAAGATTTTAATGGGAAGCAAATCAAATCCAATTAAAGAGTATGAGTGGGAAAATATATCTAAAAGATTAAATTCCATTTTGAAGGGGGAGTAGTTATGCATGTTATGTTTATACCGTCGTGGTATCATAATAAAAGAAACCCCGTGCATGGAAGCTTTTTTAAAGAACAAGCGATAGCACTTAAGGAACGTGGAATAAAAATTACTATTGCTTATAATGAGATTTGGCCATTAACATTAGCTTTTAAGGTAAAAGAAAAAATAGGGTTAAATTATAGTGTTGAAGAAGGCTTAAAAACATATAGATATAAAAATTTTAATTATCTTCCTAAGAATCCTATGATGTTTAAAGTATTTAATAGGAGATTAGAGAAGTTATATAAGGAAGTAGTGAAAAAAGAAGGTAAAGTAGATTTAATACATTGCCAATCTTCATTTTGGGCAGGAATAAGTGCTAATTATATTTCAAAAAAGTATAATATACCATTAATAATAACCGAACATTCTTCTTTGGAGAAAGCAATATATATAAAAGAAAGTTATAAACCTTTAATAAAAGAATCTTATTTAGAAGCAGATGAATTAATAGCTGTTGGTAATGGGCTAAAGAAAGAAATATCAAAATTTTGTGGAAGGAAAGATATAAAGGTTATACATAACTTAATACCTATAGAAAATTTCTATATAAGTAAAAATAAAAATAAAAATTTCACTTTCTTATCTTTAGCATTTTTGGAAGGTGAAAAAGGGATGGATACTCTTATAAGATCATATGCTAAATACCTAAAGGAAACTGATTCTAAACTTCTAATAGGTGGAGATGGAAGTCAAAAGGATTTTTTAATTAAACTATGCGAAGAGTTGGAAATAAAAAATCAAGTAGAATTTTTGGGCGCTCTGTCTAGGAAAGAAGTTTCGCATTATATGAGTATATGTGATTCTTTTGTATTAGCCTCAAGATACGAAACATTTGGAGTTGTTTATATTGAAGCTTTAGCATCAGGCAAACCAATAATAGGAACTTATAATGGTGGTGCTGAAGATATTATAAATTCTAAAAATGGATTGATTGTTAAAGTTGACGATGTTGATGAATTAGGGAATGCAATGAAATATATAATGGAAAATAGTAATTCTTATAATGCAGAAGATATAAGAATAGACTGTATAGAAAAATTCTCTAAAGAAAAAATAACAAATGAAATACTAGAAATTTATAATTTAGTATTAGATAGGAGAAGTTAATTATGTTGTTTAAAGATTATACTGTAGATAAATTTATATTAGAATTATCTTCAGATGCGCCTTCTCCAGGAGGTGGAAGTACTGCTGCATTAGTAGCGGCGTTATCTAGTAGTTTAAACTCTATGGTTTATTCATTAACAATAGGTAAAAAGGTTTTTGAAAAATTAAGTGACAATGAAAAAAATAAGATGGTTAAACTACAAGAAGAAGCTAAAGAGTTTATTAAGAAAGCTCAAAATTTCATGGAACAAGATAGAGATGATTTTTTAAGTTTAATGGATAGCTATAAATTACCTAAGAATAATGAAGAGGAAAATATAATAAGGAAAGAAAAAATTAAAGAAAACACCATGAAAGCAATGAAAACACCGTTATTATTAGCAGAAGAGTGTATTAAGTTTTATGATAATATTGAATTTGCAATTAAACATGGTAATAAAAATTTGATTTCTGATGCTGGTGTTGCAACTGTTTTATTACACTCAGCAATAGAAAGTTCAATAATTAATGTAAAAGTTAATTTGAACTTTTTAAAGGAAGAAGAATTTTGTGAAGAAATAGAAAATAAATGTAAGAGTATCCTTAATATTTCTTATGTGAAAAAATGTAATTTAATGAATGAAGTTGAAAATATAATATATCCTAAAAAAATATAGTCTCAAAAGAGACTATATTTTTTTAAGGTAATTCATTTAAAGATTTAAATTCATAACCTTGAGCTTTAAGTTCTTGAATTACAGTTTTTAATATCTTTGTATTTGTATCAGATACTGCATGTAACAACATTATAGAGCCTGGATGAGCTCCATTTACTATCTTTTTTATTGCAGCCGATTCTTCAGGTTGATTATCAACAAGCCAATCCTTATACGCAAAGCTCCAAAAAATTGTTTTATATTCTAAATCTTGAGTTTTCTTTAAAGAATTTTTAGAATATTTCCCCATTGGAGGTCTAAAAAATTTAGGCATATCTTGTGATGTTAATGCTTTAAATTCTTCTTCTACTTCAGTAAATTCTTTTTTAAATTTTTCAGTATCTAGAATACTAGCCATTGATGGATGATGAGATGTATGATTACAAACTAAATGTCCTTCATCTACCATTCTTTTAACTATTTCAGGTTGTTCCTTTATATAAGGCTTAACTACAAAAAATGCAGCAGGAACTTGTTCATCTTTTAAAATATCTAAAATTTTAGGGGTATTACCATTTTCATAACCCTCATCAAAAGTTAAATATAATACTTTAGAGTTTGTATCACCTACATAATAGGCTCCAAAGTCACTAAAGAAGTCAGCAGATTCTTTTGGAGGTTCTGGAGTTTTACCTTTTTCTCTATTTACAAAATACCAATTTAGCTCTAAATCATCAGATGCTAGAGCATTTGTAGGTATAAAAGAAAAAGTAAAGATAATAATTAAAGATAGTAGAAAAGTAGCAAAAATATTTACTTTTTTCATTAGTTCACCACCTTTTTATAAATAATATCTATTTTTATAAGTTGCTTAAAAAATAGAATTTTTAACTACAACTTATATAAGTTTATTTTTATCTAAAAAAATTCTTTTACACATAGAAATACAATGTATAAATGCTATTAATTGCCGATTATATATGTTTTAGTTAATAATATATATAAGTAACATTATTTTAGAATATGAAATCTTGTCTATAAAATAATATTTAATGAAAAGGTAAAAGAATAAAAATTGAAAAAGTAATGATGTTTTGATAAATAAAACTCAAAATTAAATTTATGAAACTCATATCTAATTCAAAAATTCCTTGAGTTTTTACTCTTTAATTTTTTAATTATTAATTCTTTTATTATTAAAATTCTTTATAACTTATATAATGCTAGCAATTATTTATATTTTTTCATTACTTATAAATTTTCATTATAACTTATATATATTGAAATAATTAATATTGTAGAGTATAATTTTAAGGATATGATTTAAGAGAAGAAAGGAATGTACATAGATGAATTTAGGAATAGTTGGTTTACCAAACGTAGGTAAAAGTACTTTATTTAATGCAATTACAAAAGCTGGAGCAGAGTCAGCAAACTATCCTTTTTGTACTATAGAACCAAATGTTGGAGTAGTTAGTGTACCAGATAAAAGATTAGATGTTTTAGAAAAAATGTATAACACTAAGAAGAAAGTTTATACTGCAGTTGAATTTTATGATATAGCAGGGCTTGTTAAAGGTGCTTCTAAAGGTGAAGGGTTAGGAAATAAGTTTTTATCTCATATAAGAGAAGTTTCTGCAATAGTTCATGTTGTAAGATGTTTTGATGATGGAAATGTTGTACACGTTGAAGGTTCAGTTGATCCAATTAGAGATATAGAAACTATAAATTTAGAACTTATATTTGCTGATTTAGAAGTCCTAGAAAGAAGAATGGAAAGATCAATTAAGCAAGTTAGATCTGGAGATAAAAAGGCTAAGGAAGAATATGCTTTAATGGAAAAGGTTAAAACTCACTTAGAAAAAAACTTACCTATAAGAACATTAGAAGTAACAGAAGAGGAAGAAGAGTTAATAAAAGGATTATTCTTAATAACTTCAAAACCAGTTCTTTATGCATGTAATATATCAGAAGATGATATGATGGAAGGGAATACAAATAATGAGTATGTTCAAAAAGTAAGAGCACATGCAGAAAGTGAAAACTCTGAAGTTGTTGTTGTTTGTGCAAAACTAGAAGAAGAACTATCAGGTTTAGAAGATGAAGAAAAACAAGAAATGTTAAGTGAATATGGCTTAACAGAATCAGGATTAGATAAGCTTATAAGAGCTAGTTATAAATTATTAGGTTTAATAAGCTATTTAACAGCAGGAGTTCAAGAAGTAAGAGCTTGGACTATAAAAGAAGGAACAAAAGCTCCACAAGCAGCTGGTAAGATACATTCAGATATAGAAAGAGGATTTATTAGAGCAGAAATAGTTTCATATAATGATTTAGTAGAATGTGGTTCAGAAGCAGCAGCTAAGGAAAAGGGACTTTATAGATTAGAAGGTAAAGAATATGTTATGAAAGATGGAGATGTAGTAAACTTTAGATTTAATGTTTAATTACTTCTTTAAAAAAGGCTGATTTTGAATCAGCCTTTTTTATTTTTGAAATTAATAATTACAAATTTTATAACTTTTTATTAATTATGTAAAATAAATTCTTAAAAAATCAAATAAACCTTGAAGAATTGGTTGAAATTCTATAAAATAATACTATAGAGTGGTTAAAAGTGGTTAAAAGTGGAGCAAATATATTATTAGTATTATGAGGTAGGGGTAAAGATGTTTATAGGAGAATATCAACATGCGATAGATGCTAAAAATAGAATGATAGTCCCTGTAAAGCTAAGAGAAGGGTTAGGTAATAATTTTGTTATTACTAAAGGCTTAGATGGGTGTCTTTACGCGTATCCAATGGAAGAATGGAGAGCTCTAGAAGTTAAATTAAAATCTTTACCACTTACAAATAAGGATGCAAGAGCATTTGTTAGATTCTTTTTTTCAGGTGCCTGTGAAGTTGAAGTTGACAAACAAGGAAGAGGCTTAATTCCTCAAAATTTAAAGGAATATGCATGTATAGAAAAGGAAATAGTAAGTATAGGAGTATTAACTAGAGTTGAGATTTGGGGTAAGGAAAAATGGCAAGAATATAATGAATCAGATATAGATTTTGATTCTATTGCTGAAAAAATGAGCGATTTAGGAATATAAGGAGTAATATTATGGAATTTAAACATGTATCGGTACTTTTAAATGAGTGCATAGAGGGATTAAATATTAAAGAAGATGGAATATATGTTGATGGAACACTTGGAGGAGGGGGACATTCTTTAGAAATATTAAAAAGGCTATCAAAAGATGGAACTTTAATAGGTGTAGATCAAGATAAAGATGCACTTAAAGCAGCAGGGGAAAGGTTACAAGATTTTGCAAATGTAAAGTTTGTCCATAGTAATTTTTATAATATTGATTCAGTTTTAAATAACTTAGAAATAGAAAAAATAGATGGAATGCTTATGGACCTTGGTGTGTCATCTTATCAATTAGATGAAGGTGATAGAGGATTTAGCTATATGCAAGATGCCCCTTTAGATATGAGAATGAATAGAGAAAGTTCTTTATCTGCATATGAAGTTATAAATGAATATGAAGAGGAAGAAATTTATAGAATAATTAGAGATTATGGTGAAGAAAAATTTGCTAAAAGAATCGCAAGATTTATAGTAGAAAACAGAGAAAATAAACCAATAGAAACTACCTTAGAGTTAGTAGAAATAATAAAAGCTGCTATACCTGCTAAGGCTAGAAGAGAAGGACCACATCCAGCAAAAAGAACTTTTCAAGCTATTAGAATAGAAGTGAATAGTGAATTATCTATATTAAATAAGGCAATTGAAGATGGCGTAAATAGATTAAATAAGGGTGGGAGAATGGCTATAATAACTTTCCATTCTTTAGAGGATAGAATAGTTAAGCTTAAATTTAAGGAATTAGCAACATCATGTACTTGTCCAAAAGAATTTCCAATTTGTGTTTGTGGTGGCAAAGCGAAAGTTAAATTAATTAGTAGAAAGGCTATTGAGCCATCAAAAGAAGAAGTAGAAGAAAATCCTAGAAGTAGAAGTGCTAAATTAAGGGTTATAGAGAGAATTTAAAAAAAGTTAAGTAAAATGTATGGGGGATGTAATAAAATGGTTGAGAGAGAATATGATTATATAAGGGGTAATACAGTATTAACTCCAAAGAGAAAGTATAATGAGATAGACAAGAGAATAGAAAGAGAAAAGCAAGAAAGAAGACAAAGAGAACTACAAAGAAAAGAAAAGGCAGCAAAGAAGGCTACTGTAAAAAGTATATTGCAAGTATCTTGTATTGCTTTAATTTTAGGTGTTAGCACTATTGCAAGGGATGGTAAAGTTTATAGGATGCAAAATGATCTTTCAAAAGTAAAAAGTGAAATAAAGACTGCTACTGCAGAAGGAGAGGCATTAAGGGTAAACTTATTAAGATATTCATCACTAGCAGATATAAAGGATATAGCTAATGAATCTGGAATGAAAATTCCAGAGAAAAATGATTCAGTAGAAGTGGATTTAACTAAAAACTTTTTTGCTAACTTAGGGGAATAAACATAAGTTATAAAATAGTACACTTGCCAAGATAAAGAGTGTTAAGTTTACACTCGACATGTTTTTAAAAAAATTACATGGAGGCATTGATGTGAATAAGAAGAATTATAGAGATAAAGCGCTAATGAAAAAAAGAATATCATTAGCGCTTACCGCATTAACGTGTTTATTTTCTCTTTTAATAATCAGACTGTCCTACATAATGATAGTCAAAAGAGGAGAATACTCGGCAAGAGCTGAAGAACAGTGGACAAGTGAAGTTAAAATTGATGCAAGAAGAGGTAGAATACTTGATAGAAATGGAGTAGAACTTGCAGTATCTGCAAATGTTTATAGAGTAGATTTTGACTTAAACTCAATAAGGTCACATTTAAGGAAAGAAAATTTAACTAATGATTCTATAGCTCCTAAAATAGCAGAAGCATTAGAAATGGATGTAGAAAAAGTTCTTAAAAAGCTAAATACAAAGCTTCCAAGTGGAGCTGATGCTGGGGCAGCAACATTAGTTAGGAGAATAGAAAAAGAACAGGCAGATAAAGTTAAGGATTTAAACATACCGGGAGTGATAGTATCTCCAGATACAAAAAGATATTATCCAAATGGAAACTTTTTAGCTCATGTTTTAGGCAGTACTAATATTGATGGTCAAGGCTTAACTGGAGTAGAGTTACAGTATAATGATTATTTATCAGGTACTCCTGGATTACGTATTTCAGAATTAGATAAATATAATGATCAATTACCATATACAATATCTAAATTTACAGCTCCAATAGATGGAAAAGATGTTACATTAACAATAGATGCTAATTTACAGTCATTTGCTGAAAAAATAGCTGAAAAAGGTTATAAAGATAATGAGGCAAAGCAAGTTTCTATAATTATAATGAATCCAAGCAACGGTGAAATATTAGCAATGGTAAACAAACCTGATTTTGATCCGAATACCCCATATGAAGGTGCAGAAAATTATGAGGGTTCAACTACAGGAGAAAAAGTTCAAAAAATGTGGAGAAATCATTTAGTCAACGATACTTTTGAGCCGGGATCAATTTTTAAGGTTGTAACTATGATTGGAAACTTAGAAGAAGGTCTTGTTAAGGAGTCAGATACATTTACTTGTAACGGAAGTTTAAAGGTTGGGCCTCATACAATTAAATGTTGGAAAACATCAGGACATGGCACACAAATATTACCAGAAATACTTCAAAACTCATGTAACGTTGGATTTATGGAAATTGGTAAGAGAATTGGAAAAGAAAAGTTAAATGATTATATAGCTAAATTGGGATTTGGTAAAGTTAGTGGAGTTGACTTGCCAGGGGAAGCAAAAGGAATTGTTAAAAAAACAGAAAATATCAATGAAGCTGACCTTGCGACAATTTCATTTGGTCAAACAAACACTGTAAATGCAATTCAATATATGACAGCATTTAATAGCATTGTAAATGGTGGAAAGCTAATCCAACCTCATATAATGAAAGAGGTTACTTCTAAAGATGAAAATGGAAATGTCGTTGTTGATAAAACATTTGAACCAAAAGTAACAGAAGTTTTAAGTGAAGAAAATACTGCTATTTTAAGAGATTATTTAGAAAGAGTAGTTTCATATGGAGGTTCAAGCAAGGCTTACGTTGAAGGATATCATATTGCGGCTAAAACAGGAACAGCTCAAAAAGTTAATCCAAATGGTGGTGGATACGAATCGGGAAAATATATATCTTCCTTAGCTGGATTTGCACCAGCTGATAATCCGCAAGTTTCGGTGTTTATTTCTATTGATGAGCCTGGTACAGGTACTTATTATGCGGGACAAATAGTAGCTCCACTTGCAAATGAGCTGTTTACAGATATATTTAATTATATGAGCTCAGAAATATCAAAGGATGATATAGATAGTATTGTGAAGGAAGTAGTTATTCCTGAAATAAGAGGACTTAAAATAGATGAAGCAAAAAAAATATTGAAAGAATATAATTTAGAGTATAATATTGAAGGAAATGGGTCTATAATAACAAGTGTGAAGCCTTACCCAGGATACACAGTTAAAGAAAATTCTAAGATTAATATAGACACAGGAGATTCAGAGTCTTATAATAAAAATGTCGTTATGCCTGATTTAAGGGGGTACTCCTTAGAGTCTGCATCTAAAATTTTAAATGATTTAGGTATAAATTATACATTTGAAGGTGAAGGCGCAATAGTTAAGCAAAGTATTCCAAAGGGTGAAATGATAATAAAAGGAACGAATGTAAAACTTGTATTAAACGAAGAATATGGAGATTAATTTAGAATATCCCTTTACATTAGCATGTGGGACACTCACATGCTAAATTTTTATACAAAAGACATAGGGAGTTCTTTTTAGAATATTAAGGAGATGGTGAAATGAAGTTATTAGATTTATTAAAGGGAGTAGATTATGAATTATTAGAAGGAACAGTAGAAAAAGAAGTAAATCACATTCAATATGATAGTAGAAAAGTAAATGAAGGTGACTTGTTCGTGTGTCTTACAGGTTTCGAAGTTGATGGACATGACTATGCAAATAAAGCTATAGAAGCTGGTGCTAAGGTAGTACTATGTGAGAAAAAAATAGATATAAAAAGTGAAGGAGTAACAGTTCTTCTTGTTAATGAAGGAAGAAAAGCCCTTGCTACAATGTCAGCAAACTATTATGGTCATCCAACAAAATCTTTAAAATTAATAGGTGTTACAGGTACAAATGGTAAAACAACAACAGTGTATTTACTAAAATCAATGCTTGAGAAAGCAGGGAAGAAAGTAGGTCTTGTTGGAACAATAGCTAATTATATTGGAGAAAATAAGCTTAAATCTGAAAGAACTACTCCTGAATCATTAGAACTTCAAAAATTATTTAAGGATATGGTAGATGCAAATTGTGAGTATTGTGTTATGGAAGTTTCATCACATTCATTACAATTAGATAGAGTTTATGGTTGTGAATTTGAGGTGGGAATATTCACTAATCTAACTAGAGATCATTTAGATTTCCACAAATCTTTTGATAATTATTACAATGCAAAATTTAAATTGTTTGAAAGAAGTAAGGCTAGCGTAATAAATGTTGATGATGATTATGGATATAGAGTGTTGAAAGATGTTGAAAAATTAGAAAATAAGGAAATTAAAACTTATTCAATAAATAATAATAGTGACTTTAAAGCATCAGATCTTATGTTAAAAGAAGGAGATATACATTTTAAGATAAATGGGGAAGAATTTAATTCAGTCTTACCAGGAGAGTATAATGTATATAATGCTTTAGGTGCAGTAGGCGCAATGAGTATTTTAGGAATTAGCAATGAGTCAATAAGGAAAGGATTATTAGATGTTGTTGTACCAGGTAGATGCGAAAGAATAGGTTATAAATATGACATACCTTATGACATAATAATAGATTTTGCGCATACTCCTGATGGGTTAAAAAATATCTTAGAAACATTAAAGGGATTTACTAAAAATAGATTAATAGCTGTATATGGATGTGGTGGAGATAGAGATAAGGTAAAGAGAGCTGAGCTTGGAAGGATTGGAACAGAACTTGCAGATTTAGCTATAATTACATCGGACAATCCAAGAGAAGAAGATCCAATGGCAATTATAAAAGAAATAGTTGCAGGCATTACAAAGTCAAATTATTTAGCAATTGAAAATAGAGTTGAAGCAATTAAGCTTGCTTTAGGTATGGCTGAAGAAGGAGACGTAGTTGTTTTAGCTGGTAAAGGACATGAAAATTATCAAATCACAAATGAAGGTGTAATTCATTTTGATGAAAGAGAAGTAGTAGATGAAATTTTAATAAGTAAAAAGAAATAATTAGAGGTGGATAAATTGGAATTATCTTTAAACGAACTTTTAGAAGCCATGAATGGTGAATTAATAGTTAAAGGAAAAACTGATTTCAATAGTGTTTGTATTGATACTAGAAAAATAGAAAAGAACAATATTTATTTTGCTATAAACGGCGAAAGATTTAATGGAAATAAATTTGTTATAGAAGCTTTTTCAAAAGGAGCTTCTATAGCAATAGTTGATGAAATATTATTTGATTTAAATAATACAGATAATCTACAAACAGTAATTAAAGTTGAAGATACTGAAAAAGCCCTATTAAACCTTGCCAATTACTATAGAAAAAAACTAGGCTTAAAAGTTATAGGAGTTACTGGATCATGTGGAAAAACATCTACAAAGGATTTGATTGCTGCTTTTTTAAGTGAGAAATATAAGGTTTTTAAAACAAAAGGAAACTTTAATAATCAAATAGGCTTACCGCTAATGATTTTAGAACTTGATAGTTCTATAGATGTAGCAGTTTTAGAAATGGGAATGAGTAACTTAGGAGAAATAGATGTTCTTGCAAATTGTGCAAGACCAGATATAGCTGTTATAACCAATATAGGATTATCTCATATAGAAAACCTAAAAACTCAAGAAAATATATTAAAAGCTAAGAGTGAGATATTTAATTATTTTGATGAAACAAATACTCTTATAATAAATGGTGAAGATGAAAACTTATTAAAAATAAAAGACAAGTGTTTTGAAATTCTAAAAATTGGATATAATCATGAATATGATGTTTATGCATTTAATATTATACTAGAGGAGGACAAAACAACATTTACAGTTAAAGATAAAAATGAAGAAAGTATATTTACAATACCTATGGCTGGCAAACATAATATATTAAATTCTATGCTTGCAGTAGAAGTGGCTAAAAAATTAAATGTTACTTTTGATGAAATGAAAAAAGGTATAAAAAATTTAGAAGCTACATCAATGAGGCTACAAGTTATTAAAAGAAATAAAATAACAATTATAAATGATTGTTATAATGCTAGTCCAGATTCAATGAAATCTTCAATGGATGTACTTAGTAGTTATAAAACAGGAAGAAAAATAGCTATACTTGGGACTATGAATGAATTAGGAGAAGAAGCTGTAAAGTCACATATTGAAGTAGGAAACTATGCTTTAACTAAAGTTGATTTATTAATAGCAGTAGGAGAATACAAAGATTATTTTAAAAAGGGATTTACAGGAGAAAATATCATTACTTTTGCTACAAAAGAAGAATGTATAGATAAATTAGATACGATAATTAAAGAAAATGATGTAGTTTTAGTAAAGGCTTCAAGAGGTATGAAGTTTGAAGATATAGTTAGTTCATTAGAAGAAGTCTCAATATAACGAAGGAGGTGAACTGCCTTTATAGGCAGGTACAATGGGGGATAAATTAATAGACATATTTACGTCGAACTTAACAATAGGATTAGTACTAGCGTTTATAGTATCATTAATACTAGGTCCTATAACAATACCAATGCTTAGAAGATTAAAGTTTGGTCAAAATATAAGAAAAGAAGGGCCTCAAAGCCATCTAAAAAAAGCAGGAACTCCAACTATAGGAGGAATTATATTTATAATTTCAACAGCAATAGTTATGGTGGTAATGAGATTTAGTCCTACAGATGAAGCAATGATTGCACTATATTCATTACTTGCCTTTGGATTTATAGGATTTTTAGATGATATCCTAAAAATTATAAAGAAACAAAATGAAGGTTTAAAAGCATGGCAAAAAATGTTGCTATTAATCATTTTTTCAACTGCAATTGCAGTATATGGATATGTTAATTTAGGAACTGCTTTAAGAATACCATTTATAGATACAAAAATTCCACTTGGAATTCTTTATATTCCTTTTGTAATAGTGTATTATGCTGGTGCAACAAATGCAGTAAATTTAACAGATGGATTAGATGGATTAGCATCTACAGTTAGTGTTTTAGTGTTAACATTTTTTGCAGTTATAGCATTTACAATGAAGCATGAATCATTAGCAGTATTTTCAATTGTATTAGCAGGAGGATTGTTAGGATTTTTAAAGTTTAATGCATATCCTGCAAAAGTATTTATGGGTGACACTGGATCTTTAGCAATTGGAGGTGCAATAGCAACTATTGCATTAGTTTTAGAACTGCCTTTAATATTAGTTATTGTTGGTGGAATTTATGTATTTGAAACTTTATCAGTAATTTTACAAGTTTCATCATATAAGTTAAGAGGAAAAAGATTATTTAAAATGGCACCAATTCATCATCATTTTGAGCAAGTAGGATGGAGTGAAACAAAAATAGTTACAGTTTTTTCTATAATAACTGTAATATTATGCTTTATAGGATTTATAGCCCTTTAATCACTAGATTGGAGGAGTTTTTATGAGAGAAAAAAGGCCCAAAGTAAAAATGGGCGAAATTGACTATGGTATATTTTATGCTGTTATATTGCTATTAGCAATAGGAGTAATTATGATATATTCAGCAAGTTCATATTATGCTATGTTTAAAGAGGGTGATAGCATGGTATATTTAAAAAAGCAATTGATTTGGGCTATTAGTGGGTTAGCTGTTATGGGAATTATGGCTAACTTAGATTACCATAAGCTGAAAAAAATTACTCCTCATCTTTTAATTGTGACTATACCATTACTAGTAGCAGTATTTTTCTTTCCAGCAGTAAATGGAGCAAAGAGATGGATACAACTTGGACCGTTATCTTTTCAGCCGTCTGAGCTAACTAAATATGTAGTAGTTTTATTTTTAGCAATGAGCTTAGACTTAAAGGGAGATGGAGTTAAAAAGTTCTGGACTGGTATAGTACCGTATTTAGGAGTATCAGGTTTTTTTGCAGGTATGATATTATTAGAAAAAAACTTAAGTATAGCAGCTATTATAATGATAGTTACATTTATAATGTTATTTGTAGCAGGTGGAAGAATCCAAGATTTATTTGGAAAAGTTGCCCCAGTATTATTAGTTGCAGTTATGTTTTTTATATTTGGAGAAGATTATAGAAGAGCAAGAATGCTTAACTTTTTAAATCCATGGAAAGATCCAGCTGGAGATGGTTATCAATTAATTCAATCATTTTACGCCCTAGGAGCTGGAGGAATAACAGGACTTGGTCTTGGACAGTCAAGACAAAAAACTTTATATATGCCAGAACCACATAATGATTTTATTTTCTCTATTATAGGAGAAGAACTTGGATTAATTGGATGTTTATTTATAGTTGCTTTATTTGTATTCTTTGTTTGGAGGGGAATTAAAGTTGCTATGAAAGCTAAGGATACTTATGGAACACTTTTATCCATAGGAATAACATCTATAATTGCGGTTCAAGCAATTATTAATATTGCGGTTGTAACAGGATCAATGCCTGTAACTGGTGTACCAATGCCTTTTATTAGTTATGGTGGAACATCGTTAGTAATAAACATGATGGCAATGGGAATACTTTTGAACATATCAAGGCAAGTACAAGGAAAAGAAGTATAACTATATAATAAGGAAAGAGTAGGATATTAAAATTCTTACTCTTTTTTAGTTAGTTGAAATTTAACGTGTTTCAAACTGATATTATATAAGGAATTTGTAAATTTAATACTTTTTAAGTAGATATGTTACTTTAAATTTTTCTTACTTCACTTTTAAGTTAATCTATATAAATAAATTATAAATTATAAATTATATAATAAAGAGGTAAATCTATAATCCCTTTTTAGGTATTAAAAAATTAAAAAAATATTAAATTATTATAAAAAATTTAAATTTAGTAAAAATAATAATGAAAAAATACCCAGAAAGTGATATTATTATATTATGTCATTATATTATGTAAAAGTAGGGGAATTATGAAGAATAAGTCGAATAAATTTATAAGAAGAAAAAAGAGAAATAAAATATTTAAGAGATTAATATTAGGATTATTTGTTATTATAATCGGTATTATAATATTCATATATAAATCTCCAATTTTCAATCTAAAGAAAATAAATATAAGTGGATTAGTTACATTATCTAATGATAGTTTACAAGAAAAATTAAAATATCATATAGGTCAAAATATATTTACTATAGATTATAACGAAATAGAAAAAGAGTTAAGAGAAAATCCATATATAAAAGAAATAAAGGTTAATAAAAAAGGAATAAATTCTTTAAATATAAATATAAAAGAAAATAAAATTGCATATTATTTTGAAAGTGATGGAAAAATAAAAGCTATTAATAATGAAGGGGTAGTAGTTGAAGAATTAGCTGCAATGGATGATAGAAATTTAATTAAGTTAATAGGAATTGATTTATCTGGTAAAGTTGTTGGAGATAAGATATCAGATGATGTAAATATTCCAGATACGCTAGAAAAATTTTATAACATAATAGAAGCTATGCCACAAGAATATGTTTTTTCTCAAATAGATATTGAAGATTTGAACAATATAGTTTGTTATATTCAAAATGTAGAAATAATGATTGGAGATAGCAGTGACTTAATAGATAAAATGAATTTAGCACTTAACGCTATTGAACAAGGAGTTATTTCAAAAGGTTATATTGATATGAGTTTTAATGGACCACCAGTTATAAAGCAAATTAACTAGATAAGGGGGAAACTATATGAAAAGAGCAACATCACAAATATTTATTGCTATTGTTTGCGCGTTTCTTGGGTTTTTACTTGCACATCAATTTAAGCTGTTAAATGAAAGAAATAAGAGTAATATAGAATCACAAAATTTAAATATAAATGCTGAAATAGAGGCTTTAAAGAAAGAAAAAGAAGAATTAATTAAATCAAATAGTAGCTTATCAGAGGAATTAAAACAATTAGAAGAAACTGCATCTAAGGAAGGCGAAGTTGAAGCGGAAATAAAAAAACAACTTGATAATGCAAGAATGAACTTAGGATTAGTAGACGTTAAGGGGCCGGGGATAACTATAACTATTACTTCTAAAAATAATATATTTGGATCAAATAACTCAAATGTAACTAGAATTATTAGTGAAGATGAAATAATGCATATAGTTAATACTCTTAGATACGTAAAGGCAGAGGCAATATCTGTAAATGATTATAGAGTTACTCCTCAAAGTGGTATTAAAAATTCAGGTAATTGGATTTGGGTAGGAACTGCTGGACAAATAGATCCAAATGATAAGATAGTAATAAAAGCTATAGGTGATAAGCAAGCGTTAAAAACTTCAATAAATTTTATTGGAGTGTTAGAGTATGGGGCATTAAAAAGTTATGACATTAAAGTAGATGATAGTGATGAAATTATTATAAATAAAACTACACAGTCTTTAAAAAGTGAATTTGTTAAGCCTGTGAATTAAAGAAGGGAGATTTTTATGATAGCATTTATAGGATTATTAATAGGTGTGCTCTTAGGATTATTATTAGATGTAAATATACCAGATACATTATCTCCCTATATGTCCGTTGCAATTTTAGCGTGTTTGGATTCTGTTTTTGGAGCAGTAAGAGCATCCTTATCAAAAAACTTTAAGTCAGATATATTTATTTCAGGATTTTTTGGTAATGCAGTATTAGCAGCAGGTCTTGCATATTTAGGAGATAAACTTGGAATTCCAATGTATATAGCAGCAGTTATTGTTTTTGGAGGTAGAATATTTGATAACTTTGCAGTTATAAGAAGACTACTAATTGAAAGGCTAAAATCTCGTAAGCGAGGTGAATAAATGAAGAATACAAAATCCGGATTTTTTATTTTAATAGCTGCAATGATAACAGGATTTCTTATAGTAAACACTATTAATTTAAATAATACACAAATAAATATATCTTTAAATGCATTAGAATATAAAAATGCAGTAGAAGAAAGAAGTACTTTATATAATGAAATAGAAAAGATAAAAAGTGAAAATATAGATTATAGATATAAAATAAGTAAATATAAAGGGAATGATCCTGAAAAAAATAAAAAATTAGTAGAAGATATGAAAAATCAATTGTTTGATTATGGAGCCTTAAGTGGAATTACATCAGTTAAAGGGCCAGGTTTAGTAATAGAGATAAAAGATGGAGATATAGACCGAAAATTAGATGCTGATTATGAAATATGGAGAAAGATATTTCATGAAAATGACCTATCAATGGTTTTAAATGAACTAAGAAATGCAGGAGCAGAGGCAATTACTATGAATAATCATAGAATATTACCTAATACAGGAGTAAAGTGTTATTCTGCTCATATAGGATTTGAAGATGAATCAAGCACTTATGCTCCATTTTATATTTATGCTATAGGAAATCCAGAAGAAATGAAAGCATATCTACTAGCAGAAAATGGTTTTATACAAAAATTGATTATAAGAAAGATAAAAGTAGAAATAGAAATAAGGGATGAAATAATTATTCCTGCTACAAAGCAAAGTGTAGAAGCAAGATATATGCAAAGATATGAAGAAAAATAAAATTTTATTAAAAAATATTTTAAAATTGAAGGAATTTAAGTTTTTTTGAAGAATATTTACAATGTGTAAATAACTTCTTTAGGAGGAAATGACTTGGATATAGAAGAAAATATAATTAAATTGAGAAGAAGTTTACCTAAGGATGTCACACTAGTAGCAGTTTCAAAAACTAAACCTATAGAAGATATAGAAATAGCATATAAAACTGGTCAAAGAGATTTTGGAGAAAATAAAGTTCAAGAACTTATTGATAAAGAGGAATCTCTTGAAAAAGATATAAGATGGCATTTTATAGGTAGCTTACAAACTAATAAAGTAAAATATTTAGTTGGTAAAGTTCACTTAATACATTCTTTATCAAGTATTAAGTTATTAAACAAGATAGAAAGTGAATTTTCTAAAAAAAATTGTACAGCTAATCTTTTAATTCAAATAAATATAGGTAAAGAAGAAAGCAAAAGTGGAATTTTTGAAGAAGAGCTAAATGATTTGATAAATGAAATTGAAATTTGCAATAATTGCAAGGTTAAAGGATTAATGGCCATAATTCCAAAAGGAAATGAAAATACAAATAGATATTATTTTAAAAAAATGAAAAGTATATATGATGATTTAAGTAAAAAATCATATAAAAATATTTCTATGGAGATTTTATCTATGGGAATGACAAATGATTATGAAATAGCTATTGAAGAAGGCTCTAACTTAATAAGAGTTGGAGAAGGAATATTTGGTAAAAGAAATGTAGTGGGAGGATTGAAGAATGGGTAATATGTTTGGAAAGTTTAAAGAAATAATTGGTCTTGGTGAATATGAGGATGATTTTGAGGATTTAGAAGATACTGAAGTGGAAGAAGAAGAAGTACAAGAAGAAATTGAACCAATTATATCAAAGCAAAAAGGAAATAAAGTAGTAAATATACATACTGCATCAACTGCCAAAGTTATGGTAACAAAACCTACAAATTATGACGACGCTAGAGAAATAGCAGATGCTATAAAAGCAAGAAAAATAGTTTTAGTTAATGCAACTACTTTAGAAACAAAAATAGCACAAAGATTAGTAGATTTTATTAGTGGATCTTGTTATGTTTTAGGTGCTACTTTACAAGAAATAGAACAAAGAGTTTACTTATTATCACCTTCAAATGTAGAAGTTACAAATGAATTAAAAAATGAACTTAGTTCAAAGGCATTATTTAATTGGAACAAGTAGGAGGAGATTTAAATAGGAATAATATTTACAGCAATAAATTTAATAACAAGAGTTTTAGAAATAACTATCTTTGCAGAAGTTATAATGTCTATTTTACCAAGTATTAGAGAAAGTGCTTTTTATGAGCTAATTGCATTATTTAATAATCCGATATTAAAGCCTTTTAGGTTTTTACAAGATAAAATTTTAAGAAATAGTATGATAGACTTTTCACCATTGTTTGCTATTATGTTATTATCTTATATTAGGATGTTATTTTAATGATTAAAAAAGAAACAATACTAAAAAGTTTTAATGAAGATGATGCAAAGGAAGCTATAAAAATATATGAAAAATATAAGCTAGCTTACGGAAAAGACATAACTGTTTTTACAAGTAGCTTTTATTCACCTAATATATGGAGCTTTTTTGAAAATTATTGTAGTAATAATGAAGTTATGTTTGAAGCAAATGGTTTCTTTGAAGAAAGTGAAAGAAGAATGATTTGTTTTAATAATCTTTACAATGTTGATTATCCTATAAAAATATTAGAAATTAAGAATAAATCAAATTTTTCTAATTTAAAGCATAAGGATTATTTAGGCTCAATTTTATCATTAGGAATTGAACGTAATAAATTAGGAGATATAATTGTAAAAGAAAATAAGGCTTATTTGCCTGTTTTAGAAGAAATAAGTGATTATATAATAAATAATTTATCTCATATAGGAAAATCACCAATAGAGATAAAAATTATAGATAATATTAGTGATATACCATCTGTTAATTTTGAAGAAATAGTTATTAATGTTTCTTCTTTACGAGCAGATAGCATTGTTGCAAAACTCTCTAGCCTGTCAAGAGCAAAAGCTATTGAGCTTATAGATAGTGGTAAGGTTTTAATAAATTATGTAAAAGCAAAAGACAAAAGTCAAGACATTGTAAAAGACACTAGAGTTACAATTAGAGGAATTGGAAAATTTATAATTGGAGATGTTATTGGCGGAACTAGAAGTGGTAAACAGAGAATTGTAATTAAAAAATATATATAATGTGTAGAGGTGATTTTATGAAGCTTACTCCAATGGATATAAGTAACAAAGAATTTAAAAAGGGATTTAGAGGATACGATTGTGATGAGGTTGATGAATTTATAAATGAAATTATAGAAAATTATGAAGAGCTTTATAAAGAAAATTCAAGATTAAAAGAAAACCTATCAAGAGTAAATGAAAAATTAGAACATTATGTTAAAATAGAAAATACTATTCAAAATACGTTATTATTAGCCCAAAATGCAGCTGAGCAAGCTAGAGAAGCATCTCAAAAGGAATCAGATATGATTTTAAAAAATGCTAATGATGTAGCTAAGAAAATTTTAGATAAGGCTCATAATGATGTAGTTTCAATAAATGATGAATATGAAAAAGTTAAACAAGAATTTGTTAAGTTTAGAGCTAAATTTAGAAACTTTATGAATGCTCAAACTGAAACTTTTGATGAATTAGAAAAAGATTTAACTAAAAATTATAGTATTGCAGAGCCATTAGAAGAAGTAGCTATCGAAAAAAATATAGAACTATCCAGTAAAAACATAGAAGAATTAGAAGAAGTTTATACTGAGGATATGGACGAGATAAAAAGCTTTTTCGCTAAAAACTAATACATAAAATCCGTTTAATACGGATTTTTTATTTTTAATAAATTTTAAACTATTGAGTGTAATGTTTTAATGTATTATAATGTGTTAAGAATTATAATATGTTAACAATTATGAAGAAAATGGAGATTTGTATTAATGGATGAACTAGTATTTAAAATAACTGAAGAAGAAAATATAGGGATTAGAATAGATAAATATTTATCTAATATTATAGAAGGAAAATCAAGATCATTTATACAAGGATTAATTGATTCAGGCGCTGTATTAGTAAACAATAAAGAAATAAAGAGTAATTATAAATTAAGAAATCATGATGAAATTATTGTAGGTGTGCCAGAACCAATTGAGCTTTATGTTGAGCCAGAAGATATAGATCTTAACATAGTATATGAAGATGAAGATATAATAGTTTTAAATAAACCTCAAGGAGTAGTTGTACATCCGGCACCAGGGAATTATAGTGGTACATTAGTAAATGGATTACTTTATCACTGCAAAGATCTATCAGGTATAAATGGAGTCATAAGGCCAGGGATAGTTCATAGAATAGACAAAGATACATCGGGAATATTAGTTATTGCAAAAAATGATGATGCACATAATCATTTAGCTAAACAATTTAAGGATCATAGTATCAAAAGAGAATATTATGCTCTAGTTGAAGGTAAATTTAGTAAGATCGAAGGTACTGTAGATAAGCCAATAGGAAGAAATAAAAAAGATAGATTAAAAATGGCTATAATGGAGGATGGTAAAAGAGCAGTAACTCATTATAATGTACTAGAACAATATAATAATGGAACTGCTTTAGTAAAATGTACTTTAGAAACTGGAAGAACACATCAAATAAGAGTTCATATGGCTTCTATTGGTCATCCTTTAGTTGGAGACCCTCTTTACAATAGTAATAAGAAGCAAAAATTTAAATTACAAGGGCAAGTACTACATGCAAAAACTTTAGGATTTATTCATCCAAGAAGTAATAAGTATATAGAGTTTGATTCAGAATTACCTAAATATTATTTAGAACTATTAGAAAATATAAGAAAATAGAGGTGGGTTAAATGAAATTAAAAGCAAATTTATTAGATGATAAAGCTATCAAAAGAACACTAATAAGAATCTCTCATGAAATAATAGAAAAAAATAAAGGGATAGAAAACATAGTTTTAGTAGGGATTAAAAGAAGAGGGTATCCTTTAGCAGAAAGAATTGCAAGAAATATAGAAAGTATAGAAGGTATAAAGGTCCCTGTAGGTTATGTAGATATAACTTTATATAGAGATGATATTACAGAAATAAAAGATACACCAAGAGTTAATAATATTGATTTAGGGGTAGAGGTTATAGGAAGAAAAGTTATCTTAGTAGATGATGTTTTATATACTTGTAGAACAGTAAGGGCAGCAATTGATGCTATAATTGATTCTGGAAGACCAGAACAAATACAACTTGCTGTATTAGTAGATAGAGGACATAAGGAACTACCAATAAGAGCTGATTATGTAGGAAAGAATCTTCCTACATCTAAGAGTGAAATAATAGCAGTTGAAATAGCAGAAATCGATGGAAATGATTCAGTGAAAATTTACGAAGGAAATTAGAGGAGAAAAACATGGAATATAACTTAATTGCAACTACTACCTTTGGGCTAGAAGGTATTACAGCAAAAGAATTAAAAGCTTTAGGATATGAAGATTTAAGAACAGAAAATGGTAAAGTTCATTTTAGTGGAGATGAAATGGATATTGCAATAGCTAATATCCATTTAAGAACTGCAGATAGAGTATTAATAAAAATGGGAGAGTTCGAAGCAAGAAGTTTTGAAGAACTCTTCCAAGGTACAAAGAACATAAAATGGAGTGATATAATACCTAAAGATGGGATAATGCATGTTAATGGTAAATCTGTAAAATCAACTTTACATAGCGTTCCAGATTGTCAATCTATAGTAAAAAAAGCTATTGTAGATAGTATGAGCAATTCTTATGGAATAAGCCAATTTGAAGAAAGTGGTCCATTATATAAAATTGAAGTATCAATTTTAAAGGATGTAGTAACATTAACTATAGATACATCAGGACCAGGATTGCATAAGAGAGGATATAGAGAAGAGGCTGGAGCAGCACCACTTAAAGAAACTCTAGCAGCAGCTATGGTACTTATTTCAAGATGGAAAGAAGAATTTATTTTAGTTGATCCATTTTGCGGTTCAGGTACTATACTTATAGAAGCAGCTATGATTATGCAAAATATCGCACCTGGAATGTGTAGAAGTTTTACATGTGAAACTTGGCCAACAATGGATTCAGATGTTTTTGAACAAGTAAGAGAAGGTGCTGAAAGAGCAATTAAAAATAAAGATATAAAATTAATAGGATATGATATAGATGGACGAATTCTTAAAGTAGCAAGAAGTAATGCTGAAAAGGCTGGAGTTTCAAAATATATTGAATTCCAAAGAAGAGATTTTAAGGATTTTTCAAATAGTAATAAATATGGATTTATAGTTTCTAATCCACCATATGGAGAAAGATTAGGAGAAAAGAAAGAAGTAGAACAATTATATAAAATTTTTGGAAGCTTTAAAAAGAAATTTTTCAATTGGGATTACAATATTCTTACATCTTACGAAGGATTTGAAGGACCATTTGGAAAGAAGTCAAGTAAAAATAGAAAATTATACAATGGTAAAATAAAATGTTATTATTATCAATATTTTGATAATGAACTTATTAAAAATGATGGGGATATGCTTATAAACCATATATAACATTTAAGTCATGTAATACGATAAATATTAAGATATTATTATTTATTGTTGTATTCAATTGTGTATAAAACTTTATTGAGAACTATAAAAAAGAAACCATATTTTGTATTTACAAATATGGTTTCTTTTTTATTATTTTATTATTTTATTGTTTTCAATTTTAAAATTATTATATAACGATGGCTCTGTATATAAAGTGTAATTAGTATGATATATAACCATACCTGGCTTTGACCCATTAGGTTTCTTTAAGTTTTTTACTGTAGTATAATCAACAGGAACTTTTGTAGAATTCTTAGCTTTGCTATAATAAGCAGCAAGTATGCCAGCTTCTTCTAAAGCTACATCGGATGGATTGTCACTACAAAGAATAACATGTGATCCAGGAATATTTTTTGTATGAAGCCACATATGATTTTTATTAGCAAATTTTAAAGTTAAATAATCATTTTGAATATTATTTTTACCAATATAAATGTCTATTCCATCAGAAGAAAGCAAATGTATAGGTTTAGACGATTTATCTTTTTTATTATTTTTATTAGTATTTTTGAATTTTAAGTATCCAGTTTCAATTAATTCTTTTTTTATATCGTCTATTTCAATATAGCTTTCACAGTTTAGGATATTCGTCATAACTGAGTTTAGGTATTGAAGTTCTTCTTCATTTTTTTTCAATTGTTCTAATGCAGATTCTTCAGACTTTTTTAGTTTATTATATTTTTTATAAAAATATTGTATATTTTCAGATGGTGTTTTATTTTCATCTAGCGTTATAGTTATATATTCTTCTTCATCAGTATAAAAGTTTAATAAGGATATTTCTTTTAATCCTTTTTTCAACATATAAATATATGAAGTTAATAAATCACCGTTAATCTTATAATTTTCTTTCTCTTCACATTCTTTAAGAATATTTTTTAATTTTTTAGTTTTATTATTACACCTATCTATGTTAGTTGAAATTAATCTTTGTAAATCTGTAGATCTATTTAATAGTCTATCTTGTTTATCTTTTACTGTGAAAAATTCATCAAGTAATTCACTTGGATTTTTAAAAGATATTGAAGAATAAATACTTTCTAAATTACTTAATTTAATACAGTGAAAATCCTTGAAAACTTCATTATTTCTATAAATTTTAAAATTAAAACTGCTTTCTAAATTTTTTATAAAATTTTTAAAGAAATTAAAAATATTTTCTCGATTTATGGTATTATTATCTTGTAGGAGATTTTCATATATACTTATTGATAGAGATTTACTTATTCCAGTAAATATCCTTGAAAATATTCCTTCATCAATACTTATATCATTATTATTTAAATATGAATTAAAATCGTTAATTGAGAAGTTAAAAGGATTTAATTTGTTAGAGTTTGGAGGATATACATAATTTACACCAGGATATAAAACTCTGAAAGTATTTATATCAGCAGAAATATGCTTAATACATTCCATGACTTTATTGTCTCTTTCTCTAACAAGAGTTATATTACTGTGTCTTCCCATAATTTCAACTATTAATATATATTTACTATCGAATCCTAATTCATCAGTAGACTCAATATGTAATTGAAGAATTCTATCACCATTTAATTGAGTTATATCTGTTATTCGACCACCAATTAGATATTTCCTCATAACCATTGTAAACATTGGTGCTTGCAAGGGGTTTGGTTTACTTATATTAGTTAAATGAATTCTAGGAAACTTAGAAGAAGCTGAAATTAATAATTTTATATTTTTTCTATCTTTTCTTAGAGTTAAAATTACTTCATCTTTTTCTGGTTGATTAATTTTATCTATTTTACAGTTCAATATTGATTTTTTTAAATCATATACTAAACTATATAAGTAGATACCATCCAAAGCCATAAGTATCATCCTTTCTTTGGTAATAAGATAAAGATAGTATAACACTTAATTAGTAAACTTATCAATGGGGCATATAAAGTTAAGAGGGGGAGTTTTTATGAATTTTATAAAAATGCAAGGATTAGGAAATGATTTTATTATTATTATAGATAATGAAAATACATTAATTAAAACTGAAACTGAAATTGCTAAAAAAATTTGTAATAGAAGATTTGGAATAGGAGCAGATGGATTAGTTATAATAAGAAAATCTAATATTGCAGATGCTAAAATGGTAATAATAAATAGTGATGGATCTCGTGCTAATATGTGTGGTAATGCTATTAGGTGCTTTGCTAAATATTTATACGAGTATGGCTTAGTAGAAAAAAATATAATTAGCATAGAAACTGGAGATGGAATAAAGTGCGTAGAACTTTATATTAATGATAAAAATAAGGTTGAATTAGTTAAAGTTAATATGGGAAAGGCAAGTTTTGATGGAAAAGATATTCCTTTAAATAATAAAAATTCATTAATAAATGAAGTGATTAAAATTAAAGAAAAGGAATATAAATTAACAGCCTTATTAATGGGAGTACCTCATACTATCTTAATTAATAATAATGATGAATATGATGTCATTGAAGGAAAAGATATAGAAAAAAACAATTTATTTATTGAAGGAACAAATGTTAACTTTGTTAAAGTTATTGATATTAACAATATAGAGGTAAAAACTTGGGAAAGAGGTGCAGGAGCTACTTTAGCTTGTGGAACAGGATGTTGTGCTTCAGTTGTAGCTTTAAAAAAATTAGGATTATGCTCAAATAAGGTTAATGTAGAAACTTTAGGAGGAAGTTTAGCAGTAGAGATTATAAATAATGATGTATATATGATAGGTTCAGCAGAGTTTATTTGTAAAGGGAACTATATTAATTAGAAGAGGTAAAAGATGAATAAAAAAAGGATAAGGAATATTTTCCTTGTTAATTTTATTTTGTTAATAAGTATATTTCTTTATGGATGTAAAAATAAAGTAGAAGAAAAAAATAAAGTAGATATACTAAATGGAGCAGTTGCCATAGAAAATTCAGGAGAATACAAAATTTATAATTTAACAAATGATAAATATGAAAAAGTAGATACTGAATATATAATTACAGCTTATGATTTAGAAAGTGGTAATTTTATATATAATGAAAATGGTGAATATAAAATAAATTATCTAGGAAAAGAAGAAAATATAGAAGAAGAAAAAATAGTTATTTCACCTAAACTAGCTAAAAATGGTGAATATTTAGCGTATTTTTTAAAGGATGAGTACTTAGATTTAAAAATAAAGGATTTATCTAAAAATAAGAATATATCAATTGATACCAAGGTTGCAATTTCAGGAGAGTTAATTGATTGGCTAAATGGAAATACCTTGGTTTATTATGGAATAAGAGAAGATAAAACTAATGGTATATTTACTTATAACATTGATAGCAATGAAGAAAAACTTTTATACAAATTAGATTTAGGATATGTTGAATTTTTAAAAGTTTTAGATAATGGAATAGTTTTTGTGCAAGAAAAAGAAGGAAAACAAAAGATATTAAAAGTAATAGATGAAGATGGAGAAGTTAATGAAGTAATAGAAGATGTATTGGATGTTAGTGATGTTGAGTCTACTCAAGAGGGAATATTTATATTAGGTAAATTGGAAAATAACAACTATTCATTATATAAATATCATGATAGGAAAGCTAAAAGATTAGTGTATGATTTTCCTAAATTAATAAACTTAGAAAAAGGTCTTTCTAAAGATAAGGATGGTAATATAATCTTTGTTGGTGGTGAAGATGTTAAAGTAGAAAGAATATATAGATGTACTGATGATGCTATAAGTATAATTGATGGTGCTTCAGGAACATACAATTTTATAGAGTGCAGATAAAGATATTTATAATTTATTTTATAAATATCTTTTTTATTTAAGAATATATGTATAATTTTACCATTGTTGGACATTAATTTAAATGGTGATATTATATGAGTATTTTTGAATTTGATTTAGAGAAAGTTAACTTAGAAATAGCTAGAAAATTAAAGAAATTAAAGGCTATAGAAAACAAATGTTTACCTATTATGATAAAAGAAGATAAAGTAATTGTAGTAACATCTAATGAGACATTAGATAATAAAGAAGAAGTAGAGTTTTTATTTAATAAAAGAGCAAAAATAATAAAATTAAGTGAAGACTTTATTAATGAACTAATTAAGAATATCTTTTTAGGAGAATTAGAGGAGTTATTTGATATATTATTGCTTAAAGCAATAGAATTAAATGCATCGGATATTCATTTTGAACCTCGAAAAGAAGACGTTTTCATAAGATTTAGAGTTGATGGTGTATTAATAGGATTTACGAAGATAAAAAATGAAGAATATCAAAAATTATTATCTAAAATAAAAGTATGCGGGAATATGGATATCACGGAGAAAAGAAGACCTCAAGATGGTAAAAGTTTAATAAAAGTAAATGGAAAAAATTATGATTTAAGATTATCTACTATTCCGATAATTTATGGAGAGAAACTAGTAATTAGAATCCTATATGGAGAAATATTTAATTATAATATTAGTAGTTTAAATTTAAATGTAAACCAAATGAAGAAATTAAAAAAAATAATTGCATTAAAAAATGGATTAGTAATTATAAATGGTCCTACAGGAAGTGGAAAATCAAGTTCATTATATTGTATCTTAAAAGAAATTAACAAAAAAGATATCAATATCACAACTTTAGAAGATCCAGTAGAAGTAATAATTAAAGGAGTAAATCAAGTGAGTTTAAATAGGAAAGCAAATATTACATTTGCAACTGGACTCAGAAGTATATTAAGGCAAGATCCTGATGTTCTTATGATAGGAGAAATTAGAGATGAAGAAACTGCTAATATGGCAGTTACTGCATCGTTAACAGGGCATAAAGTATATTCGACAATTCATACAAAAACTCCACAAGAAGTATATTTTAGACTTGAAGATATGGGTGTGAAACAATATCTAATTAAAGATTCTCTAATTGGAATAGTATCTCAAAGACTAATAAGAGTATTCTGTGATAATTGTAAAAAAGAAGATATAAAGTTTATATTTAAAGGGAATGAAATGATAAATTACAAAGGGGTAGGATGTAGTAATTGTAACTATACAGGTTATAAAGGAAGAAAAGTAGTAAGTTCAGTTGTATTTATTGATAAAGAAATTAAAAAACAAGTTTCAAATATTTTCCAGGAAATAGGAGGGTTAAATAATGAAGAAATGATAGATAGCTTAAATGATTTATTAACTAATGGAAAAATATCAATTATGGATTACAATAATTTTTTAATAGAAGAAGGTCTTAATTATGAAGAAAATAAAATTAATATTTAATAAATCAGATTTTAATAGCTTAAGCTTATTATCAGGAAACATGGCAATGCTTCATAAAGAAGGAATTTCACTTTTAATTATGATGGATTTACTTACGGAATTACCATTAAGAAAAACTTATAAAGAAAGTATAAGAAATATAAAAAACTTTATTGCTGAAGGTAAATCATTAAATGATAGTTTTAATGAATTCAATGATTTATATCCAGAGTTTTTTGTTGGAATGGTCTCGATGGGAGAAAAAAGTGGTAACTTATCAGAAGTGTTAAAAGGTTTAGAAGAGTACTATGATAAAATTAGCTTTTTCAAATCTACAATTAAAAATGTTTTAGCATACCCAATTTTATTGTTCATATCTATTATTACAGTTTTTATATTTATTGCTTTTGTAACTATACCAAGTTTATATGAGTTTTATATTAATTTAAATATTGAGATACCTAGTGTATGTAAGTTTCTATATGATCTTGTAAATTATATAAAAACTAATCCTATATATTCTTTTATATATTTTCTTTCTTGGGGAATTTTACTGCCATATATAATATATAAGTTTTATCTTAAAAATTATATTAAAGCTTTATTTAATAAAATAGCAATAATTAGAGAATTTAATGAATTTATTTTTATTTCACTTCTATCTATAATAATTAGAAGTGGTGTAAATTTATCAAATGGATTAGTATACTCTGCAACTAGCTTTAAAAATTCAGCTTTAAAAGAACGATTTTTGCTCTTAAACTCAAGTATATTGAGAGGTGAAACAATATCTGAAAGCTTAAAGAAACATGGTTACTATTGTAATTATACAACATCTATTATAAAGCTAGGAGAAGAAGGTGGATCTATGGATGAAAGAATGAAATCGCTTTCTGATCATTTAGAAAAGAAGTTATTATCAGATATAAATAGGTATATGGCAATTTTACAACCAGCATCAATTTTGATTATGGGGGCTTGTGTAATAGCGTTTTTAATGATATTTATTGTCCCTTTATTTAGTTCATTATTAGATGGTGGGTTATGATGAGAAAGAAAGGTTATACACTTATAGAGTTAATAGTTGTATTGTCAATAATTACACTACTTTCAACAGTTGGATTTAGTGGAGTTAAATATTTTAAGGATAAAATTGAAAGTTTAAAGCTTCAAAATAATGTATATGAAGTTAGAGGATTGCTAAGTTTTGCAAAGAGCTATTGTAGGAAAAATGAAGTTATAGGAAATATTGCTATAAGTAAGAATAAAAAGGAAGTTGTATTTGAAGTGGTTGAAAGAAATCATAAATTAACAAAAATATTAAATTTGGATGATAATATTAAAGTAACATCAAATTTTCAGAATGGGATTAATAATATTAATAAGCAAGGCTTTATAAAGACAGCTGGAACTATAAGTTTATCATATAAGGATAAACTTATAGAAATAAGGGTATCTGTTGGAAATGATATTATAAGGTTAAATGATACAGATGAAAATGAAGGAGATATAATAGATTGAAAAAAGGAAGCACTTTGGTTGAAAGTATATTAGCTCTTGCAATTTTATTAATTGCAGCAACGATAGCGGTAGAAATTGGAATAGCTGCAGCTAGATCTAGAAAAATTAGAAATATAGAAAATCAAGCAGATAGAGTAGCTTATTCAATAGAAAGTGAAATAAAATATAATGTTACATTGGATGAACTAAATAGAGCTTTTAATGAAAATAAAATATCATATAAATACTCAAAAGATATTTTAAATAAACTTACTAATACACCTATATTAAATATGGAGAGAGGTAATGGCGTTATAATAGAGAAGTTAAGTAATTCTATTTTCACTGGGGAAAAATCTTCAAAAGCAATTTCGTTAAAAATAAGAATTAATGATGAAGAAGGAGGTACTTTATGTGAAAGAGAGTTTATTAAATCTTATTGGATGGAAAAGAAATAAATTTGTTAAAGATAATAAAAGAAAGAGAGGCTTTACTTTAATAGAACTTATATTAGTTATGTTTATTCAATTAATTTTACTTGGCTTATCTTTTAAAATTGCATTGACTGCTAATAAAAATTATACAAATTTAATAAAAAATTCAGTATCACAAGATTCTTTTGATGATGCATTATTAAATATTGATAGGTTATTAAAGACGCAAATGGTTAAATCAATAGAGATTCAAGAAAATGATTTAAATAATAATGCTATGATAAAAATTATATACAAAATTGATCATAATAAAAATGAAGTTAAGGAGAAAAGAATTTTCTTAGATAATATAAATAAAAAAATAGTTTTAGAAACATATATAGATAATAAAAGAAAAGGGATTAATATAATAATGAGAAGAGTTTCTGATTTTACAATAATAAAAAAAGATAAAATATATTATTTAAAGATAAATAGTCTTGATAGCGAGGAAAGAATAATATGCATATAAAAAGTATTTCTAAAAAGAGGGGATATGTCTTTATTGAAAGTTTAATAGTATTCTTATTTGTTCTTGCTATAGTAAATCTTTCAATAAAAATAATATACAATAACTATATAAAATCTCAAAATTTTAAAACATATAGAGACTTATATACTCTGGAAGTTGAAGAAGAAAGAGTTTTAGAACTTATAAATACTTTGGCTGAAGATAATAAATTAGATCAGAAAGAACTTTTACAAAAAGTAAGTAAGAAAAAATCTGAAGAATACCCAGAATTAAAAAGCTTAAATTTTGAATATAAAGATGGAAGTTATTATTTAACAAGACAGAAGGAAAATTCAGTTATGTATATTGAGCTAAAGAAAAATGAAATTGGAAATAAAGCTTACTTTACCCCAACTACTTATAAAACAAAATATATTTATATTAAGGAGTAAAAATGGTTAATTCTATAGGTATATTTAATAATAAATATTATTATAAGGGACAGGAATATGATAACTATAATATAAATTTACTATTAGAAAAACTAGGGAACAAAAGAAGATTATTAATCTTATCTCAATCAATATTTATTAAAAAATATGAAATACTTAATAAGAGAATAAGTGTTGATAAGTTTATTGAAAAAAAGATTTCAGAGGACTTTTCAGATAAGAAGAATTTGTTGTTTCATTATGAGTTTTTAAAAAACTCTAAAATTATCTATATTTATTCTATAAGATATAATAGATTTATTAAATCTTGTACAAATATTACTCATATTCAAGTAGAGCCAATACAGTTCTTAATAAGAAAATATGTAATAAAGAAAGTAAGAGGAGGTAAGTATTCGATAATAATATATAGAATAAAAGACTTATTCCACTTGATAAATATAGAAAATGGAGTCATTGAAAATTCTTATATAACTAATGATGCTACAGATATAAATAAATTTATAATAGAATATAAAAATCAAAATAAAAAGTTAATTATAGATAAAGGTATCGAAGATATAACTATTAATAATTATGACTATATTATAAATATAGGAGAAAAAGTTTATGAAGAAATATTTAAGAAATAAGAATTTTATACCAAATGAGTTTATAGAGAGATTAGATTTAAATGAAAATAAGAAGAATAATCAATTAATATCAATACTAATACTGTTAAATATTATAATCATTCCTACATC
>NZ_JAGGJY010000006.1 GCF_017873245.1 Clostridium tertium | reverse complement strand
TTAAGCAACTATAATTCAGAAGAAGAAGTAATCAACTCTATAGATGAATATATAAATTTTTATAATAATATTAGATTTCAAAAAAGGTTAAAAAAATGGCTCCAATTAAATATCGAAGCCATTTTTGTAATTCACAATCATATATCCCTTTTAATAATGTCTACTTTTTAGGGGTCAGACCAAAACGCGAGACCCTTTATAAAAATAAGAAATTAAATTTTTTAAGGAAATAAAGCTTACTTTAAATTGAATAAATTCTATATTAAATAGATTTCTGAGACTGAGCCTTTATTTATTCTAAAATATATTCTTTTCCTTATATAAACAAATTAACATTAGCATCATCTGCTTCACCAAGATAATATCCAACACCACCATAAGTTATTCCATCTATTAACTCTTCTTTTTTAATTCCAATAACATCCATTGACATTGTACATGCTACTATTTCTACTCCATTTTTTATAGCTGCATCCATTAAATCTTCTAATGATTGAATATTTTTATCCTTCATGACTCCTCTAATCATTTTAGCGCCCATTCCACCCATGTTCATTCTTGATAATCCAAGCTTTTTACTACCTCTTGGCATCATCATTCCAAATGCTTTTTCTATTATATTTTTAGGTGTTTTTATTTTTTCAGGCTTTCTAAGAACATTTAGTCCCCAGAATGTAAAGAACATAGTTACCTTTTTTCCCATTGTAGCTGCACCGTTAGCAATTATAAATGACGCAATTGCCTTGTCTAAATCACCACTAAACACAACCATAGATTGACCATTTTTACTTGGAACTGTAGTACAAGTATTAGAAATTTCAGTTCCAGATAGAATTTGATCTGAGCACTTCATAATTGTCGCTTCTATAATTCCTTTATTTTTATCTAAATTCATAAGTCTATTATTAGTTTTCTTAGTCCATGCTTCTATATCTCTGCAAAACCCTTCATCTGATACCTTTACTTTTAAAACTTCTCCATCACTCATATCATCCATAGTTGCTTTTACTTGCATTAAAGGTCCTGGACAAGATAATCCTGTTGCATTTAATTCTCTTACTTTATCAGCTGCTACTTCTTTCATTACAGAATCTCCATTTTCATTGTTATTTATATTATTGTTATTGCTTTCAAAAACTTTTGCTTTATAGTTCCAGTTAACATATGATTTATATCCACCATTTAAGTTTCTAACTTTGAAGCCATTAGCCTTTAATATTCTTGCTGCTATATATCCTCTTATTCCTACTGCACAATAAACTAAAATTTCTTTATCTTTATCTAGCTTATCTAAATTACTTCTTAAATCATTAACTGATATATTTATTGAATTTTCTATTTTTCCAAGTTCTACTTCTTGCTTATCTCTTGTATCTAATAAAATTTGCTTTGATTCATCAAATTTATCTAACTCTTCTATGTTTATAACATCGACTAATCCTCTGTTTTGGTTTTGAGCTATAAATCCTGCCATATTTGCTGGAGATTTTGCTGACAAGAATGGTGGTGCATATGCAAGTTCAAGTTCTGCTAAATCCTCCATTGTTCCACCAAATTTAATTGATGTTGCTATTACATCTATAAATTTATCTACACCTTCATATCCTAATGCTTGTGCTCCTAATATTTTTCCCTCTACATCATATATAACCTTTATTGTTAATGGGGTAGCATCTGGGTAATATCCTGCATGACTCATTGGATGTAGATATACTTTATTAAATTTAATTCCATATCTATTTAAGGTTCTTTCATTATTTCCTGTTGATGATGCAACCATATCGAATATTTTTATTATGGATGTTCCTAAAGTTCCTTTATATGCTGAATTTAATCCAGCTATATTATCAGCTATTATTCTTCCTTGTTTGTTTGCAGGCCCTGCTAGTGGTATAAATGCTTCATTTCCATTTACATAGTCTTTTACAACTACTGCATCTCCTGCTGCATATACTCCATCTTTATTAGTTCTCATATGATCATCTACTATTATGTGGCCTCTTTCTCCAAGTTCTATACCACTATCTCTTATAAATGTAGTATCTGGAGTTACTCCAATTGCTGAAACAACCATATCAACAGCTATTTCTTTTCCACTTTCTAACTTAACCTTAATTAAATTATCATTTTCTTCAAATCCATTAACTTTTTCATTTAACATGATACTTATATCATTAGAATTTAACTCTTTTTCAATTAAGCTTGAAAATTCAGAATCAAAAGGTGCCATAACATGAGGTGCTGCTTCTACTAATGTTACTTCAATACCTCTTTCTCTCAAGTTCTCTGCCATTTCTATTCCGATAAATCCACCACCAATAACAACAGCTGATTTAGTATCTTTAGCATCTACAAAAGCTTTTACTTTATCTGTATCTGGGACATTTCTAACCGTAAATATTTTTTTACTATCTATCCCTGGTAAGTTAGGTCTTATTGGTTTTGCTCCTGGTGATAAAACTAAATAATCATAACTTTCTTCATATTCTTCATTATTAATTGTTTTTACTTTTACCTTTTTATCTTCTGTATTGATTTGTATAACTTCACTATTAATTCTTACATCTATATTAAATCTATCCTTCATTTTTTCTGGTGTTTGAAGAAGTAATGCATCTCTTTCTTTTATTACTTCACCAACATAATAAGGAAGCCCACAATTTGCAAAAGATATATACTCACCTTTTTCAAACATTATTATCTCTATATTTTCATCTAATCTTCTAAGTCTAGCTGCTGCAGATGCTCCACCGGCAACTCCTCCAACTATTAAAACTTTCTTATTCATTAAAAATCCTCCTAAATTTAGTGATATTCTTTCTTTCTAAAAATCTTTGCATCTATACTTAATATAATATTCATTTAATCAATTATTGTTATATTATAATATTACGATATTTATTTTAAATTTAAAGAACAGCTAATTTATAGCTGCTCAAAATTAACAACCTTTAAATATTAATAACTTAGAAATACTCATAATTTAAAACTAATACCATTTAAATTAAATATCATTCTTATATAAGATCTTTTATAATTTTTTCAGCTCTTTTATCTACCACTTCATATACTATTTCAAGGCCGTTTCTTTCACCTTTAATTATTCCAACACTCTTTAACTTTTGTAGATGTTGAGAAATCGTAGATTGAGGCATACCTAAACAACTATGCATATTAGTTACATTACAAGAACCCTTTTCCAAAAGATTTTTTACTATACAAAGTCTAACTGGATGAGCTAAAACTTTTAAAAATTCTGCTATATCCTCGTATTGTTTATAATTACTGTCCAAGATATCACCTCTTCTCATTTGCATATTAAATACACATATTATTGTTATTTATCTATCAATAATATTACTATATTCAAATTTTAAGATATTGTTACCAAAATGTCAATACTAATTTAAAAAATCCAGTTTTTTATTTTTATTTTTCCTCTTCCAAGCTCTAATATTTCTCTTTTTTCTAATGATTTTAAACTTCTACTTACAACTTCTCTTGAAGAACCTATATCTGCTGCAATTTTTTCATGAGTTGTATAAATTATCTTTCCTCCATTATTATCACTCATTTTTTCTTTAAAATAATTTATAATTCTATTTTCTATACTATCAAATGTAACTTTTTCCAAGCCTTCTACTACAGTTTCAAACTTATCATATAAATTTTTAAATATATATTTTAAGAAGCTGCTATTATCTAATAAATGTCTCTTAAAAAAATCCATTGGTAATAAAGCAATTACTGCATTTTCTTCTACCTCTGAAAATGAAGTTTCTTCTGATTCAGTTAAAGCACATAATATTGTATTAAAACAATTATCACCCTTACCTAACCTATATAAAGTTATCTCTTTTCCATCATCACCAAGTTTATAAATTCTTATTCTCCCATCTAATATAAATGAAAATCCTATACAACTTTGTTTATTATTAAACATACTTTGTCCGATTTCATAATTGTTTACAATAACTCTTTTAAAAAACTCTTCTAATACCTCTTCACCTAAATCACTTAAAAATGGATAATTTTCTATGATTTCTTTTCTTAATTCCATACCTTTTACCTCATAAAATTCTTTAAAATATAAAATCTCTATATGTAAGCTAATTTACTCATAATTTTACTTGATTTAACCCCCACTAATTAAAATCCACTTGAAAATTCAAAGATGAAAGCAAAAAAAGTAAAACTAATTTTATTTTAGCTTTACTTTTTTTCTTTATCAATGCTTTTGATTAATTATTTTTTATTGTAATCCTAATAAAGTATCTATTCTATTCTTATCAAAACCAACAACTATTTTCCCATTTATATCCAAAACCGGAACTCCCATTTGTCCACTTTTATTTACCATCTCCATAGCAGCTACTCTATTTAATCCTACATTTACTTCTTCATAATTTACATTTTTACTTTTCAAATAATTTTTTACCTTTGTACACCATGGACAAGTATTAGTTGTGTAAACTCTTATATTATTCATTTTTATTTCCTCCAATAATGTATTATTTATTCTATGATATAAGTATATTCTTATTTCTCAAATTTGACTGTAACAAAGTCACAAAACTAATTTTTTCTATAATAAAAAAACATACTTTTATATCTATAAAGTATGTTTTTACAAGTATATTTTTTTCTCTACTTAACCCTTCTATGAGTATATAATTATACAAATACAATCATATTTAAACCTAAATATTTAAATCTATTTAGATTTTTATGCTAATAAACTAATTTTGATACTAAAAACTTAAGTAATGTATTATTTAATACTTATTAATATCATTAAAAAATAGCTATGGATGTAAATAAGTAAGCAAAAAATCCTATTGTGCAAATAAGATGTGCCTTCTTATATAGCTTAGGCCTTTTAGTTGAAAAGTATCCTGTTACTCCAATAGCAATCATTATTCCAGCAAAACCAATATATTTTATAAAGTCATCTTGTCCTATTTTTTGTATTAATGCAAGACACATTGCTAATACAGATATGCTACCAAGGCAAATATGGACTTTTATAAAATTTATCTTTTTTATCTTAAATATCTTAGGCACATAATAAAATAATAGTGATAACATAAAAAATGATGATGATATTCTCTCCATGATTCCTCCAACTAATTTTCTTGTGTTAATTTTTTTATTGCTTTTTCTTCTGGCGCTATTGTTTTGATTCTAAAAATGAAATAATAGAATTTACATAGTATAAGTACTACAATCACACCTTTCATAAATAAGCTATCTATTAATATTAACGGAAATGCTAACATGAAATCTGCAAAAGCTAAAATACATATTTTTTCTTTTAATGTCATAGATCTTTCTTTTACAAATGATTCTAAATGCTTTTTATATAACTTAGTTCCTATAAACCAAGTATTAAATCTATCTGATCCTTTTGCAAAGCAATATGATGCTAATAATAAAAATGGAGTTGTTGGAAGTATTGGAAATACTACCCCTATAGCTCCCAATACTACTGAAATTAGTCCTACTGTTATATAAATATATTTTTTTATTGACTTCATAATAATTTCTCCCCTCTAATTATTATTTAAGTTAATAAGTCATATGTCTAATTAACTCTATTGGATTATATATAATTAGTCTCGGTCCTGAAAACCTCATAACCTTCTTAATTTTTTCCTTCATATCCTTCTTATAACAATGTATTGGACATTTACCGCACGTACTTTTTTCTTCACCAAATTTGCAATAAGTAAGTCTTTTTAAAGCATACTCAAGTAATTCACTACACTCTGGACATAGTTCTTTTTCCTTATGCTTCTTTTTGCAATATATTTTTATCATAAGCTCTATTGTTCTTTTTTCTCTTTCAATCTTAGTCATACTTCCCCCATGAATTTAATAATCATTATCAACATATCTTTTAAATTAAGAGGACTTTTACATCCTCTTAAAATTTAAATTATCTTACTTTAACTTATCTTAATTTGCTTATTTTCTAATTTATATACCTTATCACAAATAGCTGTTGTGGATTTTCTGTGAGAAATTAATATAATAGTTTTTTCTTTGCAATTTTCATTTATAGCTTTTAATATTTCCCCTTCATTTAAAGCATCTAAATTACTTGTTGGTTCATCTAATATTAATACTTCACTATCCTTTAGGAAAGCCCTTGCTAATCCAATTCTTTGTCTTTCTCCAGAAGATAAATTTCCTCCAAGCTCTGAAACCTTTGTATCATATCCTTTTGGAAGACTTAATATAAAATCATGAATTGAAGCTTTCTTTGCTGCTTCTATTATGTCTGATTCAGAAGCATCTTCATTTCCTACTTTTATATTTTCTCTTATCGATTCATTAAATAAGTATGTTTCTTGGCTAACTAATGTTTGAGAATTTCTTAGTGATTCCGTATTAACATCTTTTATATCTATATTATCTAATTTTATATCCCCGCTATTGACATCCCAAAATCTCATTATTAATTTTATAAATGTACTTTTACCAATTCCACTTTCCCCTATTAATGCAATCTTTTCTCCCTTCTTTATATTTAAAGACGTATTTTTAAATATACTTTCTTTTCTATTTGGATATGAGAAACTTACATTTGTATATTCAATATCTTTTCCTTGTATATCATTTTTCCCTCTTACTTCTTCTACTTGAGGCTTTTCATCTAAAAGAGCAAAAATTCTTTCTGCACAAGCAAAAGTTTGAAGTAATGTATTTGATAAATTACTTAAAGCAACAACTGGTCCAAAGGATGAAGCTATTATTACTATTGATACTATAGCAGTTGTAAAGCTAATGTTTCCTGATAAATATTCACTTGTCCCAAGTATTACAAAAGTTAATATAGCAATCATTATTGTAATATCTGTTGTTGCTCTAATGATTCCTTCATGCTCTTTTATTTTATCTAAGCTCTTATTAAGCTTAATTGAATTTTCATTTATCTTATTTAATCTTTCTTCCCCATTTTTAAATAGTAATACTTCTTTTAAACCTCTTAATGAATCTAAAACATAATTATTACTTTCACCAAAGATATTTCTATAATTTACTCCTGCCTCTTTGGCAAAGCTTGATGATACATAAGGTATTACAAAGCCAACTATTAAAAAGAATATAGCAGCTAGTAAACCAAATATCGGTCTTATATTAAATAAAATTATTGATATAATTGAGTTTGTAATTATAGCAATTGAAATTGGTGCAATTGTATGAGCATAAAATACTTCTAGCAATTCTATATCAGAAGTTATTAATGCAATTAAATTCCCTTTTTCTTTTCCTTCTAGCTTTGCTGGTGCTAGTTTTCTTAATACAGTAAATATCTTATCTCTTAATATATAAAGTATCTTAAAAGCAATATAATGACCTGATAGCTGTTCGCCATATCTTAAGAAGCCTCTAAGAAGTGCAGAAATAGCCATTACTATAATTGCTCCTTTAAAGCTTATAAAAGTTATATCTCCTATATATGCTCCTAATGCTACTGCTCCAAAAGAAGCTATAGAAATAGCCGCTAGGAAACCTAATACACCCATAAAAATAGTAATTACCATTATAGGAGCTAATGGTTTTAACTCAACTATTAACCTTTTCATTATTTGGAAGCCTGATCTTCTTTTCATATCTAACAAACCTCCCTAATATCTTCTAATTCATTTTGCTTTTCAACCATACTATGATAATACCCATTAAGCCCCATGAGATCTTTATGAGTTCCTTCTTCACATAACATTCCTTTATTCATAACATATATATTTTTAGCACCTCTTACATTTGCTAATCTATGTGATATTACTAATATTGTTTTTTCTATTGAAAGGTCATATATTGATTCCCAAATGGCCTCTTCACTTTCCACATCTATATTAGAAGTTGCTTCATCAAATATTATCATTTTTCTATTTGCAAGTATTGCTCTTGCAAGTGCTAACCTTTGTTTTTGACCTCCAGATAAAGCATTTCCACCTTCACCTACATTTGTATTTAATCCATCTTTTAAACTTTCTACAAAGCTATCTAATCTAGCAAGCTTTAATGCATTTTTTATTTCCTTATCAGTTGCATATTTCTTTCCTATAAGTAAATTATCTAAAATAGTCCCATTAAATATATAACTATTTGTTGATATTAAGGCTATATTTTCGTAAATAATATCTAAATCGATATTTTCTATATTAACTGAATTTAGTAATACTTCACCTTTATTAACTTTATAGTTATTTAAAATTATAGATGCTATTGTACTTTTACCTGAACCACTTTCTCCTACAATTGCAACCATACCTTTTGGAGTTATCTCCATATTTATATCCTTAAGAACTTCTCTTTCTCCATCATAACTGAAGCTAACATTATTCAATTTAATTGTAACATCACCAGTTATTTCTTTAACATTGTTATCTATGTTCTTTTCTCTTTCTTTTGCATCTAGTATTCCAAAAATTCTATCAGATGCTGCCATCCCATTCATTGCTATATGGAAGTATGAACCTAGAAGTCTTAACGGTATAAAAAACTCTGAAGATAATAAAATTATTATAATTAGGCTTCCAGGAGCAATCTCCCCCATACTAAATTGAATTAATGCAACTATTGTTCCTGCTGCTGCTCCGCCAAATGCTACTAAATCCATTATTGTAATAGAGTTTAGCTGCATGCTTAAAACCTTCATTGTTATCTTTCTGAACTTCTCTGCTTCCGTATTCATTTTTTGATGTCTTTTTTCATCTATATTAAAAACTTTTAAAGTTGTTAATCCTTGAAGATTTTCTAAGAATGTTCCACCTAAATCTGAATAACTCTTCCAATAATCCTTCAATATTCTCTTTGCAATTTTCATTATTGCAATTATCGATATTGGGATAAGAGGTACACAAAGTATAAATACTAAAGCTGCTTTAAATGATATAAAACTCATAAAAACAAATAATGTTATCGGTACTAATAATGAATAGAAAAATTGTGATAAGTACTTACCAAAATAAATTTCTAATTGCTCTACCCCTTCTACCATAACTTGAACTATGGATGATGTACTTTCTACATTGCTATATTCATTTCCAAGTTTTAATAGTTTTTTATAAACAAGCTCTCTTAAAGTCATTCTTGCTTTTGATGATGCTAGATTTGAAAACTTAGCATATAAAATATTACAGATAAATCTTATACATAATAGTAAAATTATTATCGTCCCGGACATAAAAATAGATTTGTCTGCTATGCTAGTTATTTCACCAGAATAGATATTATTTATGAACTGTCCTATAAGTAGTATTATTATAATATTGCATATAATAGCAAGCCAATTCACAAATATCGTCAGTCCAATATACTTTTTAGAATCACTACAAAGGTTTATAAGCCTTTTATTGATCATCATATTATAACTCCCCCATTCATTGATATTAAATTTCATTTGATAATCACAGTACAAAGTATACTGTAAATGATACTCATTTTCAATAATGAAGCATATATTTTTTGTTAATTTTTTATGAACATCGTTATAATATATTTTTTATAATTTCTTCTAAAGAATTGACAGTACTATTATGATTATTTATTATTCTTATATTTTTTCTTTCAGCTTCCTTTTTTGCTTTTCTAGCCATCTTATGTGAAACTATATTTGTAAATAATATTATTACATCTGGACTTCCTATCTTATCATTTAACCCAGCTTTCATTTGAGTAAATATTTTAGCCTTGCACTTATATTTTTTACAGACATCTAAATAATCCCTACTCATTCTATCATGACCACCAATTACAACTATACTCATTTAAGATACCCTCTTTCTTTTAATTTTTTTATAATGCGAATAAAGGCTACGATAACTTATATTTCGCCACCTAAAATTATTAATTAAAGAATTACCTCATTAATTATCAATTCATAAAATTTTGATTATATGCATACTTTAATATTATCGTAGTTACTGAAAATTATATTATTTACTATTGAATCAATAGATTCTCCTTCTACAATTTTATCCATTGTCTTTTCTCGTACATCATCATATATACTGAATATTTCTATAGCCTTTTCATAATTGCTATAAACTTTCCAATATCCACATCCTAGACACTTTTTATAACTACATTGCATAAAACTTTTCACATCATCAATTGGAATTCCTAAAAATATACCAAGTTCATGTGGACAGTTAAATTCATCATATCTATCTTTTAAATATTCAACATAATAAGAAATATTATTATTATTATGTTCATATCCAAGTTTTCTTAAAAACTCTATATTTTCAGTTTTAAATATATGTGTTTTTAGAATATCATTATTATAAATTAATATTATTAAGGCATTTTCATCTTCTCTTAAATTAATAAAGCTTAAATTTATAGCCTCTAAAAAATCTTTTCCGTATTCAATCCAACTTTTGTATAAATCTTTCAACATTTTATTGACAGTTACAGTTGCTGAAGGTTTTACCCCTGCTATAACAAGTGAACTATTGTATAGTAAAAACTTTTTTATAGATTCTTTATCTTCAATTTTAAATAAGTCTTTATAAAATTCAATTTTATCCATGTATAACACCACCTATTACAAATATCCTCTTTATTAATTAATATTGATATTCATTATCAATTAAATATTATAATATTATATTATTTTTGTCAATATTTACTTTATATTATTATAATTCCTTATATATAGTTTTAGGAATTTACATAGAAATTATGCATAAAAAAATAGGTTATACTTCCGTCTTTCGTATAACCTATTTAACTTCTCTCTTATTCTGCTAAATGTGCTGTTTTTCCTACTGTTTCTTTATTAAAATACTTAACTAACATCATAATTCCTAAAGTTACTATTACTAAGAATATTAAAAATTGTATAGTATAGCTTAATGTTACTCCACCTGTTACTAAAGTGGCTACAAATCTGAATAAATATGCAACTATCCATGCTAATATAAATTGATATACTATTGATAATAACATCATTTTATTTCCATATTCTTTTCTCATAACCCCTATAACTGCAAAGCATGGTGTATATAATGAAACAAATATTAAAAATGTTAATGCTGTTATAGTAGTAAACATTATTGGTAAAATAACTGCTAAATCACCATATACTATTTCCATAGTACCTATTATAACCTCTTTAGCTGCAAGTCCAGTTAATATTGATACTCCAGCTTCCCATGTTCCAAATCCTAATGGTTCAAATATTGGTGCTACAAATCCACCAAGAGTAGCGAAGAAACTTGTGCTTATTTCCTCTGTAAATCCATTCATATTGAAATAAGTTAAGAACCATACAACTATTGATACTGCAAAAATTAATGTACCAGCTCTAACTATAAAGCCCTTTGATTTATCCCATGCATTTAATATAATACTTTTCAAACTTGGAAGTTTATATTCAGGTAGTTCTAATATAAATGGCTGCTCATCCTTCTTAAATAATGTATTTTTGAATAATAATCCAACTAAAATTGCTACAATTATTCCTAAAAGGTAAATTCCCATTACAACTAATTCTTGATTACTACTAAAGAATATAGATGCAAATAGTGCATATACTGGTAACCTTGCTCCACAAGATACTAATGGAGCTAGTAATGCAGTCATTTTTCTATCTTTTTCACTTTCTAATGTTCTAGTTGCCATAATAGCTGGTGCCGAACATCCAAATCCCATTATTATTGGAATAAATGCTTTTCCTGATAAACCTATTTTTCTCATTATTTTATCCATAAGAAATGCAACTCTTGACATATATCCACTGTCTTCTAAAAATGATATTCCAAGGAAAAGTGTAAATACTATTGGAAAGAATACTATTACTCCACCAACTCCTGCTACAATACCATCAACTATTAATGATTGGAACCATAAAGAGAAATTCTCAACTAATCCTTCTACAAAAGGTGTAAAAGTATCAGCAACAAAAGCATCTAATCCATCTGCTAAAGGTTGTCCAAACCAACTAAATGTAAATTTAAAAATTATAAATAGTGCTAATAAAAATATTGGATATGCAAGCACTGGATTAAGTACTAATTTATCGATTTTTTCTCCTATGTACTTTGAATTACCTTTTTCTTTTGAGCTTTTATTAATAATTTTATCTATATAAGTATAAGTTTCTTTTTCTGTTTTAAAATTTATATTATAACTTGGAATAATTTCTTTAGATTCGATTATTGTTTTTTCAATATTGTCTAGACCTTCTTTTGTCTTTGCAGATATAGGTAGTATAGTAACTCCTAATTCTTTAGCTAATTTATTATGATCAATGTTAATTCCCCTCTTTTTTGCTATATCAATCATATTTAGAAGAACTACTATAGGTTTATTGAATTGCATTAATTGAGTTGTGAGATATAAGTTTCTTTCTAAATTTGTTGAGTCTACTACGTTAATTATAACATCTACATCTTCATATTCTAAAAAAGCTCTTGCTATTTTTTCTTCATTCGAATAAGTATCCATAGCATATATACCTGGTAAATCAACTAACTTCATATCTTTATTTATAAATCCAAACTTTTTATCGATAGTTACTCCAGGCCAGTTGCCTACATATTGTTTTGATCCTGTTAAAGCATTAAATACTGTAGTTTTTCCTGTGTTTGGATTACCTACTAATGCTACATTTATCATTTCCCCATCTCCTTAAACATTTAAATATATATTTTTTGCATCATTTTTTCTAATAGCTAAGTCAAATCCTCTAAAAGATATTAATATTGGATCTCCAAGTGGTGCAACTAATTTAATCTTTACTTGTGTCCCCTTTACACAACCTAAAGCTTTTAACCTTTTTGCTAGTCTTGAATCCCCTACTATATCCCTAACTGTACCAGTTTGACCTACTTTCATATTATAAATAGTCATGCAATCTCCCCCTTACATTATTTTCTATATTTATAATTATAATCAATTGATATTGATTGTCAATAACTCTTGACTAATTATATCAAAGATTTTTTTAATTTTGTTAGTTTTTAATATATAAATTTATTTATCTGAGTATAATTTGTAATATCTTCTATTAAGTAATAAGTTTTACAAGACTTATTACTTAATATTTATTTTTTAAATATTAATATATTTTTAATAAAAAAATCTACACCTCAGTTATTACTAAGGTGTAGATAAGTTTATTCTTATAGTATTCTTTTTGGATCAAAATCTAAAAAATCACATGATGTCATTAAATATTCAATTCCTTCATGTTCTCCATTAAGCACATTTGCTAAGGAAGGTCCATGTAGATGTCCATATATTACTTTTTTTACTCCATACTCTTTAAATAAATTAGTGAATGCTGAATTTTCTCTTTTTTCATTCATTGGTGGATAATGTATCATTACTACTATGTTTTCATATCCTGCTTCTTTAGCCTTATCCAATGAAAGTTTTAATCTTATAATTTCTCTATCAAATATTTTTTTATCCTTTTCTGTGAATCTATCACTACCTTCTAAAATCCATCCTCTTGATCCACAAATAGCATAATCCTCATAAGTATAAAAATTATTTTGAAGAAATTTCGTATTTTCATACATCCTATTAAGCTTTGATATTCCACCCCACCAATAATCATGATTTCCTTTAGAAATTATCTTTTTCCCTGGTAACGCATCTATCCAATCTAAATCAACTTTACTTTCATCTGATCTCATTGACCAGGATATATCTCCAGCTATAAGCACTGTATCTTCATCTGTGATTTTTTTTATCCAATTTTCTTTTATCTTTTCATCATGCTTAAGCCACTTTGCTCCAAATATGTCCATTGGTTTGTCTGTTGTAAAAGCAAGATGAAGATCTGAAATAGCATATAAAGCCATTTAATCTACCACCTTTCTAACATAAATTTCTTTACATTACACATTAAGTTATCTATAGAATATTAATTACTTAACTAATGTGAAAGCTCACATATCAAAACATATTAACTATATTTACCTTTATAATTCTACAAACTATCTAAGTCTGTCACATATGCAATAATATGAGCTACTGCTTCATAAAGATCAGATGGTATATACTCACCTATATCTACATTACAAAGCAGATCTGTCAATTCCTTATTATACACTATAGGAACGTCATTTTCCTCTGCTTTTTCAAGTATTTTATCTGCAATATGTCCCATACCACTTGCAGTAACAGTTGGAGCTATTAAATTTTCCTCATATTTTAAAGCTGCTGCTTTTTTTCTATATTTCATTTTTCCTCCTAAGATGTTTAGCTTATACTCTTCTATCGAGTGATATTCCAGCATTTGAACTAAAAAAATCTCTACATGTTGTTAAGGAAACTTCATTTTCCTTCTTAGATACTTTCACATTAACTAAAAAACCCATGTTTTCTATATTATTAACTAATTTACTCTTTGTAATATCAATTATTTTAACAAATTTTTCTTCACATTTTAATTCTATATTTATTTTTTTATCTAATACTTGCATATATCCATCTACTGTACCTAAATTCTTAGTTTCTACTGTTACTACCATCTTAACATTTGTACTATCTATCTTTTTACCTTCTTTTCTATTATCCTTTACTATTATCTTGCACGGATATTCTCTTTCCCTTATATTGACCGGAATATCTGCATAATAATATTCTGAGCTTATTTTATTAAATACTTTTATATCACTAATATTATTTTTTATAATATCTAAAATTTTCTCTGATATTAAAGATTCACTTTTTAAATTAGATATTAAATCTTTAATTATTTCCTTACTACCTTCTACTCCTTTATTTAGAGAAGCTTCTACCAATTCTTTTGTTGGAATACTTGTAGTTAGATTTTTATTTATTATATTATTTTCATTTATATTTACTTTATCAATATTATTACTATTAAGACCAATAATACTATCTTTAGTTAGTATATCCTTTGCTAAATCATTGCCTATCTGATCTTGTGACACCTCATTATCTATAATTCCTTGATTCTTTAAATTAATAACATCTTTTAATTTTAAAAATTCCTCTTCTGTTAATGTTATACCTTTTCCCATAACACTTGAAAGTACTTTTTCTAATTGTCCTTTACTAAAATCTAAAGCCTCTTTCACCCCTAAAGTTTCATTATTAGTTTTATTCAAATAATCACTAAAATCATCTACTATATTTTTAGCACCAATTTCATTAAACTCAGATATAGTTTCTTTAAGCTTATTTATTAATTCTTCTGATTTCATAGTATTGATTAAATTGAAGACTCTATCAAATTCACTACTTGTGAACTCCATTCTTCTATTAGTTAATATTTCTTTTAAAGATGTGTTAAGTAAATCTTCACTTTTCCCTGAAATAGACTTAAGAAGTGACAATATACTAACTTTAGAATTACCAGTATCACTTTTTTGATACACATCATTAGCTAATTTATTATTTATACTTGTCTCTTGCCCATTAATATATTGAGATATTTTTGAAATTCTTTGTTCTTCTATATTTTGTCCATCTACATCTATAGATTTAGGACTTATAGTACTAGTATCTAATCCTTTAATACTTTGCTTTAAATTATTTTCTAGCATATTCTTCTTTGAAAAATCATTAAGTTCAGGTATTGAATTAGAAATGTTATCAAGTACTTTTATTAAATTTTCTTTCCCTTTAAATAAATTATTATATCCTTTTATATTTTCTTTATTAAACTCCATATCATTTTCAATGAACAATAAAATATCCTCATAAGATAAAGTTTTAAACTCGCTTAAAAACTCTTTTAATACATTATTAATTTTTATTCCTTCTTCACTATTTTGAGGTATTCCCTTCCCCATTAAATACTTAGAAATGAATTCATCTATTTCCTTTGGATTTGCTTGTATTTTATCTAGAAATTGAATTAGTCCCTTAATTTCTCTTATATTTTCCTTAGTAAGAGGAATATCAAACTTTAACATTGATTTTAATAAAGTAACATCCTCTTTACTTAGTCCTGAACTAGAAATTATATCATTAAACTCACCTTGAGCTAACTCATCACCTTTGATATTCTTAGCAATAACTTTTAACTTTAGTTTTCCATCAATAAAGCCTTCAACTTGAAATCTTTGTAATCCACTTTCTAATCCTTCCACATCTCCATCTATTTGTGCAGAAAATTCCCAACCATCTATTAGCTTTATAGTAACTTCATTTTTATCGTCTTTTTTAATTATTTTACCTGAAAACTTCTCACCAGAATCAAAAGTTAACTTACTAGATATTCTTTTATTATTTGTATTATACGAATTACCTACATTAAAAACTCCTGGCATATCTTCACCTCATATACATCTATATTATTTATAATGTCGAATACTTTATCTAACACCTTAGCATATATAACTTTAGAAACTCTATTATCAAAATAATTTTCATTTGGAAATATTTTAGAAATAACTATATAATCTTTAGAAATTTCTTCCTTATATGATATAAATATAGAATTTAACTGGAGGTTAAAAATGAATAAAAAACTTTTTTCAAAGATAATTATTATATCCATTATTACTGTATCATCAACATTTGTATCTTGCCAAAACACTTCAAAGAAAATAACTATCTCGGAAGATACTAAAAATGAAATTTCTTCTGAAGAAAATGAAATAAATGAGGCAATAAAAACTGGTGAGAAATATCTTACTGAAAATAATTTTAATGAAGCTAAGGAATACTTTAATAAGGCCTTATCATTAGACAAAAGTAATAAAGATATTTATTTAAAAATTAAGGACATATATTTGTCTTTTAATAGATTTGATGATGCCTATTTCATTATAAAAACAGCTTTAACAAATAATATAGATATTGAAAATATGAAATTAATTTTAAAGGATATTTCATCTAAATTTGAATCTATTAACATGAACCTATCCATATATCAAGATACTAGTTATACCTTACCAAATGAAGTCAAAGCTGTAATTTCAGGTGAATCTATATCGATTCCTGTAACTTGGGATAATCAAGTAGTTGATTCCTCTACTGTAGGTATATTCATTTATGAAGGCTTTAATGAGGATTATGGTAGAAAAGTAAATATGGAAATTACAGTTATGGAAAATGTTTATGATAAGCAAATTGGATGGGTAAAAGATTTTTATATGGACAATGGAAAGTTATATATTGATTTAGATTTAATTGAATTTTATTTTAGAAGAGAAGAAGCACTTAGAGAAGCTATTAAAGATGGAAAAGCCGGAATTGATGAAAATGGTGAATACTTTTTACCAGCTCCAGTTTGGATAAGAAATAATTCTGCTGCTATTACTAAATACCAAATAGATAACAATTGTATGTATTCTTTATGCTCAGCTACTCTAAAACTCGATAATTATGAAACTAGTGGAACACTAGTAAATTCTTCTTATGATAATTTCCTTAAAGCATTTAATGATACTAAAAATAATAATGCAAGAATACTACTAGTTTGGGTTGATATAAAGAATGGCTCAGTTTATAAAATTTCTGAACAATACTTACCATAAAATATTTTAAAAGGAGACTTTACAATGAATAAAAAATTTATAAAACTAACTATTATCCCACTTTTTTTAATATTAACCTCCTCCCTCTTTTCTTGTACTGACACAACAAAAAAAGTAACAGTTTCTAATAATACTTCAGAAGAAATTTTGGTAGAAGAAAATGAAGTTGATGAAGCTATTACCAATGCTAAAAAACTTCTAACTGATAATAAATATGATGAGGCAAAAGCCTATTTTAATAAAGCAATTTCTTTAGATAAATCTAATAAGGATTTGTATTTAGAAATAAAAGATATTTATATGAATTCTAATAAATATGATGATGCTTACTTTATAATAAAATCTGCTTTAGCCAATAATGTTGATACTGAAAATATGAAATCAATAGCTAAAGAAATTTCATCTAAATTTGAGGTAATTAAGCTTGCAGATTCTATTTATCAGGAATCAGAATATAACCTTCCTGGAAGTGTATCTACTGATATAAATGGAACCTCGCTTTTACTTCCTTTAACTTGGAATGTAGCAACTGTTGATACTTCAAGCGCTGGTACTTTCACTTATTATGGCACAAATGAAGAGTATGGAAGGCATGTAGAATTTACTTTGACAGTTTTAAAAAATGTTTATGATAAACAAATTGGATGTATCAATAATATCTATTCTATTGATGGAAAAACCTATATAGATGTTGACTTAGTTGAATTTTACTTTGGAAATGAAATTGCTTTAAGAGAAGCATTAAAAGATAACGAAAAAATTGCTTATCTAGAAAATGGAGAGCCTTATGTTCCAGATGGTTATTATATAAGAAATAATAATAGTAAATTAACCACCTATGAGATATCAAGTAATTGCAGCTTCCAATTATTAAATCACGATTTTCTAGCATTAGGATATAATGTTCCACCACCTAAAAATTCTTCTATAAATGAAGAAGCTTCATTTAATGATTTTATAAATTATATTGATTTAAGAAATCCTATGGATATAGGAAATTTAGATATAAGTGATGAAAAACCTATAACTCATAGAGAAACCCTATGTTGGATAGAACTAAAAAATGGAGTTGCTTACTCAATCTACAGACAATATACACCTTAGTTATAAATTGCGAAGCAATTTATTAGTGAAAAGTTAGAAGTGAAATAGTGAAAAGCTTAGGATATTTTGCTACGCAAAATTTAATCTATAAATGCAAAGCACCTTTTATTAAAAAAATCCTGTAAGGATTTTCTCCTTAACTTTTTCCCTATTAACTATTTCACTCTTCACTATTTTGCTTCGCAAAATAATACTAATAGTTTTATACTTCTATATATTATTTAAAATATATTTAATATAATTAAATTATAATATCCATATTAAGGAGAATGTGTAATGAATACTCAAGTACTTATTGTTGAAGATGATAAATCTATAAATGATATACTATTTCATACTTTAAAGGCTGAAGGGTATTTACCTCATAGTGTCTTTTCTTTAAAAGAAGCTAATGATTTTTTAAATACCTCTTTACCCGATTTAATTTTGTTAGATTTAAATTTACCCGATGGAAGTGGTTTTGACTTTTGTAAAGATATAAATGCTAAATATACTATTCCTATTATAATTCTTACAGCTAAAAATGATGTATTTGATAAAGTTCTTGGACTTGAGCTTGGAGCTGATGATTATATTACTAAACCATTCCATATAAAAGAAGTTACAAGTAGAATTAAGGCTGTATTTAGACGTATTGAAAAGTCTGCTTCTAAAGATAATAAAAATTTCATTAAGATAAATTCAAATATAAAGATTAATTTTAATAACAGAACTGTTTTAAAAAATGATGAAGTTATTCAATTAAAACCAAAGGAATATGAGTTTCTTGAATTCTTTGTTCAAAATAGAAATAAAGTTTTTTCTAGAGAACAACTTATAGATAATATTTGGGAGTTTTCTTATGATGGCGATATAAGAACTGTAGATATTCATATAAGAAGAATTAGAAGTAAACTTGATACAAATGGACAACCATCTGTGATTGAAACAGTTTTTGGTGTTGGATATATGATGAGGTAAGTATGAAAATTAAATTCAAATTCACTTTAATTATTACTCTTACAATTGTACTACTAGGAATTTCATTAAATATATCTGTTAGAAAAATATTAAAAGATAATATGGAAAGCACAGTTACCTCTTCATTAAAAGAAATAATGAAAAGTACTCGCGAATCTGTTAAATATACATTGTCAGTTAGAAATTATCTATACAAAGATAAAGCTTTATCTCAAGAAAGTAAATATTTAATAGAATATATTTCAATTAACTATGATAGCAACATTCAAATATGCGATATAGATGGTAACGTGCTTGCTTCTAATTTAGAAAAAGCTAATCCTGAATTTGCTGAAAATATTCCTGATATTAAATCTGGTAAAACTATTGTTGATATAAAATATAACAATAACAATCTTATTGGAATGCTTTCCTATCCAATAATAATTAATGAATCTTACATTGGAATAATCAATTTAACTAAGGACTATACTTATCTTTATTCAGACTATATGAAAGCTACAAGCATATTAACTTTAATTGAAATATCACTTATCATTTTTATATTTGCTATTTCTTATAGATTAACAAATAAAATAGTTAGTCCAATAGAAAAATTAACTTCAGCTTCAAAGGAATTAAGTGTAGGAAATTATGATATAAATATAGATATCAATGCAAAAGAAAATGATGAAATATCTATATTGTCTAGAGAGTTTATTAACATGAAATCCAAAATACAAGACCAAATTTTAGATATTGAAAAAGAAAAGGAAAAAGTTGAAAAATTAGCTTTAAGCTGGAAAATATTCTTTGATACTGTTACTCATGAACTTAAAACACCTCTAACTTCAATTATTGGATATTCAGAAATGATTTTAGAAAATGTTGTAGATGATGAGGAATTTAAATATCGTGCTATTGATAGAATCCATTCAGAAAGTGAAAGATTAAATACATTAGTACTTGAAATAATAAAAATTTCAAAAGGATTATCCGCTATAAAAGATACTTATGAATATACAGAAATTTCTAAGATTATTAATCAAACAATTTCTGATTTAAGTATTAAAGCAGAAAAATATAACTTAAAAATAAACTCAAATATATCAAAAGAAACAGTACACTTTAAACCAAATAAAATAAAAGAAGTTTTAATTAATGTATTAGATAATGCAATAAAATACTCTAGTAAAGATTCTATTATTACTATAAGCTCTTATACTTCTGATGATAAATATACTATAGAAATTACTAACTTCGTTGAAAATCCTATACCTGAAGATGTTTATAATCATATTTTTGAACCATTTACGAAGTCAAATTCTTCTAATGATGAGTATAGTACAGGCTTAGGATTATACTTATGTAACGAAATTATTAAAGATCATAATGGTTCAATCAGCATAGTTAATGGTAATGAAATAAAAGTAAAATTAACTTTACCATTAGAAAATAATAGTAATCTCTCATAAATAATATATAAATATTCCTTATTATGTAGTTATCTAAATTTGATTAAAAATAGTATTTTTTAATCAAAAGCTTAAGGGAGTCGCGTAACGCGACTCCCTTAAGTTTTTTATTCTACAACTATCTTATTATAGTTTTTCTTTCCTCTTTTAAGTAATGCTGAACCATCTTCTAAATCTGATTCTTCTAAAGTTCTAGTAACTTCAGTTACTTTTTCTCCATTTAAAGATAATCCACCTTGTTGAATTAATCTTCTTCCTTCTGCTTTAGATGGAACTATTTTATTTTCAGCCATTATATCTAAAATAGTTGATCCTAACTTTTCCTTGCTTATAGTTACTGTAGGAACATTGCTCATATCAACTCCACCTGAGAATAAAGCTTCTGCTGCACTTTTAGCTTTAGTTGCTTCTTCTTCTCCATGAACTAGCTTTGTAACTTCAAAAGCAAGACGCTTTTTAGCTTCATTTATAGCTGCTCCCTCTACAGAACATATTTCTCTAACTTCATCCATTGGAACAAATGTTAATAATGATAAACATTTTTCTACATCTGCATCATCTACATTTCTCCAGTATTGATAAAAGTCAAATGGTGAAGTTTTTTCTGGATCAAGCCATAAAGCTCCCCCTACTGTTTTTCCCATCTTTTGTCCTTGGCTATTAGTTAATAAAGAACAAGTCATTGCCATTGATTGACCTTGAGCCTTTCTTCTAACTAATTCAACACCAGCAATCATATTTGACCATTGGTCATCTCCACCTAATTGCATTTTGCAACCATACTTTTGATTTAATACGTAGAAGTCATATCCTTGCATTAACATATAATTAAACTCTAAGAAAGAAAGTCCCTTTTCTAATCTTTGTTTAAAACATTCAGCTGTAAGCATTCTATTTACAGAAAAATGAACTCCAACTTCTCTTAAGAAATCTACATAATTTAAGTTTAATAGCCAATCTGCATTATTAACTAATATTGCTTTATCATCAGAAAAATCTATAAATCTCTCCATTTGCTTCTTTATTGAATCAACATTATGTTGAATTTGTTCTTTTGTAAGCATAGTTCTCATATCTGTTTTTCCTGATGGATCCCCTACCATTGCAGTTCCACCACCAAGAAGTGCAATTGGTCTATGTCCTGCCTTTTGCATATGTGCCATAAACATTAACGCAATGAAATGTCCAACATGTAAACTATCTGCTGTTGGATCAAAGCCTATATAAAAAGTTATTTTCTCCTTTTCTAGCAATTCTCTAGTTTCATCCTCATGAGTAAATTGCTTTATGTATCCACGATCTAATAACTCGTCTAAAACATTAGCCATTCTACGTAACCTCCTATTTATTTTACTTATTATAGTATATCTTTTTATTAAAATATTATCAACAATAAAACAACTAATGATACTATTGTTATATTTTGAGAATATAACAAAGGAGTAATTCAATATACTAGAATCACCCCTCATTACTAAATCTGCGACACTTAATTATTATTAATTCTGTTAATCCAAATTATAACTAAAATTCTCTTATTCATTATTCAAAATTTGAACTTAAAATACAAATTTAAATTTTAAATAATATTCATTCATACAACTTTGTAATTCACATAATCCAGACTCCCAGACCCCTCTTTATCCATTTATACTTCTACTCTCTAAATTCTCAACCACTCAGAATTTCCGAACCATCCCCCATTATTCCCATTACTTCTCTTTTTCATTTCTCATTTTTAATAACTCAGCTTGCATGAGTTATTTCCATAATTATTTAACTTTTCCCATTCCTCTAAGCCACATATTCCCTTATCAAATCTGGTAGTTCATCACTACATTCACAATTCAAATTTATATACAAATTTAAATTAAATTTTTGAGAGAATTCCTTTAACTTTCCAAACAGTTTAGCTGATTCAGACATATTTTTAGTAACTATACTTGATAAAGCATCTATATATATATTTTCAACATCATAATTTTGAGATATAACTCCACAAAGTAATCCGTAAAAGCTATCACAATCTATTACGCCAAGCTCATTAGTATTTATAAACCTTATCTTACCTTTAAGTTGCATCATACGTCTAGCATCATCATCAATATAAACTGAATCCCCTTTTGCTTTGCTTAAATGTTCATTTGCAAGTTCTATTAATCTTTTAGTTTTACCTGCCCCTCTCTTTGCGCAAAAAACTTGAATCATTGGAATCCACTCCTCTTATAGAATTTTTATTCTCTTAATTTATATATATTCTACAGCATTGAAATTATTTACAATATAATATAAAAAATAATAAAAGATAGAGAAAATACCTTAATCTCTATCTTTTATCTAAAAAAATGCGAACTCATAACTTTATTTTTTCCTGCGTGCTTTGCTTTATAAAGAAACCTATCTGCACAATTAATAACAGTTTCAAGTGTCTTCCCATCATTAGGATAAAAGCCTACTCCAAAACTTGCAGTAATACTTCTTTCATTATTTTCATTTGAAACTAAATTACTTGATACTGAATTTCTTATTTTATCTATTCTTATATATACATCTTCATTATCACCATTGCAATCTATATATAGTATTATTTCTTCCCCACCATATCTTGCAATTATATCTTTTGGCTCTAACATACTCCTAATTAAATTTGCAGTTTCTATTAAAACTTTATCACCAAATTGATGTCCTAAAGTATCATTTACTTTTTTAAAGTTATCTAAATCAATCATTACTATTGCATATTTATCTACGCCTTCATTAGATAACCTTTCTTCTATAATTTCATAAAAAGTCTTTCTATTATAGATACCTATTAATGCATCATACTTAGCTGCCCTTTCTATTTTTTTATATAGTATAGAATTTTCTAGAGCTATTGCAATTTGACTTGCTATTGAACTTAGGAATATTTCATGAAACTCTGATAAAAAATTATAATGGGTATGGTCAGCTACAATATATCCTATAAATTTTTCAGCAACTTTTATTGGTACCCCCATCCTTGAATGAATATATATATTATTTAATTCATCTTTTACAATTGGTTCTTTTGAATTTAAGATAAATGTCTTATTTTTACTTATGTAATTTTTACATTCTTCTGTAATAGCTATACTATCTTGTGTACCATTAGTAGCCTTGATAACAAACTTAGAGTCTTCTAACAAATATATTGTAGATTGAGTTACACCTATAATTCCTATTATCATATCATTTATCATAGGTATTATATTTTTACTACTTAAATTTGAGTTTATATAGTTACTAATTAATATTACATTTGAAAGCATATCAAGATTTTTCTCATGCTGAATATTAACAGAACTTAATTCTTGTATTTTTTCTTCAGTGATTTTCTGATATCCTTCGTACTCTAACTTAAGTTGGTGATACATTGCTTTATAATCGTCCATACTCCCTCCCCATCTCATCTTATATAGTATGAATCGAATTCAGATAATCTATAACTTAATATTACTTTATTTCCATTTTAATATCAATAACTTTTTGCCCTCTAAATCATTTTCATTGCAGTATTTATTATAGACTATCTTTTACTAATCCAGTTCCTTCAACTATTAAATTAACATTAACTTCCAAATTAGTATTTGCAATCGGATTATACACTGCTGCTTTAGGATAATATATATCTAAAAGTCTTTCAACCTCAAAAACATCTATTTGTTTTTCTTTATACTTATTAAATATATCTTTAAGATAGCTTTCTATTTCTTCTTCTTTAACATCTTTTATATATTTCAAAAGTTCATTATCAACTATAAGCCTACCTTGAATTTCTGCGACTGAAACCTTCATTTCTAAATTTTTAACTAAAGTAATATTTTCTCCATCATACTTAAGTTTACTTTCTGTACTATTATCTAAAATATCTAATGTAATAAATCCTTGCTGTGATTGTGGATTAGACATTTCAAGTGTTCCTCTTCTAATATTATTCATAAATAAATTATAGCTCATAGCATCTTTAGAATCTATTTTCTCAACTAATTTATTATCCTTGATTATTGCCCCACCACCAATTTCTATCTTTTTATCTAATGCATCTTCTCTTATTTCAATTGCACCAACAATATATGTATCACTAGCTGTTATGGAATTACTTAAATAGTCATTTATATTTGCTCTCATTGCTCTTGGATTTCTCTTATTCTTATGAACTAATTCTTCTAAATATAATCCTAAATATTCTTCATCACTAGAAGTAATTTTAAGCAATTCATCAACTTCTCCAAAATAAATGAACATATACGGCTTAATTTGAAATTCTTGATTATTATTGATTAAATCAACATATCTTTTTATTCCATTTCTTGTAGCCTTTTCAGTAAATATATATGCTCTATTTTGTGAATAATTTAATTCATAACTTGAAGCTAAATTTACATCTCTTAAAGCTTCCAATGCTGTCTTGCCTATTCCTTTATATATTATTCTTTTTCCTTTATCTGAACTTTCATTAGTACTTCTATAAGGTTTAACACAATCAACATAAACTATCGCTCTTCCAAAATCATCTGTGTCAAAAATTATACTAGTTGCAAAACTAACTTTATTTATATCTCTATAATTAAAGCAACCAACTAACAATAAAGGAATAAAAAATACTGCTAAAATCTTACTTAGTCTTTTTAATTTCATTTTTCATCCCCCTTTTTTATAAAATCCTTTGAGATCTTACCTAAACTACCTCTAAGTACCACATCTTTAAATCTATATTCGTTAATACTTCCAACTGGAAATAAAAATTGATATCCAATTGAATCTAATTCAGCTAACTGTATTAGTAGTAATAAAGCTCCGCATAAAAACCCCGGTATACCAAATGCAGCAGAAAATACAACTAGAACTATTGCCCAAAATGAAACCGCTCCATAAAGCTTTGGAATTAGGAAGTATGATAACGTACTTAAAGCTACAACTATTATTGTTATTCTTGATGCTATCCCTGCTCCAACTGCTGCATCTCCTAAAATTAAAGCTGAAACTATACTCATTGCTCCACCTATTGGTTGTGGAAGTCTAAGTCCTGCTTCTTTTATAAATTGAAATGCTAGCATCATTAATATTACCTCAAGAAAAGTAGGAAACGGAACTCCTGCCCTTGATACTGCAAGTCTAAACATAAATAATGATGGTATCATCGAAAAATGATATGTTATTATTGCTACATATAATCCTGGTACTAATGTTGCTATAAAAAATGCAAACCATCTTAATATGCGATTAAAATTTGTATAGTACTTATTTAAGTAATAATCATCTGGCATTTGAAAATTTTCTAAAAAGAAATATGGTACAGTAATAACAAATGGTGTTCCATCAACTATTACACCAATTCTTCCTTCTAATAATTTCGCACTAACTTCATCAGGTTTTTCAGTATAACCTACTGTATCAAAAAAACTTTTTTGATTTTTTAAAGCATCTTCAATATAATTAGTGTCCAAAATAAATCTCAAATCTAAACTACTTACTTTTTCTTTGACATTTTCCACCAAATCTTTTGGAGCTACACCCTCTAAATAACATACAGCAACTGCAGTTTGAGATTTTTCTCCAACAACTACAGCTTCAAATTTTAAATCTGGATTTTTAATTCTTCTTCTAATTAATGCAACATTATTAACTATTAATTCATTAAATCCTTCCCTTGGTCCCTTTAATACTGATTCTGTTTCTGGAGTCCCAACCCCTCTTACTGGAAATCCCTTAGTTTCTACGAATATGATTTCTTCATAATCTTCAAAAATCACAGCTGGATCTCCAGATAATATGTGCATTATTGCATCATCTACATCCTTTGCAATATCTGTTGCTCCTATATCTAAAACATTTTCTATTATTTCTTTTATAGAAGTAACACTTCCTACCTCTGGTTTTATCTTTCCAAAACCTCTTAAAGGTAAAAGTACATATTCACTTATCATATTTACATTACATAAATCATCGATAAATACTACTGTCGCTTTACCAATAACCGTTTGAACCGGTCTATACTTAACATCAAAAGAGTTTTTTAATTTCTCTTTTACATATTCTAAATTATTCATATACATCACCTGATTGTATTATTTGTTGAAAAACTGTTTAATATTCATTTTTTTGCTAATACTATGAAAGAATGAAAGAATTAAAGAATGAAAAAATCAAGGTTAAACTCCTATGGAGTTTTTCTATTAAATTAGTAGCTTAAATTTATTGAAATAAAGATTGTTTCAGAAAGTCTTTCATTAATTCATTAATATATTTTTTACATTGTATTAATAAAAAAATGAAAGAATTATTAATTATATTTCTTAAATTTAGCAAAGCTAAATTATTTCAATAACTTTTCACTCTTTCATTCTTTCACTTTTCCCATTAACTTTAGAAGGGTGGTTAATAATGAATAAAATTTCTAGTAAACATTTTATATTATTTATAATTGGGGTGGCATTTATATCTGTTAAAACATATCCATCTATATTCATAGATATAGGGGGAAGAGATACTTGGCTTGCTTCTCTTATTGCATCAATTATATTTGTTATCTTTTTAATTTATATAATTAATATTTGTGTTTCCACTAAGACTTTTGATATAAATGATATTTTTGCTCGTTCTATGCCAAAAGCCATAAGCGTTATTTTAATGCTTATATTTACACTTACTTTATTTATAAATGCTATTGAGTCAGCTGCTGTTGAGGCTAATGTATTACATTCTACATTATTTCTTGAAACTCCAGTTTGGTATGCATTAATATTTTTTATACTTCCATCACTTTTTATTTTTAATAAAAGGTTGCGTACTATATTAATATTTGTTTTAGTAAGTGTTTTTGTAATTATAATAAATGGAATAGTATTTTTTGCATTAACTCAAAGTTATAAGGATATAAATAATTTATTACCTGTACTTGGAAACGGTATATCTTCAGGCTTTACTGTTTCTCTTTTCCTCATTTTAGGTGGATTTTCCTCATTTATGATTGCAATACCATTTTTAAAGTATATAAATGAATTTGAACATATAAGAAAACATACTCTTTATGCTGGAGTTATAACTTCTGCATTTGTTGTTATTTCAATAATTGGAGTAATTACAGCTTTTGGTCCACTAAGATCTGCAAATATTTTTTATCCAGAATTTATATTAGGGCAAAGAATTGAAGTAGCAGGATTTTTAGAGTTTGGGGAATTATTTTTCATAATCCAAACAGTTTTAGGCTTCTTTATAAAGTATGTATTAGCTACTTATAGTATCTTATTAATCCTAGGAAAATATATTAAAGATAAACGTCTTTTTATAGGGATATATACTTTTATAGTATTTGTTTTATCAAGCTTTTTAGGAATGAATAACTATGTACTTTATGATGTATTAAAGTATTTACAAATAATTAATTTATTTAGTTTTATTTTAATACCTCTTATAGTATTTTCTACTTACTACTTTAAATTTAAGTCTAAAGAAAAATTATTAAAAGATTCTAAATAATCCAAATTTTCTTTATATAAGTATTGAATTTATTTATTTTTATGGTATAATTATTTTGAAAATTTAAATGATTAGGTTAATCTCGATAAATTCTCTCCTTAAAGTTCAATATACTTAAGCGAAGAAATATATCAAGTTTATCCCTATGAATTTTAAGGAGGATTTCAAAATGGAAGATAAGAAACTAACTTGTAAAGATTGTGGAAAGGAATTTATTTTCACTGTTGGAGAACAAGAATTCTACAAGGAAAAAGGATTTGATAATGATCCTGTAAGATGCCCTGAATGTAGAAAAGCTAGAAAAGCTCAAAATAACAGAAGATAATCTCTGTTTTAAAGACTAACCTATTAATTGGTTAGTCTTTGTTTTTTATAAGATTTATTTATATGATAAGTATTTTTTTATTAATTTTGCATAAACTAATAATCTATACAATGATTTACTTAATAGGAGGGCATGTGTAATGAAATCATTAAAAATAATTTTTACAATATTAACTTTACTAGTTTTAGTATCTTTAATATTTAAATTTTCATTTTGGGCTATAGATGTAATATTAATTTCAGCAATTTTACTATTAATAGTAGATATTTTTTATGTTAAGGCTTAAAAGTGATTATATATTAACTTTACATTATATCTTTAATTAAAATATTTGTATCATTTACTTTTTTAATTTCTCCCTCTCTATACATCTATTCTTAACATAAGTCAAAATCTTCTTTTTTTTGTAATTATTGCTGATTTCAAATGTAAAATCTTAAAACCCCTGGGCTACTTCAATTCTATCATATGTGTTTATTAATCCAAACTATCTCAGAATTCTTTATCATATCTTTTAAAACATTTTCTTAATATTTAAAATAACTACCATATACTATTCATAAAAATTTATTAAGTCTAATATTAGCTCATTCTTTGTTGACACGACAATTTTCCAAATCTATAATTAATGATATAGTTAAACGTTATATATAACATGCACAAATGAAAGGAGTGCTTTAATTGGAAAATAATACAGAACAAAAGAAGGTTATTTTTAGTGGAATTCAACCTTCAGGACAATTAACTTTAGGAAATTATTTAGGGGCAATAAAAAATTGGGTTGCTCTTCAAGATGAATTTGATTGTTATTTTTGCGTAGTTGATCTACATGCAATAACTGTTAAACAAGAACCTAAGGATTTAAGACAAAGAACTCTTGAAGTCCTTGCAATATATATAGCTGCAGGTATAGTTCCTGAAAAGAATACTTTATTTATTCAGTCACATGTTCCTGCTCATAGTGAATGTGCATGGCTTTTAACATGTAACACTTATATGGGTGAACTTAGCAGAATGACTCAATATAAGGATAAGTCACAAAGATATGGTGATTCAATAGGGGCAGGGTTATTTACTTATCCAGTTTTAATGGCTGCTGATATTCTTTTATATAACACAGATTTAGTACCTGTTGGTCAAGATCAAAAACAACATTTAGAAATAGCTAGAGATATAGCTAACAGATTCAATAATACTTATAGCCCAACATTTAAGATTCCAGACCCTTATATTCCAAAGGTTGGCGCTAAAGTTATGAGTCTGCAAGAACCAACTAAAAAGATGTCTAAATCAGATGATAATCCAAATGCTTACATCTTAATAATGGATCCACCTGAAGTAATAAGAAAAAAAATATCTAGAGCTGTTACTGATAGCCTTGGAGTTATAAATTATTCTGATGAACAACCAGGTGTTAAAAACTTACTTGATCTTCTAATAGCAATCAATGGTTCAACAGCAGAAGAACTTGTAGAATACTATAAGGATAAAGGCTATGCTGATTTAAAGAAAGATGTAGCTGATGCTATAGTTAACGAATTAGAACCAATTCAAAATAAGGTTAAAGATATCCTTAAAGATAAAAAAGCATTAGAAGATATCTACAAACTAGGTGCTGAAAAAGCAAACTATGTTTCAATGAAGACACTTAGAAAAATGCAAAAGAAGATTGGATTTATTCCTAGAGGATAATGAAAAAAAGTTGGATGATTTTTATTTCATCCAACTTTTCTATATAACTTATAATAGAATTTTTATTTGACTATATTAAATAACTAAGAATACTTGCGCAAAACAAACATTTTATTAAGTTATATAAATAAATAGATATATTACAAATCCACTTATACAGCTAAAAATATTAGCTACTACACTAAAGGCTATTTTCCTTTTTATAGTATGTTCCTTTAAATATTTTGAAAATAAAAGGCTCTCTATAATTAATATTATTCCCTCCATAGTAATAAATGTTGGTATAAAAGATGTAAAATTGTATTTATAAACTACTAAATTCAAAACTACATATAATAATACTTGAGTTAATACATTGACTAATATAAAAGATTTAATATTCTTTTTAATACTGAATCTAAATAATAATAATATGATTCCTTCTATTAGTAATGTCACTATACAAGTTCTTATTATGTCTTTAAATGATGACATCTTACTTTTATAAGTTATATTATTATTTTTATAGTCATACGTAATAGTAGTTTTCAACGCTTTTATGGCTATTTCGTCAGAAACTGTAATTTTATTATTACTATCTAATATAGCTATTTTTAATTTATTAGGTAAAGTATATCCAAATTCATGTATAACCCTATCTCCTTCTCTCCTCCCAATAAGTCTTCCAGTAATAGGTGCTCGTGTCTTAGTTAATAATGCAGGTCTCCAATTTCCATCTCTAAAATCTTTAAATATTTTTATTTTTTCTTGATCATATTCTTCTTCATGTAACCATGTATATCCATAATTAATCTCATAATCAACAAGTAAATCTAAATAATATTCATCAGTTGGTGGATTTTCAACTATGATTGTTAATTCCGGCTTAGGACCATTATCTGCACTTACGACATTAAATGAAATAAATAAACTCAAAAATGTAATAACTATTATTAAAATATACTTTTTTAATTTTATGTTAAACATAATACCTCTCCATTATACCCATTTTATCTCTTGTATATATTTTACTATTAAGGCATTAAGTGGTCAATAGCAAAAAAGTTACTGATACAAATCAGTAACTTTTGACTTAAAATCTTGATTAGTTTTTCCAATCTCTATTTGTTAAGTATTGTATAAATGGCTCTCTAAGCTCTTCTCTTTTTAATGCATACTCAACAGTAGCCTGTAAGAAACCAAGCTTATCTCCTACATCATATCTTCTTCCTTCAAAATTATATGCATACATAGCTTCATTTTGAATTAAAGTTTGCAGAGCATCTGTAAGTTGAATTTCTCCCCCCTTACCAGGCTCTGTACTTTGTAATATTTCAAATATTTGAGGAGTTATTATATATCTTCCTAAAATAGCAACATTACTTGGTGCTTCATCTATAGCTGGTTTTTCAACTAATTTTTTAACTTTATAAACTCTATCTTCAATATGAATTCCATCTACTATACCATATTTATTTACATCTTCATGTGCTACAGTTTGAACACCTAAAATAGATGTTTTATATTCCTTATAACAATCCATTAATTGCTTTAAACATGGAACTTCTGAATCAACTACATCGTCACCTAATAATACTGCAAAAGGTTCATTACCCACAAACGCTCTTGCACATAATATTGCATGACCTAACCCCTTAGGTTCCTTTTGTCTTATATAATGAATATCTGCTATATCTGATATTCCTCTAACAAGTTCTAAAAGTTCTTCCTTATGACTTTTCTCTAGTTCCATTTCTAGTTCTATTGATTTATCAAAGTGGTCTTCAATACATTTTTTATTTCTTCCAGTTATAATTAAAATTTCTTCAATTCCTGAAGCTACAGCTTCTTCAATAATGTATTGTATAGTTGGTTTGTCAACTATTGGAAGCATTTCCTTAGGTTGTGCCTTAGTAGCTGGCAAAAATCTAGTTCCTAGACCAGCTGCTGGTATAATGGCTTTTCTTACTTTCATATTTATCCCTCTCATTCACATATCTTTACACAATATAATCATATTAATTTTAGCATATTAATAAAAACAGTTCAATTTATGGCTTATATAAATTGAACTATTTCACAATTTTAACTTATATTGCTATTAATATTAGAAATTTATTTATAATTTAACTTTTAACTATATTATATAATATCCTATCTAATACTTTTTATGAAATCTATATATTTATTATGATCAATTGCAAAGTTTCCAGAAACCTTACTGTTTTCTTTTAAACTTCTTGTAACAACAGCTCCTAAACTAATACTTGAATTATTTCCAATTATAAGTCCATTAGAAACAGTTGCACCTATACCAAACCAACAATCATCTCCTATTATAGTTCTTCCTCCTATTGTTGTCTTAGATGTAATAAAACATCTCTTACCGACTTTTACAGCATGAGCTATATGAACAAGATTGTCTATTCTACTATACTCTCCTATTATAGTATTATCCCAAGGATAGATCGCTTTATCTATGCAAGCAGAATATTGAATTTCAGCATTTTCTTCAATTATTACTCCACCAATATGATCAACTCCAATAGTTTTATTATCATATCTCTTGAATTCATAACCCTCTCCACCAATTACAGTATTAGCTCTAATTATGCAGTTATCCTTAATTGTAGTGTGTTCACGAATAATTACGTACTCTTCAATCACTACATTATTACCAATTTTAACATTTTTATTACTAATTATTGCAGTCGGAGAAATACTACAGTTTTCACCTATTTCAGTTTCAAAGTCTTCTCTTTTATAACATTTATTTCTAATCAACTTATTATGTAGATTAAAAAAATCTATTCTTGGAACTTCTGAAATTATAACTCCAATATTTTCTGGAATTTTACTTGCCATTTCCTTTGTAGTAATAACACATGAAATACTTTTGCTTAATTGACTTAAAAATTTTTCGCTTTCAATAAATGATAGTAATTTTTCATCTGCTTGAGAAATATTTAAGCCTAAAGATGAAAAATCTCCCTCTCTAAAAAGTTCAAAATTATTATTTAAAGCTAAAATTTCACTTAATAACATATAATATCCTCCCATAACTCTTTATTTGGTCAATCCTTTATTTTAATAGTTTTTCATATAATTCCAACAGCTTCTTTTCTTCTCTATCCCATGAAAAATTGTTAATAAAACTCTCTTTATTATCTTTACCAATACTTTCTATCCTACTTCTATCTGTTAAAAAATACTCAATTCCTTCTTTAATACTATTGATATCTAAAGGATCTACATACTTTCCTACATTTCCAAAGAACTTCTTCCAAAATTCAAAGTCAGATAACACTAATGGTTTTTCACAGGCCATATATTCAAGCACCTTTATTGGAATACTTTCTTTATAATTTTCAGTAGGATATAATGTGCACATTCCTAAGTCAGATGCTTTTATATATGAATACACGTCTTTTACAGGCAATGCTCCAAAATACTTACAATATTTATATCCTTCCAAACTCATACATTCTTCTTTTAACTCTTCACTTTCAAAAGTTCCTAATATCCAAAGTTCAACCTTTCCTAAGAAAAGTTCTGTTACCTGTATAAGTTCTTTAATTCCTCTAATTTTTGTAATAGACCCTACATAAATTATAACAAATTTATCATTATCTTCTCTTTTTATTGGTTTCGCATTTTCTATTACATCTCTAATAGCAAAATTCTTTACTGAAATGCTATTTGTATTATTAAACTTAGCTGCTAATTCATCACTCGCTGCTATAACTGCATCAAATTTTTCACTTCTACTTTTTTCATAAAAATTATATGCTCTAGAAATTGTTTTTCTTACCCACATAGGTCCTAAATAGCTTTTAGCTAAAATTTGCTTTGGAACATCTTCATGAACATCATAAATTACTTTCTTTCCTTTTTTCTTTAATGCCATCCCTAATTTTATTAGTTCTGGATCATGAAAATGATATAAATCTGCATCTAATTCCATAGCTTTATCTAATGCTACTTTACTCTTTTTGAAAAATCTATGTAATCTACCATTATTACTATGATCTAAAGCTTTTATCTTAGTACCATATAACGTTTTATCATGATCTGAATTTATTATTAAAGAAACATCATAACCTGCTTTACTTAAACTCTGACACTCCTTTAAAAGTATTCTACTATCATTTTCTTTATGTGCAGTAGAAATATGACAAATTTTATTTTTCATTACTTATCTCCTCAAAAATAAATTTAATGTTTATCTTGAAATCTTTTTATTTTTTTCCTCTATTGTTTTGCTTTTAAAAATATAAAAATTAAATACACCTAGTATAAATCCAATCCCATAAGATAAATGTAATATTGGAAAAGTAACAAGTAAATATGGGAAGTGCTTAAAGCCTTTCTTCTTGGACATTTTAAAACTAAATAAACAGTCTAAAATTAAATATAAAAGAATAGTAGCAAAATAACCTATTCTAATTAACTTAGAAAAAATACTAGCAATTCCACCAAACAGTAAAAATAACACGAACATAAGTGGTATTAAATGTCTAATTGAAGCTGGCTTTTTATGCTTTTGTATTACTCTAACCTTCCAAAATCCATATTGATAATATTGTCTCCATAACTTTTTAAAATCACCTCTACTATAATAAGTTGATTTTATCTTTGGAGTCAATAAAATCTTTTTACCAGTCTTTTGAACTCTAAAGTTTAATTCATCATCTTGATTTCTTACTAATTCTTCATCAAAAGCTCCAATACCAAGGACAAACTCTCTATCGTAAGCTCCAAATCCTACAGTATCAACATAACTTTCCTTATCTGCATATCTAAACAATGCATTTCCTACTCCAAAAGGACAACTCATTGCTTCTGCAATAGCTTCACCTTTTATGCTATCATTAATAGTGCTTATAACTCCTCCAGCACAACCAACCTCTTTATTTTCTAGTGCCAAAACATTTTCTTTAACAAAATCTTTATCTGCATATGCATGTGCTCCAAATATTATTACAATATCAGATTTACTTTGCTTTATTCCAAGATTCATACCTGAAGGAGCTGAAAGCTTTTTATTATCTAAAATCCTAACAGAAGGATTTTCTTTTATTATTTCACTAATTATAGCTCTTGTATTATCTGTTGACATTCCATCAGCTATTAGTATTTCAATTAATTCCTTAGGATAACTTTGATTTAATAAAGAATCTACACATTTCTTTATATAATTTTCCTCATTTCTACATGGGATAACAATTGATACCGTCTTTTTCACAATTACAACTCCTATCAAACTTATTAGCTCTATAAACTATATTAATATTTCATCTCTAAGATTATTTATAAATTAAATTATAAACCTCTTCTAACTCTTTAACTATTACTTTTCTACTAAATCTATTTTTAATATACTCTGAAATTTCATTGCTATTAAATTTCGAATTATTATTTATAATCTTTTCCATAGCATCATAAAGTTCATTTAATTTATCTACATTAATCATATATCCAAGATTTTCATTAAAGAAATCCTCTGGACCTCCACACTTTGTTGCTATAATAGGTACCCCGCATGCTAATGCTTCTATATATACAACTCCAAAAGTTTCATACATGCTTGGCAATACGAAACAATCAGAATTCCCCATAATAGCTGGCAAATCTTCTCTTAAAACTTCTCCCAATAAATGAACATCATCCTTTAAATTGTATTTATCAATCATTTGTTGTATATTTATTTTTTCCGGACCATCTCCACCTATATATAATTCTATATTCTTATACTTCTCTTTAATCTTATTAAAAGCTTCAATAACAAGATCTATTCTTTTATTTTTCTTTAAATATGCTACTGTTACAAATCTAAACTTTTCTCTTTTATGCTCTTTATCAACTTTAAATCCATCTGTATTAACAATATTCGGTATAACTACTATATCATTATTGGTATAATTTTTCATTGAGGATTTAAGCTTTTCACCTACGCTTATTAATTTATTTGCACTATTATAAGCTACAGTTAAAACTTGTTTATTATAATCATTTAAAGAATTATTTAATATTGTAGATGAATGTTCTGTTATAACATATGGAATAGAATATTTATCTTTTATAACTTTTGCTGCTAAACCTCCATATAAACCACAATGAACATGTATTATATCTGGTTTACCATATATTTTCACATACTTTTCATATAAACTTAGTGTTTGCTTTACCCATAAGTTTACACCAAGGAAATTTCTCATCATTAATATATTCCATCCATGTAATCTTACTGTATTTACACCCTCTTCATCATTAAATGTAATTTGAAAATGATTTCTTTTCAAATTTTTATAATTAATATTAGTAATTCTTCTAGTTTCACTATAAATTACTCCTACTTTGTGTCCTCCATCTTTTAAGGCAAGAGCTTGTTCTTTAAAAAATATACTTCTTAAAGGCTCTTCTTTAGTAGGATATCCAGAAGGTAATATTAAAATATGCATAAAATTCTCCTTAAAATTAATAAATATAATTTATTAATAATTATAACATATAGATAAGCTAAAACAATAAAGGAAAGCTACAATTTTCTTAATAAATAGATAACTATAAAATACCATGTACTTTTAATTGAATATTTTGTCGTATTATGTTAATATAAAACATAACTATTTAACGTTTATTCAAAAAAATAGTTATTTCCTTATTAATTTATTAACTTTTATTATATTTTATGGAATTATTAATTAAATAAGGAATTAATGTTTTAATATTTATAAGAATTTGTTTAACAATTAAGTAATATTCTTTAAATTTGATATTAGCATTAAATAAATTTATTTATAATTTATAACATGATAACTTTAATTAAAATTATTAATTAAAACATATCTATTGAAATTAAATGGAGGAAGTTAAATAATGAAAAAAAGTACAAAAGATTCGATTGTTGTTGGTTTTGCTCTATTTTCGATGTTTTTTGGAGCAGGTAACTTAATATTTCCAGCTTTCCTGGGAAATAAAATAGGAAGTGAGTTTATTCTTGGAATCATCGGCTTTATATGTACAGGAGTAGGTCTACCACTTTTAGCAATATTAGCATGTTCTAAAGGAGATGGAACTTTTAAAACTCTTTCAAGCAAAATAGGAGTTAAATTTTCAGTAATTTTTACAGCTATACTTTTTATAGCAATCGGTCCTATGCTTGCTATTCCTAGAACAGCAGCTACAACATTTGAACTTACAATAAACCCATTTTTTCCTAGTATATCTCCATTCATAGCTATGGCAGTATACTTTATTATTAATTTATTTTTTGTTTTAAGCAGTACCTCAATAATAGATGCAATTGGTAAATATTTAACTCCAGCATTAATGATACTTCTTGTATTCCTTATTGTAAAAGGATTTATAAGTCCTATAGGCTCTATAGTAGAAACTAATTCAATAAATGTATTTTCATCCTCATTATTAGAAGGATATCAAACTATGGATGCTATAGCTGCACTTTTATTTGCTGGGATTATAACTACTTCTTTAAGAGATAAAGGATATAACTCAAAAGAAATGCCAAGTATGATTTTAAAATCGAGTACTGTTGCTGTAATAGGCCTTGCTTTTATTTATGGTGGCTTAACATACATAGGTGCCCAAACAGTTAACTTAGCACCAACTGATATTGGAAAAACAGGACTTTTAATATTAATATCAAAAAGCATTTTAGGTAATATTGGACCTGTAATAATTGGACTTGCTATGGGGCTTGCTTGCTTAACAACTTCTATTGGTTTATTAACTGCAGGAGCTAATTTCTTTGAAAAAATATCAAATGGAAAATTACCATTTAAAGTTAATGCAATAGTTTTATCTATTGTTAGTTTAGGACTTGCTACTTTAGGTGTTGATAATATAGTAGTTTTATCTGTACCAATTCTTAATGTTTTGTATCCAGTTTCAATTACATTAATTGCAACTACTCTTTTATCTAAAGTATTAAAAAATTTAAATGCTATAAGACTTGGCGTTTATACTTCATTAGTTTTTGGAATTTTATTTGCAATACCAGGAATAAATTTAAGTTTTATTCCTCTAGCAAGTATTGGGTTTGGTTGGGTTATTCCAACAATAATTTCAATTGCAATAGGTTATACTATCTTTACTACTAAAGATAGTAAAGTTCCTCAAGTAGATTAATGAATAAATGGAAAAACTTATAATTTTAGAACATATAATATTCTTTAAGATATTTAATAATAGTAATTTAATTATAAAAAATAGCTGTATTTTTAATAATAATACAGCTATTTCTATATTTAATTTAAAAATAATACTTATCTTTTTTTAAATTTTGAAATTTCTTTAATGCTAAATTACTAAAGAACGTAATTATAATCACAATTACCAATCTTATAAAAATCAAATATGAATCACTCAGTGTATAATTGAAATAAAATTCATCAATTAAACTACTTAATATAGGTGCTAATATAATTCCAGGGAAAGTTATTAACATAAACTTAGCAATTCTTCTAGGAAACTCAAAAATTATGCCTTCATTCATATATTCTACTAACATTTTATTAGTTAGCTTTTTAGCTATAACGATTAATACTATTCCTGTTATTATAAAAAACACCGATATACATGCAATTTGTAAATTACTTATTTCGTTTCCAATAGAATATCCCCCTAAATATTCCATTATTCCATTATATAAATATCTAAGCCCTCTATCACCATTGTATAAATAAATATAACGACTTACTTCGAAGTTTATTAATAAAGAAATCATATATATTATAATAAATATTAATGATCCAAATAAATAATACATATTAGAAAAAATAGAATCTAGCAAAGCTAATCCACCTATAGTAATTGTAGATATACTAATTATTCTAATTACATCAATAATTACAATTTCCTTAAAATTCCCTATATAAATTATTATTTCAATATTTTGAACAGTTTCTTGTCCAACTATAACTAAATAACACAATAGATAAAAAATAGCAGACATGACTACTATTATAAATTCTCTAGTTCTTATATCCATTCTTGAAAAAGGACCAGCTAATAGGGTAGACCACTTTTTTCTTTTAAAAATACCTACTGATATTATATATACTATTATTAAATATAATAGTAATATTACAATACTATCAAAAGAAAGAATAAATGAATCCTGATAATAACCATATAATCTTTGCTTTATTTGCCAATCAAAATAATTACTTAAACTAATCTTACTAAATAAAATTACTCCTATATAAGCTATAGACAATGGAAGTATTATTTTTGCATCTCCTTGATAAAACAAACTTTTATTCAAATATTTCTTCATAATCACACTCCCCTTCTAGCCTATGTATAAATACCTCTTCAAGACTTAAATCTATTTCCTCTATAAACAAGGGGTTAAACTTATTCAACTTTTCTTTTAAAGCATCATCATAGCTTTCTGTTATAATAGTAAATACTCTTCCAACTTGAGAAATACTAAATATACCGTCTATATTTAAATCCTCTTCATATACTGGCATATCAAATGCAACTTGTATCTTTCTTATATTGCGTTTTATATTTTCTAAAGAATTATGATATTCTATTTTCCCATCATTAAGTATAAGTATTTCATCACATATTCTTTCAAGTTCTCCTAAATTATGTGAACTTATTATAACTGACTTTTCTTTACTGTATACTTCATTCATTATTATCTTTAGAACTTTTTCTTTTAGTATTGGATCTAATCCTGATGTGGGTTCATCTAATACTAATAGATCACAATTTAATGAAAAAGCAATCATTAAATTTACTCTCATTTTCATTCCTTTAGATAATTGTAAAAATCTTTTATTTAGAGGAATCTTAAAAATTTTATTAATCTTATAAAACTTATCTTCATCAAAATTTGAATATATGCTTTTATAGTAATTTAATATTTCTTTTAATGTTATTAAATAAAAGCTACTATGCTCGTCTGGAACAAATGCTATTTTTCTCTTTACTTCTGGATTGTCATAGACATCTTCTCCATCGAAAATTAACCTCCCAGATGTACCTTTATAAATACCCACTATTCCTCTAATTAGAGAAGTTTTTCCTACTCCACTTGGTCCAACAATACCTAATATCTTTCCCCTATCTAAGGAAAAACTTATATTATCTAATATCTTACTATCTCCATAATTTAAGGAATAGTTCTTTAATTCTATCATTTCATATTCCTCCTCTTATTTCCTTAAAACCTTCATCTAATAATAAAATTAAATCATTTTCCTCAAGTCCTAAATAATTTGCTTCTAATATTAATCTTTTAAAATCTAAAATTAATTTACTTAGCTTTTCTTCTGACACCGGTTTTCTATAGTCACTAGTTATAAAGGTTCCCTTTCCCTTTATGCTTTCTACAATATTTTGTTTTTCAAGTTCCATATAAGCCTTACTTACTGTATTAGGATTTATAGTTAAAATAGTAGATAATTCCCTTACAGAAGGTAATTTATCACCAGATTTTATTACATTTTTCAATATAAGTTCCTTAATTCCAATTGTAATTTGTTCATAAATAGGTGTACTACTTTTTGAATCAATTATTATCATAAGCTCACCTCTTCTAAAAGATTATTTATATATTATATTGTAATAATCAACAACATATCCTTCCCCTTCATCAACTACTACTAAATATATTTCCACTGGAGTTTCTTCAGTATCATTAACTTTATCTACAGTTCCATCTTTTTTTACAGAATTTTTATCAACACTAAGATTGTATGAAGCTAAAACATCTAACTTATATACTCTAACTTCACTATGATTTTTATAATTCGTCATCCCTTTAAAAGAATCTTCATAATTTACTTTTAAATTTATTAAATCATTTAAACTTACTTCTTCTAACTCATAACTATGAACTACAGGTACTTGATCATTTATATACCTATTACCATTACCTTCTCCCAAATATAATCTATATCTCTTAGATATACTTTCAAAAAATTCATTTGGAGTTACATGATAATAAGTATTTTTTGATTTTACTTCTTCATAACTATTAATATAACCAATAAAATTTACTATTGCTTCCTCTGGAGTATTATATCTTTCTTGCTTTTCATATACCTTAGTTCTATTACCTAATGATACAACTATAAAAAAAATAATAATAAGCCCACTAAAGGCTAAAAGCGTAGATTTTTTCATATAAAATCCCCCTGTTTTTATCAATAAATAATATATGTAGTTACTTTATTTATATATGAAGTAACTACTAGTTTTACTAAAATAAAAAATACTGAGTGTATTACTTTACATAGTACACTTAGTATTATATGGAATATGATGTATTTAAACAATTAATATTTTCTTAATATGTAAAGATTAATCTTAAAATTTTCTTAATAATACTTTTTTATGTTTAAATACGGCCGCTTCTATTGCTCTTGAACCTTCTCATTAATTGACATAAGAAAATCTGATACGTATAATTAAAATATTGAATATATTTAAATAAAGAGATAAAAATAAAACTATTAAGAGATAAAAATAAAACTATTAATAGATATCATTTAAAAGGAGATTAATCTATATGAATGCAATCAAACGACAAATACTAAATAAAAACAATATAATTTATTCACTTATTACCTTAATGATGTTATCTACAATATCTATAATCGCTCCAATTACAACTGAGTTTAATGTATTAATTTTATTATGGGGAGCATTATATTTTGTATATGATTTTTTCAAGGAAAAAACTTATTATAAATCTAGGTATTCAAAAATACTAATAGTTTATATGATAATATTTTTTATAGGTATATTAATTAATTACAAAAATAATTTAATTGGCAATATAAAAACATTTGCCTACACTGGATTCTTTCTATTTGTTGTATATTCTTACAAAAATGATTTTGAAGAAAGATATACTCAAAAAGAATTATATAACATAAATAGCATAATAATAATAATTAGCTCAATTGTATCTTTTGCATCATTACTGACTTTTATATTTTTTATTCAATTTACATATAATAATGTTCCTCAAGGGTTTGTTTATCCTAACTCACCTGCTTTATGGGGATTTTATGGAAATCCAAACTCTGGAGGTATGGTTGCAGTTATTTCAATTATAGCCACAACATTTAATATATATTTATATAAAAGCTTAAAAGATAAAAATTCTAGCTTAGCAAGAAAAATATATTATTACTTAAATATAGTAGTTCAATTTTTATATCTGATATTATGTAACTCTAGAGGTGCTGTAATTTCACTATTAGCCTTTATAATTTTCGCATCATTTTATTTATTATTTATTTTCTTTAAAGAAGATAAAAAAATGGCTAATATTAAATCAATAATAATTTCTTTATTATTAACATGTATTATTTCTTTTGTTTATACTACTTCTATTCCTTCATTAAAAAAAGGATTAGCTCATATTCCTAAAACAATAGATAAATTAATTAATTCAGAAAAAAGTAATGTAGGGGTAATCGAAACAGAAAGTAATGACGAGGTTATAGAATTAGATCGTAATATCGAAAGTGGACATGTTTCAACAGGAAGAGTAGAAATATGGACTTATGGATTAAATACATTAAAACTCAATCCTCTATTTGGTCATGGTCCAGATAACATAGGATTAGCTAAGCAAAAAATATATCCTAATGATAAAAGCAGATATATGGTAACAAACAACATGCATAATGGATATTTGCAAATACTTTTATCAAATGGAATACTTGGATTCATAGCTTTTTCTTTATTCATTATTCTTATAGTAAAAGATACACTATTTTCACTATTTAGCACTAAAATTATATCAGATAAAAGTTCATATATTCCATTGTTCTTTATAACAGGATTAGTACTCTCAATTGCTGTTAATGGATTATTTGAAAATGTAATTTTACTTACTCAAAGTTATATAACAACTGTTTTATGGATTTATCTAAGCTATCTTTCTAGAAGATTAGATAAGGCAAAATAAATAAATGTGTAGTACAAAAGAGTAGTATTAAAAACATACTACTCTTTTAGTATAAATATTTAAAAAAAGTTTAATGCTATAAAAAACTTCATCTCTTAAAATATGAAGCTTTTTTTCTTTTTATTTCATATCTGAACTTGAAAAATTGCTAAACGGGAAATTTACTGGCATTCCTGTTTTTCTTGATTTATACGCAGCTAAAATAATTGATAAAGGTACTATAGCATCTTCACCACTTATATATGGCTTTCTATCTTCATTTATAGAATCTACAACATCTCTAAATAATGGAGTGTGCCCTTTTCCATATACGCTATCTATTTGAACTTGTAAATCTTTTTTAACAGCTTCTTCGTCTTCTCCATCAAATCTCCAAGTCTTAAGTTCATTAACAGCAAGTCCGCCTATTACAACTGTTCCTTCTGTACCAAATACACTTAACGTTTCTTCTAAATTCTTTGGATAAACTACTGCGCTACCTTCTACAATTCCAATAGCTCCATTCTTAAATCTAATAACTATAGCACCAAAGTCTTCACCTTCTATAGGATTTCTAAAAGTATCACATTCTGCATATACTCTTTCAACCTCTGATCCAATCATCCATTGTAATAAATCTATATTATGTATACATTGATTCATTAAAGTACCGCCATCTAAATCCCAAGTCCCTCTCCATGGAGCTTGCTTATAATAATTGTCATCTCTTCTCCAAAGTATTCTAGCTGTACCATTCATTATTCTTCCTAACTTTTCTCCTTCTACAGCCTCTCTAAGCTTTTGTATTGGCTTATTAAATCTATTTTGATGAGCTACTGAAAGCTTAACGTTATTTTTCTTTGCAACTTCAATCATTTCATTTGCATCATCTATTGACATTGCCATTGGTTTTTCAACTATTACATGTTTTCCCTTATTCATGCAGTAAATAGCAATTTCAGCATGATATCCACTTTCTGTTGCAATTGTAACAACATCAATATCTTCATTTTCAAGCATTACTTTATAATCTTCATAAACTCCAATATTTAAAGTTGAATCATTCATCTTAGCTAAGTATTCTTCTTTTTTAGCTTCTGCAAGATTAAGCTGTACATCACATGTTGCTACTAACTCAGCTACATCTTTATTTTCAACTAGACCTTCTACATGCTTATATGAAATTCTTCCACAACCTATAATTGCAAATTTTAGCTTTTTCATTTATTTAACCACCTTTATAAACATTTTATTATTGTCTTAAAAATTAAAGAAATATCAAAAATCAAATTACTTTTTTCAATATATTCTAAATTTAACTTAAGCTTATCTTTCATGATTACATTTATATAATATTCTTCTGGATTATCTACCTTCCCCAAAATATCATTTTCATCTTTATATCTTAAAGATGCTAAATCCGTTATACCTGGTCTAACTTCCAAAACTCTTCTTTCTAATTCTGTATATAACTCTACATATTTAGGAACCTCTGGTCTTGGTCCAACTAAGCTCATATCACCCTTTAAAACATTAAATAATTGAGGAAGTTCATCTATTTTATATTTTCTTAAAAAAGCTCCTACTTTAGTAATTCTATTATCTTTTCCTACTGTAATTTGCTTTCCAAGTTTTTCTGCATCACTTACCATTGTCCTAAACTTATAAATATAAAATGGAATTCCATTTTTTCCTATTCTCTTTTGTAGAAAAAGAATATCTCCCTTAGAATCTATTTTTATAGCTATTGCTACTATTAACAGTATTGGTGATAGGATTATTATACCTAACAAAGAAGCTAAAAAATCAAATATTCTTTTTATAATCTCATTAATCTTTTTCATTTCTTCTCCCTTTACGTTTTAATCAACTATTTCATTATCAGTTATTGCTACTTCATTCACTTCACTGGGTTCTTTATAAGTTGGCACTATTTGCTTTAACTTTTCTTTTACTTTTTCTTCATCGTTTTCTTCTAATATATATTTTAAATCAAATAACTTCTTTCTTAAATTATCAATGCTATCAAAGGTTGGTCTTCCTATATATATCTTTCTATGATTTGTATTTAAAAGTCCTTCTTCACTCATTAATAATTCTTCATATAACTTTTCTCCCGGTCTTAATCCAGTAACCTTTATTTTTATATCTCTATGTGGCTCTAATCCAGATAACTTTATTAAATCAATTGCTAAATCATAAATCTTAACTGGTTTTCCCATATCTAAAATAAAGATTTCTCCCCCTTTAGCAAAACCACCAGCTTGAAGTACAAGTTGTGCAGCTTCAGGTATAAGCATGAAATATCTTGTTATATTCTTATGAGTTACAGTAACTGGTCCACCATTTTTTATTTGATTTTTAAATAAAGGAATTACAGATCCATTACTACCTAATACATTACCAAATCTAACTGCAACAAATTCAGTATTGCTGATTGTGTTATATGATTGTATTATCATCTCACATAATCTTTTTGTCGCTCCCATTATATTAGTAGGATTTACGGCTTTATCAGTAGAAATAAGAACAAACTTTTCAATTTCCTTTTCATTAGATATATTAACTAAATTTAATGTCCCAAAAACATTATTCTTAATTGCCTCTTTAGGACTATCTTCCATTAGCGGAACATGTTTATGGGCTGCTGCATGGAATACAACATTTATATTATATCTATCAAATATTTCTCTTAATCTATCCTTATCTCTTACAGAGCCAATCAATACTTTTATATTTAAATTAGAATAATCGTGTTTTAATTCATTTTGAATATCATAAACAGTATTTTCGTATATATCAAAAAGAATTAAAAGTTTTGGTCCAAACTGAGCTATTTGTCTGCATAATTCAGATCCTATTGACCCTCCTGCACCAGTAACTAAGACTACCTTATTATTTAAATAATCAGAAATTCCCTTGTTATCTAAAACAACAGGCTCTCTTCCAAGTAAATCTTCAAGTTCTACATCTTTTATCTTACTAACTGTGGCTTCTCCAGATATTATTTCATAAATACCTGGTATTATTTTTATTTTACAATTAGCTTTTTTACAAATATCTAAAATTTCTCTTTTATTTTCATTATCAATAGATGGGATAGCAATAATTATTGTATCTATTTCTCTCTCTTCTGCTAACCTTATTATATCTTTTCTTTTTCCTTCTACCTTTACACCACTTATTCTTTTACCCTGCTTAAAGTCTGCATCATCAATTAAAAGAATTGGATTTAGTTTAAGATTTCTTCTTGCAAGCATTTCATTAATAATCATAGTTCCAGCTGATCCAGCCCCAATAATCATTACCCTTTGTTGATCCTTTGAATACTTATACGGAACATATAATAATGTTCTTCTATAAACTCTATATAATACCCTATATCCAAGAACAAAAATACATGTAAGCATAGTGCCAATAACACAAACATTTAATGGTATAGTAGCACCTATACTTCTAGTATATAATATAACTAAAGCTCCTGCTAAAATTCCTCCACCAGCACCCAATAAAAATTCATCAGTTCCTGTTAGGTGCCAAAGAGAACTGTACATTTGAAATAAGATAAAGCATACTAAATATATTATTGTAACAATAACCACATCTTTTTGATATATAGTAGATATTTCAGTAAATCTTTCATAAAAAGTAATATTTATTGATAATAAATATGCCATATTTACCATAAAAATATCTATTATTACTAATATAAAAGTTCTTAGCTTATTCATATTCTTCTTCTCCCAACATTTATTTAATTAATTTTCAAACTTCTATTAACTTCTACAATTATACTACTAATGGAGATATATTGTCCATATTACCGGAATTGCGTTAACTTATTATTTATTTTTCCCTTTAAGCATTGACTTTATTATAGTAAAAAAATCTTTAATAACATTTTTATACATAAACAATACAACAAATGTACTTAATATAGTAACTACTAATATTATTGTATTAAATTTATAAACACTTGATATAGTAGCTAAAACATAAACAGAAATAACACTTATAAAAAACTTAGCATATTTAACTTCCACCTTGTATAACTTATTCCCAAAATACGATCTAGTTACAAAGAAAACAACATAAGCTAATCCTGTTGAAATAGCTGCACCCTTTGCTCCCAAATAAGGAACTAAAATTAAATTTCCTATTATATTTGTAACTGCAGATGATACTGCTATGTAAATATGATATTTAGTTTTCTTTTTAAAATTAATTCCTAAAACAGTTGTTTCAGATATAGTGTACATAATTGGCATTAATACTAAGAACGGAAATATAAATTGAGCTCCTTCATAGTTTTTACCTAGTATTATTATTAATAAATCCTTTGTAGCTATTAAACCTATTGCTATAATAAGCATAAAGAATGATACAATTTCATTAATATTACTAAAAAACTTTCTATCTTCAGGATTGGTATGATATTTATCATAAGCAACTGGTACCCAAAAAGTAGTAAAAGCTCCTTGTACAGTATTTAATATAGAAATTATGTACATTGCTCCACCATATAATCCAAGTTGAGTATAATCACTAAAAAGCTGTATTGATATCCTATCTATTGATTGAAACACCCAAGTTATAGCCATTGAAAAAATAAATGGCGTACCATATTTAATTAACTCTTTAGAAGATGTTTTTAACTCCTCGCCTTTTCCAAAACTAAACCAATCTTTTCTTTCTATCAGGATTGCCATTATTACCATAACTAAATTACCTAAAACAGTTGCAAGAACTAATGTCATGTAATTATTTCTAAACACATAAAATAGCAATACAACAAAAATAACAAACGCTACCTTATTAATAACACCAAGCATTGAATATGTCTTAGCCTTTTGCTTCATTCTGACATTAATCATCGCAAAATTACTTATTATACTAACAAAGCTATGAAACGCAAATAAGAATACTAAAAAAAACGAAGTTTCTTCAACCATATAATTTGAAACTTGTTTGTAGAATATTAAAAGTATTACTCCTAAACAAAAGTTTAATAATATTGGAACTTTTATAGCCCTTCTTAATAAGGCTCCTCTTTCATTTTCTTCATTAAAATATCTTACATACGCTTGATCTAGACCCATAGTTAAAATAAGAACCATCAAGCTAGTATATGTTATGAATATATCGGCTCTTCCCTTTTCATAGGGTTCTAGCATTCTTGAAACAATCGGAGTTGAAACAAGTCCTAAAATCATAACTAAGCCATTTCCTATTGCAAATTCTATAAATTTTTTAAATAATCCATTCATTCATTCACCTATCAATTTATATTTTTTCATTTTTATATAATTATAGCATATAATGTCTAATTAACAATAAATAAACCTTATACTTTTCTTAAGATTTCTTCACATATATCGACTAATATATGTATTTGCTATATAATTAATCATGATATACATTCCATTTTTTAGGAGGATTTAATATGAAAGTAATTGTATCTCACGATGTTGATAATTTAACTAGAAAGGAACATAAGAAAGATTTAATAGTCATTAAAATGATTATTCGTGCATTTCTAGAATTATTTCTCTTTAGAATAAATATATCGACATTTCTATCTAGACTAAATTGCATAATTAAAAATAATTTCACAAATATAGACAATCTAGTTGAATTTGATGTAACATACAATACAAAGGCTACTTACTTCTTTGCTACTTCAAATGATAATACACTTGCCTATAAAGCAGAAGCAGCTAAAGAGCCTATACAATATATATTAAAAAACAATTTAAATGTTGGATTACATGGAATAGCCTATAATAATTTTAATGAAATGAAAAAGGAATATGATACCTTTAATTTACTTCATAATACCAAGGATATTGGAATTAGAATGCATTATCTGAGAAGGGACAACAATACTTTTTCTTATATGAAAGATATAGGATATACCTTTGATACAACAGAATATTCTAAGGAGTTAAAACAACCTTACATAACTGAAGAAGGGTTAATTGAAATTCCTTTTCATATAATGGATAGTTATTTATTTCAAGAAAATGGTCTTCAAAAATATAACTTAAAATATGCAATAGATTTTACAAAAAAAATAATAGATTTAAACTATGATAAAGATATTATTTTTAACATAAATTTACACCAAGAATACTTCTCAAATGGATGGAAGGATTGGAAAGATTGGTATATATGGCTTGTTACTTATTGCAATAGTAAAAAAATAGAATTTGTTAGCTATCAGGAGGTAGTAAATGAACTTACAGATAAATCAAATAGATATACAGAACTTAGAACTACTAGATAAATGGAACAAATTTGTTGATGAATCACCTGAAGGGACATTTTATCACAAAAGCTATTGGCTACTTAATAATATAGGGTCAAGCTTTAAAAGTGCCCAAGAATATAAATTCTTTTATTTATCAGATACAAATAAAAATTGGATTGCAGCATTTTATATTCCTACATCTAAAAAATTTGGAATAAACTTTATTGTTATGCCTCATATGACACCTTTTGGAGGCGTTATGATATCTCCAATTATTCATAAATTAACTATTTCTAAAAAAATCTCAAACATAAAAGAGATAAATGAAATATTTATAAAGGAATTAAAAAAGGAAAATTTACTTTACTATAGTTTTTCGCCAGAACATACAGACATACAACCATTTATCTGGAATAAATATATAACTTCAGTAAGATACACATATAGAGTAAATTTAGTAGATGAAAATATTCTTTGGAGTAATTTACAGGAAAAAACAAAAATAAATAAAGGAAATAAAAGCAATGTAACAGTTAAGTGGGGCTTTAGCGAATATTTAGATACTTATTTTGAACTAAATGATAAGAGCTTTAGCAGTCAAAATATAAATAACTTTGATAATATGCTTACTAAAAAATTGTTAACTGAATTAAATAGAAATAATAATTGTATTATAGGTATTATATTCGATGAAAACAATAAAGCAATTGGTGGATGCGTTCTAGCTTATGATAATAAAAGAGCTTATTATATAATGGGTGGAATCTCTAGAGAAAATAACTTCGGAATGTCTTATTTACTTTGGCAAGCCCTTTTATATACTAAAAATATACTACAGCTTCCTGTATTTGATTTTGAGGGATCTATGATACCATCAATTGAAAAATATTTTAGAAAATTTGGCGGAGAGTTAACTCCTTATTACTCATTAAACAGCTTACTACTTACTATTAAAAATCATATAAAATAAATAAATTGTCTAAAATGATTAATTTTAAAAATACAAATTTGTTATTTCAAAAATTATATGTTCTATAATGAAGTAAATAACACCTAATAAGAATAAATACTCTTATTAGGTGTTATTTATTTTATAATCCTCAGAAATAATTAGCCAATTCAAAATTTGAGAATTATCCTCTATTTTATAATATTTATGCCTAAATTATATAATACACTATCACTTATAATAGCTCTACTTCCTAAAACATATACCTTATCTAAATTAGGTCTTATTGATTTCATAAGCTCTTTCACATCTGGCTCTGCAGAATTAAGATTTGATAATACAACAAATCCAGAGTTCTTTCCTGCAAGTGCAGATACAGATAACGCATCAGGGAAATCTAATCCGGATGCTATATATAAGTTACTAAGATTTAAGCTAGATTTAAACTTATTAAAGATATTCTTATTTGTTTCGTATCTATTTTTCCCACCAAGTCTTTCCACTTTTGAAAGTTTACTAGCAACATTATCAGATACAGCACCACTTGAACCTATAATATAAGTCTTACTTGTATTTAATCCATTTAAATAATTCAATACTTCACTAGGAAGTTGATTTTTTTCTGTTAGTAATATAGGCATATTTCTTGTTGCTGCAACTGATGATATTGATAAACCATCAGCAAAGTCTAATCCACTTACTATTGAAACCTCACCAGAACTATTTCCTACTTGCTTTGCTATTTCAACTGAAGTTTCATATCTATTTTTCCCACCAAGTCTTTTGCTACTTATACCTTGCGCTGAAAGCTCACTTTCAAATGATGAAGGTATAACTCCAGTCCCACCTACTAAAAATACAGTCTTTACACCCTTAGATTTCAATAAATTTAAAAGTGTTTGTTGATTCTTCAAGGAAGTATTTTCAGCTAATACTATAGGTGCATTATACTTAGTAGCTAAGGGGGTTGCACATAAAGCATCTGGATAATCTAAACCTGGAGCTATAACAGCATATTCTGAACTACTCCAACCATTTTTAAACAGTTCATAAGATGTTTCATATCTATTACTTCCATATATTCTATTAGCTACTAATGGATTACTATTATATAAGTAATCTAACGCTCCATCTAACATGGCATTTATAAGCTTTTCTTGATAGTTCCAACTTTTTAAATTATTAGCCTCGTTTACATTTGTTAAAAAACCACATTCAACTAAGCTTGCTGGCATATTAGTTTCTCTAACTACATGGAAATCCTCCCATTTAGCTCCTCTATCTACTGCACCAGTGTAACTAATTAATTTGTTTTGAATACTTTCTGCTAAAGGCTTGTCTATGTCTTTCTTATAGAAAGTTTCTATTCCTGAAGCACTGGTAGCTCCTGCAGAATTTATATGTATTGAAATAAAAATATCTGGATTTACATTATTAGCACCCTTACTTCTATCTTCTAGCGACACATATACGTCTGAAGTTCTACTCATTATTACCTTTATTCCATTTGCCTCAAGTTTACCTTTAAGTCTAAGACCATAATTTAAAACTATATCTTTTTCTACTATTCCATTACCTTGAGTACCAGGATCATATCCACCATGACCAGGATCAATATAAACAACATATTGTGAATTTGCTCTTGATTCTAAATTGTTTATAGATCTTACATTTACACTTTTCATAGAAGAATATACTTCTTTTATATAATATGTTTCATCCTTTTTACCAACAATAAATGTCGTACCCTCTTTTATTCCAGTTAATTTATTATTTTCTACTTTGACAATCTCTTCATTTTCAGAGTTCCATATTACTCCTTGATACTTCTCAGAATCAACAAGGTCAATTTCCTCACCAATATAAATATACATCCCATCATCAAATACTACATTTGCTTCTCCATATTTAGAGACAATTTTCTTTAATTCTTGTTCTATCCTTTTAGAACTATTTTCATAAGCATGTGTTTTTGTGTCAAATAAAGGTGAAACAAGATTAAAAATTAGTGCAAATACTACTATATATCCTATAATCTTTAAAGTTTTATTCTTTCCCAAGATCCCCATCCTTTCTTCTCTTCATTTTTTTATTTATATTAAACTTTACATAGTATAATTATATATTATCGAAATAAATACTTCAAGAAATCCTGGTGATAAAATGAAGTAAATACTATGCGAATTATGTAAATTATATAATATTAGATTATAATATGTTATAATTTATATTATTTACTAGATTGGAGTTTTAAAATGAAAAAAAATTTTTTAAAGACGCTAATATTATCACTATCTTTTATATCTATTTCAACTTTTTCTGTACAAGCGTTCCCCATAAATTATGTAGCTGGAAAAAATAGATACGAAACAGCAGCATTAATTGCTGATAAATTACAGTACTCTTCAGCTATATTAGTTAATGGACTATCTTTAGTTGATGGTTTATCAGCAAGTGGCTTAAGTGGAACCTTAGACGCACCAATATTACTTACTGAAACAAATAATATTCCAGACTCTACCTTAAAAAGAATTGAGAAAGTAAAAACTATATACTTAGTAGGTGGCGAAGGTGTAATATCAAAAAATATAGAAGATAAGTTAAAAAAACTTGGAAAGACAATTGTTAGACTAGGAGGCAAAGATAGATTTTTAACTTCTTATTCTGTTGCTAATGAAATTGAAAAAATTAAACCTATAGAGGAAATTTACTATGTAAATGGACTAATTGGAGAAGCTGATGCTATGAGCATTGCCCCTGTAGCTGCAAACACAGGCAATCCAGTAATTTTAACTGATGGAAAAACTACTGAGTATAAAAGAAACATTAAATCTTATACAATTGGTGGAATTGGTGTTTTAAATGAATCCTTCGATAAATTCTCAGAAAGATTAAATGGAAAAAATAGGTTTGAAACTAATAAAAATGTTATAGAAAAGTTTTTTCCTAATAGAACTCATCTAAATTTAAGCAAAGCAGATGAACTTATAGATGCCTTAACATCATCAGCACTAAAAGAACCCGTAGTTCTTATAGATAATAATTCAGATAAATCAGTTATAGCTGGTACTAAAAGCTTAACTGTTTTTGGAGATATTAATCAAACAGCCATAAATAGAGCTAAAGGGTATGTTTACTCTGATAAAGTTGTATTTTATTCTCAACATCAAGACGATGAAACTATATTTGCAGGAAGTGCCATAGTAGATGCCATTCAAGCAGTTGGAGCTGAAAATGTGTATGTCGTTCTTATAAGTGATGGTGATGAAAGTGGAGTATTTAATAATCCTAGATACAGTAATCTTAGTCTGGAGAAAAAAACAGCTTTAAGAAATAATGAATTTAGAGCTGCAACAGCTCAACTAGGTATATTAGAAAAAAATTTAGTATTCTTAAATCAATCTGAAAAAAATTTAGATGAAAACCTAGTTAAAAATACCGTTTTAGATTTTGAAAGTAAATTTAGTAATGTTACGCATGTTACCCACAGTTATAAATACGATTTACATGAACAACATTTAAAAACAGGTAACATAATATACGATTTATATAAATCAGGTCAAATAAAAGATTGTAAATTCTTTGGTCGAAAGGAATTAATTCCTACAAATAATAATAGACTATTAATTGAAAGTATTTCAGATAATGAAACCGAAAAAAATAAGATTTTAAAGGCTTGTTTTGAATATAAGCTTGACAATAGAGATATGATTAGAGAAGGTATTGGTTATAAATCTGTTTCATCTTTATTTGATGCACTTACCTCTGATCCATTAAATATATCATATCAGCATGAACCAGGCCTTTAAATTATACTTATTTATTACATTTTAACACTTAAATTGAAGGCATCATTGCTTTATGATAAAATATCTACTTGAAAGGAAGTGTAACCATGTCACAAATGGAAAATAATAAATCTAAAAAAAGAAATAAAAAGAAGAAGAAAAAATCCTTAGGTTTCAAAATTTTTATAGGCTTTTTATGTGTAATACTCGCAATTGCTGTAGTTGGCGGTGGCTATGTAATAGGTCTATTAAATAAGATGGATAATATTAAATTAAACAAAGATAACTTAGGAATAGTAGAAGATGAATTTAAAGAATATGAAAATGTAAATAAAATTAAAAATATAGCTCTTTTCGGAATTGATGCAACAGATGGTGAAACCGGTCGTTCAGATTCAATTATGATAGCTACATTAGATCCTGTACACAATAAATTAAAAATTACATCTGTTATGAGAGATTCTTATGTATATATTGATGGACATGGACAAGATAAAATAAATCATGCTTATGCATTTGGTGGTCCTGAATTAGCAATTAAAACCTTAAACGAAAACTTCGGTTTAAACATAGAAGACTTTGTATCAGTTAACTTCTCATCATTACCAACAATTATAAACATTTTAGGTGGTATTGATATTGAAATAACACAAGAAGAACTCGAATATATAAATTCGTATATTGATGATATTAATGCAAAAGATGGAACTTATTCTCCACATATAAGTTATGCTGGAGTTCAACATTTAGATGGTACTCAGGCGCTTGCATATTCAAGAATAAGATATACTAGTGGTGGTGATTATGAAAGAACACAAAGACATAGAACAGTTCTTAATGCTTTGTTTAATAAATTAACAAGCACATCAGTTACATCATATAATTCACTATTAAATGAAGTTTTACCATATGTTCAAACAAACTTAAATGCAGGAGATATTCTCTCTTTAGGTACAAAAGTACTTGGAATAGGAAATAATCTAGAACAAGATAGATTTCCTAGAGATGGATATGGTGAAGGAACCATGATTGATGGAGTTTATTATTTAACTTTTGATAAAGAAGCTACTGTTAAGCAGATGAGAGATTATATATTTAATGATGTAAAATAGTCTAATCTCTATATAAATGAAATTAATTAAACTTTTATAAATCAAGGCTACTGATATTCTATCAGTAGCCTTGATTTTACATAAATTTAAACTGATTTGTTATATAACTATATTTTCTATTTATTTTTTATATAATTCAACAATTAATTTATATTTTAAATAACTATTACATGTAATATAATCATTTATAAATTGTATAATTTAATGCTAATTATTTTTATTCCATTCTTCGAATCCCAATTTATCCCATGGCATTCCTCTATCAAATTTATACATCCACGGGTATGCTGATTCTTCAGTATGCTTGTTTAATATTTCTTCAGTATGTTTTATCACTCTAGCTGGTATCCCTGCAACTGCATACCCTTTCGGTACATCCTTACTTACCAATGCACCACCGCATACTAATGATTTTGCACCTATTACTACACCAGGAAGTATTGTACTTCTAGCACTAACAACTGCATATTTCTCAATTTTCACAGGACTTAATGTATTAGATGGAGGTGTTGAATCATTAGTTATAACAACATGAGGAAAAATCCAAACAAAATCTTCTATTTCTGTTTCTTCGCCTAAGAATGCATTACTATGTATAGAAACATAATTTCCAATCTTACATTCATGTTGTATATCAGAATTTGTTCCTACTCTAACGTTATTTCCTATTTTATTTTTTTCACGTATTGTAACTCTATGGCCAGTCTGAAAATTATCTCCTATGATTGTTTCACCATAAATAACACTCTGACTCCTTATTATAGAGTTTGATCCTACTACTAATGAATGTTTTTTATTTTCCTTATCTTCAAAAAAATCGTATAAATATTCACCTATTATACAATTAGCACCAATAAAAGTATTATTTTTTATATGAACATTGTCTTTTATAATTGCACCATAATCTATATATACATTATCTTCCAAAACAACATTTTCCCCAATAATCACATTATCTTTAATTGTTACGCCTTTACCTTTTCTAATATTCATTTTACACCCTCAATTATTTTTTTTATTTTCCCTATAATGATAATAATTTCCTTTTTATAAATTATTAAATAAAGTATCAAAAAAGGAATAGTTAATATTATAGATTTAACAACATTCTGTACAGTAAAAATTCTCCACAAAAATAGATATATAAAAAATACTATTATTGATACTAAAATTCTACTTTCTTTCTCTAATAACTTAACTTTTATAGTTATTAAATAAGCTACTATTACTGCCATCATATATCCAAGCATAGTTGCAATTGATGCCCCTTCAATTCCAATCTTAGGTATCAATAAATAGTTGCATGAAATATTTACTACTATAGCTCCTGTTAGTATCATTGGTATTGGATATGTCTTTTTTATAATAATAAATTGATTTCCTATTACTTGGAAAATCATTAAGAATAAAGGAGATATAAATAAATATGGTAAAATAATGAATCCATTTGAATATTCCCCTTTTGCTAAAATAAAAAATAGCACCTTAGATAATGCTGTTACTCCGATTGTTGCTACTATTGAAATTATCATTAAATAGTTTGCTATATTTGCAGTTAATTTTTTTTGATATTTATCATTCATTGTTGAAAATGCAAAGTATTGCCATCCCATTGCAAAAGCTGTATATATAAATTGAGATATTTGTGCTATCCTGCTTGCTACACTATATATTCCTAACTCGTCTAACCCTAACATAGATTTAATCATTACTCTATCAAATGAATTACATACCCAATACATTAAAAATGTTGGCATTAATGGAACACCTATTTTTATTAGTGATATTAAATGTTCCTTTGATACCTCCCTTATCGAAAACCATTCTCTATTTAAAAAAAAGAATGTTATAGCCATAGTTAGACTTGAACTAACAGCTGCCAATGGCAAAGCATATACATACATTCCCTTTAATAATAATGGAATTGCTATAGCATAAGATAAAACTGGTGTTAATGTATTTGTTACTAAGAAAACTTTTCGTTTGTTTTGCATCCTAGTAGGTGCAGATACTATTCCTTGAACTCCAGTCAAAAATGTATTAAATATTATAATGAAAAATAATAAATTATACTCAACATTATTTATTATTAAATTTAATATTGGTTTTCTAAATATAAACATTATTATACATATAACTAAAGATGATAAGATAACAAAAAATAATGCAGTTGAACATATACTTTTCTTATAGTTATCATCTTCTTTATCAAAAAACATTCTAAACATTGCATCATACATACCCATCATTGCTATTGCACTAGCAAAACTTATAACCAGATTTACCATATCATTTATTCCATAATACTTAGTATCAGTCATAATTGATGTTATTACTGGTAACATAATTAAAGGTATTATTTTGCTTATAATACTACCTAATCCATATACTAAAAAATTATGTATAAATAGTTTCGTTCTACTCATTTTATCTCCTCTATTAAAATAGGGATAGTAAAACTAACCCTACTTATTACACTTTACACTAAATTTATAAGCTTACTTCCATTCATTTACTTTATCGCATACATATCTTAACATATCCTCTGTCATGCCATACCACAATGGAAGACTTACTATTTGTTCAGCATATTTTTCCGCTACTTCAAATCTTTCATCCTTCATTTCTTTATACGCTTCTTGATTATTTATAGAGATTGGATAATGAATCAACGCCTCTATTTCATTTTCCTTTAAATATTCTAAAAATCTATCTCTTTCACCAACTCTAATTACAAATAAATGCCAAGAAGATTTTGTGCTATCTGTAACTTTAGGTAATATTACTTTATCATTATTTATATTATTTAAATAATAGTTAGCAACTCTTTCTCTATCTTCATTCCATTTATCTAATTTTTTTAATTTTTTTCTTAAAAATGCTGCTTGTATTTCGTCTAACCTTGAATTTACGCCTTTTAATACATGATGATATTTTTTATTTGATCCATAGCTCCCCAATGTACTTACTTTTTTTGCAACTTTTTCATTATTAGTTACAACTGCTCCACCATCACCAAGAGCCCCTAAATTTTTACCTGGATAAAAACTAAATGCTGCTGCATCTCCTAAGCTTCCTACTTTTTTACCTTTATATAAAGCACCATGACCTTGTGCTGCATCCTCTATAACTATAAGATTATATTTTTTAGCTATATCATTTATTTTATCCATATCTGCTGGCATACCATATAAGTGAACTGCTATTATAGCTTTTGTATTATTTGTGATTTTTTCTTCAATTTTTGTATAATCAATATTATATAATTCATTGTTATCAACTAATATTGGTGTTGCACCTACATAAGAAACTGCTAATGCCGTTGCAATAAAAGTATTTGCAGGTACTATAACTTCATCTCCTTCACCAATATCATATGCCCTTAGTATTAACATAAGTGCATCTAATCCATTTCCGCATCCAATACAAAATTTTGAATCACAGTAATTAGCAAATTCCTTTTCAAACTCACTTAATTCTTTACCTTTTATAAACCAATTTAAATTTATAACATTTTCAAATGCATCTTTTAATTCTTCTTTTATCTCACTATGCATTTTTTCAAAACTCGCAAACGGAACTATCATAAAATCATCTCCTAAAAAAATTTTCTAGCCTCTTGTAAGTAAATATCATAATCTCTTATATAATCAGACTCATCGTAATATTCTGATGCTAATACTAAAAGTACTGCATTATTAGAAAACTCAAACATTTCTCTCCATATCATTGGTCCTATATATAGTCCATAATCACTGTTATCTAATTGAACTATTTTCTCTTCTAATCCATTTTTCAATCTAATTTTTACATTTCCACTAATACATATTAATACTTGATGTAACATTCTATGAGAATGAAATCCTCTTACTGCCTCTTCTTTAACATCTTTTATATAATAAATTCTTTTTATTTCAAATGGTATATCTTTTTTTGATTCGATTGGTATCAATGATCCATATTTATCACTTATATTCTTGAATTTTATTAATCCTGTATTAAACATATTTCTTCTCCAATTTCATATAAATTATTTATACATTTCAGTATAATAATTTAAATACTCACCAGATGTCACATTACTCATCCATTCTTTATTATCTAGATACCACTTTATTGTTTTAACTATTCCCACTTCAAAAGTAGTTTCTGGATACCATCCTAGCTCTTCTTTTATCTTTGTTGGATCAATTCCATATCTTCTATCATGACCTTTTCTATCTTCAACAAACTTCTTTAAGTTTTCTGTTACTTTACTATCTACATTTTCATTGATATATTTTATAACTGTATCTACTATTTGAATGTTAGTTCTTTCATTATTTCCACCAACATTGTAAACTTCTCCAACCCTTCCATTGTTTATAACCATATCAATTGCCTTAGCATGATCTTCAACATATAACCAGTCTCTTATATTTAATCCATCACCATAGATTGGTAATTCCTTTAATTGAAGGCAATTATTAATAAGTAGTGGTATTAATTTTTCTGGGAATTGGAATGGTCCATAATTATTTGAACATCTTGTTATGTTAACTGGCATTTTATAAGTATCTCCATATGCCTTAACCATCATATCTGATCCAGCCTTACTTGCTGAATATGGGCTATGAGGATCTAATAGGGTTGTTTCCATAAAGTATCCTGTTTCTCCAAGAGAACCATATACTTCATCTGTTGAAACATGTAAGAACTTAACGCCCTCTTTCCATTCACCTTCAGTTTCCCAAGCACTTTTTGCACAGTTTAATAAATTCACTGTTCCAAGTACATTTGTTTTAGCAAAAACCTCTGGCTCTCTTATACTTCTGTCCACATGAGATTCTGCTGCAAAGTGAGCAACATAATCTATTTCATACTTCTCAAATAGTGATGATACTAATTCAATATCACATATGTCTCCTTGAACAAATATATATCTTGAATCATTTTCTATTCTCTTTAAATTCTCTAAATTTCCCGCATAAGTTAATTTATCTAAGTTTATAATTCTTATATCTTCATATTTATTAAGCATATATAACACAAAGTTTGAGCCTATAAACCCAGCTCCGCCAGTTACTAAATAAGTTTTCATATTAATCCCCCTACTCTTCAATAATATCCATTAAATATTTACCATAATCTGTTTTCATTAATGGCTTAGCTAGCTCCTTCACTCGTTCTTTTGATATCCAGCCATTGTTAAAAGCTATTTCTTCAAGGCAAGCTATATAATTTCCTTGAGTTGTTTGTATTGCTTCTACAAAGTTTGAAGCTTTAAGCATTGATGAATGAGTCCCTGTATCTAGCCACGCCATTCCTCTACCGAATATCTCAACCTTTAATTTTCCTTCATTCATATAAACTCTATTTAAGTCTGTAATTTCTAATTCTCCACGTTCAGATGGTTTTAAAGACTTTGCTTTTTCAACTACTGAATTATCATAGAAATATAATCCAGGAATTGCATATTTAGATTTTGGTTTTATAGGTTTTTCTTCCAAAGATATTACTTTACCATTTTCATCAAATTCAACTACTCCAAACTCCCTCGGATTATGTACATATTGACCGAAAATTATTGCTCCATTTTTAATCTTAGATGCTCTTTCTAAATAAGAGCTTAATCCTCTTCCATAAAAAATATTATCTCCTAATACCATTGCAACATTGCTATCTCCAATAAAGTCCTTTGCTATAATAAATGCCTCTGCTAATCCATTAGGCTTTTCTTGTATTGCATACTCTATGCTTAATCCAAACTCTGAGCCATCTTTAAATAATTCTTTAAAATTAATAATATCTCTTGGAGTAGATATTATTAATATATCTCTTATCCCAGCTAACATTAATACTGACATAGGATAGTAAATCATAGGCTTATCATAAATTGGTACCATTTGCTTTGACATAGATTTAGTGACTGGATATAATCTAGTACCTGACCCACCTGCTAAAATTATTCCTTTCATCTTAATTACCTCACATACTCAAAAATTTGTTTTTATAAATATCATTATATTCTTAATTATTTAATCTTATTTGCTATCCATAATGGATCTAAAAAATTTAATAGTTTCCCTATTTTTTCGAATATTCCTTTTTTATTTCCACTATTTATTATAAACTTCATTTTTAAAATTTCTATTTTTTTATGATAAATGTACATATACTTTTTATCTTTTTTAAGAATTCCTATTATATCATTATTTATAAAATCGTTAAGATTCTCAAACATCTTTTCATTTATTAAGTAATCTGAAGAGTTACTCAAAGAATTAGAATGTTGTCTATATAATACAGTATCCTTATCTAAGAAATATATCTTTTCCCCATTATACAAAAGTTTTATCCACATAGGATAATCCTCGAAAAATCTGTACTTTTCATCAAAAAACCCATATTGAGTGAATATTTCTCGTGAAAAAAACACAGTTGGTGCAGGAATATAATTCCTAAATATCATATTATATAACTGTTTTTTTGAATCATAGCAATTATTCTTTTTATCATATCTATATGGACTCTTTAATTTCAGTCTTTTACCTTCAGTATCAATAAAATTGACTACTCTTGAAAATTGAACTTTCGAATTATTCTTTTTTACAAACTCAACATTATCTAATATACATTCAGGTAATAGAATGTCATCTCCAGCAATAATTTTTATAAATTTTCCATTTGAATTCTTTATTCCATTATTACAATTAGCTGGAATTCCAGAATTTTTATCCATACTTATAATTTTAAAATTTTTAGCTCCATATACTTCTAAAAACTTTTTTGCAACAATCAATGTATTATCTTTTGAACAATCATCAGCTATTATCACTTCGATGTTATCATATGTTTGATTCAAGATACTCTCTAGTGTCTCACCTATGAACTTTTCTGAATTATATGTCAATACTATTACACTAACTAAATCACTTACCAATTTAATAATCTCCTCTTACTCTGTAATGCTCTTTAACTTAGAATATTTCATATGAATAATTCCTGAAAATACCCAGAAAAACATACTAGAATTCACAATATAAAATACATCTGTGTACCAAAACTCAAAAATCCATCCTATAGCATATAATGTATACGCCATCCCTAAAGCTTTATCTTTAAAATCAATTGATTTTAAATAGATTTTCATACTTTTATATATCATAAATATAATTATAAGTATATATATTCCAACACCTAATATACCTATATCTATGAACATTGTATTTAATGAACTTTGATGATATCCCCATAATTTATATTCATTATACTTACTGGAATTCGGAGTATCAGTAAAATACCTTCCCCTATTATACAAATCTAAAGATAGTTCTCTATCTGGTATTGCACTTCCTTGTCCTATTCCTATAAATTTATCAATAGTTTCAGGAAGAAAAACATCATTTGTAAATACTAAATTCTCATACCTATTATATTGATAAAATCCAGAGTGTTGTTTAAATACATAATCAGCTATCATTTTAGGATTAAATAATATATTCTCAAATGATGGATATATTTTTATAATTCCTATCATACAAATTAATGATGTCATAATTATGAAAGAAATAATTTTTATCTTTTTCTTTAATGAATCTTTATTGCATAAAATTAATATTAGCAAACTTAATGGAATTATAAAAAAAGCCATTTTAGTTTCATTTATCATAAATATACAAAATGTATAAATCAAAATAAATATAAATCTTCTTATTTTCACTTGTTTTTGCATATACATTGTAAAAATATAATATATAGAAATAGAAATTATTAGCATTGACCAATTAGTAGCATGTAATCCAAATATACCTGTAATCTGATCTTGATCCTTGTAAATTAACAACTCAAATAATACTAAAGGTAATTGCGCTAAAAGTATTGTAATATATAAATATTTATATTCAAATTTATTAATTGCAGCAAAAATGTAAAATGTGAAAATAATAAAATAACTATAAAATCCATTTATAAAATCATTTAAACTATATCCCCCCAAAAATATTCTTAATAAATTTATAACGGCTAATAGTATGATTAATAATACAATCGGGTCTTTAATTAATCCCTTATATTTTTCTCTTTCTCTTAGTATCTTGAATAATATTATCATCATTAATATTGGTTTCAAATAAAATGCATATGTATTAATAGTGATATATGTGGCGTACCAAAAATTCTCAATTAAAAATGATGATGTTAAGAAAAAAATAATTGTATTTAATAAAGTTTCATCTGAATCCATTTTAATTATATATATAGTATATATAGTCATTATAACTATATTTAAGGCATGCATTTTATTAAACATAGTTATAAATATTAAAACTAAATTAATTATTACTAAATTTATTAATTTTTCCACAAAATTAATTTCTATTTCATTAAATTTAAATCTATTTACTAAAAATCTTGTAATCTTATTAACTAAATATTTACTAATTATATCCTTCATTAAAACTCCTTTTAGCTATTACTATAAATATATTTTTTTATATTCTTGAATCAATACATTGCAATTCCACTTATTTAAATACTCATCATACGCATTTTCAACTATATCACTATATTTATATTCTCCATTCACAAATTCTAGTAATATGTTATAAAACTTAAATTTATCATCTAAACTATACAATACACCCGTTTTGTTATTCTCAACTATTTCCAAAACTCCACCAACCGCACTTGATACTACTGGTATCTTATTAGCAAAAGCCTCAATAATTGTAATTGGTATACCTTCCATTTTAGATGTTAATATTAATGCATCAGACTCTAGCATATATTCTTGAATATTATCTTTATATCCTAGTAATTTTACATTATCACTTAAATCTAAATTCTTAATTAATACTTCTATAGATTCTCTTTCCTCTCCATCACCTATAATATTACATATAAATCTTGAATTTACACCTTTAACGTACTTTAATCCATCTAAAAGAAGTGGGATATTCTTTATTTCTACTAATCTTCCCACAAACAGAAATTTAAACATCTCATTGTCATTTTTTTTGATATTACAATTTTTCTTTACATCTATTCCATTACGAATTAGTAAAATATTTTCTCTATTTTTTTTGCATCTTTTCTTAAGCTTAGAATTTAAATCCCCTGAAACTGCAACTGCACAATCACAATTTTCTAACGTATTCCTTTCTATTCTTGAATATATGCTCCTTTTTTTGCCATAAAATTCATACATTAAATCACTATGAATGGTAGTAATAAACTTTACTCTACAAATTTTTTTCAATATTAATCCAATCAAATTGCTAGGCGTTCCATGACAATGAATAATATCTATTTTATTTGCATTCACATAATTCCTTAGCTTTATAACATTAAATAATAAATTTTTAATATCATTAGTTAAATATATAATATCACACTCTCTCACAATATGACTTTTCTCTCTAAACTCACCATTATTGTCTAATGCTAATGTAAATTCAAATTCTTCTTTTAGTCCAATCACTATGTTCTCGATAAGTTTTTCAGCTCCACCATATGATTTACCTAAGTCTATCATAAGAATTTTCTTCTTAGTTTTCATTTTTAAAAAGCTCCTCAAAAAATATTTTTATGAACTTAGGATATTTTATAAAATATCTATGAAAAAGTCGCTTAGGCTCTTTTAGGAATCTATAAAACCATTCCATCCCAATTTTTTGAACCCATCTAGGCGCTCTATCAACCTCACCTGAAAATATATTAAACGCCCCACCTACAGCTAGCATTAAACTAGCATCTATTAAATTAAAATTTTCCTTAATCCAAAGTTCTTGTTTTGGATTTCCCATTCCCACAAACAATATATCAACATGCTCTTTATTAATATCATTTATAACTTTGCTGTCGTCTTTAAAAAAGCCATTATGTACTCTTATATTGTCTATATTATTATACTTATTTCTGATATTAGCCAGCAATTTATCTAACGTTTTATCCCTAGCCCCCAAAAAATAAATATTATAATTCCTATCATTAGCGACCTTAAGCAAACTTTCCATTAGATCAACACCAGTTATTCTATGTATTGATTTACCTTTAAGTTTAGCTGTTGCAACCAATGGCCATCCATCAGCTATTATATATTCTCCTTTAGCATAAACATCATTGACCCTACTATCATCAAAATTATTAATTATATGATCAATATTAGGTGTAAAAACCGCTGATTTTTTTCTTGATTCTATATCTTCACATAAACATTCTAATAAACAATTTAAATTCCTATCATAGAAATTTAGTTTAAATAAATTATGCATACAATACTCCTATCTATAAAACTTTAAACTCGCTTATATAGTTATTTGTTTTATTAAAGTAATTTTCAATCAATTTTACTATTCTTTGTGATGCTAAACCGTCACCATAAGGATTAATAGACATGCTCATTAATTCATATGAACTTTTATCTCTGATTAACTTATTAGCTTCAGTTATAATCGTTTCTTTTACAGTTCCAACTAGCTTAACAGTTCCAGCCTCTACAGCTTCTGGTCTCTCTGTTACATCTCTTAAAACCAAAACTGGCTTTCCTAAATGTGGTGCTTCTTCTTGTAATCCACCAGAGTCAGTCATTACCATAAAACATTTATTTATCAAGTTATGAGTTTCTTTTGTATCAAGAGGCGGCAATAAATGAACTCCTTTTAATCCAGATAAATGTCTTTCCACAACCTCTCTTACAACTGGATTTAAATGTACTAAGTAGACGATTTCTACATTATCATTTCCTTCAATTATCTCTTTTAATGCTAGGCATATATTACCAATTCCTTCTCCCCAATTTTCTCTTCTATGAGCAGTTACCATAATTACTTTTTTATTCATGTAGTCTATCTCGTTCAACTCTTCAGTTTTAAATTTATAATCATCCTCAACAGTATAATTCATAGCATCTATCACAGTATTTCCAGTTACAAATATTTCTGTTTCACTAATACCTTCTTTTAGTAAATTTTTTTTAGAGCTATATGTTGGTGCAAAATGTAAATCTGCAATTGATCCTGTAAGCTTTCTATTCATTTCTTCTGGAAATGGAAAGTACTTATCTCCGGTTCTTAATCCGGCTTCTACATGTGCTACTTTAATTTGTTTATAAAAAGCTGATAATGATGCAGCAAATGTTGTAGTAGTATCTCCATGTACTAAAATAATATCTGGTTTAACCTCTTCAAATATTTTTTCTAACCCTTCTAAAACCCTATTTGTAATACCAGTTAATGTTTGCTTATCTTTCATTATATCCATATCTACTTCAGGATTTATATCAAATAACTCCAATACTTGATCCAGCATAGCTCTATGTTGTGCTGTAACACATACAATCGAATCTATATACCTACTTTTTTCCAGTTCTTTAACTAAAGGTGCCATTTTTATAGCTTCCGGTCTTGTCCCAAATATACTCATCACTTTAATTTTATTCATTTTACTCTCCTAAATATAATTTTATTATAACTAACTTAATTAAATCATCTAAGTAAAAACTTATAAAAATTCCATTTCAATTATCTATTATGTAAATTAATAAAATACACTTACATAACAATAAATCACATTCCTGAGACTTTTTATTAGAATATTACGTTTTTAATAATTGCCGTTATTTTTCTGCCATCTCCATGAATCTTTACACATTTCTTCTAGTGACTTTTCTGCAACCCACCCTAATTCTCTATTTGATTTACTTGAATCAGCATAACATATTGCTATATCTCCTTCTCTTCTTTCCACAATTCTATACGGAATCTTTATATTATTTACTTTTTCAAAAGCCTTGACTATTTCCAACACACTATATCCATTACCTGTTCCAAGATTATATGTAAATATTCCCGATTTATTTTTCAAGCTTTCTAGCGCCTTTATATGCCCCTTTGCAATGTCTACAACATGAATAAAATCTCTTACTCCTGTTCCATCTTTAGTGTTATAATCATCACCAAAAATTTTAAGTTCACTTAATTCCCCTGCAGCTACTTTTGTAATATAAGGCATTAAATTATTTGGGATTCCATTTGGATCTTCTCCTATTTCCCCACTTTCATGCGCTCCTATTGGATTAAAATATCTTAAAATAGTAATCCCCCAACTACTATCTGCTTTATATGTATCTCTAAGTATATCTTCAATCATTAGTTTTGTTCTTCCATATGGATTTGTTACTGATAATGGAAAATCTTCTTTGATAGGCATACTTTTAGCATCCCCATAGACAGTAGCTGATGAACTAAATACAAATTTTTTTACTTTATATTTTTTCATTGCTTTTAAAACCACTAATGTACTAGTTATATTATTATGATAATACTCGATTGGCATAGTACAAGATTCACCAACTGCCTTAAATGCTGCAAAATGTATAATTGCCTCAATATCATTCTCCTTGAATATGCTTTCAACCGCTTGTTCATCTAATAAATCTATTTTATAAAACTTTGGTATCTTATTTGTTATTTTTTTTATTTTATCTAAAACATCTAATTTACTATTGTATAAATTATCAGCTATAACAATCTCATACCCATTATCCAACAATTCTATGGCCGTATGACTTCCTATATAACCAAGGCCACCAGTAATTAAAATAGCCATTATACCCCCTCCAATTATCAGAAAATAAACCTATACTTTCAAAAAAACTAACATCACTATGCCGCATTTCTATCTCCAAATAAAACAAAAACCGTCTTAAATATAAGCTTTATATCAAGCCAAAAACTTCTTTCATTTACATACTTAACATCAAGCTTCATCCAATCTTCAAAATCTATATTATTTCTCCCCATTACTTGCCAATAGCAAGTAAGACCCGGTTTTACGTTAAGCCTTTTTAACATCCATGTCTCAAATTCCTTCACTTCATTCGGAAGGCTTGGCCTAGGCCCAACAAGACTCATATCACCTTTTAATATATTTACTAATTGCGGCAATTCATCTATGCTTGTCTTTCTTATAAACTTACCAACTTTAGTTATTCTTGGATCATCTTTCATCTTAAACATAGGACCTGACATCTCATTTTGCTCTTTTAATTTTTCTTTTATTTCTTCTGCATTCACTACCATAGATCTGAGTTTGTACATATCAAACTCTTTTCCATCTTTACCAACTCTTTTTTGAGTAAATACAATTGGTCCTTTTGATTCAAACTTTATTAATATCCCAACTATTATTAATATAGGACTTAATAATATTAATCCAATCAATGAACCTATAATGTCAATTATCCTTTTTGATAAGTTATATATTAATCTATTATCTCTTTTTTCTACTTCTACATTAATATCTAAATTAATATTACTCAAAGCGTATCCCCCTAATAAAACCTTACAGTATTAATATATTCTTTCTAAGTATTTATCCCTAATACTACAAACCTAGTCATATTTTTGCACAAATCATTATATCATATATATTTCTCAAAACAAAGACTTGTAAATATATGGGAACTTAGTATAATTTCAAATTTTCTTTGTTTGTTTTTTATTATTTTAAAAGTATAATTAAAATCCTTCTGAAATATTAGTATTTCATTAAACTTTATTTATTTTTGACTTTTCATTCCATAAATTCAAAATTATATTGTCGAATTTGATAGGATTATTTTAATCTTTATAATAGCTATATATCGTCTTTTTAAAAAACAAATAAAAATGCTTATGAACCCTATTTTATTAAGGTATTATAAGCATTTCCATTTCATTCTATTTTAATACATATTTTAAGGAATATATTGAATTAAGCGAAACTCCTCCACCTATTTGTATAATTTCATTACTTTGTCTTTTTTTAAGCACTATATTTTGATCTATATCCAAGTTGCTATCGCATAAAACTATAGCACCATTATTATTTGCTACTATTGGTCCAGCAGATAAAGCATCAACCAGCTCTAACCCCTTTGAAGCATAAACCTTTGATATTTCATTTCCATAGAATCTATCAATTACTATAGCATTAGTCTTATATCTATCCTTCCCACCAAGTCTATTCTCTCTAATATCTAATAATGTAATTGAATTAACTTCATTCAATAGTTTGTCTGATATTACACCATTTCCTCCAATTATATATGCATTTTTTAAACCCTTACTTTTTAACCAATTATAGGTGTTAGAATTTAAAATATTTGTTTCTGATAATATAATAGGCATTCTATCTCTACCTGATACAGCAGCTATTGACATTGCATCTGCTTCTGCGTATCCATTTGCTAATACTATATTTTCAATATCATAGCAATTGGAATCTATATATTTTGCTATTTGTAGTGATGTTTCATATCTATTTTTTCCTGCTAACCTAATTATGTTACTTATTCCAAACTTATTTAGTTGTAGTTGTACATTTTTAGAAACAACACCCTCCCCACCAGCAATAATAACTTTCTTTGCTCCAAGTCTTTTTATTTCATTTATAACTTCACTTGGAATATTATTATTTTCTACTAATAATATAGGTGCTTTTAAGTATGTAGCTAATGGAGTAACAGCTAGTCCATCCGCTAATTCTAATCCATTAACTATTACAACCGTATCTGATGAAATAAAGTTTGAACTACTAAGCTTCGCTGCTGTATCATACCTGTCACTTCCTATAATACTAGTAAATTTTACTTCATTATTTTCTTTAGGAAACGTAACTTTAAAACTTATTTCATTCCCATTTGCACTTCCTACTTCAGAAATTACAATACCACTATTTTGTCCATTATCAAAGTATAAACTATTGGAAATAAAACCACTTTTTAAATCGCTACTTCCAATGCTTGTCCTTCCTATTTCTTGTGATAAAAATGCAGTTTTAGTGTTTCCTGAAGCATATGTACTATTAACATCATCATTCCTAAATACATAAATATGATCTGGATATCCATTTCTATTTCCCAAATATGGATTAACATTTTCATTTATTCTATAAACTATAAGTCCTGATCCCGGTAAAGTGCTGTCCCAGTTTCCTGACTTCTTTCTAAACTCTACCATAAAATACTCTTTTTCTGATAAAGGTGATTTAATCTTAAAAGCAACTATATCATTTTTGTTAGAACTTTGTGAATATTTAACAGTGTATATACCATCACTCTTAATTTCTCCAATATTTATATTTAAGTTACTGTAAAAGTTTCTAGTATATACTAAAGGTAATTGCCCATATCCATCTGTATTAGCCATAACATCCCATTCTCCAACAGGATTTCCTCTATAATAATACCTGTATAAGTCTGGATAATTGAATACATGTAAGAATTCATGTATTGCTACTCTAAGTAAATTTTTATTAAACATATTATTTTCATCAGTACCTATATTTATCAAGTTATAGTTTCCTAACCTCTTACCATTTAATGATGAGTCTCCTATAAATTTAGTTTCATGTGGCCACAGCATATTATTTGTTACTGAAGCTCCAGTGCATAAAAAAGTTACTACATCAATTTCTCCATCACCATTTTTATCCAATTCATTTGCTGATAAGTTTATATTGTTTTTTATTGAGTCAAAAGCCCATTTTATAAAGACTTCTTCTTCCTTGCTTCCTGCAACATACTTTTCATAATACTCTCTTGTTTGTGGCGCTTCGATTGATAAAAATGTATTATTTCCCTTAGGATAAAAATAACTATCTACCTTTATTTCTCCATAAGTTAAATCATTTATATATGAATTTAATGATATTGATCCTTCATCCGCTAACCTATCATTATTAAAATCATTGAACATATTATATGAGTCATTTAACTGCTCTGATTTTTCTACATTCATAAATTCATTTTCACCTTTAAATCTTATCAGCACAACTATATTATTTATTGTTTTGGTTGCACCATTAGACATTAATACTGTATTAGAAGTATCTAATTCCCCATTAATATTGTCCACTCCAAGGCTTGTACTATTTTGCATCATATAATTATATATATTTTCAGTCTCAGTTTTACTATCTGCTAAAGGCTGAATTGATGGTATAAAAAATAGTAAAACTATTATTGTAGATATTAATCTCTTCATTCTTCTTCCCCCTAAGTATAAGCTTTATATTAATATATTTTTAATACCTGGCATTAATTTTATCATTTTCTATATTTTATATCAAATAGAGTTATTTTGCATATGTATTATTCATACACCTATTTCCAATATTATCTTTATTTTGCTATAATATACCTATATCTTAGATTTGGAGGCCTATATATGAAAAAAATATCAAAAAAGAAAATTATACTACTTTCTCTACTAGCTTTTATTCTAATAATCATTAGTTCAATAGCATCTTATTCATATTATCTTTCTAACAAAGTCGAAAGGGTTGATATTGATAGAAGTGATGTAACTAATACAGGAAAGGAACCCCCTAAAGAAGCTGATGATATCATAACTATAGCATTGTTTGGTAGTGATTTTTCTGAATACTATGACGTTAGTTCAGCTGATTCTACTATGATTTTATCTATCGATACTAAAAATAATAATATAAAACTTTGCTCTTTGATGCGTGATATCTACCTAGATTTACCTCAAGGTGGAAAAATGAATTTAAACTATACAATATTAGATGGAGGTCCAAGTTCTATACTTAAAGCTATAAACTACAATTTTAATTTAAAAATAGATAAATTTGTTCAAGTTGACTTAGCTAGACTTCCTAAAATAATAGATGCTCTTGGTGGAGTTGAAATTGAAATAACGCCTGACGAACTTCAATATATTAATAGCTACATAGATAATATAGATAAAAATAATGGAACAACTACAGAACATATTTACAATTCCGGTATTCAGCTTTTGAATGGTACACAAGCTTCTGCTTATTGCAGAATCAGATATACAGAAGGAAGAGACTTTAAAAGAACAGAACGTCAAAGAGATGTATTAAATGCTTTATTTGTTAAGTTCAAAGATATTAACTTAACTGAAGTTCCTTGGCTTATAAATAATATACTACCTCTTGTAACAACTAACCTTTCAAACTCTGAAATTATATCAATTTCAACTAAAGCTTTGGGTATGGGCTTAAATAATATAGAACAAGGAAGATTTCCTTCAGATGAAAATATTATAAGCGCAGGTTTTACTGATATGTATCATACTAATATAGATATAGAAGGCACAACCAAAGAACTTCATAAATTCATATTTTCAATAGAATAACTAAATAGAAATTAAATATTAAAAAATGAATAATAATGTTGATAAAAAAGATTGAGCCTCAGGAGAATTCCCTATGAGGCTCAATCTTTTTTCTAATTAATTCTAAAAAGTTAATCTCTACCTCAATTCAAAGCTTACTTTCTGATATCTTTCTTCATCCATAGAAATAAAATATAAATCAAATTCATTTAAATCTTTTATTTCAGAAGCCATAATAGAAAACTCAACATATTTTTGATTATCTATTTCATTTATTTTACAATCTAGTATTCTATTATTTATATACGCATAGGCAAATAATACATCTTCACTATCTATTTCAATAGAAAAGTTTGTTATATTATTACAATTAATGTGGTTACTTAGGTTATTTGACTCAGTAACTACAAAATTATCCTCTTTTAAGTTATTGTAATTTTTTAAGTTTTTTATATGAACCTTATCTTCCATCTCATCATCAGGGAAGTAAAAATCAAAATGTGTATATTCTGTTGATTCAAATAGTACTATATCTGGATTAAATATATTTATATAGTATTCATAATCTAAAACATTTCTGTAGTTATGAATTTTCATAAGTTCTGAAAAGCTTTCTGTGAGAAACTTTTCCTTATCATCAAAATAGCTACCTGCAAATATTAATATTCTAGGCGCATTTGGATTTGCCTCATTTTTATAATGTGTAAAATTACTAAAATTTTCGTGTCTTTTTATTTCATCCTCTAGATCTTCTATATAAATAGAATTATCCTCTATTAAATTGTACTTGGTTGTGATTTCATTTATTTCAAAATTTGATGCAACAAGAGTATCATTTATATAATCCTTTGCCTCATATTTACTTATATCAAAGGTTTCAACTCTATTGTCTAATAGATTTAATCTATCTAAAATTGCAGATATTCCAATTATTGCTCCAGTTTCATTCCAGTGCCTTGCATCATATTCCTTGTCATAAAGTAACCCTCTGCTATCTACAATTTCTTTTTTTGAATTTTTATTATATTCATTTTCTATATATACATTTGATTTATCTAATTCATTAAATTCATCTGTTATCAAAAGTTCACTTTCTAGAAACTCTACTATTTCTGTATCCCCAGAGTTACGATATCCTTGCTTTAATATATCTAAAGCACTCCCTTTCTCCCTGGCTTCACTTAATGTTTCTATATTATTTAGATAATTAATATTCTTTTCCTCTAAAAGCTCCAAGAAGTATTCTATATCTCTATTTTCATAATTATATCCTTCAGTTATATATTCTGGATATATAAGCTCTTTTCTTGGCTCAACTGCATATAAAAACTTTATGTCTCTAGCATTGCAATAGTCTTGAAATTCCTTTATAAAATCTGAATATATATCCATAAACTCTGGATCAAATTCATTTTCTTCTGCCTTAGACATTATAAAGCCATCTTTTCCATATTCATATTTAGGATGGGTTATCTCATTAAAAGCCTTATCCATAACCTTAGCATAGATATCTACCATTTCTGTTCTAAACCCAATTCTATCATCTATATAACTTTCTATATTATTAAATATATCTTTATTTGAGAATATATCTTCAAAATTTAAAAGCATTCTATTATCTATTTTAGAAACCTGATCTCTTTTAAAGTTCATAAATAATATCGGTATCAAAATTACTAAAAAGAATGCTCCTATTTTTATTAAATTATTTATCTTTATAAATTGTACATCTTTGTTATTTAAATTTTTTAACTTCATATCTTTTTTGAAAAAACTCATATTCATCACCTCACTTTTTTCTATTTACTTAAAACTGAAAGTAAATAAAAGGACTGTATGTTGAATTAACCATAAATATTATTGATACAATAAATAATAAAATTATTAAAATTGTTTTGATTAATTCAAATGCCTTTATCCTCTTATATCTATTGAAGATATTTTTAGGCATTGGTGTTGATGCTATTATTCCAATAATTATTAATAATATAAATTTTCTACTTATAAAATAAGTAAACTCAAATGTTATATTACTAAAGCTAACTAATCCAAACATTATTGATAGATATCGTAGCCCTTCTTCTAAAGTAGCTGCTTTAAATAAAACCCAACCTATTATTACAATAAATAATGTAATAAATATTTTTATAAATGAAGGGATTTTTTTATACCAAGATTTATCTCTTATAAGTCTTTCTATTATCATAAATAAACCATGCCATAAGCCCCAAACTACAAAGTTCCATGAAGCTCCATGCCATAAGCCTGTCACTAAAAAGACAACAAATAAGTTAAAATATACATTGCCTCTTCTATTTCCCCCTAATGGTATATAAAGATACTCTTTAAACCATGTAGATAAGGATATATGCCATCTTCTCCAAAACTCTGTAATAGACTTTGATATATATGGATAATTAAAGTTCTCCGGAAAATTAAATCCAAACAAGTAGCCAAGACCAATCGCCATATCTGAATATCCTGAGAAATCAAAATATATTTGCAATGTATAACAAATTGCACCTATCCAAGCTGTTATAATATCAATTCCTGATGAATTAGCATAAATAAAAATATTATCGGATATAACTCCAATCATATCGGAGATTATAATTTTTTTACTTAATCCAATTATGAATCTATTTATTCCATAGCTAAAATAATCAATAGATTCTTTTCTGTTTCTTATCTGCTCATCTACCGCCTTATATTTTATGATAGGTCCTGCAACTAATTGAGGAAAAAGTGATATATATAAAGCAACTGAAAAAATATTCTTATTTACCTTAGCATCATTTCTATAAATATCTATTATATAAGACATACCTTGAAAGGTAAAAAATGATATACCTATAGGTAATACTATTTTTTTTAACTCTAAATTCATATTAAATATAGTATTAATATTTTCTAGAAAGAAATCGTAATACTTATAATAAAATAGCAAAGCTAAATTTAAAATTATCCCCAATATTAAAAAAAGCATTCTTAAATGTTTCTTATCAATTGTCTTATCTACCAATAAACCAAAAATATAATTAATTAAAATAGAAACAATTAATACCTTTAAGTAGCTCATTCCTCCCCATGCATAAAAGAATAAGCTTGCAAGAAGTAAAATATAATTTTTAATTTTTTTACCAGAAATATAATATAAAAATAATACTAATGGTAAAAACATAAAAATAAATACTGATGAACTAAATACCATATTTTCTCCTTTATTTTAATTTAATATTTTCTTTTGCTTTTTTCTTAAAATCATATAGTATGTATTACCATACCATTTTAGTATTATATTATATTAGTTAACTATATTGTACTAATATATTACATTAAACTGCCGGACTAGTCTTATTTAGCTTTACTAGACAACATCTTTTCTCTTTTTTTCTTAATCTAATCTTAATTTTATCTTAACTATTTCTTAACTCTATATCTTATTACTTATCCCAAACATTATAAGCCCCAGGGATAATTCCCCTGGGGCTAACTTTTTCAATCATTCTATTAGCTTAGCCTATTGGTTCCACAAACTTCTCTCTATCAATAAAATATCTATTAAAAATTTCATTCTTTTCTACACTTTCTTCAATAACTTTCCCAAAAGTAAAAGCATTAATTAAACCTTGCATACCTTCTTTTGCACAAATTACAAATCCACTAGCAAGCTTTTCTCCTGGAATTGTAATTCCTGTACATTTACACATATTTATTGCTTTAACTATTCCTTTTCCTCCATTTGATGTAATTTCTTTTTCAGCTTTTCCCTTAAAACTTCTTTGAATAGTTTCATCATACCCATAGACATCTATAGGCCCTTCATAAGTTAAAATAATATCTGCAATATCATTATCAAATATATTCTTTATTTCTTTTATAGAAATATTTCTTTCATATATATTATCAAAAGAGTATTCTATAAATTCAAATTTTGGCTTAATTTCATTACTACTTATTTTATCCTCATAAAGCTTATACTCATCACTTGTTATTTCCTCATCAAATATCTTATGCCCCTTATTGCTTCTTATTTTCTCATCAAGCAACTTGTCCTCAACTCCATTTACCTTAAATATACTATCCTTAATAGCATTATCTTGATTATTATTTTTTACATCATTATTTTCATATACACGCTTATTTTCATTTATACACTGAATTACTTTGTCTATTTCTAACCTCATATCTATTCCATCAGGTAAGATAATTGAATTATTCTTAGGTATCAATACTCTTATTTTATCTTCACTATATTTTATTTTCTTTTCTAATATGTCTTCAGCTACGCCTTTTAATATGAAGAAACTTTTTGATATTACTCCAATTCCTCCTGTAAAAGATATACTATCTGTGGATAAACTTTCCTTTCCTGTGACTAATCTTACCCCAGATCCTATAAATGAATATAAGTTAGTACTAATTGCTGGAGCTAATACTGATCCCCCTCCATCTGTTCCTATTCCAAAGTCATTAATACCTTTAAGTATATTAACAGCTGTTCCACTACTTGATCCTGTCATACATCTATATGTTAGTGGATTAATTAAATCTGTATCTATACTTCTGCCAAGATGAGACATCTTATCTATAGTCGCAAATAAATATTTAGAATTTTTTCTCAGTTTATCCACCAAACTTATAGGAATATCCACAGTATTCTTAACTCCAAAAGTTAAATAATCCTTTTCTTTATTTTCTACCTCTTCCTCTAGATTCTTATTTATAGAAATAACAGACCTATATAAATTTTGTTCTGCTAGAATTTTAGTCTTATGTAACTTTGTTTTATTTTCTATCATTGAATTAACCTCCTTATAATAAATAGTAGAAACTCTTTCATTATCAAAATTTAATTATAGTAACAATATTTAATTATAGTTAATTTATAATTTCTACTAATGACTCTATATTTACACTTGACTCTGTATTTACACTAAATAAAAAAGAGAAATTAAAACAAACCAAGAAATATTAAACTTTCTTTAACATTAAATTTCATTATTTTAATTTCCCTATTATATTAAGTTGTTTAATTTTTATTTCTTATTTATATTTTATAATAGTTTACTTAAGAAGCTTTCTCCATTTTCAGGCGCCTTTACTTTAAAATAATCTGCAACTGTTGCTCCCACATCTGAAAGAGTTTCTCTTATTCCTACAAATCCCTCTTTGACATTTTCACCATAAATCATAAGTGGAACCATCTCTCTTGTGTGCTTGCTATGCCCTATTGTTGGATCATTTCCGTGATCTGCCATTACTAATAATATATCATCATCTTTTACTGTCTTAATAAGTTCACCTATAAGATTATCTGCAATTTGAAGCTTTTCTGCATATCTATCAACATTTTCAGCATGTCCTGATAAATCTGTTTCTTGCACATTACAGCATATAAAACCTTCTTTTACTTCTTTGGATATTTCTATTGTTTTCTTTAATACCTTTTCTGTATCTACCATAGGAATACTTGTACCTTTTTCATTTATAACTACATCGGCCACTTTTCCTAATAAGTAAACTGGTACATTTTCTTCAGAAAGTATTGTTGAAACTTGAGTCTTAGGATTAACTCCATATCCAAGATGTATGCACTCATATCCATTATTATAAACTCCTGATTTTGGTGCATTTATTCCTATATATCCTCCATCTTTTTCTTCTTCTGCATTTAGTATATCTTCTAAAGTAATACCTTTACCACCAAAAGTTATAACTCTAGGAACTGTTGCAATAGATCTAACTATACGCCCAATTTCTAATACCTTACTAAATGGTATTAAATCTAAAGATGATGTAATGTTAAATGCTTGCCCTAAATCACATTCTATATTATCTGCAACAGTAAGCGCATCTTCAACTACTAAATATTTTTCTTTCTTACCTTCTTTATAATAAACTTTATATCCTGCTTCTTTAATTGCATTATATATAGCTTCTATTTTATTTTTTATAGGTTCTCTAAATGGCATCTTTGGCTTTGTTCCCATTATTTCTTGATGACCAAAGAAAGTGTCTGCACCAAAATGAGTTAGCTTTCCTTTTCCAAAAGTCGCATGAGGATTTTCCTTCATTCCATTTATTTCTGTTCCTAATATATTTATAAGACCTAACTTTTCAAGATTAGGTAAAGTTACATCTTCTCTTCTTTCTAATATATGAAGACATGTATTTGAATTTATATCCTGTGGTCTTGTTTCTTTAACGTCATCCATTTCTCCAATGCCAAAACCATCAAGGACAATCACTACGAATTTTCCCATATTAATTCCTCCTTTTAATATAAAGGCTACGATAACTAGATATGCTCCATAAGCTAAATAGCTGTGCAGGCATTGAATACTTAGTGAAGCTAGCTGAACTTAGTATGAAAGCCCATCTACTGAAGCTTATCTGAAGTAGATGTTCCTATTAAATTTTCGAAAAAACTACTATGCCAAGAGTTTTGGTTAACTCGCTATGCTCAAACAAACCAACAACGCTAAGGCCTAGTAGTTCTTCCTTCACCAAGTACTTCTAATTGCTCGCTATATGCTTACTCCGCATATTCTATTTATCTTTGCCAACTTATATTTCTAATTTATAATAATTGTGAAAGAGTGAAAAATACCTCACCCATTTCGCTAATAACTTTTTACCTTTTTTGGCTTATAATTAAAAGAAACTTCAGCACAAGGTTGTGGTATTATCCCATCCTCATCATCCATTTCTTTCCCTCTAATTATTTATTCAGTTTTATAATCAATAATTATAAATTGCGAATATAAAGGCCAATATAACTAGGTATGTTTCATTTATCTTCGCCAACTTATATTTCTCACTTAAAATTATTAATTGAAGAATTAGCCTCATTAATGATATGTATTAAATTGGAAATTATATAAAAATCGGAAAGTTAATACATATCATTAAGGTTAATTTTCAATTATCCATTGATTCTTCTTCCTTGTGAATCGTAAATTCCGACTATTTCTGGTTTACCAATCTTTATTCCTTTTACTAAAGCCACATTGCTTCTTGTAACGAATATTTGAGTTCTAAATGCCATGATTACTGTATCCGATACATTACAGTTTTCTGATAGCTCAAAGTGATAATCTATACTTTCATCTGTTGGTGGAATAACTTTAATCATTTTTGAATTATCTACATCTGTTCCAACTAAAGCATTTTCCATGTGAGATCTTCTATAATGACCTCCACCATAACAATAAGCTCTATCTAATAAATTGTGTGATACTTCGCTTACATAAACCATTGCTGGAAGTTCATCTCCATCATTAAATTTATGATATGGAGTACTTCCTGTTAGTCCATGTCCTGGTTCCCCGTGAGTTCCACCTTCTTCATATATTTTCTTTATAGAATTAACACAAGTTGCTGATGGCATATTTAATTGTTCTATTTTTATATTGAATTCTTTTTCTAATATTTCTTTTGCTTCTTTAATTGTATCTATATTATTTGTTCTTTTAATTTCATTACTTTCTTCATCAAACAAGAAACATGGAAATGAAGTTACACCTGCCAAGTTCAAATTTTTAAGCTTAACTAATTCTGATCCAATACTCTTAAGTTCATTTAATTTAAATCCACCATATTGTCCTGAATATAAATTATCATTTTCTCCTAAGACTCTAAGCATTATATTTTGTTTTATATTAAGCCTCTCACAAACTTCATTAATTTCCTTTGCTTTTTCAATTGAATAAACTGTAATATAATCCGGTCTAGATTTAACGACTTTTTCAATTAAAGCTTTAGGAATTTGAACTAAATGTCCAACATGACCTATCTTTATTCCATTATCTATCATAACTTCAGCTTCTTTGAAGTCTACTACTACTGCTCCGTCATATCCAAGCTTCATAAATTCTTTGCAAATAAGAGGATTTCTACCTATTTGTTTTGTCATAAAATAAAGCTTTATACCATACTTATCTGCTTCATCTTTAAGCTTTTTTGCATTTTCTATTAAAGTATCTAAATCAATAACATAAGTATCTGGTATTATTACTCCTTCTTTATGGAGCTTAAATGCAGCTTGAACTAACTCCCTATTTCTTTCTATGGTCTTTTCAAGAAACATCTTTACTCCCCCTTACTTAATTTCTTTTTTAACATCCTCAATTGCACTTTTTAAAATTCTAATTATTGTATCTGCACCACTTCTCATTGGATTTACTCTTATCATTCTTTTTTCTAGGGTTGGATCAGCAGCTCTAAATGTTCCTGAAACTCTATACATCATTGGAACAAATTCATATTTTGATTCTGATCCTACTGGATGTGATGCAGCTCCATATTTTGTGGTTAGCTCTAAAACATCTTCTGCTATATTTTCATCTAATTCAACTAATAAAACCTTAGATTGAGCATTTGCAAGGAATGCATCTTTTACTCCTTCAACTTCACCACTTCTTAGTCTATTTACAAGTTCTTCATTAACCTCTGATTGAATTGCTAATGAAACTGGAGCATATACAAGACCTCTTAATGCTTCCATAGCCTCATGACCTTGAACTTGGCTTCCTCCTGAGTAATTTAGTGAATAAACTTTATCTACAAGTTCCTTATTTCCTATTAATACTCCAACACCTTCTGGACCTAATATCTTAAAGCAAGAAAAACTTCCAAGATCAGCTCCACATTGGTTTCCTATTTTCTTTACTTTTAAAGCTGCATAATTATCATCAGTAATTATTTTTATATTAGAATTTGCTTCTTTTATTGCTTTTATAACTTCTTCTAAATCATAAGAATCATCAATTTTTTGTCTTGTATTTTGTACTAATGCCCCTTTTATATGTGGATTTTTTAATACTACATCTTTTACATCATTTAAATTATTAAAATTAGCTTTTATAATCTTAAGTCCCATAGTTTCAATAGTAACTTTTGAAGTTGGATATATTGGAGCATCATGAACTAATATTGTATCTCCACTTTCCATAAAGCTAATCAATCCCCATCTTATAGCACCTGTTCCTGCACCTCTTACTAATATTGCAGCTTCTGCATCAAAAACTTCTGCAAAAACATTTTCTACTTTCTTAGTATAAGTAGGTTTATTCAATCCTTTAACAACACCTAAGTCACCTAGAGATAGAACTTCTCTTCCATCAAAATGCTTTGTTATTGTATCTATTATTTTAAATTGTAGTTTTTTTGCTTCATCTAAACTTATTGAGTGTAATGGGTATGTTCTCATACATCTTCCTCCTACTTAAGGTTATAAATATTTTTTATATTATTAACTAACATATTTTCTATATGCTTGCTAGAAATTTCATTTTCATATAATCTTGGCAGGAAGCTATCTATTAAATAACTATAACCAAGTCCACCATTTTCTCTAAAGTGAGATTTTCTCGTAATATCCATAGACATAACTATTTGATTGCTATATCCTCTTTCACAAAGAGCCTTTAACCATTCTGCTCTTTTTTCATCTGGCTGATAATTATTTTTCCCAATTGTATCAAATGCTATATTTACGCCAGTATCTAATAATCTAAACATATATTCTAAGTCTCCACTTAAATCTATATGACTTAATGTAACCTTAGATAAATCTACATTGAAGTTTTTAAATATCTCAATTTGTTCAAGTCCTAATTTCCCAAGTGTTGTATGTGTTATTATTGGAATTCCAGTTTCAATATGTGCCATACATGAAGCTTCAAAAACCTTCTTTTCCATTTCTTCTATTTTATTTAAACTAGTTCCTATTTCTCCTATTACAGAAGCCTTTACTGATGTTTCATCTATACCATTTATTATTTCATCTACTAAAATATTTGCCATCTTCTTCTCATTTATTTTATAAACCTCTTCTGGAAGAAATGGTTCTTTATAATATCCAGTTGATTGAAGAATATTTAAACCAGTTTCATTAATAACTTCAGCTACATATTCAGTACTTCTACCCATTCCTCTATTTGTAACATCTATAATAGTAGAAACACCTTTAGCTTTTAACTCCTTAAATTCTTCAATAGTTTGCTTCTTATTATTTAAAAAACAATCTGCATCTTTTTTTACACCAGATAAATCTATAGTAATGTGCTCATGCGCATAAATTATTTCCTTATTCATATAAATACCACCTTAAATTTAATGGGAAGAATGAAAGAGTGAATAATGAAAAAATTAATGAGTAAACTCCTAAGGAGTTTAAGAAACTTATATTTCTAATAATTCAGCTTCGGCTGAATTATCTCCTCAACTTTTCATTATTCATTTCTTCACAACTCAGCTTGTGTAAGTTATATCTCTAACTTTTTCATTTTTCCAATTCCATAACTCAGCCAGTCCGAGTTATTTCTCCAATTCTTTCATTCTTCCATAACTCAGCTTTTCTGAGTTATTTCCAAAATTCTTTCACTTTTTCACTCTTTAACTTTTCCAATTCCTACTTAGGTACTACATATAACCCAACTAAGTATAGTATGTTAATTAAAACACCAACTCCAATTGCTCCAACTGGACCAACTGCCATGTCTACTATTGGCTTCTTTGAAGTTTTGTTTAATACATATAAACCAACTACTACGAATAATCCAAGTCCTGGTGCCATAGCTTGTGCAGCCATCATACCACCTATTAATAAAGCTACTTCTAATACTTTACTCATAGCTGTTCTTATGTTATCTCCACACTTTCTAACTCCTGGGAACTTGTCCATTAATTTAGCTAATCCATCTAGGAAATAAATTTCTAAAGCCATAACTGCAGCTCCTGCAACAAATGCTAATATTGGGTTTCCTATTAAGAATCCAACTACGAATACAAATGTCATACCTGCTGGTGCATATACCCCTGTTGAAATTGCTGTAGTTGCAACTAGTGGTATAAATCCTATACCTCTTGCAAATGCTGTCATTGCAGCTTCAGTTGTTTTTCCTTCAGCTAAAAGATTTAAGCTTATTGGATCTCCAGCTACTAAAGTAAGACTAGTTGCAGCTGATATTAATCCACCCATTAATGCTAATAAAGGTAAGTTCTTTTTAATTTTTTTAACTCTTTCTTCAAAAATTGCTGCTAAATCAATTTGTGGAGCATTTGGATCTGGTTTTTCTTGCATTGCAAAAGCAATCATAATTATCATACCTGCAAGTAATGCCATACCTTCCTGATCTAATTTAACACTAGCTCCATTTATAGTGAAAGTTCCATATATTGCAGTTATTTGTCTTACTATTAAAGCAACTATTCCTGTAAGGAACCCTTTTTTAATTCCAAATTGATAAGAAACAACAAGTGCTGGGAATACTGCAAAAGCAACTGTTATTGGAGTTCCAACTTGCTTTAATGCATCTAAGAAGTTAACTGGTAACATTGCAAATAAATCAACTACAAATTGTAATCCATAAACTATACCTACTCCATAAAGGGCTCCTACTACTCCTGATATAGCTAATCCCTTTTTGCCACTTGGACAAAAAGATCCAATGATATCAGTACCTAATAATATACTGTGAATTAAGATAATGGATGCAGCTATTGATACTGGAATACCAAAACCTATAACTAATCCAAAGCTAATTGCAAAAGATGTTGCTGCTAAAGCCTTTTTGTCCATTCTTCCTTCTAAGTATTCTGGAACTATGGCTCTAAACCCATCATTGAAAACAGCTATACCAGCATTTGATAATATTGCTGCTAATGCACCTAAAAGTGCTACAACTAAATATTGCATAAATAATACCTCCTAAAATTTTATAATATGATATTTATTGAATAACTAAATTTATATATGCTCTAAGTTTTGCTATTTCATAAAACAAGCATACTATCATTTCATATGCTAATAGTTCTTATAGCACATATTAACAATATACAAATTACTAAATATATAGATTAATAGATATATATATTATTAATTAAAGCATATAGTTATAAGTTGTTAAAATATCTTTACTTAAATCACATAAAACATAATAAATCTTAGTGATTTAAGTAAAGGTTATTTTTGCAAATTATATTGATTTTTATAGTAGATATTTAAGAATTACTGGTATAACTTCTTCTGCGTGTTGTGCTGTAAATCCATATGCTTTTTTTCCTGCTTCTACTTCTGCTTTTATTTCTGCTTCACTCTTAATATTTCCTGGCATTGATACTGTTGCGCATTGTCCCATTCCAAGTAGTGCTATTGCCATTGCAAGTGCTCCACCACCACCAGTGTTACATGCTCCTAAATAAAAATCTGCTGCTCCTGTTTTTATTGCCATTGCTGCTTCTATATCACTTTTAATTTCTATACTTGCTCTATCTCCTACTATTTTTGCTGTTATATCTGCTACTCTTTGCTTATCTATTTGTCCACCTATTACTATTCTTTTCATTTTTTATTCCTCCCCTAAAGATTAATTTTATAATATTGATATAATTTTCGTTTTAATAATTTAATTTCTAATTTTTATAAGTTTCTCTAATTCTTATCTTTGGTACTCAAATCTCTTTTTCAGATTTAGTATCAAATTTATTTTTAATTTTATCTAATTTTTTTAGTTTGTTTGTCCATACTATTTCTCATATGTTATCTGCAAACTATATTTATTTCCTCACATAATATCTATTGTTTATTCCTATACAAATTGCTTATATTAATGCTTCATTATAAATACATCTTATATACCTACTTTTAAATCGTATACAAATTAATTATATTTATTTATCACAATCTGTCTAATACGCATTAGTTTTTCGATTACCCTAATTATACTAATGTACAAACATGCATCACTATAAAATCAAGTTCTGAATCTGGAATTTCACCTAAGACAGCTTCTAAATCCTTTGCTACTTTAAGTGCTTCATCATAGTTTTCATTTTCTTTTAAAGATTGTGCTACAACATCATCTAATTTATTAACTAAGTTATTTTCTTCAATTCTTCCTAAAGCAGAACATAAATGAGTTATAAACATTGATGCATTATCTTCTAAAAGTTTTACTCCTCTTTTTTCTTCAAAATAATTTATAACTTGTATTATCTTATTGTAATTTTCTTTTGATAATTCTCCTGCATCTCTTAATATATCTAATCTTAATGTTAATTCCATTTCAAAGCCTCCAACGTACATTTTTTTGTATTTTGATTTTAACAATACCTCTAATATTGAGGCATTATCTTCTTTTCCATAACTAATCTTTGATATTCCTTCACATCTTCCACATTTAATATTCTGGAAAATAGTGCTGGAACAATAGAATTCTTCTTATTTGCAATTATCACTGCTTCTGTATCTTTAATATTTTTACTTTCTCTATTCATAGGAATAAACTTCATATCATCTTTTCTATCTTCAATATCATCTAAATTCCATATTGCAGCATCTATTTTATTTTCTCTTATAGCTGTGATGAATTGACTATAGTTTAATGGAACATATTCAACTTCTATATCCTCAAAATATATTTTACTTAACATAAATTGGTCTATAGATGAGTTATCTATTCCTACCCTTGTCCCTTTTTTAAATTCACCATTAAATTCCTTGGAAACAACTATAATGTGTTCATTGACATAACTAAAATCTCCAAAAGTTTTAACTATTTGAATTTGTTTGTTGTTTTCTAAATAAAAATCAGCAGTTAGTCTTGAAGTCACTGCAAAATCGTATCTACCATCTTCTAAGGCCTTTAGTCTATGATTAGAACCTCTCATAAAAGCAAGGTTTGTATTAACTCCGCTATCATTTAAGCATTTGCAAAGCCCTGTTGCTAAACCTTCATACCTTTTAGAATAAGGTAATGGCATAACCCCTACTAAGGATTTTATTCCTGTCAGTTCTAAAAGTCTTATGTAATCTATATCTTTAACAAATGTTCCTAAGTGACCTCTAGATTCTAAGGTTACTGCATTATGTTCTTTTAAAAACTTTAAAGCAGACTGTATTGTTCCTCGAGCACTTTCGTAACTTTCAGCAAGCTCTGCTACAGTTTTTATTCTATCCCCTTCATTTAAAGATAAGAATTCAACTGCTAAAGAAGTAATTGCTATTCCAAGTTTTTGCATAAGCTTACTTTGAACGTCCAATTTATCACTCCCTTATATAATGTACAATATTTTGTATATTTATAATATAGCATCTTTTGATTACCTTTACAAGTATATTTTAAAATTTTTTGAAAACATTTTATATTGGTAAATTTCTTAGTCCCAAAGGAATTTGCCTATTTCTCTAAAAAAGATTGAAGATTGCTCCATATCTACTTAATAAAACTACAGCAATTTTACTAAAATAAAAATTACTAAATACGGATTATAAAAGGATCACATTAAATTTAACTCTTAATGTGATCCTTTTATAATTAATATTGATAATGTATTACATCTCTATATTCTTCAAATATTTTTTTGTTTAATTCATCTCCGCCATCTATATTGGCGCTGTAAAATATAGGTGGCTTATCCATTCCATTTTTAACTAATAATTCTGTTGCTTCTGCAATTATAGAATTCATTATTGTAACTGCAGCCACAGTTGATGTAGGACTAACTTTTTGATTTAACCCACTTATTTCTACACATGCATCACCTTTTTCACCATGATTATCTATTACTATATCACTTACTTGATATAAATTTTTACCTGATGAATGTCTAGACGACACATCTTTAGAATAACTCAAATTAGTAATACAAATTACTGTTGCACCTTTTTTCTTAGACTCAATTGCCATTTCTATACTTACTGGATTACGTCCTGAAACTGAATGTACTATAACTATATCACCTTCAGATATATTAGTTTTATTAGCTACAGTAGTTCCATAACCCTCTAATCTTTCCATTTCACTAGTCATAGTAATTGGAGAAGTATCTAACATAAGATTTCTTGCAAATATAGGGTTAATAACTACAAGACCTCCAGCTCTATAATAAAGTTCTTCTGTTAGTATTCCTGCATGAGAAGCTCCAAAAGAAAATATAGCTTTTTTGTTTAATATAGCTTTAACAATTATTTCTGTAGCTTTTTCCATATTTTCTTTTTCTTCTTTTTCAATTACATCTATTAAATCTTTTATTTTATCAATATACTTAAAAGCCATATCTTATTAAAAACCTCCAAGAAATGATGAAATTAACTTTCCTAATATTCCAAATAATGATAAGTCATTACCACCAAATATTAATATCCAATTTTGGATTGTTCCTGAATATACAACAGCTGAGATACCTACTAAAATAACCATTACTATTGCTGCAACCATTGTACCAATTATAGCTCCTCTAAGACCACCTTGTCCTTCTCCTATAACCGCTGCTGCTCCACATTCAAAGAAAGAAGTTATAACTAATGGTATTATTAAAATATTAAATACATTGAAGTAATTACAAATTAATATTACTATTGTTGAAGTTATCATAGCTGTAATAAATCCAATTAATACAGCATTTGGTTTATAGTTGAATAATATAGGACAATCAAATGCTGGTAATGCATTAGGAACAACTTTTTCAGATATTCCTTTAAATGCAGGAACTATTTGATTAATTAACATTCTTACGCCTTGTAACATTACTATTAATCCAGCACCAAATGTAAATCCTTGTTTAATTGCATAAATAAATATATTTTCTTGTATATCACCAAGACCTTCTGGTATAGCAAGTCCAACTACTATGAACATAATAAATATTACTATTCCACCTGTAATTGAAATTTCTCTGAAGAAAGAAAGTCCTGCTGGTAACTTTAAATCTTCACATGATTTTTCCTTATTTCCTACTTTACTAGCAATAAATCCAGATATTAAAGCTAACATTCCACTTGGATGTCCAAGTGTGAAAGATTCATCACCAGTTACATCCTTGACATACTTTCTTAATAACCAAGGCATAATTGACCAATATAAAGCTGAAGCAATTGCAGCAAAAGCTATAAGAATCCAACCATCTAATCCACCTTCAACACCAGCTGCTACAAATATAAATGGGAACCACCATAACATATGCCCTGTTAAGAATATTGTTTTTATTGGAGTAAATCTAGCTATTAACAAATGTAGTACAAGTCCAATAAACATTGCTAATCCTACTGTACCACCATAACTTGCTGTAAATGTAGCATCATTTAATCCTTCAGCTACTGCCCCTGCTCCACTTAGAGCTTGGAATGCATTATTTATAGGGGATATAGCACTTACTAGCATTGATGTTCCTTGATCTAGTATTACCATTCCAAATGCAGCTAATAATGATCCTTTAACAACATCAGCAAATTTTTTCTTTTGCAATATTAATCCTAAAGCAGCTATTAATCCTAATAAAAGTGGTGGATTACGTAGCACATTATTGATTAAAAAGTCCATATAAATCTCCTCCTAACGTTCACTTAAGAATTTCTCTAATACTTCTCTTACTTCTACTAAGTCCATATATTTTTTTACTGGATAAACAGGAACATTACATGTACCTTCTAATTCTCTATGAAGCTCTGCGCTAGTTAATATAACATCACAATCTGCTCCTCTTGCATCATTTATGTCAGTATTATTTACCTCAGCACTTATATTCATTTCCTTTAACACTTTTTCTATTGACATCTTTAATATCATTGAAGAACCTACTCCAAACCCACAAACAGCTAAAATTTTCATAATATAATACCTCCTAATTTTGATCATTTATAATTTTTAATATTTTTTTTGAATCACCATCTCTAAAAATCTTTAAGTTTTCTTCATCATATAAAAGTTCTGATAATGAAGCTAAAGCCTTTATATGACTATTATTATCAACTGTTGCAAGAACCATGAATATATTTACTGGCTTACCTAAAAGATCTACTTCTTCTTCTACAGTTAATAAGGACATCGATAATCTATTAACTCCTTCTTTTGCATTTGCATGAGGTAAAGCAAACCTGTCAGCTAGTACTATATATGGACCATGTTTTTTTATACTTTCTATCATAGCTTCCACATATTCTTCTTTTATAGATCCATCTTCTAATAATGGTCTTGCTGCAACTTTGATAGCCTCCTCCCAATCTTTAACTTTAGATACTTTTCTTACTCTTTGCTCATTAATTAATTCTTTTAACATTGGTTGGTATGCCTCCTTTTCGTCCATTTGATATATTATTTTTATTAAGTCATTTTTCAAATTATCGTAATTTATTATATTTGCATTCCTTTTTATTGCTTGCATTATTAGCTCAATATTAAATTGTAAATTACTTTGGTTAAATGTTACTAATTTATCCATCAATAATTTAATATCTAACTTAGTTAACATTGGATTTACTACTATAACATTTTCTTTATTGGGGATTTCTACTGTTGAAACTATATAGTCATAATCTATATCAGAACATTGCATATCTTTTATTGACATAACTCCTATAATATCTATAGCAGGAATGTACTTATATAATTGAATTTCAATATTTTTTGATATTAATAATCCATTAGGACATACAACTAACACTTTTTTGCGTATATCTACCTCTGTTTCAGTACCTCTTAAATATCCTCCAAAGTATGCTACAATAAAACCTATTTCTTCTTCCCTTATCCCTATAAAATCTGGGAAGTCATTTTTATCCTCTAAAATAGATTTAATTATTTTATATAAGGAATCATGTTTTCTTTTTATTTCTTCTAATGAAGGATTACTTATTGGGAATCTAAATCTTATTCTGTAATATGAAGACAATAAATGTCTTTTAATATTTTTCTTAAATACATTTTTATTTTCTAATTGAATAGCTGTATTAACTTCAAATCTTCTTATTAATTTATCAACATATTTTTCAATTATATCCTCAGAAACATTATTATTTAGACTTGGAAGTGTACTTATATATGCACATAAATATGATATTTCTTCTTCATTAGCATCTTCACTCAAAAGAGTTTTAGTCAAATTATAATACTCAAAGCCTTTTACATCAGATTTAAATTTATAAGAATTTATTGTATATCCATTTTTTATTCTTCTATTTATAAACTCTGCAAACTTTGAAAGATTAGTTAAAGAATAATCGGTAAGTTTAAGAAAACACTTACTATCAAAATCTAGTATTTTTTTATTATAATCTTTTAACAACTCCCTATCTTCTTCCATCAATAGTATGTAAATGTCCCTTATTTTTGTTTCATCACCAACTATTTTATAACCTTTCTTATAAACTAATGTTAACCCCATATTTCTAAGATCATTCTTTAAATATTCAAAGGTTTGAACTATAGTATTTTTAGAAAGTATCATTTCGTTAGATAAAACTTCTATTGTGACTTTTTCTTCATTAAGTATTTTATATAGAATATAATTTTTTCTATTTTCTATATTTATATAATCATCTTCTTCAATATAAAGCTTTTTATGTAGCAAGTTGTAATCTCCTATAAATGAAAATGCATGATTTATATTTCTTACTTCGCCACAGTCTTTTATAAAATAGTTTATATCTTCAATATCATAATAAAGAGTTCTTTTTGATATATTGAATTCTTCAATTAAAGTTTTAGATTTTATACTTCCCTTTTCTAAGATTGATTCTAATATACTTCTTGCTCTTTCTTTCATCTTCATCCCTCGTTTTCATTATCACTTTTTTGCTTGTTATTAACAATACCAAATCATTGCACAATACTATAAGGTTTTCATTTAGATTTGCAAATTATAATAAACTTTATATATAAAGATTAATAAAAATAATTTTTCTTACGTTAATAATAAAACTTATACAAATTTCTATATAAACATTTCAATTAACTTGAAAATATATACCTTTTATTTCTCAATTAAATAATATTTTCTTATATATTATAGCGTCTAAAAATACGTTATAATATAGATATATTAAATAGTGATTTTAGTAAGTATATAGCCGCTTTTCTTGCAATTTTCTTTGGAATGTTTGGTGCTCAGAAATTTACTTAGGTAAATATAAGATTGGAATACTATATTTAATATTAAGTTTTACAGGTATTATAGGAATTATTGAATTAATAAGTTTCTTAGAAGGGCTTATCTATTTATTTACACCAGAAGAAGAATTTTTTGAAAAATATTTATAAATAAAAACATTTAGCCTCAGGGGCAGTACCCCTGAGGCCTTTTATTATTTTTAAAAACTTATAATAGCTTTTCTAAGTTCTCTACTAACTCGCCAATAGCATCAACATATTTATTAACTATTCTATCTGCTATTTCATTAGACATATTTTCATTATAAATATGTGACGTAGAATTTCTATCTTCTAATAAATTTATCCATACTTTATCATCTGAAATCAAATTATTCACATATGCCTTCTTAAAAATAGTACGTGGAAATGAGTTTTCTAGGGTAACTCCTAAATACTTCATAAATTCCTTTAAGGTTTTATGAGTTAATTCATAAGTAAATTCAAATCTTTGTATTAAACTATCTCTTATTATATCATTTTTCCCATCATATAAATCACTGACTTCTTTTAATCTTGAATAAGCTTTTTTTAAATTCATATACTTAAAATCAATGCTTCTCATATATAACTATCCCTTCTTTATTTACTTGTTCAATAAATACCTCATCCTCTATTGAATTCATATTTGAAAAATCAAATTCTAATAAGGTAGCTGTATTATTTTCTATATCTTCAATAAATTCTAACAGGTCTGAAGATTTAACATCTAAATATATCGCTAAATCAATATCACTTCTAGGTGAGTTATCTTTTCTTGCTCTTGAACCAAATAAAACTACTTTTTTAATATTATGATATTTTCTAGATATTTCTTTTATTTCTTCTATAATATCTTCCTCTAAATTATAGTCTATTTTATTAAGCAAACAATCACCTCTTCCACATTTTAAAATTATACTAGGCTTTATATAATTTATTATAATACTAATATTATATAATTACTTCACCATAAATTAAATATTTATATTCATTTCCAATTTAAAATATAGCACTCTTAAAATCATTTAATTTCCTATTATAATAATTAAGAACTAAATAATCTATTATTATATTCTCATATCGATATAACAAGCATAATTTCTACTTCTTCATAGGTAATAAAATCGTCACGGTTGTTCCTTTATTTAGCTTACTTTTTATTTCTATTCCATATTCATTTCCATAAATAAGTTTAATTCTACTATCAACATTATTTACACCTATTCCACTAAAGTGATCATTTTTTGTTTCTTTTTTTTCTTTTACTTTTTCTAAGGTTTCTTCTTCTATTCCCACACCATTATCATATATTTCTATTTTTATATTTTCACCTTGCTCCTTTATGAAAACTTGTATCTTTCCTTCCTCATCTGATGGAAAACCATGAAAGAATGAGTTTTCAATAAATGGTTGTAATATTAGCTTAGGAACTAAGTAATCATTACAATCAGGCATTATAAAATATTCAACTTTTATTCTATCACCGTATCTAATATTATTAATAAATACGTAGTTCTTTATATTTTCTATTTCATCTTCTATAGTAATAAATTCATCTGTCTTACTAATTGTATTTCTTAGTAAATTTATAAATGAATCTAAGGCACTTATTGATTTATCATTATTTCCTTGCCATATGAGCCATTTAATACTTGATAAAGTATTAAAAATATAATGTGGATTTATTTGCATCTGTAAGGCATGTATTTCTGCTGCTCTCTTTTCTTTTTGTACCTTAACTAGCTCATGTATATATTTATTTAAATCCTTTATCATATAATTAAATGTAGATGATAATTCTTTTACTTCCTCTGGACCACTTACCTCTATACATTCATCAAATTTTCCATCTCTTACATTAGACATCTTTTCAGTAAGTAAGTATAAAGGCTTTGTCATTTGTCTAACTATTAAAAATATACCTATCAAAATACACAATGTTATCACGAAGCAAATTAGCATTATATTGCCAATATCATACATTTTACCTAATGCCTTATGATTATCAACAGTACCACAGATAGTTAAATTACAATAAGGAAGCCTTTGAATCAAGATAGTATTTTTATTACTATTATAAATTTTACTTAACTCTTCTTTTGAAACAAGCTCTTCTATACTTTCTTTAAATTCCTCCTGTACATCTCCGATGTTTTCCTTTTTATTTGAAGATAAAACAACATTATTTTCATTTAACAAAACTACATCATTTATTTCTAAAGTAAAATAATCATAGAACTTTTCAAAATCTTTTTCTTTTATAGTAAAATAAATAATTCCATATGGTTCGCCATCCTTTAAATTCAAAGTTTTGGTTATAACTATTACAGGTTCATCCTTTGTAGAAGATGTAAAACCATTTTCTAAATACTGATATAGTATAGTATCGCTTTTGCCTAATGAATTTTGGGATATATCCATACTCAATATTTCATTTGGCCTAATAGTTAAAAGCTCTGATCTATTTAAAAATGATGAACCATTCAACCCTAATATTAATACACTTATGTCATATGTATTAGTAGCTAATGCAGATTTCATTTGTCTTTTTAGATCAAATATAGTTTGAGACATTTCCTCTACTTCTAGGTTTTCTTCAGTAAAATATGTTTTAAAAGCTCTATGTGAATTTACAGAGTTTATAACTTTAACTAGTTCAGCATGAAAATCATATATTTTATCATTTACTTGTCCAAATATTTTTTTCTGAGAATCACTATAGGTATCAGTAAAAATCCCTTTTGAAATATTTATTATAATATAACTAATTGAAACTGATACACAAATAACTCCAGCAACAACAACGCATAATATTTTAAAAAACAGGCTATTTGTTTTCAGATTCTTTTTCATTAATTAAAACTCCTTTAATTTGATTTAACCTTCTATAGTTGCTTGGAGTATATCCTACTATTTTCTTAAAAACTCTACAAAAATAACTGTGATCAGAATATCCAACTATACTACTTATTTCAGATACATATGCCTTATTTTCTTTCAATAGCTCACAAGCTTTTTCAACTCTAATTCTGTTTAAATATTCTGAAAATCCTTCTTTACAGTGATTGTTAAAGTAAAATGAAAGATAGTAATAATTAAAATTAAACGCTTTTGATATATCGCTAAGCTCTAAAGGCTTATCATAATGCTCATTAATATATTCTAAAATCTCTTTTATTCTTTGTTCTTCCATATTTACATTCTTAGAAATAATATCTTTGAGTTCTAAAATTATGTGATTTATTTCTTCAGCAAAATCTTGTGAATATGCTGCATTGTCTATTTTCTTAAAGTATAATTGCCTAAGTTCATCCGTTTCTATATCATAAGACTCCAAGCTTACTACTACATTGTATAATAAGTTCTTAACTAGATTTTTAAGCTTGTACTCATCCATCATTGAATTTATTGCATAATCCACATATTCCTTTATCATATTAATTGCTGAATTAAATTCTTTTGATTTTATATAATTTAAATATTTATTTGAATCAAATTTTTCTATCTTACTTCTAATTTCTATACGTTCTGTATTTAATAAGAAATCACTTTTATAGTAAAATTTTTGAGCTAGATATGGAATGAATTTTTCATTATAAATATCTTTAACTTTGCAAATGTTATCAAATTTAGGTGTAATTATAAATAATATATTTTCTTGAGGAAAGATATTTCTTTCGATATGAGTTTTAATTTTATCTACTATTTCTTTATCATTACTTACTTTATAATTAATTATATATAGAAGTATTTCATCATTAATAATCAGCTTTAGATAAGAATAGTTTTTATTCAAAATAAAAAATTCTTCTACTTTTCTTTTAATTCTCTTTATACTTTCCTTATTCTTTCCAAATGATTGTTTTAAATTTATCCCCAAAATTCTAAAACAAGTATCAGGAAATAAATTTTTAAATTTATTAACATCTAGATTAGAATCAAATCCAAGTAAATATCTTTCAATTAAATTGTTATAATATATATCTTCATTTTTAACTAATTCTAGTCCTGGTATCCTATCAACTGCCTTCTTTAAGGTTACTAATAATTGTTCTGGGTTTAAAGTTGGCTTTAATATATAATCTACAGCTCCACTTAGAAGAGTATCTTTAACATATTCAAAATTATCATAACTACTTAAAATTATAATTTGCAAATCAGGATATCTCTTTTGCACAACTTTAGAAAAATCAACTCCATTTAATATGGGCATAACTATATCTGAAATTATTATGTTAGGCTTTAGTTTCTCTATTAAATCTAGAGCTTCTTGCCCATTTGTTGCCTCCCCAACTATTGTAAAGCCTTCTTTTTCCCATTCAAGCATATGCTTAATTCCCTGCCTCATAATAAATTCATCTTCTACTATTAAAACTTTACAATAATTTTTACTCATAATAACACCCTCTCATTTTGTAAAAAATTAATCCCCAGGAGCAATGCCCCTGGGGCCAAATCTTCTGGAAATCCAGGGACATTAGATACTAAGCCTTACATATAATAAATTTTAAATTTATATCTTCATTAGATAGTATTGTATATTCATCATGCACTAAAGCACCCCAGCTATCATCTCCACCTATTCCCATTTGTTTTGCTATTATACGCACCCAAGTATAATTAATTTGTGGAAGTTCTTCTATATGCATAGCATTTTCAAGTTCATATGCACTATATGGCAATACACTTAATTCAAATGGCATATCTACATATTTAAAGCATAGGCCTTCATTTTTGTTATTTGTTACATTTGCCCATCTTACACCTGTTCTATTACCACATTCTTGTGGAATTAAATATCTTGAAAGATTATTTATAGAACTATTTTTATATCTTCCAAGTCTTGCTCCATTATTACGATCTATATAATTTTCATCTGGACCATACCCATAATATTCAAAATTGCTTAATTCTTTTTTAAGCTTAAAATCTATAGCAAATATAGGCAATTCTGATAACCCTTGTACACCTTTATAGTGTATATTTACTTCTATATTTCCATCTGGAGTTACTGTATATTTAACTACATTGTTAGTCTTAACACTTGTTGGCATTTCAAAAGTATAGGTTAATATTATTTTATCATTTTCTTCTATACATTCAAACCTTTCTAACCTTTGATGCATACCTGCAATTTGCCATTGTGATGTTCTAAAATTATGACCATTACCTCTATCATTATCTGTAGTTGCTCTAAAAAATGAAGTTCTTGGAACTCTTGTTATATATTCAATTCCTTCATAGCAAAGAGAAATTAATCCTGCTTCTTGCTTAGAGAACATCATTCTAAAGTTTTTTCCAACTACTCCTATATTCACATCTCCATGAATTATTCTAAATGTTGACCTAGAGCATAAATCTAAAACTTTGCTATGGCTAGAGTTCGAACTTAAATCTAAGTTTTGATGTATTATGTTGTTTTCTTCATTATTTACCACATTATTTTCATTTTCTTTATTAGCTTTATTGGCTTCATTATTGCTATTACTAAAGTTAATTAGTTTATCAACTTTTTTATATCCATTAGCATCAATAATATAAACTGATTGACCAAAAGATATTTCAAATCCCTTACTTGCCCATAACGAATCTTCACTTAATCTCATAGATATATTATAAGTATATTCACCAAAATCTTCAATATTTGGATATTCTATATAAATATACTTCTCTGTCCCTGGTGCAACATCAGCTTTAATAACTGTTTCAAATACTCTGCTACCTTCTTTTTCTATATACGCAATAAAATCATACTTATCTGTTCCAATAAATAAGTTGTTATTTTTTATAGTAAACCCTTTATTATCTAGAATAAGTTTTACATTTGAGTAAAGTTCTTTAACCTCTTGAACTTTTGGAGATATAGTTCTATCTGCATAAATAATTCCATCTGTACAGAAACAATAGTCAGTTGCCCTATCATCAAAATCTCCACCATATGCAAATACCTTTTTGCCATCCTTATTAATTACTTCTATTGCTTGATCTATATAATCCCATATAAATCCACCTTGATACATTTGATATTTATCTTCAAGATCAGTATATAACTTCATTCCTCCACAGGAATTTCCCATTGCATGCATATATTCACAACTTATATATGGCTTTTTAGGATTATTATTTAAATATTTTTCTATATCCAATGGATTTGCATACATCCTGCTTTCCATATCACTTATTTCATCAAATTCTCTATTCCAAAATACTCCTTCATAATGAACTAATCTACTATCATCATTTTTATGAAAATACTTTGTCATTTCTAAAATATTACTTCCTGCATAAGATTCATTACCACATGACCATATTAAAATTGATGGATGATTTTTATCTCTTTGAAGCATTGATTCTGCCCTATCTACTACAACCTCTCTCCACTCTGGAATTGAACCTGGCACATTCCATTCTGGATCACAAGCCCCCATCTTTTGCCATGATCCATGACTTTCTAGGTTAGCTTCATCTATTAAATAAATTCCATATTCATCACAAAGATCATACCAAAAACTTTGATTAGGATAATGTGATGTTCTTACAGCATTTATGTTATTTTGCTTTAAGAACTTTATATCCCACAACATATCTTCTTTTGTTATTGCACGTCCATTTTTGGAACTAAATTCATGTCTATTTACACCTTTAAAAACTATTCTTTTCCCATTTAAACACATAATATTATTAATTAATTCAAAGCGTCTAAATCCAACTTTTTGAGGTACTATTTCTATTAAATTTCCTTCAGAATCTAAGATTTCAATATATAAATTATATAAATTTGGTTCTTCAGCGCTCCAAAGCTTAACTTCATTTATTGTTGTATTAATTCTTATTTTTGTATAAGTATCATTTGTTCTACCAATATTATTCTCACATAAAGCTAATTTATTATTAAAAATAATATCATCATTAATATCTTTACTATTATTTATATCGTTAATTTCACTATTATTATCACTTGTGCAATCATTGAAATTATTGCTTCTATTATTAATAGTTCTACTACTATCAATAATAAATTCATTTTCTTTAAAATTATGAACTAACTTTCCATTGCTATCTTTCAAATAAGCTTGCACCTGAAAATCTCCACATTCAAGTAACCCTGTTAATTTCATTTTTATATTTAATTTCCCATTAGTATAGGTATCATCTAATCCAGCCTTTACAAATAAATCTTGCACATGGTACTTTGGAATTGCATATAAATAAATGTCTCTAAATATTCCTGAGAATCGCCAAAAATCTTGATCTTCTATCCAACTTGCACTGCTTCTTTTATAAACCTCAACTGCTAATTTATTTTCTCCGTTGTTTAAATAATTCGTTATTTCAAATTCTGATGGTGTGAAAGTATCTTCACTGTATCCTATAAATTCTCCATTTATCCATACATAAAATGCTGTTTCAACTCCTTGGAATGAAATATAAACATTTTTATCTTTTAATTCTTCATTTAATTCAAAATACTTAACATAACTTCCAACTGGATTATAATCCTTTGAAATATGGGGTGGTCTTAATTCTTCTACTCCATCCCACGGATACATTGTGTTTATATATTGACACTTATCATATCCTTGCATTTGAATATGTCCTGGAACATTTATATAATCAAAACTACTACAGTCAAAATCTTCTTTATAGAAATCCTTAATTCTATTACTTGGATTAACAGCATAAGAAAATTTCCATTTACCATTTAAACTTTGCTTAAGTGGCATATTATACCCTAACTTTAAATCTTCCCTCTTCTCATAAAATAAATGATCTGAGTGAGCATCTATTCTATTAATTCTAAAAATTTCTGGATCTTCCAACCAATCTAAACTTGGGCTTAAGTTTTGTTTTAAGTCTAATTTTCTTGACTGTATTTTACCTTTTATTTTTTCATGCAAATCTATTTTTTTATCCAATATAACTCTCTCCAATCCCTTATATTTTTCTACATTTATTATAAGAAAGAAAATGAACCTCCAAAGTAATCCCAATTACATTTCCCCAGTTGCCCACTTTCTTTTTTATTTCCTTTTGAAACTTTTACTTTTAATTATCTTTTAACTACCCCTTAATTGAGCCTGTCATACCTGCAACAAAGTGCTTTTGCATTAAGAAGAATATTAAAGCTGTAGGTAATGTTGCTATTACAACAGCAGTCATTATCATTCCATAATCTGGTGTATATGATGAACCTAAAGCTGATATTACAAGTGGTAAGGTTCTTTTATCAGGTGATTGTAATGCTATAAGTGGCCATAAATAACTATTCCAACTAGCCATAAATGTAACTATTGTAGCTGCTGCATAAGTTGATTTCATAGTTGGCATATAGATTCTAAAGAATATAGCTAATTCTCCGAGTCCATCTATCCTTGCTGCTTCCATTAAATCCTTTGGAAAAGTCTTTGTATTTTGTCTAAAGAAGAAAATTAAAAATGCTGTTGCAACTGAAATAATTATTACTGCACCATGAGTATTTAATGATATTCCTTTTAATCCAGGAATATTATTCATCTTACTAAATAATCTAAACAAAGGAACTATTAATGCTGCAAATGGTACCATCATAGATAATAATATAAAATTAAATATCTTATCTCTGGTTTTTGTTTTATATATTTCAAATGCATAACCTGCCAATGAAGAAACTAACATAGCTAATGCTGTTGTGATAACTGCAATTATAAAAGAATTTTTGAAGGCTACCGTATATTTAAGATCTGATGCTAAAAGATTTTTTAAGTTATCAAAAAAATAGCTTCCTGGTATCAAAGTACCTCTTGTAACATCAACAGACTTATTAGTTGTAGCTATTATCATCCAAATAAATGGGAAAATTGATACAAAAGATAAAATAATCAAAAATGTATATTTTATAAAACTTACTAGCTTACTTACACCCTTACTATTTTTTCTACTCATCCTTATCCCCTCCTGCTTTTAATTGAATAAATGATAGTATTACTATTATAAGAACTATTACATACGAAATTGCTGCTGCATATCCAAAGTTTGGTGAATATTTAAATAATAAATTATAAATATATTGTGAAATAGTAATTGTTGCGTTTGCTGGCCCTCCATTTGTTATATTCACAGTTTCATCGAATAATTGTAATGTTCCTATTGTAGAATTTATTGTTGTAAATAAAATTATAGGCTTTAATAATGGAAGTGTTATAGATTTAAATCTCATAAAAGCACTTGCTCCATCAATTTCAGCTGCTTCATATATTGAATCATCAATTGATTGCATTCCTGCTAAATAGAAAACCATATTATATCCTGTCCATCTCCATGTTATTGCTATTATAATTAATACTCTAGCCCATATTGGATGAGTAATCCATGCTATTGGTTGTGATATAACATTTATATTCATTAAAAATGCATTAACAAACCCATCTGTTGCAAATAAACTTTTAAATATAATTGAATATGCTACAAGAGATGTAACACATGGTAAGAATATTGCTGTTCTAAAAAACCCCCTAGCTTTTAATTTCTTATCATTTAGTATAGCCGATATAACAAGTGCTAATATAATCATAATTGGCACTTGAATTATTAAATATAATACCGTATTAAATAATGCCTTTTTAAATGTTGAATCTGTAAGTAATCTCTTATAGTTATCAATTCCAACAAAGCTTAAATTATTGCCCATTCCGCTTTGTAATGATGTTATAAAGGCTTGTATCATTGGATAAAACACAAATACAGTTACTAGTATGATACTTGGTATAACAAATAACCAAGCTTTTCTATCTAATTTATAATTTAGACTCCTATTTTTATTACTCCTTTTCAAGTGTACTCCCCCTATACAAGAAATAGCCATTTACTAATTTTATTTTAATAAATGGCTACTCTCCTTATGATAATTCTTTTTTATTTATTATTGTGCTACTGCTGATTCTATTTGACTTTGGAAGGATTTTAATGTTGAATCAACATCAGCTCCATTAACTATAGCTTGAACAGCTTCAGTCATAATATCTTCTATTGCATAAGTGTGTAAACCATAATTTACTGAAGGTACTTTACTTGTCCAATCTGCAAAATCTTTAAATATTTCTTGTCCACTGAAAAATTCACTTGGCTTTGAATAATTTGAAGCTTCAGCAGCTTTATTTAAAGTACTAACTAAAGTTATAGAATCTGCTAAATCATTCATTAAATCTGTATTTGAAGCAAATGTTTTTCCAAGGAAATCTACTGCCATATCTGTATTTCCAACATTCTTAAGAACATACCAACCTGCTCCACCTATTGAGGATGCATTAACTGATTTAGAATTACTTGCCATCTTAGGGAATGCTGCTATTGCCCATTTTCCACTTTGATCTTCAGCTTTTTTAATTGAAGGTCCAATCCAGCAACCAGTAACTACTGATGCAACTTCACCATTATTAAATGCACCTACAAATTGATCCCAATCTGCTACTTGTTTTGTAATTCCTGATTTCACTAAATCATTATATATCTTTATAGAATCCTTTAATGCTTGATTATCTGCTATAGAAACTTTTCCATCAGCATCTGTATACCATGCTCCTGCACTTTGTAACATCATTCTGATTTGTCCTATATCACTAGGATCTAATGTACACATTGCAACTCCTGTTTTTTCTTTTACTGCTTTACCTATTTCAATATATTTTTCCCAAGTTAAGTTTTGCATATCTTCCTTAGTGTATCCAGCTTGCTCTATTAAATCTGTTCTATAGAATGTTGCTGCTACTCCACTATCGAAAGGTATTCCATATAATTTACCATCAACATAATTAACACCTGTCTTATAATCTGCAAAGTCTTCTCGCTTAGCTACTGAAGATAAATCTGCAAATTCATCTTGATATGCTGTTAAATATCCTTGAATTTTATAATCTTCAATTAATACAACATTTGGAAGCCCTTCATAAGATCCAGAAGATAAGCTTGTATTTAATTTAGCCACTATATCATCCTGAGCCATTGTTACAACTTCAATTTCTGCATCTGGATTTTCCTTTTGATATATTTCTTTAGCTTTATTTGCCGCTACTATATTGAAAGCTTCATCCCATGCCCATATTGTTATCTTATTGTCTTTACTATCTCCTGTAGTATTGCCTGTGTTATCACTCTTTCCTCCACATGCTACTAATCCTAAAGTTAGTGTTGCTGCTAACAAAATTGATGTTAGTTTTTTAATTCTCATTTAAACCCCTCCATATTAAATTACATATATAATATTTTATTGGTCTTTACCTTTGATGAAAACCGCAATCTTTTGTAATGCTTTACATCTTATGTATTTATAATATCACACCTTATTTAATTTAATTTAGAATATTCTTTATTTAAACTTTTAATATTTTTAGATTTTATTTCCTTCATTACATAAGAAATGGATTATTTTTATATACTTGGATTATTTTTAGAATTTGTATTTTTCTAGTCCGAAGTTACAATCCCTATGACACATTTACCTCCAATTAATTTACTTTCTATTTACAACAAAAATACAAAATCCAAAGGGGCTAACGAACCGAGCCCCTTTGGATTTTCTATTTTATAATTTATTAATCTTTTTAATTCCATTATTTATTATTAAAAATATATAAATAATAAATATCAACACTATAAATATACCCACTGTTTCTGCTAATCCGTTATATGTGAATGGAATTATAAATATGGAAGTAAAATTAATAGCTAATAAAATATTTTTACTTCTTATAAAGTTTTGTACTGGGTAAATAAATGAAACAATTAGTAACATTATTGCAGTTATAATTCCATAATCAAAAGAAAACATAATTATTGGGTTTTCAAAATTTACAACTTCAAATAAGTATTGACTTATATAATTGGAATACCCTACACCTTTTCCAGTAAAAAACTTAGGATATACATTAAAAAATTTCATTTCTCTTATTCCAAGTAACCTTCCATTAGTTATATCTCCCCAAGAAGCTGTAGCCCTGAATTTTTCCCATATGTATTTATCAACTATTGAAGTCGATAAAAATACTATGAGTATTATAGGTAAAATAACATATGGAATTACTTTATTTCTACAACAACTAATTGCATATAGTAAACTTAATATAAGCACTATTATAAGTGAAATTCTTCCTGATGCTAAAACAGTTCCTATTAAAGCAATTAGTATATCCTTAATTATAAAAAAATCTTTCTTACTATTAAAATATTTATAATAAATACAATTTAAACTTATGAATATCCCATAATACCATCCTGAAGTTAAAGGATGTCCTACTATTCCACCAGTTCTTCCATATTTTATGCTCATAATTATTTGAATTAAAAAAGTAATATTAATAAATATATTAAATGTCTTTAATATTTTAGGTAAAAGATAATTTGTGTCTACATCTTTATAATTAATTAATAACATTAGTAATGGAAGTATAAATCCAATTGTAGTTCTTATAAGCTGAGATATACTATATCTATTAGCTATAAATCCTATTCCTATAAAACCAATTATTGAAAATATTAAAATAAAATTTTTCTTACTTACTTTATTACTTCTTTTAATGAACATTAATATAATTAGTATTATTGGAATTAAATGATAGTTGAATATACTTGTATTTGTTATACTATTTAATCTTCCTCTTATACCTTGACTGATTATTACTATCATAAAAAATAAACTAAATATTAATTTTTCTTTTTTATGTGCTATTGGTTTATACAGCAACATACTTATCTCCTTATTTATTTCGCATATAATACTTCATTATATAAAACTATATGTTCTGCTATATATCTATCTACGTCAAACTTTTCCTTAAATATTTTATATGCATTTTCTTTTAATGAATTATACAAGTCCTCATTATTAAAGATTTCATTTATCTTTTCAGTAAATTTTTCTATGTTTTTTTCTTCAACTAAAAATCCATTTTCTCCATCTACTATTTCTTCCTTTGTACCTTCTATATTTGTAGCAATAACAGGTAATTGCTGTGAAAATGCTTCTAATGGTACTAATGGTAACCCCTCTATATAAGAACATAATAAAATTAAATCTATATATTTTAAATGTTCAATAACATTGTCCTTGCTTCCTAACATATATACATACTCTTCTAAATTACCTTGCTTTATATATTTATTTAAATTTTCACTTTCTTCTCCTTCTCCAATTAACAGAAATCTTATATCCTTATTAATTTTAACAGTACTTCTTGCTACATCTACAAAATCGTATACTCCTTTGTAATCAATAATCCTACTTATTTGAGCTACTAAAAAAAATCCTTTTTCTTTTAATTCTAATAATTGGGGATCTATTTCTTTATTTTTACATTCTACTTCTATGCTGTTATATATATTTGTTATATTTTTTTCATTTAACTTACATTTTCTTTTTAAAATTTCCTTAGCTCCTTGGCTCACAGTTATTGTCTTTATATTTTTTAGCGAAATCCTAGTTAAATAAAATTTATTTTCAATGCATAAATGCTGAGTATGAACCACTTTTACTTTTATAAATTTTGATGCTATCTTTGACATTAACGTAGTCATTCTATGATGACTATGTATAATATCTATACTTTCTTTTTTTACTATTTTAATAATCAGTATAATATTAAAAATTATACTGAAAATATTTATACTACTTACAGGCTTTATTTTATAATGTTTAATCCCCATTTTTTGAAATTCACTTTCTAAGCTGCCACCGTTACTTCCCACTATAATCTTATTACTACGCTTAAGCTCCTTGGAAAGCTTTATAATGCACTTAGTGTCTCCCCCTAAATGTACAGAGTTATTTAAATATAATATATTCAAATCAATAAACTCTCCTCTTTTTATATAGATAGTTTTACTATTAGTATCTTTAGCTTTATATTTTCCTTATAAATACTTCTATTTCTTTTATAATGTTATCTGTATTTGAAATATATTCTTTTAATTCTAACTTATCTATATTAGCAATAGTATTACCTAGCATTTCAACACTTTGAGCAGCTTCTATAAATCCAATACTTTCAAACTCTGAAACTATTTGAATTTGATGATCATCTACATGCTCACCAAATTCCTTTAACCTTGGAACTGCAACTACTTTTTTTCTTTGTTTTACTGCCCCAATAATAGATCCTGTCCCTCCATGAGTTATTATAATTTTGCATTTTTTTATTATATCTTCAAATTCATCCCTATCTATAAAGTCTTTATAATTATAGTTTTTAGGCTTATACCCACTATATCCAATTTGAGCAAATACCTCTTCTGTAATTTTCTCTTCTTCTATTAATCTATCAATTTCTTTAAGTAATCTATTAAATTGGAATTTTTGAGTTCCAACTGTTATAAATATCACTATAGTCCCCCTTCTATAAAATGCTACTTAATACCCTTAATAAAATATTTTTTTCCTATCTTTTCTTTTGCTTTTTATTAAATTTAGAAGATCTGCCTTAATTGGATTGTTAAATATCAACATTAATGCCCCATAAACTAAAAAACATAATCCACATATAAATAATAAAGATATACCATTAGTTCTAACAATAAAACTACTTAAATAAACAATAATAAAATTAACACTTCCAAATAATAAATAAGTATATGTTCCTTTAAACAATTCCTTCATATTTAAATACTTTCTTATTAATACTATTTTCAAAATAGTGGATGTTAATTCAGTTAATATAATTGTTATTACTGCTCCTGTTACTCCTATAATAGGTATTAAAATTAAATTAGAAATTATACTTACTATAGAGGCTAAAACTATTGGAATTACATATTCTCTATTTTTACTAGTTGGTATAGTAAATTGATTTGTAAAAACTAATCCTATAGGTATGATTATTGCTATCAAACTATTTACCATCATGTATGGAATTATTATATTAAAATCCTCTCCAAAAAAGATAGGTACAAATTTATTAGCTACTGCTGCCATAGAGCTTGCCCCAAATATACCAATACAAATTGTTATTTGTAATGAACTTTTTAAATACTTCTCTATATTTTTTATATCTTCTTTTTCATATAGATTGGCTATTGCTGGCATAAGTACCATACTTAACGATGTAATAAAGGCTAATGACATTTTAGGAATCTTTAAGCTTTGTGAATAGTATCCAACATCTGTAACACTTGATAATGTTCCTACAATAATTTGATCTACAACTGTGTAAACTTGTATACATATTTGTGGAATAAGATATATAAATGATTCTCTTAAATATGGTTTTATATTTATATTAGAAACTTTAAGTTTATTTACATATTTAAATATAGAATTCCAAAATGTAATACATCCCAGTAAAGCTGATAAAGAATTAATAAGAATATATTTGTTTAAATCACTATAGCTTTTAACTAAAGTAAATATTAATATTACACTTATAATCTTTATAACTGTATTTCTAACTACTATTTTCTTAAAATTTTCTAACCCTATATAAAACCAACTTATATCTATTAACGACGATATAACAACTGGTAATTGTAATATGAATAAAAGTTTTAATGAATTTCCTTGAATTGTAGAAAATATAATATAAGCAACAATTGATATAAGACTACTTATAAATTGCAGCAACCATATATTCCAAAAGGTTTTGCTTCTTTTTCCCTTATTATCCCTAGTATAAGCTATATGCTTACTTCCATATCTATCTATGCCGAATTTCCCAAACACTGAAAATACAATTGCAAAAGAACTAGTATAATTACTGATGCCAATACCATCTGCCCCTAAAACCCTTGCAATATATGGTGCTGTTATTATTGGTAAAATTAATATTAAAACTTCATACCCCATATTGTATAAATAATTTTTTACTACTCTTTTACTTCTCATAATTCTCCTTAACGATTAAGCAATCCACATCATATTCCATAAAATTTATATTTTCATAAATCCATAACTGTCTTTTCACTTTAATTATTTTTTTATCTAAATCTGTAATTGTCTTTTTGCTTTCACGATTTTTCTTCAATGTCTATAAAAAATTTTTCTTATATTTTATTTTTTAGCTTCTTTATTAAATTAAATATCCTAAGCTTCCATAAGAGTAATCTTAATTTATCTATTTCATTTAAACTTTTTAAAAATATAAAATCTTTTAATTTAACATCTAAATCTGCATATTTAGATTTTTTAAAATTTCTATAGCTACTCTTAAAATTTGTATTAGTATAATGATAAATAAAATATGATAAGATACTTGCTCTAAATACCTTAAAGCTATTGGAATTTACTTGAAGATTATTCTTAATAATATATTGAATTATACTAGTCATTGCATGATAGTAATCTTCTGCTAATTTAGTATTTTTTTTATGAATAGTTGAAGTTTCTCTTTGCCTATAATAATATAAATCCTCATTTATAAATGCTATTTTATTACTATTATTAATCACTTTAAAAACTGGAAATATATCTTGAACATACCTCCCTCTTTCAAATTTAAAATTATCTTTTAAAAGCAAACTTCTCTTAAATAGCTTGTTCCATAGCTGACCTTGAATATTAAAATTTAAAATCATATCTATAACTTCACTTGAGGAATATATCTTGTCCTCCAAAACATTATAACTAACTACTCTATTATTTTTATTATTAACTCCATAGTAAAGATTGTAATTACACATGACTATATCTGCTTTAGTTTTATTAGCCTTATTAACCATTAGTTCTAACATATTAAATTTCAAAAAATCATCTGAATCTATATATAAGACATATTCTCCTTTAGCATGTTTTAAAGCCAAATTTCTTGCCTCTGAAACTCCCTTATTTATTTGAGATAATATTTTTACTTGCTTAAATTTCTTTTCATATTCTCTAATTATCTCCATACTTTTATCAGTAGATCCATCATCAACAAGTATTACTTCATAATTACTAAAGCTTTGTTTTATAATACTTTCTAAGCACTGCCTTAAATATTCTTCTACATTAAAAACTGGTATAATTAAGCTAATCATAAATTCACCTCTTTACCGAAAATATCTAATAGCATTCATTAATAGCTCCTTAGTTTTTGATCTTAATATTTGATGTGGCTTTCTCCAAGTTCCTTCATAATGATGAATTGTATATGTGTTTTTTGTTATTTTCGGCTCTTCCCAGGCATGTCTTTTAGGATAAAAATAATCCTTAGGATATACAACCACATCATCTCCATAATAAGAAATACTATCTTGATTCTTTATATACCCTAATTTTTTTGCCATATTTGTAATGTGTATTGGAATTGCTAATCCTTGTAATCTCCCCTTATATTCTGAGTAATTTATCAAATTATAATATTCTAAAATCTCTCCTAAAAACTTATCTTGCCTTCTACATCCCCATATACCAAAGGCTATTTGATCTTCCTCTTCAACTCCTGTAAATGACTTATTATCTAATAAATCATCTAATGGCTTTAAGATTTCAATATCAGTATCTAAATATATTCCCCCATAATTGTATAGAACCCAAAGTCTGCAATAATCTGATACAAATGCCCACTTTTTATCTTCATATGCTTCCTTAGTAAAACTACACATATATATATTAAACTTTTCTTCATTCCACTCTATTATTTCGTAATCCTTAAGATACCTTTTCCATGTTTCCATACATTTATTTATTAACTTAGGTTTTTCATTTCCCCCAAACCAACAGTAGTGTATAACTTTAGGTATTTTATCCATAAACTTCACCACCTTTTAAATCTATTAAAGCCCCAATTTTTTTACAGCTACCCAATAATTCTTAAATTATTTAATTTCTATTTTTATTTATTAACCTCAACGGTCACTGCTCCCCCTTAATTTTTTACATATCAATTTCTATTTTTCACTGCTTAATTTCTATTTTTTATTTATTAACTCCAACTTTTACTGCTCAATCCCCATTTTTTCCTTATCAACTTCTATTCTTTTTACTTACTTACTTAATACTTACTGAGATCTATCATTTCAGCTATTTCTAAATCATATTCAATAGGATAAAATCCCTCTGTCCCGCTAGATGGAGTAAAGGTAAGCTCTCCAAAATATAATTTATTATCTACAGCATTGAAATCAACTCTTACATAAGTAAAATCACTTGCTAATATTTCTGAAAGCTCAATTAATTTTTCTAGATTTTTTGGTTTGTCTATACACTTGGCACGATTTTTTGACTTTCCTCTAAACTTAGCTTCTGACCAATCAGGATAATAATAATTTTCCTTATATACATTGAACCTATCTGTATGAACCTCAACAAATTCAACTTTTCCATTAAAACAATGCAGGCTATACTCTATTAAACCTCCCCTATTATCTTCTAAGTACTCTTCGCATAATATCATTGTTTTTATATTTTTATATTGAAGTTCTTTTGTATATTTATAGTACTTTTCCTTCATTAACCTTCTAAGCTTTTCATTAGTTCTCTCTTTATCCAGTAATGACTTATCTCTACATATGATATTTCCACCAGATCCATTATTCAGCTTCAAAACAAATTTTTCTGGTAATTCATCATAATTTATTTCATAAACACTTTCATATATCATATATAATTCTGGTAAATATACACTTCCTATTTTTTCTTCAACATAACTCCTAACTTGATATTTATCTACTAATGAAGTAAATTTTTCAACTTGTCCATATAGTTTTATCCATTGTATTTTTTCTCCATAATACTTTGGATCATTTAAATTTAATACCTTCCCATAAGCTCTAAAATTATCTATATATACAACAAGTTTAGTTGGCAAAAAAGCACATATCTTTCTCAACTTTTTCAATATATCCCCCCCTTATAAATGGCCTTAGGATATATCTTAAGCATATCTTTCCATTGAACATAAAACTGATCTGCAAATTTATATAAAAGTTTCCCTGTTAATGTAGGACTATTAATTTTTGCAAATGATTCAATAAATATAAGCTTTTTTCTAAATATCTTCGCTATTATGCAAATTGGTATAGTAACTAGAGCCCCTGTTGATATAACTACATCTGGCTTTTCCCTTATAAATATTTTTAAAGTATTTATAATATTTACTAACATTTTTAATATAAATATCTTTTCATGCCTATTTACTTGTTTTAAATAATAAATTTTTCTATTGTCTTTTATAGCTTGATAAGATGTTTTTTCAGTTATAATAAAACTATCATACTTATCCATAATTGGCTTAAGCATCATTAGTTGATCAAAATGTCCTCCCGTGGAAGCTATAAAACAAATCTTTTTCATTTCACTCTACCATTTCACCTCCATATTTTCATATAATATACACATTTTATTGTTCAATTTTAAAATTAAGAATTTCTCTTCTTCCTATTGAGTAATAATCTATTTTAGTCTCTTTAACTTCTTCTAATCTAAAGCAATTTCTGCCATCAAATATTATTGGTGTTTTCATTAATTCCATATATTTTTTTATTTCTATTGCTTTTATTTCCTTCCATTCGGTAAATATAAATACCATATCTGAATCTTTTAATGCGTCTTCTGGATTAGATACATAACTTATTTCTGTAGGATATTTTTTCTTAAAATTCTCTATTCCTACTGGGTCAAAGGCTACTATTTCAGCTCCTTCATCCAATAATCTTTTTATATTAGAAATTGATGGAGCTTCCCTTAAATCATCTGTTTCAGGTTTAAATGTCAATCCAAGTACCGCAACTCTTTTTCCTTTTAAACTTCCAAACCTTTGCTTTGCTTTTCTAAATAACTTAAGCTTTTGATTTTCATTTACTTCTATAGCTGCTTTTATAGTTTTTATCTCATATCCATGGTCATTTGCTAGCCAATGAAGTGCCTTAGTATCTTTAGGAAAGCATGATCCTCCGTAACCTAACCCTGCATTTAAAAACTTGTCCCCAATTCTTTTATCATAGCTCATTCCTTTTACTACATCTTCTACATCTGCATTTATAATTTCACAGACATTAGCTATTTCATTAATAAAACTTATCTTTAATGCTAAAAAATCATTTGAAGCATATTTTATCATCTCAGCACTTCTTCTATCAGTGCAAACTATAGGCCTATTAAATTTACAATATATTTCTATTAATATCTTCTCCGCTCTTTTTGATTCTACTCCAATGACTATTCTGCTTGCTTGCATCGTATCTACTATAGCTGTTCCCTGTGATAAAAATTCTGGATTAGATGCTACCTCAACATTTACGTTGTTAACTGTATTTTCTTTCATGAATTCTTCAATTCTTTCATTAGTTCCTATTGGCACAGTAGATTTAACTACAACTAAACAATCATTTTCTACGTTTTCAGCAATTTGTTTACATACATCAAAGATATAATCTAAATTAGCTGAACCATCTTCTCTCTCTGGAGTTCCAACTCCAATAAATACAACAGTTGCATTTTTATATACATTTTTATAATCAATAGTAAAATCTAATCTACCAGCATCAAAATTCCTTTTAATTATTTCATCTAATCCCGGCTCATATATCGGAGCTTTACCACTTTTCATTACTTCAACTTTCTTTTCATCAATATCTACGCATAGTACATTATGCCCTATTTCTGAAAGACATGCTCCTGTAACTAACCCAACATAGCCCGTCCCAGCCACTACTATATTCATTCATTCCCTCCAATCAATATGCATTCTTATCTCCAAATAGCAAAATAATTGTTTTAAATATCAACTTTATATCTAGCTGCATATTTCTATGATTCACATAATCGATGTCTAGCTTCATCCAATCCTCAAAGCAAATATTATTTCTTCCAGATACCTGCCAATAGCAAGTAAGACCTGGCTTTACTTCCAGCCTCTTTAGCATCCAAGATTCAAATTTTTCAACTTCACTTGGAAGACTTGGCCTTGGTCCAACCAAACTCATTTCACCCTTTAAAACATTTATTAACTGCGGTAATTCATCTATACTTGTTTTTCTTATAAACCTTCCTATTTTCGTAATCCTAGGATCGTCCCTCACTTTAAACATAGGCCCCGCCATTTCATTTTTATGCTCTATGCTTTTTCTAAGAGCTTCTGCTCCATCTACCATTGACCTAAATTTATAAATTTTAAATTCCTTTCCATGTAAACCAACTCTGGTTTGAGAAAAAAATATCCGTCCTTTGGATTCTAATTTTATTAAAACTGCTGTTACTAATAATACTGGGCTTACTAAAACAATACCTATAATCGATCCAATAATATCTATTATTCTTTTAAGGATTAAGTAACTAATAGTTTTCATACTTCCTCCTACTTTTATTAATACTGCTTAATCCATTATCTTACCTTTATTAATAGAATTGATTTATTAGCTTACTATTCCTAAACCTTACTAGTAATAGTATTTATTTTCATTATTATATACCCTATTTAAAATGGATGAGTATCTAATAATATAATCAAACCCTTGTCTTACGGAGAAATTCCAGTAAAAATGATAATGCAACACTTACTATTAATCCTAATAAAAATGCTATTGAAATATTAATTATTTTATTAGGACTTACTGGTTTCTCTGGAAGGCTTACTTGTTGTAACACTTTTACATTCCCATTTGGAAATAATTCTTTTGATATTTTTATAAATTCTTTTGTGATTTCTTCAATTAAATCCCTTGCCTCTTTTGCATTTTCACTTTTAAAACTAACTTCTAAAATTTGTGTATCAGCAATTGTAATCACACTTAGGTTTTCTAAAACTTCTTCTGCATTTAAATCAATATTAGCTTCTTTTGCTGCTTTTAAAATAAGGTCATTTGTTTTTATTACTTCGCAATAAGTTTTCATTAATGTCTGATACATTATTACATCACTTTGACTATAACTTTGATTTGCTTCTGTAGTTTCTTTTCCTATAAAAAGCTTTGTACTTGCTTCATATTTAGGCTCAATTATAAAAAAACTTAATACTACTGAAGCCAATGTAGATAATAATGTTATTATGACTATAATTTTTCTCCTTTTCTTCAGTATTTTTATAATTTCTTCAATACTTATTAGCTGCTCTTCCAAATTACCTCCTCCATTCAGGCTCATAAGTTATTTTTTAATATCTACATAATAAAACTTATTCTTTTTCACGAATTTTCTATTAATAATGTCAAAAATTCTATTTATGTAATTTTTTTAAATAATTTTTTTATAAAAACTTATTATTTAACTTAATTAATATCATTCTTTTTCAATTTATTTAATTATATGATTACATTAAATATTTGTTACACATAAATATTGGGTAATATAAATTTATTTTTAAAGAAGCAATAGACAAATCTATTTTTATTTTCTTTATATAAAAAATGCCCCAAGAGAAATTCCCCTGAGGCATATAAAAGTATAAATTATTTTAATCCGTATTTTCTTTTTCTTAATATAACTGTTCCTACTCCTACTAGTACTAAGGCTAATACAAGTATTTGAGTACTTGATACTACTGAACCAGTTGAAGGCAATTTAGTATCACTATCTCCTATTGAATTGCTTGAGTCATTTGTATTTCCTTGATCATTTGAACCGCCTTGATCCCCTGGATTACTTGGCTCTACAGGCTTACTTGGCTCTATTGGTTTTTCTGGATTGCTAGGATTTTCTGGGTTTGTTGGTTCTTCTGGGTCTGTTGGTTCACTTGGATCTACAACTTCAGGAACTTTTTCGAATTTAGCATTTAATACTACATCAGAACTAACTATAAATCTGTAAGTTGCATCTTTGCTAACTTCTTTTCCTTCTGCATCAAACCAACCTATGAACTTATATCCTTCATTTGCTGTTGCAACTAAAGTAGCTTCTTCACCTTCTATATATTTTCCTGAACCTGCAACTGAACCTCCCTCTGTTTTATTTACTGTAACTGTATACTCTTTTGGTACTGGTAATATATAATTTACAGTATAAACATTTTTAGATCCATCTTCTGCACGTACAACTATTGTTGATTTATTATTATGAATTGGTAATATAGTTATTGCTGCATTTTCTTCTGATGTTGCTTCAACTAACTCTGGTAATTTTTCTAAATTAATTGAGTATTCATTTGTAGATGGATTAAAGTTATCTAAAACTTTTCCATCTATTTTTATTTCTGTTAAAGTGTTTGTAGTCTTAGCATTTTCTTGCATTACATATTCATAAACTTTTACTTCTGTTAATCCAATACAATTTCCAGCTTGTGGTTGTTGCATATAAATTCTAATACTATCAGTGTTTATAACTTCATCTAAGAAGTAAGTTGTTTCACCAGCTGTATGTGATACTTCTGTTGTATTTGTATGTGGCGCAATAACGTATTCTCCATTTTCATTTTTATAGCTAATTTCAACTTTTTTTGGAATTCTTGCACTTAAATTATCTGTAAATAACCATAAATCTAGACGATCTATATCATATTTGTTATTCCAATCAAATTGAACATATGCACCCTTAGGTTCACCATTTTCTCCAGTTAAATTACGCTCATTCCAGTTTGTCCAACGTTCATTAACATTTTCCCCACCATTTGTAATTCCATTGTTGATTGAACTTAAGTTATCTGCTGTTACTTTACAACTTTGAGATAATGTTGGAACATCATCATTTTCACTTGATTTATTTATTGCAAGATTTTTAGCTGCTTTTAAAGCTGGAACTACACGTACATTTGCTATAACATTATAAGTTTCCCCTAATAATTCTACAGTACCAGGAACTGAAACATTTGTATTTTCAGTTGAAAAATCTAAACCATCAAGATTCCAATTAACAACAAACTCTTCTGATTCAGTACCATTTGCTAAATATCCTTTTACTGTCTTAGGAAGTGTAGGTATATTTCCTGCATAAGTGAAAGTTGATACATTTTCCATTGAAACTACATTACCAATTACATGTATATTAACAATTACTGCAATATCTGTACCTGATAATTTACCAGTAACTTTAAATATTTGTGGAGTACTTAATTGTGCTTCATCATATTCATTCCAATCAACTTTTACAGTTTCAGTAGTACCATCACTATATCTAGCTGTAACTTCTTTTGGTAATAATGGCTTTTCTTCTAATGATACATAATAATCTTTAACTATATCATAAGATTCTATATACTTGTTATCCCCTGCAGTATTTACAGTATTAATAGTTATAGATTTAGATTCTAATCCTTTACCTGAAACAGTTAAAGTCATTTCTCCTGCATCTTTAGTTGATTGAACTATAACTAAAGCTTTACCACTAAATGCACTTCTAGTTCCTGATTTATCAGTTGCTGGTTTATACCTATCTGTATCCGCTGCGTTACCATTATCTAAACCAACTATTTTACCATTTCCCTCAAGAGTATAAGTTAATCTATTATTTGCACCTGAAGCTATGTTTCCATCTGCATCTACTAAATCAACAGTAATATAAGATAAGTCATATCCATCTGCACTTATAGTAGTTTTATCAGCACTTAAATCTACAGTCGATACTTCTCCATAAGTTGTAACTGAAGATCTCCCTTCTGTATTAGTTAATAAATTACCTTCCTTATCATATCCTTTTGCTTCTATTGTACCTGCCTCATATGGAACAGTGAAGCTTGGATATAATGAATCATTTTCAAAAGTATAGTACTTGTATCCTGCATCTGTTATATGCTCTGTAGATATTTTAGTATCAATTAATCTTCCATTTAAATATAATTCAACTTTATAAGCATCTGTAAACACGTCAACTTGCACATTTCCATTTTGAACTGGGATATCTTCTTCATTCCATGTTGGTAATACATGTAATGTGTTTACATCATCATTCCATTGACTTTGATATAAATAATAAACATCCTTTTCAAATCCCGCTGTATCAACTATACCAAAGTAACTTGATTTTGGTGCTGGATTTCCTCCTGAAACACTTCCTGGACCTGTCCCATTCCAAGGTGTAGGTTCTCCAATATAATCAAATCCTGTCCATACAAATTCTCCTGCATTATAGTCATGCTTTATTGTGTATTTCCATGCATCACTTGCTGAATGTCCCCAACCTACTTTATTTGAATTATTATCAAATTCAGGTAGTTGAAGATCCTTTTTACTTTCATTGTTATGATTTCTAACCTTATAATATCCTCTACTATGAACTGCACTACTAGTTTCTGATCCATAAAGTATCCAGTTAGCTTTACTATTTCTTAAACTGTTAAATTGATTTTCATTAGCATAGTTAAACCCTACTATACCACCATTATTAGCAACAACATCTGAAATAGCTACGGCATTAGTATTGCCAAGTCCCCCCTTACTCTTGTTATCACCAATAGTAACAGGTCTTGTTGTATCTTCATCTTGAATCCACTCAACAATATTTTGTGCAATTGTAGAATAGTTAGAAGAGTTTCCACCTATCCCCTCTAAAACTTCGTTTCCTATTGACCACATAATTACTGATGGATTGTTTATTGAAGTTTTAACCATTGTTCTAGCTTCAAATTCTCCCCAAGACATTCCTGGCTCTCCATTAATTATTTGATTGCCTTCTTCTATAGGGGTATTGAAAAATTTAGAAAAGTCATTTACATTACCATTCTTAGAGTTTGTCCAAGTATCAAATGCTTCGTTTATAACTAAAAGCCCTAATCTATCGCAAATTTCTAATAACATTTCACTTGCAGGATTATGAGTAACACGAATTGCATTTACACCCATTTCCTTCATTATCTCCATTTGACGCTCAACGGCTCTATAATAAGAAGCTGCTCCTAAAGCCCCTTGGTCATGGTGCATACAAACACCCTTAAGCTTCATATTTTCTCCATTCAATGAGAAACCTGTATCTCTATCAAAATTGAAATATCTAAATCCAAAGTCTGTATAGTAAGTATCAACTACTTCATCATTTACTATAACTTCATTTTTTATTTTATACATATTTGGGTTATCAACTGACCATAAATTCGGATTATTTACTACTGCTGTTTGTTTAAAAGTAAAGTTTCCATTTGCAGCTATATTTTCAGTTGTTTCTACTGGATTACTAACTTCTTCTCCATCAGAATTTACAACAGTAGTTTTAAGTTTAATATCACTAGTGTTCTCTGATTCATTTTCTACAACTGTTTCAACTACTACATCAACATTTCCGCCTTGCTGTGTTTGTATTTCTGGTGTAGTAACAGTTGTTCCTAAATGTGAAACATGGATAGAATCTGTAACTGTTAAAGTAACATCTCTATATATTCCACTTCCTGAATACCATCTACTACTTGGAGTTGGATTTTTTACTTTTACTGCTATTATATTTTCACTTTCTCCATCACATATTAATTCATCAGTAATATCAAAAGCAAATGCTGTATAACCATAGTTATGTTCACCTACTAGCTTACCATTTACATAAACTTCAGCATTCATATAAACACCATCAAAGTTTATAGTAAATTCTTTGCCTTCATATTTTTCTGGAATAACAAAATGTTTACGATACCATCCAGTACCTCCTAATAAAAACCCACTTTCAGCTTCACCTTCAACAGTAAAATCTCCTTCAATACTCCAGTCATGTGGTAAGCTTAAAGAACGCCAAGATGAATCATTAAAATCAAGAGCTTCTGCACCTGCTTGATCACCTTTGTAAAAGCGCCAATCTTGGTTAAATAACGTGGATCTTTCCCCATCCTTAATAAAACCTACATACACTGTTTCAGCATTTTGTTTTTGCTTAGCCTCAGCATTTAAAGGTATTGCAGATGTTCTAGTTGTTGGTACTAAGCTAGTCATTACAGACATCCCTACCAATAAAGCACAAAATTTTTTTTGAAATGGTCTCATCTTAAATCCTCCCCTTATAAAATATCTTTTTTATTTATTTGAATAATATTATTAAAACTATTTAAATTTAATAATATTAAACAATACCCTATAAGTGTATTTAAATAAAATATGAATGAATAAATAAATGATTATTATATATATCCAAGCTTACTTACTATTCTTTATTTTTCTACCGTTTCATCCAAAATAATATACATTATATACTTTAAAATCTTTTCACTCCATTTTATTTATACAATAGTTTAAAAATAATTAATCAAATATAAATCTTATTTATTTAATATTCCTAATACTTTTTAATCCATTTTATTACATATTTTAAATTATATCATTATTTTTCCGTCTCATGTAATTGTTTACTAAACCTGTTAGAAATTTATAGATTTATCTAAGAATTTTCATAATTTCAATTTATAAATAATTGAGCCCCAAGGGAAAATCATCCTGGGGCTCAGAAAAATTCAAATTACTTTCTTCTTCTTAGTACAGTTCCAGCACCAATAAGTGTTACTGCAATTCCTACTAATGCAAGTGATGAAGTTCCTCCTGTTATAGGTAAATTACCACTACCATTATTAGAATTGTTATTACCATTGTTACTGTTGTTATTGCTACCATTATTATTGTTATTATTGTCTCTTACTACTAGCTGATCTATTGCTTTTTGTAATTCAAGCTCTGCTTTTAATATATCAGCTTCTGTAGCATTTTTATCTTTTAATACTTTTTTAGCTACTTTTAATTTTTCACTAAGGACTTCAAAACTTTCTTTTGTATAATCCTTCTTCTTATAAACTTCTGCTTTATTTATTAAAGCTTCAAGTCTTTCTTTGCTTGGTTTTACTTTTAATTCAGAGAAAGCTTTAAATAATTCAGCATAAGCTTTTGAAACTTCTTCTTCAGTTGCATTCTCATTTAAAAGAACTTTCTTTGCAATTTCTAATTTATCTTTTAAGGCATTCCAGGATTCTTCTGTATAGTTTTCACTATTTAAGTTCATTATCTTTTCTATTAAATCAGTTAAAGCTCCTTTATCTGTATTTTCAAAAGATAAAGATTCTATTGCTTTAGTTAATCTAGCTACTGATGCATCTATAACTTCTTGTGTTGCTTCTTCATCTGCTAGTATAGCCTTAGCTTCTTCTAAAGCTTCTTTAAATTCAGCAACTAATGATTCATCTTCAACTTTTGAAAGATCTTCTTCTGATATTGAACTTGCTTTATCAACTAAAGCTTGTAATTGTTCTTTATTTGCAGGTTTATTTTCAACTACAACTAAAGAATCGATAGCTTTATCAACATTGTCTATAGCTTCTGTTACCATATCTTTTGTTGCATCAGCATTAGCTAAAACAGTATTTGCAACTTCTAAAGCTTCCTTAAGAGCATTGAATGTTGCTTCTGTGTACTCTACATCACTACCTATAATAGCATTTGCTTTATTAATAACAGCTTTTAAATCTTGAATATCAACTAATCCAGTTATTGCATTTACTAAATCTTCTTTAGCTTTATCAATATCAGATTGACTTACACTTGCTAAATTATCTAATGTAGATTTTGCTGTTTCTAAAGCTTCAGTAAATATAGCAAAACTTCCTGCTGTGTAGTTTTCTGCTATATACTCCTCAGAAGATGCTATTAATTCTTCTAAATCAGTTATATTTGGTATATCATAATTATTGATTGTAACTATTTCATATATAGTAGGAGCTACCCCTTCCCAATCAATTCTTATTTCATAGATGTTATCATACTTAGTATTTAGAATTTCATTTAAACTCTTATCTAGTGTTCCAAGTTCATTCCAAAGTTCTTGTCCATCTTCATCATATCCAGTTCTAACCATAACTTTAGCATTCGAAATACCATTGCCACTTTGAACAATATTTATCTTCTTAACATCTGTATTTTCAGATAAACGATATGTTAAGCTTCCTGATTTTACTTGTCCATTATTAGTATTTGGTTTATATGCTGTAGTTAAATCGCCATCCTTAATATTTTGTGGGCCAAATCCTTCTACCTCTATTGGATTAGAAACAAAAGTTGGATCATTTACAGCTGGAACATATTCACCATCGTTAATTAAGATTTCGCTTATTTTAACCCATCTATGCATATAATTTGCAGTAAATAGTATTCTTAAATATCTTGCTTCTTTAGCTGAATCTAATTCACCTTTTACAAAAGCATGAGAAATTGGAACTATAGTAGTACTATCTCCATGATCATATCCAGCATCAACTGGCTTAGAATTAATATCACTATCATCATTTTCTATACCATCACCAATAGTTATTACATCTGTCCATTCTTTTCCATCTAAAGATATTTGGAATTTAGCATCTCTTAGATAATTTATTTCTGTATCTAGAACAGCATAAGTAATATTACTTATATTCATAGTTTGTCCTAGATCAAATACTATACCACTATCTTTTCTTGGATAAGAATCAAATGATGCTGATGAATTAAAGTTTTTATCAAATATGCTTTCTACTTTACCATTAATTTTTACAAATGATTCTACTATAGATGGAGCATAAATTTCATTAGATTTAACTTCAAATTTATTTAAATTGAAAGTAACCTCTTTATTAGCTATTAATCTAACATATCTAGCATCTTGTAAATTACTTCTTGACTCTAAATTAACATTAGTCCACTCTAATCCATTCATAGATGTTTGTAATGTTAATCCATCTATATTCGATACTTCTAAATTTATTTCACTTAAGTCTTTAATTCTATCTAATTTAATTCCTATATATTCATTAGCATGTAAAGTTATATTTTCTTTTGGTACTAATTTTGTTAACTCCTCATTTTCAAAAATTGATGCAAGTTCTAAATCGGTATTTGTATAAACATTCTTTGTTGATACATCTGAACCTTGCTTTTTCACACTAATTTCTGAGAATATTACCCATTTATGTGCATCTTCCTTGTTAGTTAATCTAACATATCTAGCTTCTTTTCCCTCAAGATTTTCTTCAATTATATCTTGTCCACTGTCTTTTCCTGTATATTCTTTAAATGTTGTCCAATCTTGATTGTTTGTTGAATATTCTAATTTGTAACTAGTCCACTTATCTCCCGAACCATTTCTTCCAACAACAAATCTAACATCTCCTACTGGAATTACTGAACCTAAATCTAATCCAATATAATCTCCTGCATAACTCATATCTCCTGTATGAGTTTTATACCAAACATCTGTAGAATCATTTCCATCTAATAAGTTAGCTTCAGATCCTGCATATATTCCTTGCCATCCTGGAGTTCTTATTATAGTTGCATTTATTCCAGGTTCTTCTTCTACAATATCATCTTTATTAATTATTATGTCTTTAACACCAAACCATGTATTTGATCTATCTTTAGTTGCAATCACACGAACTCCCATTGCATCAAGATTTAAACCATCAACAGTAATTTTACTTGGCATAGTATAAACTTCTTCATTTAAATCTATCCATTCTCTACCATCCACTGTATATTGAAGCTTAGCCTCTTGCATTGTGTCATTTGGATTAGAAATAGCACCTAATGAAAATTCTATGTCTTTAATATTAATTACTTTATTGTATTTAACACCAATATAAGTTCCTGCTACTATAGTATTCGGATTCTTATAAACAACTTCAGTTGAAGGATTGTTATCTAAAACATTTGATAAGTTTCCAGCTGGAACATCTGATCTATTAGTTATAACAGATGCAACTACCTTAGATGGATCTACTATACCAGAAACTATTGGAGCTAAAGCTTGTTCCATAGTTTTTATGAATGGAACAATATGTTGAACACCTACCTCTGCATATTCAGTATGATCTACATAGTGGAATCCATAAGACTTTGACTTCTCAAATGCAGCTTGTGCTTCTGAATAATTTGTCCAAACATCATTATTATTTCCTTCTTCATTTGCAATAATAGCTTTTAAGTATCCAATTGCTGCTGTTGTTGTATCTTCCCAGCAATTTAACCAGTAAATTATTTGATCTCTTGTCTTTGAATTTCCTGGATTATTTTTATAATAATCTGCTGCATCTTTAAGTTTTGTAAATTCTTCAATTAATGCTAATGCATCTTCTTTAACAAGTGCACCAGAATCATATTTTTCTTTGAATGCTGTTAATTTTGGAGCTAATTCGATAGATTCTTGTAATGCAGTAACACGACTATCCATATTTTGATTTATCATGTGCTTACTAATTTCACGTAAAGCAGCTGAAGATTCAGTTTCTATAGCTGTATTATGATCCATATATTTAAATGAATCATTCCAGTTTTGATCTGCCTCTGCTTTAGTCTCCCAAATATTCCAAGAGTAATCTGCAACTGCAAATAGCGCTGATTTGTTAGCTTCTGATTGTTGCATTGGATTTAACATTATTCCTTCAATTAGTGTTGGATCTACTCCTGGATGTAAAAATGTATCATTTCCCCCCATTATTAAATGTTTCTTAGAGTTATCTGAACATGGCCAGTTAATCCAATAATATGGTGCTCTGCCTGTATTATTCTTAAATGTTTGTGAGAAGTTTTGAGTTACTTCCCCCCAAATTCTTCCACCAGTCATAACAAGTTGTACATTTTCTGGAGCTTTTTTTAAAGAAGTGAACTCATTACTTGATCCATTTCCCATATAATCAAAAGGAATGTACGGTAATGTAGTTTTCATATCAGGATATTGTGACTTTACTTCAGTTTCTAACCAAGTAGTTATGTCGTTTACTAATCTAAGCCCAAGTTCTCCACCTGGATTAGCAAAGTCATCTGCAAGTATAGCAACTTGCCTAACACCTTGATCTATAACTTGTTTAAGCTTAGCTTTTAAATCAGTTAAATCCTTTTGATATCCATCTTCATTTTTATTAATTCCAAAAGGATCATTTCCTGGGAATGGATGAATTCCATATACAAACCTACACTTAGAAGCATTCCCTGCATCAGCTAACTGTTTAATCCATGTAAGCTCATCTTCAGTGTAAAGAGAACGCCACTGAACTCTATGCTTTGGATCATCTTTAGGAGCATAAAAGTAAGCATTTAACTTATAATATCCACCATAAGTCATAAGATCACTTCTGTCTTCTACTGACCATGGATTTCCATAGTACCCTTCTATAAATCCTCTAGTAACTACATTTGCATAGTCTTCAATTTTAAAATTCCTTATTCTATTATTATTTATTTGATTTACTACATGATATAAAGTTGTTAACCCATAAAAAGCTGCATCTGTATCTTTTCCAAGAACAGTAATAATGTTATTGTCAGCGGCTAAGAAATAAGAATCAATTTTACTAAAAAGATTCTCTGTTGATAAAGTGTATTTCTCTGCATACTTATCAACAAATTCACCAGAGCCTTCAATACCTACTAAAATATTAGTTTTTCCATCAATAACTGCATTAGATGATGAAACTTCATATCCAATATTATTAGCTTTTAAAATTTCATTTTCAAGACGAGCTTTAGTATAAATATCTATACCAGATTCATAAACAACGTTTACACCATTGTCAAAACTAAAACTTCCTTCCTCATACTCTATACTTTGTGGTGATGGATAAATTTCATACTCAGTATTTTCTAATGTAGTAACTTCAACAGTTTGCACTCCATTAGATAGAGTTTCAGCCGATACACTAATTGTGCCTGACATATTTGATAATAATATGGCCCCTGTAAGCATTGCTGATAAATATCTTTTCGATTTCTTTATCATTACCTCTTTCCTCCTTAAATTTTTCTTGTCATGTATTTGCTCTTACAAAATGAACATATATAAGTTTGATTTTTCTATAATTGTGCTTCGACTTGGCTTCTTTCATAATTTGATTATTTTTTATAACATTATTGCATAAAAAAAGCTGAAAAGGATAATAAATCCTTTTCAGCTAATGCTCAAACTTAATTGATTACACGCTAACTTAAAACAAACACATTACATTATTTTCATATATATTATACTAATTTTTTCCTTAATTCGCAATACATTTTTTTATTTTTTCTGAATATTTATATTTTTTATCTTTTTCAAAACATAAGCTTTTGAGAATCATCACTATTAATAAGAATCTCTATAAAACTTTCATTTTCAATTAACCTCATTATTTGTGTATTAAATCAATATTATTTTCACTATTACCACTAGCAATAGTTATAGGTATTTTGACATCCTTATGACTACCAAATTAAACTATGGTTTTAAAAGTACTTATTTCTACTTCAATTAATCATACCTATGTAATATAAAAAATAATAAATAATACACATTAAATATTGATTATTCATTTGATAATTAATAATCCACAAGGGGGTCGCGAAACGCGACTCCCTTGTGGTAATTATACTCCTCTTTTCTCAATATCTAGACGAAAGTTTCAAATCTCCTCAGTCTACTATTACATTATTATTATAAAACTTCTCTGTTAGATTTTATTACTTTCTTATACCAGTCAAAAGATTTCTTTTTATATCTTTTAAGTGATCCACTAACATCATTATTTCTATCTACATAAATGAAACCATATCTCTTTTTCATTTCTCCAGTTGTAAATGATATTGGATCAATGCATTCCCAAGTTTCCTTTTATTTTTTAACATCATACATATTTGTAATAATTTTATATATAATATATAATTATTTTAAAATTTTCAAAAAATAATTAATATTTTTTACAAATACTATTGCATTATATTTATATCCATGTTATTATAAATGAGTAGCAAGTTGCTAACAAAACAAAAAAGTTTCATTTCGATAATTAGTTTCTCATAAATTAGAGATTATTATCAAATTAGAATCTTTAATTTTAGGAGGACTATATATGTCAGATAAAACAATAACATGCAGAGATTGCGGAAGCGAATTCATTTTTTCAGTAGGAGAACAAGAATTCTATAAAGAAAAAGGATTCGATAACGAACCAACAAGATGTATTTCTTGTAGAAGAGCAAAAAAAGAACAAAATAGAAGATAATTTTAGATTGTTATAAGCTATAGTGAGAACTATAGCTTTTTTATTTTTTATTATCTTCTTCACTACTTATATTTATTTATTTATATATATTTATTGAAAGTTATTTAAAGTAACTTATATATAATACAAAAAGTGCCCAATTACTTAGGCACCTTTTAATCTATTTTTCCTTTGCAATGTTAACTTTTAATTTTCATCTATTTTATTTATTAATTACTATATAATTAATATTGATCAATAAAACAATTTAAATTTCATCTATCCATCCCCATGCTTCTATTTGGGTTAACGCAGGAAACTCTGACTCATCTTCATTTTTTATTAGATCTGACAACCTTATCCATTCAACTTTAGATAGTGGAATGTCAAAATACTGACACTCTGAACTATTAGTTGTTTTTAATATCATTTCTTTACCAGTTGATAATGATAATTTAACGCTTGTCCAATAACTGTCATGTGGATAATCAGCTCTCAAGAATAAACCTATTTTATTTATTAAAACTTCTTTTCCAAATTCAACAGTTATCTCTGCATCCTTTTGTTTATTTATTCCCCAAGATTGATATGGCCATCTTCCATGTCCATCAGTTACACAAATCCCATCTATTGCATTACTTGCAAAGAATACCGATTCATTTCTAGTTTCAACATTTGCTATTGCATGAGGATAAACACCTGTTCCGTTCTTTTGATCTGCAGGATTCAATGCTACATTTCTATACTTTATTAATTCCTCTTTAGTAGGTCTTTCAACTGAAAAATAATGCCTATCGCCTTCAAACGCTCCAACTGGATAAGCTACCTTAGCTTCTTCAGTAAAAGGAAATACATAATGCATCTCAGTACCTCTAAAATAAACTAATGATTTGTCAATACACTTGTTTATCTTAACCCATAAATATTCTCCGGGATTAGAGTTAATAATTTTTACTGACGCTCCATCATCTAGAGTTCCCTTGTAACCTAAATATACACGGTCTTCACTAAATGCTTCTTTAATAACTTCTCCATTTCCTGAAATCAATTGAACCTTTAACATTTTATTATTCTCCTTTTTACTATGAATTAAAGCTACTTTTATAAAAGTTTAATTCTTTTATTATCCTTATCAAAAATAGTTAACTTACCGAATATTCCTTGACCCTTTTCGCTATAATAGATTTTATTTCCTTTGAATGTATCAAATCCACAATAGAATATTGAAAACTCTTCATCATCCTTTAAACTCTTTACTTCAAATCCGATCATCTTGTCCTTTTCAGCTTGTTCAGATTTACCATTTTGATGAACATATAGAGGTCTTATATTAATAGTATTCTTTTCATAAAAAGCTTCTACCTTAACCCCTCTATCTATAAATGAAGAACTAGATACTAATTTATCATTATTACATAGATGATTGTATTTATTAGAGAAAATACTCTTTGTCTTTACAAATGGGTCTCCTTCTAAAACATCTACTATAAAGCTCATATTTTCAGATTGAACCACATTTTTTTCTTCTTCATAAATGCATCTCGCTGTTGGTTCAATATTATAAATTGAACGCCATTTATGTTCACCAGGATAATCAATTTCCGTAAATACTAATACGACATTCATTTTATTTTCTAAAAAAACTGTTCTTTTTATTGTGTATAAGTTTTTCTTTGAATTTTCAATCTTTTCTTTTTCTGTCATATCAGCCTTTCCTGACCATATTCCTTCTAAGGCTATATAATTTCCTTTTTGATTATAGATACTTCCTATTGGATCTTGAACTTCGTCATATGAAGAATCTCCACTAATCTTAAAATCTTCCTTATCATCAACATCAACAGTATTATGCATCCATTGTTTTTTTAAACCTGTTCTTAGTGGGGAGTCATTTCTATAAGTAAATCTTCCCGGATCCCCTACTATATCAGTCTTATTTAAAGTAATAGTCATACTTCCAAGAGATGCATGTCCATGAGCACTTCCATGTCTACCATTAAATAATGTTATTAAATGATTATTATCCTTATATGCCAAGAATCCACTATCTATTTGTTTAAAACAGCCGTTAACCGAAACATTCTTAGAGTCTATATACTTATTTTCATACATACTTCCAACAAACAAAATTCCCTTCTCATTTTTAGAAGGAGCCTCAGATGACAATCCAAGGCATCTATATATACTATACACATATGAAAAATCAACATTATCACTATCGTTTAAAGAAAGTAATTTTTCATTATGTTTTATATAAAATTGAGATGCAGCAACTAAAGGCTTTAATTTTTCTCTAATATCTAACGGTATATATTGCTTTGTATATTCAGCATGCATCATTACATATGTTATACTTAATACAACTTCATGGTGATACATAGGACTTTGTTCCCACTGTATTCCATCTTGATAAAATTGTATATTAAGCTGATTTTCTAACAGGTCCCATGCCCATTTTCTATGTTCTTCATCTACTAAATCAGGGAATAAAATAGATACTGAAAGTACACCTGTAATAAGTAATATGCCCCAATTACTTAACAATTCTTTTGGTTTATAAGCTTCATATAAAAATTCTAAGTGTATTTTTAATGACTCTTCAAATTTTTCTAACTCTTCATTTGATAACTCTAAATCATTTCCTAAATATATCAGGCTTCTCATCCAATTAGATAATCTTATCCCTGTATCTAGAGTACGCCAGGTATCTTTATTATAATCTGAAGGATTTCCATTATACTTTATAAAACTAAAAAGATATTCCTTCCATTTTTCTAAATACTTTTTATCTTCAGTAAGCCTATATGAAATTGCTAAATCTACCATAAATCCGTTACGACTTAGCATAAATGTCCATTCCGGGTCAAAATTAGCGGTTTTGTTCCAATCCACTCCATCAAATATATAAGGAACAGATGTTGCTTCCATATCCATAGGATCATTATAAATTATTACGTTACGACAAAGTAAATCGCCTTGAAACTTTGCTCTTTTTATTTCTTTCTTACAATTTTCCCTAACAATCCTTCTCCAATTATCCCCTAAAAAATCATTACTATATTTATTAACTAAATCAAAAGCTATCATAATTTAATATCCTCAACTTCTTCCTATAATACTAGATGGTAGAACTTTTATTATAATACCTTTACTTATTTCAACGGAGTAGCCCCTTTCATTCTTTTCCCTTAACGTTCCCAAAATACCAGAACTCAAAACTACTTTATCTCCGATAATAAGTTCATCAAGAAATTTAGAATGCTTCTCATTATTCTCTCTAATTCCCTTATATTTAAGCATTGATGAGATAATATAATAAACGAAGAATATTATAATAATTAATACTATAAAAATTATTTTTTCGGTACTCATTTTTACATCATCCTATTAGATATTAATACTGTTGTATCTTTACTTTCATTAATGGAGTTTGATAATTCAGATTGAATATCCTCATCTTCTACTTCTCCTAAACAACATTTCATTGCTAAATCTACAACTAAAGCAAGATTAATTCCTGAAATAATATATTGATTTAACTTTGAAGATTCTAAAATTAAACGAGCTGCTATTTGATGAGGTGCTCCACCTGTTAAATCGGCAAGAACTATAACCTTATCATTGTTATCTAATATTTCCTTTAATTTATTTTCAAAACCTTCATGAGTTTCATTTGCATCTAAATCAAGTCCAATAATATTTTCATTTTCTCCAACTAATAAAGATACTGATGATAAAACTCCACTTGGAAAATTACCATGTCCTACAACCACTAATTTATACATTTAAAGTCCCCCTATACTAGAATTCCGAAATATGAAAGTCCTATACCTAATACAAATAGTAAAGCTAATAATTTATATGTTGACCATTTATATTTCTTTACTAATGTAAATACAGCAATAGTAATAACTGCAGGTAACATATTTGGAAGTATTTTATCTAAAATTGTTTGAATAGAAACTATTTGTTCCTCTCCTGAAGCAAGAGTAGTAGCATATTGAATACCTATCTTTGCTTTTACAAATGTAACTGCTAAAGCTGAAATTACAGTAACACCTACTATATTTGCTGCATTAGAAATTTGACCAATCTTTTCACTTAAAGTAGCAATTACATTAGTTCCAAGTTTATATCCTAAATGTCCCATTAATAACTTAATTGCTAGTAATGAAACAATCATAGTTATCCAGAAAGCCATTGGAGCAAAAGATAAACCATCCATAGCTAAACCAGCAAAAATAGTTGAGAATAATGGTGCTAAACCAAATTGTGCTATTGAATCCCCTATTCCAGCTAAAGGTCCCATCAAAGCCATCTTTATACTACGAGTATCTTCAATCTCTTCACCATGGTCACACATTGCTAAATGCATACTAGTTATAAATGGTAACATATGAGGATTAGTATTATAGAATTCAATATTTTCCATTGAAACTTCTTTTAGTTTTTCTGGATCATTTTTATAAATTTTCTTTAATGCTGGAAAAATTACAAATAAATATCCTGTTCCTTGATATGAGTTATAGTTAAATCCATTTTGTAAATAATAAGATCTTAAAGTAACGTTTAAATAATCCTTTGCTGTTAATACTGGCTTTTTAGATTCCATTTGAAAAATCCTCCTCTTCTACAACCACATTTGAAGCACTAGATGCTTGAACCTCTACATTCTTTGTGTTTAAGTTATACATTATTATTGCAAATACTGCTCCAACTAACGCAGTAGCCATAGTTGGTAATGCTAAATATGAAACACAAATATAACCTAATAAAACATATGGAATATATTCCTTCTTAAGCATAACTGACATTATCATAGCAAATCCTATTGCAGGGATAAGACCACCGGCAACTGAGAATCCTTTAATTAACCATTGTGGTAATACATCTACAAATGCTTGTAATGCTGGTAAACTTACAGCTGAAGCAAAGCCTACAATAAATCCAACAACTAAGAAACCTATAAATGTAGCATTAGCAACTAACTTATACTTTTCATATTTGCCTTCAGCTATTAATTTCTTAGAAGTTTCTGTTGTTCCTGAAAAAGCAGTATATACAGCTGTAGTAAGTAATTGGAATAATACAGCAAATGGGAATGATAAAGATAATGCTGATTCAGGAGTAACTCCTTGATTCTTTAAAGTAATAGCCATTATTGTTCCAACGATTCCAGGTCCTAATTGGTTTGGAGGAACTGTACCACCAGCACCAACTCCAAATCCCATAAATGCTAATTCAGCTAATGCACCAAATGTTAGTGCTGTAGGAATATCCCCTAATACAAGTCCAACTAAAAATGACATAACAATTGAACGATTTGTATAAATACCTAATAATTGTCCTGCATAACAAAATGCAGTAATTAAGCCTATTAAAATTGCCTGAGTTAATGATATATCCATTTTTATTCCTCCCTTTTTATTCTAATACCTTATTTAATGCTTCTATTGTTTGAACACCATCATTTGATACAGGTGATGTCTTAGTATTAAATTCAACATTATATTTATCTCTTAATTTACGTAAAGCTTCTTTATCTTCTTCACCTAAGTAAATAAATTGAGAAACCTTTTCTTTACCTGCAGTAGCATGTATATTACCTACATTTAATTTTTCAATAGGAAACCCACCTTCTGCTAATCTTAATGCATCCTTACAATCCTTTACAACAACGAATATATTTTGATGCGGAGCAGCTTTCCAAATTACTTCGTTAGTTCTATCGATTGTCCAAAAACGTACACCAACTTCTTTAGGAATAACTGTTTTCATTAATGTTTGTTGTATTGCATCTGTCGATACTTTATCATTTGCAACAATAACTAAATTCACTCCTAAACTTTTAATCCATAATTGGCCTTGTCCATGTATTAATCTTTCATCAATACGAACCATTTTTATATTTGGTTTATTTTCCATAATAAACTCCCCCATTTAATAAATTATTATATTATTTTTTACCAATACATTTTCCAATCCTTGTAGAATCTAATTAAGGCTTCCATATAAAAATAGTCCCCCCAAATATTACCTTCATTTACACCTTTACCTGAATGCCAAGAATAAACCCCATGATTTATTAATGCTGTAGCTCCCTCAGTTAAATCATCAGTATAATTTTTTATTAAGCTACCTAATATTGAATGTTGTATGTATCTATAAACATTTTTCATTTCATTAGTTTCTGATAAAAACTTATCCATTAAATTAAATCCACAAACTGCTATAGCTGCCGAAGATGAATCTCTTGATTGTCCAGAACCATCATTAAAAATTAAATCCCAATAGCATACATAATCTTCCGGTAATCTATTTATAAAATAATTTGATACTGCTTCAAAAATATCTATATTTTCTTCATTAATATCATAGGAATAATTTAATGCTATTCCATATATTAACCAAGCCTGACCTCTCGCCCAACTAGAATCATCTGAATACCCTTGTCTAGTCTTACCTCCAACAGGATCTCCAGTGACTGGGTCAAAGTAAAATGTGTGGAATGCAGAAGCATTGTCTCTTACTGCATTTGCAATAGTTGTTTTAAAATGCTTCTTAGCAATTTTACTGTAATTTTCTTCTCCTGTTACCTCTGTAGCCCAATATAATAAAGGTATATTTAAAAGACAATCAACAATTAATCTATAATTATCGCGTGCTCCCAATTCACCCCAAGCTTGAATAAATTCGCCCTTTTCTTGATAACGTTTAATCAAGGCATCCGCAGCCATAATAGCTGCATCATATGCTATCTTGTTTCCTGTTAATTTATAAGCACTAACACATGATGGTATATAAAGAAATCCTAGGTCATGATGACCGACTTCAATATTATTTGCAATTCTGTTATAAAATGATTCAACATTTTTTTCTGCTAATTCTCTGTATTTATTATCTTTTGTATATTCATATGCTAACCATAAAATTCCTGTCCAGAATCCATTGGTCCATTCAGTATTATCCATAATACCATACGCATTATCTTTAGTCGCTGGCGTTGGAAAGTTTTCTCCAAATATTTCTATATTTCTATCTATTTTTTTAATACATTTATCTAATGCTTCTTCAATAGTTTCTTTCGATAAAAAACCACAATTAAAATAACGTTCGCTACGAATCAACGGTTCTTTTATAATACTTCGCATATTTTAAAACTCCTTAATGTCTACTTTTTACTTAGACATTATCTTCAGTTTGAATTTCTATAGAGTAAAATTTATAATGTAAATAGGTTCTTACAAATTCAAATGGTATTTGTGCAGGATAATAAGTAATTCTTTCTGATTTATAAACTGGTATATTTTCATCAATAGCTAAAGCCTCGCATACACTCTTTTCCTTAATTGGAAATTCAACTTTTATTTTTTGCTTCATTGGTAAAGTCATCAAATTTATTCCTAATGATTTATTTAACTCATCAGACAGCCTATCTTTTTCACTTAGACCTTTGTAGTTAAAATTCTTTAAATATTTCTTTGGAATATAGCTATTTTGAAATTGCCACGGAGTATCATTAATAAAACTTACACGACAAAAATGAACTAAAATTTCATTTGACTTAACATTTAATTTTGCCGCAATTTCTTTATCTTCTAATTCTCTAACCAACAACATTTTTTTACTTTCTACGATACTTTGCTCAGAATACTTATTCTTAACCTCTTCAATTATTGGGCTACCTTCATCGAAGAAAGCACGTCTATGCTTAAAATTTTTCCTTACATATGTGCCTTCTCCTTGTTTTCTAATAAGGTATCCACTCAAAACCAAATCTTGAAGAGCTCTAACAACTGTTGTGCTACTTACGTTGTATAGTTTTTTTAACTCTCCTTCAGAATAAATTTTATCTCCTGGTTTAAATTTTTTCTCTTCAATCATCTGAATAATGTCTTGTTTTATAATTTCATATTTTGCAATCATAACTCTTAACTCCTTAATAATATAACATGTTAATATAATATATCATATTATATCGGCATTCAAGTTTACATAATTATAATTTCTGTTTTCTTTATGCTTCTGGTTGCTTTCCTATAGAAGCAAGTATTCCTCCATCTACATATAGTATATGTCCATTTACAAAGTTAGAAGCATCCGATGCTAGGAATACTGTAGGTCCAATTAAATCATCTGTATTTCCCCAACGAGCCGCTGGTGTTTTAGAAATAATGAAATCATTAAACGGATTTCCTTCAACTCTTAGAGGTGCTGTTTGTGGTGTTTCAATATATCCAGGTCCTATACCATTACATTGGATGTTATTTTCACCATATTCTGCACATATATTTCTTGTTAGCATTTTCAATCCACCTTTTGCTGATGCATATGCACTAACAGTTTCACGACCTAACTCACTCATCATGGAACATATATTAATTATCTTTCCATGACCTTTTTTAATCATAGATGGTATTACTGCTTTAGAAACAATAAATGGTGCATTTAAATCTACATCTATAACTTTTCTAAAGTCAGCTGCTGACATTTCAATCATTGGAATTCTTTTGATTATTCCAGCATTATTAACTAAGATATCAATAACTCCAACTTCTTCTTCTATTCTTTTAACTAAAGCTTGTACAGCATCTTCATCAGTTACATCGCATACATACCCTTTTGCTTCTATTCCATCTGCCTTATATGCTGCTAATCCTTTATCAACTAGTTCTTGATTTATATCATTAAAAACTATTTTAGCGCCTGCTTTTGATAAACCTGATGCAATTGCATATCCTATTCCATAAGATGCTCCAGTTACTAAAGCTATCTTTCCTTTTAATGAGAAATTATCTAACTTAAAATCATTCATTAAACTTAATCCTCCTCGTTTTATTTTAAATCATTCATAGAAACCATATCCATATCATCATATGTTATGTTTTCTCCACACATTGCCCATATGAATGTGTAATTGCTTGTACCTACTCCTGAATGTATTGACCAACTTGGGGAGATAACAGCTTCTTCATTTCCTACTACAATATGTTTAGTTTCATCTGGTTTTCCCATTAGGTGGAAAACTTTTGTGTCTTCATTCATATCGAAATATAAATATGTTTCCATACGTCTTTCATGAGTATGACATGGCATTGTGTTCCATGCGCTACCTTCTTCAAGAATTGTATATCCCATTTGTAATTGACAACTTTCACATATATTTGGATGAATGTATTGGAATATTTTTCTCTTATTTAATGTTTTACCTTCACCAACGACCCTTGGCGTGATGTTATCTATAGCTATTTTCACATTTGGATATTTATGGTGTGCAGGTGTTGATACAACATAAAACTTTGCTAAATTATTTAAATCATTAGATTTAAATATTACTTGCTTTGTTTCCTTTCCAATATAATATCCATCTTGTTTTTTCATTTCTTCTTCTTTTCCATCAATGATAATTGTTCCAGGACCACCTATATTAATAATCCCAAGTTCACGACGTTCTAAGAAATAATCTACTCCAAGCTCTTTTGAAAGAACTATTTCCAAAGGCTTGTCCTCAGGTGTTACACCTCCAAATATTTGACGATCGTAATGTAAATAAGTTAAACAAACTTTACCAGGCACAAATATTCTTTGTTGTAAAAATTCACTACGTAATTCCTCTGTTGAATAATGCTCTATATCCTTAGGGCTATGTGCATATCTAGTTTCCATCTAAAACACTCCTTTCTTCGTGTTAACCAGTTAACACATTAAGATGTTAATATTATATTACTACCATTTGTAACCGTAGTCAATAAGTTTCTGAAAACTTTCTCAAATAAAAAAAGGAGATATCAAATCTCCCTTTTTCTCATTTATTTATATTCTTTTTTCTATAAATTTTTTCAACTCGTCTTGTGTAGGTAAACCCTCATTATCACTAGAGTATGTAACTTGAATCGCACCAATTGCATTCCCTCTTATTGCACACTCTCTAATTGACAATCCTTCTAATTTTCCACTTAACACTCCTGCCGCAAAGCCATCTCCTGCCCCTACGGTATCTACTACTTTTTCAACTTTAAATCCAGGTTGTTCAAAGCTCTCATTTCCACTTCTAATATAAGCTCCCTTGCTACCATTTTTAATAATAACTTCCTTGATGCCAAGATTTTGATAAAAATCAGCTATTTTTTCTACATCTCCACTTCCAGTTAACACCAAGCCTTCTGCTACACCAGGCAATATTAAATCACATTTTTTTGCTAAATCATTTATAACACTAACCATAACTTCTTCACTTTCCCATAAAGCTGGCCTTAAATTCGGATCAAAGGTTATATAAACCCCTTTTTCTTTTGCTCTTTCCATCAAACGATATGTAGCTTCCCTGCAACTTAATGATAATGCAGGGGGGATTCCAGTTACATGAAGAAGTTCAACTCCATCAAAACTTACCTTATCAATATCTTCTGAAGTAATGTTTGAAAATGCCGATCCTTTTCTGTAATATGCTGTTACAGGATCTCCATTTGAAACTTTACTTTTAAACATCAGTCCTGTTTTATTTAAGGTGTCAAAAGTTATAAACTCTGTCCCTATTTTCTCTTTATTAATAAATTTTTTAATATATAAACCTAATGGATCATTTCCCAATCTTGTGATATATGAAGCTGTATGCCCTAACCTTACAAGACCTGTACAAACATTAAGTTCTGCACCTGCTACTGATTTTTCAAATAAATTTACACTCTCTAAGTCTCCTTCTACTTTAGCTGTAAAAAGCGCCATTGGTTCTCCAAATAATAGTACTTTACTCATATTATAATTTTCTCCCTAATATCCTTAATAATATAAACTATATTATTAATTTTTTCTCTTAAATTTTTATTTAGTAGCTTGTATTAGCTTTTCGCAACGTTCTTTTAATATATCAAGATTAGATGCATTTATTCCTTTAGTTAAATATCCACCAAATCCTGTAGCATATGCACCATTTTTAAACCACTCTTTTACGTTCATATCATCAACTCCACCAGTTGGCATCATTTCAATGAATGGCATTGGTGCTTTAATTCCCTTAATCATTTTCATTGAAATACAGTCTCCTGGAAATAATTTAACAACATCACTACCAGCTAAATATGAATTATAAACTTCTGTAGGCGTTGCAGCTCCCATTGAACAAAATATATCTTTTTCTCTACAATACACTCCTACTTCCTCTACAATACAAGGAGATACTATAAAGTCTGCTCCATTATCTATTGCAAGTTTTGCTTGTTCCTTAGATAATACTGTTCCTGCTCCTATAAGTGCATTTGAAAATTCTTTTTTTAAATCACAAATTAATTTTTCTGCCTTTGGAAGACTAAATGTAATTTCTAACGATGTAATTCCAGATTCTACAAGAGTTTTACAAATAAGCTTTGCTTCATCTATATCATTACCCCTAATTACTGCAATTAATTGTCCCTTCATTAATTCTTTTACTTCTTTCTTATTCATATATTCATATCCTCCATTTATATTTTTTTATAAAATCCAAAATATATCTATTAGTATTATTTTGTATTTTTCACAGTTTTAAATTTATTTTTTTCTTTTTTTAAACATTGATGCTCCTAATAATGTTAGTACTCCACCTATTCCTACTAAAGTAGTTCCACCTATAATGGCTCCAGTATTAGGTAAATTTATTGAATTATTTTCGTCATTTGAATTACTTGAACCTTCTTTTTTCGCATCTACTATTACAGTAAATTCCTTTTCTGCTTTAGCACCCTTGCTATCAGTAACTTCAAATACTACTTTATACTCTCCCTTTTCAATAGCTTTAAAGCTATCATCTAACTTAATATTATTTTCTTTAATCTTAATAGCTTCACTTAAATCCCCATCTTCTTTATCTGATGCCATTATTTTGTGAAGACTTTTATCCCATGTATCTCCAATATATAGTTTTACATCTTCTCCATAAATTATAGGAGCTTCATTTATAACTTCTGCCTCTGTTTCATCCTCATTTAAAGGTTCTCCTAACTCTACTGTTAATTCAAAACTTGCACCCATTGCACCAGAAGTATTTACATCAAAGGCTATCTTTTTATCATTTAAACTTACATTCGAAATTTGGCTATCTGATTTTACTAATTTAGTTGCTGATTTTGCAATCTCTATTGATAGGCTTTCTCCTTCAAATGTTGGATCAGAAACTGATATTGTTAATGTATTATCATCATTTTCTTTTATCATAACTGATGCTTTTCCTGATGATGTTATAGATCCTGATGTATTTTTACCATCTATCCAAAAATTTGCCCCTTCCATCTTTAATTTCGTATGCTTAACTCCGTGAGCAATCTCATCATTTTTTACTATTTGAATATTTGAATTATTAGCATAATCCTCTACTTCTTCTGATGATTTATTAGGCAATAATATATAACTATATCCTTTATTTTCTATATTAGCACCATGGTCTATATACATAGTTAAATAGTTGTTTGTAACTGTTTTATCTGCTGCTGAATTGGAAGCATTTATATTAAACCAATTGCCTTCTCTATTATCTCTTAATAAATTTATATCAGCTCCATTTGGGAAATAATACCCAATACCTGTCCCCTCTACATTTCCTTCTAAATATGCCCATTCTGCATTTTTAACATTATCATTATCTCCTAGTGATTGTACCTTTTCTTCTCCATCAACAATAAGTTTATTACTTCCATCTTTTCTTATTTTTCTATTTTCAACTATTGTTTCTGTATTGAATTCTTCCGGATTAGTTATTCCTGAACCTAATGCAACAATCTCATCATCAAACATAAACCAAGATTTATTTGCTTTCAAAGAGTCATACTTATTATCTATTTGCATACCTGATACACCATAGTTACCTAGTTTAGTTCCACCAGACCAACTACTATTTCCTAGTTCATAATAAACTTCATCTTGTAGCGGTGAACCTGCATCTATATCTGGAAGAATCTCCTTATCTGCTCTCTTTCTCGTATCAATTGTTGTTCCTGGCATTCTATATGGATCTATTGTTGACCAAAAGTCATCTGAGAATTGAGTTAAATCATCATTATAAAGATAAGTCATCCCATCTCCTTGAAACCAAGGTTTTAAATTTTCCTTGTTCATAAATTCATATTTACTTATTCTGCTTGAGCTTCTTGAAATAGCTAATGCATACCCCTCTCTTTCATGAACAGTCTTATCCATCATATTTAGGGAATAGTGAGCTGCACCTTGTAAAGATTGAGTAATAACTTCATTATTCATCATTTCATAGTATTTATCTATTACATTTATTGATTTAAACTTTTCTCCAAAATCTATTACATCATCTGCTTCAATAGCCCATTGTTTTACTAATGCTTGTATTTTGTTTGCCATATCTTCTTCCGAAATCATTGATATTTTAATCATGCCTTCAATAATTCCAGCTGCTTGAATATATCCATTTCCGTTATATCTAGATATAGACCTTCCTCTAACCATATCCATAACATAGCCTTTATATATAATCGGATCAAAACTTTCAAATATCCAATTATATATATTATTTTTACTTTCAGCTTCAATTTTCCATGGAGTCCCCTCTAGTAAAAACATTACATTTGATATTTTATCTATAAGAACGTTTCCATATGACCCAGTATAGGCAACAATTCCATGTTGAACATAAGAACCATCTGGATAAAATCCATCTCCACTAGTTACATAGTCAAAAACACCTGATATATCTTCTGAGGCTTCTTTTATTTTTTCTGGATCCATTTCATTAACACCTTGAAGTAATTTATTTAAACATACATCTGCTAAATTAGCTCCAGTATGATATTTGCTTCCTGGTTCAATACTCGGTAAAAACTTTTGTATTGCATCCATATATCTAGTTATTTGATCTTCAGTTAAATCATCATACATCAACACAACAACATTATTTAATCTAGCAGGTACTCCGATCATCCAGTCCCACCAGTTTCCGTATTGTTCTATTTCACTATTATAGGCATTTTTATTTATCCATTCTAATGCATAAATTATATTATCTTTCAACTTCTCATTTTTATAATAAGTATCATTAGGTAAACTATAAGCCATAGACATTGACACAATATTATTAAACATTGATGTTATTCTAGCTGGATTATCTTTGTAATCTTTTAAATTTTCCCATAAGTAATCATTATTTTCATCTAAATTCATGGATTCTAAATATGTTTTGGTTTGTTTTACATATCCCGCTATCTTCTTAGCTATAGTTTTATTATTTACATCAATTAATTCACCACCAATTAAATCTTCCTTGCATTTTAGCCTAATAGATTCAATTATACCCTCTACATCTCCATTTTCCATATTAACTATACCACTTGTACTAATTTTAGTTGTTTCTGCATTTACGACATTAGTTAATGCACTGCTAACAATTACGGTTCCTACTAATGTTGATGCAATTATTTTTTTTGTTGTTTCCTTACTTTTTCTCATAAAATACATCCCCCTCATAATATTTAACTAAACGCTAAACTTAATAAATTATCTCTAATTAATAGGTTAACATATTAACATTATACGTTTGTTTGGTATTTACTGTCAATGCCTGATTGTTACTTATATATAAAAGTAGCCTTAGTAGAATAATCTTAAATATTCTACTAAGGCCTTTATATTCTTTAACGCTTTATTTATCTATAACTATATCCTGTTTCTATTGTCCTTGAATGTATTTTTTATTCTTTACTAATTTAATCAGCCTTAAGTAATATCCTTTTGCTCCAAAGTTTCTATTAGCAAATTTATATTTTAAATTTTAATATCCTCCTTCTGATATGTACCAAAGCTATAATCTCTTTTGAATCCCACATCTAACACTGAGTATTCTAAATACAAAAATATGGAATAGTAACTTCTTAACTATTCCATATTTATAATTTTCATAATTATAATTCTATAAGATTAATAATTAATATCATTATCTAAATAAATATTACAATTGAAGATATTTTTATTATTTTCTATATCCTAATACCTTTTTCTTTGCTAAGGCAAATCCACCTAAAATTAATGATAATGCTATTACAGCAAGAGAAATTGCAGATTCATTTCCTGTTTGTGGTAAGCTAGAATCATTTTGTTCTATATTATCATCTTCTATAGTATCTTCACCTACATAATCATTATTATCGTTACTATTGTTGTTTCCGTTATTGCTGTTATTATCTTGATCTACTATATCATTATCATCTTCAGTAGTAGAACTTCCTATTTTCCTTACTGTTATAACTCTTGATACTGTTTCTGTATTACCAGAATTATCAGCTACTGTATAGGTTATTGTGTAATCTCCTTCTTTAAATATATCAACAGTACCTGATACAACTACTTTAGAAGTTAAATCACCATCCCTATCATCTTTTGCAATAACTCCATCCATAGGATTAAATTCAGTTCCTAATGCAACTATATTATTTTCTGGCAATGTTATAACAGGTTTTACAATATCCTTGTCTACAGTAAAGTAATTTACATTTGTTCTTGAACGTCCACCAAATTCATCTGTAACTTCTGCATACCATCCATACATACCATTTTCTGCATTTTCTAATGTATAAGAAATTTCAGTATCATTTGTTACATTATTCACTGTACCAATAACTTCATCAGTATATACATTTACATCCAAGTCAGTTGTTTCGATGGTCTTTTGTTTTGGCTCAATTCCTAAATCTTCAAAAGAAATTTCAAAATCTTCTTCTCCTAAAATAGTATCTCCACCTGCAACTGTATCCTTTGCATTATAATCATCTAGTGAAGGAGAATAAGTTTTAAATAAAACTTTCTTACCATCTAAATCAAAATGCATCAATCTTAAATAACCCATACCACCTTCTGGTAATCCTTGATAGTCAAATAACATTTGATAAACTTTTCTATCATTTACTCCATCGCCATCATCATCAAATTCATTTATTACAGTTTGAGCATTATGATAATGACCTGATAAAACCATGCATACATTAGAATTTTTAGAAACTACTTCATTAAGTACTCTTTGTGGTTCTTCACCAAATCCTCCACTTGCAAGTAGGTATTCATGGAAGTTTAAAATAGCTTTTCTTTCTGGATATTTCTTTAATATATTATTCATCCACTCTATTTCTTCATCACCAATTCCCCAACCTACATACATCATTATAAAATCAATTCCACCTACTGATATTAAATCATAGTGAGCTCTATTATTTTTATAGCTTTCTCCATACCATTGATTATTTATAAATCTATCTTCCCCGAAGTAAGTGCTATAATTAGTATAATCTCCAGCTAAATGACCAACATCATGATTACCAGCTAGGACACCATAAGGCAGTCCTGCTTCATCTAGCTTTTTATAGGCTGCATCTGCATTTTCCCATTGAGAAATCATATCTACATCATCAACAATATCACCATCATGGAATAAATATTGAATATTCATTCTTGAACGATTTGCAAGTAACCAATCATGAATATTTAATTGATGCTCATACTTACCAACAATATTTGTATTATCCGATGTATCTTCATTATAATATTGTGTATCACTTTCAATTGCAAAAGTAAAATCATAAGAATTTCTATCTACATCATTTTCATTACTTGTTGTAATATTAGTATTTTCTGAAGGAACAGCTGGAGTACCTGCTTCATATTGTGTTGGAGTATATCCTTCTCCATTTTGAACCATAACTTTTACTTTGTTATCTTTCAAATGATCCTTTAATGAAACTGTACCTGTTAATTTTACTTCTTTTTCATTTTGTTTCATTTCAGCTTCAACTATATCAAAAGAGCTTGTTGTATAATTATATACATACATATTTGTTTTTAAATTATTTGATTTTCCCTTCCAATCTACTTGAATTATTGCATTTTCATTAACTTCTCCACTTAATTCAATATCAAATTCTTCATAAGGGAATCCATTACTAGAATCTTCACCAAATACTTGTCCACTAGTTCCTGAACTTTGGCTAACCCCCTCTGTTTTAGAAATATTATAGTCTCCTAAAACATATCTTTCCCCCTTTTTAAAGGAAACAGTCATTATATCATTAGTACTATCAGTTGCTTCTATTTTAAAAGTTGGATCAGAATTTAATATTGATCCTTGCCCTGGAGTTATTTCAAGTCCTAACTTTGCATTTTCTTCAGGAATAATAAACTTAATTTCCTTATTATGTTCATTACTACAATTATCAACAGCATAAATAGTTAAAGTATGCTCACCTGGGGATAACTCTAAAGCTCTGAAAGTATAAGGCAATTCAATTTTCTTATCATCTAATTTTACTGATAACTCTTTAACTCCTGAAAAGGCATCATTTGAATCTACTATTATTTCATTTGTTCCTTTATATATTTGATTATCCTTTATATTTGTAGTTATTTCAGGAGCAGTATTATCTACAATAAATTTAACATCTTCACTTTCATTTGCTGAAGTTAAACTACCACTTAAAGTATGCTCTCCATCACTAAATTTTGTTGTATCTATTTCATATCTTAATGCATTAAAAGATTCATCACTTGGTGTAAATTTCGCTTCTAAGATTTCAATTTTCCCTGCTGAATCTCCCATTTTAATAACTTCTTCAGGATTTTCAAATCCTTCTGGACGTAATATACTTCCATCAGGTAATACTAATCTGATATTTCTAACTACAAAGTCATCATTATTTTCCCAGTTATGCTCTAATGCATTTGCTTTATTACCAGCATGAATATCAATTTGAATTTTTTCTCCCTTAGTCAAATAAATAGGATCTACATCATACGCAACTGTATCCCAATTATCATAAGTTCCTTCATTAAATATTCCAAGAACAGTATTTCCAATTGCAACTGCATTTTTAAAGAAAGTATCTGTATCCTTAATATCAAAAACTATCTTAGCATTATTTTCTATAGATTCTACTGTTTGAGAAGTTTTATCTACTCCATCAATTAATAACTTATCACCTGTTGTAATTAAATTATCTGTTCCAAATATATATTCATTTTCATTTATGTTAAATCTAATAGCTGATGTATCAACTTCTATATTGGTAGTTTTTTCTATAGGAGTTTTTACCGTTGTAAAACCATCACTAACTTCAAAATAATATTCATAATAAGCTTTTCCAATTAAATCATATTTAGAAATTGTCTTTGAAAATATATCTCCCTCTTCTTTTAATAAGTTATATGTTTCATATTTACTCATCTTATCATTTTTATAACTTAATTTAACTGTTTTGATATTAGTTTCATCAGATTTTGCTTTTACTTTAAATACTACTTCTTCTTCATTTGTAAAGTTTTCTGCTGTCATATTTTCTACTATAGGTTTATTCACCGGAGAATTAGAATTAGATTGCACAGGTTTATCCTCTTCTTTTACAGTTCCTGGATCTGGCACAGCTTTATTACTTGTCATAACACTTTCATTAGTATTTTCATCATAAAGATACTTTATAGATTTATCTTCCGATGTATCTTTTGCGCCATTCATATTATAAGAAACAAAATCTACTTCTTCCTTTATATTAGTAGTAAGTCTAAGAGCTCTTGCACCACTATTAGCCATCCCAGCACTATATACCTCAAATAAATTTACATTCATTTCCAATTGGCTATTAAAATGATTATTAAAATCAGCAGCTGTTAAAGTGTCATTACTTCCATTCTTAATCCAAAAAACAATAGCCTCTCCACTTTTAACGTTAATATCTTCATTAATATCTACCCATAATACATCACTTGAATCACCCTTATCTGGATAGTTGTAATATATCTTATAATCCTTTAAATTGACCTCTCTATTTGAGTTATTATAAACCTCTATAAATTCATAAGCATCTGCTCCATCGATATTTTTAGAATCTGGTAATATTTCTGTAATTAATAATTCTGGTATTTGAGCTTTATCCGCTTTAATATTTTTTTGAGTAGTATCAGCTTGTACTAATAATGTTTTTGTGCTTAACGCCATAGTTTCTAAAGGTCTTGTACAAATTAAAGCAGTTAATCCTAAAGTAAATAATTTGCTTTTGTATAGTTTTTTCTTAGCCATGATATCCTCTCCCCTTAATAAAACTTTTCTTAGTTTTAAAATTACATCTGATTGGAGTATATCATGTGGAAAATTTAGTTAATATCATAGTTTTGTAAAATAAAGTAAAGCTTTTTTAACTATTATTATATTTATTTAACAAATTTAATTATTATTAAAACCTATTTAAATCTTATATTTATAATAAAGATTATTATTTAAAGCTAATCTAAGCTTCCTATAGCATCATCTATTAACTTACTACATATTTTAATTTTATTTTTATCAGATTCTACTATTGAACTAAGAGGTTTTCTTACTCCTCCAATATTAATTCCCTTTTCTTTTAATATTTCTTTCATTACTCCATAAAGATTTCCATGACAAGAGCACATCTCATATATAATTCTATTAATCTTATATTGAATATCTTGAGCTTTTTTTAAATCACCTTCGCCTAAAGCTTTGTCAGCTGCAAGAAACAATTCTGGCATAACTGCATAAGTTCCGCCAATACCTCCATCTGCTCCCATTATACGTCCAGCAACAAATTGCTCATCTGGTCCATTAAATACAACGCTTTCATCACCAGATATATCCTTAAACATTTGAATATCTTGTACTGGCATTGAAGAATTCTTTACACCAATTACTCTTGGATTTTTAAGCATTTGCTTATATAAATTAATTCCTAAACCAACTCCCGCTAATTGTGGAATATTATATATAATAAAATCAGTATTTGGTGCAGCATTGCTTATATCATTCCAATATTCAGCAATTGAATAATCAGGTAAATGGAAGTAAATTGGGGGAATAGATGCTATAGCATCTACCCCTATACTTTCTGCATGTTCTGCAAGTTCTTCACTATCTCTAGTATTGTTACATCCTACATGAGCTATTATAGTAATTTTTCCTTTTGCAACTTTCATTACATTTTCTAATGTTATTTTTCTTTCTTCTTTACTTTGATATATACATTCCCCTGAAGATCCACAAACGTAAAGGCCTTTTACTCCCTTATCTATTAAGTATTGAGTAAACATCTGTGTACGTTCTGGACTTATTTTCCCCTCATCATCATAACAAGCATAAAAAGCTGGTATTATACCTTTATACTTTTCTAAATTTCTCATAAATCTTCTCCTTAATATTTTCTACTAATCTTAGTTAGATATAGGTTGCTTTAACTCATTAATTGAAAATGTTTCATATTTTAATATATTTTTAAGATGCAATTCATTACGAGACCAAGAGTCATACTTCTCATATAGTAATCCAATATCTCCATTAGGTAATTCTGTAAGACAAGAATATGAATATCCCATATTTGAACTATCTACTGAATAACAATATTTCCATTCAATAGAATATTTATTTATTCCTGAAGCACCTGTATCACTAATTAAACCTATCCATATCTTTCCATTTCTACGTGCACTACTTGAATCTGGTGCTGATAGAATAATAGCTTCTTTTCCATCAATCAGCCCTGAATAATTAATAACTGATAGTTGAGTTCCATATGAAGTAGTATGCATATTAGGTACAGTTACTCTATCGCTCCAAGTTTCTCCTCCATTGATACTTGTGACTTCTGCTATAACTCCAGACCCAGTACGCAAATATGATTTAAGAGATCCATCAGGCATTTCAACAATTTGTGCTTCTGCTGTAGATCCGGTGTTCCTATTGTCTGCTGCTACATAATTCCAAGTTTGTCCATGATCATCACTATACATAAAGCCAAGCTCAGCATATGAACTTGAATATAGTGGTACAATTAATCTTCCTTTATACTGTCCCTTTGAAATTTGTTTTCCAACACCTGGTCCTAAAACTAAGAATTTAGAATTTTCCGGTTTAAAGCTACTTACAATGTTCAAATTAGACCAAGTTTCTCCTTCATCATCGCTATACTTCATTGCTAAATATGTTGTTGGAAATACTTTAAATAGAGAATCTTTATAAAATACGTTCATGTTAACATCAATATTTGTGGCTGTCTCCAATAGAGTTGTACCACTAAAATTATAGTCATATTGTTTATATAATAATGCGATTCCATTTTTATATAAATTATAATCTCCATCAATTTTATACTCTGTAGGTAAGTTAGTTACATCATTATATATTACCCCATTTTCACGGATGGAATAATTATAAGTTGAACTTCCATCTTGGTGCCATCTTAACTTCATATATTTCTTACCAGCAATATCCTTATATCCTGATCCCGTTGATGCATTAGAACTTCCTATTCCAGCAGGCATAGCATCTGCAAAAATAAACAATCTCTTTGTTTCCTTATCTTCTAGTAATACTGGGTCAATAAAAGATGCACTTCCTTGAATTTGAACATTTTTTCCTATAGAATCACGTGGCCAATCTATATTTTTTGCAACATAATCATTAAATTGTAATGGTATTGTTGGATTTTTCCATGTTATACCTCCATCTAGACTCTTTGAAAATGCAATATCTATATTACTTTTAGAATCATGTGTTCCACCATATCTTGCATCAGCAGCTGATACAACAGTTCCTGAACTTAAAGATAATAATGATGGTATTCTAAAATAATTAGATTTAGTACTATCACCAGCATAAAAAATGTTTTTCCCATATGTTGTTGCTCCAGTTTCTGCCTTAAGGGCCTCATCAGTTAAAATCTCATTATAAATTTTCACATTTCCAATTGTTCCTCCAAATGGATATGCTATAACTCCATCTCTAACAGTCCCACCTAGCATAACATTATTTACACCTGTAATATCATTTATAAACTTATATACATCGGTATTTAAAGTTGCAAGTAATTCACCATTGGCAAATAATTTATATTGCTTATTGCTTGGATCTGCTTTAAATGCAATTGTGTTAAATACAAGATTATTTTTGTATATTGATCTTACAGCAGCTGGCCTACCTAATGTATATTTTAATACACTATCAGTATTTCTAAGTTCCATTCCCACTTCCCCTGTATTAGTAATATAAATATGGAAATGTCTATCCCTATTCCCGCTAGTATTATTTCCAATGCTTACTAATGACTGTATACTATTATTACTTGTTGATTTATAAGAAACAATTATTGTTCCTTTTTCTAAAGCTTTTACATATTCCGAGCCCATTTCAGAACTCAAGTCATAACCTTTTCCTGCTGTAATATTAATATTACTTTTTTCAATAATTAATCCATTAGGAATAGTTGAATTTGATGTAGCCTCTTTAGTAAAATCTACAACCGTTCCACTTAGAGTCTCTATATTTTCTTTTTCTAATATTTTAGTATTTAAATTTTGTATCAAATCAAAAGATTTATTTTCTATATTTTTTATATTTTCTATATTGTTATTTATAAAATATTTTCTTGCTCCATACTCTTCTGTAGTTTGACTTGATACACTATAAGTAGGTAAAGAAGTAATCGCTAATGTTGATAAAGCAATAGTAGATATTGATTTTTTTATTAAACTATACATAATCTTCTCCTCAATTTTATTTATATTCTCAGTCTACAACTACACTGTAATATCTATTTATTTAGAAACAATCTCATTTAATTTTACTTTTCTATTTTCATAACGAGATTTAGTTAATGCATCTGCAGTAGCAATTGCTGCTCTAGCTGCTTTCCCTGTTAATAATGGTCTAAACTCATCATCAACATCTTTTCCATGTAAAATCTCATTAAAATATTTCATTTCATTTTTCATAATTCCATGTAACCACTTTGGAGGTAACTTTCCTGGTTTACCATACATTATAGCTCCATCCATTTCTGTTCCATGGTAAATTCTTGTACGCTCATCATCTTCTTCTTTTGTTTCATGAACAAGATATGTTTCTTCTCCATTTTTAGTTTTTACTGTCATAGCAACATCCTTCATATCAATTCTAATGGCACCTTTTGTTCCTTGAATTAATACATAATGTTCTGGCCAGTGGAATGCTGATCCATATTCTAATAAAGCATATCTATTATTTGGGAATTGCAATGTAATAAATAACATATCATCTTCATCACCAAATTGTTCACCTGAGTGAGCTACATTTCCACCTACCATAGTTACTTCTTCTGGTGTCCCCATAATAAATTGTATACAATCTAATTCATGAATATGATGATATAAGTGTCCACCTGATTTTTCTCGAATCTTTTTCCATGATATACTTGATTGAGGCTCTTCCCATCCATTTCTAGCAGAATGGCAATAAAGTACATCTCCTAATACACCTTCATTAATTAATTTTTTAGCATGTCTTACACTTCTAAAAAAATTCATTACATGTCCAGCCATAAATATTACACCTTTTTCTTGACAAATAGCAACCATTTCATCACAATCTTCATAACTTAAAGCTATTGGTTTTTCACAAAATACATGGATTCCATGTTCTGCTGCTTTAATAACTGGCTCTTTGTGTAGATAGTTTGGTGTTGCTACTATAACAGCCTCTACATCTTCTCTACTATACATAGTATCTAAGTCAGTTTCTACATCGCATCCTAATTCTTTAGCTATTGTTTCTGCATTTTCTGGATCTAGTACTGCTACAACCTTAGCTCCTTCTTGATCTTTCATAATACGCGCTAATTCAGCACCAAAATATCCTGTTCCTACTATTGCATAACCTATATTCTTCATAATTCACCCTCCATTTTTATGTTATTTATTTTACTGATCCATCAGTCATTCCAGCTGCAATTTTCCTTTGAATAAACATAAAGAAAATTATTGATGGTACTACTACAAGTGTTGATGCTGCCATCATATCACCCCATGAAAGAATTTCCGCTCCTTGTAATGATCTAAGTGCAACCGAAACAGTCATTCTATCGGTGCTGTTTATTAAAATTAAAGAGTATAAAAACTCATTCCATGCATTTATAAAAGTATAAATTGCCGTAGCTACTATTCCTGGCATAACCAATGGAAGAACTATTCTTACAAAGGTTTGTAGCTTGTCTGCTCCATCAATTTTAGCTGCCTCTTCTATTCCTATTGGAACAGTCTTAAAAAATCCAACCAGCATCCAAACAGCATATGGTACACTAAATGAAAGATAAACTATTACTAACCCTATCCTTGTATTAGTAAGACCAATCCTTGCCATTACCAATGAATATGGAATTGCTAATAAAATTGGTGGAAACATATATGTAGTAACTAATAGTTTAGACATAACATTTCCAAACTTAGGGAAAAATCTTACGATACCATAAGCTGCCATTGCTGAAATTGTAATTGCTATCAAAGTAGTTATAAGAGAAATTAATAAGCTATTTTTAATATTTACTGCAAAACCTAAATCTTTAATTACATGAATGAAATTCTCTAAAGTAAAGTTCTTTGGCAAAAAACTTGTAGGATTTGCTGTTAGTTCACCTGATGTTTTAACAGAAGAAAGTAGTATCCATAGTAATGGGAAAACAGCTATAATAGTTAAAATAATAAGATATATATGACACATAAAATTTCCAAACTTATCTTTTTTACTTATCATTATTTATCCTCCCTTTCCCATTTTCCTATAATAGTAAAATAAGCTGCACATATAAGTAATAAAAATAATAGCAATAAAATAGTTATTGCTGATGATTTTCCTAATAACTTCGTACCCCAGCCCATATTATAAGCATATATTGGTACTGTTGTTGTTGCATTTGCAGGTCCACCACCTGTAATTAAATAAATTAAATCGAAATTATTAAATATCCAAATTGTACGCAATACTACAAGTAATCCAATTACTGTTTTTATATGTGGCATAGTAATAAATCTAAATTGTTGACCTTTTGATGCACCATCAATTTGTGCTGCTTCATACTGGTCTTGTGGTATTGTTTGTAATGCTGAAAGTACATTTACCATTATCATTGGTGCCCCAAACCATATATTTATAAAAAATAAAGTTGGTAAAACTAAATTAGCATCACTTAAAAATTGTGGTAAAGTGCTAGTAAACCCTAATTTCACAAGTATATTAGGTATAAATCCTGATACTCCATTAAGCATCCATTTCCAAGATAAGGCTATTACTATAGAAGGAAATGCCCATGGAATAATTAATGCTGTACGATAAACACCTTTTAAATGTTTTACTCTATTAATTGACAAAGCGGCTGTAAACCCTATAAATAATTGACCAATCAATGATACTAATGTCCATATAATAGATATAATAAATGCTTTAAAGAACTCTGGATCCTTTAAAACTGATGTATAATTTTGTAATCCAATAAAATCATATGATTGCTTAATTAAATGCTTTGTTGTTAAACTATAATATAAACTAGAAAATATAGGATAAATCAATAATACTCCTACTATAATAAGAGCCGGAAGTACAAATACCCATCTTGCATAATCTTTTTTTGTTTTTATTTTCACAAACACCCTCTCCACCCTTTCTTAAATTATGGTGCTGTCGCATATTCCTATTTTATATTTCTAATTGTGCGACAGCCCCATCATTCAAAATTCATATTACTTAACTGTACTAAATAACTCGTTTAATTTATCTTCAGCAGTTTGAGCTGCTTTTTTAACATCTGTTCCATTTGTAATAATATCTTGGAACATAGATTCAATAATTCCTTGTGATGTTAATAAACCTGCTTCTACGCTTGGCCCATGTTCAAATCCTATAGCTGTACCCTTATCAACAGCTGTGCTAATAACATCTACAGCATTTGAAAACTTCTTAACTGTTTCATTTGATTTATATTCTTCAGTATCTGATATACCTTTAATAGCAGGCAGCATTCCCACAGGTGTTGCTTCTAAGAATTTAATATAATTTTCTTTTTCATATAACTTTTCAATAAATGCCTTGCATATTTCTGGATGCTCTGATTTTTCCCAAATTACCATTGGAATATTTGATGTTTCAATTCCATAATCAGGATCATTAGCATTAACTTTTGGAATTGGAGCACAATCAATTTTATCAACTAAATCTGGTGAGTTTGTAGCTACACCACTTATTTGAAATCCAGAATTAAAATCAAATGCAGTCTTACCTTGGTAGAATAAAGTTGCTTGATCAAGAACTGCATAGTTAACAGAATCTTTTGGTGATGAGTTCTTATAAATATCAAGCCAATAATTAATACCATCTATAGCTAAGTCACTTGTAAGATCTGCTTTTAAATCATCTGTCAAAAGACTTCCTCCTGCACTACGTACATAGAAATTTAAGAATCTTGTCCCCATTAAATCTTTAGATCCAGTAGGGAATGAACATCCATAAACATCATTAGTAGTTAAAACCTTAGCAGCGTTTGCAAATTCCTTCCAAGTCTTAGGAACTTCAAGTCCTGCTGCTTCTAATAAATCTTTTCTATACCACATTACTTGTGCATGAGAGTATAAAGGTAAGGAATAATGGCTTCCAACTGATTCTCCTTCTGATAATGCTGATTTAGAAAATTTATCACGACCAATATTATCAATAACATCATCTACTGGAATAATTGCTTCGGCATCCATCATTTCAACAACATGACCTGGGAGAGCCGTACTCATATCTGGTACATTTCCTGAAGCAAGACCGGTTGTCCACTTTGTATAAAAATCTCCCCAAGAAAAAGTTTCAATATTAATTTTTACATCAGGATTATCTTTCATAAATTGATCCGCCACTGCTTGTATAGTTTCTAATCTTGCTCCTTGCGTAAAAGAATGCCAAAACGTAATTTCTCCCTTTAATTTCCCTGGTTCTGCTTCGGCTGCACTACCCTTAGAAGAGTTTCCTCCGCACCCTACAAGTAACGTTGCCCCCATAATCACCGTCAACATAATGCTTAATAACCTTTTTTTCATTTTTATCCTCCTTGATAATGAAGTTTCTTGTAAAGCTTTACTTCTAAACTTAGTATATATTACCATTTTGTACTTTTCTACATACAAAACATTAAATATTAGCACAAAACATTTTTTTATTACTCTTTTTGTCTCTCAACTCAAGTACTATTTTATATTGCTTTATGTTTATATTGGGATAAAAAAAGCACTTGTATCAATACAAATGCCCTTTCTATCAATATCTATATTATACTTAAAAATAAATCTACAAAATTATACTTTTAATCATAAGTTGATACAATATAAATTTCTATTTTTTATAGGATAAATTAACTATTATATAGTTATTCTTTAGCATTATCCCTATATTGTTTTGGAGTAATACAAAAATATTTTTTAAATATTCTACTAAAATAATTTGCATCTTCATATCCTACTTCATATGCTATATCACTTATATTATCTCCTGAAACCAATAACTTTCTTGCAGCTGTCATAACTCTTATTTCATTTAAATATTCTAAAGGATTTTTTCCAACTTGCTGTTTGAATAATGTTCTAAATCGTGATTCACTTAGCTCAGCCATCCTGCTCATTTTTGAAATTGTGTATTGCTCTGTAGGATGTAAAATTATATAATCTACAACAACCTGTATTCTTGGATCTAAGCTAACATCTGATTTTCTTGTTCTATTTTTAATTCTTTCTAAAGAAAATTCTTCTTCTCCAATCAATTCTTTTTTATCAATATCAATATTCCTCTTACCCTTATCAATAACATATCCTATAATTAATTCTAGATATCCTCTAACCCAAAACATCCTTGAATCATGATCTGTCTTTATGCATTTATACATTTTTTCAAAATACATTCTACCCTCATCATTTATATCATGAATTACTGTAGGTATATGAAAATAATCTGTTAGTAAATCTCCTCCATCATAATTTACTGATGTTGCAAATCTTATGCTATAAAAAGAAAAATCATCATTAAGCGCATGACAAGATAATTTACATCCAACTGGAAGATAAACAATATCCCCTTCCTTTACTTCAAATTCCTTCCCATCAATAAAGAATATAGCATTTCCTTTTATAACGTATCTTAACATACCATATGGTAAATAACTTTCAGGGTATACCCAGGACTTACCAAAGGAGTATCTATCAATATAAAGAAAATTAAATCTTATAGAATTAATAAATGAATTATTCATAAGCAATTCCCACCTTATTATACAGAATATTACAACAATTATAATATATCACTTTACTTAATTCAATTATAATTTAGTTGTTTTGTACTATAATTACTCATTTAACCTATTTATAAAAATTTTTCTTAATAATATAATTCAAAATATAAATATTAAATTCTATTGAAAGGAGAAAGTTTTTTATATTATGAAAGTTGGACATGATTATGTTAGCCCTGGTTATTTTTCATTAAATGTATCTGCAGATACCCGCCGAAAAGAATTTGATATAAAAAATCATACTCTAATAGAAAATAAATTAAAACCTGATTTTCTTTTCATAGGGGATTCTATTACTCATTACTGGGAATTAAGTGCATATTTTAATAAGCCTGGGCAACTAATTATTAATCGAGGAATAGGCGGAGACACTACTACCTATTTATCCCAAAGGCTTTGGGCTGATGCCCTACAATTATCTCCAAAATACTGTATCATCGGTATAGGAATTAATGATTCCTTAGACTTAGAAGGTGATTATTGGAGACAACTACCTGGTCTCCCCTATAGTGATGTTTTAACAAAAGCAAAAGAAAATTATATAGATATCATAGAACAATTTGATAAGACATCTTCAATTCCTATTATGGTTTCTTTATTACCTATTAATATTCCTATTTCATTATGTGAGGCAAAACGTAAAAAATTCATTTGTGACTTTAATGATTTTCTATATAGTTATAGCAAAGAAAAAAATCTTATTTATGTTGATTATTATCATACAACTGTAGTCCCAGGAACAACTTTACTACTTGAAGGCATTACATATGATGGTCTTCACCCAAATGCAAATGGTTATAACATTATGGCTACAGTATTAAAAAATACATTAAAAAAACAAAATATAATTATCTAAAGGAGATTTTCATCTATGAAATATAAAAAATATGAAATATTAGAAAAAATAAAAGGTAAGCTAATAATATCTTGTCAAGCTCTTCCATCAGAACCTCTATACGTAGAAGATAGATCTATAATGTATCTAATGGCTCGTGCTGCTAAAAAAGCTGGTTCTCCTTGTATCCGCACAAATAGCATACGTGATATCATAGCAATAAAAGAAGAAACTTCTCTACCTGTAATAGGTATTATTAAAATTGAGTATGAAGGATACGATTCATATATCACTCCAACTATGAAAGAAATAGATGAACTTGTTTCAGTTGATACTGATATTATTGCTCTAGATTGTACAATGCGTAAACGTGGAGATGGAAGTACTATAAACGAATTTATAACTGATATAAAAAATAAATATCCAGACATTATACTTATGGCTGATATTTCTACCTATGAAGAAGGAATAAATGCTTGGAAGTGTGGTGTAGATTTTGTTGGGACAACCTTAAGTGGCTATACAAGCTATTCACCTAAAATTAATGCTCCAGATATTGATCTAGTTAAAAGGTTATCTTCAACAATTGATATACCTGTAATTGCCGAAGGTAAAATACATTATCCAGAACAAGCTGTACAAATGTTAGAATCTGGTGCATATGCTGTTGTAGTAGGTGGAGCTATTACTAGGCCATTAGAAATTGCCCAAAGATTTATTAATGCTATTGAGGTAATAAATAATGTATAAAATTTATTTAGGTGTTGATATTGGTGGAACAGATGTTAAAATTGGGTTAATTACATCAGATGGTAATCTTATTAAATCCACAGCTTTTTCTGTTGACTTTGATCACTATAAAACTCCAATTATTGATACTGTATTAAAATCAATAGATATATTCCTAGAAAACAATAATTTAGATTCAAATAACCTAATTGGTATCGGAATTTCTGCCACTGGTCAAATAGATACTTATAGTGGTACAGTAATTGGAAGCGCTGGGCATATAGATAATTGGATTTCTACTCCGATAAAAGATATTGTACAAAATAAATATTCTGTACCAGTTTCAGTAGCTAATGATGCAAATTGTGCTGTTATCGGTGAATGCTGGAAGGGAAGTGCAGTAAACTATTCTAATGTAATTATGATTACCATTGGAACTGGTGTAGGCGGCGGAATTATTTGTAATGGTAAAATTCTCTCTGGAAAAATCGGATTAGCTGGAGAACTTGGACACTTCTCTATAGATAAAAGTGGGAAAAAATGTACTTGTGGAAATTTCGGATGCTATGAACAATATGCATCAACTACAACTTTAGTTAATAATGTAAACGACTTACTAAACTCCCTTCCATCTTATCCATTTAATAAAACTGAGAAGATAAATGGGAAATTCATATTTGAACAAGTAAAATTAGGTAACAGTGACATAAAATATATAGTAAATAAGTGGATAGATGATATTTCTATAGGATTAGTAGGATTAATTCATATTTTTAATCCTGACCTTGTAATAATAGGTGGCGGAGTAAGTAGTCAAGAAGCTTATTTTATTACTCCTCTACGTAACAAAGTATTTAACATGATTATGCCTAGCTTCAAAAGGCATTTAAAAATCACTTCCGCAAATTTAGGAAATAATGCGGGATTGATTGGAGCTATTTATAATTTAATAAAAGATAATAATTTTGGAGGCATTTATGATAATTGATAATATAAAAAATATCTATAACTACAAATCTTTTTCAATAATTTATAAAGCTTTACAGGAACTTTCAAAACTTAATATAGAAAATATACCTACTTCAACTATCGTTTATGAAGAAAATAAACTGTTTTATAACCCAGTATCACTCATATCTAAACCTGAATATGAATGTATATTTGAAGCACATAAAAAATATCTGGATGTACATTATATTTTAGAAGGTATTGAGGGTATTTCTACATCTTCTATAGATAAACTTAAAGTTCAAACTCCTTATAATAATGAAAAAGATATTGCCTTTTATAATGGAGAAGCTGATGGAACATATTATTTAAATCCTGGTGACTTTATGATTTGTTGGCCTACTGATGCTCATAAAGTTGCTATTATGAAAAACTCACCTTCTCAAATAAAAAAGATAGTTTGTAAAATTTCTGTTGATTATTTATAAAATTTGTTTCTTTTGTATTGAATAAACATCTACTATATTTAATTTTAAAACCACATAAAAATCTATAAAACTTATAATATAGTCAAAGGACCTAACGTTAGATCCTTTGACTATACTACGATTTAAATTAAAAAACACTTGTATTTCTTAGTTTTTGAAATAATATATAACTTTAATTAATTATAAAATAAAGAGTAAAGAAATGATTTATTATACTTCTATAAGCACATTCATTATCCCACCACAAACCATTCCTTCATCTTCTGCTACATCTCCTGTCATATCAACTTGCATTGTCATAAAGCTTCCTTCTTCAACTTCCTCTATTAAATCCCTTGCTGCAAAAATTACCTCTCCTTCACTACATCCTCCGCCTATGCTTCCAAGTGTTTTCCCATTTTGCCAAATAATCATTTTAGCTCCTGCTCCTCTTGGTGTAGACCCCTTTGTTGATGTTACTGTAACAATTGCTCTTCTTTCTTCATCTTCTTTTGCAAGGTTTTCTAAGACTTTAATATCCATATCAGAATAATTTGTTCTTTTTTTAGCATTTGCACAAGCTATCATATCTGATATACCTAGCCTTTTTTGTGCAATAATCTGAGAAATAATAGATATTGTAATTTCTAATGGTGTAATTCCCCCAATTCTGAATCCTATTGGAGAACATATTTTATCTAATAGCTCTGCACTATATCCTTCTTCTTTAAATTGATCTTTAATTCCTTGAACTCTTCTCTTAGATCCTATCATTCCTAGATATTCTGGTTTTATATTTAAAACTGCTCTAAGACATTCTTTATCATATTTGTGTCCTCTTGTAACAATTGCTACATAATCATTTTGATTTACATTTATTTGTTCAAAAACATTTTCAAAGCTTTCACAGATTACTTCTGTTGCTAATGGAAACCTTTCTTTATTTGCATAGGATAATCTATCATCTACAACTGTTACCTTAAATCCAATTTTAGCTCCTAAATCCACAAGATGCTCTGAAATATTTCCGCCTCCAAAGATAATTAATCTTGCTTCTGGAAAAAATGGCTCTATTAAAATTTGCTCTTCATCATTATGTATGATAAGTTCTGGAGTCTTTTTATCTATTGCTTTATTTATTGCATTTTTCATATCTTCATCAATATCTAATAAGTCCTCTTTATTTAAATCTAATAATATTTTTTCTATTTTCTTTCCCCTTTTAGATGAAAGCCTTGTCATCATTACCATGCTATGGTTGTCCTTCAATTCATTAATAAGTTCTCCATAAGTATTTCTCATATAATCCCCCTGTATTTTGCTGAGCAAAATAGTGAAAGAGTTAAAGAGTAAAAAGTGATTTTCACTAAAATATCTCTCAGCATTTTATTGTAAATAATTTATAAGTTTTTAGTTAAAATAAATTTTCTTTAGCGCTTCAACTAATTTTTTTACGTCTTTTATATTATTTTCTTCTCCAAATGTAAATCTAAGTGAACATTGTGCCTTTTCATGAGATAAGCCTATTGCTTTAAGTACATGTGAAGACTCTGTTAATCCTGAAGAACAGGCTGCTCCACTTGATACTGCAAATCCCATTTTATCTAGCTTTAGTATCATTGTTTCTGCCTCCATTCCTTCAAAGAGGATGTTAACATTTCCAGGTAATCTATCCATGGCATGTCCATTCAATTTTGTATTTGGTATGTTTTTTAAAATCTGAATTATAGCTTCATCTCTTAAGCAACATAACTTCTCTTGATATTCAATTAAGTTTTTATTTGCTAATTCAATAGCCTTTCCAATACCAACAATAGACGAAACATTTTCTGTGCTTCCACGCTTTCCCTTTTCTTGCTCTCCACCATCCATAAGAGAATCAATGCCTATACCTTTTCTGATATATAAAGCTCCTACCCCCTTTGGACCATAAAATTTATGTGCTGATATTGATAATAAATCAACTTGTAAATCTTCAACATCTATAGTAATACATCCAACAGCTTGTATTGCATCTGTATGAAATATTATTCCCTTTTCCCTAGCTATTTTCCCTATTTCTGCAATTGGCTCTATAGTTCCTATTTCATTATTTGCCATCATGATACTTATTAAAATAGTATCTTTTCTTATAGATTTTTTTAAATCCTCAATTGATATTTTTCCATCCTTATCAACTGGCAAATAGCTTATTTCAAAGCCCTCCTTTTCTAATCGTTTACAACTATTGATAACTGCATGATGTTCTATTGAAGAAGTAATTATGTGTTTCCCCTTCTTTTTATAATATCCAGCAATACCCTTAATTGCCCAGTTATCAGATTCTGTTCCCCCACTTGTAAAGTAAATTTCACTCTTTTTAGCATTTATAGTCGCTGCTATTTGCTCTCTTGCTTTTTCTATTGCTTTTTTACTTTTCCGTCCAAAACTATAAATGGAAGATGGATTTCCATACTGATTAGTTAAATACGGCATCATTTCTTTAAGAACCTCTTCATTAATAGATGTTGTTGCTGCATGATCTAAATATATCATCTTATTTTCAATCATATTTTCTTCCAAAAACTCACCTCTACTTTTATTAAGACATTTTTTTCTTCCCAATACTCCTATAAATTTAGCTATTCATTGATATTTTTATTACTTCTGTATTTTAATTTGTACTATATTTAATTGATTTTTAAATTTTATTTATTATTACAACTTAGTAATCCCTTATAAGTTTATTTTAGCATATATTGTATTTAATTCAAATTAATATTATTCATTATATATATTCATTAATTGTATTGATTTTAAATTCTTCTGGATAAAACTTTTTAAATTCCCATAACAATCTATTTTGTAAGATTACTCCTTTATTATATCTTTCTATGGCAAAAGATATATGATCAATTAATGAAATAAAAATATTATCATTTAATTCACATTTCAATTCATTTGCAGCATGTTTAATTATCATATTTGTAACATCCATATACTCTCTTTGCATGTCTTCCATAACACTAAAATAGTTTTTCTTAGCGCTTTTATCTTTTAATGTAAATATCTTTTCTATTTTATTTGGATCTTTGTCCATCTTCTTGTATATTATCCTCTACAATTTCTACAACAATAGCCTTTTCATAGCTTGTACCAGCACTATTAATTAATTCTATCTTTTCTATTCCATTGAAAAAGTATAAGAACACAAAGAACAAAATAATAATAAATGATGCAATAATATGCCTTTTAATCTTCTTATTACTTTTAAATACCTCTGTTATCATAACAATCCCCCAGATTGATAATAAATAATTATTGATGCAATTTCTTACAAACTACTAAGTATAATTAATTACGCATAATTTATAAATTAATAGTTAAGTTTGACTAGCATCATCTGAGAAAAGTACCATCTTAGCTTCATTTATAGCTGCTAAAAATACTTCTTTGTCCTCTTCTTTATAATTGCCATTTTTTGTTCCTATAACAGCTTTATCAGCAATTTTTATAGCTTCTTCAATAGTAGTATTTAAATTATTTTTATTTCCTTGTAATACAAGTGAATTCATAAATGTATTTAAATCTGTATAAACCTTAGTAATTATTTCTGATGTTGCATCAGCTTGATTTAATATAGCCTTTGCATTGGTAAGTGCTCCTTCAAAAATAGCCCAAGTTGAGTGTGTATAATCTGATTTAATCTTTTCTTCCGCATTCTTAATTAAATCAATTAAATTAGATTTATCAAGAGATTTAACTATAGTATATGTTTCATCTATAAATCCCCCCTTACTCTTCTTACAAGTGAATTATATATTAATAAATTTTAAAATTAGGAAGTTTTAACACTTTTTAACTTAAGCTTTGCCCTGCCTTTACTACTATTAAATTAATCTAAAACACTTAACATATTTTTTACTTATAAATTATAAAAACCCATAGTAGAACAAATATAGTATTCTACTATGGGCTTTTATATAAAAATATATTCTTAGTCGTGTACATTACTTTTCGTTCATACGTTTATAAACTTCAACAAATTCCTTTGCTAAATCTGTAAATGCCATTGAAGTCATTAAGTGATCTTGACCATGTACCATCAATAATGTAATTTCAGTTTTATTACCTTGAGCTTCCTTAGCTAACATTGCTGTTTGAGAATGATGTGCCTTTAATAATGAAGCTTCTGCAGCAGAAATTTTAGCTTTAGCTAATTCAAAATCTCTATCTTTTGCAGCTTGGATAGCTTCCATAGCATTACTTTTAGCATCTCCTCCATACATAATTAACTCCATAACTACTTGTAAATTTTCTTGTTCTTCCAAAATTAACACTCCTTTTAAAAGTAATTGCTTTACAAACTAATTCTTAATTAATCTTATAGCTTGATCCAATACTTTTTCTCCATTCATCATACCGTAATCTGTCATTTGTATTACATCTAATCCAATACCTAATGGTGCAACCTTTTCTTCAAATTGTTTTTTCATAAAACGTACTTGTGGCCCTAAAAGCAATACATCAACTTTCTTCTCATTTAAATAACTATCTGCTTCGCTAGCTGAAACAGCAAATATATCAGCCTCAATACCTTTAGCTTCCGCCGCTTTTTGCATTTTAGTAACCATTAAACTTGTGCTCATTCCAGCTGCACATACTAACATAATTGTTTTTTTCATTCTTATACACCCCTTTTATAATTTTATTACTAAAATCTCTGTAAATTTAGTAATATAGGAAGGTAAGTTAAAATTAAAACTAACCTTCCGTATATTTTAATTATCGTCTATTTTATTCAAATGATTAGCGATTAATTGAACGAGCAATCATTGATACAGTATGACGAACACCACGAATTGCCTTACTCATAGCAAAAATATTTTCAAAAGGTGCAACTCCACCATAACCTGCATCACCAATATGTTGAATATCTACGCCACAAATTTTATTGCGAATTGCAATTTGTTTAATAGTATCTTCATCAGAACTTTCTTGACTAGTACCTATTGCAGTTAATACAAGTGCACCTTTACTATGTGCTACTTTAACTACTTCTTTTAATTCTGAATCATCAAATCCTGGTACTGTTCCAACTGCAGGAACTAAAATAATATCTGCACCTGCCTCAATAAACTTTTCTACTGCCTTTATGTCTGCAACTGGCTCGTTAACACCAGCTCCATGCATTTTGCCTGCAATAATTAATCCTGAAAAATGTTCTTTTGCTAGATGAATTGTTTTTTCTATTTGTGAATTTGTAACTCCTGTACCAGGATTTCCAGTAAAGCAAACAAAGTCCATACCAAGTTTTTCAATTTCTTGAATTGTTTCTAAATTAGCTTGTCTACCTTTGCTGATAGTTAAAATATCTTCTGCCATATCTGCATCTAAATCTACTGGTTCTAAGTTTACTCCTATTGGTCGTCCTACTAAACGATGTAATTGATCCACAAAATTTCCTTCTTTCATATCTAATCCAAAAATATATGGATTCAAAACATCTACCCCATTAAGTAAAATTAAATCTGCTCCGAAAGCCCTAGCAATTTCAGAGTTAGTAATATCACCGATAAAGGATTCTCTTGGTGCCACATTCTCTGAAAGAATGGTTCTCCCTTCACTAGCTTTAATACTTTGTTTTAATTCAGCTGCGGTCATATTTAGTATCTCCGAAGCATTTGCACTAATTAATCTTTTACCCATAATTACTCCTCCAAAAATCATTTAAATTATTGTATTTATTTAATTTACTGTTTTTATTTAACTATTTACTGATCTTTATTTAAATCGTTTATCACTTATTTAAATAACTAATTTAATTCTAATTTTTTATATTTTTCATTTAATTATTATAAATAAATTAACCCATTATGTTATTATTAACTTCAACTTCCTCAGCTGCTTCTAAAGCTAAGTTTTGCTTTTCAACTGCTTTATAGAAGAACCAATAAATTGCTACGTCTACAAGTATACATACTATTTGCAATACAGCTCCGCTTATATGATTTCCAGTTGTAAGGAATCCACTAAGAATTGGTGGCATTGTCCAAGAAACTGTTATACCTGTAGTTTTTGCAACTAACCCCGAAGCCATTGCCACATATGATATTATCGCATTTGCTACTGGTGCTAAAATAAATGGTATTATTAATGAAACATTCATTACTATTGGTAAACCAAACATAGCAGGTTCATTAATATTAAATATCCCCGGTGTTAAAGTTAATGGTGCCATAGCTTTAGTCATTTTACTTGCATTTCTACGTCTAGCAATAATCGCAATAACAATTACTAACCCAATTGTAGCTCCACCGCCACCCATATATACAAAATTATCTATAAATGGTAGTGTAATAATATTTGGTAAATTAGCTGCACTATCAGCTTGGAATAATAAACGGTTTGCATCTGAATTCATTAACCAAATAGGTTGGAGAATACTGTTTACAACGTTTCCTCCATGAATACCAACGAACCAGAATAAACTATTTAATAGAATTGCAATAATTGTTCCAAATATGTTATTACCAAGTAATCCTAGTGGTTTTCCTAAAATTATCATCATTAAATCATGAATATTACCAATATTAACTCTATCAAGAATCGCAAAAACAACTAACCATAAAGTTATAATAGCTGCACCTGGAATTAAAGCACTAAAACTTCTAGCTACTGCAGGTGGAACAGAATCTGGTAATTTAATTTGAATATTACGTTTTATAAACCAGCTAAAAATTAAAGCTGAAACAATACCAAGAATCATAGCTACAAATAAACCTTTACTTCCCATGTAGCCAACTGGAATGCCTGTACCTGTCTCACCACTTACAAAAGGTGTAACAATGATAAAAGATGATAATGCTATAATACCGGCTGAAACTCCATCAACTTTATTTTGACGAGCTAAACTATTTGCAATTCCAAAACTTGCTACTAGACCCATTAATCCGAAACTCCCATCTACACCCTTCCATAAATAAGTATCAATTCCTACCGCTGTCAACCAATCAGTCCATGCTTTAACTGGAAAACTTGCTATTATCATGAATAACGAACCAATAATAATTAGTGGCATACTTAATGTTATACCATCACGTATTGAAATTAATACTTTGTTTGCCCCTAACTTAGCAGCTATAGGCAACATTTTTTCTTCAAGAAACTCATTTAGTTTTTTCATAATAACCTCTCCTTTAATTAATTATAAAAAATAACTTATATAACTTATTAAAACATTTTCATAAGGTAGATTAATAATAAATAATTATTTATTAATTAATAAATATATTAAAAAATATGGTGTGTCAATAATATTTTATAATTAACTTCAATTAAATTTATTATAAAATAAGTTTAATTGTTTATAAATTATAATTAATGTTATATAATATTATTATATTAGGAAGGAGGGTATTAAAGAAGTATTATGAAACTTACAAAAAACCAACAAAAATTACGATTTAAAATTTTAGATAAAATATATGCTAAAGGACCTATTTCTAGAATTGATATTTCAAATGAAACTGGAATTACTCCTGCAACAGTTAGCGAAATTACTGGTTACATGATACAAGAAAACCTTATTCATGAAATCGGAGAAGTTGTCCCAGAAGAAAATAAATCTGGTCGAAAAAAGATATTATTAGGTATATCCTCTAATTATAGTTTTTATATAGGTACTGAATTATCTCCAAAGTATATATCATTTTGTCTAACTGATAATATGGGAAAAACTTTTAAAGAAAAAACTATCTTAGCAGATACTTATGATTTTTCTGATACTTTAACTGAAGAATTTTATATTAATGAACTAAAAGAATTTATTAAATCCTGCGAAGAATATAATCCAAAAGGAATTGGAATAGCACTTCCTGGTCATTTTGATGAAAATGAGAAAAAAATAATAAGTAACAATAATTTTTGGAAAAACTTCAATATTAAAGTTCTGTTAGACAACATTAATTTACCAATTTACTTTGAAAACAACGTTAAATGCATGACATTAGCAGAAAGATTATTTAGCTTTACTGGTACTGATAGTAACTTTATATTTTTCCATGTTAGCAGAGGAATGTTTTGCTCATATATGTACAATGGTAAACTTTATGCTAAAGATAACTTTCTTGTTGGTGAAATAAGACATATAGTTGTTCATCCAGATGGAGAATTATGTGAATGTGGTAAAAGAGGCTGCTTACAAACCTATGGTAGTGAAGCTTGGATTATTAAAAAGTCTCAAATACTTTTTGAGAACTCTGAGATTACATATCTAAAACAATTAGTTACAGATAAAAATAAAATAACAATAGAAACAGTATTAAAAGCATATAGCTTAGGAGATGAAGGTGTAATAAATATACTTCACTCTGCAATTAAATATCTTTCAATTACAATTAATAATTTATCCATGTTGATTGATGCAAATAAAATAGTAATTCATGGAGAATTATTCAAAGAACCTTTATTAAAAAATCTATTAAATGAATTCTTAAATCAAAACATTAATTTACTATCATCCTATAAAAAACAAGATATTTTAATTAAAGAATATAATAACTATAATGGTGCTTTAGCTGCTGCTGCTCTTTGTGTATCAAAACTGTTGATTGAATTTGACTAATATAACATAACCCATAGTAAAACACTATAATGTTTTACTATGGGCATTGTTAAAAATTCTAATCTATAAATTATACTAATTAATAACTTACTATACTTTTCTTAATTAGTAGCTTTTCTTCTATAAAATATTAATCCTGTAGTTACCATTAAGATAGAAACTACAACTAATATATTACTTGAAACCACTGAACCTGTTTTAGGTAAGACTTCTTGTGAAAAATTATTAATTGCTTCATTTTTCTCATTTGAATTAGTATTACCTATAACATCATTTCGTTTTTGATTATCGTCTTTATCTACTCCTGTTGAAGGCTTACTACTCTCTTCTTTACCTTCTTCTACTGGAGATTTATTTTCATCTTCTTCAACATATGCTAAATCTGATCTTTCTGATAAGAAGTAATCACTACAATGATATATTTCTACAATAACATACCCATTTTCATCTACAGCAACATTATCACTTATTTTTTCTATCTTTTTAGTCTCTTGATTATAATAATAGAAAGTTAAATTTTTTCCTACAAGATCTTTTTTCTTATCAACTTGCACTTTTACTGATGCTTTCCCTGGTAAAACTCCATGGTGGTCAAACTTTATAAATACAGCATCACCAGTTAACTTTTCAATTTCAACTTTAGCTTCTTTTGTTGGTATATTACTTACAGATAATTTAACTGAATTTAATTTATCTGTTTTAATATCTTTTCCACTAAATGTCCAAACTGTTCCATCTTCTTGTGTAAAAGATATATTTTTATCTGTGCCAGCTATTGCTTTGAATACTTCTTTATCAACTATTTTTTCCTTATTATTTACTTCAACTTTAATTTCTTTTTCTTCTGAAGCTTTTATTTCTTCAATAACTTCTTTTATATCGGTTCCTTCATTAATAACAGGTACTTTAGGACTTGATGGTTCTCCTGGCTTTGAAGGTTCTTCTGGACTTATCTCTCCATTTTTATCTACAATACACGTAATTGAAGGTGTTTCTGAATGCCTATTGTTTCCTCTATCAGTAACTCTTAATTCATATATCTTAACTTCACTACCTAACATATCTTCTGTTATATCGAATGAAACTTTATATATTCCTAATTTCTCATCATATCTTAGATGATATTCATCCCAATGCTCGCCAATATTTAGCATAACATATACATCACTTATTCCTAAACCCTTATCTGTAGCATCAATATAAAGTTCTAATTTTTCACCTGGTTTTACTTTTGATTTACTAAACTTAACTGAATTTATTATAGGAGCCTCTTCATCAATAATTCCACTTTCATTTGTAATTGGAATTATTTTATTTACTTCTATTCCAACTAAATTTAAAGTTTTATAAACAAAGCTCTCTTCTATTTCTACACTTGCAGTATATAAGCCTAATTCCTCATTATAACTTAATTTATAGTAAAATGGAGTCTATGGAGCCCAAAGAAATGCATATATAGTATTTTCTTCAGATACATTTTATGTATCTGCAAATATTTCTAAAGTTTCTCCAACCCTAAATTCATTCCTATTAAAGTAAATATTCTTTACTTCTATTTCTTGTGAATCTGTACTTTCATTGTAATTAGTTTTTTCTGCATCTTCATTATTAACATCAGCATAAGTAATAAAAGGATTAATACCCAATTGCATTACAAAAAGTATTAATACTAATAAAGAAAATATTCTTTTACTTTTCTTTCTCATAAGTCCTCCCATTTTTTAGTTTCTAAATATATCGATAAAATAATATATTAAATGTTATGTTAAAAATCTATTTTATATAATTCCTATAATCTTTGCTTCAGCCTTAATTGTTTATTATTTTAAACTGATGTCACTATACTTTATTTTCAAATAAAATCATAAGAATACTCTTACTAAGTATATTTTTTTAAATATTTCATTTAATATAACCTTAAACAAATAAAGGGGGCGCGTTTCGCGGCACCCTTGTATAATATCAACTTTCTTTGTTTCTTTTTTTATTAATGTGCTTCCACATTTCAACAAGATCCACTGATTATCTTTGTAATAACTTAATAGATAAATTTACCATATAATTAAAGGAGCTCCCTAACTAGAAAGGCTCCTCATTTCTTTGTTTATTATTCTTGTTATAGCATTACTCATGTAAACTTCCTTACCAATGAAGATTTTACTCTCAAAGTTACAGATTCTGAATAAAATTTATATTATATAATAATTTAAACTAATTATTTAAATAGTGGAATACATTAATATTATTACTCCTGCAAGTTTCAACTACACTATAAGCAATAGCTTTACTAAACCTTTTATTATTCATAATATTTATAGTTTCAATCTAACTCCAAAAGTCCTCAAGAATAAGTTCACTTTTTTTCTTCACATAAATAAAATACCCTCAACTATTTAATTTCTATAGTTATAGGGTATTTTATGATTAAAAATATTTATAGATGTTATATACTTAAATGATTACTATATTTTATATAAAAACTATAAACCTTTATTATAAATAAAATTGCTACTTATATAATAAATATATTATCCTTAAATTTCCTTACTAATTTTAAGTTCTAATATTAATACTGTTATATTACAACTCATCATCTATTTTTATTCCATATAACTAGTCTATATTTTTATTTTTCCTTAAGACTCTCCATATACCCGTTTGGATTTTTAGTCTGCCAATTCCAAGCATCTATACACATATCTTCTATATTTTTTTCGGCAATCCATCCTAATTCTTTTCTAGCTTTTTCTACATCAGCATAACATATTGCTACATCACCTTCTCTTCGTTCTATAACTTCATAATTTATATTAACATTATTTACTTTTGAGAAAACATCAATAAGTTGAAGAACACTGTATCCCTCTCCTGTTCCTAAATTATATTCAAAAATCCCATTATTCAACCTTATTTTATCTAATGCTTTAATATGTCCTTTAGCCAAATCTGTTACATGTATATAATCTCTAACACCAGTTCCATCCACAGTTGGATAATCATTTCCAAACACATTTAATTTTTCCATTTTACCTATAGCTACTCTAGTTATATATGGCATTAAGTTATTAGGTACTCCTTTAGGATCTTCTCCTATAATTCCACTTTTATGAGACCCTACAGGATTAAAATACCTTAATATAACAATCCCCCATGAATTATCCGAATTATAAATATCCCTTAAAATATCTTCAACAATCAATTTTGTCCTTCCATATGGATTAGTTACAGCTAACTTATTATTTTCATGAATTGGCATTTTTTCTACTTCACCATATACTGTTGCTGATGAACTAAAAACAAATTTTTTAACATTATATTTTTCCATTATTTGAAGCAAATTTATGGTTCCTACAATATTATTTTCATAGTATTTTAAAGGTAATTCTACTGATTCCCCTACTGCTTTTAAAGCTGCAAAATGTATAACTGCATTTATTTTATTTTCTTCAAAAATTTTTTCTAGTTCACATTTATTTAATAAGTCTACTTTATAAAACTTAATTTTCTTGCTAGATATTAATTCTATTCTATTTAATACCTCATAACAACTATTTAATAAATTATCAACTATTATAACTTCATCATTATTTTCAATTAAGTCTATTATTGTATGACTTCCTATATATCCAGTTCCTCCGGTAACAAGAATCGCCATATTTTCCCCTCCCTTTTCTTATATATTCAAATTTTAGTTATAATTATATAAATACTCTCTCTTAATAATATATAAATTTATTTCTTATAAAAAACCTCAGGACTCTACTTCTATATCCTTCCAATTAGTATTTTTATTTTCTCTTTTCATATGACTTACAAGAGTACCTTCTTCATTATATTTAAAAATCTCAATTTTTAAACCTTCGTTTGAGTACACTATTTCTTTATCAACTTTATTTTCCTTATATGATATTTCTAATTTAATTAATCCATCAGAATATATTTTCTCCTTATATACACAACCATTTTTATTAAGGTAATATATTTTTTCTAATAGTCCTTTTTTATCATATTTATTTATTCTACTCATCTCTCCAGTTGAGTAAAAAGTTTTATAACTTGTTCTTATACCCATTGAATTAAACTTTTCCTCTATCTGTGGTACACCTATAGGACTGAATTTAGAGTAATGTATTTTTCTTCTTATTTTTCCATTAAAATTATAATACTTTATTTCATATAAAAGCCCATTTGTATAAGTCATTTCTTTTATTTTTTTATCACATTCATATATTTTTACATTTGATACATTATTATTTTGGTATTCAACTATTTTTTCTAGTTCTCCTAATTCAGAATAAAAACACTCCTTTTTTAGAGAATTATTTAAAAACTCTTTCTTTAATAAAATTTGTCCATTTATATCTTTATATTCTATTAACTTGTCATTCTGATCAAAATTAAATTTCTTCTCTATATTCTTTTTATTTTTCTCTATAATTTTTGCAACTCTTTCATGATTATAATTATTATTTAATATGTCAAATAATTGTTCTAAAAATGAAATATAATACTCCTCTTCATAATGAAAAAAATTATTACCTAATCTATGATCTATATCTAAAAAACACTTTTCAATGTCAATTTCTATTACTTTAACTTTAGGCCAATTTCTTTCAATATATTCATAACATTGAGAAAAAAATTCATTAAAATTATTTGCATTTTCATTTGAATAGTATCTCTTTACTTTTTCATCCTTATCATAGAAAAACTCCTCTAGTTCGTATATTGTATCATTTATCTTTAATTTAGTTATTGCATATGCCTTGTGAAGTATTATTTCTTCCTCTTTATAATATTTAAGCAACTCATTAAAAAAACAATCACATGCTTTTTTAAATAAATTAAAATTATTTTTTACTACTTTTATATTATAAAAATCTTTTAAAAAGTTATAAATATGTCTTCTATACTCTATATATGTATTTTCATTTATTTCCATAAGAGACATTCTTTCATCTATTAAATCAATTAAAAAATAATCTTTTTTCTCATACTCATTAAAAAAACTTTTTTTAATTGATTCTGTTTGAGTTCTAATTATAAAATTACTCATATTCATATTTGCCAATAGTAATTTTAACTCTTGAATATTATCTTCACTAATATTTAACTCCTCAGAAAATATACTCACTAAAGGTTTTTGAAACCAATATTTATTTATATCTATTTTGCTAGTATGCTCAAGTGCTTCTCTAGTAACACAACTACCTTTTAAATCTAAATTAAACTGCATTTTTCTCACTCTCTATTATATATTTTTTAACTTTTATTATGGATTCATCAATTTCTGATAAAACAACTTCTTTTTCCAACTGTCCCATATTATTATAGAAAATTTTATTTTTTACTTTTCCACTTACATAATACTGATAATATCTCTCTTTATTTCCATCCTTATCATAGAAAAAGGCCTCAATTGGTTTTCCATTTTCATTATAAATTATTTTTCTTTTTAGCTCACCTGTTGAATAATAAAGTTCATTTCTCATTATACTTCCCCCCTCATATCGATATTGAGTTTTATTTTTCAAGGTTTTACCATCATTAAAATAAATAATTTTATATTTTAAATTTCCGTTTTTATGTTGAATAAATTCAATATGTTTTTTATTGTCTTTCATAATAGTATAATATTTTTTCTTATATATTATATTTTTATAGTATTTATATTCTGCAAATAATTTTTCTTCTTCATTATATAAATATCCTTTAAAAATATAACTATCCTTATAAAACAACGTCATTCTTTTACTTCCATCTTTTCTAAAGTAATCCCTCTTTTTGAAATTGAAATTTCTGTCATAATATCTTTTTTCTACTATAGTATTATCTTCATCTTTTATTTCTACTTCAAATTCATTTTCAACTCTCTTTTTGGGTAATCTTTCTATTTCATCATATATTCTTTTGCAATTATTTCTATCATTTAAATAAAAATAAATATTTTCTTTTATAGGTGTTATATTCTTATATGAACTATTAATCCATTTTTTTATTAAATCTATTACATCATTTTCTCTTAAAACAACTTTTCCAAAATCGTCGTAAGTATTAAATCTAGTATCTAAATTAATTTCATAATGGAAATTTTCTTTGCTAAACTGATAAAATATTACAGGCTTATCCATAAACGAAAAATCACATCCTACTGAAGATAAATCTGTTATCAATAAATTACAAGACTTAAGCAATTCTTGAACTATACTATTATTTATATCTAAACATTCTATATTTTTGCTCTGAGTATTGAAACATTTTATAAACTTTTGCATTTCGTAATGTAAATAAAAAACTAATTTTATTTTATTTTTTTCTAAAATATTATTTAATTCTTTATTTGTTAATAAAGAATTTACTGCCCTATAATATTCACTTTGCATAAACATCTTATCTGACATATTTTTCAAATCTGCTCTCCATGTTGGCATAAATAATATTTTCTTTTCATTCATATTCGATGTATCTATTAAATTATCAAATCTAGCCATACCAGTTTTTAATAAATTTGTATTTTTATATCCATATTCTTCAACAAATAGATTTTCCTCTTTACTAGTAGGAATAATTATATAATCATGTTTTCCAACATACCTATTTAATGAATATGGCTTATTCATTGTGACACCATGCTGTAAAAAAATTCTTGTTGCTTTTATATATTTCATATAATAATGTTGAAATTTATTAAAATTTTTTAAAGTTGAAAACTTTAAAAAATGATATGCTGATATATATTTATTAGCATGAAGTAAATATATCTTATGCTTTAGTGTATCCCTATATATAATATTACCTAATTCTTTTAATTTTAAAGCCTGTTTACTATTTTTTTCTATTATATAATATATAGGCTTTTCAGGATGATTTTCTCTACAATATTTAAAAAAAACATATCCATTATCCTCTGCTTGATTACTTCTCTCTCCTATTAACCAAACATCCCTAAAAATAAATGCTGGCTTAGTAATACAATAAAGCAAAAACATTTGTACTTTTTTGAGAGTGTTTATTATTTTATCCAAATTTATTACAAAATTTAATTTATTATTATTAATTAATATAGATTTTTTTTCCAAATCACTTTTTACTTTTATATATTCATCTTTCAAAGTAGTATTATTAATATATAACTTTAAAATAGATATAAGCTCTTCTTCTGCGTTTATATTTTTTATAAAGATCCTCATAATATCATAGTCATCTATTGCATTATTTTTTATATAATCTAAATAATCACCATCATTAATTTTAGAATATACTTTTTGTAAACTATAAAGTAATTCAGAAATTGATTCACTATTCCAATTTAAAATATTATTTATTAATAGTTTACTAACTTCTAAAATATACTTATAATCTTCTTCTAAATTTATTACTTTACTTCTTTTTGTAATTTCATCTAATTTATTATTTATATTACTCCCCATAATTAAATCCCCTCCATCTGTAAAATATTAAAATTTTAATATATTTGTGTAGATAAAATAATAAAATCAAACCTGCATATTATATTTTATATAATTAAAAACTTTTTCACAGTGATTATCTGTTTTTAATATGTACTTATTTATATGTCTTGATTTGATATATGTATAGTCTGTTTTTAAAGCTTCAGATAATTCTTTTAAATTATATACTTTAATCCCAAACAAATCTTTTTTATGATTTATAGGACCTTCATTATAATGCTTAGAATAAAATTCATCATAATCAAATTGATAAAATATTACTGGTTTATTACTATAAGCAAAATCAAAAGCAACTGTTGAGTAATCTGTTATTAATATATAGTTTTCATTTATTAGATCTTGTACACTTTTCTCGCCTTGTCTTACTATAGTAATATTTTCTCCAAAATTGTCGCTCATTTTACTTAACAATTTCTGTGTTTGATAATGTGGATAGAATGTTAACTCATAATTCTTTTCTTTTAAAATCTTATGTAATTCTTCACTATTAAGAAAATCTAAATATGTCTTAAAATAATTAGAATTAAGTAATTCCTCTTCACTCTTTATCCACGATCTCCATGTTGGCATCAATAAAATTTTATTTTTCTTTGCCTCATTATTTAAATTATCCCATCTTGCTAAACCAGTAACTATAACTTCCTTCTCATCATAGCCAAACTCTTCTACTATATGTCTTTTTTCAAATTCTGAACTAACTACAAAGTAATCATAATTAACTTTATTTTTATGAAGTACATGATTTACCCTACTTACTCCTATTACCCCATGTTGTAAAAACACTTTTTTATTTTTTACAAACTCAGGATAATACTTAACGATATCTATATATTCCTTAGTGTACATATTTGGTTTTTCAGCATAGCTATTTATAGTAAACTTACAAGTTAAAAGATATAATGTATGTAAGACGCTATCATACCATACTATATCTCCATATGATTTTATCTTTATTAAATCTTGAGAATCTTTTGCGATTATATACTTTGCATTTACATTCTTTTTATTATCTTTTATATATTTAAATAAATGATAAGTATTATCTTGTGCCGTATCTTTTCTTTCACCCATTAGCCATATTTGTTGATTTCTAAAATACCATCCAAATAATTTATATGAAATTAAAACCAAAAATGACTTATACTTTTTTCTCTTTAATAAACTTACATCATATTTTACATCTCTTTTAATCTTTCTTAATTTTGACTTTATATATGACTTTTTACTTAATGCCTTAATTCTTATGCTTAGATATTTACCATCTGTAAATCTACAAAATACTTCTCTATTTTTTATGTACCTAACTTTAAGCTTGTTTCTTATTTCTGCTAACTTAAACTCAAATGGTATATTAAAAACTTTTTTGTTTATTGTAATTCTTTGTAATACTTCATACTCATCATCTTTTAATTCTGATAAATTAATTTCTATCGGTTTATATCCGCTCCAATTATAATTAATAGAATCTCCTCTAAATAAATATGTCAAATCAGTTCTATAATCAGTTTCTATTTTTTTTATAATTTTATGCTTTTTCCCTTTTAAAATTAATTCTCGCTTAATTACATCCTTATTACTTAATTCTAATCCCCTTACAAAAGCGTATCCTCTTAGAACCAATATATTTTTCTCATTTATATATGAATTCTCAACCTTATTCTCAATTTCAGGCTTTTGATTTAAAAAATCCTTATATTCTTTAAAATCCTTATATAAATAACTAAAATATTTATCATTTTCTAAAATTAAATACTTCCTAGGTTTAATTAATAAATATTTATTAATTAGCTTAAGTATATTTTCTTTATCTTTATTTTTAAATAAAATTGCCAATAAATATCTTTCAATGCTTCTAAAATTTTCTCTTTCAAAGCAAACTTCTTTTGATATTTCAAAAAACTCCATGCCTAAGTTTATAACTTTATCTATTTCATTCTCTTGAATATTTTCTATTTTTAAAAATATGCTATCAATCCAAAATTCAATTTGTCTTAATATGATTGTGTTATTTAAATGTTTATCATCATATAACCTAATAAGCTCTTTTTCTACTTCTAATAAGTTTTCAAAAAATTTAATATCACTTTTTTTTACTAACGAATCATTCTTTATAATCCTATAATTATAAATATCTATATCTTTAGTAACTATTTTTTTTGCACTTATATAAGACTTTTGAGTAAATAATAAATCTTCTCCAACCTTTATATTTTCATTAAATGAAATATTATTCTTTTTTAACATTGAAAGTTTAAACCATTTATTACATACAGATGGAGTATAATTAATTTCAGACATTTCATAAGTATTTCCCACCTTCATTTTTCCACTATTAAGAAAAATCTTTTTCATGTAAGATATATGCCATTGTCTTACATCATCAAAGCATAATATATTTCCTATAAAAATATCTGATTGTGTTTCTTTTAAAATAGAATATACTTTTTTAAATATATTTTTAGGAATTAAATCATCACTATCTAAAAAAGTTACATACTCCCCTTTAGCCTGTTCAATCCCCTTATTCCTAGCAGCTCCAGGCCCTAAGTTTTTTTGAGATATAACATTTATATTGTCATGCTTATTAGAATAACTATAACAAACATCTAATGATTTATCGGTAGAGCCATCATCTATTAAAATTATTTCTACATAATTTAAATTCTGTTTTAACACTGATTCTATAGCTTCTTCTAAATACGCTTCTGAGTTATAGACTGGTATTATAACACTTACTTTTATCATTTTTACTCTCCAAGCTTATAATTTATATATTTCACAATCTTTTATTATATTTTTAGTATCTAAAATTAATTTATTTTTTATTATACTTCTTCTTTCTTTTATATGAGCATGTCCAACCATTATAACAATCATATCTATATCATTTATAAATTTTTCAAAATCTAAATATTGGCTTTCCCAATGTAATTCACTTATAAATGGGTCATAAATCTTTATAGAATTAGCTTCATAGTCATTTAGTTTTTGTAATAATTGAAGTGTTGGACTTTCTCTTGTATCATCAACATCTTCTTTATATGTAATTCCATATAATCCAACCTTAGATATATCTTCAATATTATTTTCTGCCATTATATCTCTAATTCTATTAATAACAAATCTTGGCATAGAATCATTTACTTCTCTAGCACTCTTTATTATATTAACAGTATCTGGATAATCACCTACTAAGAACCAAGGATCTACAGATATACAATGTCCCCCTACCCCTGGACCTGGATTAAGAATATTAACTCTTGGATGCTTATTAGCTATTTCTATAAGATTATATACATCGATATTTTCTCTTCTACATATCTTAGCTAATTCATTTGCAAAAGCTATATTTATATCTCTAAAAGTATTTTCTACAACCTTACTTAATTCAGCAATTTTTATATCTGTAACTATAATATCTCCCTTACAAAACGAACTGTACACTTCTTTCACTTTATTTCCTATTTCTTCACTATCTGCTCCTATAGTTCTAGAATTATTCTCCAATTCATATATCATTCTTCCTGGAATTATTCGTTCTGGTGCATGTACTAAATGAACATCTTTTCCTAACACTAACCCCTTTTCTTCTATTAGCGGTCTTACAAATTTATCTATTGTTCCAGGAGATACTGTTGATTCTATTACTATTACTGCACCTTTTTCACAAAAATTTAGCACATTATTAACGGCTGAAATCACATATTTAGGATCTATCTTTTTACTTTCCTTAATATATGGTGTTGGTACAGTTATTATATACATATCTGTTTTTAAATAATTCGTTGAAAATTCAATTTCATTTTTTTGGGCCTTTTTAAATAATTCCTCTAACCCATCTTCTTTAAAGGTTAACTTTCCAGAATTTAATTTATTTACTATATTTATATTTAAATCAGTTCCTCTAACCCTAATTCCATTTGCTGCAAACATTAAAGCGGTTGGAAGCCCTATATATCCTAATCCTACTACATTAATACTTTTCATTTTTCACCACTACCAAATTAATTTATTTTTTTAAATATTTTCTTATAGAGTTTTTAAAGAGTATAATACTTTTATTTGCTTTGTTGAAATTAATTAAAGACTTATTTAATACTAAATCTAACTTATCATATAAAAATTTTGGGAACTCTCTAGATATTTCACCATGATTATTTATTTCACATTTATCTATATTTAACTTAATATTTAACTCTCTAGAAACAAATTCAAATTCCTTTAATACTTTCTTATATTGATTATCACCATCACTAGTAAGTAAATATATATTAGTACAAGTATTTGCAGACAATCTTATTAAATTATTATATTTGATTCTATTACAATCACTTATTTCACCAAAAATCTCCAAAGCATAATCACTTATTGATAAATCACTTAAATATGTTCCTATTTTATATTGCGGTGCACCTGCTATTATATTTCCAAAATTATATTTCAATCCGTAATAAATTGCTGCACTTCCACCTTTTGATGAACCAATAGATATAACATTAGAAAATAATATCTTATTTTTTGACATAATATAGGAAATGAGTGCCATAACAGATGTTTCTATGTTAAAATCACCTTTCAGACCTAGATAATAAGTACCTTTGCTTCCAAAATCGTCTAGTATAAAAAGTTTATTACAATCACAAGTCTTTAATGTACTTATATAATTATATTTAGCCTCGTCTGTTGAAAAAGCTGAAAAAATAATCATAAGTTTATTTTTATTGTTTAATTTAGCTTTTTCAAAATAATATTTAATAGGATGTATTGATGAAAATATCTTTTCACCATGAAACTTCTTACTATTAATATTTTTATTAATCATTCTTATTATTTCTTGATTTACATCATCTCTAAATTTAAATGTTTTATTTTTTAAGTCATCTATTACTATTGCTTTTTCAAATGTAACTACACTTATACCAGGATATAATTCCTTAAATATCCCAACTAATCTATTTAAATGAGAATTCATATTTTGAATATATTTAATTTCATCATCAGATAAAGCCATTAACTCATTATCCACTGTTTTAAATTCCTCATCAAAGAAAAAATTTAATAGTATTATATCTGAGCTATGAAATTGCTTAGATAATTTATTTATAAAAATTTTTATTATTTCTTTATATTCTAAATCCTCTATATTTACTGTATCAATCAGACTTTCTTTTCCTCCTATCTTTAAATTAGACGTATAGGAATAAAACTCTTTTTTCTTATAGAGGCTATCTATTTCTTTTATTAAATCAAATATAAATTTGTCACCGTCAATATCAATATTTCCAAAAGTATTTATATCGTTATCTAAGCCTAATTCATTTACTTTACACTGATCATTAGAGAATAATAATAATGATTGATTTTTTATTCTTTTAACTTTATGTTGTTTTAAACTATTCTCTATCAAATCATTTATATGATCCTCTAAATAAGTAACTAAATTCATAATCTTAACCTTCTCTATATTATTAAAATTTCACAAATCAACAAGATTATTATTTTTATAAATATTGTTAATTTGAATTTGCCGGAGTGGTTGTACTTTATTCCTCACCTCCATTTTCAGGTAATACCTACATTGTATTTCCTTCAGATTCTCCGTTATCGAATGGTGGTGGTGTACTTCCTCCGGTTCCTCCGTTATCAGATGGTGGTGGTGTACTTTCTCCTGATCCTCCATTATCAGATGGCGGTGGTGTACTTCCTCCGGTTCCTCCGTTATCAGATGGTGGCGTTGTACTTCCTCCGGTTCCTCCGTTATCGGATGGTGGCGTTGTATTTCCTCCGGCTCCTCCGTTATCGGATGGTGGCGTTGTACTTTCTCCGGTTCCTCCGTTATCAGATGGTGGCGTTGTACTTCCTCCGGCTCCTCCATTATCAGATGGTGGCGTTGTACTTCCTCCGGTTCCTCCACTATTTGAAGGCGGCGTTGTATTTCCTCCGGTTCCTCCGCTATTTGAAGGTGGCATTATAGTTTCTCCTACACCGACACTATTTTCTTCTTGCAATTCGTCATCTTCATTCCAAATTGATTCTTCCAAATCTTTTTTTTCTTTCTCTAAATACTCATTATATTTTTTATTTATATTCTTAACTAATTCATTATTTTGTAAGATTCTTTTATCTACTGTTAAAAACTTATAATTTGCTTTATTTGATAAATTAAGAGCTTGTAATATTTCTCCATCTACTATATCTCCTAATAATACAATCTCATATTTTAAATTTGATATATTAACATTACTATCTTTAAAGTTATCATAAAATTCCTTCACTAATAATTTATCTATATCAGGATATTTTTTTTGTATTTCTTTAACTTTATTATTAAAATCACTTTCACTTAATTCGAATAAACCTGTAAAAATATCTTTATATAAATCTACTGCTTTAATATTATCACTACTCTTAATATCATCCTTATTTATTAGAATATAATCTGATATTTGAATAGCAAAGTTATCTTTAATAACATTTTTTAAGGTCTCAATATCCTTTATATTAACCAATTTATTCAATTCATCAATTTTATTATTCATTTTAACTTGTATTTTTCCCGGATATACTATACCCTCTAAGTCATTATTATTTTTAGAATTTAATATTAATATACTTTCAAATTTATCACTCTTAACTGTTATAATCGCATAGTTTTTAACTTTCATTTGACTATTACTACTTGTTATGATACTTCCTATTACATCTTTATATGTGAATCCCAGTGAAGTTAATGAAGTAAAAAGAATAAAGGCTATGGAAATTGCAACTATCCTTCTATTTTTTCTTTTATTTATAGTTATTTTTCTTTCTATATCTTCATCTTCTAAATTAACCTTTTTCCATATTGTATATGGTATAAATTTTTTATATTCAACTAAATAATTTAAATAACTCTTTGATGTAAATATTGATGCTATACCTGTAACTATGAAATTTGTAAATATTGAAATAGGAAATCTTACTATAAAAAAGTTTAAAATTTGAGATATTAATATAAATATAGCTGTCTCATATCTTTTTCTTAATATTGATGGAATGAATCCAAATGCAAAAGTGCTTACATCTATATTAAAGAAGGTTTCTTTAATCTTGTTATTATCATTTATTAATGTTACATTTTTTATAAATTTCCCATTTGGTACAAATCTTTTTAAATTGTTATCTACAAGTTTAAATTCTCTTAATAATGAATGATCTTGATTTTTTAGAACCTTTTTTTTATGCTCTAGTCTTTCCTTATCTGTCATTTTATTTATTTCATTTATATATCTTTGATACTTAGGTAATACTTCTTCTATAGATCCATATTCCCTAAGCACTCCATACTCAAGCCACATAGCTTTATTGCAAAACTGTTTTATTTGAGGTAATGAGTGGCTAACAAAAAAAATAGTTTTTCCACTTTCCTTAAACTCATTCATTTTATCTAAACATTTCTGTGTAAATGTTGGATCCCCAACTGATAAAGCCTCATCTATTACTAATATATCTGGATTAGTATATATAGATATTGCAAATCCAAGTCTAGATCTCATGCCACTCGAATATGTCCTAAGTGGTTGATTTATAAATTCACCTATATCAGCAAAATCTATAATTTCTTGCTTTATTTCTTCTATTTCACTTTTTTTATATCCCATCATAAGAGCTTTTAGCTCTATATTTTCAATTCCTGTTAGAAAATTATTCATACCTAGACCTATTGCTATAAGTGCAGATTCTCCATTTATCTCAATTTCTCCACTTGTTGGCATAGATACTCCACCTAATATGTTAGATAATGTTGACTTTCCAGAACCATTAAGTCCTAATAATCCTACCACTTCTCCCTTTTCAACCTTAAAGGATATATCTTTAAGAGCATAAAATGTTTTCCCTGCTCCTTTAGGAAGAATCAAATCCATTAATTTTTGCTTAGGACTAGAATACATTTTATAACCCTTGCTAACATTCTTAGCTACAATCGAATACTTATTCTCTTCCATGACTTCCCCTTTGTAATTAAATTAAATCTGAAAATCTATTTCTTAACTTCATATGTACTAATGCTCCAATTAGAAGTATTATTATTGTTACCGCCCAATAATAAATAGTAAAGCTTATATCTTCAAAAAACCACTTATTATATAAAAACGTATTTCTAAATCCTTCTATAATATAAATAAAAGGATTTAATCTTATTATTTTCAAAGCTATTGGTGGTAAATTTATAGTAGTCCATAAAATCGGTGTTAAATAAAACATAAATCTTAAAACTGTTCCTACTATTCTATTTATGTCTCTTACAGCCATAACTAAAGCTGATGTAATAAGTGATATCCCTATCAATAGTAAACTAGCTGAAATTATATAATATGGTATTTGAATATAATATATAGTGGCTTTATATCCATTAACCACATATATTATTATCATTATAAATATTACTGGTATATTATTTAACAATTGAGTTCCTATAGTATAAGTTGGTATTATGCTAGTTGGAAACTTCATCTTTGTTAAGATTGATGACTTAGAATATATAGATAAAGTTCCACTACTTATTGAATTACTAATATAAAACCAAGGTACTAATCCTGCTAACATCCACAATAAAAAAGGATGTCCATCTACTGCTCTACCATTTCTTATTCCAAGTCCAAAAACAAACCAATAAACCCCTATTTGTGATAATGGGTTTAATACTATCCATAAAACTCCAAGATACGTATCTCTTAATGGAGTTATAAAATCATATAAAGCTAATTTATAAATTTTATAGAAATTAGTCTTATGCTCCTTTAAAATAAAAAGTAAATTTTTCATATTTATACACCTATATTTATATCATTATCTATATTCATATTTTTCTTATATAAGAAACTATCATATATTTTAACGAAGTTTTCCTTTTCATTATTCCAATTATACTTTTCTCTTGCCTTTGTGCAGTTTTCACTAAACATTGAATGTAATTCTTTATTTTCTAATAATACATTCACAGCATTTGCTATTTCATTTGGATCATGAGAATCAACAACTAATCCTATTTGTTCTTCTTGAACTACTCTTTTTATCTCTGGAAAATTACACGCTACTACTGGAACTTTACTCATCATATATTCAAAAAGTTTATTTGAACATGCAGAGTAATGATTAAAGCAAACATTATTTAAAACTTGAAAGCCTAAATAAGCATTAGCAGTATAATATTTTAATTCATCTACTGGAACTTTATCTACAAACCTTACTTTTTCATTGAGTTGTCTGTCTGCTACCATTTTTACTATCTCAGGCTTTAACTTTCCATCTCCTATAAAAACAGTTATTCCATCATTGAACTTGTCTATAGCTTCTACAATTTTATCAAGGCCTCTTCCAACTTGAATTCCACCTTGATAAAGTAATATTGGCTTATCAGTTGGAATATCTAACATGGAATACATATCATATTTATTTTCTATAGAATCATCTTTAGTGTAAAATGGATAATTATGTACAATCTCCGGCAATTCTATATTATATAATTCCTTAACATATTCTGCCCTTGTTCTATTGGTCATAATCATTTTATCAATAAACTTAATCAATATTTTTTCTATGTAATATGCTTGCTTTCCATATCCAGTTCTAGAGCTTTGAACCTCATGTGAATCATACACTAGGTATCTTCTTCTAAAAATCTTACTACATATTATCCCTTGAGGAAGGGTATTTAAATCATTGCTATGATATACATCAGCATTAAATTTTAATCCTTCAATTATCATACCTAGAAATATATGTGTTTTTATTAAAAAACCTCTTATCTTTTTAAGAGACATTATTCCCATAAATAACAATACAGCAAGTCCAATTATTTGATTAAAATAAAAAATCAACCCAATAAGAACTAGTAACGGTAATGTAAGAATCTTATTTCTCTTAATTAAACTGATAGCTTTATTAACCAGCAATATGTATTTAGGATATCTATTTACTCTTACTATATTAAAGCCATTTCTATTTTCATTTTTCTTTAAATCTTTTTGCTTTGAATCATGAATAGCTATAAGCTTAACATCATATCCCTTTTCAGCTAAAGCAGTACATTCTCTTAATACTCTTGCATCATTGGTGAAGTGATTCCATACAAACATCCCTATTTTTTTTGACATAATCATTTCTCCTTGTAACTCTTTCAATTAAATCTATATATTTAATCAAATTATTTTCAACACAAAAATTATTTAAACAATAATTCATACCATTTTTTGAATAATACTCATATGATTTCTTATCATTATAGATTTTCATAATAGCCTTAGATAATCCAACATAATCATCTGGTTCAACAACTAAACCAGATTCACTATCATTTATAACTTTTGCAGCATATCCTTCAACCCCTGCCACTATAGGTATTCCTATTCCCATATAATCAATTATTTTTCCTGGTATTACCAAATCAAAGGCACTATCTTTTCTCAGGTGAGCTAACCCTATATGACATTTAGCTACTTCTTCAACAACTTTATTTTTAGGCATTGGATTATATACCCTTATATTCTTCAAATCATAGTGATCTATTAGCTCTAAGACTTTTTCTCTTTGTATTCCTGTACCTATAATTTTAAATTCTATATCTTCAATATGTCTCAAATTTCTAGCAACCCTTACAAGTGATGTCACATTTTGAGGTAATCCTATCATCCCTGTATATATAACAGTAAATTTCCTATGCTTATTTGTTTTCCTTCTTATTTTCTCATATCTCTCAATTTCACTAACCTGTAACCCATTTGGAATAAATACTACTCTTTTTTTATACTTATTTTTATTTATATATTCTTTAAAACCATTGCTATTAATTACAATTGAATCTGTAAATTTAAAAATTACTTTCTCTAATACGTATGCAATTTTCAACAAAAATTTATTTTTTCTAAATAATCCTACATTTTTTATACATTCTGGCCATAAATCTCTTATGTCTAATATAAACTTACATCTAAACCTAATTTTTGCTATTATACCTAAAACTCCAGAAAAAGGAGATGGTATAGTAGCTATAACTAAGTTGTATTTTGACCGTCTAAAAATTATTGAAAATATACTTTTAAAAAAGAAATTAATATATATATATAATCTTATAAAAAAGTTAGTAGTCCTCTTCACTTTGCTTGTCCTAACTCTATGTATATTAGAACCTGTATATATATCATTTTCTTTTTCTAAATCCCTATATCCATCTTCTTTATAAATATCTTTATTAGGATAAGAAGGTTCTGAGGTTACTACATCAACCATATACCCATTTTTTTTTAATTCAATTACTAAATTAGTTATCCTATTAGCCCCACTCCCTATTTCAGGATAAAAGACTTCAGATATTATTAAAACTTTTTCTTTTACTTTATTCATTATCTCAACTTTACTCCTAAGTATATAATTCAATTTTGTACGAACTATTATATTCATTTATCATAATAAATCTCAAAGAACCTACTCTTTTTACATAAATTAAATTATATAAATTAAATTACAGAAACAAACTAACCATAAATAATAGATATTTATAATATATTTTTCTCTTATTATATAAGAATTCCTTATTTTTTTTCAATTAAAATACTCTTTTTTTTAACTACATTTAATACATTATTTCAATGAAAAATATTATACCATATTTATATCATTATTTTTATATAAATAATTCAATTTTTCTACTATTTTACAAAATTTTAATTACAACATTCTAAATTTTTCTAAAAAATTATCCAATATTACTTTTTAAGATTATTTTATTTCAAAAATTATAATCATATATAATTTTGTTTTAAACTTTTATATACTTCATTATTAACAGCATCATAAGTAATACTAAAATTAATACCTAATTACACAAAAAATATTGATATAAAGAAAGAAAATATTATTTTACTTTATTTAATTAATATAAATTTAAATATTATTTATTTGTTGCAAATATAAAGGGGGTCGCGTTTTGGTCATAACCCTATTATGTAGACAATCGACAAAGGGTCGAGTACAATCTACATAATGGGGTGATTTTTTATGTCAATAAAGCACA
>NZ_JAGGJY010000005.1 GCF_017873245.1 Clostridium tertium | reverse complement strand
GTAGGTCAAGTATACGTACTTAAAAAAGAAGAAGGTGGAAGACATACTCCATTCTTCGATGGATACAGACCACAATTCTACTTCAGAACAACAGATGTTACTGGTTCAATCAAGTTACCAGATGGAATGGAAATGGTTATGCCAGGAGACCACATTGATATGAACGTTGAATTAATCACTCAAGTAGCTATGGATGAAGGATTAAGATTCGCTATCAGAGAAGGTGGAAGAACTGTAGGTTCAGGAGTTGTTACTAGCATAATCGAGTAATAATTTCTATAATATAAATTAAATAAAAATGTGATCACATTCAGAGAGTAAGGGGACGCCTTTGCTCTCTTTTTATTATGTAAAAGCCAATATAATATAAAATATAAAAGAATATATTGAGTATGTAGTTGCAATTTAATAAGTTGAACATTTAATAAAATTAATATATTAAAGAAATTCAAATAAAATATTTAAATTTCTTTGTAAATGATTAATATATTGCAATAGGTTAATAATCATAATAAGGAATAAAGTTCGGCAAAAATTACAAGAAAAAATATGTTGATAAAATATAAAAACAAATATAAAATATATTTGCAAAAGGAATTATATTTGAAAAATATTATTCGAATATACTTTAAATTTTATCAAAAAAGGCCAAAAAACTCTTGAAAAGGCTATTTAAACATAGTATAATAAAGAAGTTGTATAGCAAACAGCGATGAGTCAGGAGGTTGCCGGACTTCCGGGTTAATTCTTGATGAGTATGTTAGGATCTAGAATCCGACGACAGGGGTTTTGTAAAACCATGTGATTAAGTATGAAACACGTGGAGCAGTTTATAGAACATCCGCTGTTGTGCGTTAGAAGTAAAGCGTACATGAAAAGGAGGGAAACCAAGATGTCAAAACAAAAAATAAGAATCAGATTAAAGGCTTTTGATCACAATATATTAGATCAATCAGCTGAAAAAATTGTTGAAACAGCAAAATCAACAGGAGCTAAGGTTGCAGGTCCAGTACCACTACCAACTGAAAAAGATGTTGTTACTATATTAAGAGCTGTTCACAAATACAAAGATTCAAGAGAGCAATTCGAAATCAGAACACACAAGAGATTAATCGATATCGTTAATCCATCACCAAAAACTGTTGATGCATTAATGAGATTAAACTTACCAGCAGGTGTGGATATCGAAATAAAGCTATAGTTAATACTTATTAAATAAACAGTTTGAACGGTTATGATTGTTAAACAATCCGCTAATACGTTTAGGAGGTGTAAATACATGAAAAAAGCTATATTAGGAAAGAAAATAGGAATGACTCAAATTTTCGATGCTAACGGAAAAGTAGTTCCTGTAACAGTAGTAGAAGCTGGCCCATGTGTTGTTGTTCAAAAGAAAACTATCGAAAAAGATGGTTATGAAGCAATACAAGTAGGTTTTGGAGACGTTAGAGAAAAATTAGTTAACAAGCCAAAGAAGGGACACTATGCTAAAGCAGGAGTTTCATTAAAGAGAAAATTAAAAGAGTTCAGATTAGAAGATTGCTCAGCTTATGAAGTTGGTCAAGAAATAAAGGCTGATTTATTTGAAGCTGGAGACAAAATTGATGTATCTGGAGTTTCTAAAGGTAAGGGATTCCAAGGTGTTATCAAGAGATGGAATGCTAACAGAGGACCAATGACTCACGGTTCTAAGTTCCACAGAGCAGTAGGTTCAATGGGTGCTTCATCAGATCCATCAAGAACTTTCAAGAACAAGAACATGCCAGGACATATGGGAGCTGTTAACACAACAGTATTAAACTTAGAAGTAGTTAAGGTTATAGCTGAGAAGAACTTAATACTAATCAAGGGTGGTATCCCAGGACCTAACAAAGGTACAGTAGTAATAAGAAACGCAGTTAAAGCTTAATTTCTGTAGAAAGGAGGAAACAGGATGCCTACAGTAGGATTATTTAATCAAGAAGGAAAACAAGTTGGAGATATCCAATTAAATGATAATGTGTTCGGAGTTGAAGTTAACACTGATGCTATGCATCAAGTTGTTGTTGCTTTATTAGCAAACAAGAGACAAGGAACTCAATCAGCTAAGACAAGAGCTGAGGTTAGAGGAGGCGGAATCAAGCCTTGGAGACAAAAAGGAACTGGTAGAGCAAGACAAGGTTCTATTAGAGCTCCACAATGGATCAAAGGTGGTATAGTATTCGCACCAAAGCCAAGAGATTACAGAATGTCAGTGCCAAAGAGCATGAGAAGAGTAGCTATGAAATCTGCATTAACTAGCAAGGTTCAAGACGGACAAATGGTAGTGTTAGAAACATTAGCATTCGAAGCTCCAAAGACTAAGAAAATGGTTGAAGTTTTAAAAGCATTTGATGCAAAGAAAACTTTAATAATAACTGGAGAATCTAATGAAGTACTTTACAAATCAGCTAGAAATATTGCTGATGTACAAATCATGCCAGTTAACAACATCAATGTTTATGATTTATTAAAGTTTGAGAAATTAATCATAACTAAGGATGCTGTATCAAAAATCGAGGAGGTGTACGCATAATGACAAGCTATGATATCATAAGAAAGCCTGTTATCACTGAAAAGAGTATGACTGCTATGGCAGACAAAAAGTACACTTTCATAGTTCAAATTAATGCAAACAAGGTTCAAATTAAGAAAGCTGTAGAAGAAATCTTCGGCGTTAAGGTTGAAAAAGTTCAAACAATAAGAACTATGGGAAAAACAAAGAGAATGGGCGTACATGTAGGAAAGAGAGCAGACTTCAAGAAAGCTGTTATTACTTTAACAGCAGACAGCAAGAATATCGAATTCTTTGAAGGAATGCAATAACGCAAATAAAGCGTATTATTGGTACATAAGTGCCAGAGAAGCTTAAAGTAAGGAGGGAATTTACATGGCAGTTAAAAAGTTTAGACCAACTACCCCATCAAGAAGAGAAATGACAATGGCTACTTTTGAAGAAATAACAACAAGTACACCTGAAAAATCACTTCTTGTTTCTTTAAACAAAAGCGGTGGTAGAAATGCTCAAGGTAAAATAACTGTTAGACACCACGGTGGTGGAGCTAAGAGAAAATATAGAATAATAGATTTCAAGAGAAATAAGGATGGTGTTCCAGCAAAGGTTGCTACAATAGAATACGATCCAAATAGAACAGCATACATTGCATTAGTTGTATATGCTGATGGTGAAAAGAGATATATAATTGCTCCAGTTGGATTAAAAGTTGGAGATGTTATAGTTTCAGGACCAGAAGCTGATATTAAAGCAGGTAACGCTCTTCCATTAAAGAACATACCAGTAGGTACTTTCGTTCATAACGTTGAGTTACAAGTTGGTAAGGGAGCTCAAATGGTAAGATCAGCTGGTACTACAGCTCAATTAATGGCTAAAGAAGGTAACTATGCAACACTAAGATTACCTTCAGGCGAAATGAGATATGTAAGAATCGAATGTAGAGCTACAATCGGTACTGTTTCAAATACTACTAACGATATAATCAATATCGGTAAAGCAGGTAGAAAGAGACACATGGGATGGAGACCTACAGTTAGAGGTTCTGTAATGAATCCTAACGATCACCCTCACGGTGGTGGTGAAGGTAGATCACCAATCGGTAGACCAAGTCCAGTTACTCCATGGGGTAAACCAGCACTTGGATACAAGACAAGAAAGAATAAGAAGTATTCTGACAGATTCATAATAAAGAGAAGAAACGATAAGTAGCATGAAGAGAATCTAAATTTCTCTTCATGGCTTGTCAGCCTATAGATTATGAAGGGAGGCAAATTATAGTGAGTAGATCAACAAAAAAAGGGCCTTTTGTACATGAAGGACTTTTAAAGAGAATTGAAGAAATGAATGCTAGTGGAGATAAGAAGGTTGTTAAGACTTGGTCAAGAAGTTCAACAATATTCCCACAAATGATTGGTCATACAATTGCTGTTCACGATGGAAGAAAGCATGTTCCAGTTTTCGTTAGCGAAGATATGGTAGGACACAAGCTTGGTGAGTTCGCATTAACAAGAACTTACAGAGGACACGATTATGACGAAAAAGCAGCAAGAAAAAGAAAGTAATCCCGGAAAGGAGGAACATAAATGGAAGCTAGAGCTATAGCTAAATATGTTAGAATGTCTCCAACAAAAGTAGGAGTAGTTCTTGATTTAATAAGAGGAAAAAATATTCAAGAGGCTTTCGCTATTTTACAATATACTCCAAAAGATGCAGCTGTTGTTATAAATAAAGTTTTAAAATCAGCTGTTGCTAATGCAGAAAATAATCATGAAATGGACGTAGAAAGATTATATGTAGCAGAAGCATTCGTTGGTGCAGGTCCAACACTAAAGAGATTTAGACCAATGGATCACGGAAAAGCATTTAGAATTAACAAAAGAACAAGTAATATAACACTTGTAGTTAAAGAAAGAGCTTAGAAAGAAGGAGGGAAATCAAGTGGGTCAAAAAGTACATCCTCACGGACTTAGAGTAGGAGTTATCAAGGATTGGGATGCTAAATGGTATGCTTCAAAGAAGAACTTCGCAGACAATCTAATAGAAGATAACAAAATCAGAGAATTCGTAAAGAAAGAACTTTTCTCAGCTGGTATTTCAAAGATTGAAATCGAAAGAGCTGCTAAGAGAGTTAAGTTAAATATATATACTGCTAAACCAGGTGTAATAATTGGAAAAGGTGGAGCAGGAATAGAAGCTTTAAAAGCTAAATTAGCTAAAGTAACTGATAACAAAAACTTATTAATAAATATAGTTGAAGTTAAAAATGCTGAAGCAAATGCTCAATTAATGGCAGAAAATATAGCTGCACAATTAGAAAAAAGAGTATCATTTAGAAGAGCTATGAAACAAAGCATCCAAAGAGCTATGAGACTTGGAGCTAAAGGTGTTAAGACAGCTTGCTCAGGTAGATTAGGTGGAGCTGAAATAGCTAGAACTGAACAATATCATGAAGGAACAATTCCACTTCAAACTTTAAGAGCAGATATCGATTATGGATTTGCTGAAGCTGATACAACTTATGGAAAGATCGGTGTAAAAGTTTGGGTTTATAATGGAGAAGTTCTTCCAACTAAAAAAGTTGAAAAGAAGGAAGAAGTTAACGCATAAGAAAGGAGGAATTAGTCATGTTAATGCCTAAGAGAGTTAAGCATCGTAAGGTACAACGTGGTAGAATGAAAGGAAAAGCTACAAGAGGTAATTTCCTTGCATACGGAGATTTTGGTATTCAAGCTACAACTTGTGGTTGGATAACTAGTAATCAAATAGAATCTGCCAGAATTGCTATAAACAGATATATCAGAAGAGGAGGAAAACTTTGGATAAAGATTTTCCCAGATAAGCCAGTAACTGAGAAGCCAGCTGAAACAAGAATGGGTTCAGGTAAGGGTTCACCAGAATATTGGGTAGCAGTAGTTAAACCTGGTAGAGTTTTATTCGAACTATCAGGAGTTAATGAAGAAGTTGCAAGAGAAGCTATGAGACTTGCATCACACAAGCTTCCTGTAAAGTGTAAATTCGTTACAAGAAGAGATTTTGAGGAAATGGGTGGTGAAGAATAATGAAGGCTAGAGAATTAAAAGAATTAAGAGCAAATAATCCTCAAGATTTAAAGGTTAAATTAAATGACCTTAAGGCTGAGTTATTCAACTTAAGATTCCAATTAGCTACAGGTCAATTAGAAAATCCTATGAGAATAAGAGAAGTAAAAAAATCTATAGCCCAAATCAAAACCATCATAAGAGAAGAAGAGATCAGGGCTTTCGAGCAGTAAATCTGAAAGGAGGTAACTCTTAATGGAAAGAGGATTAAGAAAGAAAAAAATAGGTAGAGTTGTTTCAGATAAAATGGATAAGACAATAGTTGTTGCTGTTGAAACTAAGGTTAGACACCCATTATATGGAAAAACAGTTAATAGAACAACTAAGTTTAAAGCTCATGATGAAAACAATGAAGCTAAAATGAATGATAGAGTTTTAATTATGGAAACTAGACCATTATCTAAAGATAAGAGATGGAGACTTGTTGAAATAGTTGAAAAAGCTAAATAGGCTTTAAGACTGAAAGGAGGGTAATTCAATGATACAACAACAAACCTTACTAAAGGTAGCAGATAACTCAGGTGCAAAGGAAATAATGTGCATAAGAGTTTTAGGCGGATCAAAGAGAAAGTTCGGTAACATTGGAGATGTAATAGTTGCTAGCGTTAAAAGTGCAACACCAGGCGGAGTTGTTAAAAAAGGAGACGTTGTAAAAGCTGTTATAGTTAGATCAGTTAGAGGATTAAGAAGAGCTGATGGTTCATACATTAAGTTTGATGAAAATGCAGCTGTTATTATAAAGGATGATAAGCAACCAAGAGGAACTCGTATCTTCGGACCAGTTGCTAGGGAGCTAAGAGATAACGAATTTAACAAGATTTTATCATTAGCACCTGAAGTTCTATAATAGAGGAGGTGTCTCATTTGAAGGTACATGTTAGAAAGAACGACACAGTTGTAGTTGTTTCAGGTAAAGATAAAGGAAAAACTGGTGAAGTTTTAAAAGTAAATCCTAAAACAGGCAAAGTTATTGTTCAAGGAGTTAATATAGTTAAAAAGCACCAAAAGCCAACTAGAGCTAATGCTCAAGGTGGAATAATTGAAAGAGAAGGAGCTATATACAGCTCAAAAGTTATGTTATACTGCACAAAGTGTAAAAACGCTACAAGAATTAGTAACAAAATCTTAGAAGACGGTACTAAGGTTAGAGTTTGTAAGAAGTGTGGAGAAACATTCTAGAATCTGAAAGGAGGTACTAATTATGACAACAAGACTTCAAGAGAAGTATCAAAAAGAAGTAATTCCAGCTATGATTGAAAAGTTCGGATATAAAAATATAATGGAAGTTCCAAAGCTTGAAAAGATAGTTATCAACATGGGAGTTGGAGAAGCTAAGGACAATCAAAAAATATTAGAAGCTGCAGTTAATGATTTAAGCATAATTGCAGGTCAAAAGCCAATCTTAACTAGAGCAAAGAAATCAGTTGCTAACTTTAAGATAAGAGAAAACATGGCTTTAGGATGTAAGGTTACATTAAGAAAGGCAAAGATGTATGAATTTGCTGATAAGTTAATGGCTATTGCTCTTCCAAGAGTTAGAGATTTCAGAGGAGTTTCAAGCAAAGCTTTTGATGGTAGAGGAAACTACTCACTAGGAGTAAAAGAGCAATTAATATTCCCAGAAATTGAATACGATAAAATCGATAAGGTTAGAGGAATGGATATTATCTTCGTAACAACAGCTAACACTGACGAAGAAGCAAGAGAATTATTAAGATTCCTTGGTATGCCATTTGCTCAATAATAAGGAGGGAAAACCGTGGCACGTAAGGCTATTATTGAAAAGTGGAAAAAAGAACCTAAATATAAAACAAGAGCTTATACAAGATGCAGAATATGTGGAAGACCACATTCAGTATTAAAGAAGTTCGGTATTTGCCGTATATGTTTTAGAGAACTTGCTTATAAGGGTCAAATCCCTGGTTGTAAGAAAGCAAGTTGGTAAGAAACTGATGTAGTGAAAGGAGGCACATTAAATGGTTATGACAGATCCTATCGCAGATTTGCTAACACGTATTAGAAATGCAAATGCTGTAAGACATGAAGTAGTAGAAGTTCCTTCATCAAATATGAAGAAGGCTGTTGCAAATATATTATTACAAGAGGGATATATTAAAGAATTAGAGGAATATAACGATGGTGTTGTTCCAATGTTAAGAATATCTCTTAAATATGGCGCAGATAAAGAAAGAGTTATAACTGGTATAAAGAGAATATCTAAACCAGGACTAAGAGTTTACTGCAAGAAAGATGAAATTCCAAAGGTACTAAGTGGACTAGGAATTGCTATAATATCAACTTCAACTGGTTTATTAGTTGATAGAGAAGCAAGAAAAGCTGGATTAGGCGGAGAAGTAGTTTGCTACGTTTGGTAATTTCCAAAGTAGAAAGTAACTAGATTAACATATATCAGAACAAGTAAAACAGGAGGTGCGATTATGTCAAGAGTAGGTAGATTACCTATAGCTATACCTGCAGGCGTAACTGTAGCTGTTTCAGCAGATAACGTTGTTTCAGTTAAGGGTCCAAAGGGCGAACTTGTTAAAGCTATGAATAAAGACATGAATATAGCAGTTGAAAACAACCAAGTTGTTGTAACTAGACCTAGCGATCAAAAAGAGCACAGAGCTCTTCATGGTTTAACTAGAGCGTTAATCAACAACATGATAATCGGAGTTGAAAAAGGATTTGAAAAGAGCTTAGAACTAATTGGTGTTGGTTACAGAGCTCAATTACAAGGTAAGAAGCTTGTAATGAACTTAGGATATTCACATCCAGTTGAAATAGAACCAATCGAAGGTGTAACTTTCGAAACTCCAGCTGCAACTAAAGTTGTTGTTAAGGGTATCGATAAGGAAAAGGTTGGAGCAGCTGCGGCTGATATAAGATCATGGAGAAAACCTGAACCATATAAGGGTAAAGGAATTAAATATGATAACGAAGTAATCAGACGTAAAGAAGGTAAAACTGGTAAGAAATAATAGAAAGGAGTGAAATCTTTATGTTCAAAAAGGTAGACAGAAAAGCTAGTAGAGAAAGACGTCACCTAAGAGTACGTAAGAAAATTTCTGGTACTCCTGAAAGACCAAGACTTTCAGTATATAGAAGTGAAAAAAACATATATGCTCAAATTATAGATGATGTTAATTCAGTAACTTTAGTTTCAGCTTCAAGCTTAGATAAAGCATTCGATGCAAAAGCAGGTGGAAACAAAGAAGCGGCTAAAATGGTTGGTGAATTAGTAGCTAAGAAGGCTTTAGAAAAAGGAATTTCAGAAGTTGTATTCGACAGAGGTGGATACGTATATCACGGAAGAGTTCAAACTTTAGCTGAAGCTGCAAGAGAAGCAGGCTTAAAATTCTAATAAACAAGGAGGGAAATACATGAGAATCGATCCTAGCACACTAGACCTTAAGGAAAAGGTTGTTAACATAAACAGAGTAACTAAGGTTGTTAAGGGTGGTAGAAACTTCAGATTCAGCGCTTTAGTAGTTGTAGGTGACGAAAACGGACACGTAGGCGTTGGAATGGGTAAGTCAATAGAGATCCCAGAAGCAATTAAAAAAGGAATAGAAGACGCTAAGAAACATTTAGTAAGTGTTGCAATAGTTGGAACAACTGTTCCTCATCAAATATATGGAAAATTCGGAACTGGTAAGGTTCTTATAATGCCAGCTAAAGAAGGTACAGGGGTTATCGCTGGAGGTCCAGCAAGATCCGTATTAGAATTAGCAGGATTAAAGGATGTTAGAGCTAAGTCATTAGGTTCAAACAATCCTAAAAACATGGTTAATGCTACAATTAACGGTTTAGCAAGCTTAAGAACAGCTGAAGATATAGCTAAATTAAGAGGCAAAACTGTAGAAGAAATTTTAGGTTAGGAGGGAAAAGCAATGGCAAAGATTAAAGTTACTCTAGTAAAGAGTTTAATTGGAAGAAAGAAAGACCATATTGCTACTGCACATGCCCTTGGACTTAAAAAGATCGGTAAGACAGTAGAACATGAAGAAACTCCTCAAATCAGAGGAATGATCAACAAAGTTGACTATCTACTAAAAGTAGAAGAAGTTTAATAAGAGGAGGTGCATTGAGTAATGAAACTTCATGAATTAAAACCAGCAGCAGGAAGTAAGAAAGCTCCAAAGAGAGTTGGTAGAGGTACTGGTTCAGGTTTAGGTAGAAATGCCGGAAAAGGTGAAAAAGGCCAAAATGCTAGATCAGGTGGTGGAGTGAGACCAGGATTTGAAGGTGGTCAAATGCCATTATACAGAAGACTTCCTAAGAGAGGATTTACAAATATATTTGCTAAACAATATGTTAGTATCAATGTTGATAGATTAAATATATTTGAAAATGGAACAGAAATAACACCAGAAGTTTTACTTGAAAGAAGAGTTATCAACAAAGTAAAAGATGGAGTTAAGATTTTAGGAAATGGGACATTAGAGAAGAGCCTAACTGTTAAAGGATGTAAGTTCTCAAAATCAGCGGCTGAAAAGATAGAAGCAGCTGGAGGAAAAGTTGAGGTGATTTAGTATGCTATCAACCCTACGTAATGCCTGGAAGGTTCCCGAATTAAAAAAGAGATTTATATGGACTATATTTTTAGTTGCAATTTTCAGGATAGGAACGCATATTCCTGTTCCTGGAATTAGCACAAATGTACTAAAAGATTTAGCTAGTAGTGGAACTATATTTGGTTTCTATGATTTATTATCTGGTGGAGCATTTAGACAATTTAGTATATTTGCTTTAAGTGTAACACCATACATTAATGCTTCGATAATAGTTCAATTATTGACTATAGCAATACCATCTTTAGAACAACTTTCTAAAGAAGGGGAAGAAGGCAGAAAGAAGATACAAAAGATAACGAGAATATTATCAATAGTTATAGGATTTATTCTTGCTTTTGGAACATATAGTATGGTTGCAGCAAAGGGTGCAGCAGTTGGAATGCAATGGACTGGAGTCCTTGTTGTATTAGTGGCACTAGTTGCAGGCTCAACATTCTGTATGTGGTTAGGTGATCAAATCACAGCTAAAGGTTTTGGAAATGGTATATCCATATTAATATTCGTGAATATAGTATCTCAGTTACCAATAACTTTAATGTCATTATTTACATTAAAGGATCAAGGAAAAATTACTATAATAGAAATTTTACTATTTGTAGTTTTTGCAATTGTATTATTAGGAGTAGTAATATTCTTCTCATTAGCAGAAAGAAGAATTCCAGTCCAATATGCTGGTAAAGCTGTTGGAAATAAAGTTATGAGAGGACAAAGTACTCACATACCTTTAAGTATAATTGGATCAGCTGTTATAGCAATAATTTTTGCTATGTCAGTTATGATGTTCCCTAAAACAATTGCAGAATTCTTTCCAAATTATGACTGGGCAATATGGATAACAAGTAATAAGTATAGTATATTTAATGAAAAGACATGGATGTATCCAGTAGTTTATTCAGTATTAACTATTTTCTTTACTTGGTTCTATACACAAATCACATTTAAACCTGATGAAATGGCAGAAAATCTGCATAAGTCAGCTGGATTTGTACCAGGAATAAGACCGGGAGATGCAACTGAAAAGTATTTTGAAAAAGTACTTACTAAAGTATCATTAGTTGGAGGAGTATTTGCTGCTTTACTAGCAATACTACCAATATTAATTTCAAATACACAATTACAAGGAATTCAGTTTGGTGGTACATCATTATTAATTATGGTTGGGGTTGGCCTTGATTTTTCAAGACAATTAGACTCACAATTAGTAATGAGACATTATCAAGGGTTCTTAAAATAGATTAATAATGGAGATGATGCCCGTGAAGATAGTATTATTAGGTCCTCCTGGAGCAGGAAAGGGAACACAGGCAAAATCAATTAGTAATAGATACTCAATACCACATATTTCTACTGGGGATATTTTTAGAAAGAATATTTCTGAAAACACTCCATTAGGTGTAGAAGCTAAGAAGCACATCGATAAAGGACAGTTAGTACCAGATGAAGTTACTATTAATATGGTAAAAGATAGACTGCAACAAGATGACTGTAAAAATGGCTACTTATTAGACGGGTTCCCAAGAACAGTTAATCAAGCAGAAGCACTTCAAGAATTTCTTTCTGAAAGAAATGAAAATCTTGATACAGCTTTACTAATTGAAGTACCTACTGGATTTATATTAGAAAGAATGACAGGTAGAAGAGTGTGTCCATCATGTGGAGCTAGCTATCATATAAAATTTAATCCACCAACTATTACAGGAAAATGTGATGTTTGTGGAAGTGATATAATCCAAAGAAAAGATGATACAGAAGAAACTGTATCTGAAAGACTTGATGTGTATGAGAGACAGACACAACCACTGATTGATTTTTATAAAGAAAGAAACTTACTTTCAATTGTAGACGGAACAAAAGCTATTAATGAAGTATTCGAAGGTATCTGTAATATCTTAGGGAGCGTTGAATAATGATAATCATTAAAAACAACAAAGAAATTGACCTAATGAGATCAGCAGGTAGAATAGTAGCAGAAACGTTACTACTAGTTGAAGAAAAAGTAAGACCAGGAATAACTACTGCTGAAATAGACAGGATAGCAGAAGAATTTATAACTAAGCATGGAGCAAAGCCTTCGTTTAAAGGGCTATATGGTTTTCCAGCTTCACTATGTATATCTGTTAACGAGCAAGTAGTTCATGGGATCCCAGGAGGTTATGTATTAAAAGATGGAGATATTGTTAGTGTAGACTGTGGCGCTTATCTTAATGGCTTTCACGGAGATGCTGCAAGAACATTTGCAGTAGGAAATGTTAGTGAAGAAGCTAATAAGTTAATTAAAGTAACAGAACAAAGTTTCTTTAAAGGCATAGAATATGCTAAGGTTGGCAACAGACTTACTGATATATCACATGGAATACAAAGCTACATAGAAGCTTCAGGTTTCGCTGTAGTAAGAGATTTCGTAGGACACGGTATAGGTAGAGTTGTACACGAAGATCCAGACGTACCTAATTTTGGTAAGCCTGGTAGAGGGCCAAAGTTGGCTCAAGGAATGGCTTTAGCCATTGAGCCTATGGTTAATTTAGGAAGCTATAAAGTTAAAACATTAAATGATGACTGGACTGTAGTAACTAGTGATGGAAGTCTATCGGCACACTACGAAAATACTATTGTAATTTTACCAGATGGACCCGAAATATTAACACTGATTAAATAAGTGTTGCTTAGTTATAAATTCGCATGATACCAAAAGGTGGCTTGTAGATTTATGGCTAAGGTAATCATCGAGGTGAAAAGTTTGCAAAACAATGACTTAATTGGGAAAATGGTTCTTTCAAAAACAGGAAGAGATAAAAATCATTTATATGTGATAATAGGTCATTTAAGTGATGATTATGTAATTCTTAGTAATGGGAGCACTAAAACAGTTCAGATGCCTAAAAAAAAGAATTTAAAACATATAAATGTTTTAGAGGATGTAGATGATGAGATTAAAGCATCTATCATATCAAAAGATAGAGGTACTGATTTAAAAATAAAAAGATTTCTAAAACTTAAAGGCATTGTTAAGGAGGGTTGATTACCTTATGTCAAAAGATGATGTAATAGAAATGCAAGGTACAGTACTAGAATCACTACCAAATGCTATGTTCCAAGTTGAACTAGAGAGTGGTCACAAGATTCTAGCACATATATCAGGAAAATTAAGAATGAACTTCATAAGAATTCTACCAGGAGATAAGGTTACAATAGAACTTTCTCCATACGATCTAACAAGAGGTAGAATTACATGGAGAGCTAAATAAAGGTAGTAAAAGACTACCATGAAGTTTTACAAGGAGGGTTAGCTATGAAAGTAAGACCATCAGTTAAGCCTATTTGCGAAAAGTGCAAGATTATAAGAAGAAAAGGAAAAGTAATGGTTATCTGTGAAAATCCTAAGCACAAGCAAAAACAAGGCTAATACAATCAAAGTATAGGCAAAAAAGTATTATTTTACTATGTAAAATTTATTGACTTTTCACTTAAAGTCAAATATGATTATATAGGCATTTAAATAAGCGGATAAATTTTAGGTGCGGCTGACAGTAGAGCTATCCTCTACTGACCTAGGATTTTATATATAAAATACACACATATAATTAAAGTTGTATGCATTTCAATATCAGGAGGTGTAAGTTTTAATGGCAAGAATTTCAGGCGTAGACCTACCAAGAGAAAAAAGAGTTGAAATAGGTCTAACATATATATACGGTATAGGACTTTCTACTTCACATAAGATTTTAGCAGAAACAGGAGTTAATCCTGACACAAGAGTTAGAGATCTTACAGAAGAAGAAGTAACAAAAATCAGAGAATACGTAAAGACTTTAACAATTGAAGGTGACTTAAGAAGAGAAGTTGCTTTAAATATTAAAAGATTAGTAGAAATTGGATGTTACAGAGGAATAAGACATAGAAAAGGTCTTCCAGTTAGAGGTCAAAAGACTAAGACTAACGCAAGAACTAGAAAAGGTCCAAAGAAAACTATCGCAAATAAGAAGAAGTAGTGAGGAGGGAATTCGATGGCTCAAAAAGTTAAAAAGACTAGAAGAAGAAAAGAAAGAAAGAACGTTGAGCATGGTGCTGCACACATCAAATCAACTTTCAATAACTCAATAGTTACTTTAACTGATGCGGCAGGGAATGCTTTATCATGGTCAAGCGCAGGAGCTTTAGGCTTCAGAGGATCAAGAAAGAGTACTCCATTCGCAGCTCAAATGGCAGCAGAAACAGCAGCTAAAGCAGCTATGGAACACGGATTAAAGAGTATAGAAGTATATGTAAAGGGACCAGGCGCTGGAAGAGAAGCGGCTATAAGATCTTTACAAGCGGCAGGATTAGAAGTAACTCTAATTAAAGACGTTACTCCAATCCCACACAACGGATGTAGACCACCAAAGAGAAGAAGAGTCTAGTATTCATATAGGAGGTGTAATTAATGGCAAGATATACTGGAGCTACATGTAGATTATGTAGAAGAGAAGGTATGAAATTATTCCTTAAAGGGGATAGATGTTATACAGATAAATGTGCTTTTGTTAGAAGAAGTTATGCACCAGGACAACATGGAGCAGCTAAGAAAAAATTATCTAACTACGGCGTACAATTAAGAGAAAAGCAAAAAGCTAGAAGAATATACGGAGTATTAGAAAGCCAATTCAGAGCTTATTATGAAAAGGCTGATCATATGAAGGGTATTACAGGTGAAAACTTACTTAAGTTATTAGAAATGAGATTAGATAACGTTGTTTACAGACTAGGTTATGGTGCTTCAAGAGCTGAAGCTAGACAATTAGTTAATCATGGACATTTCTTAGTAAATGGTAAGAAAGTTGACATTCCTTCATACAGAGTTTCTGTTAACGATGAAATAACAGTTACAGAAAAGAGCAGAGGAACTGAAAAATTCAAGACATTTATTGAAAATCCAAAGACTTTACCAAAGTGGTTAGAAGCAAATGTTGAAAATTATTCAGGTAAAATAGTTGCTGAACCATCAAGAGAAGATATTGACGTTCCAGTTAATGAAACTCTTATCGTTGAGTTATACAGCAAGTAATAGTTTAGTATTTGTATTGTTAAGATTTTTCTTACAATACAAATATATAAGCAGTTGCCCTCAGAATAATGTTGCCATTTAAAATATAAGGAGGGTTTGTGCATGTTAGAAATCGAAAAGCCAATAATAGAATGTATAGAAGCAAATGAGAATGGTACTTATGGTAAATATGTAGTTGAACCGTTAGAAAGAGGATATGGTATAACTCTTGGAAATGCTCTAAGAAGAATACTTTTATCATCACTTCCAGGTGCAGCTCCAACATCAGTAAAGATAGATGGAGTACTACATGAATTTTCAACTGTACAAGGTGTTAAAGAAGATGTTACAGAAATAATATTAAACATTAAATCTTTAGCATTAATTATGAATGGTGAAGGTCCAAAGACAATATATATAGATGCTCAAGGACCAGGAGTAGTTACAGGTGCAGATATCAAAACTGATGGAGATGTTGAAGTTGTAAGCAAGGATCTTCATATTGCTACATTAGATGATAATGCTAAGTTATATATGGAGATTACAGTTAATAGAGGAAGAGGATATGTTACTCAAAATAAAAATAAGAGTGAAGACCTTCCATTATCAGCTATAGCTGTTGACTCAATTTATACACCAGTAAAAAGAGTTAATTTCACTGTTGAAAATACAAGAGTAGGTCAAATTACTGACTACGATAAATTAACTTTAGAAATCTGGACTAATGGAACTATAAAGATTGATGAAGCTATAAGCTTATCAGCAAAAATTCTTATAGAACATTTTAAACTATTTATGTCATTAGGAGATAGTACTAATGATGTAGAGATAATGATAGAAAAAGAAGAAGACAAAAAAGAGAAAGTACTAGAAATGACTGTAGAAGAGCTAGATTTATCAGTTAGATCATATAACTGTTTAAAGAGAGCTGGAATAAATACAGTTCAAGAACTTGCTGGAAAATCAATGGATGACATGATGAAGGTAAGAAATCTAGGAAAGAAATCTTTAGAGGAAGTCGAAAGAAAGCTTAAGGAATTAGGCTTAGGATTAAGACTAAACGATGAGTAAGGAGGTAAATCCACATGGCAGGTTATCGTAAATTAGGTCGTCCTACTGACCAAAGAAGAGCTATGCTAAGAAGCCTTGTTACAAGCTTTTTAAAGCATGGTAAAATAGAAACAACTGAAACAAGAGCAAAGGAAACTAGAAAATTAGCTGAAAAGATGATCACTTTAGCAAAAAGAGGTGACCTTCACGCTAGAAGACAAGTTTTAGCTTTTGTTAATGAAGAAGAAGTAGTTCAAAACCTATTTGACAATGTTGCTCCAAAGTACGCAGAAAGAAATGGTGGATACACTAGAATGTACAAAAAAGGTCCAAGAAGAGGGGACGGAGCAGAAGTTGTTATACTTGAATTAGTATAATATACAGGGGATTAAGTTTATAACTTAGTCCCCATTTTTACATATTCAAAATTAAATATTATATAAGATCTTATAAATTTATTATAAAGTAATTGTAATTAAGCAAATGTATATTATAATATTCTTATGTTAAATGTATATACACTAATAAGCTTTTATATAATATTTAAGATAAAAGTTAAGCAATAAAAGGAGGGCTATATATGAAAGAAACAATGATTAAATGCAATGATGTATCTTTTAAATATAGAGTGCATGAGGGAGAAGAGGAAAGATACGCTGTAAATGGAGTTAGCTTTGAAGTTAAAAAGGGTGAATTTCTAGTAGTTTTAGGCCATAATGGATCAGGAAAATCCACTATAGCTAAACATATGAATGCATTACTTGTTCCTTCTGAAGGTGCTGTAATTGTAGATAGTTTAGATACATCGGATCCTAATAATTTATGGGAGATAAGAGCAAAAGCAGGAATGGTTTTTCAAAATCCAGATAATCAATTAGTAGCAACTATAGTTGAAGAAGATGTTGCTTTTGGGCCGGAGAATCTAGGGGTTCCTCCAGAAGAAATAAGAAAAAGAGTAGATGAAAGTTTAAAAAAAGTTGGAATGTATGAGTATAGAAGACATGCACCTCATTTGCTTTCAGGTGGACAAAAACAAAGAATTGCAATAGCTGGAATTTTAGCTATGAAACCAGAATGCATAATTTTTGATGAACCTACAGCAATGTTAGATCCTTCAGGAAGAAGAGAAGTCTTAAATAATATTAAAGAAATAAATGAGAAGTATGGAATTACTATAGTTCTCATAACTCATTATATGGATGAAGCTGCTGAGGCAGATAGGGTTCTTGTTATGGATGATGGAAAGATAATTTTAGAGGGAAATCCAAGAGAAGTATTTTCTAATGTAAAGCAAATGAAGGAGATAGGTCTAGATGTTCCTCAAGTAACTGAACTTTGCTATGAATTAAAGAATAATGGTATAGATATAGATACAAATATTTTAAATGTAGATGAGATGGTGAATGCGTTATGTCAATTAAAATAGAGAATTTAGTACATGTATACATGCCTAAGTCACCTTTTGAAAAAGTGGCTTTAAACAATGTTAATATAGAAATAAATGAAGGTGAGTTTGTTGCACTTATTGGCCATACTGGTTCTGGTAAGTCTACATTAATTCAGCATATGAATGGACTACTTAAGCCTACATCAGGAAGAATAGTAGTAGATGGGGAAGATATTACAAAAGATGGGGTAAAGCTTACTGATATTAGGAAAAAAGTAGGATTAGTATTCCAATATCCAGAGTATCAATTATTTGAAGAGACTATAGAAAAAGATATAGAATTTGGACCAAGGAATCTAGGGTTATCTGATGATGAGATAACAAAAAGAGTAAAAAGATCTATGGAAATGGTAGGGCTAGATTATGATACTTATAGAAATAAATCACCCTTTGATTTAAGCGGAGGACAAAAGAGAAGGGTAGCGATAGCTGGTGTAATTGCTATGGAGCCTAAAGTCCTTATATTAGATGAGCCGACAGCAGGGTTGGATCCAAAAGGTAGAGATGATATTTTAGAGCAAATAAAAGTTTTACATTATGAATATAAGATGACAATAATATTAGTAAGTCATAGTATGGAGGATGTAGGTAAGCTTGCTGAAAGAATAATAGTTATGAATAAGGGAGAAGTAGCTTTAGAAGGAACACCAGCTAAAGTGTTTAAGGAAGTCGAAACATTAGAAAATATAGGACTTGCGGTTCCACAAGTAACTTACCTTATGAGAGAATTAAAAAGAAGAGGTTTTAATGTCTCAGATGAAATTTATACTATAAAGCAAGGAAAAAAAGAACTACTAAGAATATTAAAGGAAGTTAAGAGCTAGGGGGAGCAAAAATGATAAAAGATATAACTATAGGTCAATACATACCGGGTGAAACTTTTGTTCATAAGTTAGATCCTAGAACAAAGATATTATTATCAATATTATTTATAATATCCTTATTTGTCGTAGATAAATTTATCGGATATATATTAATAATTGGAATTTTAGCATTAACAGTATATATTGCTAAATTACAACCTAGGTATTTATATAAGGGATTAAAGCCTGTATTTTTTCTTATAATATTTACTGCAGTTTTAAATATTTTTATGATTAAGGGAACAGCAGATACAATGATATTTGAGCTAGGCTTTGTGAAAGTATATGAAGAAGGATTAAGAACAGCTGCATTTATGGCATTAAGACTTATTTTTTTAATAATGGGTACATCAGTATTAACATTAACAACATCACCAATTGAGCTGACAGATGGTATAGAAAGCTTATTAAGACCAATTGGTAAGGAAATAGCGCATGAACTTGCGATGATGATGACAATAGCTTTAAGGTTTATTCCAACACTAATGGATGAAACAGATAAAATAATGATGGCACAAAAGGCAAGAGGTGCAGATTTTGAAACAGGTGGAATAATTCAAAAGGCAAAAAGCTTGATTCCATTATTGGTACCACTATTTATAAGCTCATTTAGAAGAGCGGATGAACTTGCTATGGCAATGGAAGCTAGAGCATATAGAGGCGGAAATGGAAGAACAAGAATGAAGCAATTAAAATTTACAAATAGAGATACTATTGCATTTGCTGTATTTTCTATTTTATTTATAGGAAGTTTATTAGTTAGATTTGCTATGTAAATAATATAAGCAAAGGTGATTCAAAACATGAGAAATATTAAACTAACTTTAGAATATGATGGAACAAATTATTTGGGATGGCAAAAGCAAAAGATAGGAGCAACAATTCAGGAGACATTAGAAGAGGCTATTAGACTCTTAACTAATGAAGAGTCTGAAGTTATCGGAAGCTCAAGAACAGATGCTGGTGTTCATGCAAGGGGATTTGTAGCAAATTTTAAAACTAATAGTAAAATACCATCAGAAAAATTTAGAGAAGCTATTAATTATAGATTACCTAATGATATAGTGATTTTAAAATCTGAGGAAGTAGAAGAAGATTTTCATTCAAGATACAGTGCAAAAGGGAAAACCTACTCTTACTCGATATTGAATAGAGATGTTAAGTCCGCAATAGGAAAAGATTATATGTATCATGTAAAGCGTAAATTAGATGTAGAAGATATGAAGGAAGCTTGTAAATACTTTATAGGAACTAAAGATTTTATAGCATTTAAGAGTAGTGGAAGTTCGGTAAAGACAACTGTAAGAACAATATCAGATTTGTATATAGATATAAAAGATGACATAATAAAAATTTATGTTACTGGTGATGGTTTTTTATATAATATGGTAAGAATAATAGTTGGAACATTAATAATGGTTGGATCTAATAAAATTGATTCAAGAGAAGTGAAAAATATAATAGAGAGTAAAGATAGAAAAAAAGCAGGAATATGTGTTCCGGCAGCTGGTTTAGTATTGGAAAAGGTTTATTATTAAAATGTGATGATTAATTAAAATAATTAATTAAAATAATTAATTAAAATAATTAATTAAAATAATTAATTAAAATAATTAATTAAAATAATTAATTAAAATAGTTGACACGCCCGTAAGCGTGTATTATAATAATGTATGTTTGTTAGAATAATTTATGTATATAAGATCCACTAGCCCCGGGTCTTGACATAAAAGCAGTACTTAATAAGTAAAGCACAAATGTAAGTTCAGGGAGGGAAAAACATGAAATCATACATTGCTAAGGCACAAGAAGTTGAAAGAAAATGGTATGTTGTTGACGCTGCTGGAAAGCCACTAGGAAGAGTTGCTAGCCAAGTTGCATCAATTTTAAGAGGAAAAAATAAACCAACATTTACACCAAATGTTGACTGTGGAGATTTCGTTATCGTAATCAATGCAGAAAAGGTTGTTTTAACTGGTAAGAAGTTAGATCAAAAATTAATGAGAAAGCACAGTTTATATCCAGGTGGATTAAAAGAAACTCCATATAGAGAAGTATTAGCAAAGAAACCTGAATTCGCTTTCGAAGAAGCTGTAAGAAGAATGCTTCCAACAGGTGTTTTAGGAAGAAAAATGCTTAAGAAGCTAAAAGTATATAGAGGTACTGAGCACGGACATGATGCTCAAAAACCAGAAGTACTTGAATTAAAGTACTAATACATGCTCGGGAGGAGGAATAAAAATGGCAAAAGTTCAATACATGGGTACTGGAAGAAGAAAAAAATCAATCGCAAGAGTTAGACTTGTACCAGGAAGTGGTAAAGTAGTTATAAATAATAGAGAAATAGAAAACTATTTCGGTTTAGAAACTTTAAGAATGATAGTTAACCAACCATTAGTTTTAACTGGAACTAAGGACAGATTTGACGTTTTAGTTAACGTTCACGGTGGTGGATTCACAGGTCAAGCTGGAGCTATCAGACACGGAATAACTAGAGCTTTAGTAAAAGCTGACGAAAACTTAAAGCCAGAATTAAAGAAGGCAGGTTTCGTAACTAGAGATCCAAGAATGAAGGAAAGAAAGAAATACGGTCTTAAAAAAGCAAGAAGAGCTCCACAATTCTCAAAGAGATAATATATGGAACTTCACAAATCCCACAAACCTTATGGTTGTGGGATTTATTTTTTATAAATAAGCTTATTACAAGAAAGTCTATATATTTCTATATTAAATTTAGGTTAAAAATATATTTAATTACTTAACAAATGTTAAAAAGTATTGTAAACTAAAAATGTAAAAATAATGTTGAAAAGGGGAATAGCTATTGGAATCATTAAAGGTAATTATACAGTTACTTGGCGGATTAGGTCTATTTATTTACGGTATGAAGATAATGGGAGATGGCCTTGAGAATGCCGCAGGTGACGGATTAAAGTCAATTCTGGAAAAGGTAACTAGAAATCCAATTATTGCTGTTATAGTAGGGGCAATAGTTACTGCTATAATACAGAGTAGTAGTGCTACTACTGTAATGGTAGTGGGATTTGTAAATGCAGGTTTAATGAATTTAGCTCAAGCAGCAGGAATTATAATGGGTGCCAATATAGGTACTACTATTACTGCTCAATTAGTTGCGTTTAAATTAGATCAAATTGCTCCATTATTTGTTTTCTTAGGAGCATTTATGGTTATGTTTGCTAAGGGTAAGAAGAGAAAAGACATAGGTAACATAATATTAGGTTTTGGTATTCTATTTGTTGGGATGGGACAAATGAGTGCTGCTATGAAGCCTTTAACTGCTTCACCTATATTTAATGATATTTTATCAACAGTAGGCTCCAAATGGTATTTAGGAATAATAGCTGGTGCAGTTATAACAGCTGTTCTACAAAGTTCATCAGCAACTACAGGAATTCTAGTAGCTTTAGCAACAGCAGGAGCAATCAATATACATGATGCACTTCCAATAGTATTTGGATGTAATATAGGAACATGTATTACTGCAATGATAGCATCTGTTGGTACAAATAAAACTGCACATAAAGCAGCAATGTTACACTTGATATTCAATTTAGGTGGGACTCTAATATTTATACCAGTATTAGTTAGTGGTATTTTAGGAAATGTAGTGTCAACTATAAGTCCAGGAGATGTTAGTAGACAAATTGCTAATGCTCATACAGTATTCAATATTGTAAATACTGCAATAATGTTACCTTTAACTGGATTATTAATTAAGCTTGTTAATAGGATTATTCCAGGAGATGATGAAGAAGATAAACCAGGACCAAAGTACATAGACGATAGATTATTAGAGACTCCAGTTATAGCAGCTGGACAGGTTGCAAAAGAAACATTAAGAATGGCTAATAAGGCTAAAAAGGGCTTGGCTTTAGCTTTAGAAGCTTTTGAAAAAAATGATGAAAAGCTAATTAAAAAAGTTTATGAGAATGAAGGCGTTATAAATACATTAAATGAAGCTATTACAAATTACTTAGTTAAGCTTTCTAAATGTGATTTATCAGATAAAGAGTTAAGTATAGTAGCAGCAACATTTCATGTTATAAATGATATAGAAAGAATAGGGGATCATGCTGAAAATATAGCAGATTTAACATCTCAAAAAATTTCTAAAAAACTTGAATATAGTAGTCAAGCGATGGAACAAATAAATAATATGTATAATAAAACTACTGAGGCTTTACAAGTAGCTATAGATAGTTATGCGAAAAAAGATATAGAAAAAGCTAAAAGTATAGAGTACATAGAATCAGAAATTGATAGACTACAAAAGAAATATAGAGAACTTCATATAAAGAGACTTTACGATGGAACTTGTAATGCATATGCTGGAGCTATATACTTAGATTTATTAAGCAACTTGGAAAGAATAGGGGATCATTCAACAAATATAGCAGAAAGTGTTATAGAAAATAGTTAAAAACATAAAAATCTCTAGTATAGGATATTAAATCCTAATACTGGGGATTTTTTTATTAGCAAGAAAAATTAATAATATGGACATAATAAATTTATAATTATTTTTATAAATATTATGGAGGTAAAGAAATGAAAAAATTACAATCAATAATTTTATGTATAACTATATCACTTTTATGTTTTACACCTATTGAAGTTTTTGCAGAGGAGGCAAATCAAAAGATAATATTAATTGATCCTGGGCATGGTGGATTTGATGGTGGGGCAAAATCAAAGTCAGGTGTAATAGAAAAGGATATAAATCTTCAAATAAGCTTAAAGCTTAAGGATGCCTTAGAGCAGAAGGGTTATAAGGTTTATTTAACAAGAGAAGGAGATCAAGGTTTAGAGGAAAAAGGATCTACAATAAAAGAAAAGAAAAGAGAAGATCTTAAAAAAAGAAGAGATTTAAAGGCTGAGACAAAATGTGATATCTTTGTATCTATTCATCAAAATATGTTTCCACAAGCTAAATGCTTTGGAGCTCAAGTTTGGCATGCATCTAATGATATAAGTAAAAAGCTTGCTGACGATATACAAGGATCACTTAAAGAAGTGGTTAAGGATAATAATAAAAGAGTATCAAAACCAGCTGGGGATTCTTATTTAATATTAAGAGACAAATATGAAGGGGCATCTGTATTGGTAGAATGCGGATTTTTATCTAATCCTGAAGAGGAACAAAGATTACAAACAGAAGAACATCAAAATTCAATAGTTGAAGGAATATCATTGGGAATAGAAAAGTATTTTGAAGAAATAAATAAGACATCAAATTAATAAGGAGATTTCCGAGGAAATATATCAAAATATATTGTCGAAGATATTTCAACTATATATTAAATTTAAAAAACAGGATATATTATACGAAAGATAATATATCTTGTTTTATTTTGTAAATAATACATTTTAAAAAGAACCTAATTAGGATATATACTTTGACTAATAACCTATATAATTTGAATTAGTAGCAAAATAAATGTTTAACAGATTATTTAAGTAAAATAGAGTTATTTACCTTAAGGCTATTTTTAGGTAATTCTTTAAATTCAAAATTAATAGAAGTAGCTAGGATATGGATTATAAAAAATACTAATATAGCAATAAGAAAGTAAACTATAAAGTTAGCAATTTTACTTAAGTTTAGATTCATCACATACTCTCCTTAGACATATTTATTAAAATATAATATTTTTGGTATAAAAATATGATAAAATATTTATGAAAAGCTTTATATTAAAATAAATAATTATATATAAAATAATTTTAAACTTCGAGAAACGATGGAGACATTAGTAATATATCTATAAAATATATAAGACTTTATTTATAATAATTTAAGATTGAACTAATGATTTGTTAAGTTAAGAAATAGGAGGATATTTATGAGAACTATATGTGTTGAAGAAATTACAGATGCTATCAAGAAATTATGCATAGATTCAAATTATAATTTATCCAATGATGTATATGAGGCTTTAAGCAATGCTAAAAAAGAGGAAACTTGGGATTTAGCTAATGATATATTGGACAAGATAATGATAAATTCTGAAGTAGCAAGAAATGAAGAAATGCCAATGTGCCAAGATACAGGAATAACATGTGTTTTTATGGAGATTGGACAAGATGTTCATATTACGGGAGGAAATCTTGAAGAGGCTATAAATGAAGGTGTTAGAAGAGGTTATGAAGAAGGATATTTAAGAAAGTCGGTAGTTAAGGATCCTATAAATAGAATCAATACGAAGGATAATACTCCAGCAATAATATATTATGATATAGTTCCTGGAGATAAAGTAAAAATAACTGTTGCGCCTAAAGGATTTGGTTCAGAAAATATGAGTCAAATAAAGATGCTTAAACCTTCAGATGGATTGCAAGGAGTTAAGGATTTTATAATAAAGGTTGTAAGGGAAGCAGGACCTAATCCATGCCCACCTATGATTGTAGGGGTAGGTATCGGAGGAACATTTGATAAAGCAGCATATTTAGCTAAAAAAGCTTTATTAAGACCTATAAACAATAGGAATAATAATAAATTTTATAGTGATTTAGAAGAAGAATTATTAAGAGAAATAAATAAACTTGGAATAGGGCCACAAGGGTTTGGTGGAAAGACAACAGCATTAGGGATTAATATTGAAACCTATCCAACACATATAGCAGGACTGCCTGTTGCTGTAAATATAAGTTGCCATGCTACTAGGCATAAAGAAATAATTTTATAAGGGGATAAAATTGTGGAAAATAAAGAAATAAGAAAAGAAACTGTGGAAAGAAAGATAAGTACTCCTTTAACATATGAAAAAATAAAAGATCTAAAGGCAGGGGATACAATATTACTAACAGGTACTATATATTCAGCTAGAGATGCAGCACATAAGAGATTAATTGATCTATTAGATTCAGGACATGATTTACCAATAAATATTAAAGGTGAAGCTATATATTATGTAGGGCCAAGTCCAGCAAAAAAAGGACAAGTTATAGGATCAGCTGGACCAACTACAAGCTATAGAATGGATGCGTACTCACCTAGATTACTAGAGTTAGGACTAAAAGCAATGATAGGAAAAGGTGCTAGAAACCAAGAGGTTGTGGATTCAATAGTAAAAAATAAAGCTGTATATTTAGGAGCCATTGGAGGTGCTGCTGCATTAATCTCTAAAAGTATAGTTTCATCAGAAATAATTGCATATGAAGACTTAGGCGCAGAAGCCATTAGAAAGATGAAGGTAATAGACATGCCTTTAATAGTTATAATAGATGTAAATGGTAATAACTTATATAAAGTGGGACAAGAGGCTTATTTAAAGTCAATGAAATAGTTAATAAAAAGGTGAATAAAAAGGTGAATAAAAAGTTATACTCTTAGAAGTAATTTTTATAAAGATTTATATACTATTTAAGATCTGTTTCAGAAAGTTTATCTATATTTTGAAAAAGACTTTTAGGATTATAAAGAAATCAATATTTAAAATATAATTAGCAAATATAATTACTACATTTATGAATTTATTTCAGATATAGCTAAATTGATTGCCGTAGAATATAGTTATAAAAATGCCCCCCATATTAGAGATAATAAAAATCTAAGATATGGGGGTAAAACTATTTTATATTTTAAAAATAATTAATATTAAATTTTATGAAATCCCTTTCCATTAACTTCAGAAACATCTATTATTGTAATAAATGCTTTAGGATCTATTCTTAATATTTTACTCTTTAAATGTACAATTTGAGAGGAGGTTACAGCTATATAAAGCATTTTTTTTAGTTCATGAGTATATTCACCTTCAGCAATTAATGAAGTAACTCCTCTATTCATATCTTTAATGACATACTCTATTATTTCCTGTTCTTTTTCAGTTAATATTAATAATAATTTCTTACTATTAAATCCATTAATAACTTTATCTACTATAGTTCCTTGAACAAACATAGATATTAAGGTATATAGAGCTTTAGGAAGCCCAAAAATTAATGCACCTATAAAAACTATTATACAGTTAATACCGAAGCTAAGCTTACCTATTTCAAAGTTAGAATACTTCTTTCTAAGTACCATTGTTATAATATCGGTACCTCCAGTTGAACCATTTCTTGAAAAAACTAGACCATATCCTAGACCACATAAAACTCCGCCGTAAATACAATAAAGTAATATGTCATCTACTTTCACTAAGTTAGATAAAGGCTTAGTGATTATAAGGGAAATTGATAATGATATCATTCCAACTGCAGAATATAGAGTAAATCGCTTATTTAACATTTTATAACTTACAAAAAATAAAGGAATATTAATTATAAATACAGTTATACCAGAAGGTACTTCAGCTAAATATTGTAAAATAAGTGCTATACCAGTAGCTCCACCACTAAGTAATTGAGCATTAACTAAGAATAAATTAACTCCTAGAGATGCTATTACACACCCAACAAAAATAAAAAAGAAATCTAAAATCATGTGCTTGTTGATTGTAAACTTATGTAACATATCAAACTCCTTAAAATTATCTGTTAGAAATATACACTAAAATTATATATTAAATACTATCGAATGTTAATAATAACTTATATATATATTTGATTATTTTAATAAAAATGTAATTTTTACAATTAGTAAAATTTCATAATATAAGATATTATAATTATAGGATAAGATAGAGGGGTGAAAATATGTTTAATGTTTTAGTAGTTGACGATGAAAAGGAAATTAGAGATGCTATTGATATATATCTAAGAGGAGAAGGCATGAAAGTCTTTAAAGCTAAAGATGGCGTAGAGGCTTTGGAGCTATTAGATAAAGAAAAAATACATCTAATAGTTTTGGATATAATGATGCCAAGAATGGATGGAATAAAAACATGTCTAAAGATTAGAGAAAAAAGGAATTTGCCTATTATAATGTTATCAGCAAAAGGAGAAGATAGTGATAAGATATTAGGTTTAAATGTAGGGGCTGATGATTATATAGCTAAACCATTTAATCATTTAGAACTTGTTGCTAGAGTAAAGTCTCAGTTAAGAAGATATCAAAAGCCCTTGGAATTAGAAGGAGAGAGTCCAGATATAATAGAGGTAAGGGATTTGATAATAAATAATAAGGAAAAAACAATTTTTTTAAGAGGAGAAGATGTAAAAGTTACGGCAACAGAATTTAAAATACTTCAACTTCTAGCTTCAAACTTAGGAAGAGTTTTCTCTATAAAAGAAATATATGAAAAAGTATGGGAAGAACCATTTTATAGAAGTGAAAATACTGTAACTGTTCATATTAGAAGGATAAGAGAAAAGATAGAAATTAATACAAAAGATCCTGAATATATAAAGGTAGTGTGGGGAGTTGGATATAAAATTGAAAGAGAAGATTAAAAGGTATATAACTGGTGTATGGGGAATAGAAATTTTAACCGTATGTATATTATTAATTTCATTAACTATAGGATATTATCAATCTTTTAATAATACTTTTTCAGATTTAGGAGCAGGAACATTTGATGCATTATTCAATAAGGATAAATACATAGAATCGATGATATATTATGAAAGTAAAGATGTATCAAAATATATATATTCAAATACTAATAATCTGGAGGATATTAGGTCAATAGAATACGAAAATGAGCGTCTATCAGAGAATAATTATTTTTATGGTGATTTATTTTATGTATTAATAAATAAAGAAACAGGAAATTTTACGACAAATGATGTAAAATTACGTGAATCTGTAGAAAAGTATGATAATACTGTAGCTTTGCTTGAAGATAATATAAATGCGTATTTGAAGGAATTTGGCTATCCATCTGTTAGAATAGACAATAAAGATAAATATAATTATTATGTTACAAGTACTACAGATAAGATAAGTAAACAAAATGTAGATAAATATATAGAGATATATTATAGAGATCCTAGTGTATATACATACCTTATAAAAACAGATACTATAACAGCAAAAGTAATGATAGTGTTAACGATCCTAGCTATAGTACTTTTACTAAAGATAATAATAAATTCTGTGATTAATAGTAAAAATATACATTTAGAAATTAAAGTTTTAAAGAGACTTATATACGTTTTAAGATATGGTTACAAATACAAAAATACACGTAATAAAATTATGGTTTCTTTTGGTGGAGCAATAGCAGTAATATTAGTGTATTTATATTTAATTGCAGGAATAAGAAACCAAAATGTTTTGATAACATTTTTGACTAGATATCCATTTAAAGGAACTTTAATTTTAGTGTTAATTCCATTAGTATGTGTTTTATATTCATTGAAGAAAAGTCTTGATATTTCAGTTATTAATGATGGATTGAAGAAAATTAATTCAGGCGAATTAGAATATAAAATAAGTGATATTGGTGAAAGAGAAGTTAAAGAGTTAGTAGAAAATATAAATCAAATAAGAGAAGGTTATAAAATAGCTTTAAATGAGAAAGTAAAAAATGAAAAGTTAAAGACAGAATTAATTTCCAATGTTTCTCATGACTTAAAAACACCATTAACATCAATAATAAACTATGTAAATATATTAAATGATACTAATATAACAGAAGAAGAAAGAAAAGATTATTTGACTATATTAGATAGAAGTTCAAAAAGGTTAAAGACTCTTATAGAAGACTTGTTTGAGGTATCAAAACTAAACAGCGGTAAAATGACTATAGAGAAACATGAAATAGATATAGTTTCTTTAGTATATCAAGGTGTTGGAGAATATTCAAATTTATATGAAGAAAAAAATATGGAATTTAAGGTAAATACAAATGAAGATGAAATATTTGTTGATTTAGATGGTAAATTAATGTCCAGGGTATTTGAAAATATAATAGTAAATGCATTAAAATATTCACTTAATAATACTAGAGTATATATAGATATAAATTCTAAAGAAAACTTAGTAGAAGTATCTTTTAAAAATATATCTAATTATGAAATGGATTTTAATACTCAAGATATATTTGAGAGATTTGCAAGAGCTGATAAATCAAGAAATTCATCTGTAGAAGGTTCTGGCATGGGACTTGCCATAACAAAAAGTATAATAGAGCTTCATAATGGAAGTATAAAAATAGAAGTAGAAGGAGATATGTTTAAAATTTATTTAATCATACCTAAGAAATAATATGTTATAATAATAATTAAATAATAATAATTAAATATAGGAGTGATAATATGTCAGTTTTATTTGTTGAATATCCAAAGTGTACTACATGTAGAAAAGCAAAGAAGTTTTTAACAGAAAATAATGTAGAATTTATAGATAGACATATAGCAGATGAAAATCCAACAAAAGAAGAACTAAAAGATTGGATAGCTAAAAGTGGGTTACCAATTAATAAATTCTTCAATACATCAGGTGTATTATATAGAGAAATGCAATTAAAAGATAAAGTTAAGGTATTACCAGAAGATGAACTTTTAGATATATTAGCATCTAATGGAATGCTAGTAAAGAGACCAATAGTAATAAAGGATAATACTGTTTTAGTTGGATTTAAGGAAGCTGATTGGATTGAGAAGTTAAAATAATTAGTATTATTTAACTTTTAATTTTAAAAAATAAAAATTATTTGTGAAAACTATTATTAAAGGTGAAAAAAGGAGATATTAAATGAATATCTCCATTTTTTCTTGTTTAGCATTAGATTATTAAATTTTACAAAGGAAAAAATAGAAATTATAATGGACTATATATTGTATATTCATGGAAACGGAAAGAATATTACATACTATATGTAGTGGAAGGGGAAGAGTATGACACATTTATTTAATATTTGTAGGTTAGCTTTAGATGGAATAGATAATGGTCAAAGGATTTATACAGAAGAAAGGCTTTTAGAAGCGTTAAATCATATAGTTAGACCTAATATGAAAGATGAGGAAATAAGAGATTCGATAATACAAGTAGCTTTAGAGCTTACATCAGATATGGAGCCAAGATGGCAAAATGCAGCGGCAAGACTGTATGTATTTAAACTTTACGATAAGATAAGAAAAAATAGAGAGATTACTAATGACGAAAATATATATGGAGATTTATATGGATTTATAAATAAATTAACTGAAAAAGGACTTTATGGGAAATACATATTAGAAAATTATACAAGAGAAGAGATATTAGAGCTAGAAAATGAAATTAAACCAGAAAGAGATTTCCTATTTACGTATAGTGGAATAAATCTTTTAGCAAAAAGATATTTGATTCAAGATTTTGATAGAAGTACATTAGAGCTTCCGCAACAAATGTTTATGGGGATAGCAATGCATTTAGCTATTCCAGAAAAAAAGGAAGTAAGAGTATTATGGGCAAAGAGATTTTACGATGTATTAAGTTCTCTTAAGGCAACTATGGCGACACCAACAATGTCTAATGCTAGAAAACCATTTTATCAATTAAGCTCATGCTTTATAGATACAGTACAAGATAGTTTAAAGGGGATATATAAGTCACTTGATAACTTTGCAGAGGTTTCAAAGTTTGGTGGCGGAATGGGAATATATATTGGTAAAGTTAGAGCTTTAGAATCACCTATAAGAGGATTTAAGGGAGCTTCAGGTGGAGTAATACCATGGGTAAAATTATTTAATGATACAGCTATAGCAGTAGATCAACTAGGAGTTAGAAATGGATCAGTTGCCATATGGTTAGATGCATGGCATAAGGATCTACCAGAATTCTTACAATTAAAAACTAATAATGGTGATGATAGAAAGAAAGCACATGATGTCTTTCCAGGACTTTGCTATCCAGATTTATTTTGGAAACTTGCAGAAACAGATATAGATGCAAACTGGTATATGATGTGTCCCCATGAAATTAGATTAGCAAAGGGATATTCATTAGAAGATTTCTATGGAGAAGAGTGGGAAAAGAAATATTACGAATGTGTTGAAGATGACAGTATAAGTAAAAGAGTTATGTCGGTAAAAGAAATTGTTAGATTAATAATAAAGAGTGCTGCCGAAACTGGAACTCCATTTGCTTTTTATAGAGATACAGTAAATAAGATGAATCCAAATAAGCATAAAGGAATGATTTACTCATCAAACCTTTGTACAGAAATTATGCAAAATATGAGCTCAATGAATATACAACAATCAGAAGTAAAAGATGAAAATGGAGATACTATAATAATTGAAAAAACAAAATCAGGTGATTTTGTAGTATGTAATTTATCATCAGTAGTTTTAGGAAATGTTGATGTTAAAAATGATGAAGAGCTAGGATATGTTGTAGAAACTCAAATAAGAGCTATGGACAATGTAATAGATTTAAACTATTATTCAGTACCATTTGCAGAAGTGACTAATAAAAAATATAGGGCTATAGGACTTGGAACAAGTGGATATCACCATATGCTTGCAAATAATTTAATTCATTGGACAGAAGATAGGCATAAGGAATTTGCAGATGATGTTTATGAGAGAATTAACTATTATGCAATAAAGGCAAGTATGAATATTTCAAAAGAAAAGGGAAGATATTCATGTTTTGAAGGATCAGATTGGCATAATGGAAATTACTTTGAACTTAGAGGATATAAATCTGAAAAATGGAATCAACTAAGAGAAGAAGTAAATACTCATGGAATGAGAAATGGATACCTAATGGCTGTAGCCCCAAATGGTTCAACAGCAACTATAGCAGGTACTTCAGAAGGAATAGATCCAGTAATGGCTAGATTTTGGCTTGAAGAAAAGAAAGGAAGTATAATACCAAAAACTGCACCAAACTTAAGTGAAGAAAACTATTGGTATTATAACTCTGCATATAATATAGATCAAAAATGGTGTGTGCAAATAAATGGTATTAGACAAAGACATATAGATCAAGGGCAATCATTTAATTTATATATAACAACTAATTATACTATGAGACAAATTATGAATTTATATATAGAAGCTTGCAAAGCTGGAGTTAAATCCATATACTATGTGCGCTCAAAATCCTTAACAGTAAGTGATTGTGAAAGTTGTTCAGCATAAGTTCGAAAGAATACTAATAAGGTCTTGGAGGGTAATAAATGTTTATAAATAAAAAGCCTCTTTTTAATGAGTTTGGTGATACTGAAACATCTAAAAAGAGAATGATAAATGGAAATACTACTAACTTAAATGATTTTAATAACATGAAATATACTTGGGTTTCAGATTGGTATAGGCAAGCGATGAATAATTTCTGGATTCCAGAAGAAATAAATCTTGCTCAGGATTTAAAGGATTATAATAAGTTAACAAATGATGAAAGAACAGCTTATGATAAAATACTTTCTTTCTTAATATTCTTAGACTCAATACAAACTGCAAATTTATCTAATATTAATAATTATATTACAGCTAGTGAAGTTAATTTATGCTTAACAATACAAGCTTTTCAAGAAGCTGTTCATTCACAAAGTTATAGTTATATGTTAGATACAATATGCTCTCCAGAAAAAAGAAATGAAATATTATATCAATGGAAAGATGATAAAATATTATTAGAAAGAAATAAATTCATAGGAGAATTGTATAATAATTTCTTAGAGGCACCAACTCAAGAAAATCTTATTAAAACTATAATGGCAAACTATATATTAGAAGGAATATATTTTTATTCAGGCTTTATGTTCTTCTATAATTTAGAGAGAAATGGTAAAATGCCAGGGTCAGCACAAGAAATTAGATATATAAATAGAGATGAAAATACCCATCTTTGGTTGTTTAGAAATATATTAAAAGAATTACAGTTAGAGCAACCTGAAATATTTACAGATGAGGTAAAAAATCAACTGAAAGAAATGATGAAAACTGCAGTTGAACATGAAATTTCTTGGGGAAATTATGTTATTGGTGATAATATTCAAGGAATAAATAAAAACTTAATCAATGATTATATAAAATATCTAGGGAACTTAAGAATGAAGGCAATAGGATTAGATGCAATTTATGAAGGGCATGATAACAATCCAGCAGCTTGGGTAGATATATTATCAGATGCTAATTCAGTAAAGACAGATTTCTTTGAGGCAAAATCAACTGCTTATGCTAAGGCTGGAGCACTTATAGATGATTTATAGAAAATAATAAAATGTGAGAATAAATTGTCGAATTGTATTTTTATAATAAAAGGCTGTTTAAAACAGCCTTTTTTAACTATTCTTTTAACTATAATAAAGGCAATAAATATATCAAATAGAGGGTGAAAGTACTATTGATTTTGAAGAAAATGTAAAAATTTTTAGTATAATTATACTTATATAGAAAATATGTAAATAAAATAAATAAAAAGATGAAATTAATGATAGAAAATAATAAAAATTATGTGTATTCGTATTAACATAGGTGAAAAATATGTTATAATACATGTAGTTGTAATTTATAAAACAGATTAGTACTTTCTATAAATTTCATATAGAATTTGAATTTATAGCTATTATTAAGGAGGAATCTCGGAAATGAAAAAAGGTATAGCTGCGTCTAAAGGTTATGCAATAGGAAAAGTATTTTTACAAGAACACGAAGAAATAGTAATAACAGATGCGAAAGTTTCTAATGTAGAGGCAGAAAAAGAAGTTCTACAAAAGGCTTTAGAGCAAGCAAAAGTTCAATTAACTGCTATTAGAGATAAAGCTTTAGCAGAAATAGGAGAACATGAAGCTCAAGTTTTCGAAGCTCACCTAACTTTATTAGATGATCCAGAATTTACTGGCGGAATGTTATTAGAAATAGAATCAAATAGCATAAATGCAATGAAAGCAGTTGAAAATGTTACAAATACATTTGTAATGATTTTTGATTCTATGGAAGATGAGTATATGAAAGAAAGAGCTGCTGACATAAAAGACGTTTCTAAGAGAATAATCTCAAACTTAGCAGGAAAAGGTGGAGATGCATTTGCTATAACTGAAGCAAACACTATAGTTGTAGCTCACGATTTAACTCCATCAGATACAGCACAATTAGATAGAAGTAAAGTTGTTGGTTTCTTAACTAATATCGGAGGAAGAACTTCTCACTCTGCTATTATGGCTAGAACTTTAGAAATACCAGCAATAGTAGGTTTAAAAGATATAACTACATCAGTTGAAAATGGAGATACTGTTATAGTTGATGGTATTGAAGGAATATGTATAATAAACCCTGAACAATCAGTTATAGATGAATATACAGCTAAGAGAGAAAAATTCTTAGCAGAACAAGAAGAATTAAAGAAATTAATAACTGTAAAGACAGTTACTAAATCAGGAAGAAGAGTTGAAGTTTGTGGAAACATAGGTTCACCAGCAGATGCGGAAGCAGTAGTTGCAAATGGTGGAGACGGTGTTGGATTGTTCAGAACTGAGTTCTTATATATGGATAGAGATTCAGCTCCAACAGAAGAAGAACAATTTGAATCTTATAAAAAAGTTCTTGAAGTAATGGATGGAAAACAAGTTGTTATAAGAACACTAGATATCGGTGGAGATAAGACACTTCCATACTTACCATTACCACAAGAAATGAATCCATTCTTAGGATATAGAGCTATAAGATTATGTTTAGATAGAAAAGATATATTCAAGGTTCAAATCAGAGCTTTACTTAGAGCTTCTGTTTATGGAAATCTTGCAGTAATGTTCCCTATGATTTCAGGTTTAGAAGAATTCCAAGCTGCAAAGGAATTTGTAGAAGAATGTAAAGCTGAATTAAAGGCTGAAGGAATAGAATACTCAGAAAAAATTCAATGGGGTATAATGGTTGAAATCCCTGCAGCTGCTGTATATGCAGATGAATTAGCTAAGCATGTAGATTTCTTCTCAATAGGAACAAACGACTTAATCCAATACACTTTAGCTGCTGATAGAATGAGTGAAAAAGTATCATACCTTTATAATCCAATGCACCCAGCTGTATTAAGATTAATAAAAATGACTATAGATGGAGCTCATAAGCACGGTAAATGGGTTGGAATGTGTGGAGAAATGGCAGGAGATGAAGCTGCAATTCCAACATTAGTTGAATATGGTTTAGATGAATTCTCAATGAGTGCTACATCAATATTAACAGCTAAGAAAATAATATTAGAACAAGAATAATTAAAATAAAGAAAAGTCGCATACTATTAATGCGGCTTTTTATTTTTGAAAAATATATCTGTTTTAATTAACAATTTACATGATTAGTAAATGTATAATATAAAATATAATAAAATTAATTAAGGTGGTGAAGGTATGAATAAAATTATAGAAATGTTTATTGCGTTTTTTAAGATAGGAGCTTTTACTTTTGGTGGAGGTTATGCAATGATTCCATTGATAGAAGAGGAAGTTGTTAATAATAAAAAATGGCTTGAAAAAGAAGAATTTATGGATGTATTAGTTGTATCACAAAGCCTTCCAGGTGCATTAGCAGTTAACTGTTCAATATTTCTAGGATATAAAATTGGAGGATTAATAGGAGCAATAATGGCTTTATTAGCAGTAATATTACCATCATTTATAATAATTATCATAATTGCAGCTTTCTTTATGCAATTTAGAAATAATTATTATGTTAATGCAGCCTTTAAGGGAATAACTGCAGCAGTTCCAATGTTAGTATTAGTTGGAGCAATAAGCTTAAGTAAGGGATTGGAAAAAAGTACAAGAACTATAGTAACTATTATAGTGGCACTTATAGCATTAACATTATTTGATATTCATCCAATTATAGTAATAATAGTATCAGCTATATATGGAGTCATATTTTTAAGGAAGAAGGTGAGCTAGTTGGAATTATTAATAAAGTTATTTTTTTCTTTCTTTAAAATAGGTTCGTTTAGCTTTGGGGGAGGATATGCTATGCTTCCTTTTATTCAAAGAGAAATAGTAGAAAATAATAATTGGATTAATATAAATGAATTTATGGATATTATAGGTATATCTCAAATGACTCCTGGACCAGTTGCAATAAATTCAGCAACTTTTGTTGGATATAAATTATCTGGAGTCTTGGGAAGTATTATGGCTACTATTGGAGTAGTAATAACTTCATTTGTATTAGTCTCCATAATCAGTAAGACATTAGATAAGTTTAAGGAATCTACAGTTGTTAAAGGTGCTTTAATGGGAATGAGGCCTGTGTTAATTGCATTAATAATAAAAGCTTTTTTAGATTTAGCAAAAGAATCTTATTTAGATTTAAAGAGTATAATAATCACTTCGATAATAGGAGTAGTACTATTAAGTAAAAAAGTTCATCCTATATTAGTTATAGTGATATCTGCTATTTTAGGATTGATATTTTACTTATAAATTTTAATGAGGTAATAATAAATGAAAAATAATAATAAAAAGGAATATAAAAAAGCACTTAATTTATATAACAATGGATATATAGACAAGGCCATAGAAATTTGTGAGATAGGGATATCAAGAAGCTTAGAAGATTCAAACTTACTTAATTTAAAAGGATTGCTATTATATTTAAAAGGAGAGCTTGAAGAGGCTATTTCACTATGGAAGATAAATAAATATCATAATGATGATGAGATTGCTAAGGCATATTTAAAAGATATAGAAATAGATTTTAATAGAAGAGAGTTATTTAAGGAATCGGAAGAATTAATAAGAAATCTAAATATAGATGAAGCGCTACAAATTTTAATGATTTGTAAGGAAAGTGATTATAATTCTATAAATGTAAATAATGCTTTAGCAATATGCTATATGAGAAAAGCTGAATATGTTGAATGTCAAAAGTGTATTGATAAAGTATTTTCAGTAGATAAATATAATATAGAAGCTAAAAGTATAAAAAAAGAAATTGATGAAATTTTAAACATAAAAAGTAATAGTAGCGTAGTTATAAAATCAATAATTATAACAGGTATTATATGTATTATTATAACATCAGGAATATTGATAAAAGATAAACTACAAAATGGATTTAAAGAGAATGCAGAAAATAATTTTGAAGTAGTTAATAAAAGTGGAGAAGTTGATGCAAGTGAAAGCATTGATGTAAGTAATTTAGATACTAATTCAGAGTCTATTAATACAAGTACGAAAGAAAGTAGCAATGACATAGATAAAAAAGAAGATAGTAATTTAAATGAACATATATTAAATGAGGATGAGATAAGAGAAAATTACATAAAAGCAACTGATTTATTTGATGAAGAAAAATACAACGATACAAAAGTTATATTAGAAAGTACTATTATTTATGCAGAAAATAGTCATTTAAATGATGATATAATGTTTTTATTAGCCTCCACATATGAGAAATTAGGGGATAATAACGAGGCAATAAAAAATTTTGAAAAATATATATCTAGTTATGAAAATGGGAACTATATAGAGGAGTCTTATTATAAGATAGCTTTACTTTATAGAGATTTGAATAAGGATAAAAGTAAGTATTATGCAAAAGAGCTTATAAGTAAATATTCAAATTCAATTTATAATAATACTAACATAAAAGATATTTTAAATAACTAACTATAGGAGTGACGCGGATGATAACAGTAATAAAAGGAATAAAGGTTTATTCTCCTGAGTATAAAGGAGTAAAGGATGTAGTGATATCATCGAATAAAATTGAAGGAATATACGAGGATTTAAAAATTCCAACAGATTTTATTAACATAAATGTTATAGATGGAAAAGGCAAGTTACTATTTCCGGGATTTATTGATTGTCATGTTCATATTAATGGAGGCGGCGGTGAAGGTGGATTTAGAACTAGGACACCCGAAATTAAACTCACAGATTTAACTAGAGCTGGAATAACTACTGTTGTAGGTTGTATAGGAACAGATGGGATTTGTAGAGATATGAAGAGCCTAATAGCAAAAGCAAAGGCCTTGGAAGAAGAAGGAATAACTACATTTTGTTATACTGGATCATATGAAATACCAGTAAAGGCTACAACTAATAATATTAAGTCTGATCTTATGTTAATTGATAAGGTTATTGGAGTTGGGGAAGTAGCTTTATCAGATCATAGAAGTTCTCAGGCTACTTATACTGAATTCACACAAACAGTAGCCCAAGCGAGAGTTGGAGGATTATTATCAGGAAAAGCGGGAATTGTAAATATACACTTAGGAGATGGAGCAAGAAATCTAGGTTATTTATTTTCTTTAATAGAAGAAACTGAGATACCAGCGACACAATTACTTCCAACACATATTAATAGGAATGAAGCATTATTTAAGGCTGGAGAAGAGTATGTAAAGAAAGGTGGATTTATAGATCTTACTACAAGTTCGGATCCGAATTTCCTAGAACCAGGAGAGTTAAGTGCAAGTGAAGGATTAAAGATTTTATTGGATGATGGAATAGATATATCAAATGTAACATTTTCGTCAGATGGAAATGGAAGTATGCCTATATTTGATAATGAGGGTAAATTAGTAGGACTTGGGATATGCTCTGTGGCAACATTATATGAGGAAGTTAAAGAATGTATAAAAAAATATAATATAAAAATTGAAGATGCGCTAAAAGTTATAACTTCAAATGTATCTAATGTACTGAAGCTTACTTATAAAGGAACTATAGCTGATGGGAAAGATGCAGATTTAGTATTAGTAGATGAAAATTCATTAGAAATAGATACTGTTATAGCTATGGGAAAAATAATGATACAAAATGGAGAGCCTGTTGTAAAAGGAACATTTGAGTAATTAATAATTGATAATTGATAATTAAGGTGGAAATTCAGCTTTGGCTGAATTTCTTTTTTATTAATATTGGGTAATGACTGACAAGTTTAATATAAAAAATACAAGTTTTAAATTATAAGATGATAGGAATGTCTGTTGACATTCCTATTATCTTATTTTTAATAATTAGTTTTGAAAAATAAATGTTGGCCAATAGCTTTACTATCAGCTTTTTCAACACTTTGCATCCAGGAACAAGTAGCTATAGCAGGATTATAAAAGAATAATGCTTCATTTGTAGGATCATTACCTTTTATTGCTTCATAAACTGCATTATAGCACTCTTCAGTTGGAGTAACAGATATTTGACCATCAACTACGCAAGAGAATGCGTTAGGTTGGAATACAACTTCACTAATGCTATTTGGAAATCCTGGACTTAATACCCTATTTAAAATAACCGATGCAACTGCAACTTTACCCTCATAGGGCTCACCTTTACTTTCAGCATAAACGATTTTAGCCATTAAATTTATGTCGTCTTCTGTTAAATATATCATGTTGTCATTGTGATTGAATACATCAACTACGTTTTCTTTTGGCATATTTATTATAGTACTATTTAATTCTCCATTTAAATTAGTGCTTATTGAATTGCTAGAATTACCTACTAAACTAACATTCTTATAAGCAAATACAGGTATCTCTGCTGAAAATAAAAAGGTTAAAAACAAAATAGGTATTGTTCTTAAATATTTCATAAATAACCTCCTTTTGGATAATATATAATCCAAGATTATTATTTCCAAAAGGAAAAATTTAATACAAATTATTTTTCGAGAATATTTTTGTAATTAGAATAAGCGTTTATTACATCATCTCTTTTAGAAGAAGCATTCTTATAATTCTTGTTAATTTCTTTAGAAAACTTATCTATATCAGAGCAAGTCTTTTCGTATATAGCGGCTTCTTTAATAGATTTTAAATATATATAGTACATATTTAAGTATTCATCTAAAGCATCATATATATCCATACAGCCATCTGGAATAGACATAGATACAATTTTAGATTTTAAATTTTCATAAGACTTTTCCTTACTATATAAATCATCAATTATAGCTTGTAGGTCTCTTTTATCTTCTCTTATTTTATTAATGGCGGGCATTAAGTCTTCATTTAATGAGTTAAATTCTGAATTAAATGAATCAAGCTGAAGAAAGAATTCTCGCTGTTGAGTATTTTGAAATTCAGAATCTCTATTAATCTTAATTATGGTATTTAAGTAATTATAAGTATTATCAAAAAATTGTAGTGTATTATTAGAAAAGTCTATATCAATTTTGTTTTGTGCCAAAATAGAATAATCTTTTAGACAATTTTCTTTGAAAACACTAAAATTATCTAAATCAGTACTAGATTTTACATCTTTAGGATTAGAAAGAATATTGATGCAATTATCATATAAACTTATAGTAGAGCTTATAGCATTGTTTAAGTCATTTTTCATAGATGAAATTTCAGCATCAATGTCTTCTATTTGAGAGGTTGAGTTTAATAATTCCTTTAGTTTACTTGATCCAGATACTAAAAGGTCATAGGATTTAGTTGTATCAATGGTAAAATCTTTTATGCCTGATTCAAGATTTTTATTTACGTCATTTAATTCATTACCAATATTTCTTAGAGTTCTTTTAGCTCTATTAGAATCTGAGTTATATATGATAAAAAACGTTGATAATGATAAGAGTAACAGTAGCGATATTATGAATACAGTTAAATTTTTATAATCTTTGAACAAAGTACTAAGTTTTTCTTTCATAAGTTTATCACCCCACATAAATTTCTTTACATAAATTTATATTACAGTAAAGTGAAAAATATTATAAAATTAAAAAAAATTTAAATATTATACTAAGAATTTACTTATTGGTGTATAATAAATAATATATGAAAACTAGGGGGTGCCCTTTATGCAGGAGATTAGTACAGTTATAACAAACACACTAAAAAATATATCTATATTTGCAGTTTTAGATATATTAGTAGTTGCCTATATATTCTATAAAGGATATATACTAATAAAAGAAACAAGGGCAGAACAACTTTTAAAGGGTATTATACTTATGGTGGCATTGATACCTATAAGTTATGTCTTAAAATTAGAAATGTTAAATTTCATTTTAAATAAGACATTGACCATTGGTCTTTTATCTGTTGTTATAATATTTCAACCAGAGATAAGAAGAGCATTAGAACACATAGGAAGAAGTGCATTTGAAGAAATACACAATATTCAAGATGAAGAAAAAAGAAACATAACTGTAAGTGAAATAATTACTGCAGTTGAAAATTTAGCAGAAACAAAAACAGGTGCATTAATAGTTATAGAACAGGCGACTAGATTAGGAGAAATACTTAATTCAGGAACTATTTTAGATGCAAAAGTAACTTCAAATTTACTAGAGAATATCTTTGTTGTTAATACACCATTACATGATGGTGCTACTATAATAAGAAAAGATAGAATATTAGCATCAGGATGTGTACTTCCACTTACAAATAATAATACGATAAATAAAAAGCTTGGAACAAGACATAGAGCGGCAATAGGTGTATCAGAAGTTTCAGATTCTATAGTTTTAGTGGTATCCGAAGAAACGGGAGTAGTATCCTTAGCGATAAATGGTAGATTAACAAGAAATTATGATAGAGAAAAATTAAGAGTAATTTTACTTAAAATGATGCAACATAATGATAAAAAGAATGTTAAAAAGAATGTTAGATCAGCTGGGGAGAGGGTGAAAGCTTGGATAATAAGGAAAAAAATAGATTAGTAATACCAGTAATATGCCTTTTATTATCTATAGGCTTATGGGTTTATGTAACTAATGTAGAAAATAAAATAAGAACTACAGAAATAAGCAAAATACCAGTTGAGTTAATTAATACAGAAGCTTTAACTAGCTCAAAATTAGCATTAACCCCAAATCAGGAATTATATGTAACTTTAAAAGTAGAGGGAAATACAAGTGATATAAACAAAATAAAGAAAAGTGATTTTAAAGTTCAAGTTGATTTAAGCGAGTATGCTTGGAAAAAGGGAGAAAATAAAGTTCCTGTATCTATAGTAGATTATCCAATTACGGTAAGTATAAGAAATACAAATACACTGACAGTATCAGTCAAAATAGAAGATATGGTGGAAAAAACCATGCCTATAACTTCAGATATTATAGTCACACCAAGACAGGGATATTTTGCATCAGTAGCAACTATAGATCCAAAAGAAGTTAAGGTAACAGGAGCAGAGTCAGTTGTTACAAGAGTATCAAGTTTAGTTGTTTCAGATAATAAAGAGGATGTTTTTGAAAATGTAGTAGGCAGTTATGATATAAAGCCATTAGATGAAGATGGAAATGAAGTTTTGGGAGTTTTACTTTCAGAAAAATCTGCTAATGTGGAGATAAAAGTTAGTAAGGGTAAGTCTGTAAAAGTAAATGTAGTTACGACGGGACAATTACCTAATGGTCTTAAACTAAAGTCTATAGAAAGTAACAAAAAGTTTGTAGAAATTTTAGGGCCTAAGGAGATATTAGATACAATAAGTGAAGTAAATTCAACTCCTTTAAATTTAAGCTCAATAAATGAAAGTAAAGATGTATCCCTTGGAATAGTGATTCCAGAAGGATTAAAACTATCTCAAGGGGAAGATTATATTACAGTTAAAGTTAATGTAATAAAATTTGCAACTAAGGATTTTAATATAAAATATAGTATAACAGGGGGAATTGAAGGCGTAAAAGTTACACCTGCTAAAGATACTATTAAGGTGACTATAAGTGGGTATGAAAATGAGCTAGGAAATGTAACAGCTGATAATATAAAAGCTTCTATAGATGTAAGTGCATTTAAGGAAGATGGAAGCTTTGAACAAGAGCCTAAGGTTACACTTCAAGGTTTAGATGAGAGCTTTAGTATAGTTTCTGTTGAAAAAATAGCATTTACGGTAATTAAAGAAGTAGCTCAAAATCCATCTGATACTAATAATAATGCTAATAATAGTAATAATAATGAGTAATTTAAGTAAAGAGATACATAGTTATTTTCTATGTATCTCTTTTATATATTAAAAAAGATAAAAGTTTGAAATAACGTTAAATAGCTATAAAAGAATAATGCTTTCTATGGATATTTGCTTTTTATCTTAAGACATTTATAAATATAGATGATATAGATGATTTATCATAAGAAAATAGTAGTAAATAATACATATAAAAATAATACTACTAATAATAAATTTATGTTAAAATAAGGTGCAATCAAATGAATGTTTAATTTAAATTATATATAAGGTGTAATAAATCTTTAATATATAAGATTGACTAGCAGAAAGGGGATTATAATATGTCCATTAGAGTTAATAATATAGCTTTAAAGATAGATGAAGATAAAAATACATTAATTAAAAAGGTTTCTAAGAAGTTAAAGATTTCTGAATCAGAAATAAAGAATATTAAAATAATAAAAGAGAGCTTAGATGCTAGAAAGAAAAATGATATAAAATACATCTATTGTGTAGAAATAGAACATAAGAATGAAGAAAAATTAGTTAATAAATTAAAAGATAAGGATGTAAAGTTTGAGGCACCTTCTTATAATGCAGAAATAGTTTCAGGAGAAAAGGAATTAAAAAATAAACCAGTGGTAGTTGGATTTGGACCAGCGGGAATATTTGCTGCATTATTATTAGCAGAAAAGGGATATAAACCTTTGGTGATAGAACGTGGAGAAGATGTGGATAAAAGAACAGAGACTGTTGATAAGTTTTGGGAAACTGGTGAATTAAATACAGAGTCTAATGTTCAATTTGGAGAAGGTGGAGCTGGAGCTTTTTCAGATGGTAAGTTAACTACAAGAATAAAAGATACAAGATGCGATTATGTATTGAGGGAATTAGTTAGAGCTGGTGCACCAGAAGAAATTACTTATGTAGCAAAACCTCATGTTGGAACAGATCTTTTAAAGGGTGTAGTAAAAAATATTAGAGAAAGAATAAAAGAACTAGGTGGGGAAGTTTTATTTTCATCTAAATTAGAAGATATAAAAACAGAAGATGATAGGGTAAAATCTATTATAGTAAATGGGAAAGAAATAGGGTGTGAAAATCTTATTGTTGCAATAGGACATAGCTCAAGAGATACATATGAAATGTTACATAAAAGGGAAGTCTTTATGCAACCAAAAGCTTTTGCAATTGGTGTTAGAATAGAACATCCACAGGAGCTTATAAATAAAAGTCAATATGGAGATATGTATCAGCACCCAAAGCTTAAGGCAGCTGAATACAAATTAACATATCAAAGTGAAAAGCTTAAGAGAGCTGTATATTCATTCTGTATGTGCCCAGGTGGAGTTGTGGTTGCAGCAGCCTCAGAAAATGAAAGATTAGTATCAAATGGTATGAGTTATCATGCTAGAGATTTAGATAACGCAAATTCAGCTTTAGTTGTTACTGTAGGACCAGATGACTTTGAAGGAGATTCACCACTTAGAGGAATGGAATTCCAAAGACATTATGAAAGTTTAGCATTTAAAGTAGGAGGAGGAAAATATAAAGCTCCAGTGCAATTAGTTGGAGATTTTATGCAAGATAAAGTAAGTACAAAGCTTGGTTCTGTTACTCCTAGTTATACAGCAGGATATGTATTTAAAGATTTAAGAGAATGTCTTCCTGATTATGTAATAGAAGCGTTAAAAGAAGGCATAGTTGATTTTGATAAAAAAATAAAGGGATATGGAAACTATGACTCAGTTTTAACAGGAATAGAAACAAGAACATCTGCTCCTATTAGAATGACAAGAGATGAAAACTTGCAAAGTATATCTATTAAAGGCCTATTCCCAGCAGGAGAAGGGGCTGGATTTGCAGGCGGCATAATATCAGCTGCAGTTGATGGATTAAAGGTTGCAGAGAAAATAATTCAAGAATATAAACCTATGAAATAAATAATAAAGAAAATTCTGAAAACTTAAGTTTTCAGAATTTTTTTTGTTACAATATAAAGGAAAATATTTGTAATTAATATCAACAATTGATATAAATTTAACAAAATATAGTGTATTAATGGTAATTAGGTATTATAATAGATATTAAAGAAAGAAAATTCTCAATTATTAGAATAATATTTAATTATTAGAATAAATTCACACTATTATATAAGGGGTGCAGAAATGAGTAAGAATTTTGATGACTTATTAAAAAAGGTTAATGGATGTGCTAAAAAGAAGGTTGCAGTAGCAGTAGCACAAGATGAGCCAGTATTAGAAGCAGTTAAAGCAGCTAAGGAAAGAGGAATTGCAGATGCAATATTAGTTGGGGATTCAGTAAAAATAAGAGAAATAGCTGATAAGATCGATATGGATCTTACACAATTTGAAATTGTAAATGAAACAAATGTAAATAAGGCAGCTTTAGAAGCTATAAGATTAGTATCATCTGGTGAAGCAGATATGGTTATGAAAGGTTTAGTGGATACAGCTACATTTTTAAGAAGTGTTCTTAATAAAGAAGTTGGTTTAAGAACAGGAAAATTAATGTCTCATGTTGCTGTGTTTGAAATAGAAGGAATAGATAGATTAATTTTATTAACTGATGCAGCCTTTAATACTTATCCAGATTTAAAGGCAAAGGTACAAATATTAAACAATGCAGTAGATGTTGCTCATGCTTGCGGAATAGAATTACCAAAGGTTGCTCCAGTATGTGCAGTAGAGGTAGTTAATCCAGATATGCCAGCAACAATAGATGCATCATTATTATCAAAAATGAATGATAGAGGACAAATTAAAGGTTGTATAGTGGACGGGCCTTTAGCTTTAGATAATGCATTGTCAGAAGAGGCAGCCCATCATAAAGGAATAACAGGAAAAGTAGCAGGAAAAGCAGATGTAATTTTACTTCCAAATATTGAAACAGCAAATGTTATGTATAAAACATTAACATATACATCAAAATCAAGAAATGGAGGACTTTTAGTTGGAACATCTGCACCTGTAATTTTAACATCGAGAGCTGATAGTTTTGAAACAAAGGTACACTCCATTGCGCTAGCTGCATTAGTTGCAGAAGCAAAAAAATAATATAAGAATATGGGGGAGACTTTGCTATGTCTTACAAACTATTAATTATCAATCCAGGATCGACTTCAACTAAAATTGGTGTATACCAAGATGAAAAAGAGGTTTTTGTTAAGACCTTAAGACATTCCGCAGAAGAGATAGGAAAATACGATAGTATATATAATCAGTTCCTATTTAGAAAAGAAATAATTATAAAGGCATTAGAGGAAAATAATATTGACGTAAAAACCCTAAATGCAATCGTTGGTAGAGGTGGAATGCTAAAGCCAATGGAAGGCGGAACATATTTAGTAAATGATTTTATGTTAGATGATTTGAAAGTTGGAGTACAAGGACAACATGCTTCTAACTTAGGTGGAATAATTTCAAATGAAATTGCTAAAGAATTAGATATACCAGCATATATAGTTGACCCAGTAGTTGTTGATGAATTAGAAGATGTAGCAAGGATATCAGGAGTACCCGAATTACCAAGAGTTAGTAAGTTTCATGCTTTAAATCAAAAAGCAGTTGCAAAAAGGTATGGAACAGAATCTAGAAAAGGTTATGAAAATTTAAATTTAATAGTGGTACATCTAGGTGGAGGAGTTTCAGTAGGAGCTCATAAAAATGGAAAAGTAATTGATGTAAATAATGCCTTAGATGGAGATGGACCATTTTCACCAGAAAGAGCAGGAAGCGTTCCAATTGGTGAATTAATTAAGTTATGTTTTAGTGGTAAATATACAGAAAAAGAAATGTATAGCAAAATAGTTGGAAAAGGTGGATTCGTAGCATATTTAAATACAAATGATGCTAGAGAATTAGAAGATTGGGTAAATGAAGGAAGAGAGGATGCTATAAAGTATTATAACGTATTTGTTTATCAAATTGCTAAGTCAATAGGAGAAATGGCAACTGTTTTAGAAGGAAAAGTAGATAGAATTATAGTTACAGGCGGAATAGCTTATTGGAAGCAGCTTATAATTAATTTAAATACTAAAGTAGGCTTTATAGCACCAATTACAGTTTATCCAGGAGAAGACGAGCTATTAGCTTTAGCTCAAGGAACTTTAAGAGTTCTGAGGGGAGAAGAGATAGCTAAAGAATATAAATAAGCAGTTAGGAGGACGTTTAAATGGCTTTAAAATTACTTATAATAAATCCAGGTTCAACATCAACTAAAATAGGGGTATATGATGGGGAACAAGAAGTATTAGTGGAAACTTTAAGACACTCATCAGAGGAAATATCAAAATATGAAACAATATACGATCAATTTAAATTTAGAAAAGATATAATAGTGAATGTATTAAAAGAAAAGAATTTTGACATAAACACTTTAGATGCAGTAGTAGGTAGAGGTGGAATGCTAAAGCCTATGGAAAGTGGTACTTATAAAGTTAATGAAAAAATGCTTCAGGATTTAAAAGATGGTGTGCAAGGACAGCATGCTTCAAATTTAGGAGGAATAATTGCAAACCAAATAGGTAATGAGCTGAATATACCAGCTTTCATAGTAGATCCAGTTGTTGTTGATGAACTTAATGAAGTAGCAAGAATTTCAGGCGTTCCTGAATTACCAAGAGTTAGTAAGTTCCATGCATTAAATCAAAAGGCTGTAGCTAAAAGATATGCAAAGGAATCAGGAATTAAATATACAGATTTAAACTTAATAGTAGTTCATATGGGAGGCGGAGTTTCAGTAGGAGCTCATAAAAATGGAAAAGTAGTAGATGTAAATAATGCTTTAGATGGAGAAGGTCCATTTTCGCCAGAAAGAGCAGGTTCATTACCAGTAGGAGCACTTATAAAAATGTGCTATAGCGGTAAATTTACAGAACAAGAAGTATATACTAAGGCAGTTGGAAAAGGTGGGTTTGTAGCATATTTAAATACAAATGACGCTAGAGATGTGTTAAAATTAGCAGCAGAAGGAAATAAAGAAGCTCAAATTTGTTTTGATGCATTTATATATCAAATTTCTAAATCAATTGGAGAAATGGCAACAGTTTTAGAAGGAAAAGTTGATAGAATAATATTCACAGGTGGAATAGCTTATTCAGAGAAAGTTATAGATGAATTAAAGAAAAGAGTAGGCTGGATAGCACCTATTACAATTTATCCAGGAGAAGATGAATTATTAGCTTTAGCACAAGGAGCAATAAGAGCTATGACAGGAGAAGAAGAAGCTAAGGAATACATTTAAACTGAGAATATAAAGGCTACGATAACTAGATATGTTCCACAAGCTAAATAACTATGCAAAGAAGTACTAGAATTTTAAGATGTACTATGCCAAGAGTTTTGGTTAACTCACTACGCTCAAACAAACCCAACAACGCTAAGGCCTAGTACCTCTTCCTTCGCCAAGTACTTCTAATTGCTTGATATATGTTTATTTCACGTATTCTATTTATCTTAGCCAACTTATATTTTAAATTTAAATTAATATTGAGGAATGAAATAGTTAGAAGCAAAACATCATTAACTTTTCATTATTTTGCTCTGTAAAATGCTACTAAGGTTTTAATATTACTTTTATGCAGTTGTCTTTTTTATTATCAAAAATATCATAAGCATGTTCACCATCAGATAATGATATTTTGTGTGTTATTATATCTCTAGCATCGAATTTACCTTCTTGTATAAGCTTTAAAATAGGATCAACATATGCTTGCGCTGGGCATTGACCCATTTTAAAGGTTACATTTCTAGAAAAGAAATCGCCTAGTGGAAATAAGTTATACCTAGCACCATAAACACCTACCATAGAAACAGTACCACATTTTCTAATAGCTCTACTAGCAATTTCTATTGCAGATTTTGAGCCACCTTGTAGTTTTAGCATTGATTCTATTTTTTCAAAAGTAGACATTTTACCATCCATACCAACGCAATCAATTACTACATCAGCGCCACCATTAGTTAATTCTTTTAAGTATTCTCCAGTGTCATCATAATCCTCTAGATTAACAGTTTCTACACCTTTATAACTTTTAGCATGGTTTAATCTATAATCTACACAATCTACAGCAATGACCCTTTTTGCACCTTTAAATATTGCCCACTTTATAGATAAAAGTCCAACTGGTCCACATCCAAGTACTACAACAGTATCACCTTTTTTCATGCCACTCATTTCAACACCCCAATAAGATGTTGGTAATATATCAGTTAAAAATAATACTTGTTCATCTTCAAGACCTTCAGGAATTATAGTAGGACCAACATTGGCATAAGGAACTCTTAAATATTCTGCTTGGCCTCCATCATAACCTCCAAAGGTATCGCTATATCCCAATAATCCTCCAGCCTCTCCATATGGATTAGAATTATCACATTGTGAATATAATTCATGTTCACAATACCAGCAATGTCCACAAGAAACAGGGAAAGGTACAATAACTCTATCACCTTTCTTAATCTTTTTAACATCTTTACCTACTTCTTCAACTATTCCCATAGTTTCATGGCCTAAAACTGAGCCTTTTTTAAGATTAGGGACCATGCCATGAATTAAATGAAGATCAGATCCACATATTGCTGTAGATGTAACTTTAACTATAATATCTTCATTATGTTCTATTTTAGGATCTTCAACATTTTCAACTCTAATATCTCTAACACCCTTATATACAATTGCTTTCATAAGATACCTCCTAAAATGTAATAAATATAGTTTTACAATTTATTGCGGATAATATACTTAAGAAATAAGGAAAGTAATAGAGGTTATATATCTTATAGAAATTGTTAAGCTTTCAATAAAATGTTTAATTTCTTTAATTAAATTAGAATGGTTAAAAAGAGATAAGTTATAGTTTATAAGAATTTTGTTTAATGGGAAAATAAGGTGTTAAGTTGATTCAAATAAATATGTTTATTGTTCATAGAATAAAGGAGATAATATATTAGGTGTGATTAATGTATTGACTATGGAAATATTATTTACATCCATAGTCAATACTAATTAAAGTTTAAGATATATACGTTTCAATTAATACTCTAAATTACTATGGTGCTATAATATTAAAAGTTAATAGTCATGATTAAGGAAATAGTAAAATTGAAATCATATATTATTTAAATTTTATGTGAGAAAAATTTATAAAGTCAGTTGCTAGATGAATTTGAATAAACTTTGCTAAATACTAGGGTTTTAATATTATTTTTATGTAAGAATCATTTTTGCTGCTAAATATATTAGATGAGTAATTTTGAGTGTCAAATGTATTAGATTGGTCATTTACATTATTTGAAGAAACTCCTTGATTTATTATGTCTTTTGTATGTCTAGTATCTGTAATACCTTCATATACAATTGCTTTCATAAAGCACCTCCAACAAATTAAATAAATTTTGAATTAATGAATATATCTTAATTCTGCCAAAGTTGAATATAAAATATACATAAAAATATATTGTAGTTTGAAAATATAAAACTATGTTAAAATGTAGATGAAGGGGGAGATATTATGATAACTTCATTCAATACAAATAATAAGATGACAATGGTGTCAGAAATGAGAAGTGACAGCATATTTCAGATTTTAGAGTATGATGATTTAGAGGGATCGGATGATTTAAATTTATCAATTCAGTTAGATTTTATGAAAAAATCATCAATTAAATTAAGACAAATTAGATTAATATTAGATGATAGTTCAGTTAAAATAGAAGCAGGAGCCCTAAGCTATATGAAGGGTAATATAGAGATAGAAAATAAAACTGGAGGAATTATAGGTCTTGGGAAAAAGTTCTTTTCAAGTAAGGTAACAAATGAGCCAATGTTTAAACCAATTATTAGGGGAACTGGTGAGGTGTTTTTAGAGCCTACCTTTGGACATTTTACTTTAATAGAACTAGAAGATGAAGAAATAATAGTTGATGATGGATTATTTTATGCATGTGAAGAGAGTATAGAAGTAGAGCCTGTAATGCATAAAAATGTATCTTCATTAATTTTTGGAAATGAAGGAGTATACCAAACTAAATTAAGTGGAAGTGGAATAGTAGTATTAGAAATACCAGTTCCAGATAAAGAAATATTAAGATGTAAGATGTTTAGAGATACTTTAAAGGTAGACGGTAATTTTGCTATTTTAAGAAGTTCTAATATAGAATTTACAGTAGAAAAGTCAGGAACTACGTTAATAGGAACTGCGCTTAATGGAGAGGGTTTACTAAATGTATATAGAGGAACAGGAGAAGTATGGTTAGTTCCAACTAAGGCTATATATGATGAATTAAAGGAAAAGGGATTAAAAGAATTAGTATATCCGCAAAGAGACAGTGATACAGAAATTTAAACAAATAATACTTCAAGGTAATAAAGTTGTAAACTAATGAAAATATAGTTATAATTTATTAAGAGTATTCAAAAGAAAACAAGGGGTGAGATATTTGGGTCAAGCAGAAAGCAAGCTTAAAAATCCAGAACTAGATCTATTTTTTGAAGCTGTTTTAAAGTTAGGAAGTATAGATGATTGCTATAATTTCTTTGAAGATGTTGCAACAATAAATGAACTTAAGGCACTAGCGCAGAGAATGCATGTTGCAAAGATGTTAAAGGAAAAGAAGGTATATACAGAAATTGCAGAAGAAACTGGAGCCAGTACAGCAACTATAAGCAGAGTAAATAAATGCTTGAATTATGGTACTGGAGGATATAATTTAATTTTAGATAGACTAGAAGAACAGTAGAATATAATAAAGTTTTAATAATAATAAAGTTGTAATATATAACTTGTGAATGTATACTATTTATTAGGACATTATGTAAAACCAATAAACCAATAGAAAAAGTGAGGTAAAAAATATGGGTAGAATGTTTGGGACAGATGGAGTTAGAGGTATCGCCAACACAGAATTAACATCTGAAATAGCGTATGGCTTAGGGAGAGCAGGAGCTTATGTATTAACAGAAGGAACTCACAAGCCAAAAATATTAGTTGCAAAAGATACAAGAATATCAGGAGATATGCTAGAAGCAGCTTTAGTATCAGGAATATTATCAGTTGGAGCTGAAGCTGTTATATTAGGTGTTGTTCCAACTCCAGCAGTAGCACATTTAATAAGAGAATATAATGCTGATGCAGGTATAATGATTTCAGCATCACATAATCCTGTAGAATATAATGGTATAAAGTTTTTTGATAATAAAGGATACAAGTTACAAGATGAATTAGAAGATGAAATTCAAAGAGTTATAGAAAGTGGCTTTGAAGGCGTGCCAAGCCCAACAGGACATGACTTAGGAAGATCATCTATGGAAATTGGAGCTCTTGACGAATATACTGATTATGCATTATCAACAATTCCAGTAGATTTAAAAGGTTTAAGAGTAGCTTTAGATTGTGCAAATGGTGCATGTTACAAGGCTGCAGTAAAGGCATTTAGACAACTTGGAGCAGAAGTTTATGTTATAAATGATAATCCAGATGGAACAAACATAAATGAAAACTGTGGATCAACTCATCCAGAAGAATTACAAGATTATGTTGTAAGAAAAAAATGTGATTTAGGATTTGCTTTTGATGGTGATGCAGACAGATGTTTAGCAGTAGATGAAAAAGGAAATCTTATAAATGGAGATTTCATACTAATGTTATGCGCAAAACATCTTAAGGACTTAGGTAAGCTTAAGGATGATACTTTAGTTGTTACAGTAATGAGTAACTTAGGGTTAGACATTGCTTGTAAGAAAGAAAATATAAAGACAATAAAGACTAAAGTTGGAGACAGATATGTATTAGAAGAAATGGTTAAGGATGGTTATATTTTAGGTGGTGAGCAATCTGGACATATAATATTCTTAGATTATAATACAACTGGTGATGGATTAGTTACAGCTCTTCAAGTTGCTGCAATAAGAAAGAGAAGTGGAAAAACTTTAAGTGAGCTAGCTGGAATAATGAAGGAGCTTCCTCAAGTTTTAGTTAATGCTAAAGTTCCAAATGAAAAGAAAAATATATACTTAGAAGATGAAGAAATAATTAATGAAATAAAGAAAATAGAAGAAGCACTGCATGGTGCAGGTAGAGTCTTAATTAGACCTTCAGGAACAGAACCACTAGTTAGAGTTATGCTTGAAGGAGAAGATCAAGAAGAAATAGATAAAATGGCACATGGATTAGCGGATTTAATATTAAGTAAAATATAGTAGAAAAATGAAAGAATGAAGTGCTGTTTGAAATTATTATTTCAAATGTACATGAAATAATTAAAGAAGAAACTCAGCTGAAGAGCTGAGTTTTTTCTTTAATATAATATATAATTATTTTACGAATTTAGTCAAAATTCAAGGGACTAACGTTTCGTTATATCCTTGAATTTTATGCCTATTCCTCTATTGTTACTTATAATTGTAATTCTCCATTATCCTTTACTAAATTTATTCTTACATGAAGTACTCCTGAATATAATAGTTGTATCAGTATTGTTGGTGATATTTACCACGGTTAATTGTAGTGGTGGAAATCCATACATAAAAAACATCCCTCTCAATTTAAATATTTTATATTAAAATAAATAATTTATTATTAACAAATTATCTGTTTTAGTATCTTGTGAACTAAATTTAATTTAGAATGTAAAATTATATATAAGTAATATGTTTTAAAATCTACTGATTAATAAATAAGAATCTTAGATTTAAACTGTAAATTAAATTAGCAAAAAAATGTATATTTTTCTAATACATATTTATGATGATGAAAAAATAATTACTTATTTATCAATAGATATATAATTTGAATATTAAAATGGTAATATTATACTCTTGAAATAGTATTCAAAAAGCAATCTGGTAAAGTTTTTACTTTATAATTGACACTTGAAGAAATGAAGAGTAAAATTTTAGCAATAACAAAATTTAATATGTCCTTATAAGTTTTATAAATGCGAAGACGGAGACTTTTATTTAGGCGATAAAGTTACAGAGAGTCCATGGTAGGTGTGAATGGATACTTTACTAAATAAATATCACTCTAGAGCAGTGTCCAGAAAGTACAAGGGGGTATGAGTAAGCGACTACCGGTAAGCACCGTTAAAGGCAAGGGTTTGTTAGAACCTAGTGATAGTATAATTTAAGGCGGAATGTTTATTACCACCATATTGAGTCATATCATTAAGGGTGGTTTTTTTACACAATTTTTTAATAAAGGGGGCTAAAAATTTGGAAAGGCATGTATTATCTGTACTGGTACGTAATTCATCTGGGGTATTAACTAGAGTTTCAGGATTATTTGCAAGGCGTGGATTTAATATTGATAGTTTAACTGTTGGAAGAATAGAGAATCCAGAAATATCAAGAATGACAATAGTATTAATGGGAAATGAAGATATACTAGAACAATTTACAAAACAACTCAATAAGCTAGAAGATGTTCTAAGAGTACATGAATTAAAGTCAGAATTTTCGGTATATAGGGAATTAGTTTTAATTAAAGTACAAGCTTCACCAGAAAAAAGAGGGGCAATAAACGAAGTAGTAAAAATATTTAGAAGCAAGATAATAGATGTTGCTCATAACACAGTAACAATAGAGTTAACTGGCGATGATAGTAAAATAAATGCATTAATAGAGCTTATGGAAGACTACGGAATAGTAGAAATAGTAAGGACAGGAATAACAGCATTAGAAAGAGGCGATAAAGATATAACAAGTTATGGGGAATACTTTAATTGAAATGAAAAAATGGAGGAATGAAAGAATTTAGGTTAAAATTCTTTTGGAATTTTTTTAGTTAAAATTAATAATTCAGCATTGCTGAATTATTTCATTAACTTTTTCATTATTAATTATTTCATTCTTCCCATTACTATTGGGGGGGTTTAGCAATGAGCAATAGGCGAATAGAGATTTTTGATTCGACTTTGAGAGATGGGGCACAGGGTGAAGATATTTCATTTTCTCTTGAGGATAAGATAAAGGTTGCTATGGCGTTAGATGATATGGGGGTATCTTATATAGAGGCGGGGAATCCAGGATCAAATCCAAAGGATATGGAATTTTTTAAAAGGATGAAGAAAGTTGATTTAAAGAATTCTAAGTTAGCAGCATTTGGTGCAACAAGAAAAGCTAACATTAAGGTTGAAGATGATATTAATATTAAAAGTTTAATAAAAGCAGAAACGGATGTTATTGTTATATTTGGTAAAGCATGGGGTTTTCAAGTTAAGGAAATATTGAAAACTTCATTGCAGGAAAATATAAATATGATAAATGATTCAATTAAATATATAAAAAGCAAGAGTAAAGAAGTCATATTTGATGCAGAGCATTTCTTTGATGGATATAAAGAAAATAAAGCATATGCTATGGAAACTATAAATACTGCAAAGGAAGCTGGGGCTGATGTAATAGTATTATGCGACACAAATGGGGGGACTCTTCCATCTGAAATTAGAGATATATCAAAGGATGTAATGAAATCAATAGGTGGACGAGTGGGAATTCATTGTCATGATGATATTGGAATGGCTATATCAAATTCAATAATAGCTGTAGAAGAAGGAATATGCCATGTTCAGGGAACTTTTATAGGTGTTGGAGAAAGATGTGGCAATGCTAATTTATCAGCTATTATCCCAACATTACAATTAAAAATGGGATTTGAAGCTATACCACAAGAAAGATTAGCAAATTTAACAAAGACATCAAGGTTCATTTCAGAAATTTCAAATATAAATTTATCAGACAATATGCCATATATAGGAGCATCAGCTTTTGCACATAAGGGTGGGATGCATATAGATGCAGTTTGTAAGTCGTCAAAATCATATGAGCATATAAAACCAGAGCTTATAGGAAATGATAGAAGATTTTTAGTATCAGAAGTAAGCGGTAAAAGTACAATTCTAAAAGAAATACAAAAAAATTTTCCAAACATAACAAGAGAAAGTGAAGAAGTAGAAAAGATAACTAATAGACTAAAGGAATTAGAATATGAAGGCTATAAGTTTGAAGGAGCAGAAGGAACAGTAGAACTTTTAATAAGAAAAACTATAGGAAAGTATAAACCATTTTTCAAACTTAACCATTTTAAAACCATAGGAGAGCAGCCGTGGAATAATAAATATTTTACTTCAACAGCATTAATCAATATAACAGTTGATGGTAAAAATAAAATGACTGCATCTGAAGGTGATGGTCCTGTAAATGCATTGGATAAGGCATTAAGAGAAGCACTTGAAAGTTTTTATCCACAATTAAAAGAAGTAAGATTAGTAGATTATAAGGTTAGAGTTTTAGATTCGGAAAGTGCTACAGGAGCAAAGGTAAGAGTTCTTATAGAATCAACAGATGGAATAGAAAATTGGAGTACAGTTGGGGTATCAAGAGATGTTGTTCAGGCCAGTTGGATAGCTTTAGTTGATTCATTAGAGTATAAATTAATAAAAGATATAGAAAAAACAGTAAGAATGTATTTTTAAAAGGGGGACTATAAGATGGGAATGACTATGACTCAAAAGATTCTAGCAGCTCATGCAGGTTTAGAAAGTGTAAAGGCAGGGCAATTAATTGAAGCAAACTTAGATTTGGTGTTAGGTAATGATATTACATCTCCAGTTGCAGTAAATGAATTTAATAGACTAAATTTAGATAAAGTATTTAATAAAGATAAAATAGCTATAGTACCAGATCACTTTACACCTAATAAAGATATAAAAGCAGCAGAACAGTGCAAGCTTATTAGAGAATTTGCGAGAGAAAAAGAAATAACTAATTTCTTTGAAGTTGGAGAAATGGGAATAGAGCATTGTTTAATACCAGAAAAAGGATTAGCTGTTGCAGGGGATGTTGTAATTGGGGCAGATTCACATACTTGCACATATGGAGCATTAGGAGCATTTTCAACAGGAATAGGATCAACAGATATGGCGGCTGGAATGGCGACAGGTAAGTGTTGGTTTAAGGTTCCTTCAGCAATAAAGTTTGTTTTAAAAAATAAGCCATCAAAATGGGTTAGTGGAAAAGATGTAATACTTCATATAATCGGTATGATAGGTGTTGATGGTGCTTTATATAGATCCATGGAATTTGTGGGTAACGGATTAAAATATTTATCAATAGATGATAGATTTACAATGGCTAATATGGCTATTGAAGCAGGCGGGAAAAATGGAATATTTCCAGTAGATGATGTGACAATTAGATACTTAGTTGATCATGCACAAAGAGAATGGAAGGTATATGAAGCTGATGAAGATGCTGAGTATGATGAAGTTTATGAAATAGATTTAAGCAAATTAAGGCCAACAGTAGCATTTCCACATTTACCAGATAACACAAGGACTATAGATGAAGTAGGGGAAGTAGCTGTAGATCAAGTTGTTATAGGATCTTGCACAAATGGAAGAATTTCAGATTTAAGAGTTGCAAGGGATATATTAAAGAATAAAAAAGTTAAAAAGGGAGTTAGATGTATTGTATTCCCAGGAACTCAAAAGATTTATCTTCAAGCTTTAGAAGAAGGTATAATAAAAGATTTAGTAGAAGCTGGAGCAGTAGTTTCAACTCCAACTTGTGGTCCATGCCTGGGCGGGCATATGGGGATACTTGCAAAGGGAGAAAGAGCAATATCAACAACAAATAGAAACTTCGTAGGAAGAATGGGGCATGTTGAATCAGAAGTTTACCTAGCAAGTCCAGCAGTAGCAGCATCATCAGCATTAACGGGGAAGATAACAAACCCGGAAAAAGTGGGAAAGATTAAAGAATAAAAAAATGAAAAAATTGTGGATGAAATTCCTTGGGGATTTCTGTAATAAGGAGTGGGAGAAAAGAATGAAAGCAAGTGGAAAGGTCTTTAAATATGGTGATAATGTAGATACGGATGTAATAATTCCTGCAAGGTATTTAAATACATCTGATCCTAAGGAATTAGCAATGCACTGTATGGAAGATATAGATTCTGATTTTACTAAGAAGGTTGAAAAGGGAGATATAATTGTCGCAAATAAGAATTTTGGATGCGGTTCATCAAGAGAGCATGCTCCAATAGCAATAAAAGAAAGTGGAGTAAGTTGTGTAATAGCATCGACATTTGCAAGGATATTTTATAGAAATGCAATAAATATAGGATTACCAATAATAGAATGCGAAGAAGCGGTTAAGTCAATAGATGCTGGAGATGAGCTTGAAATAGACTTTACAACAGGAGTTATAAACAATAAATCAAAAAAACAAGAATATCAAGGCGAACCATTTCCAGAGTTTATGCAGAAAATAATAAATAGCAATGGACTAGTAAACTATATTAAGAGTGAAAAAGTGAAGAGTGAAGAGGGAAAGAGTTAAGGATGAAATTCTTTCAGAATTTCTGTAATAAGAAATAAGAGGGAAAAGTGAAAGAGGTATTGATGAAATTCCTTTAGAATTTCATTTAGAATATTTAATAATTCAACTCTGTTGAATTATTACCTAAATTTTTAACTTTTAACTCCTTCATTATTCCCACTATTACAAGGGGGCTTTTTAATATGAATTATAAAATAGCGGTTATACCAGGAGACGGAATTGGACCAGAGGTTGTGGAACAAACTGTGAATATTTTAAATTGTGTTGGGGATAAGTTTAAGCATGTGTTTGAATATGAGTATTTATTAGCTGGAGGATGCGCAATAGATGAAAAAGGAACACCTCTTCCAGATGAAACTTTGGAAGCATGTAAAAAGGCTGATGCTGTATTACTTGGTGCAGTTGGAGGTCCAAAATGGGATGATCCAAATGCTAAAGTTAGACCAGAGCAAGCATTACTTGGGCTTAGAGGTGGAATGAATTTATATTGTAATTTAAGACCAGCTTTATTATATGCACCACTTAAAGATGCATCTCCACTTAAAGATAGCATTATAGGAGATGGAATTAATATATGCGTAGTTAGAGAATTAACTGGTGGAATATATTTTGGAGAAAGAGGAAGAGAAAATTTAGAGGGCGTGTCTGGAGCTTATGATACTGAAAGATACAATGTAAATGAAGTGAAAAGAATAGCTAAAATAGCATTTGATACAGCTATGAAAAGAAAGAAAAAGCTTACAAGTGTTGATAAGGCTAATATTCTAGAAACTTCGAGATTATGGAGAGGTGTTATAGAAGAAGTTGCTAAAGATTATCCAGAAGTAGAAGTAAATCATATGTATGTTGATAATGCTGCTATGCAATTAGTTAGGGATCCAAGACAGTTTGATGTAATAGTAACATCTAATATGTTTGGAGATATTTTATCTGATGAAGCTAGTATGATAACTGGATCAATAGGGATGTTACCATCAGCTTCATTAGGAGAAGGTACTCTTGGAATGTATGAGCCTATACATGGAAGTGCACCAGATATTGCAGGAAAGGGAATAGCTAATCCACTAGCAACAATACTTTCAGCAGCAATGATGATGAAGTTTAGTTTCAATTTAGAAAAAGAAGCAAAGCTTATAGAAGATTCTGTTGTAAAAGTTCTTGAAGAGGGATATAGAACAGGTGACATAATGAGTGAAGGAATGAAGCTAGTTGGAACTAAAGAAATTGGGGAATTAGTTTCAGAAAAAATATTAGGATAAAAGAGGTGAGTTAGTTGAGAAGTGACGTAGTTAAAAAAGGACCATCAAGAGCTCCTCATAGATCATTATTAAAGGCAACAGGTCTTACGGATGAAGAAATAAATAGACCTTTAATTGGAGTTGTAACATCACAAAATGATATAATTCCAGGTCATATAAATTTAGATAAGATAGTTGAAGCAGTAAAAAAGGGAGTATTACTATCTGGTGGAACACCTTTAGTGTTTCCAACTATAGGAGTATGTGATGGTATTGCAATGGGACATGAAGGAATGAAATATTCCTTAGTTACAAGGGAGCTTATAGCAGATACTATTGAGTGTATGGTTAAGGCTCATGGATTTGATGCATTAGTTTTAATACCAAATTGCGATAAAATTGTTCCAGGTATGATGATGGCAGCATTAAGGCTAAATATTCCATCTATTATTGTTAGTGGAGGACCGATGCTTGCAGGAAAATTTAAAGGTAAGGAAGTATCACTTTCAACTATGTTTGAGGCAGTTGGGGCTTATGAGAATGGAACTATGTTAGAAGGAGATTTATGTGAGCTTGAAAATAAGGCATGCCCAACATGTGGATCATGTTCAGGAATGTTTACAGCAAATTCTATGAATTGTTTAGCAGAGGTTTTAGGGTTAGCATTGCCTGGAAATGGAACTATACCAGCAGTATATTCAGAAAGAATGAGACTTGCTAAATATGCAGGGATGAGAATAATGGATTTATTAGAAAAAGATATAAAGCCAAGAGATATAGTTAATGAAAAATCTATAAAGAATGCATTGACAGTTGATATGGCACTCGGATGTTCAACAAATAGTGTGCTTCATTTAACTGCAATTGCAAATGAAGCAAAGGTCGAAATGAATTTAGATATTATTAACGAAGTATCCTCAAAAACTCCAAATCTTTGTAAATTAGCACCAGCATCTGATATTCATATAGAAGATTTATATTGGGCTGGAGGAATACAAGCTGTTATGAGGGAACTTTCGAAGAAAGATTTATTAGAGTTAGAGTGTATAACAGCCACTTCTAAGACACATAAGGAAAATTTAAAAGGTGTAGTGGTAAATGATAATAATGTAATAAGAAGTATAGAAAATCCATATAGCACTACAGGTGGTATTCAAGTGTTAAAAGGAAACCTAGCTGAAGATGGAGCAGTAGTTAAAAAATCAGCAGTATTAGAAGAAATGTTAACACATAAGGGGCCAGCAAGAGTATTTGATTCCGAAGAAGAAGCAATAGAAGCAATTCTTTCTAAAAAAATTATAAAAGGTGATGTAGTAGTAATAAGATATGAAGGGCCAAAGGGTGGACCCGGAATGAGAGAAATGCTATCTCCAACATCAGCAATAGCAGGAATGGGCTTAGATAAATACGTAGCATTAATAACAGATGGAAGATTTAGTGGGGCAACAAAAGGAGCTGCAATAGGGCACGTTTCTCCAGAAGCAGCAGAAGGAGGAAATATAGCATTAGTTGAAGAAGGAGATAAAATTTCAATAGATATACCAAATGGAAAACTAGAACTTTTAGTAGATGAGGAAGTATTAGCAAAAAGAAGAAAAAATCTAAAAATACTTGAACCAAAAGTAAAAGAAGGATATTTAGCAAGATACGCTAAGTTAGTAAGCTCAGCTAGCAAAGGAGCAATACTGGAGTAGTGAAAAGTGAAAGAGTGAATAGGGAAAGAGTGAAAGAGTTAAGGAAATAATTGATCTTTAATGAATTATAAAAAAATGAAAGAAGTTATGAAATAACTCAGACAAGCTAAGTTATTGGAGAGTAAAAGTTAGAATTGAAGTTGTTAAGGTAGTAGGAAATATGAAATTAATAATTTCAAATTAAATAATTAAGCTTCTGCTTAATTATAACCATAACTTTTTCACTCTTTCACTCTTCCCATTAAAATTAAGGGGGTTATTTATGTTTTTAACAGGGGCTGAAATATTGATTAAATCTCTCTTGGATGAGGGGGTTGATACTATTTTTGGATATCCTGGTGGTGCTGTTCTTAATATATATGATGAGTTATATAAGTATAGAGATAAGATAAATCACATATTAACGGCGCATGAGCAAGGGGCGGCACATGCAGCAGATGGGTATGCAAGGGCTACTGGGAAGGTTGGTGTATGTTTAGCAACTTCTGGGCCTGGGGCAACTAATCTTGTGACTGGGATAGCAACTGCATATATGGATTCTATACCAATGGTTGCAATAACGGGAAATGTTACAAAGCAACTTCTTGGAAAAGATAGCTTTCAGGAGGTTGATATAACTGGAATAACTATGCCGATAACAAAGCATAATTATATAGTTAAGGATGTTAATGACTTACAAGGAATTATAAGAGAAGCTTTTTATATAGCTAAAGAAGGAAGACCGGGTCCAGTACTAATAGATATACCAAAAGATATTACAGCAGCTAAAGTAAAATATGAACCTATAATACCAAAGGAAGTAGAGCGAAAAACAAAGCATATAACTGATAAAGCTTTAGAAGAAGTAGCCGCATTAATAAATGAGGCTGAAAATCCTTTTGTATATGCAGGTGGAGGAATAGTTGCATCAGAAGCTTTTGAAGAGCTAAAGGGATTTGTTGAAAAAATAAATTCACCTATAGCTACTTCTCTTATGGCAATCTCAGCATTTCCTTATGATCATCCATTATATACAAGAATGATAGGAATGCATGGAACTAAAGCTTCAAATATATTAGCTACTAAATGTGACCTCTTAATAAATTTAGGAGCAAGGTTTAGTGATAGAGTTATAAATAATCAAAAAAATATAAAGAACACAAAGGTAATTCATATAGATGTAGATCCGGCAGAAATTAATAAAAACATTAAAGTAGATTCATTTATAGTTGGTGACTTAAAGATAGTTCTTCAAAAATTAATACCATTATTAAAGGAAAAGAAAAATGAAGAATGGTTAAATCAAATGAATGAACTTAAATCTTTAAATGTTAGAGATACTTCAGTTACAGGAGAATTAACTCCAGAATTTTTATTTAGAAAGCTAAGTGAACTAGACGATGGAAGTTTTGTAATTGCAACTGAAGTAGGACAGCATCAAATGTGGGCTGCTCAGTATTTTGATTATAAATATCCAAGAAGCTTTATATCATCAGGTGGACTTGGAACCATGGGCTTTGGGTTAGGAGCATCGATTGGGGCTCAAATTGCATTAAAGAATAAGCAAGTTTTTAATATAGCTGGAGATGGAAGCTTCGGGATGAATTGTAATGAACTAGTTACAGCAGCAAAAAATAATTTGCCTGTAATTATAATAATAGTTAATAATAATTCATTAGGAATGGTAAGGCAATGGCAAAACTTTTTCTATGAAGCAAGATATTCATCAACAACTTTAAATAGATCAACTGATTTTGTTAAATTAGTAGAGGCCTTTGGGGGAAGAGGTTTTAGAGTATATGAAAAAGAAGAACTAGAACCTGCTTTAAGGGAAGCTTTAGAGTTTAAAGGGCCAGTAGTAATTGATTATGTAATTCATAATGATAAAAAAGTATTTCCTATGGTTGCACCTGGTGCACCAATTAATGAAATAATAAGTGAAGAAGATGTAGATAATTAGGGGGTTAGAAAAATGGCAAAAATGTATTATGAAAAGGACACAAATTTAGAATTATTAAAGGGGAAAAAAGTTGCTATAGTTGGATATGGTAGTCAAGGACATGCACATGCATTAAACTTACATGAAAGTGGAGTAGAGGTTGTAGTTGGACTTTATGAAGGAAGTAAGTCTTGGGAAAGAGCTGAGAAAGCAGGATTACAAGTGGCAACAGTAGCAGAAGCTGCAAAAGCTGCAGATGTAGTAGTTATATTATTACCAGATGAAAAGCAAGCAAAGGTATATAATTCAGAAATAGCTCCATACCTAGAAGCAGGAAATTCATTAGTATTTGCACATGGATTTAATATTCACTATGGACAAATAGTTCCACCAGAAAATGTAGATGTATTTATGTGTGCGCCTAAGGGACCAGGACATATGGTAAGAAGAACTTACACAGAAGGATCAGGAGTTCCTTGTTTAATAGCTGTATATCAAAATCCAACAGGAAATGCTCGTGATTTAGCTTTAGCTTATTCAAATGGAATAGGTGGAGCTAGAGCTGGAGTTTTAGAAACTACATTTAAAGATGAAACAGAAACAGATTTATTTGGGGAACAAGCAGTTCTTTGTGGAGGTTGCACAGCACTTATAAAAGCAGGATTTGAAACTTTAGTAGAAGCAGGATATGCTCCTGAAAATGCATATTTTGAGTGTTTACATGAAATGAAATTAATTGTAGATTTACTATATCAAGGCGGAATGAGCATGATGAGATATTCTATATCAGATACTGCTGAATATGGTGACTATATGGTAGGGAATAGAATAGTAACTGAAGAAACAAAGAAAGAAATGAAAAAGGTATTAACAGAAATTCAAGATGGAACTTTTGCAAAGAATTGGTTACTAGAAAATCAAATTGGAAGACCGATGTTTAATGCAAGAAGAAGAATGGAAACAGATCATCCAATTGAAAAAGTAGGTCAAGAATTAAGAGAAATGATGAGCTGGATAGATACTAAAAAGTTAGATTAAAAAAGTTTACAAAGTTGTTATGGTTTGTCCATAACAACTTTATTTTATACATATTTAATATATGATATAATAAATTAAGGAAAACAAAGGAGGATTGAGTATGTTTTTGAATGAACTTAGTAGGGAGTTAGGTACTGCCTATATTAACTTACTTGTAGAATTTGCATTAGTAGATGATAAAGTAGAAGAACAAGAGAAGGAATTAATTGAGAGAGCGTTAAAAGAAATGAATATGGAAAACTTTGACTTAGAAGAAGTTAGCCATGAAGAAACAATTAATATCATAAAGAACGCTGGAGGAAGAATAATAAACATAGTATTTTTTGAATTGACTAGAGTTGCACTAGCTGATGCTGAATATGAAATGTCTGAAGTGAGATTTTTAGATGATTTAGCTGAAGAATTAAATATTTCTAGAGTTAAGAGATTCCAAATGGCAGATTATTTTTATAAGCATTCAGAATATGATGAAGGAGATATAGAAAGTCAAGAATCAGCAAAAATAGAAGCACAAGCGTTTTTAAATTAAAAATTAAATAAATAATAGTAAATTAGTAGAGAAAACCTATATGTCTATGTTTTAGAACTTATTTATAAAATTAATAAAATTGAATTTCTCTACTTTTTTCTTTTAATGTTTAAGTGGAAATATATTGGTTTATTCTAATTTTAATTAAAGTTATGAAATTAGTAAACTTACATATTTTCACTTTCCTATTTTGTAAATAAGTAATAAAATAGGTAATGAAATATTTTGAAGGGAGAATTTATTTTGGGAATAGGAAGCTTTTTAAAATTAGTAGAAATACAAACAAAAGTAGCAAGTGTAATTCCATTTTTATTAGGGACTTTTTATAGTTTATACAGATATGATAATTTCAATATAAAAAATGCAATAATAATGTTTTTATCAATGATAATATTTGATATGACTACTACAGCAATCAATAACTATATGGATTATGCAAAAGCAGTCAAAAAAGAAGGATATGGATATGAAACTCATAATGCTATAGTTAGTTATAATTTAAATCCAAAAGTAGTTAGGAGAACTATTTATTTTATGTTTATATTAGCAACAGCTTTAGGCTTATTATTAGTTAAAAATACAAATATAATAGTTTTATTAATAGGTGCAGTTTCATTTGTTATAGGAATTACGTATTCATTTGGGCCAATACCAATATCAAGAACACCGTTTGGAGAAATATTTTCAGGCCTTGCAATGGGATTTATAATAACATTTTTAACTATACATATACATATATTTGATTTAGGAATATTATCAATTAACTTCAATGATTTAAGTAATATAAGCATTAATTTCAATATAATTGAGTTAATATACATATTTATTATAAGTTTACCAGCTATAATGGGAATTTCTAATATAATGCTTGCAAATAATATTTGTGACATAGATGAAGATATAGAAAATAAAAGATATACACTTCCAATATATATTGGAAAAGAAAATGCTTTAAAGGTATTTAAATGGTTATATTATATTGGATTTATAGCAATAGTAGTGGGAGTACTACTTAGAATATTACCAATAGTTTCAATAGTAACATTATTAGTATTAAAAGTAATAAATAAAAATATAAATAAGTTCAATAAAATTCAAACTAAAAAAGATACTTTTATATTAGCAGTAAAGAATTTTGTTGTAATGAATGTAACTTATGCACTAACTATATTAGTTGGAGTTGTTTTAAATTTATTTTAAAAATAAAGATACTTTTGGGTAAATTATTTTATTAATTTGTGAGAAATAATGCAAATAATTTTTAGTTTTAAAGAAGGAACTGTCTTTTAAGATAGATCCTTCTTTTTTTACCATGAGTTTATAGTGAGATGAGTATCATATTGTGGTGACTTTGAGGCTGTAGATATGAGAACACCATAAATGTGATGCTTACCTAATAAGTATAATTTAAAAATTAAGAGAGAAAATAATTATGTGGTTAAGAGAGAGAATAATTATATGGTGAAAAAAGGAGGAATTAAAATGAAAAAATTATTAATAGGTATGTTAATAACTTGTAGTTTAGGATTAGTAGCCTGTGGAAAAACTACTGCAGAAAATCCATCAACAAACAAAAATTCAGGCACAGGAGTAACAGAAGGAACAAATAATGGGACAAATGGTACTGGCGTGACAGATAATACAAATTCAAATACTAATGGTACCAATAATCAAGGGGGATCAGTAAATGAGAATAGGACTTCTGTAAATAATTTGTACACAGAATTTAAAGGAAAAGTTGAGGGCGGAATAGAAAATATAAAAGCTGAAGATTGGGATAAATATAGCAATGAATTTAAAGGAAAACTTACAAATTTAAAGAATACTGTTGAAGATGCTTCCATAAAAAGTACTGTAGGGGATATGGAAAATCTATTTAACGAATATGATAAAGCAATAAGAGAAAAGACAGATGTTGCTAAAGATAAAGTAGAAGAAATGAAAAATAGGATAGAAAATGCACTAAAGTAGATAGTGAAAAGAGGTTATCTTAAAAAGTATAGTTTAAGATAACCTTTTATTAAGCTATAAATTACTTTTATAAAGGCTTTTTATTGAGTTATAATTTACTTATTAAGATTATAGTAAAGATTAGACTAGGTGATAAAATGAATTATGTTTATATATTAAAATGTAGCGATAACACTTTATACACAGGATGGACAACCTCCCTAGAAAAAAGAATAAAAGCTCATAATAGTGGAAAGGGAGCTAAATATACAAGAGCTAGATTGCCAGTAGAAATAGTATATTTTGAAGAATTTAAAGATAAGAAAGATGCAATGAAAAGAGAATATGCAATAAAGCAATTATCTAGACAGGAAAAATTAAAATTAATAGGTAGTTTTATTGAGGACGATGCAGTTTAAATTAAATGCTAGTAAAGTATATTCTACTATAATTAAAATTAAATTAATAAAAAATGTAGTTACTTTTGTAAAAAGAAAAGTAACTACATTTTCCTAGAAAATAGATAATTATGAAAGAATAAGATTTAAAGTATAAATATGAAAACTCAGCTCAAGCTGAGTTTTTTTCATAATTATCAATTCTCCATTTTCCATTGTCAATTGAAGATATGTCTAGACATCTACATGTATAGTTATTAATAGGAGTAAACAAGAGTAAATAGAAGATATATAGAATTAATTTAATAAAATAGCTAAAAATAATTAAATTTAGATTAAAACAGTTGATTTTAAGAAAAAATATGTTAGAATTAGTGTAGATTTTAATTTGAAGTGCATAAGATAAATTATAAAAATTAAAAGGAGAATAGAAGAATAGAAAAGCGCCAGAGCTATTTGTTACCTTTAATAGGGCAAATAGCTGACGAGGTTGGGGAGTATCGATACTTCGGCGGGTGCCCCACGGTATTGCACACTACCGTTAACAGCTAATAAAACTGTGAAGTAATTTGCAGGACAAGATTAGCTTGGTGTTAAAGCCTTCAAGGTGCTATCGCACAATTTAAAATTAATAATTAAAAATGTAAAGTTAAAGAAGAAACTCCATAAGGAGTTTCTAAAATAGTATATTTTACATTATAAATTTTTAATTTAAAGGTGTTGTGACAGCTACTTAATTTTAAAATCAATAATATACGTAAATGGAAGGAAGAAAAGAATATGTGCGGAATAGTTGGATTCGTAGGAAAAAAGGAAGCATCTCCAATATTAGTTGAGGGATTATCAAAGCTTGAATATAGGGGGTATGACTCAGCAGGAGTAGCAGTATTGGATGATGGAGAAATTAAAGTTAGAAAGTTTAAAGGGCGTTTAAAAAACTTAGCTGATGATTTAGAACAGAGTCCTTTAAAAGGAAGCATGGGAATAGGACACACTAGATGGGCAACTCATGGGGAACCATCAGATATAAATTCACACCCTCATACAAATGAAAATGCAACAATAAGTGTTGTTCATAATGGAATAATAGAAAATTATATAAAACTAAGGGAATGGTTAAAGGGAAAAGGATATGAGTTTTACTCAGAAACTGATACAGAGGTTATTCCAAACTTAGTGGATTATTATTATAAAGGAGATTTATTTGAAGCAGTAGTAAAAGCAACTTCAAAAATGGAAGGAAGCTATGCAATAGGGGTTATTTGTAAAGATGAACCAGATAAAATAGTTGCAGTTAGAAAAGATAGTCCATTAATTGTTGGAGTTGGAAAAGAAGAATACTTTATAGCTTCAGATATTCCAGCTGTTATTAACCATACTAGAGAAGTTTATTTATTAGAAGATAAAGAATTTGTAATAATGACTAGAGATGGAATAGAAATTAAGACAGAAGATGGAGAAGTTGTAGACAAGGATATTTATCATGTTACTTGGGATGTAGATGCTGCTGAAAAAGGTGGATATGAAGATTTTATGTTAAAAGAAATTCATGAGCAACCAAAAGCAATAAAAGATACATTAACATCAAGAGTTATAAAGAATACTAAAGTTCAATTAGATGATATAGATTTTACTAAAGAGGAATTAGAAGCTTTTGATAGAGTATTTATAGTAGCATGTGGAACAGCTTATCATGCTGGACTAGTTGGTAAAACTATAATAGAAAAGCTAGCTAAAATACCAGTTGAAGTTGATATAGCTTCAGAATTTAGATATAGAGATCCATTAATAACAGAAAATTCATTATTAATAGTTGTAAGCCAATCTGGTGAAACAGCAGATACATTAGCAGTTTTAAGAGATGCTAAGAGGATAGGAGCAAGAGTTCTTGCTATCACAAATGTTGTTGGAAGTTCAGTTTCAAGAGAAGCACATCATGTTGTTTATACTTGGGCAGGTCCAGAAATAGCAGTTGCATCAACAAAGGCTTATGAAACACAATTAATAGCTATGTATATTTTAGGAATATACTTTGGAGAAATAAAAGGAACTATAGACAATGAATTATCAGAAGCTCTTAAGGAAGAGTTAATGAATTTATCTGAAAAGGTAAAAGAAATATTAACTCAAAAAGAAAAACTACAAAAATATGCTTCAAAGAACTATATGGATAAAGATGTATTTTTCTTAGGTAGAGGATTAGATTATGCAGTAGCTTTAGAAGGTTCATTAAAGCTAAAAGAAATTTCATATATTCATTCAGAGGCATATGCAGGTGGGGAACTTAAACACGGAACAATTGCGCTTATTGAAGATGGTACACCAATTATAGCTTTATTAACAGATGAAAAGCTAAAAGATAAAATGATAAGTAACATTAGAGAAGTAGTAACAAGAGGTGCAAAAATTTTAGGTATTGCTAATGAAGGAGATAAGGAAGCGAAAGGGGTTTGTGATGATGTTATTTACATTCCAAAGACAAACGCTTTATTGACACCAGTATTATCAGTAGTTCCACTTCAATTATTAGCATACTATATGGCTAAGCAAAAGGGTTGTGATGTAGACAAGCCAAGAAACTTAGCAAAATCAGTGACTGTTGAATAATTTTATTGTAATTATAAGGGAGAGATGTAATTATGAGAGAAGAATTAATTAAAACTTTATTAAATGAATATAAAGAAACAGAAAAAGCACTAGAGCTTGGAATGGATTTGCTAAGTGAAAAAGATTATGCTAAAGGTAAATTAGATTTAGTAAAAGTAATAATAGGAGATTTAGAAAAGCTATCTAAAGAAGCTTAATAATATAAGAATAGGGCTATATCAAAAAAATTTGATATTAGCTCATAAAAAGGGAAGTTCTAATTCGAGCTTCCCTTTGCGCATATATAAATAATAAAAATTGATATTTAAATTAAAAAATGCCTTTAAGTAAGTGAAATCAATATTTTAAAAGGGGGTCGCGAAACGCGACTCCCTTTATAAAAATAAAAGATTAACTTTTTTAAGGCAATAAAGCTAATTGAAATTGAATTGGACATTGATTTAAAAAAGTTTTATTTTAAGGGTATATATTATTAAAAATGGATAAATATGGTAAAATTGAAATATACATAATCTAAATGAGGACACATGGTAAGTATAACTTTTATATAAATAAATTAGGAGATTCTTTTTATCATTTATTTGAACTTTATTATAAAAGAAAGGGGACTACGATGCAAAGAGAGATTACAGAGAATACAAAATTATTGAATGAACAAGGAAATTTAAAACAAACAGGATATTCAAGAAATCTAATATTAGATTATGATAGAAAAGATATTAAAGCAAGCTCTCTACGTATTAAAGAATGGGATTATTATTTAATATATAATGATGAATATGGGATTGCTTTAACTCTTGCAGATAATTCTTATATGAGTTTAGAGAGTATTTCTATTTTAGATTTTAAAAATGCAAGAGAAAAAACAGTATCACCAATTCAGGCATGCTCCCTTGGTAAAATAAATATGCCTTCAAGTTCAAAAGAAGGAGATGTAGCTTATACTTCTAAAAAAATTGACTTATCATTTAAACATAAAGATAATAAAAGAATTTTAAAATGTAGAATGGATAATTTTCATGATAAACAAACATTTCATTGTTATCTTGAGTTAGATGAAGAACCTCAAGATTCAATGGTTATTGCGACTCCATTTAAAAAGGAAAAACACTTTTATTATAATCAAAAAATAGTAGGGTTTAAAGTTAGTGGATATTTTCAATTAGGTGATTTTAAATATGAATTTAATAAAAATAGTACAAGAGGCATTTTGGATTGGGGGAGGGGTGTTTGGAATTATAAAAATATATGGTACTGGGGTGCAGGTTGTGGAATAGTTAATAATCATGAAGTAGGATTTAATATTGGCTATGGATTTGGAGATACAAGTGAAGCAAGTGAAAATGCTATTTTTTATGATGGTATTTTGCATAAGTTGGAAGATATTACATTTAATATTCCAAAAGATGAAAATGAAAATTATTTATATACAAAACCTTGGACTATTACAAGTAGTGACCAAAGATTTGAAATGCAATTTGAACCAATTTTAAATAGAGCTTCTTGTACTGATGTGAAATTAATTTGTAGTGATCAAAACCAAGTTTTTGGTAAGTTCAATGGTACTATGATATTAGATGATGGTACAAAGATAGTCTTAAAAGATTTTTTAGCTTTTGCAGAAAGAGTTTTGAATAAGTGGTAAAGTATAACTTGCTTTAAATAAGTACAATAGAAAAAAATGATCTAAGATTTGTAAATTTCTTATTTATAGGATATAGAATTTAAAAATTAATATATCTGATGAAAAATAAACATATAATAAAAGTGATTGGAGATATTAAAAAAGAGGTGATCATATGTGTTTAACAAGTAATTTAATGGGTCAAGAGAAGATAATAGTTCTAAAAGCAACGAGAGATACTATTAACCATGTAATAGAAAATGGAATCTATGCATTAAATAATTTACCTAATAATTATAAGCAATTTGAAAAATTTGCATTAGTAGAGGCAACAGATACTAATGAAACTAAAGTTTTGGCCGTAGGAAATATAAGTGAGCCGTTTGAAATAAATGATAATAGCAAGGCAGTAAACATATTTACCAATAAGAATTGGAAATGGCAGTATGAGCTATCAAATATAGTAGATTTAAGAGGAGATACATTAACGCTTGAAGATATATTTATAGAAAACAGTTTAGATAAAATTAACTATACAGTCCAATTTTAAATGTAATTATTTAAGAAAATTATCTATTAATTTTAAAATAATAGTAAACGTTTATATGGTAAGTTCCTAAAGTATAAAATTAAAAAATTAAAAAATTATAATTAGAATAATTGTTTTTAAGTGTGAAATATCATATTGCGATGCCTTTGGCATTTCATGTCATAAGTAATATGGTATTTCATGCTTTTTTATTTTTATACAATAAATTAATACATACTATATAAAGAGAATCAGATGTAGTACAATATTTATAGAATTATATACATAATCTGGAGGAGATAAAATGGATTTATTACCACTAGGATCAATAGTTGTACTAAAAGAAGGATATAAAAAATTAATGATTATAGGAAGAAAAATTTATTCTGAAAATGGCGAAACTCTAAATGATTACTTAGGTTGTCTTTATCCAGAGGGATATTTAGGTGAAGAGTACTGTTATGTTTTTAATAAGGAAGATATAGATCAAATAATTTCTAAAGGATACACTGATTTAGAAGAAGAAGCATTTGTAAAAGTTCTAAATGATATGATGTAAGAAAATTTAATACAAGTAAATAAAGAGGCTATGCTAGCATAGCCTCTTTATTTTATATTTTATTCAGCATAATTATTTGTTTAGTAATGTTAAGTTGAGAAACATATCTATTTATCTTCGCTATTATATCCGTAACATTATAAACTTGTCACCAATGTTAGATGACAAAAGGTCGGTTTCTTCAAATTGAATTAATGTATATGTATAAATATAATTAAATTACAAAGTAAAAGTTTACAATGGAAAATAAATGGAGGGGAAAATAATGACAAATTCTAAAACTAGTACAAGAGATTCTATGCAAAAATTTGGGAAATTTCTAAGTGGTATGGTAATGCCCAATATTGGAGCGTTTATCGCTTGGGGACTTATAACAGCATTTTTTATTCCGACTGGATGGATACCAAATGAGTTATTAGGAAGCTTAGTAGACCCAATGATTAAGTACTTATTACCATTACTAATTGGTTATACAGGAGGTAAGATGGTAGGCGGTGCAAGAGGAGGGGTTATAGGAACAGTTGCTACTATGGGTGTTATAGTAGGAGCAGATATTCCGATGTTTATTGGAGCAATGATTATGGGACCTTTAGCTGGTTTTGTAATTAAAAAGTTTGACAAAGTTGTAGATGGAAAAATTCCATCAGGTTTTGAAATGCTTGTTAATAACTTTTCTATCGGTATATTAGGTATGATATTAGCTATACTTGGATTTTTTGCAATAGGTCCAGTTGTAGTAGTTTTAACAGGAATATTAAAAACAGGTGTAGAAGCCTTAGTTGCAAGAAAATTATTACCTTTAGTTTCACTATTCATAGAGCCAGGTAAGATTTTATTCTTGAATAATGCCATTAACCATGGAGTTTTAGGACCAATAGGACTAGAACAAGTTCAAGAAAGTGGTAAATCGATAATGTTCTTATTAGAAGCAAATCCAGGACCTGGGTTAGGTATAATATTAGCTTATTGGATGTATAGTAAAGGATCAGTAAAACAATCTGCACCAGGAGCAGCAATAATACATTTCCTTGGTGGTATTCATGAAATTTATTTCCCATATGTATTAATGAATCCGCTACTTTTATTAGCTGTAATAGCAGGAGGAGCATCAGGAATATTAGTATTTACAATATTGGGAGCAGGGCTTGTAGCAACACCTTCACCAGGAAGTATATTTGCATTAATGGCAATGGCACCAAAGGGTGGATTGCTACCAGTTTTAGCAGGGGTGGCAGTAGCAACAGTAGTTTCATTCTTAGTGGCTGCACCATTTATTAAAATAGCATCAAAGAATGCAAAAGAAGAAGATCTAGAAGAAGCAAAAGGCAAAGTCAATGAAATGAAAAATATAAATAAATCTAGAGTGAAAAAGATAGTATTTGCTTGTGATGCAGGTATGGGATCAAGTGCAATGGGAGCTTCAAAGTTTAGAAATAAGATTAAAGAGTTAAATCTTGGAATAGAAGTTATTCATGCATCTGTGGATGAGATACCTAAAGATACGGATATTGTAGTTACTCATAAAACATTAATAGATAGAGCTAAGAAGTCTTGTCCTAATGCAGAATTAATAGGAATTCAAAACTTTTTAACTGATGATAATATTCAAAACTTATATAATAGACTAGCAAATAAATAATAATAAAAAAGACGTAAAATACTTACGTCTTTTTTATTATTTAGAGAAGCTGCTATAAATTGTTTAATTGTTCATTTGATAGAAATAGTTTCTTATAAAAACCAAATGTAACTTTGATATAATGATAAATAAAGATAACCTTATATTTAAAAGTGTCACTAAGTGATTAAGACATTTATAATGGATGATTAAATTGAGTTAAGATATAACAAAGTTTAAAATATAGGTGTAAGGAGTTGGACAAGCAAAAATGTCATTAATGGAGAGGTTTAATATGAGAAACAAAAAACTAAACTCTAGACAGAAAGAAATAATTCAAATATTAACTAGATCTACGGTAACAAATCCAATAACAATATCATCAATAGCAGATAAATTATCATTAAGTTCTAGAACGGTATTACGAGAAATGCCAAAGATAGAAAAGTGGTTGGAAGAAAATGAGTTTAAGTTTATAAAGAAACCAGGGGTGGGTCTAGTAATTGATGAAGATTTAGAAAATCAAAAGTTAATATTAGAATTACTAGAAATAGAAAGAATTGAAAAAGAGTACTCTAAGGAAGAAAGAAAACGGATAATAATAAGCGAGTTACTAATTTCACAGGATCCAATTAAATCATTTTACTTTACATCTCTTTTAAAAACTTCAGAAGGAACTTTAAGCAATGATTTAGATAGCATAGAAGATTGGCTAAAATCATTCAACATAAAGTTAGTTAGAAAGCCAGGGCTTGGAGTTTATGTTGAGGGTAAAGAAAATGATTATAGAAAAGCACTTACTAATATCTTATATGAAACTTTAGAAGAAAAAGAATTAATAAATCTTTTAAAAGGCTCCTTAATAACTAATAGAGAAAATGGAATAGTAGAATTTTCAATAGAAAATAGACTTTTAAATTTTATAGACAAGTCCATAATAAAAGCTATTGAAGAAATCGTTTCAGGATTAGAAAAAGAAAATGATATTAGACTTGTAGATAGCGCTTATATAGGGTTAGTAGTTCATTTATCTCTAGCTATTCAAAGAATAAAAAATAAAGAAAATATAAAGATAGACCCAGATGTTTTAGAAGAACTAGCTAAATTGCCAGAATTTGAAATAGGAAAAATGTTAGTAAGAAATATTGAAAGTAAATTCAATATAGAAATTCCTGTAGATGAGATTGGATATATCACTATGCATCTTAAAGGGGCAAAGCTTAGATTGAATTCTGTTTCAAAATTAGAAGAGGATATAGCTAATCTTGATATTAAGAGAATAGGAAAAAATATAGTTGAAGTAGTGGAAAAAGAATTAAATATTTTTTTGAAAGATGATGAAAGGCTTTTAAAGGACCTTACAAATCATTTAGTACCTGCAATAAGCAGGTTAAAGATGAAATTAAATATAAGAAATCCTCTATTAAATAATATAAAAGAAAAATATCCAATGGAATATAATGCAACAAAAAAAGCTTGCGAAATACTTAAATTAAATACTAAGGTTGACGAAATTCCAGATTCGGAAATAGCATATATAACTATGCATATAGCTGCAGCTATTTATAAAAAGGGGTTGGAAGAAAAAATAAAAGTAGTAATATCTTGCCCAACTGGTATTGGAACTTCAAGTCTTTTAGCAGCACTATTAGAAAGAGAATTTAATAATGTTGAAGTTATAGGTACAATATCTGCTATAAATATAGACGAAGATAAATTAAAAAAGGATGAAGTAGACATTATAGTTTCCACAGTCCCACTAGATATAAATTTTAAAAATATTTGTGTTGATCCAATTTTATCTTTACATGATAAGGGATTATTACAAGATAGTTTTAGGAAAATACTTAAAAATAAGAAATACAAAAATGTTATAAAGAAAGTAGACGTAAATAATAAAAAGGCTATGGGAATTAGAGAAATTACAGAGTTAGGAAATGAAATTATATCAATAGTAGATAATGTGAAAATAAAAGAAATTAAGGATATTGGAGATTTAGAAGAAATAATTGAGGAAGCAAGTAAGTTATTTTCAAAAGACAGAAAAGAAGCTGAAGAAATAAAAAATAAAATACTAGATAGAGAAAAAGTTAATAGTACTTATTTAAAAGATTTAAATATACTGCTCTTACATTGTAAATGCAAATGTTTAGATAGTGGGAGGTTTGGATATTTAAAAATTGAAGGTCAATTTAAAAATGAAAAAGGAGTAATCAAGGGAGTTTTAATATCTATAATACCAGAAGACTATAAAGAAATTACTTCAGAACTCATGAGTAAGATAAATGGTGCAATCATTGAAAATGAAAGATTTCTAAATATTTTAAATGAGAAAGATAGTAAAGAAGCTTCTCAAGAGGTTGAAAAGATATTAAAGGAAATTTATATAAGTAAGATAAAAATAAGCTTGGAGGGATAAGGAGTGATAAGGTCTAAGTTTCAAAGAGTAGTTAAATTCTTAGGTTCAATGATAATGGCTAATATAGGAGTATTTATTTCTTGGGGACTTATAACTTTGCTAGTTATTCCAGAAGGCTTTTTTCATAATGAAGCATTAGGATCTTTAGCAGATTCAATGGTAAAATACCTCTTTCCATTAATAATTTCAATAAAAGGCGGAAATATGGTTTCAGGATACAGAGGAGGAATTATAGCTGCAGTAGCAACTATGGGATTGATAGTAGGAACAGATACAGTAATAGTAATGATAATTGGAGCAATGATAGTTGGACCTTTATCAGCATATATAATCAAGACTTTCGATAAGGTTATGGAAAATAGGATACCAGCAGGATTTGAAATGTTAGTTAATAACTTTTCAATTGGGACAATTGGTATGGTATTAGCAATAATGGGGTTTATTATAATTAGTCCATTAACCTTTGGATTGTTGAGTGCTTTAAAAAATATTAAAGAATTCATTGTATCAAAAGGATTAATACCTGCGATTTTTATAGTTTCTATTGTAGTAGTAATAATATTTATAAGAATGTTATCAATAGATAAGGAATCAAAGGAAGCAATAGAAGGAGAAAAAGAAGATTTCGAAGTGAATGAAGCAGAAAATAATGAAATTAAAAAAATTGTATTTGTATGTGATGCTGGAATGGGATCTAGTGCAATGGGAGCAACAAAGTTTAGGAAAAGAATAAAATATTTAGGGTTAAATATTGAAGTAACTAATTCATCAGTTGATTCAATACCACAAGATGCGGATTTAGTAATTAGTCACATTAATTTAGTAGAAAGAGCAAAAAGAAATTCTCCGCATGCAGAACATATATTTATAGAAGATTTTTTAAGTGACAATAAAATAGATAAATTATTTGAAAGGTTGGAAGATAATATGTTAAAAGGATTAAAGCAAAAATTACAAATAAAGAATATTTTAAATGCTACAGATGAAAAGAATAATTTACCGATTTTATCAGAAAGCAATATAATTCTAGGGTTAGAAAGTGAAGGCAAAGAAGATGCCATTAAGAGAGCAGGAGAGCTATTAGTAAAAGGTGGGTACGTAAATGAAAATTACGTAGACGCTATGTTGGAGAGAGAAAGAGTTATTTCTACTTATATAGGAATGGGAGTTGCAATTCCTCATGGAATAGGAGAAGCTAAGAGAAATATAAAAGCATCTGGAATAGTAGTTCTACAATATCCAGAAGGAATTGATTTTGGCGAAGAGCTTGCATATTTAGTTATAGGTATAGCTGGAGTTGGAGATGAACATTTAGAGATACTAACTAATATAGCAATATCACTAGAAGATATTGAATTGGTAGATAAACTTAATAAGACGAGAGATAAGAAGGAAATTTTAGAAGTATTTAAGAAATAAGGAGGGTTTTTATGAAAAAGGCAATACAATTTGGAGCTGGAAATATAGGAAGAGGTTTTATAGGAGCATTGTTATCTAAATCAGGATATCATGTAGTTTTTGCAGATGTAAATGAATCTATAATAAATAAAATTAATGAAGATAAGCAATACACTATAAATATTATGGATATACAATGTACAGAAGAAAAAATAAATAATATAAGTGGTGTGTTATCAAATAGCAAAAGTATTTTAAATGAAATAAAGGAAGCAGATATAATTACAACAGCAGTTGGACCTTTAATTTTACCTAGAATAGCAGAAACAATAGCAAATGGAATTAAGCTTAGAAGAGAAAATAATATGCAAGAATATCTAAATATAATTGCTTGTGAAAATGCAGTTAAGGCAAGCTCCCAACTTAGAGATGAAGTTATAAAATATTTAAATGAAAAAGAGTTGGAATATTTGGAAAAATATATTGGATTTCCTAATTGCTCAGTTGATAGAATAGTTCCTCCTGTGAAAAGTGAAAATATTTTAGATGTAGTTGTTGAAAGTTTTCATGAGTGGAATGTTGAAAAAAATGCTTTTAAGAGTGAAATTCCTAATATTGAAGGAATGAATTTAGTAGATAATTTAGTAGCTTATATAGAAAGAAAGTTATTTACATTAAATACTGGACATGCTATCACAGCATATTTTGGATACTTAAAGGGATATAGAACGATAGATGAAAGTATAAATGATGAAAAAATATATAATTTTGTGAGGAAGGCTATGATTGAAAGTGGAGAAGCCTTAATTGCAAAATATGGATTTGATAGAGAAAGCCATATTAAATATATTGATAAAATTATAGGAAGATTTAAAAATCCTTACTTAAAGGATGATGTTGCAAGGGTAGGAAGAGAGCCTTTAAGAAAATTAAATAAAAATGACAGATTAATAAAGCCATTAATAACAGCAAGAGGATATAATATTGATTCTGAAAACTTATTACTAGGTGTTGGGGCTGCTATGCACTATAAAAATAATGAGGATGAACAGAGCAGACAGCTACAAAACTTAATAAAAAGTAAAGGTGTAAAAGAATCATTATCTGAGATAGCAAAATTACCAGAAGATAGTGAAATATTAATTAAGATAGAGCATTACTATAATCAAGTTAGAAGATTAATAGAAGGCTGAAAGATAAATAAAAAATAAAACATTTAAAGACGCCCATATAAAAATAAAATAATTAGAAAGATAAGGATTATGTATTACTAAATAACATAATCCTTATTTTTTTGCTGGAAAATTACTCTGAATAAAATATAAGAATATTTATAATTATAATAAAATTCTTATTAAAATGTTGTAATTTGGAATATTATACTATAATATGTATATATAGTGAATATTATGATATTTATAGTAATGATATATTATAACAAAAGTTATTAAAATTAAAAAATAGATTATAGTTAGGTCAAAATGGAGAGGTATATATGAGATATCAAAATATTAATATTATAAGTACAGGAGTAGATCATCCTGCAAATAGAATACATAATGATTATTTTATTAATCATTTTAATAAAATGGGCATTGAAATATCGGGTTTATTAAAGCATTTAGAAAGAGAATATAGATATATTTCTAATGATCCTAATGAAACTGTTATAACTATGGCTCACAAGGCAAGTATAGAGGCATTAAAAGATGCAAAATTAAATATCAGTGATATAGATTTACTTATTTTTGCAACAGATACACCAGAATATACATCACCATCTAATGCAGTTAAGGTATTAGAGATGTTAGGTGGTCCAGAAGCTAAGATACAAATGGCATATGATACAAATACAAACTGCTTAGGGATGATAACAGCATTAGATCAGGCAAGTAGAATACTAATGACTAATAAAAGATTTAAAAGGGCTCTAGTTGTTGGAGGAATATTATTTAGTTCTGTGGGAAGTCCTAATGATTCAGTTTCATATTCAAACTTTGGAGATGCCGCAGCAGCAGTTATCTTAGAAAAGGTTGATGAAGATGAAAAGAGAGGATTTATTGATTCTACGCATTTAGCGCAAGCATCAGAATGTAATAATATACTTATGCCTAAAGCAGGATACTCAAAAATTATAAGAGATGGAATAGAAGAAGAGGATGATAAGAGATGGTCTTGGAAGCCTTTTGATGGAAGTTTTATATCTGATGTTTGGGTAGATTTAATTAAAGAAGTTGCTGAGGATAATGGAATAAGGGTAAATGATATTAATCATCTTATTTTTTCTCAATTTACAATTCCTGATGCGAGACTTACATTAGAGAAGTTAGATATAGATAAAAGTAGGACAACATATATTGGAGATGAATTTGGCTATACTGGAACTACAAGTCCTATAATAGCTCTTGATAGAGCATTGAAGTCAGAAAAAATAAGAAAAGGTGACTACGTGACATTAGCATCTATGGGATCAGGGTCAGTAGTAACTGTTTTATTATTTAAATTTTAAAGATAAATATACTAATATATCGGCAATATTAGTAAGTTTATAAAAATAATTTTAGGAGGGTTAATTATGATAAAATACCAAGGAAAAAATTCAAATTATCAATTAAATTCGGACAAGATAAAAAAGGTTTTTCATGCACAAGCTTCAGGATTTTTCAGTGAAGAAGATGGGGCATCTTTTTTAAAGGATTATGATGCTATTACTAAGACATTTCCATCAAAAGATTATGCTTTAGTAATTGATGCGGCAGAATTAAAACCATCAAGTCCAGCTGTAGCAAATATGTTAGGAACTTTATTACAAAGATATATGGAAGTTCCATTTAAGAGCAGATTTTTAGTCACACAAGGCAATGTTGTTACTATATCTCAATTTAAGAGATTAGGAAAAGAAATACCAGGTTGGACTGAATCAGTTCAATATGTAGATAGTTTTGATGATGCTTTAAAAGGAATATAGTACATAGAAATTAATATAATATTTATAAAAGTTATAATGCATAAAGTCTCTACTAATTTTAATAGAGGCCTTATGTATTTTTTATTTATATTAAGTAAAAAAATAGTATGTTTTTTGAGTGATAATAATCAATTAGTAAAATATTCGCCATAATATCGGGAGATTTATACAAGTAAAATATTTAGTTATTAAACAATGATAATTATTATCAATAAATATCTTGACTTGAAGATATTTTAGATATATAATTATCTTGAAATCAAGATAATGTAGGTGAAGATATGAGCGATATAAATTTAAAACTAGTTATTGCGATGGCTAGAACTTATAATGATATGTTTTTTGAAATAGAAAAAAATGTTCAAGAATTTGGACTTAATATTAGCGAATTTGGCGTTTTAGAAATGCTATATCATAAAGGGGATCAACCAGTGCAAAAAGTAGCTGAAAAAATTTTAGTTACAAGTGGAACAATAACATATGTAATAAATAAATTAGAAAAGAAAGAATTAGTTGTTAGGAGGAAATGCGAAAAAGATAAAAGGGTATTTTATGTTTCTTTAACAGAGAAAGGAAGAGAATTTATTTCAGATATATTCCCAAAACATAAGGAGTTCTTAGATAATTTATTTAGTGAATTAAATGAAGATACTAAAAGAGAATTAGTAGATAACTTAATTCAATTAAGAAAAATATTAAAGCAATAAGTTTTAAATTATAGCTTTATAGATTTTAAAAAGATTATTTTAGATGGATAAACAATTAAGACTAATTAGAAATTTAAAATGATATGATAGGAGAATGATATAAATGAGTAAAAATTTTTATGATGCAATAAAAGAAAGAAGAAGTATATATTCAATTAGCAAGGAATCACCAGTATCAGATGAAAGGATTCAAGCAGTAATAGAAGATTCTGTAAAGCATGTTCCATCTGCTTTTAATTCACAAACTTCAAGAGTTGTTGTATTATTTGGAGAAAAACACGATAAGTTATGGGATATTGCAATGGAAGCTTTAAGAAAAATAGTTCCAGAAGAAAATTTTGCTTCAACTGAAGAAAAAATAAATTCATTTAAAGCTGGTCATGGAACAGTATTATATTTTGAAGATTTTAGCGTAGTGGAATCATTACAAAAACAATTTGAACTTTATAAAGATAATTTCCCAGTTTGGGCACAGCAAACTTCAGGAATGTTACAATTTGCTATTTGGACAGCATTATCTATTGAAGGACTTGGAGCAACATTACAACATTATACTGAATTAATAGAAGATGAAGTTAGAAAAGAATTCAATATACCAAATAGTTGGAAGATGATTGCTCAAATGCCATTTGGTAAAGGTACTGCTCCAGCTGGAGAAAAAGAATTTTCGCCAATAGAAAACAGAGTAAAGATAATGAAATAAGTGAATATAAAGGCGAAGATAACTAGATATGTTCCATAAGCCAAATAGCTGTGCAAAGAAGTACTAGGCTTGGAAAAACTACTATGCCAAGAGTTTTGGTTAACTCGCTGCGCTCAAACAAACCAATAACACTAAGGCCTAGTAGTTTTTCCTTCACCAAGTACTTCTAATTGCTCGCTATATGCTTATTTCACATATTTTATTTATCTTCGCCAGCTTATAATTCTTTACTTAAAATTATTAAATGAAGAATTAGTTTCATTGATACATATCATTAAGTTTAATTTTTCATTTTATAAGAAGCTAAGGAGGTTTGGTTATGTTAAGAAAATTAAATCATAGGAACATGGGAAAAAGTAATTTAGGTTGGCTTAAGAGTATATTCCATTTTTCTTTTGCAGAATATTTTAATATAGATAATATGAATTTTGGTGTATTGAGAGTTATAAATGATGATTTGATTGAAGGTAATACTGGATTTGATTTACATCCACATAAGAATATGGAGATAGTATCTTATGTAGTTGAGGGAGAATTAACTCATGGCGATACTATGGGAAATAAAAATACTATTTCTAGAGGACATGTTCAATATATGAGTGCAGGAACAGGAGTATATCATAGTGAACATAATTTAGGGGATAGTACAGCTAGGTTACTACAAATATGGATTATTCCAGATAAAAAAGGATATAAGCCAGCATACGGTGACTATAGATTTAATTGGGGCGATAGAAAAAATAAATGGCTTAATATAGTTTCAAGCAAAGATGGAGATGCAGCTATTAAAATAAATCAAGATGCAAACTTTTATGTAGTAGAGCTAGATGAAGGAAAAGAAATAGACTTCCAAGTTGGTTCTAATAGACAGGCTTATTTAGTTCAAATAGAAGGAAATTCTACAATTAATAATTTAGAATTAAATGAAAGAGATGCACTTGAAATAGTTGAAGAAGATATTTTAATAAAGGCTGATAAAAAATCACATGTACTTGTGATTGAAATGAAAAAGCAGTTAACGTGGTAAAGTAGGAGATAACTCTCCTACTTTTTTTTATATTAAATAAAGAATATTCATTTAATAATTATTTATAGATAATTATTATCTTTAAAGTTTAAGAAAATTTTGGTATAGTATTTTAAATGCATGTTTTTAAAATTGAATAATAGACGAGTTCTATGCAAATACTTAAATTATTATAAATTTATTTATAAATGCAGTTATTTTTAATTCATAAGGAGGATTAATAAAGATATGAGAAAAACAAAAACAATGGATGGGAATACTGCTGCAGCATATGTTTCCTATGCGTTCACAGAAGTAAGTGCAATTTTTCCAATTACTCCATCTTCACCTATGGCAGAACATATGGATGAGTGGGTAGCACAGGGAAGAAAAAATATTTTTGGAAAACCAGTTAATATAGTAGAAATGCAATCAGAAGCTGGGGCAGCTGGGGCAGTACACGGATCACTTCAGGCTGGTGCTTTAACTACTACATTTACAGCATCTCAAGGTTTATTATTAATGGTTCCTAATATGTATAAGATGGTGGGTGAAAGACTTCCAGCAGTTATACATGTTGCAGCCAGAGCAATAGCAACATCATCACTAAGTATATTCGGAGATCATCAAGATGTTATGGCTGCAAGACAAACAGGTTTTGCAATGTTATCTGAAGGGTCAGTACAAGAAGTTATGGATTTAGCACCAGTTGCACATTTAACTGCAATTAAAGCTAGAATGCCATTTCTTAATTTCTTTGATGGTTTTAGAATTTCTCATGAAATTCAAAAGATAGAAGTTTTAGAATACGAAGAATTAGCTAAGTTAGTTGATTATGATGCGATTAATGATTTTAGAAAAAATTCATTAAATCCTGATCATCCAGTTGTAAGAGGAACATCACAAAATCCAGATACATATTTTCAATTAAGCGAATCATTAAATAAGTATTATGATGATATCCCAGAAGTTGTTGAAGGATATATGGCAAAGATTACAGAGCTTACAGGAAGAGAATATCACTGCTTTGATTATTATGGGGACCCGGAAGCGGATAGAATACTTGTAGCTATGGGGTCTGTAATGGAAGTTGCAGAAGAAGCCATAGATTACTTAAGGAAAAAGGGTGAAAAGGTTGGGCTTGTAAAAGTAAGACTTTATAGACCATTTTCAATAGAAAGATTATTAAAAGTTATACCTGAGACTGTTAAGAAAATAGCAGTGTTAGATAGAACAAAAGAACCAGGTTCAATTGGTGAGCCATTATACTTAGATGTTGTTAGAGCAGTAAGTGAAATGGATACTCCACCTAAGGTATATGGAGGAAGATTCGGACTTGGATCAAAGGACCCATATCCATCACATATAGCAGCAATTTTTGAAAATTTGAGTCAAGATAAGCCAAAGAACAGATTCACTATTGGTATAGAAGATGATGTTACTAATTTATCAATTTCACCAAAAGAAGAAATTGATGTTGCACCAGAAGGAACAACTGCATGTAAGTTCTGGGGATTAGGATCAGATGGAACAGTAAGTGCAAATAAGAGTGCAATTAAGATAATTGGTGATCATACAAATATGTATGCGCAAGGATATTTTGCTTATGATTCTAAAAAATCAGGAGGAATAACTGTATCTCACTTAAGATTTGGTAAAACTCTAATAAAGTCACATTATGAGATAGATCAAGCAGACTTTGTAGCATGTCATAATCAATCTTATGTATATAACTACAACTTATTAAAGGGACTTAGAAAAAATGGTACCTTTGTTTTAAATACAATTTGGACTGAGGAAGAGTTAAATGATAGACTTCCTGCAAGCATTAAAAGATATATAGTAGAAAATAATATAGATTTTTATATTATTAATGCCATAAAAATAGCCCAACAAATAGGTCTTGGTGGAAGAATTAATATGATAATGCAATCAGCTTTCTTTAAGCTAGCTAATATAATTCCACTTGAAGATGCTGTTAAATATTTAAAACAAGCAGTTGTTACATCTTATGGTAAAAAGGGCGAGAAAGTAGTAAACATGAACTACGAAGCTATAGATAAAGGTATAGAATCTTTAGTTAAGATAAATCCACCTGAAGAATGGAAAAATGCTGAAGATGATAAGTTAGAAGAAAAGATGAATGTTCCTAAATTCGTTGAGGAAATATGTATTCCAATAAATAAATTAGAAGGAAATCACTTACCTGTATCTAAATTCATAGAATATGGTGCAGAAGATGGTACATTTATGGCTGGTACAACTGCCTTTGAAAAGAGAGGAATTGCAGTTAATGTTCCAGAGTGGATTCCAGAAAACTGTATTCAATGTAACCAATGCTCATTTGTATGTCCACATGCTGTTATAAGACCATTTTTAGCTACACCTCAAGAAGTTAAAAATGCACCAAGTAGCTATAAGAGTTTAAAGGCTAATGGAATAAAAGGAGATAAGGAATATTTATATACAATAGGAATCACTCCTTTAGATTGTACTGGATGTGGAAACTGTGCTCAAATTTGTCCTGCACCAGGAAAAGCATTAGTTATGAAGCCTATGGATACACAAAGTGATCAAATAGAAGCTTGGAATTATGCTGTTGAAGAAGTTACTCAAAAGACAAATCCTATGAGTAAAACTACTGTTAAGGGAAGCCAATTTGAGCAACCACTACTTGAATTCTCAGGAGCATGTGCAGGTTGTGGAGAAACAGCTTATGCTAAACTTGTTACTCAATTATTTGGAGATAGAATGATGATTGCAAATGCTACAGGTTGTTCATCAATTTGGGCAGCATCAGGAGCAGCAACAGCTTATAGACCAAATTACAATGGTCATGGGCCTGCTTGGGCGAACTCTTTATTTGAAGATAATGCAGAATACGGATTAGGAATGTATTTAGGTGTTAAAACAATTAGAGAAAGAGTTGCAGATAACATTAGGATTGCTTTAGAGGGTGATATGCCTGAAAATACAAAGGCTGTATTAAAGGATTGGTTAGACCATAAGGATAGTGGAGAAGGAACAAGACAAAGAGCAGAAAACTTAACAAGAGTTTTAGAAGAAGACAACTCTGAAATTGCAAAGGAAATTTTAAAGGATAAAGAATTTTTTGTTCATAGATCTCAATGGATCTTTGGAGGAGATGGTTGGGCTTACGATATTGGATACGGCGGCTTAGATCATGTTTTAGCATCAGGCGAAAATGTTAATGTTTTAGTATTTGATACAGAAATATATTCAAATACAGGTGGTCAATCATCAAAATCAACTCCTGAAGCAGCAGTAGCAAAATTTGCAGCAACAGGAAAGAGAACAAAGAAGAAAGATTTAGGATTAATGGCAATGACTTATGGCTATGTATATGTAGCACAAGTTTGTATGGGTGCTAACTTAAATCAAACACTTAAAGCAATTGCAGAAGCAGAAGCGTATAATGGACCTTCATTAATAATAGCTTATTCAACTTGTATAAGTCATGGAATAAAGATGGGTATGTCTAATACTCCATATGAAGAAAAGAGAGCAGTTGAATCTGGATATTGGCATTTATACAGATATAATCCTGACCTAAAGGTTGCTGGAAAGAATGCATTTAGCTTAGATTCAAAAGAGCCAAATAGTAATCTTAAAGAGTTCTTAATGGGAGAAGTAAGATATGCTTCATTAGCAAAAGCTTTCCCTGAAATAGCAGAAGAATTGTTTGCTAAGACAGAAGAAGATGCTAAAGAAAGATATGAAAGATATAAAAAGCTTTCTCAAGACTCCTTATTATAAGATTGTTATAAATAATTATAGTTTGCTAGAATATTATTAAATATAATAATTAGTATAAAATTAGTAGACACATTATGTAAGATTAAGTAAAATAATACTGAGTTCTAAAAGGATGTGTACTACATAGGTGAAGGCAAAAATATAAAAATAAAATAATAAATTACGAATATAGCCTTTAATATGCTCTATAGATTCACTTGTAATATAACAAGAAATTTTAAGAAATATTAAGGCTATATTTTTTTATATTATGAAAGATTATATTATATCATAGAAGAAAGCTTCTAATTGTATTCTAGTATAATGGTTATTGTATATATAAATTTAAAAAATGATACACTAGTATAAATTAAATAGAAAATTATAAAATGAGTGTGTTAAGATGCAATACACTGGAAAGAACTATAAATTTATACCCTCAATATATTAGAAAAGTATTAATAAAATAAAGAGATTAGAGAATTATTAAAAAGTTGGTACAAAACTTGCTTAGTATAATTGTACAATTAATAAATTAAATTTATTTAGGAGGAATTATTATGAAAAATATATTTTTATTCTGTGACGCGGGAATGTCAACAAGCTTACTAGTAACAAAAATGAGAGAGGTTGCTACTAAGCATAATGTAAATGTTAACATAGAAGCGCTTCCTTTTGCAAAATCTTTTGAAACCTTAAATGAAAAACAAGTAGATTGTGTTCTTTTAGGACCTCAAGTAAAATTCTTACTAAAAGATATAGAAGGACCTTGTAAAGAAAAAAATATTCCAGTGGATGTTATAAACGCAGCTGATTATGGAACAATGAATGGTGAAAAGGTATTAAAGCAAGCAATAAAAATGATAAGAGCTAATCAATAAGCTTAATTAAAGAAAAGAGGGTATAAAATGAATAAGTTTGAAGCAATGTTAGAAGAAAAAGTTATTCCTATAGCTCAAAAGATATCTGCACAAAGGCATTTAAGAGCTGTCCGTGATTCTTTTGCAACAATAATGACTTTCTTAATAATAGGATCTGTATTTATGATAATTGCAGACTTCCCTATACCAGGATGGGAAGATTTACAAGTAAAACTTTTTGGTGAAGGTTTTTATCAACTAATTAAAACACCAGTAAGAGTAACTTTTGATTTCATGGCTGTTTATATAGCAGGGGCTATAGCATATAACCTATCAAAGAGATATAGAATAGATGCTTTTACAGTGTCTTTAATAAGTATAGCAAGTTTCATTATATTAATGCCATTTGATAAGTATATTGAAATAGAAGGTACTTCACATTATGTAGGAAGAATGATTGAAATTGGTAACTGGGTAGGAGCTAAAGGTATTATAGTTGCTATTTTTGTAGGTATCGCAGTTACAGAAATATTTAATATATTTGTTAAGAAAAATATTTCAATTAAGATGCCACCAAGTGTTCCAGAAGCAGTTTCAAAAGCTTTCTCAGCACTTATTCCTGGATTCGTTATTATTACATTAATGCTAATAGTTCGTACATTATTCCAAATGACTTCATATGGTTCAATATTTGATATGATTTATACAATGATAGCAGCTCCAGCGCAAGCTTTAGTTGGAAATAATATATTTGGAGCTATAGGATTAGCAGTGTTATCTACTTTATTCTGGTTCTTAGGAGTTAATGCAACTTCAACATTAAATGGTGTTGTAAGACCATTCTGGTTACAATTACAAGAAGAAAATATGGCTGCAATTCAAGCTGGGCTTCAACCTCCACATATTTTAACTGAACAGTTCTATGACTTAGTATATATGGGGGGAATAGGAGCAACACTTGCTGTTTGTATATTCTTAGCATTAAGAGCTAGATCAAAGCAATACAAGGAAATTGGTAAGTTATCAACAGTACCAGGTATATTCAACATTAATGAACCAATTATGTTTGGATTACCTATGGTTTTAAATCCAATTGCATTTATTCCATTAATATTAGCACCAGTAGTTCTTATTTGTATAAATTACTTTGCAATGAGTACTGGAATAGTACCAAAACCAAACGGAATTTACTTACCTTGGACAACTCCTCCAATAATTCAAGGATACTTAATTACTGGAAGTATAAGAGGAGCATTATTACAATTATTTGATATGTTTGTTGTTATGGGAATATGGTATCCATTTATTAAGATGATGGATAAGAAGCAATATGAATTAGAAGTAAAAGAAGCTGAAGAAGATGATGATGATTTTGATTTCTCACTATAATATAAAAGTGAGGTAATAAATTATGTATTTATTTGATAATATAAAGTTAGAAGATGAATTTTTTAATGATTTATTTAGAATCCTTAAAACAAACACAGTGAAAAGTGAAAAACAAGATGCTGCTCCCTTTGGGAGTGGCATAAAATCAGGATTGGAATGTATATTAGATATATGTAAAAGTTATGGATTTAACACTACAAACTTAGATAATTACATTGGATATGCTGAATATAAAAATGAAGATAGTGAAGATTATGTAGGTGTGCTTGGACATATAGACGTAGTTCCTGTTGGAGATGGATGGGACACAGATCCTTTTAGTCCAGTAATCAAGGAAGGAAAGTTATATGCAAGAGGAGCAGTAGACGATAAGGGACCATTATTTGCTTCATTATATGCATTAAAGTTATTGAAGGATTCAGATATTAAGTTATCTAAAAATGTTAGAATTATATTTGGAACTAATGAGGAATCAGGAACAGAGGATATAGATTATTATTTGGAGCGAGAGAAGCCGCCAGTATTATGTTTTACACCTGATGCATATTTCCCAATAGTTACTTCAGAAAAAGGAATACTAACCTTTGAACTTACTCATAAAGTATCTCCAAGTGAAAAGTATAAACTTGAATATATTAAGGGTGGTAAAAAGTCTAATATAGTTCCAGATATTTGTGAAGTTAAAATATCTTTTAAAGATAAAAGCTTTTTAAATAATTTCAATAATGAAGATTTAAATAAGGTATATAATATTGAAACTTTAGAAAATGAAGATTCAATATTAATAAAATCTTTTGGAAAATCCGCTCATGCTAGCACTCCAGAAGAAGGGGATAATGCAGTATGCAAGATGATGGAGTATTTATATAAAGTTTTAAATTTCAATGATGATTTTACAGACTTTTTAAATGATTTTAATAATCTTATTGGAAGAGGTTATAATGGAGAAAATTTAGAAATTAACTTTGAAGATGAAGAATCAGGAAAGTTAACTATGAATTTAGGAATTATTAATGGAAATTCTGAAGAGATAAGAATGAGGTTCAATGTAAGATATCCAGTAACTATTGATTTTAAGGAAATAGTTAAAAAAGTAGAAGAAAAAGTAAATTTAAGTACTTTAAATTTTATTATGGGAAATCATAATTACCCATTACATTTTCCAAAAGATCATAATCTTATAAAAAGTTTAAAGAAAGCTTATGAAGAAACATTCAAGAAAGAAGCTAAACTTTTAGCTTCAGGTGGAGGAACTTATGCTAAATTAATGCCAAATACAGTAGCTTTTGGGCCTCTTAATGAAGGCGATCCTGATTTAGCTCATCAAAAAAATGAGTATATAGAAATAAATCAGCTTAAGGAATGCGTAGAAGCATATGCAAGAGCAATTTATGAACTAGCAAAATAATATAATGATAAAAATCTTAGAATGATTTTAAATTATTCTAAGATTTTTTTATTTTTGTAATTGTAAATAAGTTTAAATAGAGTGTAAAAAAAGAATAAACTGAAAATTAGTGTGTTAAATAAATTGAAAGATTAGGTTAGTGTATAAATAATTGTAGAATAGTCAAAGAAAAATAATACAGTTACTGGTAGTGAGTAAATATTTTATAAAAAGTAACTATAAATCAATATTAATATATTTGGCATACATATTGCTTTCTAAAATAGTAAGAATTATTACTTAGGAGGTACTAAAATGGAATATAGAAAAGAAAGAGACTCTATTGGAGAAAAATATGTTGAAAATGATGCTTATTATGGAGTTCAAAGTTTAAGAGGATATGAAAACTTTAGAATAAGTGGATTAAATATAAATAAAGAGTTTATAAAGAATTTAGCTATAGTAAAAAAGGCATGTGCAATTACAAATGAAAAAACAGGAGAATTGAAAAGAGAATTAAGTAATGCAATTATTAAAGCTTGTGATGAGATATATGATGGAAAATATTTTGATCAATTTATTATAGATCCTATTCAAGGTGGAGCTGGAACTTCAATGAATATGAATATAAATGAAATAATAGCAAATAGAGCAAATGAAATATTAGGATATGAAAAAGGAGAGTATTATCCAGTTCATCCAAATGATCATGTAAACATGGGACAATCAACAAATGATGTAATTCCTACAGCAGCTAGTATAACAGCATATAAATTATTAGTTAAATGCATAAAAAATATTAAAGTTTTAGAAAGTGCATTAAATGAAAAGGCTAAGGAATTTACTGATATTATAAAAATGGGAAGAACAGAAATGCAAGATGCAGTTCCTATAAGTTTAGGTTCTGAATTTAAAGCATTTTCACTAGCTATAGGTAGAGATGCTAACAGATTAGAAAATGTTAAGGACTCATTATTAACAGTAAATTTGGGAGGAACAGCTGTAGGAACAGGAATAACGGCTACTAAAGGGTATATAAAAGAAGTCACAAAAGTATTAGCAGAATTATTTGGAGAAGATATAAACCAATCAGAAGATTTAATTGATGGAACTCAAAATCTCGATAAGTATGCTGATATTTCTTCACAATTAAAGGTTTGCGCTGTTAATTTAAGTAAGATTTCAGGTGATTTAATATTAATGTCATCAGGGCCAAGAACTGGTTTTGGAGAAATAAAATTGCCTTCAAAGCAAAATGGTTCTTCAATTATGCCAGGAAAGGTTAATCCAGTAATGCCAGAAGTAATGAAGCAAATAGCTTTTCAAATAATGGGAAATGATTTAACAATAACTATGGCAACTCAAAGTGGACAATTAGAGTTAAATGCTTTCTATCCAATAATCATGCATAACATATATGAATCTATAATAATATTAACAAATGGTATAGAAACATTTGTAGAAAATTGCATTAAGGGAATTGAGGCTAACGAAATAAGATGTAATGACCTTGTAAATGGAAGTATAGGAATTGTAACTGCTTTAGCACCAGTATTGGGATATGAAAAAGCTGCATATATTGCTAAGAAAGCCTTAAATACAGAAAGATATGTTAAGGATGTTGCTATTGAAGAATGTGGTATGCAAGAAAATGAAGTAAGTAAGATATTGAACATTAAGGATATGATAAACTTAGTAAGCTAATAAAGATATTGTATCTAGTTCTAAAAGTAATAGCTTGGTTTATTTGAAAACTAAATAAATTATATGATAAATTAAAAGCGCCTAATAAGAATAATCACATCTTATTAGGTGCTTTTAATTTTGAAAATCTAAAAATTAATCTGCAAGTTATAGTTTAGAGGTATCTAATTTATTAATGCAGTATATAGTAAATGTCATTAAGAAAATAAATTCTAAGTCAGATAAATTTATATTATATGTTTTTTCAATTAAAGATTTAATTTCCATAGTTAATGGACAGTAGTCCTTATATATAGACTTTAATTTATTTAATGAAGGTAGAGTAGAGTAATCCATAAGATCGATTCTGTCATAAATCATATCGATATGAATGTTAAAGAAAGTTTTAAAATCACTATTAGAAAGTTTTTCATTTATCTTATCATCTAATTCTAATAGTTTAGATAATAGTTCATCATATGCTGATTGTTCAAAATTAAAATTATAATTAGCCTTATTTTCAATTACTAAATCTATATATTTAGTAAAATAATTAATAATCAAATTTGTACAATTTTCTTTATGATGTATAGCACTATCTATATTATTTATAAAATCCTTGTAACTTGATAAAATCATATGTTTTTGTTTTAAAAATGAATGGCTTGTTATCTCTGTATTCTTATCATAAACAAAGTATCCATCTACTGAATTAAGAGATTCAATAAGTAGTTTTTCTCTATCTAAAGGATTATTAAGTGCTCTTTTAATATCCAAAGGTAAATCTGGACTATTTATTTTTATATGCTTTTTATTATTTATAAAATACTCAGAATAAGCATTAGCCACAGCAAGAATAATATCATTTTTTAATTGTCCAACATTATACGGACAATCATAGGACAATAAACATAACATTGAATTTTTTGATACAAGTACAGGTTTATCTAGTTTTATACTTTCTTCTTTAATAAAAGATTCTATTAAGGTCAATCGTTCTTCTAAAAGCCTTTCATTTAAATCAGGTAAATTTATCTTTATAGGGATTCTTCTTATAAATGTATCTAATAATGATGAATTTATATCTTTATTAGTAGCGCATATTATACGAGCAGAGGATTTAATTCTTTTAGATACTTCTCCTAATCTCTTAAAGTATCCAGTATCCATAAAGACAAATAACATTTCTTGACCTTCACTTGGTAGATTATGAATTTCATCTAAGAATAAAATACCTCCATTTGCTTCTTCTATTAATCCCGGTCTATCTTCATTAGCTCCTGTAAATGTACCTTTTTTTACTCCAAATAACTGAGCACTTAATAGTTGAGTATTACTTGAATAATCTGAACAGTTAAAATGAATGAAAGGCATATCTTTTGTATCATCTAAAGAATTAGAATACTCATGCATAAGCTTTGCTAGCATAGATTTACCAACTCCTGTATCTCCGATTATTAAGGAGTTCATACCATTTGGAGGATATAATATTGCAGTTTTAGCTAATTTAATTGCAGGAGCAAGGGATGGATATAAATAACTTAGTTTATCCATTGAGGATTTCTTAGAAAAATCGGTAGCATTAGGATTATTAAAAAAATATTTTACTGGACGACTATTATTTTTAAAAAGCTTTCCTTTTTTTAATAATATGTTTAAATCTTTGCTTACATTTGAACGCTCCAAATTAAGATATTTACTTATATCTAAAGTCGTTATACCATCACCATTATCGAGGTTTTTAACAGTATTATAAATTAAATCTATTCTTTTCATAAGTGCACCCTTCTTATAAATTTATTGTTTGTATAGAAGATATATGTAATTTGTATTGCTATTATTAAAAAATTTAAGTTACTGTATTAAAAATAAATTAAATTATTATTATATGTATCATTTTACAATACACTTATATGCAAAGGCAATTAATAGTTATAATATTCTTTAAAATACTACTTACATACAATGTTGGCATAGATATTGCTTTTAATAATTGCATAGTTAATTGAAGTGGAGGAGAGACTTATGAAATATGCAATGATAGCAACATGGAGAATGGCAGTCGAAGGAATAACTAGTTCAGCAGAACTATTAAGGGATGAAAAATCAGCAGGAGATGCAATAGAAAATGCAATAAAAATGGTAGAAGACTTTCCTTTCTATAAATCAGTAGGATATGGTGGGTTACCAAATGAAGAATGTGAAGTTGAGCTAGATGCTGCTTATATGGATGGTGATTCCCTTTCAATTGGTGCTATAGCTGGAATTAAAGATTTTAAGAACCCAATTAGTATAGCAAGAAAATTAAGCAATGAGCAAGTGAATTGCTTTTTACAGGGGCTAGGTGCAGAAGCATTTGCCCATAAAAATGGTTTTGAAAGAGTTAATATGCTTACAGATAGAGCAAAATTACATTATGAAAAGAAAAGAAGAGAAATTGCAAAAGAAGGGTTGAGCCCATATGATGGACATGATACAGTTGGAATGGTGGCACTTGATTCTAATAAGAAAATGGTAGCAGGAACATCTACGAGTGGCTTATTTATGAAGAAAAAAGGAAGAGTAGGGGATTCACCATTATCTGGTTCAGGTTTCTATGTAGATAGTGAAGTTGGAGGTGCTACTGCAACAGGTCTTGGAGAAGACTTAATGAAGGGATGTATATCTTATGAGATAGTAAGATTAATGAAAGAAGGGCATCATCCTCAAGAAGCAGCTGATATGGCAGTTGAAAAATTAGATAAAGAGCTTATAAGAAGAAGAGGTAAGGCTGGTGATTTATCAGTAGTAGCATTAAATAATAAAGGAGAATTTGGAGTTGCTACAAATATTGAGGGCTTCTCATTTTCAGTAGTTACAGAAGATTTAGAGCCAACAGTCTATGTGTGTAATAAACAAGAAAATGGTAAAACTACTTATGAAGTAGCAAGTCAAGAGTGGTTGGATGCATATTTAAAAAGAATTAAATCGCCTATAACATTTGACTAATATAAGGAGTAAATTTATGAATATATATGAAGCTTGTGTTGGAAATTACAATGAGGCTGTTAGAGCTGAAGTTTTAGGAGCTAATAGAATAGAGCTTTGTGATAACCTTTTAGAAGACGGAACTACACCTAGTTTTGGAACAATTAAAAAGGCTGTAGAAAAGTTAAATATTCCAGTAATGGTTATTATAAGGCCAAGAGGTGGAAACTTCGAGTATTCTGAAGATGAAGCTGATATAATGATACAAGATATTAAATTGTGTAAAGATCTAGGAGCATATGGTGTAGTAATAGGGGCCTTGAAGGGAAATACAATAGATCTAGACTTAACTAGAAAAATGGTAGAAGCAGCTAAACCAATGAAAATAACATTTCATATGGCTTTTGATAGTATTGATGATAAAAAATCTGCAATTGATGATTTAGTAAAGCTTGGAGTAGATAGAATATTAACTAAAGGTGGATGTGAAAATGCTCTTGAAGGAAAAGATAAGCTTAAGGAATTGGTAGATTATGCTGAAGATAGAATCATCATTATGCCTGGAAAAGGGGTTAATAGAGATAATAGAGAGTATATTTTAGAGTATACTGGATCTAAAGAAATTCATGGAACTAAAGTTGTTTAGGTTTAGCGAAAAGAAAGAAGGGTGATATACTTGAATATATATGAGGAATCTTTAGAATTTCATAAACAAGTAAAAGGAAAATTTGAAATAACTTCAAGAGTAGCTATAGAAAATGAAAAAGACTTAAGTTTAGCATATACTCCTGGTGTCGCAGAGCCTTGTAGAGAAATACATAAAGACCCAGAAGCGGCATATGTTTATACAAGAAAGTGGAATACAGTAGCAGTTGTATCTGATGGAACTGCAGTTTTAGGCTTAGGGGATATTGGACCTTTAGCAGCATTACCAGTAATGGAAGGAAAAAGTATACTATTTAAGAATTTTGCTGATGTGGATGCATTTCCATTAGTATTGAACACAAAGGATACTGATGAAATAGTTGAAACAATAGTTAGAATATCTCCTACTTTAGGTGGAGTAAATCTTGAAGATATATCAGCACCAAGATGTTTTGAAATAGAAAAAAAATTAAAAGAAAAATTAGATATGCCAGTATTTCATGATGATCAACATGGAACAGCAATAGTGGTTTTAGCGGCTTTGGTAAATTCATTAAAGATAGTAAATAAAAAGTTAGAAGATCTAAAGGTTATTGTTAATGGAGATGGATCAGCAGGCAGTGCTATTACTAGATTGTTGTTATCATCTGGAATAAGAAATTTAATAGTTTGTGGCAAGGATGGAGCAATATATAAGGGTATGAATTATCCTAATGAATCAATAAAAGAATTAGCCTCCATAACGAATCCTAATAATGAAAAAGGTAAATTAGGTGAAGTTATTAACGGAGCAGATTTATTTATTGGTGTATCAGTTGGAAATGTTTTGACTAAGGATATGGTATCAAGAATGAATAAAGATGCTATAATATTTGCTATGGCAAATCCTATTCCAGAGATATTTCCAGAAGAGGCGAAGGATGCTGGAGCAAGGATAGTTGGAACAGGAAGATCGGATTATTCAAATCAAATAAATAATGTATTAGCTTTTCCAGGAATATTTAGGGGAGCGTTAGATGTTAGGGCAACAGAAATAAATGAAGAGATGAAAATTGCAGCTGCTTATGCTATAGCAAATTTTGTTTCAATAGAAGAGTTAAGTGAAGAAAAAATTCTTCCAAAGGCATTTGAAAAAGGTGTTGGGGCAGCAGTAGCAGAGGCTGTAAAAAAAGCAGCAGTAGAAACAAAGGTAGCCAAAGTAGTAAAAGTGCAAAAGTAGATAAATAGTGGAGGATGGAATAAATGGATAATTTAGAATTAGTATCATTTCAATTAATTAGTAATGTAGGAGAAGCAAGATCAGCTTTATTTGAAGCTATGAGAGCTGCAAGAGAAGAATGTTTTGAAGAAGCAGATAAATTAGTAAGGGATGCAGAAGATTCATTGATAAAAGCACATGAATCACATAGTTCTCTAATTATGCAAGAAGCATCAGGAGATAAGGTGCAAATATCATTACTTTTAATGCATGCAGAAGATCAATTAATGACAACAGAACTTTTAAAAGGAATGGCAAAGGAAGTTATTTTAACTCATAAAAAGTATTCAAATAAATAATAATTAAATATCAGATTAAATGTTAACATAAATTTAGGAAAGATTTTATAGATAAAATAAATTAATAAAAATATAGATAAAAAATCTCTATATAAATGGTTTTACTGTATACTATTTATATAGAGATCTTTTATATATTAAAATTTATTATTTAATGTGTCTATTAGTGAAAGTCTACTATTTCCATCCCTACCTATAAGAGTTTCATTATTATATAATGAAGTCATAATTGCATCTTCACAGGCTTCAATAGAAGCTCTAAATACTATATCAATTTTATTTTCATGAATTTCCTTTATATTAATTATATCAGTAGTTTGATAATGAGGAATTATATTAGCAGTAGAGAATCCTATTACGATATCACCACTTCCATTTCCTAAATATGATCCTAACCTTGCTAATGAAGCACTCATTCTTTTACAAACTCTTTTTAGTTGACGTGATGACAATGGTATATCAGTAGCAAGTATCATCATAATGCTACCTTTTTCTAAAGTTTCATCATCAATATCTGAAAAACTAATATTATCGAAAATAAAGTCTTTTTTTAATCCAAAATTACTTAATACAAGAAGACCTACAGTGTACTCTTGTCCATCTAGCTCAACAATACGAGAAGCAGATCCAATGCCACCTTTCATTTGGAAGCATGACATCCCTCTACCAGCCCCTACGCTACCAAGTTCAAAGTCGATAGTTGCATTATGAATAGCTTCATAGACATCTTCCTCTTTTACAGCACAAGTACGAATATCGTTAAGGTAACCATCATTACATTCCCCTACAACAGTATTAATAGTTCCTGTTTCTTTACCGATATCAGGATTATCCTTTAGCATATGTTTTACAATAGCTTGCTGAACAGTACCTACATTTAAAGTGTTTGTTAGACCTATAATACTTTCTAAAGTTCCAAGCTCATCAATTTGAATTAAACCACTAGTTTTTCCAAATCCATTAATTACATAAGATGAAGCTATATATTTATTTTGAAATATATTATCTTCACTTGGAATAATAATAGTTACACCTGTATGAATATCTCCATTATCAATTGTTTTATGACCAACCTTTATTCCTTTAACATCAGTAATTTTATTTAATCTTCCTGTTTTCATTTATATCTCCCATTTTAATGCCTATTTTATTAATTATTTCCATATAATTATAACATACTAAAGATTTAAGAATTAATACTAATTTATATAAAAGCTATATATAAATTGATTATATATTATTTATTTAGAATATTTAAAATAAATTATTAATATATAGTTAAGATTGATGCTTTTATATTTAGCTAATGTTAATATAAAAATATATTCAAATTAGCTAAGATAAAGGATGATTATATGTTAAAAAATGTTGGTAAAAAAATTTTTAGAGAAAGAATAATAAATGAGGATTTTTTGGATGCTATACAAAAAAATATAATGCCAATGAATGAATTAATGGCGTACTATCGTTGTGCAATTATGGAAGTTGAAACAAAGTTTAATGTATTAAATGAAGAATTTTCATTACAGTATGATAGAAATCCAATAGAAAATGTAAAGTCTAGATTGAAGTCTACTGATAGTATTATAAGAAAGCTTAAGAAAAAAGAGTTACCTTTTTCACTGGAAGCAATGCAAGAAAATATAAATGATGTAGCTGGCATAAGAGTAATTTGCTCATTTCCAGAAGATATTTATATGTTAGCGGACTGTTTATTAAATCAAGATGATATTAAGTTAATTACAAAGAAGGATTATATAAAGAATCCAAAAAAAAGCGGATATAGAAGTTTACATTTAATTATCGAAGTACCAATTTTCTTGAAGAATGAAAAGAGGTACATGAAGGTAGAAGTTCAGCTTAGAACAATAGCTATGGATTTTTGGGCAAGCTTAGAACATAAATTAAGATATAAGAAAAATATTTCCCTAGAGGAAGCTGAAATTATCAGTAAAGAGTTACTTGAGTGTTCAGAAATTAGCGCAACTTTAGATAAACGTATGGAAGATATACGAAATAGAATTGAAAAAAAGTTATAATATAAGGTAATATAAGGATAAAGATTAAGCTGTCATAAGGACAGCTTAATTTAAAATAAAATTGCTTCACTTAATACTTTGCCAATAGAATCATGAATAACTAAATTTGCATTATTATCAGCAGAAGTTGTACTCTTATTAATTAGAATTAAATTCTTACCTTTAAAGTAATTTATAAGTCCAGCAGCAGGATAAACAACAAGTGAAGTTCCACCTATGATTAAAGTATCTGCTTCAGATATTGCTTTAATAGAACCTCTAATTACAGAATCATCTAAGCCTTCTTCATATAAAACCACATCAGGCTTAACTATTCCACCACATTTGGTACAAGTAGGTATACCTTTAGATTTTAGTATAAACTTTTCATCATAAAATTCATTACAACTACTACAGTAATTTCTTAAAACAGATCCATGAAGTTCAAAAACGTTTTTACTTCCAGCTGCTTGATGGAGTCCATCAATATTTTGAGTTATGACAGCTTTTAACTTTCCCATTTCTTCAAGTTTAACTAATGCAATATGTGCTCCATTAGGTTTTGCTTCGGGATATATAAGTTTAGCTTTATAGAAATTAAAAAACTCTTCAGGATATCTAATATAAAAGCTATGTGATACTAACTGTTCCGGAGTAAAGGTTATATTAAGTTTTTCATTAAAAAGACCATTAGAACTTCTAAAGTCAGGAATACCTGATTCAGTTGATACACCAGCTCCACCGAAGAATACTATGTTACTACTTTCTTTTAAAATTTGAGTTAATTGTTCTATTTTATTTTCCATTAAATCATCTCCAAAACGATATTTATTACTTCTATTATCATATAAATAAAATTCTAATTAAAGTATATCTATAAATAAAGATAAAAACAATTTTAAAAATTGCTTTACTTTCCATTTTAAAGAATGTTACATTCATTATATGAGTGGAAATACTTTACAAACGGAAGTGGCTTTAGAGATTTGACAAAATTGAGCAAGCCTGATTAGGAATTATAAATTTTAATATCTTACAATGAATATATGAGGTGAGAAGAAGATGAATTGCATTCAAATCATACAAAAATCAATTGATTATATGGAGAATCATATTTTAGAAGATATTAATTATGAAGATGTAGCAAGACATGTTTATATGTCAAATTATCATTTTCATAGATTATTTAGTATGATAACAGGCATAACAGCTAACGAATATATAAGGAAAAGACGTTTGTCTATGGCTGGACAAGAAATTTCTATGTCAGATGCTAAAGTTTTAGATATTTCATTAAAATATGGATATGATTCACCAGAGAGTTTTTCAAAAGCATTTATGAGGTTTCATGGAGTTACACCAAATATAGCAAGACGTTCGGGAATGGAATTAAAATCTTTTAATCGCCTTGTAATAAAAATTTCATTGGAAGGTGGAACGGTTATGGATTATAAAATCGTAAAAAAAGAAAGTTTCAAACTATTAGTAAAGGTTAAGGAGTTCAGAGTAGAATCAATTTCAGAAGATAATAATGAAGATATACCTAACTTTTGGAATGAATGTGCAGAGAATGGTGTGTTTGATGTATTAAAAAGTAACACAACAAATCATGATATTTATGGCGTGTGTAAACCTATATCTAAAGAAAGTAAATACTTTGATTATGGGATTGCTATGAAATATGATGGTGGTGATGTTCCAGAAGGTTATAAGGTTTGGGATGTACATCCTACATTGTGGGGAGTTTTTAAATGTGTAGGAGAAAATGGTGATTGTATTGGTGAAATGTGGAATAGAATATTTAATGAATTTTTACCAAGCTCAGATTATACTATGTTAGATGATATTGATTTTGAATTTTATAAAGAAGATAATAATACAGATTGTTTTTGTGAAATATGGATACCTGTTGAAAAGAAATAAATGAGGTGGAGCTATAGTATATAATATAAAATTTAATATGCTAGAGCTCCCTTAAATTTTTATAAATAGATCTTAGTTTTTAGTATATTGGTAAGGTTTTAATAATAGCATAAAGGTTTATATGGATAAAAATATATATTGATATAATACAATTATATAAACATATATTATAGAGAAATAGTATATTAGTGTATAAAAGGATGGTAGGGAATTAAATGAAAAATAAAGAAAAAATATTATTAGGTTCAACATGCTTTCTAGGAGGAGTTGTAGCTGGTTTTATTATTGCACCAATTAAGCAGGGAGTTTATTTAGGAAATAACTGTGGGAGTCATTGTGGAAATAACTATGGAAATACTGTGAAAAATGATGAGGAATTAGAAAATATTGTGGATAATAATATAGAAGAAAATGAGGGCTTGTAATAAATATATTATTGATATAAGTAGGAGATAAATAGATATGAATAGAATTATAATTATTGGATGTGGAGGAAGTGGCAAATCTACATTAGCTAAAAATTTATCTAAGAAGACTAATTTACCAGTAGTTCATCTTGATAAGATATTTTGGAAAGAGGGATGGGTAAATATATCAAGAGAAGAGTTTAATACTTTACTTAAAGAAGAATTAAAAAAAGAAAAATGGATAATAGATGGTAATTATGATAGAACAATAAAGGAAAGAATTGAAATGTGTGATACTGTTATCTATTTAGATTACCCAAGGATGACTTGCTTATTTGGTGTTATAAAAAGAGTAGTATCAAGTTATGGTAAAGTTCGTCCAGATATGGCAGATGGATGTCCAGAAAGATTTGATTTAGAATTTTTAAAGTGGATATGGAATTTTAATAAGGAACATAGAGATAAGTTTTACAATATTCTTCAAAAAGAAAAAAATAAACAGATATACATATTTAGAAATAGAAAAGAATGTAATGAGTTCGTAAAAAACTTATAAGGCGATGAGAATTAGAATAATGGCGTTAGGATTTATAGGCACCATAATTTTTTTAGTTCTGTTGTCCTATGTTATTAGAGAAGCAGTAGAACAGGGAGTATTTAATGCATTAAAAAAATATGATAAATGGAAAGAAAATGATACTTATAATGAAGAATAAAAAAACTCAGCATATAGCTGAGTTTTTTCCTAAACTTTTAACTCTTTCATTTCCTTAAGCATATATTCTTTCCAATCGCCATTTTCAATATAAATAGCTTCATCTTGGAATTTTGTATCTATATCCTTATTGTAGAAATAAGAATAACAATTTTCAAAGCTTTCATCATCAGTTAGTTTTACTTTTACAATTTTTCTTGAATATTCATTATTTGGATTTCCTTCACCTAAGAAGCCTTCCATTTCATCCATAGGTTTAAGTGTTGAATCATAATTTATAAGTTCAACAACTTCACCGACTATGGTGTTTTTTCCAGGTAATACGGCAGGATATCCCTTGTAAGGCATATGATATAATTCAAATCCGCTTATTTCAGCAGGTCTTATAGAATTAATCTTTCCCTTTAAATAAAGGTCATAGTTAAAAAAGCCTTCTCTTAAACTACCATATACAAAAATCTTTAGTTTCTTATTCATTAGCAAATAGCTCCACCTATAGTTTTTATATCTGATGAATTTTCTATGATAGCTTTGATACTAAGTTCTAGTCCTTTAGATATATCATCAATAGACATAGATGGCATATTAGGCTTTGTAGTTACTTGAGATGGTATATAAGGTACATGTATAAAACCACCTCTTATATTTGGATATTTTTTATCGATTAAATATAATATCCCATACATAACATGATTACATACAAATGTTCCAGCTGTGTTAGAGACAGAAGCGGGGATTCCGTTGTCCATCATTTCTTTAACCATTGCCTTTATAGGAAGGTTTGAGAAATAAGCAGCTTCACCATCTTCAAAAATAGATATATCTATTGGTTGATTGCCCTCGTTGTCTTTTATTCTTGCATCATCTATGTTAATTGCTACTCTTTCTGGAGTAACTCCAAATCTTCCACCAGCTTGTCCTACAGATATAACAACATCAGGCTTATGGTTTATTATATTTTCTTCAATTGTTTCTAGAGATTTTCTAAATACAGTTGGAATTTCTAATTTTATTATTTCACTATTTAAAATAGTATCAGGTAATTTTTTTACAGCCTCTAATGCTGGATTTATATTCTCTCCACCAAAAGGATCAAATCCTGTAATTAATATTTTCATATATAAAGCCTCCCTTAAAATCTAAAATGCTAAGAAGTACATAAGTGGTATATGAATTGCAAGTAATACAATTGCAAATACAGCTTGTGATTTTATAACAGCATTTTTATCTTTAGTTTCTAATAAAGCCACTGGCAATACATTAAAGTTTGCCGCCATAGGTGTTAATAATGTTCCACAAAATCCTGCTGTCATAGCTAATGCTGATGCAATTATAGGATCTCCACCTTGAGCAAATACAAAAGGTACTCCTATACCAACTGTTATAACTGAAAATGCAGCAAAGGCATTTCCCATGATTGCTGTAAATATAGCCATTCCTATACAATAAGCGCTTATTCCTAGTAGTATGTTTCCTTCAGGGATAACGCTTGAAATCATATTTGAGATAATATCACCAACACCAGCAGCGGTAAATAGTGCTCCAAGAGCAGCTAGAAGTTGAGGCAATATTGCAGTAGAACCTATAGATTGAAACATTCTATTACTATCTTCAATAAATTCATTAGGTTTAGCCTTTGTTATTATGAATGTTGCAATTAAGGCTATTATTGCAGCAATACCAACAGCAGTTACCCCTGATATTGGTGTAAACTGAGCAATGCCTAAAGCAACTAAAGCTATAATTAATGATGGAATAAATATTTTAATTCCAATTTTAGATGCTTTTAAATTTGCGAAAGTACTGTCTAATTGTTTAATAGTTCCAACATTAATTTGATTAAATGCTGCTAATATACCTATAACTACAATAAGTAGTCCAGTTATCATTGAAGGAATTGCGTCTCCTAATATAAAGATAACTCCAAGTATTCCCCAAAAAAGGGATGTACCGTATTTAGTTTTATGATTTTTATCTTTTAAAGTAAACAACATAGTAAGTAGAAAAAATAAACCTACCATAACGTAAAATACTTGTAATAATATATTTGAAAAAGTATTAATATCCATAAAATTTACCTACCTATTTTTATATTTTTTAGCAAGCTTTTTATCTAGATAATAGTTTTGAATAGCTCCTAAAATAAAAGCTATTATAGCAATTGGAATTGAAGCTTTAGCAATTTGTAATGTGTCCACATTATATCCTAAAGTTTCTAAAGTACCAGCTATAAGTAAAACACCGGAGTTTGCTATAAATACATTTTGTCCAAAGAAATTACCATAGTTATCAGCTGCCGCAGAGTGAGCTTTTATTAGGTCTTCATCTTCTTCATCTAATTTACCATATTTTGAAATTGCAGCACCTTGGGCCATTGGATTAATTAACGGTCTAACAAATTGAGGATGTCCACCAAGTTTAACTGCCATTGCAATAGATAATTCTCTAATAAATAAATATCCAGATATAATTTTTCCAGTAGATAAGCCTTTTACATTTTTTATAAGCATTATTGCTTTTTCTTTTAATCCATATCTTTCACACATTCCTACAACAGGAAGAGTCAGTAAAAATAAACACATTTCTCTTTTTTGAACGAAGGTTTGTCCTAAAGTGGTAAGTATTTCTGAAATACTCATACCAGAAACTAGTCCAGTTACTAATCCAGATACAATTACAACAGCAATTGTATTAAACTTTAATGCAAATCCTACAATTATTATTAATATTCCTATTAACGCCATATTTATCGAATCCTTTCGAAATTTGTAGTAAATTAATCATTTTTTTATAATTATACAATCAGATTTGTATAAAATCCATAGAAAAATCTGATAATTTATAGTAAAAGGTGCTATAAAATTGATAGATATATAATGAAAGTTATAAATGTTAACAAAGTGTTAATTGATTATTTAGAGATTAGTTATAAGTAAAATAGGGGTAATACTAAAGTATAAGTAGAATTATTATAAAGATTGGATAGTTAGAAAGGTATTTATTTTCAATAAAATTTAAAAAAGTGTGAACTATTTATAAGTTTAAGATAATAATGACTTTATTTTACTGTTAATTGATAATAAAAAAGTATGTAGACTTTGGAAATCTATTCATACTTTTTGCGTATTTATAAAATTTAATTATAAGCTAACACAGTATACTAAAAAAAATAAAAAGGAAGTTAATAATAAAATAATTGACAAATCTATTCTTAAAGTACTTACTTTACTAGTATTATTTTCCAAAAATATCACCTCGTTTAATTTATGTCCAGGTTTACGAAAGTTTAAACATTTAAAGAAAATTTAATTTTAAATAAATAGGAATTATTTTATTGTCATAAACGTATATTATATAGTTAGCAATAGTTTGAAAAAATTTATATTTAAAAGAAATAGTAAGAAATAATAAGATTTTTATAAATAGTAAATGATTACAAGGTTTAATTAACCAAAAGAAAAAAATATCAATTATAATAAAATTAGTAAATTTTATTTAGAATATATATAATAATAAAGTAACAGGGAGTTGGTTTTATGAATAAAAAAACTAAAGATTTGAATCAATATAAGTTACTCAATAATATGATAAATAAATTGATGGAAAAAAATAAAATAGTAAAATAATAAAAAAATCATTTACATTTAAAAAGTGATATGATATTATAATCACATAATTAAATACGTAGTGTGTTACTGGTTATGCAGGCAAGGACTAAAAATATTATAGATATAGCTATATCTATAAGTTTTGGTCCTTTTTTTATTTTTTTAAAATACATTTAAAAAACTTTAATAACTATTGTATAAAAAGGAGATAATAAACCCATAGTAGCACATACTACTGTAGTAATTTATTTTTTATTATATAAGTATTTTTAAGGAGGAATTATAAGATGCTACAACAATTACAAAGAATCGGTAAAGCTATCATGCTTCCAATAGCAGCTTTACCAATAGCAGGTATTTTACTAGGTGTTGGTGGTGCATTACTAGGTATATCAGGGTTATCTAACCCACCAGCAGTGTATCAACCATTAATAGCATTTGTTAATATTCCTGTAGTTACAGCAATATTAACAATAATGAAAAACGTAGGAGATATTATATTTGGAAACCTACCATTACTATTTGCAGTAGGTGTTGCAGTTGGACTTGCTAAAAAAGATAAAGGAACTGCAGGTTTAGCTTCAATATTTGGTTTCATAGTTATGAACCAAGTTATATCTTCAATGTTAGCATTAGGATTAACTCAATTAGGAGTTGTTACTCCAGATGCAGTTGGTGAATATGGTACTTATGTTACTACTAACTTAGGTATATTTACATTAAATATGTCAGTTTTCGGTGGTATTATCACAGGTATAGTTACAGCAATATTACACAATAAATATCATACAATACAATTACCACAAGTTATTGGATTCTTCTCAGGATCAAGATTTGTGCCAATAGTAACTTCTTTAGCTATGGCAATAGTTGGTGCTTTATTAGCATTTATCTGGCCGGTAGTTCAAAATGGTATAGGAGTACTTTCAGAATTAGTTAGAAATGCAGGTGCTATAGGAACATTCTTCTATGGAGTTATTGAAAGAGCATTAATTCCATTTGGATTACACCACGTATTCTATACACCGTTCTGGTATGGATCATTTGTTGAAGGACAAATATTAGTAGATGGAGCATGGCAAACAGTTGCAGGAGCTAACACAGCTTACTTTGCTCAATTATCAAGCATGAGTAGCTTAGTTGGAGCTTCATCAGCAGATATGGCTACAGTAGTTGCAGGTACTACAAGATTTATGGCTGGTAAATTCCCATTCATGATGTTTGGTCTTCCAGCAGCAGCTTTAGCTATGTATAAGACAGCAGCTCCAAGCAAGAAGAAAGCTGTTGGATCATTATTAGCATCAGCTGCAGTTACAGCATTGCTTACTGGTATAACTGAACCAATCGAATTTACATTCTTATTCGTTGCACCAGTATTATATGGAGTTCACTGTGTATTAGCAGGTTTATCATTTATGTTAATGGATATACTTAATGTATTTATTGGTATGACATTCTCAGGTGGATTAATAGACTTTACATTATTCGGTTTATTACCAGCGGGAGCAGGAGTTCCTACTAACTGGTTAAGATTAGTCTTAGTTGGTATAGTTTATGCGGTAGTTTACTACTTCTTATTCTTATTCTTAATTAAGAAATTCAATTTAAAGACTCCAGGTAGAGATGAAAGCGAAGAAGAAGTTAAACTTTATTCAAAATCTGATTATCAAGAAAAAGCAGGTATTCCTCAAGCTGACATTAATGAAAAGTCTGGTAATAAGAAAGCTGGAAAAAACAGCGAAATAGTTGAAAAAGCTCCAGCAGTTTTAGCAGCTTTAGGTGGAGAAGAAAATATAGTTAGCGTTGATGCTTGCATAACAAGATTAAGAGTTGAAGTTAAAGATAAAGCAAACGTAAATAAAGATCAATTAAAATCTTTAGGTGCAGCTGGTGTAGTTGAAGTTGGTAACGGAATTCAAGCCATCTTTGGTGCTAAAGCAGATGCATACAAGAATGAAATTAAAAACATTTTAGATATAGATTAATATTTAATAACGTATATAGTTGTTAAATAAATAAAAAAATCGTTAATTCATTGTAAGAATTAACGATTTTTTTATTTATAATAGTAATTAAAATAGAAATAATTAGAAAATTTAAGTACTATTATAATGTTTAAAAGTGTATTTAATTTAATGGTTAGAGGTTATAGAAAAAAATAATTATGTAGATTTGGGGATAAATAAATTTAGATTTTGAATTTTTTAAATTATAAAAGAGTTGACATGTAAAAAATGAATATTATAAAAGTTTCTGAAAAAAATAGATTTAATTAATAATTTTTTATGTGGATTTAAAGTGAGGAGGGGATTAAAATAAAAAAATTCAAATTAATTATTATTATAATCACATTAGTTCTATTAGGAGTAATATCAACTGAGTTTAAGCCTAATACTACAACAGTAGAAGCGAAATCAAATGAAAATCTTTCTTTTGCTGTATTAGGAGATGTTCATGAAAATATTGATCATTTTGAAGAGGCTATTAAAGATCTACATACAATAAATCCTAATATGGATGCATTAGTATTAAATGGTGATGTTGTGGATCAAGGATTAGATGAGCAATATGATTCAGTACAAAAAACTTTAAATAAAAACAAGGATTTACTACCACAAACAATTATAAGAAATATAGGCAATCATGAGTTTTTTGACTATAATATTGAAAAAAATTCTAAGGATCAAGTTCAAAACTTTATAAATAAGTACCTTGAGTTTTCAGGAGAAGAAAAAGTATATCATGATAAATGGATAAAAGGATATCATTTTATATCATTAGGATCTGAAGATGGTAATTCTGAAACTATAAATTCAGTTACAGCATTTATTTCTGATGAACAATTAGAATGGTTTAAAGAAAAGTTAGCTGAGAATTATCAAAAAGGTAAACCGATATTTGTATTTTTACATCAGCATTTAGATTATGGAGATAATCCATGGGTTGGATCAAAGCAAAGTGAAGAAATAAAGAATATATTAGAGCAATACCCAGAAGTAATTATGTTTTCATCACATACTCATAGGGATTTGAATGAAAGTAGTGTAGTTTTAAATAAACCATTTACAATAGTCAATACAGGATCTGTTCATTACACTATTATACCTGATTCAAATGAAGAAAAAGGTTATAAAAGAGAATCAGATTATATTAAGGGTGTTTATATTGAGGCGAATGATAATAATGTTACTATCAAAGGTAGAAATATAAAAGATAAAAAATGGATATTTAGTACAGAAGTTTCTAATTAATGAAGGTGCCTTAGATGAAGGCACCTTTTATTTTGTGTAAAGGAAATGATATATTATAATAATATAAAGGGGGCATGTATTATGAATATAGGTATAATAGGATTTGGAGGGGTTAGTAAAGCTTTAATAAAACTACTAGGGGATAAAAGTGAATATTTATATAATCTAGGAATTTATATAAGGGTTAAATATATAATAAAAAGTAATGGTGGAATATATAATAATTTAGGAATAAACTTAGAAGAAATTATAAGTAATGATTTTAATTTAAATATAGAAAGTCTACAATTTAAGGAAGACATAAATATAAATACGATAGTAAAAAATAATGATATAGATATGCTTGTGGAATTAACAAATACTAATATAGAAACAGGAGAACCAGGTTTAACTCATATAAAGCTAGCTTTAGAGAATTCTATTAATGTGGTAACAGGAAATAAGGGGCCAATATTGCTGCAATATAATAACTTAAAAAAGTTAGCTGATAAAAATAATGTAAAGCTTGGGATAGGGTGCACAACAGGAGGGGCACTTCCATCTATAAATGTTGGAACTTTTGATATAGCAGGATCAGATGTATTGTCAATTGAAGGTATATTAAATGGAACGAGTAATTATATTTTAACTGAAATGTATGAAAATGAAGTTGATTATGACGAAGCATTAAACAAAGCTATAAGTTTAGGAATAGCAGAAGCAAATTATAATCTAGATGTAGAAGGATATGATACTGCATCAAAAATTTTAATACTAGCTAATGTTATTATGAATTCTAGTTTAACTATCGATGATATTAAGATACAAGGAATAAATTTATTATATAAAAGTTTAATAATAAATGAAAAAAAGAATGGCAATAAAATTAAATTAATAGGAAGAATATATAAAGAAGGCGAACAAATCAAAGCATATGTAAAACCTGAGGTAATAGATAAAAGTCATCCTTTATATTTTGTAGATGGTAAAAATAAAGGTGTGCTTTATAGTACGGATACTTTAGGAGACATTAGTGTAATAGGCGGTGCATCAGGAACTATAAATGCAGCTGCAGCAATATTAAGAGATATAATAAATATATTTTGCAAAGAAAAATAATTAAAAAGTGAAAAAATAAAGGAATGAAAAAAATTATGAATAAAGAAGAAAAGAAAGTTTTAAGAAATAAAATATTAGAAATAAGAGATTCACTAAATAACAACGAAAAAGAATTAATGGATAATAAAATATTTAATGAGTTAATAAATACAGATTTATATAAAAGAGCTATTAATATATTTATTTACATAAGCTTTAGTAATGAGATAAATACAAGAAATATAATAGAAAAGGCCTTTAAGGATAAAAAGAATGTTTTTATTCCAAAAGTATATAAAAATGATAAATTAATGAAGGCAATAAAATTAAATTCTATTGATGAGCTAAAGAAAAATTCAATGGGTATCTTAGAACCAATAGATGACTCTAATTATATTGAAAAAGAAAATATAGATTTAATAGTAGTACCTGGAGTTGTTTTTGATAAAGAATGTAACAGAATAGGGTATGGAGGAGGATATTACGATAGGTATTTAAAAGATATAAAATCTAAAGAAAATAAGATAGCATTGGCATATGATTTACAAATAGTTGATAAAATAGAATCAGAAGTGCATGATATCAAAGTAGATTATATAATCACGAATACTAGAGCCTTAAAAAATACAAATAATGGTTGAAGATTTAAAGATATAGTGTATAATATATAATAATTAAATAAAAAAGACTTTATTAAGAATGGTGGAGGGACTGGCCCTATGAAACCTAGCAACCTACGAAATATAAAATTATTTTATAAATAAGTGTGGTGCTAAATCCTGCAAGCTGATGCTTGGCAAATAAGGTATTTCATTGAGTTTATTAGTGAATAGTTTAGTATATTTAGGTTGCTTCTTAATTTGAAGTAACTTTTTTTATTTTATAGAAAAGCAATAAGCAATAATATTAAATAAGGGGGCTTTCAATATGGAAGGAAAATGGGAAAAGGGGACAATATGTATTCAAGGAGGTTATACGCCAAAGGCTGGGGAACCTAGGGTATTACCAATATTTCAAACAGCAACTTATAAGTATGATGATCCAGATCACTTAGAAAATTTATTTAACTTAGAAGCAGAGGGGCATTTGTATAGTAGAATATCTAATCCTACAGTTTGTGCATTAGAAGATAAGTTTGCAAGACTTCAAGGGGGAGTTGGGGCAGTAGCTACAGCATCAGGACAAGCAGCCGTATTATATTCAATATTAAATATATGTAAGGTTGGGGATCATATAATATCAGCATCTTCTTTATATGGTGGAACAGTTAATTTATTTACAGTTAATCTTAAAAAGATGGGGATAGATGTAACCTTTGTTGATCCAGAAGCAAGTAAGGAAGAAATTCTTTCATGTGCAAATGAAAATACTAAAGCAGTATATGGAGAGACAATTGGTAATCCAGGATTAAATATATTAGATTTTGATAAGTTCTCAGAGGTTGCAAAGGAGTTAAAGGTTCCATTTATAGTAGATAATACTGTAGGAACTCCATATTTGTGTAATCCATTTGAACATGGGGCAAATATAGTGGTACATTCAACTACTAAATATGCAGATGGACATGCACAGAGCATTGGAGGAATAGTAGTTGATGGAGGAAATTTTGATTGGGTAAATGGAGATTTTGAAGAATTTACGCTGCCAGATCCAAGTTATCATGGATTAAAATATGTAGAATCATTTGGAAATGCTGCATATATTACAAAGTTAAGAGTTACATTAGGACGAGATATTGGGGCATGTCAAAGTCCATTTAATGCTTACTTAACTAATTTAGGTTTAGAAACTCTTCATTTGAGAATGGAAAGACATTCACAAAATGCATTAGAACTAGCAAAATGGTTAGAAAAACATCCTAAAATAAAGTGGGTTAATTATCCATATATTGAAACAAGCTCACAATATGATAAAGCAAAGAAATATTTAAAAGGTGGAGGAAGTGGATTATTAACTTTTGGAATAAAAGGAGATATAGAAACAGCAAAGAAATTTACAAAAGCATTAAAATTAGTGGCATTAGTAGTTACTTTAGGAGATGTTAGAAGCTGTCTTTTACATCCAGCAACAACTACACATAGTCAATTATCAAAGGAAGAACAAATAGCAAGTGGAGTAACACCTGATTTGATGAGAGTTTCAATTGGAATTGAGGATATAAGAGATATAATTGCAGATTTTGAACAAGCATTAATCTCAATTAACAGTTAATAATAAAAAAAGAATAAGAAAATAAAAGAATTAAATGTTGTTTAAAATTTTATTTAAAAGGGTATCACGTTTCGTGACTCTCATTTTAGAAATATGATATTTTAACAAATTAGAATAATATATTTGTTAAAAGCTACTATTTTTAATTGGTATTAGAAAATAGTAGCTTTTAACTATTGCTTTTAGTTTTATAAATAATATAGGAATTAAAATAGAATATATTAAGTAGAAATATGTTAAAATATACTTAGATATAATAAAGATTAGGAGAAAGTCGATTATACAGGGGAAAAGTTTAAGAGTAAGTTTATTAAAAGTATTATTCATGTTTTAGATATATGTTGATTATTCATATGTGGCTATAGTAGTGTAATAAATTAAAAAAAAGAGGGACATGTTAATGATAAGAAAATAGACTTAGTTTCTTCGGATTAATCAGAAAATAAAATCAATAATATAAATAATAATGATTTTACAGATTCAAATTGAGTAGATGATGGTTTTAAAGATGGAACAATTGCTCTATTTATATAGGAAAACAAGTTTGATAGAAAGTACTCAGGAAAGATGCTATAAGTTATTTAATCAATATATGAAATAGTGTTTATAAAAGGAGGAGTGGGAATGAATATTTTAATTGGAATCTTAATACCGTTTTTAGGTACGTCTCTAGGGGCTGCTTGTGTTTATGCAATGAAGAAAGAAATGAATAAAATGGTTAATAAGATACTTCTTGGATTTGCATCAGGAGTTATGATGGCTGCAGCAGTATGGTCATTAATTATTCCTTCTATAGATATGTCTCAAAATATGGGGAAATTATCATTTATTCCAGCTGCAGTTGGAGTACTTGTAGGAATTTTATTTTTATTTTCTTTGGACAAAATTGTTCCGCATATGCATATCAATAGTAAAAAGGAAGAAGGAACAAAAAAATATAAACTAAGTAAAACTACAAAACTTGTACTGTCAGTAGTAATTCATAATATTCCGGAGGGAATGGCAATAGGAATTGTTTTTGCAGCAGTTATGAATGAGGCCAATGCAGTAACTCTTGCTTCAGCTATTGCTCTTTCTATAGGGATAGCAATTCAAAACTTTCCAGAAGGTGCAATAATATCAATGCCTCTTAAAAGCGAAGGCTTAAGTAAAAATAAATCATTTATTTATGGAGCTTTATCTGGAATAGTAGAACCAATAGCGGCGGTAATTACAATAATATTTTCTAGTGTTATTACACCGATAATGCCATATCTACTTTCTTTTGCAGCAGGAGCTATGATTTTTGTTGTAGTAGAGGAATTAATACCAGAGGCAGCAGAAGATAATTTTTCTGATATTAGTGCAATAGCATTTTCTATAGGATTTGTAATTATGATGATTTTAGATGTAGCATTATCCTAATTTAAGAAAAGGATAAATTATAGAATAAAAATGAAAGTTTTGTATTAAAGTTTACAAGTTTAGTTAGCTTTTTATCTGTATTATGGATTGTGATATTATCCATAAGATTTAAATTAAGTGGAGTATATGTTGGCTTGCAAATAAATAATTTAATATTTGCTGTTGTTCATTATTTAAAGATTAATAGGGATAATTGCAAAGAAACTCTTTATAAAATATAATATAATATGATAATTAAGATTTAGTAAACTAATTTACATTGATGTAAGGAGTGTATTTATGTTTAATAAAGAGGAACTTCAAATTCTTAATGAAGCTTTAAAGATGTATGAAGAAAAAACTACGAAGCAATTAGAGTCTAGTATTAATAATAAGGATAAGATGGTTGCCTATAATAGAAAGCAAAAGAAAATATGGTTACTTCAAAATAAGATGAAAAAGCTTATTGAAGAAAATAAGTAAAAGCCTTTTAATAAGGGCTTTTTTATTTTTATATAAAGTGATTTATTAGTTTAAAAGTAGTAATATGATTATAAGATGTATTTTATATAAATAAATATGATATTTATGGTTGGGGGATGATATTATGACTGAAAAGGAAAAGATGCTGAGGGGAGATTTGTATGTTTCTTTAGGCGATGAATTGTTTAATGATAGGCAACATGCTAATGAAATTATGTTTGAGTACAATTCACTACATCCAAAGGAAATAGAAAAGAGAATGGACTTACTTAGAGGGTTATTTGGACATGCGCCTAAAGAGTTCTTCATAGAGCAACCTTTTAGATGTGCTTATGGCTACAATATCTATTGGGGAGAAAATTCATTTGCAAATTACAATTGTACAATATTAGATTGTGGCAAAGTAACTATAGGGAAAAATGTTATGATTGGGCCTAATGTGAATATATTTACAGTTAATCATGCACTTTCACCTAAGGAGAGAATGGAAAATTTAGAATATGCAGACCCAGTAGAAATATGTGATGGAGTATGGATAGGTGGGGGAAGCACTATTAATCCAGGGGTGAGAATTGGAGAGAACTCAGTTGTTGGATCTGGTAGTGTTGTAACTAAGAGTATTCCAGATAATGTACTAGCTGTTGGTAATCCTTGTAGAGTAATAAGAAAATTGGACAATGAATAGTAATCATAAAAAATATAAATATAAAAAACAGTTTATATGGTAACAAAAGAATCTATTTTGATTTAAAGTTTTACAAAATTATCATAATAGAGATATATAAAACAAGAAGTGTGATTTTAATGGAAACAAGAAGTTCATAACTAAAAATTATTATAAATTAAGAAGAACCTTGAAAATTTTAAAATTTTCAGGGTTCTCTATCAAAAATTATTTATTTTATAAAATCCTACCAGAGGATTTTTCCACCATTCTAAACTCTACATTGATTATTTATCTTTATTAGCTATTTCTAAGATTAATCTGTTCTTTAATTCAGAAACTGGAAGTGCACCTTCTTCTCCATTCTTTCTGCTTCTTACTGAAGCTTCATTGTTGGCAGCTTCCTTTTCACCAACAACTAGGATGTAAGGGATTCTTTCTAGTCTAGCTTCTCTAATCTTATAACCAATTTTTTCAGCTCTATAATCGGCAGCAATTCTTATTCCTGAATCTTTGAAATCTTTAACTATTGATTCAGCATAGTCATTATATTTATCAGAAATAGGAAGAACTATTGCTTGAGTTGGAGCAAGCCAAGTTGGGAATGCACCAGCATATTTTTCAATAAGCATAGCTAAAGTTCTTTCATAACATCCAATTGAAGATCTATGAATTATATATGGACGTTTCTTATTTCCATCTTTATCTATATAAGTCATATCAAATCTTTCTGCAAGAGCAAAGTCAATTTGGATTGTTATTATTGTATCTTCTTTTCCGTGAACATTCTTGAATTGGATATCAAGCTTTGGTCCGTAGAATGCAGCTTCACCTTCAGCTTCAACATAATCAATTCCAAGGTGATCTAAGATAGCCTTCATTAATACTTGAGTTTCTTCCCAAGCTTCTGGATTGTTTATATATTTATCAGTATTGTTTGGATCCCACTTAGAGAATCTAAATGATATATCTCCATCTATTCCTAAAGTACTCATTATGTGGTTGATTAATTCAACACAACCTTTAAATTCTTCTTCAATTTGATCTGGTCTACAAACTATATGTCCGTCAGATAAAGTAAATTGTCTTACACGAATTAATCCGTGCATTTCACCAGATGCTTCATTTCTATATAAAGTAGAAGTTTCAGCATATCTTATAGGTAGTTCTCTATAAGAGTGTTGTTCTGCATTATAAATTGTATATTGGAATGGGCAAGTCATTGGTCTTAATGCCATAACTTCTGGATCTTTATCTTCATCTCCTAAAACAAACATACCATCTTTGTAGTGATCCCAGTGTCCTGAAACCTTAAATAAGTCATTTTTAGACATTGAAGGAGTCTTTGTAAATACATAGCCTCTTTTTTCTTCTTCATCTTCAACCCATCTTTGAAGAAGTTGAACAATTTTAGCACCTTTAGGCATTATAAGAGGTAAACCTTGACCTACTTTTTCATCTGTAGTGAAGATTTTAAGTTCTCTACCTAATTTGTTATGGTCTCTCTTTTTAGCTTCTTCTAAAGCTTCTAAATGAGCATCTAAATCAGCTTTCTTTAAGAATGCAGTTCCATATACTCTTGAAAGCATTTTGTTCTTTTCATCGCCCTTCCAGTAAGCCCCAGCACTTCTAAGAAGTTTAATAGCTTTAACTGGTTTTAAAGACATTAGGTGAGGGCCAGCGCATAAATCTACAAAGTCACCCATTTTATAGAATGAAATAACTTCATCTTCGCCTAAATCATTAATTAATTCAACCTTATATGGTTCGTTAGCATCTTCCATAAGCTTTATAGCTTCAGCTCTTGGTAATTCAAATCTTTCAATTGAAGGATTTTCTTTTACTATTTTTCTCATTTCATCTTCTATTTTTACTAAATCATCAGAACTAAATGAGTTTTCTACATCAAAATCATAGTAGAAACCATCATTTATAGCAGGTCCTATAGCTAATTTAGCATTTGGATATAATCTTTTAACTGCATAAGCTAAAACGTGAGATACACTGTGTCTTAATGCATCTTTTCCTTCTTGTGAGTCAAATGTGCAAATAGCAAGTTCGCTATCTTCATTTACTATATAACGTAAGTCAACAACCTTTCCATTAACTATTCCACAGCAAGCATTTCTAGCTAAGCCTTCACTAATTGATTTAGCTATATCTAAAACAGAAATACCAGCTTCAAATTCTTTTACTGATCCATCCTTTAAAGTAATTTTAATCATATTTATTACTCCCTTCATAATATAATTTAAAATAAAAAAACTCCCATCCCTTCTATATAAATAGAAGGGACGAGAGTATAAGTTCTAAACTTCCCGCGGTTCCACCCTTAATTGTCTATAATAAGACCTCTTAATATATCGTAACGTGATATTAAACGGACTTTATTAGAGTCACTCAGAGGTGGTCTTCAACTAGATTCAAATAAGATAATTTCACCAAGCTTATCTCTCTCTGAAAATGAAATTTAGTTTACTCTTCTCATCAACGTATTAAAATATTTATAAGTAATATTATAATTATCTAATTAGTCAATGTCAATATAAAGAGGTAATTAAAATAATTTACTTAAACTGGAAGAATAATAAGTTGAGATTATGCAAAAAAAGAAGAAAAATAGTAGAAATTTTATAAAAATATATGGATAAATATGTGATTTTATGTTAAAATACGGATAATAAATTTTAAAATAATTAAAATTTATTTTAAAGTTATAAAATTAAATAGGCAAACTTAGAGAAATTTAAGGACGCAAAGCTATAGGGACTAAGGTGTATAACTATGTCAGCCAGTTGCCAAAGAGTACATTATACTTTTTGTTTTAAAGTTTAATTTTAAATATTATTTATCTTATTATAATTAATATTTAATTTATTAAGATGTATAAAGCTGCTCTTTTAGAGTAGCTTTTTTAATGTACTTCTAAGGCTAGATAAAACTAACCAGGGAGGTAAATTATGAACAAGAAAAAAATAGCGGCTATATTAATAGCTGCACTAATAACCAATTTCTCATCTACAACAGTAAAGGTTTTAGCAGATGAGCTATCAAGAAATCAAGTTTCTATAACAGAAAATACATCTGTTAATGAATTGACTCAAGCTAGTATAAGTAAATTTAACTTATACAATAGTGATAATCTAAATGCTTATAATGAAGTATTTAAAATGGACAATGGAAATATTGAATCTATTACAAATAATGGAGGTAATTATCCAAATTCTACTATTGATAAGGCTATAGATGGAGATTTCAATACTCATTGGGAAACAGGGAAACCAAATAGAACTGATTTTACCAATGAAGTAATATTTAAATTAAATGAAGTAACAAACTTAAACAGAATAGTATATGCAGCAAGGCAGTCATCAGCTAAAGGTAAAGGTTTTGCTAAGGAAGTAGAAATATATACATCTCTTACTGATGAAGAAGATGACTTTAGATTAGTAAGTAGTGGTGAATATACAGGTTCTACTGGAGATATAGTAGAAATTAAATTTAATCCAACTGAATTTAAGAGAATAAAATTTAAGTTCAAAAAAGCTGATCAAGATTGGGCTTCAGCATCAGAATTTATGTTTTATAAAGAAGATGTAGTGAGTGATAAAGTGAAGAATTTATTTACTGATGGTACAATGAGTCAAGTAAATGAAGAGTTTAATAATATAGAAAAAATAAATGCGTTAGAAGAAGAAGTGAAAAATCATCCATTATATAGTGAGCTTAAAGAAGATATAGAAAATGCAAAGTTAATTGTAGAAAATAAAGAAGTTAACTATATTGATGCTAAGGTATCTAAATTTAAAGATATGAATAGTGAGATACTTCCACAGTATGATGCAATCTATAAAGTTCCATCAAGCAAAGTGAAATCAATAACTACAAATGGTGGGCAATATGCAAGTGAAGCTATAACTAAAGCTATGGATGGAGATATAAATACAAAATGGCATTCAGGAAAACAAAATAGTGATAGTTTTACTAATGAAGTAGTAATAGAGTTAAATGAATTAATAACATTAAATAGAATAGTATATACTGCACCTCGTGGAACTAATAGAGGTTTTGCAGAAGCATTTGATATATATGCATCAAGAACGTCTAAAGGAGATACATTTGAATTGGTGTCTAGTGGAACGTCTAAAGCAACACAGGATTCTATAGAAATAAGATTCAATCCTACTGAGTTTAGAAGGGTTAAATTTGTATTTAAAAAGGGATACGAGAATTGGGCTTGTGCTGCTGAGTTTGGTTTATATACTCAAGATGAAATAGCAGAAAAAATAGATAGGCTATTCACTGATGATACAATGAGCAGTGTAAGTGAAGAATTTAATACATTAGAAAAAGTACAAGCATTAGAAGAAGAAGCTAAAAGCCATCCTTTTTATGAAGATTATAAAGAGAATTTAGAGGATGCAAAAATACTTCTACAAGAAAATAAAATTGAAGCAACAACAGCGAAGGTTTCAAGATTAGAAGCGTACCACAATGGAAAGGACTCTGAATATAGTGAATTATTTAGAATGCCAAACTCTAATATAGCTAACATAAGTGCAAATGGAGGAATATATCCTAATTCTAAATTAGAATATATGATAGATGACAAGACTGAAACACACTGGGAAACAAATAAAAATAATACTGAAGATTTTACTAATGAAGTAATATTTACATTAGATAAGCCAGAGGTATTAAATAGAATTGCATTTTTAGCAAGAGAAAACAGAAAGGGATTCCCAGAAGAGTTTGAAATATATGCTTCAGAAACAACAAATGGTGATACATTCCAATTAGTAGCAACAGGAAGTGCTCAAAGTACTAACGACTTCTTAGAGTTTAAATTTGAGCCAACTAAGTTTAAAAGAATAAAGTTTAAATTTGTAAAGGCTAATATAAATAGACCATTTGTAGCTGAATTTAGATTTTATAAGGAAGATAAAGTATATGACAAGATATTAAATTTATTTACTGATGCTACAATGAGTAAAGTTAGTGAAGAGTTTAATACAAAAGAAAAGCTAGAGGCTTTAGAAAATGAAGCTAAAAATCATCCTCTTTACAGTAGCTTCAAAGAAGATATAGAAAATGCCAAAATACTATTAGAAGAAAATAAAATTGAAGCAACAACAGCAATTACAAGAAAATTTGAGGATTATTTTAATGAAGATTATTCAGACTTATTTAAAATGGATAATGATAATATAGAAAGTATTAAAAATAATGCTGGACATTATGCATCACAAGTAATAACAAATGCTATAGATGATAATCCAGATACATATTGGGAAACTAATAAAGCAAATACAGCTGATTTTATAAATGAAGTAGAAGTAGAATTTAAGGAAATTGTAGAATTAAATAGGATATTATACGGAGCAAGAAAATCTGATAACAAAGGATTTGCTCAAGAGTTTGAAATATATGGGTCTACAACATCTAAGGGAGATACATATCAGCTTGTGGCAACAGGTAGTCATAATAAAGTATCTGGATTAGTTGAGGCAAAGTTCAGTCCGACTAAGTTTAAGAGAATTAAATTTAAATTTAAAAACTCAGATCAAAATTGGGCTACATTATCAGAGATAGCGTTCTATAAACAAGATGTAGTAAGTGATAAAGTTGATAATCTATTTACAAATGGATTAATGAATGAATTGTCAGAGGAATTTAATACTATAGAAAAACTAAAGGATTTAGAAAATGAAGTTAAAGGACATCCTTTAGAAAGTACATTTACAGAAGCATTTGAATTAGCAAATAAGATCTTTAAAGGTGAATTAGAGACTGTAAAAATTATTACAGCAGAACAACACGGAGATATGGTAGCACATGCTAATAAGAATTTAAAATTTGGATTTGGTAATAATAATCAACCGACAGGAATATCTGCAAAACCAGGTGATGAAATAACAGTTTATGTAGATGCTGATCCAAGTCAGCCAATGCCAAAGTTAGTCTTTTCTCAACAAGAAGGAAGCTTTGCTAACTGGATGAGAACAGTGAATTTAAACCCAGGTAAAAATGTAATAACTGTTCCTGATATAGCAGTTGATAATTGGTATAGACATGATGTAACTAGAGGGGGATCAATATATATTTTAAATCCGTACACTAGTGAGCAACAACCAAAAACTCCAGTTATAAGATTTGCTTCAGGAGACAAATACCCATTCCTTACAGCGGATACTAATGCGGAAGAATTTAAAGAATTTTTAATAGAGTATAAAAAAGCAATAGATGAAGATATAGCTAAGAATCCTAATGTATTAGACAGGGAAGTTTTAGATGTTTTCGAATTTGTAAGTGACCATATTGTATGGACAGGTACTGCTACAGGTGCATATAAGGCATATATAGAAAAAGGTGCGAATCCACTAGATACAGTAAATCGATACAATAATCATATGAAAGAGCTTTTTAAATACTATGGACTAGATGGTAGCAATGAGCAAAATGATCCTAAATATATAAGAGAAAATGTTAGGTTAGCACAACCATTTGGATATATGTATGCATATACCAATCATATAGGAGTACAAGGTGATGTAATGACTAGTTTACTAGTTGGAGAGCCAGGCTGGGGATTAGATCATGAGATAGGACATAGAATGGATGTAAGCACAAGATTATATGGTGAAGTTACAAATAATATGCTACCTATGTATATGTCTGTATATTACAATAAGATAGATAATAGAATACCGTTTGAAAATAAAATTTATAAGAATGTTATAAGCGAGAATTCTAATAAGTACTCAGAAGGTGAACTGGCTGAAAATTTAGCAGTATATTGGCAATTAGAAATGTATAAGCCTGGATATTGGGGAAATTTAAATAAATTATATAGAGAAAGAAATGTTAACTTAGGAAGTGAAAATCCTGATAATATTAAGATGCAATATTTAGTTAAATTCTCATCAGAGGTAATTGGTGAAGACTTAAGCGAATACTTTGCTAGACATGGATTTGAGGTTAATGAGGAAACTAGACAAGAAACTAGTAAGTATCCAAAGCCGGATAAAAAGATATGGTATCTAAATAATAGCAAAGCTAATTATAAGGGAAATGGATTTACTCAAGATACTAATTTAGATGTTACATTAAATAGAGTAGAAAATGGAATTAAGTTAACATTTAATATAGATAATAATGTTAAATCAGATTTACTAGGATATGAAATATTAAGAGATGGTGAGTTAATAGGATTTACTTCAACTAATTACTTTGTAGATACTAATGCAGATACAACTAAGAATTCTAAATACGAAGTAGTACCTTATGATATTGATTTAGGTACAGGTGATTCTGTGTCAATAGAGTCATTTTCACCTAGTATAAACATTCAACAAAATAAGATTACTTTAGAGTTAAGAGAAGAATTTAATCCTTTAGACTATATAAAAGTATTAAGTTATGAGGGAAATGATATAGTTTCTAAGGTTAAGATTGAACATAATGTAGATACTAGCCAAAAAGGAAAATATCAAGTTAAATATTCTGTAAGTGATGAAGGTATATTAGTAGAAAAGATAGTAGAAGTTGAAGTTGTAAGTGATTATGATTATTTATCAGATTTAGAATGGTTATCTGCACAAACTCAATGGGGAACTCCAAGAAGAAATACTAATATAAGAGGTAGAGTAAATGGAGAAGTTAAAGACTTTGAAAAAGGTTTTGGAATACATGCAAATGGTACAATAACTTATGACTTAGCAGGCAAAGACTATGATAATTTCGAGGTTTTACTTGGAGTTGATGCAGGAATAGCAGTACAAGATACTTCTAGTATAAATTTTGAAATAATAGCTGACGGTAAAACTTTAGCTAATACTGAAGTTTTAAAATATGCTGATAATATGGAATATATAAATGTTCCAGTTAAGGGCATAAACCAACTAGTAATAAAAGTTACTGATGCTGGAAATGGAAATACTTTAGATCATGCAGTAATAGCTAATCCTAAATTAACTACAAATAATGCAAAACCAGTTATCTCAGTTGAAGATAAGATTTATAAGTTAGGAGAAGCAGTAGATTTTGAATCAGGTATCGAAGCGAGAGATGCTGAAGATGGAAATTTATCTTCTGATGTTGAAATAGTTTCAAATAACTATAAAGAAGGTAAAATTGGTAGATTTGAAGTTGTTTATAGAGTAAAAGATAGTGACAATAACATAGCAGAAATTAAATCTTATGTAACTATATATGAAGATTTTACAGTAAACAAATCAAAGTTTGGTGAGTTTGATAACTTAGATAAATATAATGAGGAGTTTAAATTCGGAGCTACTTCAGTAACTAACAATGCTGGAAGTTATCCCGGTACTGTTATAGGTAATGCAATAGATGGTAATGGAAATACACATTGGGAAACTAATAAACCAAACAGTGATATATTCAAAAATGAAGTTATATTTGACTTGGGAGAAAGTAAGGAAATAAATAGAATAGCTTATAAAGCAAGAAGTGGAGGAAAAGGATTTGCTAAGAAATTTGAAATATACACGTCTAATGAAGCTGAGGGAAATGATTTTATATTAGTAGGTAAAGGTGAATATACTGGAAATGTTAATGATGTTGTAGAGTTTAAAATAGCTAAAACTACAGCAAGAAGAGTGATGTTTAAATTTATAGAAGCAAATCAGGATTGGGCTAGTATAGGTGAAGTATCATTCTATGGAGAGGATATTTTAGCAGATAAGATAAATAATGAACTATTTACTGATAGTAATAAAACAGAAGTTACTGAAAGTTATAATACTTTAGATAAGGTACAAGCTCTAAGGGAAGAAGTTAAAAATCATCCAGCAGCTAACTTATTCGAAGAAGATTTAGTTAAAGCTGAAGAAATAATAAGAGCTAAGTTCCCGACAATAGATGTTGAAGATATAACTTATGTTAAGTTAAACAGCAATTTTGACTTAACTTCAGGGGTTACAGCAAATGACCAAGAAGATGGTGATATAACTAGTAATGTTACGGTTAATAAAAATGATTTTAATATAAATAAATCTGGAGAATACACTGTGACATATACAATAACAGATAGTGCTGGAAATAAAGCAAGCAAAGATAGAAAATTTGTAGTTTATAGTAATAGTACTTATGTATCTGATATGGAGTGGGATTCAGCAGTATCAGGATGGAAAACTGTAAACAAAGATTCAGCAGTTAACTCAAGTAGTAAAATTAAACTTAAAGTTAATGGCGAAATAAAAGAATTTGATAAAGGAATTGGAGCTGCAACAAATGCAGAAATAGTATATAAGTTAGATGAAAATTATACCAACTTCTCAACATATGTAGGTACTGATAAAAACTACAATGATAATAGAACTACCATAATATTTAAAATATTTGCAGATGGTGAAGAAGTTTATACATCAGATGTAATAAGAAGAGATAGTGAAGCAGAGCTTGTAAGTCTAGATGTTACTGGAGTAAAAGAACTTAAATTAGTAGCAGATAATGTTGATGGTAATGGACTTGGAGATTTTGCATCATGGGCAGATACTAAATTATATACTACAAATGCAAAGCCAGAGTTAACTATTCCAAAATCAGTGTCAACAAAGGTTGGAGAAGTAATTGACTTAAATGAAGAGTATACTGCAATTGATGCTGAAGATGGAGATTTAACTTCAAGTGTTGAAGTAACTGGTGAAGTAAACTTTAATAAACCAGGAAAATATCCAATTACTTATAAAGTTCTAGATAGTGATGGTAATGAAGTAACTAAATCAAGAACTATAGCAGTAGTAAACATGGAAGATTATACGTATTTGACAGAATATGATTGGAAATCTACTCAAAATAGCTATGCTGCTCCTAAGAAGGATATATCTACAAGTAATAATGCTTTAAGATTAACTAATGAAGACGGCAATGAAGTATCATTTGAAAGAGGTATAGGTGCTCATGCAACTTCAACAATAACATATGATTTAAGTGATAAAGATTATGCATTCTTTAGCTCATATGTTGGAGTAGATAGACAAATGTTTGGTACAGTAGGTTCAGTTTCCTTCGAAATATATGTCGATGGAGAAAAGAAATTCGATAGTGGAGTAATTACTTCTAGAGATGCTATGAAGTATGTAGAAGTTGATATAAATGATGCTAAGGAATTAAAACTTGTAGTAACTGATGGTGGAAATGGAATTGGTTCAGACCACGCTACATGGGGAGATACTAAGCTTTATTATGCAAATTCAGAATCCATAGATTATACAGAGCTTTCTAAATTAGTTGAAAGTGCTAAGGGTATAGATAGAGAAGCTTATACTGAAGAAAGTTTAAGTGTACTAGATCAGGCTGTGGGAAAAGCAACAGAAATGATAGAAAATAAAGCATCTACTTATGAAGAAATACAATCAATGATAACTGAATTAAAAGAAATAATTAATGGCTTAGAAAGAGTAGATTTAAATAAAGTTATTAAAATTGAAGATAAGTATCTAAAACAAGATATTCAAAAGGCTCTTGGATTGAGTGGAGATATAACTTTAAAAGATATGCATAATCTAAGGACCTTAACTGGTAGTAGCAGAAGAATTACAAGCTTAAAAGGCTTAGAATATGCTGAGAATTTAGAAGAACTTAATATAGAGCAAAATGAAGTAAGGGATTTATCACCTCTAAAGAACTTAAAAAATCTTAAGGTATTAAATGCTAATCTACAAATAATTGAAGCTGGAATGGCTACAGTAGAAAATAATAAAGTTATACTCAAAGAAAGAGTAGTGTCTAAAAGTGGAGAGGTATTGAAACCTAAGGAAATTATGGTAGGTAGTGAGAAATTAGATGTAGAAAATTCTATAGATGAAAATGGAGACATATCAATAGATACATCTGATATGAAAGCTGGACTTTACGGTGTCTATATAACTTATGAAAATAAAGAAGATAACCATGAGGTTGGAATACTTTATATATTTAATATATAGTAAAACAATAAAGAAGAACTAGCTAAACAAGAAGTGAAAAAATAATATAATATGAATTAATGATCACTAAGAGAAACTTTACTATGTTAAGCTCTTAGTGATTATTAAATTTATTAAAATAATTAAGATAATTAAAGTATATATAAGATATTATTATAGAAATAAAATAACCAAATTTTACAATCTATATTGATTTAAAAAATAATATTTTATATAATATTAATATAAGGTATGCAGATGTGGCGGAATTGGCAGACGCACTAGACTTAGGATCTAGCGCCATTGGCGTGGGGGTTCGACTCCCTTCATCTGCACCATTAAAATATTTAAAATAATATGCGGAAGTGACTCAATGGTAGAGTGTCACCTTGCCAAGGTGAAAGTTGCGGGTTCGAATCCCGTCTTCCGCTCCAAAAGCTTTTTAAGAATATAATATATTTTTTAAAAGGCTTTTTATTTGCCGCTTATTAAGAATATATGTTATTTGATATAAAAGAAAGCTCTTAAATAACTATAGTTATCAAGTATTGCTTGGTAGTATAGTATTTAAGAGCTTTGTATATTTTATAAATCTAATTTAAAACTAAAGAAATTTAGTAAATCTATGCAATAAATAGTTAGTAGCTTGAATATAAAAGAACGTTTTAGCTAATATTAATACTATGGAAAAGACGTTCCAATTCAAGCTCTTGAAGCATAGCATATGAGTAGAGTTTACCGCCCATGAGGTTTTTAATTATATCTTCTTTAGAATAACCTTCTTTAAATAATTTAAGTTTTTTAATTAATTTTTTTAAAGAAGAATTAGACATTCCTAGAAGAGTATAAAGCTCCTTAGTAGTATAGTAATCTTTGGGTAATAACTTATAGAGTTTATCTTGTAATTCTAGTTTATACCTCAAATCAGTTTCTATACAGTTGTGAGGACCATTTTTTCCTCTATGGTGGTAGTTACAAAGATATTTATAATTTAACTTAATATCGTAGCCACCTTCGTGTTTATGAACTATATGATGAATATCCGCTGTTGCTCCACAAATTTCACAGTGGTACAAAGTCATGCCTCCTTTTTATATCTTTAATAATATTATATATTTTTTGGGATTAATAATCTACAATATAATAGTTTTTGTAATAGATAATATTTAGTATATTTAAGTTATATATAATAAAATTGTATATTTTTACTAAGTATAAGTGTAAAATTATATTATCAGAATATTGTAATGTAAAAGTGTTTAAACTTACTTTGTTATATTCTTTGAAAATACTTGAAAAGATGGTATAACATACTATATAATATATGTATAGTATATTATATTACTGAGCTGAAAGAAAGGTGATACAGTGAGACATAGCTATGATTCATTTGATTACTGGGAAGAATTGATTAATGAAAACAAAACAATAAGAGGACATATGTTTATGGATAAATTGCCTAATGAAAAAAGTATATATATCCATAGTTTAGTTTTTTGTAAGAATAACGGACTTAATAATACATGGTCATATTTTCCAAATGAGAAAATGTTATTAGGATATATTCAATATTCGTTTTTACAAGAGGCATTTTATAAATGGATATATGGAAAAGAAAGAATGGTTATTAGTATTCCAAACATTCCAGTAGAAAAAATAATCTTAGATGGAGAAAAAAATAAGAAAATATCTAAAGAAGAAGCAGATAATATGAGAAGGCATGTAAAAATGGTAAAGGATTGTTGGTCTTTGCCTAAGGATAAATTAATTAGAGCACTTCAAAGGTTTTCCAGGGACTTTAATAGAACCTGGTATGGAGATAACAGAGAATTTTTATACTTAAAAATTTTTAATACCCCAAAGGAGTTAGGGGAGTTTGTAGTAAATTCAAGCTATATGACAACAACTGAAAGGGAATTTAAAGATAGGATTGGTATAAGTATTTCTGAATGGAATAACATATGCGAAAGAGCTAATAAAAATAAGCGTGATGGCGAGAAATTTAGAGATATTTTATTAAAATCACTTACAGAAATAATTTAAGGGAAAATTTATTATTGACAGTAATAATTGTGGAATATATAATATTATTGTCAATAAAATTTGCGGGTGTAGCTCAATGGTAGAGCCCTTGCCTTCCAAGCAAGTTACGTGAGTTCGATTCTCATCACCCGCTCCATATGCGTTATTAGCTCAGTTGGTAGAGCACCTGACTCTTAATCAGGGTGTCCCGGGTTCGATCCCCTGATAACGCACCAAATAAAAAGAGATTACTATGTAATCTCTTTTTTGTATATATAAAAATAAAATAGTTTAAAAATATAATATATAATTTTTTTCACTCCAATGATTGAGAGTAAATTTACATAATGTTGAACACTTTAATTAAATGTAATTACAAAAAATAAAAGTGCACAAAGGCACTTTTATAAAGCATAAGGAGTGAGATTTTGAGATCCTATTTTAATTATTGACAATAAAATGGACTAATATTCAAATTATATGGATCAAGAAAAAATTTCATGTTGACAATGATAATCTAAATTGATACTATAATAATGCAAAATTTAAAAGTCTTATCAAGAGTGGTGGAGGGACTGGCCCTATGAAGCCCAGCAACCAAGAATTTTAATCGATTCTTAAGGTGCTAAATCCTGCAGGAAATCCTGATAGATAAGAGGCGAACTATAATTTTTTATATGTGTGATTAAAGCTTCTGTATTTCTGCAGAGGCTTTTTTATTTTGAAAGTTTACATTTTATAAAATAATTTATTATAAAAGGAGAGAAGAAGGCTTTGAAGAATAAAGGAAATGGACTAGCTTTAATTCCATTAGGAGTATTTTTATTAGTTTATTTAGGAACGTCAATAGTGGCAAAAGATTTCTATGCTGTATCTGTAATTGTCCCATTTTTAGCAGCTGCTTTAACAGCATTGATTATGAATAGAAAAATAAAATTTGATGAGAAAGTAGAAATTTTTTGTAAAGGTGCGGGAAACACTAATATTCTGCTTATGATAATCATATTTATATTAGCAGGAGCATTTGCGCAGGTAGCAAAAGATATGGGAGCAGTAGATTCTACTGTGAATTTAGGGCTTTCATTATTGCCAAGTAGTTTATTAATACCAGGAATATTTGTTATAGGATGTTTTATAGCTCTATCTATAGGAACATCTATGGGAACTATAGTTGCTTTGGTACCAATAGCTGTAGGGATAGCAGACAAAACAGGGATAGCAACTGCATTAGCTGTAGGGGCAGTAGTTAGTGGATCTATGTTTGGAGACAATCTTTCAATAATATCTGATACAACTATAGCTGCAACTAGAACTCAAGGGTGTGAAATGAAAGATAAGTTTAAAATGAACTTTAAAATAGTTCTTCCAGCTGCTATAATAACTGCATTAATATTTATGTTATTAACTAAAAATGCTGCAGTAATTAATTTAGAAGCACTAGAATTTAATTTATTTAAGATTTTACCATATATAATAGTTATAGTAACAGCATTGCTTGGAGTTAATGTAATAGTTGTTTTATTACTTGGAATTTTATCATCAGGAGTAGTTGGGTTTATATTTGGAAGTTTTGATATAATAGGATTATTCAATTCTATATCAAGTGGAATATCTGGAATGAGTGAACTTATAATAATTTCAATTCTTATAGCAGGAACTATAGAAATTATTAAATTCAATGGGGGAATAGACTTTATTCTTAATAAAGGATTAAAGAATTTTAAAAGCAAAAGAGGAGCAGAATATGGGATTGCTATGCTAGTAAGCTTAGTAGATATATGTACAGCTAATAATACAGTTGCAATTGTAACTGTGGGCCCAATAGCCAAAGATATCTCTAATGAATTTGATTTAGAACCAAAAAGAGTTGCAGGGATATTGGATATGTTTTCATGTGTATTCCAAGGAATAATACCATATGGAGCACAGCTAATATCAGCAGCAGGACTAGCAGCATTATCACCATTTGCAATAATGAAATTTTTATTTTATCCCTATTTAATGGGGATATGTGCTATAATAGCTATATACATACACTGGAGAAATAAATAAGGCTGTTGTAAAAATTAATATATAAACCAGAAAAAAAGTATGGCTTTCTTATGTGAGCCATACTTTTTTAGTGAAAGGGTGAAAGAGTTAAGGATGAAATTCAGACAAGCTGAATTTTTTTAATAGAATAATGATATAATTTATCCTAAGCTAAATTATTACCATAACTCTTTCACTCTTTCACTTTTAACTATTCACTTCTAACAAACATATGCTTTGTGAAGAGATTCCTTCTCCGTTTCCTGTAAATCCCAATCCTTCTTCTGTTGTTGCTTTAACATTAATTTGCATTAAATCTATGTTTAGCGCATTTGCTATGTTTTCTCGCATTTGTTGTATGAAAGGAGCCATTTTGGGTTTCTGAGCTATAATAGTAGAATCTATATTATTTATAGAATATCCATTATTTAATAGTAACTTTCCAACTTCCTCCAAAAGCTTTATACTTGAAATTCCTTTGTATTTTTCATCTGTATCAGGAAAATGCTTTCCTATATCACCAAGAGCTGAAGCACCGAGTAGTGAATCCATAATTGCATGGAGCAATACATCTGCATCTGAATGCCCAAGTAAGCCTTTTTCATAAGGAATCTTAACGCCACCTATTATTAAATCCCTTCCTTCAACTAAACGATGTACATCGTATCCTAATCCTATCCTCACTTTATCACCTCTAAATTAAGTATAGAATTATTTTACCATAAATATAGGTTTTATATTAAAGTTTATTTATGAGTATTATAATACTTTTTTAAAGGGATATACTTTGGAACTATTCTTTATCCTTTTCTTTTTAAATATTTTATTAATAAGGAGTTTTAATTTAATTTTAATCTTATAAATAAAATGTATAGTTCGTGAGGAAAGTTTCCTGCGTTTAAATACAAAATCTACATAAATTATTTTTCTATTCATAAGTTACTCCTAAAATATTAATAGACTATGAAAAAATATATATTATGGTAAAAGTCTCTAACTGTTTATGATATAATATATGATAAATTAGTATAAATGTTTATTGGGGGATGAGGGTTTTGAAAGAAAAGATTAGAAGAGGGATAGGCATTATTTTAATTATAGTTGGACTAGCTTTAATTGTATCAATTGTTTATAAAAAAATGGAGACATCAAAAAAACAAAAGGAGCTTCAAAATATTTTAGAGCAAGTTATAAGTGAAGATCCTGAGGATGGAAGTGAAGGCAAACAAGAAATATCAATTAATGGATATGAGCCTGTTGCTTTAATTGAAATTCCTAGTATAAATTTATCCCAAGGATTGGTTGAGGGAATAACAGATGATATTCTTCAGTATTACTTAGGACATTTTGAGACTTCAGTAAAACCGGGTGAAAAGGGGAATTTTGCAGTTGCAGGCCATAGAGTATCTGATTATTCAGAAGCATTTGTTAATCTATATAAGGTTGAGGCTGAAGATGAAGTAATAGTTAAAGCAAATAAAAAGGAATATATATATAAAGTGACTGAGAACTTTATAGTTGATCCAAGTAGAGTAGATGTACTTGATAATACGGACGATGCTACTATAACATTAATAACTTGTACAGTAGGAGCAAAAGAAAGAGTTGTAGTAAAAGGAAAGCTTGTAGAAACTAAAGATTTATAAAGTGGAGGAGAAGAATGAGTGGTTTTCAAAATGATAAATATAAATTTTCGACTAAATCTCCATCAAGTGTAACTTTGGATGATGCAATTGAAAAAAGAGCAGAAGAAATAGAAAGTTTAAAAGAAGAACTATTGACTTATAAAATACTTATAAAAGATTTGGCTCATGAATATCCATCTTACTCTATAAGAAATAAAATTTTGAATATAGCATATTTTATAATTGAAGATGTTGAATTATTTGATTATTTAAGTGAAACAAAGAAGTTTCCTATAAATAGACTTCTTAAAAGAACACCAGTTGAAAGAGAATTCTTACAAGCGTGGAGGGAGTATATTGTAGCATATGTAGTTATATTTTCTAATCCTAATTATAAATATTTACAAGAATATATACAAGTTGTAGAAGCAATAAATATTTTAGGGGTAGATGAAATCTCACAAATAATGCAAGTATCAGAACATAGAGGACTTATACTTAATAAAGGGTTTAAAAGTGCAATTATATTAACTTCAAAGGGTGAGTTTATAAAAGTTAAATCTGGAAAAGATAATAAAATAGGTGAAGATATTATTAGCACGGAAGGAATAAGTATAAAGAAATATAAACTTCAAATATCAATATTGCTAAGTTTAATTATAATTATTCTTGCTATAGGAGCATTTAGTTATAGAGCAATTGATAAAACTATAGTTATAGATGCCACTTCGGCTATAACACTAGAGGTAAATAAGTTTAATAGAATAATAGATTCTTATAGTAAAACAGAAAAAGGTACTAATATGTTAAGTGAATTAAAGGTAGATAATTCAGCTATTGATATCTCCATAAAAAGTATATTAGAATATGAACTTAACAATGATATGATTCCTGAGAATGGGATTATTATAACTGTTACTGGAAGCCAATTGAAATACGATGCTTTAGAAAAAACAGAGGAGTTCATTGAGGAACAAAAAATTCAAGTTAGATTTAATAACTCTGGGGATGAACATAAAGTAAGTCCTTAAGTTTTGTAAAGGTGATAGAAAATGAAGCAAAAGAATAATGAAGATAAATTTGTAATAATACATAATGATAGAGGCCCTGAAATAAGGCTAAATAAATTCATAAGTGAAACAGGATTTTGTTCAAGGAGAGAAGCAGATAAGTTAATCGAAAATGGTAGAGTAACTGTAGATGGAATAAAGGCAGTTATGGGAACTAAGGTTAAGGAATCAGCAGATGTAAAGGTAGATGGAAAGTCTATAAAGAAAGTAGATGAATTAGTTTATATAGCTTTAAATAAACCTGTAGGAATTACATGTACTACAGAAAAAAAGGTTAAAGGAAATATAGTAGATTTTGTAAATCATAAAAAGAGAATATTTCCAATAGGAAGGTTAGATAAAGATTCTCAAGGATTGATACTACTAACAAACGATGGAGATGTAGTAAATAAGATATTGAGGGCTGGAAACAATCATGAAAAAGAGTATATAGTTACTGTTGATAAGCCTATTGATGAAAAGTTTATAAAATCTATGTCTAGTGGTGTAAAAATTTTAGGAACAATAACTAAAAAATGCATTGTTACAAAAGAAAATAAAAATACTTTTAGAATAATTTTAACACAGGGTATGAATAGGCAAATAAGAAGAATGTGTGAAGCTTTGGGATATAATGTAGTTAAGTTGAATAGAATAAGAATAATGAATATAAATATAGAAAGATTAAAAATAGGAGAGTGGAGAAACTTAACTTCAAAAGAGCTTAAAGGACTAAATAATTTAATAAGTAATTCAGGTAAGACAAAGGAATTTGATTAATAAGAAGTCATAGATTCTAATATTATTAGTAATCTGTGACTTCTTTGTTATTAATTTGAGGTTTTTATTAAAAGGTATAAAAAGTTATCCACAGGCTTTAAAGTGGCTTTATTAAAGGGCTTGTCAAATTTATGGCGTAGAAAGTTATGGGAGATTCCAGTAAAAATCTGTATGTTACACACATAATCCACATGTCCATGTGGATAAGTTGTGTACACTATGTTGAAAGTAATGTTAATAATTATCCACACTACTGTAAATAATATAATATATAGATAATTATAAAAAATACTGAAAATTACTACAATTTATAGAAATAGGAGATATGGTATATGAAGAAGGCTATAAGATCAATAATAGGAATCATAATATTAATAAATCTTGTCCACATTTATCCACAGGGGATGTTGATAAAATTAAATGGTAACGCTGTCGAAAATCCAATACTTGTGGATAAAACTATTAAGGAATATACTGAATTTATAAATATAAATGTCGAAATTCCTCAAATAATTGGTTTAAGTAATAAAAATGGCGAAAAAGTTATCAACAAGGAAATATTAGATTGGACTACTATGTGGATAAAAGATACAAAGGATGTAAGTGAAGATTTTAAACCAACAGTTCCATATGAAATGAAAGCAAATTATAGTTTAACTAATGATAAAAAAATTTTAAGCTTCTATATAGATTATTATCAGTTTAGTGGTGGAGCTCATGGGATTACTACTAGGAAAACTTATAATGTAAGTATGGATAAAGGCGAAAAGCTACAATTAAAAGATTTATTTGATAAAGGGTATGACTATAAAAAATTTATAAATGAAGAAATACAAAAAGAAATTAATAAACATCCTGATTATTATTTTACAGGTAAAGAAGGGTTTCAAGGAATTAAGGATAATCAAAGCTTCTATATAAAAGACGGTAAATTAATAATACATTTTCCTTATTATGAAATAGCACCATATGCATTTGGTATGCCTGAATTTGAAATAAACACAGATTTAAAGTTATAAGATAAATATAAATTAATACTTTATTTAAAATATTTAAATAAACAAAAATATAAACAAGTTTTACATTAAAAACATTTTTAAAAATGAAAAAGGCAGAAATTCATCTTTGATGAATTTCCACCTTAATTGTCAATTATCCATTATCAATTGTTATTATGCTACTTTTCCAACTTCCTCTTTTTCATCAGAAGAAGATATATTAGTATGCTTTCTATCGTTAATAGCATCTCTTATAACTTTAACAGCTTGAATAATTAAAGTTGGTATAAATGCTAATAAGTAAATATAACCTACTTGAGATCCTGTTAAATCTGATACTTCGAATAAATTTTGTAAAAATGGTACAAATAGTACTGAATTTAAAAATAATAAACCTACTCCAAATGCTGCCCAGCTATATCTATTTGAGAATAAACCAATTGAGAATATTGATCTATCACCTCTACAGTTAAATCCATGGAATAATCTTGCTAAACAAAGTGTTGCAAAAGCCATAGTAGAAGCAACATTACTATCAGTTTTTAATCCTATATAGAAAGCTATTAAGGTAAATACTGCTATAACAAAACCTTCAGCTGCAACTTCATATATAAAATCTTTTGATAAAATAGATGAATTTCTAGCTCTAGGTTTATCTTTTAATAAATCTTTTTTAGATTTTTCCATACCTATTGCAATAGCAGGTAAACTATCAGTTAATAAATTTATAAATAATAAATGTACTGCATGGAATGGCATTGGTAAAGCCATTAATGAAGTATATAATACTGATAATATACCAGAAGTATTACCTGATAATAGGAACTTAATAGAGTTCTTTATATTCTTATAAATATTTCTTCCATTTGCTACAGATTTAACTATTGTTGCAAAGTTATCGTCTGTTAATATTACAGAAGCAGCATCTTTTGATACTTCTGTTCCTGTTATACCCATTGCTATTCCAATATCAGCTTGCTTAAGTGCAGGAGCATCATTAACTCCATCTCCAGTCATAGCAACTATTTCATTTTTTTCTTGCCATGCTTTAACTATTCTAATCTTATGCTCAGGAGAAACTCTAGCATAGACTGAAATATGTTCGATATTGTTTTTTAATTCTTCATCTGACATTTTATCAAGTTCTAAGCCTTCAATAGCTCTATCGCCATCTCTAAGGATACCTATTTGCTTTGCAATTGCTGATGCTGTTATCTTATGGTCACCAGTAATCATTACTGGTTTTATTCCAGCTGTTATACAATCTCTAACTGCTTCTGCAGATTCTACTCTTGGTGGATCTATCATTGAAATAAGACCCATAAATGTATAATTATTTTCATCATCTAAAGATAAATAATCTGGATTTGCAAATTCTTTATAAGCAAAAGCTAAAACTCTTAATCCGCTTTGTGATAATTGTTTATTTGCATTTATTATATTTTGCTTATCTTCATAAGTTATATCTCTTACACCTGTAGATGTTTTAATTTTTACAATTCTATCTAATAATACATCGAAAGCACCTTTAGTAAACATCAAGTTTTTATTATCAAATTTATGAAGAGTACTCATAAGTTTTCTATCAGAATCAAAAGGTAATTCAGCTAATCTTCCGTGAGATTTTCTTATTTCTATTTCATCTAAAGATAATTTATGACCTAAGTTAACAAGTGCAACTTCTGTAGGATCACCAATTTCAACACCATCTTTAGATGTAGAATCATTACATAAAATAGAACTATTTACTAAGTAGTTTGTAAGTTCGTCATTTAAATCTAAATCTTCTCCATCAATTAATTTATTATCAAGATAAACTTTCTTTACGGTCATTTTGTTTTGAGTTAACGTTCCAGTTTTATCAGAACAAATAACAGATACAGAACCTAATCCTTCAACAGCTCTAAGCTTTTTAATAATAGCATTTTCTTTTGCCATTTTTTGAGTTCCTAAGGCTAGTACAATTGTAACGATTGAACTTAAAGCTTCTGGTATAGCTGCAACGGCTAAAGCAACAGCAAACATAAGGGAATCTAACATAGGTGTTCCTCTGTATAAGCTAAGACCAAAAACTAAAACACAAATTACTAAAATTCCTATAGCTAATTTTTTACTAAAGTCATCTAAGCTAGCTTGTAGTGGAGTTTGCTTTTCCTGAGTTTCTTCCATTAAGTGAGCTATTTTACCTATTTCAGTATTCATTCCTGTAGCAGTAACAACAACTAAAGCTCTACCATAAGTAACTAAAGATCCAGAGAAAACCATATTTTTTTGGTCTCCTAAAGCTATTTCTTCTTTTTCTATTATATCAATAAATTTATTTACACTTTCAGATTCTCCAGTTAATGAACTCTCATTTACTTGAAGAGAAAAGTTTTCGATTATTCTACCATCAGCTGCTACCATATCACCAGCCTCTAATATTAATATATCTCCAGGAACAATTTCTTTAGACTGAACTTCAACTTTCTTACCATTTCTATAAACTTTTGCAGATGGCGAAGATAGCGCTTTTAAACTATCTAAGGATGCTTCTGCCTTAAAGTGTTGAACTGTACCTAAAATTGAATTAAGAATAATAACAGCAAATATAACTAAGGTACTTTCTAGATTACCTGTTGCTGCGGATATAATTGCAGCGATAATTAGTATAATTACAAGTAAATCTTTAAATTGGCTTAAGAAAACTTGCATTATAGTTTGTTTTTGTTTTTCAGTTAATTGGTTATATCCAAACTTGTCTAAGTTTTCTTTAATTTGATTTTCAGATAAGCCACTTTTAGATACATTAAAATTTTTTAATACTTCTTCATGGTGTTTTGAAAAAAACTTCTCCATAATAACTCCTCCAAACTTATTTAATAATAATATTTTGTGTTCTAATAAAAAAAATTAGCCTAGAAATATATGAGTCTATAAACAAAAAGAGACTCTTAATACAATTTTCACTTTATGAAAAACTGTATTAAAAGTCTCGTAACCAAGATGGTATATAACACCAGACCGATAGGCCGCGAATGTTGATGTTATATTTTTTACTACTCCCTCTTAATGGAAATATTTAATTATAAATTTATTTTAAATCTATTTTAAAAAAATGTCAATACATAAAAATTGTCTAAATAGGTAATAATAAATATAAAAAAATTGTCAATTTTAAAAATTTCACAAAATAAAAGGTAATAGCATAAGATATATCATAGTATTTACATGGAGTTGAAAGTTATTGATATACGGGCTAATATTAGCAGGAGGAAAAGGAACAAGACTTTATCCTTTATCGAGATCAAGTAAGCCTAAACAATTTTTGAAAGTAATAAATAACAAAAGTTTTCTCCAAAACACTGTAGATAGAGTTACTCCTTTAATTAAGAAGGAAAATATTTATGTGGTTACTAACAAAGAGTATAAGGATAAGATAAAAGTAGAGCTTGGAAATATAGATCCTAATAATATCTTTACAGAGCCACAGAACAAGGAAACCGCTACATGTATAGGTCTATCTGCCGTTAAGCTTTTAAAGAGAGATGGAGATGCAGTTATGGTTGTATTACCTTCTGATCATCATATAGAAAACGAGAAGGTTTATATAGAAACATTATCACAAGCTGTGGATATTGCAAATAAAAGACGGGGAATAGTAACACTTGGTATATCTCCAACAAGAGCAGAAACAGGATATGGATATATCGAGATGGGACCAAGAATACAATCATCAGAGATACCGACTTATAAAGTAGCTAGATTTACTGAAAAACCTAATGTGGAGGTTGCAAAAGATTTTTTATTAAAAGGAACTTATTTATGGAATTCAGGAATGTTTGTTTTTAGAGCAGATGTGATATTAAGAGAGATAGAAAAATATCTTCCTCAATTATATAAATCCTTAATGGAAATATATAAACACATTGGAGAAGATGATGAAGAAGAAGTTATTAATGAGCAATATTCATTAATAGATGGGATATCAATAGATTTTGGTGTTATGCAAAAGACAAGAAAGGCCTTCGTTATAAAAAGTGACTTCATATGGGATGACATAGGAAGTTTTTCAGCATTAAGCAGATATTTAGAAGAAAAGAAAGATAATAAAACAAGTAATAATGTATATCTGCAAGATAGTGAAAATTGTTCTATATTTGGAGATAAAAATCTAATAATTGGATTAGGAATAAAAGATTTAGTTATAGTAGATGCTGGAGATGTTATTCTTATAATGGACAAGAATAAGGATCAAGAAATAAAGCATTTATTAAGTGATCTGACTAATAAACCTGAATATGAAGACTACATTTAGAGTGAAATAGTGAAAAAGTTAAAAGTGAAAGAATTGTGTAAATAATTTAGACAAGCTGAATTATAAAATAGAGAAGTATGAGCTTCTCTATTTTATTTTGAATTTTTATATAAACATATTCTATTAAATTTATGATAAAATATACATATAATAATTATATTTAATTAAGGGGGATTGGATTTGGGTAAAGGAGTAAGCATTCAGTGTAAGAGATGTGATTACAGTGCTACATTATTTGAAGGTGTTGGGTTTAGGACTCAAGACTTCGAAGTATTTAGAAGAGAGCTTACTAAGAAAAGAAATGACAGCATAGATTTTATATTAAGTAGGAAAAAGATTAATAAGATAAGTTATTATAATGCATATGCCAAATGTGATAAGTGTGGAAATTTAACAGCAGTTCCTTATGTAGAAATTAAATATGAGGATAATAAAATTTTCAAATTAGAGTATAGTTGTGAAATATGTAAAAGTAAATATAAGTTAGTTAGTGAAGAAGAGATAGTTAATAGTAGATGTCCAATATGTAACTATGAACATTTACAAAATTCAGGAAGTATATTTTGGGATTAATATAAAAATATTAGTATTTATATATATATTCTTGTAAAGGTATTCAATTACTTTCTTGTCAAAATTAAAAGGAAATAATTTAACAATAAGTAGATAAATTATAATATTTATCTATCATTATAAAGCTACTATTATAAATAAGAGAGAGTATAAAAAACGGGAGGGGTTATATATGTTAAAGAAATTAGCTTCAGATGCATTAGGGCTAAGTGATATTGGTAAAATAATTGATAAAAAGGACTTTAATAAGGTGGATGCAGATGATTATATAATGCATGAGGATGGAGAACAAATATTTTTCCTTATAAAATCAAGAACTGATGAATATTGTTTTACTAATTTAGCTCTTATTCATGTAGATGGTACATCTGCTGTAAGCAAAAAGAGACTTGTAACTAGATATGATTATTATAAAAATACAATTAGAAACGTTGCTATAGAAACAGCAGGAACTATAGACTTAGATTGTGAAATTAAATTTGTTATTGGAGAAACTATTTTTTCTATAGATGTAGATAGAAATCAAATAGAGCAATTAAAGGACTTATATAAATCATTAATTAGAATATCTCATATAATACATGAAAATGATATTATGCTTAACAAATCAGAAGAAACATTAAAAATAGCCGCCAGTGCATGTGCATCAAGTAAAGTTGTTGAAGGTAATGTAGCTGAAATATTTAAAGATATAAATGAGTATGCATTTAATTGGACAAAGATAAATAGAGAAAATTATATTAAAAAAGATTTTACAGATGTATTTAAGAATTATATAAATAATTAGTATAAATAACCATGAACTTATTTTTTTATATTAAGTTTATGGTTATTTTTTAATATACTTATTTATTTAAGTTCAGATATTATTGATTTACGGGCTAAGTTAACTTAATAATACAGGTATAAGTTTGAAAATTATATTATATTTTTAATTTTATATTGAATTCTGAATTTTAACTTAATATTTAAATTATAAATTTAAAATATAAATTATTTATTGTATAATCAATATAAAAAAAATAAGGAGATTAAGCTTATGGGTGTAGAGAAAAAAAGAGAATTTATAATTAATACATTATATTTATTAATTGTTGCTACAATAATATATATAGCAATTAAATATGGACTAGGTTGGTTTTTACCATTTGTCATAGGTTTTGGAATAGCATTTATATTAAAACCATTAATAAATTCAATATCAAAAAAATTTGGGCTTAATAGAAAAGTTGTTGCGGGAATTACAGTCTTAATTTTTTATACAACAGTAGGAGCATTAATTACTGTACTTATAGTTAAGTTGTTTGTTGAATTGAAGGATGTATTTATTAAATTACCTAATCTTTATACAACAACAATAGAACCTGTGATATTACAATTATCAAGTGGGTTTGAAGATATATTAATAAAATTAGACCCTACTTTAATGCAAGCTATAAGAGATATGATATCATCATTAACAGAATCCTTAGGAAGTATAATTTCTAGTATATCATCAGGAGTAGTTGTATTTATATCATCAACAGTTACAACAGTTCCAACTTTTTTTATTATAGTAATATTTTCAATTATTGCATCTTTCTTTTTTGCAATGGATTATACAAATATAACAACTTTTATAACAAGGCAGTTTTCTGAAAGAGCTTCTAGTATTATTTTTGATGTAAAAGACTATATAGTTGGTACCTTATTCAAATTTATTAAAGCTTATTCAATAATTATATCAGTAACTTTTATAGAACTTGCAATAGGGCTTTCTATATTAAGAGTTGAAAGCGCAATAACAATAGCATTATTAATAGCTTGCGTAGATGTACTTCCTGTACTTGGAACAGGTGGGATTGTTATACCTTGGATTATAATAGAACTAATTAGAGGAGACATAGGTTTAGCAGTAGGGTTAACTATAATTTATGTTGTTATAACAATAGTAAGAAATGTTCTAGAGCCAAAGGTTGTAGGTCAGCAAATAGGATTACATCCTATAGTAATGCTAATGTGTATGTTTATAGGTGTAAAAATATTTGGATTCCTAGGATTATTTGTATTACCTATAATAGTTATAATACTAAAAAATTTAAATGACAGTGGAAAGATACATATATTTAAATAGTTGGTTAGTAAAACTGCTATAATAACAGATTTAAAAATTTTGATTAAAAAATAAGAGAATTTATTGAGCTTAATATAACAATAGATGTATAAGAAATTATTGAATTATATAGAGGTGAAACAGTAATTATATTTTTATAATTTAATAATCTACTATATTTTGGAGAAGAAATATGAAAATTAAATTTTATGAAAAAAATATAATAGAAAATGAAAAATTACTTTATGCAATAGTAGTATCAAGATATAAAAATAAATGGATATTTGTTAAGCATAAAGAAAGAAATACTTGGGAAATTCCAGCAGGGCATAGAGAAATTGATGAAGATATAAATTTAACAGCAAAAAGGGAATTATTTGAAGAAACAGGAGCTAAAGAATTTGAAATAGTATATATGTATGACTATTCTTTAGAAATTGATGGAAAGGAAAGCTACGCGGCATTATTTTTTGCTGAAATATATTCTTTAGGAGATCTACCAGATTTCGAAATAGGAGAAGTTAAAGAGTTTAAGGATATGCCTAAAAATTTAACTTATCCATCTATACAACCTAAATTATTTGAAAAAATAAAAGAAGAATTAATAGGAAGTATTAACCAAATGATGAGTGAAAGGTTATAATGGTTAAGAGAGAAGGCAATTACTAATATGATAATAAGTGGGACGATATACAAGAAAACATATTTGTTTTTTATTATCTATAGTATTATCATATAGTTATAAAAGAAAAGCGAGGTGAGGAAATTATGATGATGAATACTCACAAAGCTTTAGCACAACAATTTATAAGCAATGTAGAAGAGGATAAAGTATTTATAATAAATGACGGACAATTCATATGGGGAAATTTAAAACCAGACTCTGTATCAAAATATAAGTTTAAAAAACATTATATAGATGAAAGTTTTGGTATGATTGTTAAAAAAATAGAATTTTTATCCTCATTAACTTTAGATGATATTTATACTAGATATTCATCTAAAAAGTTTAATCAAGAATTAGGCGTAGTTTGCCATTTTCTATGTGACTTTTTCTGTATTCCACATTTTCAAAGATGGGAATTTAAAAGTGCTAATGCTATGAAAGAACATGTATTATATGAAAATGAATTGAATAAATTTTCAAAGGATTATAATATAAAAAGAGATATGAATTTTCACCTAACATCAGAAGAAATTGGAAAGTATATAATGAAACTTCAAACTGAATATGAAGGTATAGCTTCATATGAAAAAGATTTACTTTTTGCTAGCCATATTTGTAGTACAGTTGTAAATATGGTATTAAATGAAGTAGTTTTAAATCAAAAGTTAAAGGAGCATATAGCTTTAGTAATATAGAGAGTCGATTGACTCTCTATTTTTTTATAAGTAAAGTATAAAATTATAAGATTTTGTAGATGTTATCATAATAAGAACTTTAATACTAGAATATTTAAAATAATTGATTAAAATATTTTTATTTAAAGTTGACACATTTAATATAAGTAGCATATAATATTATCAAAGAAACATATGAGCAATTGTTCATATGTTGTGGGAGGGAATTATGGAAGAGAATAAATTAGAAAGTTGTAATTGTACAATAATCCACAAGGATGTTGTTGAAAAGGTAAGAGAATCTATACCAGATGAAGAAAAATTATATGATTTAGCCGATTTATTTAAAGCTTTTAGTGATTCTACAAGAATAAAAATATTATGTGCCTTATTTCAGAATGAGTTATGTGTATGCGATTTAGCAGCATTATTAAATATGACACAATCTGCAATTTCGCATCAGCTTCGAGTATTAAAATCAAATAGATTAGTTAAGTTCAGAAGAGATGGAAAAGTTATATATTATTCATTAGCAGATGATCACATTAAGCATATATTTAATGAAGGATTTAAGCACATTATTGAATAAGGAAGTGGTGAAGAATATGAGTAGTAATGAAATAAGATTAATTTTATCAGGGTTAACATGTGCAAATTGTGCAAATAAAATTGAAACAAAAGTAAATAATATGAATGGGGTTAAGGAAGCTACTTTAAATTTTACAACATCTACTTTAATTATAGAATTAAATGGGGAAAGACATGATGATGATATTATATTAGAAGCAAAATCTATAATAAACAAGCTAGAACCAGGCGTTAAAGTATTTAATAAAAATGAAAGTAATATTATTCCTAAGGAGGTTAACAAGTGTACAAGTGATACTTGTTCTATAGAAAATAAAAATGAGAAAGAAAATCATACTCATGACAAAAATCATTCTCACGGTAAATTTAGAGGAGAATCTCATGAGCATTCAAGTGAAAAACCACATGAACACTCACATGATCACTCTCACGGAGAAGCGGTGAGTTTAAAAGAAAATATGAGACTAATAATAGGAGCCATAGTATATGCAATTGCTTTAATTTCAACAGAAGGATCAATTTTATCTGTAGTATTATTTGCATTAAGTTATGTATTAGTTGGAGGAGAAGTTGTATTAACTGCTATTAAAAATATTTTAAGAGGAGAAGTTTTTGATGAAAACTTCTTAATGACAGTCGCTACTTTAGGCGCTTTCTTTGTAGGAGAGTTTCCAGAAGGTGTAGCAGTTATGTTATTTTATCAAATAGGAGAAGTGTTCCAATCATATGCAGTAAATCGTTCAAGAAAATCAATTACTTCTCTTATGAATATAAGAGCTGATTATGCAAATATCTTAAAAGATGAAAAAGAAGAAAAAGTTAATCCAGAGACAGTTAATATAGATGATGTAATAATAATAAAGCCAGGAGAAAGAGTACCATTGGATGGTATAGTATTAGATGGAACAAGCTTCGTTGATACATCAGCACTTACTGGAGAATCTGTTCCAAGAGAAGTTTCAACAGGAGAAGATATTTTAGCTGGTTTCATAAATACTAATGGTGTTTTAAAGGTAAAAGTAACTAAGAACTTTAAAGAATCAACAGTTTCTAGAATTCTAGAGTTAGTAGAAAATGCTTCTAATAAAAAAGCACCAACTGAAAAGTTTATAACTAGATTTGCAAGGATATATACTCCAATAGTTGTTTTCTCTGCATTAGCATTAGCAATAATACCACCTCTAGTTATTAAGGATGCAAGTTTTTATGACTGGATTTATAGAGCATTAATATTCTTAGTAGTATCTTGTCCATGTGCCTTGGTAGTTTCAATTCCTCTAGGATTATTTGCAGGTATTGGTGGTGCATCTAGAAAAGGTATATTAGTTAAAGGTGGAAACTATTTAGAAGCACTTAAAGATGTTAATACAGTTGTTTTTGATAAAACAGGAACATTAACAAAAGGTGTTTTCAAAGTAACAGAAATAAATAACGTTGACATAGCTAAGGAAGAATTAATAAAGATTGCAGCTATTTCAGAAAGTTTATCAAATCACCCAATAGCACAATCTATAATAAAGGAATATGGAAAAGAAATAGATTCTAATGAGCTAAGTGACTACGAAGAGATATCTGGACATGGAATTAAGGTAACAATCAATAATTCACAAGTATTAATTGGTAACTATAAGCTTATGGAAAAATTTGAAATAAAATATAATAATATAAATTCAATTGGAACAATAGTTCATGTAGCAATAAATAATGAATATAAAGGTAATATAGTAATTTCAGATGAAATAAAGGAAGGTTCTAAATCAGCAATAGAAGGATTAAAGGCTATTGGTGTATCTCAAACAGTTATGCTAACAGGAGATAACAAATCAGTAGGAGAAAAGGTAGCATCATTAGTTGGAGTAGATAAGGTATTTGCTGAATTATTACCAGGAGATAAAGTTGAAAAAGTAGAAGGGTTAATTAAAAATAATTCAACTGAAGGGAAAGTTATATTTGTAGGAGATGGAATAAACGATGCACCGGTTTTAGCAAGAGCGGATATTGGAGTTGCTATGGGTGGTATTGGATCAGATGCAGCTATAGAAGCAGCAGATGTAGTTCTAATGAAAGATGATCCTGAAGCATTAGTTACAGCTATTAAAGTAGCAAGAAAAACAAATAAAATATTATGGCAAAATATAATATTCTCATTAGGAGTAAAAGTTCTTGTATTACTTTTAGGAGCTTTTGGTATTGCAAATATGTGGGAAGCTGTATTTGCAGATGTCGGAGTTACAGTAATAGCAGTAATAAATTCAACAAGATGCTTGAAATAATTTCAAATACTATTTTTATTGACAAATTTCAGCATATTAAATATAATAAATTAGGTTGAGAACATTTCAGGCATAAGGGAAGCATACAAGATCATTATCTTGTTTACAGAGCACATTGGGGGCTCTGTATAAATTTGAGACTTATGTATAACGGATCTGCTACGTTATACATAAGTCTTAATTTTTTTATATAATATAATTACGCTAAATTTTGTTTGAAAATAAAAATTAAAACTAATAAAAAAATATATAAAAAGTATATTAATTGACCAAAATATTACTAAGTAAACTTTTATGATTGAGAAAAAATTAACTATTTAATATACGTTTTAGTTTGTTAAATAGATAACCTAAGTTATTTTAAAATTATAATAAAAGTGGTAAAATATAAATATGAAGATGAATAATATTGTTTTAATATATAAGATAAGAGAAAGTAGGAGAAAATATAGTATGGATAAGAAAAAGAATATTTCAATGGCCGTAATCAAGAGATTACCAAAATATCATAGATATTTACAAGAGTTATTAAGAAATGATGTAGATAGAATTTCTTCAAAAGAACTAGGAGAAAAAATAGGATTTACGGCATCACAAATAAGACAAGATTTAAATTGCTTTGGTGACTTTGGTCAACAAGGATATGGATACAATGTAAAGGACTTATATAATCAAATTAGCATAATATTAGGGTTAAATAGAGAATATAAGGGCGTAATCATTGGAGCTGGTAATATAGGTCAGGCAATAGCAAATTACAGCAGATTCTCACAAATTGGGTTAGATATAGAAGCTATATTTGATGCAAATCCAAAACTTTTAGGAATGAGAATAAGAGATATAGAAATACAAGATATAGATATACTAAAAAATTATCTTGAAGATAATAGTATAGATATAGGTATAATCTGTGTTCCAAGAATTAATGCTCAAAAGGTATGCGATATTCTAGTGGAAAATGGAGTAACAGGTATATGGAATTTTGCACCTGTTGACTTATCTGTACCTAAGGATGTAACAGTAGAAAATGTTCATTTATCAGAAAGCTTATTAACATTAATATATTTATTACATGATAAAAATGAAAATAAATAACTAAATTGATAATTGGATTAAATTAGAAATAGTTATTGCAAAAGAAAATTTAAGAGTTTATAATAATAATTGAAGCATCTGCTTCAATTATTTTTGCTTATGATTGTTATAAGATTAACAAATTGATTCTATATGATACATACTAACATAAATTCAATTATTAATATGTTTTAAATGCAATCATAAGATACTACATGGGTTATGTCTATTGAATAAATTTAATATAATCATGGATAAAAGGGGGATTCTATAATGGAATTGAAAAATATAATTCTTGAAAAAGAGGAAAATCTAGCGATTGTTACAATTAATAGACCTAAAGCATTAAATGCATTAAACTCAGAAACATTAAAGGATTTAGACGTAGTATTAGAAGACTTAGAAAATGATAGTAATATTTACTGTGTTATATTAACAGGAGCGGGAGAAAAGGCTTTTGTTGCCGGAGCTGATATTTCAGAAATGAAAGATTTATCAGAGGATGAAGGAAAAGAATTTGGCCTTTTAGGAAATAGAGTTTTCAGAAGATTGGAAAAACTAAACAAGCCTGTTATTGCAGCAGTATCAGGATTTGCCCTTGGTGGTGGATGTGAACTGGCTATGGCATGTGATATAAGAATAGCTTCTGAAAAAGCAAGATTTGCTCAACCAGAAGTTGGTCTTGGAATAACACCTGGATTTGGTGGAACTCAAAGATTGCCTAGATTAGTTGGAGAAGGTAAAGCTAAAGAACTTATTTATACATGTGCAACTGTAAAAGCAGAGGAAGCGCTTAGAATTGGTTTAGTAAATAAAGTTGTAGCCCTTGAAAATTTAATGGAAGAAGCAAAAGCTATGGCAAAGGCAATAATTAATAATGCTCCAATTGCAGTTAAGTTATGTAAAGATGCAATAAATAGGGGAATGCAAGTTGATATAGATAGAGCTATAGAAATTGAAGCTGAAGATTTTGGAAAGTGCTTCTCAACAGAAGATCAAAAAGAAGGAATGACAGCTTTTATTGAAAAGAGAAATAAAAATTTTTATAACAAATAGTCAGAAAAAATGAAATATAACGAATTATCGAAAAATTAAAATATATGTAGTTAAGTAAAAATGGGTGCAATATCGAGGAGGTATAATAAATGAATTTTCAATTAACTAGAGAGCAAGAATTAGTAAGACAAATGGTTAGAGAATTCGCTATGAATGAGGTAAAACCAATTGCTGCTGAAATTGATGAAACAGAAAGATTTCCTATGGAGAATGTTGAAAAAATGGCCAAGCTTGGAATGTTAGGAATTCCATTTGCTAAAGAATATGGTGGAGCTGGTGGAGACACTCTTTCTTATATAATAGCAGTAGAAGAATTATCAAAAGCTTGTGGAACTACAGGTGTTATAGTATCTGCTCATACTTCTCTTTGTGCTTCTTTAATAGAGCAATTTGGAACAAAAGAGCAAAAAGAAAAATATCTAGTAGATCTTGCAAGTGGTAAAAAATTAGGTGCATTTGGATTAACTGAACCAGGAGCTGGTACAGATGCAGCAGGACAACAAACTGTAGCTGTATTAGATGGAGATAATTATATATTAAATGGATCAAAGATATTTATAACAAATGGTGGAGTAGCTGATACATTTATTATTTTTGCTATGACTGATAGAAGTAAAGGAACAAGAGGAATTTCAGCATTTATAGTTGAAAAAGAATTTGAAGGTTTCTCAATTGGAAAGAAAGAAGAAAAGCTTGGAATTAGAGCGTCTTCAACAACAGAGTTAGTTATGAGCAATTGTATAGTTCCAAAAGAAAATTTAATTGGACAAGAAGGTAAAGGCTTTGGTATAGCTATGAAAACTCTAGATGGAGGAAGAATTGGTATTGCAGCTCAAGCTCTAGGAATTGCAGAAGGAGCATTTGAAGAAGCTGTTGCTTACATGAAAGAAAGAAAACAATTTGGAAAACCATTAGCAGCTTTCCAAGGACTTCAATGGATGATAGCAGAAATGGATACTAAAATTGAAGCTGCAAGGCATTTAGTTTATAAAGCTGCTTGGTTAAAGGATAATAAACTTCCATATTCAGTAGATGCAGCAAGAGCTAAACTTTATGCAGCAGAAGTTGCTATGGATGTAACAACTAAGGCAGTCCAAATATTTGGTGGATATGGATACACTAAGGAATATCCAGTTGAAAGAATGATGAGAGATGCAAAAATAACTGAAATATATGAAGGAACTTCAGAAGTTCAAAAGATGGTTATTTCAGGAAATGCTTTAAGATAATAGGGGAGGATTTATAGATGAATATAGTAGTTTGTTTAAAACAAGTTCCAGATACAACAGCTGTTAAAATTGATCCAAAGACAGGGACTCTTATAAGAGATGGTGTTCCATCAATAATAAATCCAGAAGATAAGCATGCTTTAGAAGCAGCCTTAACTTTAAAGGATAATGTAGGTGGAAAGGTTACAGTAGTAAGTATGGGGCCTCCTCAAGCACAAAATGCATTAAGAGAAGCTTTATGTATGGGAGCTGATGAAGCTATACTTATAACTGATAGAGCTTTTGCAGGAGCTGATACACTAGCAACTTCAAAAACTTTAGCAGGAGCAATAAGAAGATTAGAATATGATGTAGTTTTTGCTGGAAGACAAGCTATAGATGGAGATACAGCACAAGTTGGACCAGAAATTGCAGAACATTTAAATATACCTCAAGTAACATATGTTCAAGGTGTTAAAGTAGAAGATGATGGGTTATTAGTAAATAGAGCATTAGAAGATGGGTATGAATTAATAAAGGTTAATGGACCAGTTCTTTTAACAGCTATAAAAGAATTAAATGAACCAAGATATATGAATGTTAGATATATCTTTGATACTGCAAATACAGAAATAAAAATTTGGTCAGCAGCTGACCTAGAAGTGAATAAAGAAGAACTAGGACTTAAAGGTTCACCAACGAAGGTTAAAAAGTCAATGACTAAAGAAGCTAAGGGAGCAGGAGAATTAATAAATGAAGTTCCAAATGAAGCTGTAAAATATGTATTAGGTAAATTAAAAGAAAAACACTACATCTAGGAAATATGGGAGGTAAAAAAGATGAGTATAGCAGATTACAGAGGCGTATGGGTATTTGCTGAGCAAAGAGAAGGAGAACTTCAAAAGGTTTCTTTAGAATTACTTGGTGAAGGTAGAAAAATTGCTGATAAATTAGGAGTAAAATTAACAGCTCTTTTATTAGGAGATAATATAAAGGGTTTAGCTGATGTATTAGGAAGACATGGAGCAGATGAGGTTTTAGTGGCAGAAAATGAATTATTAAAGCACTATACTACTGATGGATATACAAAGGTTATTTGTGATTTAGCAAATGAAAGAAAGCCAGGAATATTATTTATAGGAGCAACTTTCATTGGAAGAGACCTAGGACCTAGAGTAGCTGCAAGGTTATCTACAGGATTAACAGCAGACTGTACAGTTTTAGATGTCGATGTAGAAAAAGCTGATTTATTAGCAACAAGACCAGCATTTGGTGGTAACTTAATGGCTACAATAGCATGTCCAGATCACAGACCACAAATGGCAACAGTAAGACCAGGAGTATTTTCAAAGATTTCAGATGAAGATAGAAACTTTACTGTAGAAGAAGTAGAAGTAAAAATCGCAGATTCAGATATCAGAACTAAAATAGTTGAGATAGTAAAAGAAGCAAAAGATATCGTTGATATAAGCGAAGCTAACTTCATTGTTTCAGGTGGTAGAGGAGTAGGTTCAAAAGAAAATTTTGCTATTTTAGAAGAATTAGCAGAAGCTTTAGGTGGAACAGTAGCAGGTTCAAGAGCAGCTGTAGAAAATGGATGGATAGAAAGAGATTATCAAGTTGGACAAACAGGTAAAACAGTAAGGCCAACTATATATATAGCATGTGGTATTTCAGGTGCAATACAACACGTTGCAGGTATGCAAGATTCAGATTTAATAATAGCTATAAATAAAGATGCATCAGCTCCAATAATGCAAACAGCAGATTATGCAATAGTTGGAGACTTGCTAAAAGTTGTTCCAGAGATGACAGCACAAGTAAAAGCAATGAAAGAAAACTAATTAATAATGTATAATTAAGGAAATAACAATTGATAATGGACAATGGAAAGTAGACAATTAAAGAAATAGACCAGTTTACTGAGTTATGAAATTATCACCTAAATTATCAATTGTCAATTGTGAATTGAAGAAACGGGAGGTTTTTAATATGGAAAAGATTTTTGTTATAGGTGCAGGAACTATGGGAGCAGGTATAGTTCAAGCTTTTGCTCAAAAGGGTTATGAAGTAATAGTTAGAGATATAAAGGATGAATTTGTTGAAAGAGGAATAAACGGAATCAATAAGGGATTAACTAAGTTAGTTGCTAAGGGTAAGATGAGTGAAGAAGATAAAGAAGCTGTTCTTTCAAGAATAACTGGAACTACTGATTTATCTCTTGCAGAAGATTGTGATTTAGTAATTGAAGCTGCTGTTGAAAATATGGAAATTAAAAAGAGTATATTTGCGGAATTAGATGGGATTTGTAAAGAATCTACTATATTAGCTTCTAATACATCATCGTTATCAATAACAGAAGTTGCTTCAGCAACAAAGAGACCTGATAAAGTTATAGGAATGCATTTCTTTAATCCAGCTCCAGTAATGAAGCTAGTAGAAATTATAAGAGGAATGGCAACATCAAAGGAAACTTTTGACTCTATAAAGGAATTATCATTAGCAATTGGTAAGGAACCAGTAGAAGTTGCAGAAGCTCCAGGATTTGTTGTTAATAGAATACTTATTCCAATGATTAATGAAGCATCATTTATTCTTCAAGAAGGAATAGCTTCAGTTGAAGATATAGATACGGCTATGAAATATGGTGCAAACCATCCAATGGGACCTTTAGCTTTAGGTGATCTTATAGGATTAGATGTATGCTTAGCTATTATGGATGTTTTATATAATGAAACAGGAGATACAAAGTACAGAGCAAGTAATCTTCTAAGAAAGTATGTTAGAGCTGGATATCTTGGAAGAAAGACTGGTAGAGGATTCTATAATTATTAAAAATTTACCCTAAATATGATTTGATTTAATATGGATTTGATTTGTTGAACTTTTTTAAGATAGAGAAATTTACTTAATTTCTCTATCTTTCTTTATATAAATTATTATTGAATACATATTATCCATTTTTTATTGAGAGTATGATATAATTTATAAAGATAAAAATTATTAATATTTAGTTTAATTCTTAGGGGGAAGATGGCTAAGTAAGAATAGTTTATTAATATCTCGGGGATAAATAATATATTAATGGTATATTAATTATATATAAGAGGTGAAGAAATGGATTTTAAAAATGCTATTTTTGAAGATAATAAAGTAGTAATACAAGGTACAAAAAACTTTAATATAAAACAAATACTAGAGTGTGGGCAATGCTTTAGGTGGGATAAGATAGAAGATAATAACTATATTGTAGTTGCTTATGGAAGAGTTATTGAAGTGATTCAAAATGATGATGAAGTTATTATATATAATTCCAATGAAGAAGACTTTAATAACATATGGAAGAATTATTTTGATTTAGAAAGAAATTATGATGAAATAAAAGATGTTCTTGCAAAAGATGAGATACTTAGAAAAAGTGTTGAGTTTGGTTATGGAATAAGAATATTAAATCAAGATCCTTTTGAAATTCTTATAAGCTTTATAATATCTGCAAGAAATAGTATCCCTTCAATAAAGAAAACAGTTAAAAAGATATGTGAGAGATGGGGAGAAAAAATAGAATACAAGGGAAATGAATATTATACATTTCCAACTCCACAAGCAATTAAGGATGCTACATTAGAAGAAATTCAAGAAACAGGAGCATCTTTTAGAAGTAAGTACATAGTTGATACAATTAAAAAGGTAAATGAAGCTATAGAAGTTAAGGAAGATATAAAACTAAATCCTAGTAAGTATGATGAAAGACCAGAAATATTAGATTTTGATTTAGAATATATAAAATCATTAGGTGATGATGAGTGTCATATAGCTTTACAGAAATTTATGGGGGTAGGTGCTAAGGTAGCAGATTGCATAATGTTATTTTCAATGACAAAGCATTCAGCTTTCCCTGTAGATGTATGGGTTAAAAGAGCTATGATTCATTTTTATGTAGCGCCAGATGTATCACTAAACAAGATGAGAGTATTTGCAAGAGATAAATTTGGAGCTTTATCAGGAATGGCTCAGCAATATCTTTTCTACTATGCTAGAGAAAATAAAATCGAAGTATAGATTTTAGCAAATTGCGAAGAAATTTATTATTGAAAGCTTAAGAGTGAAAAAGTTAAAGTGTTTTGTGTTGCAAAACTAAAAAATATATGTGAGAAATTACTTCTTTCACTTTTAACTATTTTATTTCATAAAATATAAATATTGGAATTTAGTAATAATAATTATATAATTAAATTAATGGATTTTAATATAATATATAAAGTGGAAAATGTAGATTATAGGTAGCAAAGTTGGTAATAATACATGTAAAATATCCAATCATATAACATAAATATTGTAGGGGGAAACAAAATGTATTATTTAGGAATTGATGGTGGAGGCACTAAAACAAAATATCTATTAGTAGATGAAAAGTTACAAAAGGTATGCGAAAGAGAAGGAGCAACTATACACATCCATCAAGTTGGTGTAGAAGGAATTAAGAATGAACTAAGAGAAAATATTTCTAATATATGTGAAGAATCAAAGATTTCTGTAAGGGATATCTCATATGCTTTTGCAGGAGTGCCAGGATATGGTGAAAGCTTAGATGATATGGTTAAAATTGATGAAGCTATAAAAGAAGTTATGGAAGTACCATATTCAATTGATAATGATGCTGTCAATGGATGGGCAGGAGGAACTGCTTGCAAGCCAGGTATAAATGTAGTAGCAGGTACAGGAAGCATAGCTTATGGTAGAAATGCCGAAGGTAAACTAGCAAGATGTGGTGGTTTTGGACCAGGAATAGGCGATGATGGAAGTGCTTATTGGATTGCACTTAGAACGATTAATGAATATACAAAGCAAAAAGATGGAAGAAGCGAAGAAACTGTTTTAGTTGATATACTTGAAAAAGAATATAATATAACATATAAATATGAAATTGTTGATATTGCATTTAATAGATTGAAATTTAATAGAACAGAATTAGCTAAGTTTTCAACAATATGCTTTTTAGCAGCAGAAGAGGGATGTCCAGCTTGTAAAAATATATTTAAAGATGCAGCAAAAGCTATATTTGAACATATATCTGCTATATCAAAAGAATTAAATTTCAAAGATGAGTTTGTTGTTTCATATACTGGTGGTGTATTTAAGTCAGGTAAGCATGTTTTAGAGCCACTTAAAGAAATGATAAATGAATCAGGATTAAAGTGCCATTTACAAGAACCTGCACTTGATCCTTGGAATGGATCTGTTTTATTAGCATATACTTTAGCTGGTAATACAGTACCTGATAATGTAAAAGAAATATTTAAGTAAATTATAAAAATGTATTTTTGAAATATATAAGATATAAATAAGTAAGTGGATTTTAAAGAAGAGTTTGTTCTTTTTTATACTGAGATAGAAAAGTTTATATGTTTATAAAGTTGAGAATACTATGATTATATTAATAATTAAAAAAGAGGACTGCTAATAAATAGCATGTCCTCTTTTTGAAGTAAATTATTTAGCCCACATTGTGAATCCAAATAAGTGACCGAATAAAGCACCAACTATTCCAAGTACAAGTAATAAACCTATACATGCAACAGGAGTCCATTTTCTTTTCTTAATTAAGTAGAATAACATTAATGTTAGAGCTAGTGGAAGCATTTGAGGAAGAACACCATCTAATATATTTTGTATATTAATTGGAGCTTCTCCATTTGGTATTTCAATAGCTAACTTTGTTGCACCATAGTTTGAAGTAAGAGCTCCAACTATGAATACTCCTAACATAGAAGCTGAACGTGTAAATTCCTTAGCATTTTTTGTTAAGATATCAATTGCCTTTGAACCTAAGTTATATGACCAATGCATTAACCAATATCTAATTGCAAATTGAACACCATTAAATATTAGCAAGAATAGTATTGGACCAATTAAGGATCCACCAATAGCCATGTTAGCAGTGATACCAGCAGTAATTGGAACTAATGTGAACCAGAAAATAGCGTCTCCAATTCCACCTAAAGGACCCATAGCAGCAACACGGACAGCGCGAATAGTATTAGTATCGGCTTTTTGTTGCTCTAATGACATAATTATACCCATAACAAAAGTTACAAGGAATGGGTGAGTATTAAAGAACTCTAAGTTGTGTTTCATGGATTTTGAAAGGTCTTCTTTATTAGTATGAATTTTTTCAAGTCCAGGTAATATTCCATATAGCCATCCAGCAGCTTGCATTCTTTCATAGTTAAATGAAGCTTGTAAGAATAATGAACGCCAAACCATTTTATTTAAAGTTTTCTTATCGAGTTGTTTGGCAGGAGTCAAATCTTTATATAATGTACTATTAGATTCCATCTTCGTCATCTCCTCCTATTCCTATATTTGCTGAAGCAGCTTTCATTTTTACATTAATTTGGAAGTCGTAAATACATACTGCTATTCCAATGAATGCAATTATTAATAATGCAGATCCAGATAGACCTTCGATTTTGCCTATTATAGTTGCTAGTGCAAAACCTGCAAAGTAAATTCCCCATAAGTCATTTGATAACATGATACGTAATAAAATTGCAAATCCAACATAGCGCATCATTCCACCAGCAGCACCAAGTCCATCCATGAACCAAGAATATTGTGCTGATAAATTAGATAATGTTTCACCAGCAGCACTACCACCTATTAAACCTATAACAACTACAAGTGCAAAGAATAATCCTAAAGCAGACATTGCGCCATAGTTAAGCTTTTCAATTCCTCTTGCATCTGCATTATCAGCATATTTATCAGCTTTTGACATTAATGGAGACATAATTGTGAATAATAATGTAACACAATATTGTCCTATTAATGCAAATGGAACTGCTAGTCCAACTGCAGCTGTTGGCTCTAATTTAGAAGAAATGGCAAATACTACAGCCATTATTCCTCCGATAACTGCATTTGGAGGCTGAGCTCCTCCTACAGGCATATTACCGATTGTCATTAATTGATAAGTACCACCTACAATAAGTCCAGTTTGTAAGTCTCCAAGAATTGCACCAATAACAGCTCCTGATACAATTGGTTGATACAATGATTCTAAGAAACTAAATTGATCAATACCTGCAATAAATGCAAATACTGCAACCAATAGAATTTGTATAATATTAAAATCCATTTAGCATTCCCCCGTATTATTTAATTATTTAAATATCTTATCAATACTTTCTGAATTTTCAGTAGGGACTCTTCTTATTTCAAGCTCTACTCCTAATTCCTTTAACTTTTTGAATGCTTCTACATCTTTGTCATCTACCGCAACAGAACCAGCAACTTGTCTTTTTCCTTCTGCCATGTGCATGTTTCCAATATTAACTTTTTTTATCGGTACACCACCTTCAACAAGTTTTAATACATCTGCAGGAGTTTCACAAACTATAAATATAAGTTGTTTAGCGCTAGCTTTATGAATAGTAGTTATAGTTTTTTCAATTGTCCAATATCTAGTTGAAGCATAAGATGGAGCAGCCATATCCATTAAGCCTTGTCTTAATTTATCTTCAGCTACAACATCATTTGCAACTAGAATCAAGTTTGCACCAATAGAACCACACCATTGAGTTGCAACTTGTCCATGAATTAATCTGTTGTCTATTCTTGTTAATATAATATTTGGCATATTCTCACCTCCTTTTATGTAAACACTTTATTTTGATTGAATACAAGGTTATTATATAACTAATATAAATAATAATCTTTATACTTTTTGGTATTTAATTTATTATTTTTAACAACGTTTACAGAGGGGTTTTGTAAATGAATAATTTAAGTGGTAATATATAAATATATTTATTTATATACTGATAATCTTATATATTTGTTTCAATTAATAATCTTAATCAGTGGATTAAAATTTAATATGCTTCTCTAAGTAAAATAGTAAAATTGATATTTAATTTTTACATGCATCTACTATATTGATTAAAAATAATAAAAAGTTACATTTAAAATGAAGTTATAAATTTATAGTGAGGTGATTTATTATGTATGATAAGACAACAAATGTTGAGTTTAAAAAGTATGGTTCTATTTATGATGAAGCTAAAGATGTAGAAAAGGAGAATTTGATATTAAAGCAAATTGTAACTAGTGATAAGGTTATTTCTAGCTTATATAATTTTTCAGAGCCAGTATATATAGAAGTAGTTGAAGGAATGGCGGCTATACTAATAAGTGATTCAAATAATGGTAATTTCAAGCTTTTTGCAATTCATAGAAAGTTAGAGATAAAGTCTAATATGTATTTTAATGTTATTTCGATGACATCCCAAACTACTTTTAATTTAATAATACCATTAGGGTACAACCTTAGACTTGAATTTTTAAATAAACCATATGTTTATAATAGAATATTACCTACTATAAATATTCCAGAAATAATAGCTTACTACTATACAATTAAAAGTCCTAATTATAAATTTAAAGGAGAAAGTCATAATCTATATGAATTAACATTTGTTGATAATGGGATTTTAAATACATCTATTGATGGCGTTGATTATACATTAAATCCATATGATTTAATTATATATGGAAAAAATCAATTTCACACTCAATCTGTGAATAGTGATTCATCTTGCTCATATTTAACAATTATTTTTGATATGGAATCTGATGATGATAGTTCAATATGCAATAGGATATTTCAGTGTAGAAAGGAATTGTATAATGCAGTAAGAACTTTTGCAAAAAATATATCATCAAACACAATACCGTATTCGGAAAATCTTATTTTGAGCAATTTTCATGAAATTATAATTCGATTATTTCAATATGATTATTTAGAGGTAGATGATAGTAAATTGCCAAAAGAATCATATCAGCATTTTCAAGATGAATTATTAGAAAGAATAATAGAATATATTAATAAAAATATTGAATCTCCAATAGGTATAGGAGAGCTTTGCGAAAGATTTTCAGTGTCCAGATCATCATTGCAAACATTATTTAAAAACAATTTAAATATATCTCCGAAGAAATACATTAATGATTTAAAACTAGCTAAGAGTAAACAATTGATTAAAGAAAATAAATATACTATTAGCGAAATAGCATTTATGTTAGGGTTTAATTCAATCCATTACTTTTCAAGAGCCTTTACACAACATTACGAAATAAGTCCTAGTGAATATGCTCAAACTTTATTTAAATAAGAAAAAAGGCGCAGTCTGAAAAATATATTTAATATAAAATTTATCCAATTTCAAGTAAGTTTTTTATTGCCTTAAAAAGTTAATATCTTATTTTTATAAAGGGGGTCGCGTTTCGCGTCCCCCTTTTTAAACCATTGATTTTACTTGCCTTAGGGACTTTCAAAATTAAAAAGAAATTTTGGAATATTATTTATATGTGCGCAAAAATGGAAGCTCGAATTAGAACTTCCATTTTTATAGTCTAATATAAAAATTTATTTTGATACAGTCCCTTATATTTTATAGAATATTTTGAATTGAATATCTAGATATAGTTATGACTGTATTTTTAGCAACGTCAACCTCTACTTGATCTTCTCTTACAGATACTATTTTGCCATAAATTCCACCACAGAACATTACTTTCATTCCAGGCTTTAATTCAACATGGACTTCCTTTAGTTCAGCAGTTCTTTTTTTTATGTTTTTAGCAGATATAAATAGCAATATTAAGGCTCCAATTCCTAATAATACAGCAATAGTGATACATGTCCATATAACCACTTCCCAATTTACCATTTTATATACCATCCTCACTTTCATCATCTTCATGAGCTATAAACTCATATTTTATAATACCGTTTTTACCTACCTCTATAGCCGATTCAGATAATGAATATAAATCATCTATAACATCTTTAAGCATAGATATTTCAAGAAGCATAGGCAAATTAGTACCGCCAATTACTTCCATAGGCTTGTCCATTTCTGTTTTAACCTCTACTAAAGTTTTAAATGGGGACCCTCCAGGTAAATCACTAAGTGCTAAAATGTTATCACAATTTCTTAAATTTTTTAATGAAGTATAATATTTTTTCTTTAAATCTTCTATAGAATCTGTCTCCTTAAAGTCAACGTATTCTATATTAGAAGGTTCTCCTGCAATTAACTTTAAGGAGGTGTGCAATCCTGATGCAAAGTTACCATGTCCGCTAATTATTAATCCTATCATTTTATCATCTCCCAAAATAGTTTGTACAATACTTGATAATTATAATTATAATGTGGAGTTATTTAAATTCAATAAGTATGGTAAAAGATATAAGATATATGTTCAAAAGTGCAAATATTAGCTGGATAAACTTATGTATAATGAGATTAAGTTAATTTAGGAGGTATGCCATGTGTTAATACAAAGTAAAAAAGTATGGATTGCTGATCAATTTATTCCAGCTCAAATTGAGATTGATGATAATAAAATAGTCAATATCTATGCTTACAATGAAAAGGCAGATGCTTATGATTATGGCAGCAAGAGGATTTTACCAGGTTTTATAGATATTCATTGTCATGGTGCATATGGATTTGATACAAATGATGCAAATGAAAAAGGCTTGAGAAATTGGACAAAGAGTATAGTAAGTGAAGGGGTTACATCAATATTACCTACTACTATAACTCAAAGTAAAGAAGTTCTTATTGAAGCTCTAAGTAATATTGCAAATGTAGTTGAAAATGGATATGAAGGAGCAGAAATACTAGGGATTCACTTTGAAGGTCCTTATCTTGATATGGAATATAAGGGTGCTCAACCAAAAGAATATATAGTTAAACCTACTATTCAAGAATTTCAATGCTATCAAAAGGCAGCAAAGGGATTAATAAAATATGTAACTTTAGCAACTGAAATAGATGAGGACTATTCACTTACAGAATATTTATTTAAAAATAACATAGTGGTGAGTATAGGGCATTCAGCATCTACATATGAAGAAGCTATATTTGCTTTTGCTCATGGGGCTCGGTCACAAACTCATGTATATAATGGGATGACTCCATTTAATCATAGAAAAAACGGGTTAGTTGGAGTTGCGCTAAGGGTCAGAGGTATGTATGGGGAGATAATTTGTGATGGAAATCATTCTACTACCACAGCTTTATATAATTTCTTCAATGCAAAGGGGCCAGATTATGGAATTATGGTTACAGATGCCTTAATGGCAAAGGGCTTTGAAGCAGGTACTAAATTTGTTTTTGGAGGAAATGAAATAGAAATTTATGAAGATGGAAGTGCACATTTAGTAGAAACAAAGGGATTAGCAGGTTCTACATTAAAGATGAATGATGGTCTAAGGATATTAGTTGAAGAAGCTATGGTACCTTTTAATTATGCTATTAATTCATGCACTATTAATCCAGCTAAATGCTTAGGCATTGATAAACGCAAGGGAAGAATAGGCGTTGGATATGATAGTGATTTAGTAATTATAAATGATGACTATTCTGTAAATCAAACATATTGTTTAGGAAAGGCGATGTTATAGTGAAAAGAGATGCTGTGAATATAGCTGGAAAGAATATATATTTGGATCTTTATGGAGACACTGTTTATTATAATTTCTTTGACAAAAATGGTTATATTGTATCTAAACAAATAGAACAAAAATTTAAGATATTTTATTACAGATATTCAATTATATTCATTGTTATGATTTTACTAGGAGATTATTTTAGTTCATTACTAAATACTTTTTTAGTTGGTATTGGAGCTATAGGGATAGTCGAACTATATTTTAGATTTATATTTTTAAAACAGCTAAAGGTAATTAAAAACTTTAAAAGAGAACGTAAGATATCAATGTTAGAAAATATAATAAAAAGCAATGAAAAAGAAAAAGTAGTTATGAAAGCTTGTGCGTATGCCTTATTAAGTGTTCTTATTGTAATAAATGCAATACAACAAAACTTTAACATATTATTTTTAGTTTTAAGTATATTAGGTGCAATATATAGCCTTTATATAGGAATTATAAATGTTATTGCCTTTAGCAAAATAAAAAAAGTTTAAATAGAAATATTTACTCAGTGAAATGAACTTGGAGTAGAAGAGTACAGAGGAATATATCTAGAGTAGATAAACTTAAGTATAGACAAAACTAAGTATGGACAAAACAATAAAAATTAATATTTATAGTAATAATTACATTAAAAAATGTGCAGGAGGTATTAAAATGTTTTTTGGAATGGATAATGAAAAAATTAAGGGGTTGGGGGCAACTTATACAGCTACAGAAATAAGGCAACAACCCAAATTATGGGGAGAAACCTACAATATAATAAAGGAAAATGAAGATAAAATTAAAAGTTTTTTTGGTAGAAGATTAAAAAATGATACTAGAATAATTTTAACTGGAGCAGGGACTTCAGATTATGTTGGAGATACAATTTATTTATACTTAGCAAAAAAGTTGAACTTAAGAGTAGAAGCTATTGCTACAACAGATTTAGTATCAAATCCGTATGAGTTTATTGAAGAAGATGTACCAACAATATTAGTATCATATGCAAGATCAGGGAATAGCCCTGAGAGTGTTGGAGCTTTTGATTTATTTCAGGAAAATGTAAAAGATATATCACAGGTTGTAATTACCTGTAATAAAGATGGAGAACTTGCTAAGAAAGCTGAAAAAAGCGATAACAACCTTTGCATATTAATGCCTGAACTTTCAAATGACAAGAGTTTTGCAATGACAAGTTCTTTTAGTTGTATGTTATTAGCATCATTATTAGTATTTGATATTGATAATTTAGAAGAAAATAAAAAGTATTTAGATATAGTGATTAATCAAGGTAACTTAATTTTAGATAATAAGTGGAAAGAGATAAAGGATTTAGTTGATTTAAATGCATCAAGAGTAGTTTATTTAGGCTCAGGTATATTAAAAGGATTATGCCAAGAAATGGCTCTAAAAAATCTAGAACTAACTAGCGGTAAAATAACTACAGTTTGTGAATCAGTATTAGGATTTAGACATGGTCCAAAATCAATAATTAATGATGACACTTTAGTAATATTTATGAATTCTACTAATAAATACACTAACCTTTATGATATGGATCTTATAAGAGAAATAAATAGTGATTCAGGAAATCATAAGTTAGCTGTAATAAGTTATACAAAGAATGAAGAGCTAAATAGTGTATGTGACAAATATATAGAAATAGATGGACAAGTAATTCCTGAAGTTTATACAGTATTCAATTATATGCTATTTGGACAAATGTTTGGATTATTTAATTCACTTAAATTAGGAATTTCACCTGATAATCCAAGACCTGATGGAACTGTTAATAGAGTTGTTAAGGGTGTAGTAATTCATAAATACAATAAATAAGCCTTTTTATTGAAATGAGTATTCTTATTGTAGGGATATTATTAGAGACTTAGTTATACAAATTGAGTATAACTTTATCTAAATTAGTTACATTTGCAACTAATTTAGATAAAGATGCAATAAAGATTTCGTTAAGAAGATAGAAACTGAAGATAAATTTGATGAAGAAGACGTAATATAAAAATATTAATTAATAGGAGTTGAGGTAGATTATGAAAATATTATCAACAAGAGAAATGTTAAAAAAAGCTCAAAGAGAAGGATATGCTGTACCGGCATTTAATATTCATAACTTAGAAACTCTACAAGTAGTTGTAGATACAGCAGCTGAGCTAAAGTCACCAGTTATTTTAGCAGGAACACCTTCAACAATACTTTATGCAGGTGGAGAATATATAGTATCTATGGCTGAAGTTGCAGCAGAAAAATATAATATTCCAATAGCTATACATTTAGATCACTTTGAAGATGTAGAAGAAATAAAACATTATGTAGATTTAGGATTTAAATCTACAATGATAGATGCATCACATGAAGACTATGAATCTAATATAAAGACAGTTAAAGAAGTAGTTGAATATGCTCATAAGTTTGATGCTACAGTAGAAGCAGAGCTTGGAAGATTAGGTGGACAAGAAGATGACTTAGTAGTAGATGAAAAAGATTCTATGTACACTAATCCAAAACAAGCAAAGGAGTTTGCTGAAAGAACAGGAATAGATTCATTGGCAATAGCTATAGGAACAGCCCATGGATTATATAAAGGTGAAGCAAAACTTGACTTTGATAGATTAAAGGAAATAAGAGATATTGTAGATATTCCATTAGTTTTACATGGAGCATCAGATGTTCCTGATGAGTTAGTAAAGAAAGCAATTTCCCTTGGAATATGCAAGGTAAATGTAGCAACAGATTTAAAAATACCATTTTCTGATGCAGTAAAGAAATTCTTTAATGAGCATCCAGATGCTAATGATCCTAGAAAATATATGACACCAGGAAAAGAAGCTATGAAGAATATAGTTGCTCACAAAATAATGGTTTGTGGAAGTAATGGAAAGGCTTAATTAAATAAGGTTTAGATAAAAACATAATAAGGAATTTGACAGAAAATAATATGAAAGCATTTGCCGGAATATTATTTTCTTTCATATATAAGTTATAAGTGATTTTATAAGTAATTTTTTAGTATATAAAGGAATTTGAGAGGTGACGAAATGATACATCCAATGAAAGATATAGTTAAAAGATATAAAAGTGGTGAAAATGTAGGAATATTTTCTGTATGTTGTTCTAATCAATATGTAATTGAAGCAGCTATGCAAAAGCTTTTAAATAAGAATATACCGCTTTTAGTGGAAGCAACTGCAAATCAAGTTGACCAATTTGGTGGATATACAGGAATGAAACCAAAGGAATATGTAAAATATATTTATAGCATAGCTGATAAAGTAGGATTTCCAAAAGAAAGAATAATTTTAGGGGGAGATCATTTAGGCCCATTAACATGGAGAACGATAAACCCAAGAGAAGCTATGGAAAATGCTAAGAATCTAATAAGAGAATATGTATTAGCTGGCTTTAGTAAAATCCATATAGATACTAGCATGCCGTTAAATGGTGATTTCGAAAATGAAATATTTGATGATAGTTTAATAGCTAATAGAGCATCTGTACTTTGTAAAGTTGCAGAAGAAGCATATTTAGAGCTTAAAGAAAAAGATGATGAAGCTATGCATCCAGTTTATATTATAGGAAGTGAAGTTCCTATACCAGGTGGAGCTCAAGTAGAAGAAGAAGAGGCTGGTCCTAAAGTAACTAGTGTAGAAGGTTTTAAAAATACAGTAGAAACATTTAAAAAAGCTTTTGAAAGCTTTGGAGTAGGAGATGCTTGGCAATATGTAATTGGCGTAGTAGTACAGCCAGGAGTTGAATTTAGTAGTGATTATGTTTGGGAATATAATAGAGAAGAGGCTAAAGATTTAATAGATGAACTAAAAAATTATCCTCAGTTAATATTTGAAGCTCATTCAACAGATTATCAAACGCCAAGAGCTTTAAAAGAGATGGTAGAGGACGGATTCATAATTTTAAAAGTTGGACCAGCATTAACATTTGGTTTCAGAGAAGGTATATTTGCATTAAATCATATTGAAAATGAACTATTGAAATATGATGAAAATGTAGAATTATCTAATTTTATAGAAGTATTAGACTTTAGTATGATAAAAAATCCTAAAGATTGGGTGCATCATTATTCAGGAACAGGTGAAAAAATAAAGTTAGAAAGAAAATATAGCTTATCTGATAGAGCAAGATATTATATGCCTAAAGATGAAGTAAATTTTGCTTTAGAAAAACTTATGAATAATTTAGAAGGCATTGAAATTCCGATGACAATAATAAGTCAATTTATGCATGAACAATACAAGAAGGTTAGAGAAGGGGTATTAAAACCTATAGCTAAAGAATTGTTGAAAGATAGAATTGGTGAATATTTAGATGATTATGTATATGCTGTTGAAAATGTAGAAGAAAAGATATTAGAAATTAATTAAATAATAAATAGGGCATGCAAAGCATGTCCTTATCATTTTAAAATGAATTTTCTGAATATTTTAAATATAACAAATTGGTATAAATTAACTGGTATAATAATGATGGGGAGTATTGTTTAAATTTATTAAGTAGGAGGATTTTGGTATGTTTCAATTCGAGACTCAGTTAAAGAAACTTAAGCATGAGGTGCTAACAGAAGTTGCTAAGTTAGCTAAAGATGGCAACTTAACCACAGAATCAATAGAAAAGATTCCTTATGAGATTATTAAGGGAGATAAAGCTATGTATAGATGCTGTGTATATAAGGAAAGAGCTATTGTTTTAGAAAGAGCAAAGTTGGCAGCAGGATATTTAGCTAATGGAGATAATATAGATGATGAATTTGTTGATATCAAAGAAGATGATCAAATAATATATGTTATTGAAGCAGCATGTGATAGATGTCCAATAAACAAATACAGTGTTACAGATTCTTGTAGAAATTGTTTAGCTCATAAATGTCATGAAGCGTGTAATTTTGGCGCAATAACTTATGTTGCTGGAAGAGCATACATAAACCAAGAACTTTGTAAGGAATGTGGAATGTGTAAAAAAGCATGTCCTTACGATGCTATTGCAGAAGTTATGAGACCTTGTAAAAGAGTATGTCCTACAGGAGCATTAGACATAAATCAAGATGACAGAAGAGCAATGATAAAGGAAGAAACATGTGTTAATTGTGGAAGTTGTATGAGTGCATGTCCTTTCGGAGCTATTTCAGATAAGAGCTTAATTGTTCCTATAGCAAAGAGGCTTGCAAGAGGAAGAAAGATGTATGCTGTAGTAGCACCTGCTATAACTGGGCAATTTGGAGCAAAAACTCCATATGGAAAAATTAAGAATGCAATTAAGAAATTAGGTTTTGTAGATATGATTGAAGCAGCTTGTGGAGCAGATGCTGTAACAGTTCATGAAAGCAGAGAATTTTTAGAGAGATTGGAAGATGGACAAAGTTATATGACAAATTCTTGTTGTCCAGGTTTCTTAAGTTATGTAGAGAAAATGTTCCCATCAGAAGTAGAAAAGGTATCAGGTACAGTTTCTCCAATGATAGCAACAGCAAGATTTATAAAGCATAACGATCCAGATGCAAAGGTTGTATTTATTGGACCATGTACTGCTAAGAAGAGTGAAGCTGTTAGAAAGTCTGTAAAGGATGCTGTAGATTATGTTATAACATTTGAAGAATTACTAGCATTATTTAGTGCTTTTGAAGTAGATATAGATAGTTGTGATGAAGATGTTGTTGATGATGCTTCTATATATGGAAGAGGCTTTGGAGCACATGGAGGATTAACAGCAGCTATAGAAAATTATATAAGAAGCCAAGGATTAGAAGTAAACTTTAATCCTGTAAAAGTATCTGGCGGAATAGAAATAAAGAAAACAATGACGATGGCTAAAATAGGTAAATTGCAAGGGAACTTTATTGAAGGTATGATGTGTGAAGGTGGATGTATAAATGGGGCAGGGACTCTAGTAACTCCATTTAAGGCAAAAGGAGTATTCAATAAGATAAATGCTCAAGCTACAAAGAAAGCTGTAATAGATAATGAAACACTTGAGGAATATGATAATATAAACTTAGAAAGATAGTTATAAATTGTGAATATAAAGGCTACGATAACTAGATATGTTCCATAAGCTAAATAGCTGTGCAAAGAAGTACTAGGCTTGAAAAAACTACTAAGCCAAGAGTTTTGGTTAACTCGTTGCGCTCAAACAATTAAGCAACACTAAGGCCTAGTAGTTTTTCCCACGCCAAGTACTTCTAAATGCTTATTCCACATATTCTATTTATCTTCACCAACTTATATTTATCGTTTAAATTGCTCTACTAGTGGGTGTTAGGATGGAAAGTATAAATAAAAAAGTAAGAGTAGCTCTTACAAAAGAAATTGATCTTAAAATTTTAGTGAACATAATCTTATATTCTGTAGTAATTATAATGCCTTTTATAGTCATGAATGTATCATCACCTAGATATGTAATTGGTAAGATGATATTTCTTTATGGAGTTGGTGTAATTTCTATTATTACATTAATTGGATTAAAGGTAACAGAATTTAATTTTGAGCATAAGATAGCATTAGTGTTTCTGATAACTATGTTAATTCCAAGTATATTGTCACCGCAAAAATATGTAGCTTTTATGGGGAACATTCAACGGAATGAAGGCTTCGTAATGTATTGTATTTACATTTTACTTTTTATACTAGCATCTAAATATTTTATTTTAAATAGAAAGCTTTTGAATTTAGTATTAATTTTTTCATGCATTATGGGTGGATATGGGATTCTTCAATTTTATGGGATTGATCCTGTACAGTTTTGGATGTTTGGTTTTATACAAGTGAGTGATTCTATCGGAATGATAGGAAATAGAAATTTTTTTTCATCATATTTATGTATATTTTTATTTATAAGTATGGCAATTTATATTTTTTATGGAGGAAAGAGATATTTAATATATTCAATTATATTATTTACAGCATTAATTTGTACATTGACTCGTAGTGGATGGCTAGCTTTTATAATTTATTCAATTATTGGATTAATATTTGTAATTAAAGATAAAAAGAGATTAAAAAAATCAGGAATTGTATTTATATCATTTTTAAGTATTTTTTTATTACTAAATTTATCTACTAATGGTAAGATTATTGGACGTGCAACTAATACTATTGCAATTGATGAAACTGGTATAGCAAAAGTTGAAGATAGTGGTAGAATTGAGATATTAAATATTTCATGGAGTGCATTTAAAGATAATCCTTTTATAGGTTGGGGACCTGATACATTAAAATATAGGTTAGATTCGCAGTATAGCGAAAAGCATCAAGAATATATAAATAAACATAGTGCTTATATAGATAAATCACATAATGAATTTTTAGAATACGCAGTTAGCAATGGAATATGGAATTTAATATCATACTTATTATTACTTGGAGTAATAATGTATAAGTTAATTAAAAATATAAATAATAATTTATTTAAGGTTCTGTTATTAACATTACTAGGGTATTTAGTACAATCATTTTTTAATATTAGTGTAATAATGGTAGCACCGATTTTTTTGATATTTTTAGGCTTTTGTGTCAAAGAAATAGAAGGAAAATCACCTATGGATATAATATAAATAAACATATGCATAAAATTAAGAAAATCAATAAAAGCATGAGAAAATGGAAAATAATTAATGAAAAGTGGTAATATTTATAATATATAGGGTAATAATATATTAGGTAACATTTGAAAATTATAAAGTAAAAGATTATCATAAAATTGTTAGCACTTATATCTGATGAGTGCTAATATAGAAGGGTAATTAAATTTATAGATATAAATAGGAGGGATTTTTTATGAACATTAAGCCACTAGCAGATAGGGTAGTAATAAAGAAATTAGAAGCAGAAGAAACAACTAAAAGTGGAATAGTTTTAACAGGAACAGCAAAGGAAAGACCGCAAGAGGCGGAAGTTGTAGCTGTTGGACCAGGAGCTATAGTTGATGGAAATAGAATAGCAATGGAAGTTAAAGTTGGAGATAAAGTACTTTATTCAAAATATGCAGGTACAGAAGTTAAGGTTGAGGGTGAAGAATATACTATTTTAAAACAAGATGATATTTTAGCAATAGTTGAATAAGGGAGGAAAGAATTATGGCAAAAATGATTAAATTTAGTGAAGAAGCAAGAAAATCAATGCAAGTTGGTGTTGATACATTAGCGGATACAGTTAAGGTGACATTAGGACCAAAAGGAAGAAATGTAGTTTTAGATAAGAAATTTGGAGCACCACTTATCACTAATGATGGTGTTACTATAGCAAGAGAAATTGAATTAGAAGATCCATATGAAAATATGGGAGCACAATTAGTTAAAGAAGTTGCAACTAAAACTAATGATGTTGCAGGGGATGGTACTACTACAGCAACACTTTTAGCACAAGCAATTATAAGAGAAGGATTAAAGAATGTTACTGCAGGAGCTAATCCAATACTAATTAGAAATGGTATTAAGATGGCTGTAGACAAGGCTGTTGAAGAGATAAAGAAAATTTCTAAACCAGTTAATGGTAAAGAAGACATATCAAGAGTTGCAGCTATTTCAGCAGCAGATGAAGAAGTAGGTAAGTTAATTTCTGATGCTATGGAAAAGGTAGGTAACGAAGGCGTTATTACTGTTGAAGAATCAAAATCAATGGGCACAGAATTAGATGTAGTTGAAGGTATGCAATTTGATAGAGGATATGTATCAGCTTATATGGTAACAGATACAGAAAAAATGGAAGCTGTTTTAGATAGTCCATTAATTCTTATAGCAGATAAAAAGATTTCAAACATTCAAGAATTACTACCAATACTTGAACAAATAGTTCAACAAGGTAAGAAATTACTTATTATAGCTGAAGATGTTGAAGGGGATGCTATGACTACATTAGTAGTAAATAAGTTAAGAGGAACTTTCACATGTGTAGCTGTAAAAGCTCCAGGTTTTGGAGATAGAAGAAAAGAAATGCTTCAAGATATAGCTATATTAACAGGTGGAACAGTTATATCAGAAGAACTTGGAATAGACATAAAAGAAGTAACTTTAGATATGCTTGGACAATGTGATAGTGTCAAAGTTACAAAAGAAAACACTACAATAGTTAATGGAAGAGGAAATAGTGAAGCAATAAAGGAAAGAGTATCACAAATAAGAGCTCAAATTGAAGAAACTACTTCTGAATTTGATAAAGAAAAATTAACAGAAAGATTAGCTAAACTTGCTGGTGGAGTTGCAGTAATTAAAGTTGGTGCTGCAACAGAAACAGAATTAAAAGAAAAGAAATTAAGAATCGAAGATGCTTTAGCAGCAACAAAAGCAGCTGTTGAAGAAGGAATAGTGCCAGGTGGCGGATCTGCTTATGTTAATATAATTAACGAAGTAGTATCAGTAACTTCAAATATTCCAGATACTCAAGTTGGTATAAATATAATAGTAAGAGCATTAGAAGAGCCAATGAGACAAATAGCAACTAATGCAGGTGTTGAGGGTTCAGTTATTATAGAACATGTTAAAAATTGCGAATCTGTAATAGGTTATGATGCATTAAATGGAGAATATGTAAACATGATTAAAGCTGGTATAGTTGACCCTACTAAGGTTACAAGATCAGCACTTCAAAATGCTGCATCAGTAGCATCAACATTCTTAACAACAGAAGCAGCTGTTGTTGAAATTCCTCAAAAAGAAGTTCCAATGCCAGGAGCACCAGGAATGGGAATGGATGGAATGTATTAATAAATAAAAATTTAGGAACTTAGAGATTCTAAGTTCCTTTTTAATAGTTAAGAAAATTTTTATTACATTAATATTTGAAAAGTATATTAATATAAAAATATAATTATTAATTGAATAAAAGTTTAAGATATAAAAAATATTAAAAATACAAAGGCTTATATTGATTTTAAGTACATTACAATATTATAATTTATAAAGTATAATAAATTATAGAAAGAACAAAGATAAAGCTTTGGAGGTACAGTATGAGCAGTAATATCAATAGAAGGAAAAAAAGTAAATTTACAATATTTGATTTAATTGCAGTAGCAGCAATAATAGGAGTATTAGTAGTTATATTAGTACCTAGTTTCAAAAAATATTCTATTGATTCAAAGAAAGTAGAAGTAAAGTCTATTATAAGAGAATTTATTTTAGCAGTAGAAACCGCTGAAATAAGTGATAAAATTGAATTTGCTAATACTGATTCTATAAAATCTATGGAAGCTGGTAGTAGAGAAAAAATATCTTCAATAAATAAGTATATAAAGGATTTAGAAGGTTTAAACAAAATAAAAGAGCTGACTATAGAAGAAGCAAATCAAATTATAAGTAATGAATTGGATTTTGAAGTTAATAAAGAAGGAGAATTTTTAAGAGTAGTTAAATAAAATCAGAGTAAAATTATATAGAATATAGAAATATCGGATATTAAAGCTTAATATTGTGCTTTTATCCGATTTTTTTGTTGTATAATTTGAAATTGATATGTTATATCTGATTATAGAATACAATTAATGGATAATATTTTAATTAAAACACATATACTTAAAAAGCATAGAGGAAAATGTTCATACTATGTAGAATTAATACCTTAGTTTATAACTTTAAGGAGGTTATTATGGAAATTTTAATATTAATAATAGGTTTGTGTATAGGAAGTTTTTTAAATGTATGTATCTATAGGATACCTAGAGAAGAATCTATTGCTTTTCCACCATCGCATTGTACAAGTTGTGGATATGAGCTTAAAGCAATAGATCTTATTCCTGTAATAAGTTATTTATTTTTAAAAGGAAAATGCAGAAAGTGTGGGAAAAAGATATCTATAAACTATCCGCTAGTTGAATTGTTGAATGGAGTATTGTATTTATTAATATTTTTAAGATTTGGATTAAGCTTAAGTTTTGTATTTTATAGTCTTTTAACGTCTTTATTAATTGTTATTTCTTATATAGATTTAGACTCTAAATATATATATTCATCTACTACTATTTTAGGAGTAGTGCTTGCTGCTATTTATATAGTTGTAGGATTATATACTAAAGATATAAGCATTAGTAATAATGTTTTAGGAGGAGCTATTGGATATGGAATTATATATTTAATAGTGGTAATTACAAAAGGAATGGGACAAGGGGATGCAGAGGTTGCAGGAGTTTGTGGTTTATTTATAGGAATTAAGGGGATTTTAGTTTGCTTATTTATAGCTGTTGTTTTGGGAGGATTAGTAGCAGCAATAATATTGATATTTAAATTAAAGGAAAAGAAATCAGAAATTGCTTTTAGTCCATACATATCTATTGGTTCAATTGTGTATATTTTATTAGGAAAGGAAATATTGTCACTATATCTAAATTTTTTTATATAAAATGTGAGTTTAATTTAAATTTATATTATGATTGAAAAAGCGATATGGCTATATTAATATTAAAATAAGTAAACTAAATGGTCAAAAAAGGAAATTTTTTAACAATTAGAATTAAATTAAACATAGGAGGAGAGAGTATGGCTATAGTTCAAAAGAAAAGGCTTGGAGACATCTTGGTAATAGCAGAAAAAATAACTCCTTTTCAGCTTCAAAACGCATTAAAAACACAAAAGCTTTTAGGTAAAAAGTTAGGTGAAGTTCTAATTGAAAGTGGAATTGTTTCAGAAGAAGATATTATAGATGCTATAGAAACTCAAACTGGAATAAAGAAAATTGATTTGAATAATGTTAATTTTGATAAAAAGGCCATTAAGATAGTACCTCAAAATCTTTGCAATAAATATAACTTAATAGCATTTGGATTTGAAGAAGAAAAAATAATGGTTGCACTAGCAGATCCATTAAATATATTTGCAATAGATGATATTTCTATATCAACAGGTTTAAGCGTTAAGACATTTATTGCACCTAAAAAAGACATTCATAAATTTGTTCAAATAAATTATAGTACTGAAGAAGTTAACAAGGCGGCAGAAGAACTGTTAAAGGAAACTTTAGAGTCAAAAAGTATATCGTTAGATGTAGAAGAAATTGATGATGTAAAAAATGCTCCAGTTGTGAAAATGATAGAGCATTTATTTAGAAATTCAATTGAAATGAGGGCATCAGATATACATATAGAACCATATGAAAAGGAAATAAGAATAAGATATAGAATTGATGGTGAGCTTACAACTATAAATACTCTTGGAATAGAAAGCTTAGCACCATTAATAACTAGAATAAAAATACTTGCAAATTTAAATATAGCTGAAAAAAGGATACCTCAAGATGGAAGAATAATAACTAAGGTTGGAAAGACAGATGTAGATCTTAGAGTGTCCATTTTACCAACTGTAAATGGTGAAAAAGTAGTAATAAGAATTTTAAATAGGGATAATTATAGGTTAGGTAAAGAAAGGCTTGGTTTAAGTAAAGATAATCTTAAGAAACTAGATAATATAGTATCTAGCCCTCATGGAATAGTACTTGTTACTGGACCAACAGGAAGCGGAAAATCCACAACTCTTTATACAATTTTAAGTGAACTTAACTCTAACAATGTAAATATAGTTACAATAGAAGACCCTGTTGAATATACACTAAATGGTATTAATCAAGTTAATGTAAATACTAAGGCTGGATTAACATTTGCTAGTGGACTTAGAAGTATTTTAAGACAAGATCCAGATATAGTGATGATAGGGGAAATAAGAGATGAGGAAACAGCTCAAATAGCTATAAAAGCAGCTATTACAGGACATTTGGTTTTAAGCACACTTCACACTAATGATGCTCCATCATCTATGACTAGATTAGTTGATATGGGAGTTGAACCTTACTTAGTTGCAACTTCAATTTCTGGAATAATTGCTCAAAGATTAGTAAAAAAAATATGTAACAATTGTAAAGAAGAATATATAGCTTCAGACTATGAAAAACATGCATTTAATATAAGAAATAATGATACCCTAAAATTATATAGGGGTAAGGGATGTGGCCATTGTAATAATACTGGGTATAATGGTCGAATAGGTGTATATGAAATAATGGAAATAACAAGAGAACATAGGGATGCAATAAATAGAACTAGGGATGCAAATATCTTAAAGGATATATCCATAAAACATGGAATGACAACGCTTGCGGATGAGTGTAAAAAGCTAGTTTTAGATGGAATAACTACTATAGAAGAACTTGCAACTATAACTTTATTAAGAGATATATAAGGGGTGATGAGGAGTTATGAAAAAATTTAAATATAGAGCTATGAAAAGTGATGGAACTAAGATAGAAGGAAAATTTGAAGGTAGTTCTAGAGATGATGTAATAAATATGATAACTTCAAGTGGATATTATCCCTTAATAATAGAAGAAATAATTGAAAGTAAACAAATTGAGTTTAAATTTTTTGAAAGAGTAACCACAAAGGATTTAGCAATTTTCTGTAGACAATTTTACACAATGCTAGATGCTGGAGTGACAATAACTACTTGTTTAAATATCTTGTCTAATGAAATTCCCAATAAAAAGTTAAGAGAACTTCTATCTATAATAGAAGATGATGTTAAAAAAGGAGAACTTTTATCAGAATCAATGGCAAAACATAAAAAGTATTTTCCACAGCTTTTGATAAGTATGGTAGAGTCCGGCGAAGTTAGTGGAAATATTGATGAAATGATGCTTAGAATGTCTGTCCATTTTGAAAAGGAAAACAAGATTAATAATAAGGTTAAATCAGCCATGACATATCCAAGTATCTTAAGTATAGTTGCTGTAGTAGCGGTTGTTTTTATAATGACATTTGTAATGCCAACATTTATAGAAATGTTTGAAGGCGAGAGTATAGATCTTCCTTTAATAACAAAAGTCATGCTTGGGACAAGTAAATTTTTAAGTAATAATTTAATTCTTATATTAATAGCTGTAGCAATTATAGTTATATTATTTAATATTTATAAAAAAAGTACAAATGGAATAGTGAATATAAGTAAGTTAAAGTTAAAACTTCCCATAATAGGGGCTTTAAATAAAAAGATAATTGTTTCAAGGTTTACAAGAACATTATCTACTTTACTAGCATCTGGAGTGTCTTTAGTGCATGCATTGCCAACAGTTGCAGGAGTATTAGAAAACAAAGTAGCAGAAGATGCAATTTTGAAAATAAGAGAAAGAGTAGTAAGAGGGGATGGTCTAAGTGGGCCAATAAGAGAAAATAATATTTTCCCTAAAATGTTATCTTCAATGATAAAAATAGGAGAAGAGTCAGGTTCACTAGATGATATCCTAAACAAAACAGCAGATTTTTATGATGATGAAGTTGAACAAGCTATCCAAACTGCAACTTCAATGATAGAACCATTATTGATAGTTATTATGGGAGTAGTTATTGGAGGAATAGTAATTTCAATAATGTTACCGATGTTTGATATGTACACTCAAATGTAATAAATTGCGAAGCGATTTATTAGTGAAAAGTTAATAGTTAAAAGTGAAAAAGCTGAGGAGATAATTCACCTACGGTGAATTATAAAAAATTAAAAAATGAAAGAATTTAGGATAAAAATCCTTAAGGGATTTTTTTTAGCAAAATTAAATTTAGTTTTTATAGAATTCATTACTACTCAATGAATAGAGAGTGTTTAAATATTAGTTTTGTATGAATGTAAATGTATTAAACATTACTTGAATTAAAAAATGTTCAAATTATTTGATTTTAATAATTCAATTAAGGTGAATTATACCCATAATTTTTTTATTATTTTGCTTAGTAAAATACAAATCAAGTTTAAATTGAAAGATTTAATATAAATTAAAAAATCAAGGAGGAATTTACATGGTTAACAATTTAAAAAACAAGAAAAAAAAGAAAGGATTTACACTTATTGAACTTATCATAGTTATAGCTATTATAGCTATATTGGCAGCTTTTGCTATTCCTAAATTTGGGGATGTAAGAAAGAGTGCATCTCTAAAGTCAGACCTAGCTAATGCAAAGACCATAGCTAATGCTGCCACTTATCTTATAGCAGAGGGAGATGTAGTTGCAGAAGCTAATGGGAGTAGTGTGGTTAAAGCAGAAAATGGAACTACAAATGGTAATAAAATAGCTAATTACTTACAGAATGTTCCTAAAACAGAAGCAGATTATAAAAGTGGAGAAAATAATACTACTAAAGGAAAGGCATTTTTTGTTACAGTAGATTCAAATAATAATGTTATAGTTACAGTTGAGACAAAGGCAGGTAAACAATTATTTCCTGAAAACTAATTAATAATTATACTTATTTTATAGCAAAATCTATATAAACTATATAGGCAAAATGCAGACAAAATCTGCATTTTGCCCATACAAAAGATTTTTAGCTCATCTAAAAATCAACCTTAATTGTTTCATTTTTTCATTTCAATTTTGCGAAGCAAAGGGAATCTTCATTCTTTCATTATAATTATTCATTGTTCATTATAAATTATCAATTGTTTGTGAGGTGATTTAATGCCAAGTAAAAAGTTCAATTTATCCAAATTAAAAGAAATAAGTAGTATGGATATAAAAGACATAGGAAAGATTTTCAAGAAGGAAAAGTCTGAGAATTTGAATTCTTCTTATGAAGGAAATAAAACTGAAAAGAAAAGTAAGTCTAAAGAAAGATCAAAGGCTGTTTTATCGGTAGATTTAGGAACTAATTCTATAAAGTTAGTGGAAGGTAAGTTTCAAAAGAATAGGCTTAGTTTAAATAAAGTGATACAAATACCAACACCAGAAGGATGTATTGCAGATGGAAAAGTAATGAATCTTCAAGGTGTTATAGATGTTTTAGATTTTATAATAAAGGAAAATGGCATAAAGGCTAAGGATGTAATTTTCACAACTAATTCATCGTCAATAATAAACAGAGATATATTAATTCCTTTAGTTCAAGAAGAGGAAATGGAAACTGTAATTAGATATGAAATACAACAATATTTACCTATAAATTTAGATGATTATATAATTCAATTTATAGTTTTAGATGAAATTGTTGATGATGTAGGAGCAAAGCTAAAAATAAATGTAACATCATTTCCAGAGAGAATGGCTTTTGCATATTACAGTGTAGTAAATTCATTAGAGTTAAATCCATATGCATTGGATGTTACTTATAATTCAGTAAATAAGATAGCTAATTATGCTGAGTATGCATCAAATAATGGACAAGTTATGGGAGGTACTGTTGCTTTTGTTGATATGGGAGCAACCTCTATTAATGTGGCAATATTTAAAAATGGTAAATTAGATTTTACAAGAATGATAAAGTCTGGTGGGGATAATATAGATTATGCCTTAAGCCAAAGCTTGAATATGTCAATAAAATCAACAGAATCTATAAAGATAAATGAAGGAAATCTTTTGAATGAGGATGATAAGGATATTTCAAATGTAACTATAAAAAAAGCTGTTGATGAAATATTAGAGGAGCTAGAAAGAATACTTCAATTTTATAGTAACAAATCTAATACAATCATAGATAAAATTTATATTTATGGAGGCTTATCCAATCTAAGCAATATAAATTTATATATGAAAAATAAGTTATCCATTGAAGTAGTTAAAGTAGATAAAATAGGAAATATAGATATAACATCCAAAGATTTAATAAATGAAAATTTTGGGCAGTACTTAAATGCCATAGGCGCAATTATAAGATTTTAAGGAGGACATTATATGATAAGAGATATGAACTTTTTTGCACCTTACCAAGGGCAGAAGAAAGAACAAAAAAATAAGAATATTTATGTTTACTCCTTAGCAGGTTTCTTATCTGTAGTTATAGTTGGAAGCTTAGCTTGGAATAGTACAAATATAATTTTATTAAATAGAAAGATAAAAAATTATAATGAAAAGTTAGAGCAAGAAGATATAAAAGAAAAAATAGCTAAATGGGATGATATAAGCAGAAAAGATGACATCTTAGATAGATATAATAATGAACTTAGTAAAATAGTAGGTTCATTAAAAACTAGAGAGATTGTAACAACAGAATTATTAGATAAATTGAGTTCAACATTACCAACAGAGGTTACATTTAATAGTATAAATATAACTAATACAGAAATTTCTATTCAAGCGGTTTCAACAAGTAGAGTTGCAATAGGTGAAATAGAGCATAACTTAAAGAAACTAGATAATATACAAGATGTGTATATTGGTGGAATATCAGGGGATGAAATTTATACCTTTGATATAAAATGTGTATTAAAGGATGTTGAGTAAAATGAATATAAGTAAGAGAGAAAAGTATTTAATAGGAATTTTATTAACTGTATTAATATGTTTTGTTTATTATCAATTTATCTATACTAAGCAAGTTGGAAAACTAGCTACTAAAAGAGCTGAAAAAAATCAAGTTGAGCAAAGATATAATGATGTCATGGATAATATATCAAAACTTGATTCTAAGGAAGAAAATTTAAAAATATTAAAATCAACAGTTCTTGATAAATCTAAAAGCTTATACCCAACAATAATGCAAGAAAAAATAATAATTGAATTAGATAAATTATTGAATGATAGTGGTCTTAAGGGAAATATTGCTTTTAGTCCTGTGGAGGTAGCCTCTGTAGAAAAGATGGTATCACCAGAAATTCAAAAGGCAGAAAGTTCATTAAAAGCCATAGCAGATGAGTACTCAGGAGATGCAACAAAAGATGAAACTAGTAATATAGAATCTAATAATGAAAATAATAATACATCTACTGAAGGTAATGAGGGACAAGCATCTCAAGATTCTCAAGAAGTAGCATCTGAACAAAATGGTGCAACATCAGAACAACTTAAAGTTGCAATAAATTTTTCGGGAAGCTATGAATCTTTAAAAAAGTTCATTTTCTCAGTACAAAACTATGAGAGAAAAATAGTAATTACTAATATAACAATATCATCAAAATTACAAGAAGAGCTAACTGGAGTTATGAATTTAGAATTCCATGCAGTGCCTAAATTATCAGATGAAGACATGGAATATTTAATATGGACATTAAATAATGTATATGGAAAAGAGATATTATTTAGTAGCGGAGCAGCAAGTGGAGCTTATGCATCTACCATAGAAGAACAAAACAATAAAAAAGATATTAATGATTTTGTAATGATGTTAAGATCATCTTTATCTGAATTACCTACAGTAACTATTGGCAGAGCTAAGGATGAATCAAGGGAAAGTTATATTTATTCAGATAATGATAAGGTTGAGGAAGTAGAAATGTCTTTTGATGAAGCAAATGGGAAAACTTATTATAAATACAAAACAGCTGGTTCGTATTATCCTAAAGATAATTCATCAGAGGGGAAGGAGTTTACCTCAAAATCAGATGATATAGTACTTGAAATAATAAGTGAAAAAAGAGGCGAAAGCTCAGATAACTCAGGAATAAAGTTAAAGGTTGTTAACAACACATCTAAGAATATTGAGATAATAATTAAAGATGATGATACTACAAATCCTAGAGTTTCAGTAACAAGTGAAGGTAATACTGTAAATGTTACTAAGAAGTAGGTGTTTATATGAAAAATAATAAAGTGAAAGCAAAGAAAGGGATGACATTAATTGAGGTAATAATTAGTGTTGCCCTTCTATCAATATTAATAGTACCTTTATCAGGTTTAGTAATGTCTAGCTTAAAAAATAATATAGGTGCAGAGTACAGACAAAAAGCAAGTTATATTGGACAAAAGGTTTTAGAAGAGCTAAAGGCTTACGATAAAATAACTTTAAAGAATGATGCTGGAAAAAAATATTTTGAACTTTTAGATGGGGATGAAATAATTCAGGATTTAAAAGAGGATTCAACTGGAAATACTTTTAAAGGAAATTTTGAAAGAACTATATATGGTGGTTCTTCAGAGTCAGTAGGAAAAGATGAAGGTATTTATACTATTGAAGTTGAGTTAAAAAAGGATATAAATTTTATATATGATAATGTAAATAATTTAGCTAAAAATAATAATTCAGCTTTTATACTTAATTTTCTTAGAGATAGTAGTAACAATAATATAATTAAAATAAAAGATAACCCTGATAATAGTTATGCTATTTCAAATGAATTAATAATGGAATTAGATAAGAACTCAAATAACCTAATTGTATATAAAAAAAATGAATCTACACCTTTAGTAACTGTTAATAAAACGAATATAGATAATAATACTATTGTTTTATATATTAAGGAAGGCTTTTCTCAAAATATAAACATAGAATTCAAAAATAACACAGAAGAAACAGTAGAAATTCATTTAATAAGTGGTGATAATAATTATTCTAAGTTTAAGATATACTTAAGCATTGGAGATGTTATTTTATATGAAGAAAAGCAAATAGAAGAAAATCCAGTAGCAGATATGTATAATTATAAAGTTACAGTTAAAGATAGTGAAAATAATATTTTATTTGAAGGATTTTCAAGTAAAAATGTGAATATAGAATAGTTTTAAGGAGGTGAATTATAGGTGAAGATTAGAAAAAAAAAGAAAGGATCTACCTTTGTAATAGTAGTTGTAGTAATGGCAATTATCTTTACAACTGGGACAACAATATTAGCAGTTACAGCAAATGATTATAAGATGAGAATTAATCAAAGTAAAAAGCTTCAAAACCTTTATGAAGCAGATTCAGGATTAGATGTTGTTGAAAATATAATAATAAAAACCTCACAAGAAGCTATAAAATATGCAGATAAAGAAGTTAAAAAGAAATTTACTGAACTAGATGATAAAGATAGAAGTAAAGATAAAATAAATGAAATATTTAAAGATAAGTTTTATGAGTTCTTAACGGTAAGAAATAAAGAAATTCTAAATGAAAAGGAAGTAGAGATTTTAGAATACTTAATTTTAGAAAAGAAATACATAAAATCAATACTCGAAAGTGGAAAGTTGGAATATGATTCAGCTATAAGTAATAGAGAAAATAGATTTATAATTGAAATACCAGAAGGCGGGTATGTTAAAAATATTAATAATGGGAAAGTAAGTAATATAACTATAGAAGTTAAATCAAACTTTGAAAGTACTGAAGGGCAATTAAAAAATAAAAAAACAGTTTCTACTAAGTATTCCATAACAGCTCCAGACTATAATTCGGAAATAACTTCAATAAATATTTATCCAGTTTTTGATGGAAAAGTAATAACAGCAGATGGGAATATGAATGTTGAAAGTTTAGGGAATAAAAGTATTGTAAATATAAGTGGGGATATATGGGTACAAGGAAATAATAATTTAGGAAATAATCCAGCATATACTTTTGATAAATATATAGGTGGGATAAAACTAGAGAATACAAGTTTTAATATTAATGGAAATATATATACCGCAAACACATTTCATTTAAATAACTTAGTAAATGAATCATCAGTAAATGGGGACATATATGCAAAAAATATTTATGTAGGAAAATCCATAAATTCAAATGTTTCTAAATTAAATAATATATCTTTTGAGAAAAATGTTGTTGTAAATAATGATTTAGCTTTAAATGCTACAAATAGTAGTATAGTAATCAAAAATAACTTTTATGGAATTAATGAAAAGACAACAGAGGTTTCAACAGCTAATAAAGCTTTAAGTTCAAGTAGTATTATTGTAAATGACACAAGTAATACTTCTACAATAACAGTAAATAAGGATTCTTATATTATGGGAGTTGCTTATTTAAATGCAACAGATGAAAGCGGAAATAAATATCAAACAGGAGAATCAGTAGCAGTAAAGGGAAATTACTTAGCTTATACTGATGATGATGATGTATTAAATGGAGCAACAAATGTTACTTTAAAATATTATTCACCACTACAATTATTAGAAAGCAAAAATGGACAATCTAATGCAATTATGAAGGCAGATTATTTCGCAGAATATTATTCTAAAAATAATAATTCTTATAATTTTAATGATGGTGGAGTAAGCCTTAAGAAAAGTGTTAAATCCGTTGGAGCAAGTGTTAAAGATAATCAAGGGAACATTCAAAAATCTAATATAAATGATAGTGATATAAGTATAGTAAATGAGCAAAGAAATGAATTTGCCAGAAATGTATTTGCTATGGGGGATACTACGGGTCTTGGGGATGATTTATATGATGGACAAGAAGTTAAACGTCAAGTTAGTAACCAAGTCAATTTTAATGAAATTAGAAGAGTACAAGGAAGTTCATTTGATACAACTGAGGGAATGGTTATTTTAAAAGGAAATGAAAATGAGAATATTGAAATAGAAAATGGAAAAATTAAAGGAACAGATATAGAGTTGAGTAAAGGTCTAATTATAGCTAATGGGGATATAACTATAGACGGTAACTTTAGTTTTACAGGAAATATAATAACTACAGGAAATATAATTCTGAAAGGTGAAGGAGAAAAAAATATAACTTATGATCCACAAGTTGTAAGAAGTATTTTAGCTTTAAATCATGATTTATTAAAAGATATATTTGTTAAATCACAAGGTGATAGAGAAGAAGTAAAAGTTACTTCAGCTTCAGAGCTTTATAGTGTTGATAAATTCCTTACAAAATCATTATGGAGAATTGTTAAATAGAAGAGGTAGAATTATGAGAAAAAAGGCAAAAGGTTTTACTGTATTGGAGCTTATAATTACATTAAGCTTAACAGTTGTAGTGCTTGGAGTAGTGTACACTTTTTTCTTTAGTAATAGCAAAACATTAGCAAAAACAGAAATTAATTCTGATCTACAATTAGAGTCAGAAGCAATTCAAAAAGAATTATTACTATATGGAACACAAGCAGAAGGAATAAGTAAGCTTAATAATGCTACTATTAAAGATACTAATAAATACAATTATAAAGGATTACTAGATGATAATGGAAAATTAGATGTCACTGAATTGAAATTTAAAATAGGAGCAGAGTATTTTACATTTATATATGATGTTGGAAGCAATAAATTAACTTTAAAGAAAGTTAATAAAGATGGGGATGAAGTTGCAGACTCTAAATTAAATATTCCTAAAATATTATCACCTAATGTTACAGAATTTAAAGTTAGACCTTTAGATTATAGAATGAATCCAAAAGGGAATTTTAAAGAAACTACAGGCTTGGAAATTTCGCTAGTTTTAAATAAGAAAAGAGGATACTCAGATGTGACTATACCATTAAGTGTCATAGTTAAGTTTAGAAATAAATAATATGGGGAGGGATAAAATGGTTAGTAAAAGAAAGTTTAAGATAATAAGTATTATAACAAGTTTATTTGTTATATCAACTTTAATATCCCTTAAGAGTTTGAATGTAAAAGCAACAGGAGAAATTCCAGATAAGCCGGATTTTAATTTGGAAATTTCAGCATCACCGAATCCTGCTATGGTTGGTGAAGATATAACAGTTAGCGGAAAAATAATACCAAAGCCTTTTGAAACAGCAATACCAGCTAAGGAAATAGTATTAGTTTTAGATATATCTGGAAGCATGGATGAAGAAATAGAAAATCCATGTACTAATAAAAGGGTAAGATATTGTACAAGGCATGATAGTAGTGATCCAAATCATGGTGAGTGGTGGAACTTGTGGCATAACTGGGTAAATGATTACTGCGTTGAGCATAAGAAGGTTGGTGATCATAATACCGCTTCTGATAATAGAAAAATAGATGAACTAAAAAGAGCAGCTAATGGTTTTATAGATAGAATGAAAGATGTTCCTAATCTTAAAATAGGTATAGTAGCGTATTCTAGTATAGCCACAATTAATCCAAATAGCAAAGGTGGAACTAAGAAAGTTAAAAGTTTAGATTCTAATAGTAGCCATGATGTTACAAATTATAATTCACTTGGAGCAAATTTCTTGCAAAGTAATGATTCAAGATTGACGTCAGTAATTAATAACTTAGAAGCCTTAGGTGGAACTAATATTGGTGAAGGTATGAGAAAAGCAGTGTATATGCTTGATAGTGGAGACAAATCTGCAAGTAAAACTATAGTTCTTATGACAGATGGATTACCTACATTTTATTCAGTAACAGGTTCTAATAAAAATAACTATATTACAATAGATAATACTGAGCCCAAAATTGCTGGAATAGGAACAGGTCTAGATACAAAATCTATAAATTATTCAAGAGCTGTAGGCGAAATTATAAAGTCAAGGGGATATAATTCATTTTCAATAGGATACGGGTTAGATACTGAGGGAAATGACACCTTATTATCAATACATGAAGCAATGACTGGCGTTAGTATTAAAGGAAAACCAGATTTATATGAAAGTAGCGGATTTTTCCCAACCAGTACTAATGCTATACAAGCTGTATTTAATAGAATAGCAACTCAAATTTTAGATAGTTATCCTATAAATAATATAAATATGAATATAAGTTTTACAGAAGGTTTTACATTAAATGTAGGAGGAAGCACTGTAAAGTTAAGTAATGTGAATTATAAAAAGGCATCAGAAGGAAATGGTAAAGTAAGATATGAAGCTGATCCAGTATCATTTCAATTTGTAGTAAAAGGAAATAGGCCAGGAGATCAACAAATATATAATAAAATGAGTATTAATTTCCCTTGGAAAGAGAGCACTATAACGATAAATCCTAAGAATACTATTCCTATAACAATTAAATCAAATGAATTACCATCTATAAGTGCAAAGCTTATAAGTGAAAGGAATATTAATGTAAATAAAGGAGAAGCATTTAATGTTAGATATCAAATTGAAGCAGCAGATTTTGTATTTAATGATAGTACAAATGCAGTTCCTAATGATATTGTTATAGTTCTAGATGTTTCACAGCAAATGAAGGATTCATTAACAATAGTAAAAAACTCTTTATTTAATAAACTTTTAAATAAGGATGCTTTAAAAATTAGTAAATCTCAATATGGGTTAATAACATTTAGTAATCAAGTTAAACAAGAAGTTCCTTTAACAGACAATATTACAAATTTAAATGATAATTATATAAAAAGTTTAGCTACTGATAGTTTAACTCCTAATATTTCTAAAACATTTGATTCTATTACAAAGGTTTTAAATTCAGGAAGAGCTGATGCAAAGAAAAATGTAATATTTATATCTACTGGTCAAGTATCTTATACTGATAGTGAGTTGAGTAAGTTAAGTGATAAGAGATATAATATTGTAAGTTTATCTATGAATAATAAAACAACTGAGGATAGTTTATATAAATTGCATAACTTATTAGCAGGCAATGCAGATGGATATTTTAATGTAGTGAATAATGATTATAATAGTATTGAAAATAGCTTAATGAGCCTAGTTGCAGAGAGAATAGTTTCAACTACTAATTACAGACCATATAAATTTAATCCTATACTAAAAATTAACTTGGGAAATAATTTTACTTCTGTTAGTGGAATAGAAAGTGTAAGTAATGGTATTGCAATCATAAAATTACCGGAAGTTATTTATAATTATGTTTCAAATGGTAGATATTCAGCAAATAGTATTACTCCAATAGAGTTTTCTGTATCACCTAATTTAGATAAAGTTGGAGAATTGAACTTTGGTGAAGCTGATAAAAATGTAATTACTTATAATAAGCTAAAAGGAGGAATTGTAGAATCTTTAATTTCTACTCCTATAGTTACTGTAAAGGAAGAAGTTAAAAATGTTACTCATGGATTATACAATGGAATTATAAGTAATGGAGCTACAGACAAAAAAGAAGTAAGTATCCAAGAAAATAATAACGGTACAAGCTTTGAAATGGCTCATGGTTCAACAGTAACCTTTGGTTCTAAATGTACAGTAGGTGGAAGTAGCGTTGATTTTACATTAAATATAGATAATAAGTTTAATAGCGTAAATACAACTGATATTAAGATATATAAGGTTTCAAAGGATTCTTCAGGAAATAGTATATTAACAGAAATAACAAATGGAAATAGAGCTATAGAGAATCAGGGAGATAATAAATTTAAGATATCTGTTAATAATATTAAGGAAAGCAGCCAGACATCAGATTCGGAGATATTAGTTATATATCAAGCAAGAGTTAAGGATGGGTTTTCAGAGGCGCAATCATTAACAAATGAAATTAAGTTTAGTAATTTATCAAAGAGTGTTAATATAATAACTTCACAGGCATCTGATAAAAGCCCGAGCTTGCCGGATTTATTTTAAAAATACACAAAAAACATATATTTTAAAGGGGGTCGCGTTTCGCGACCCCCTTGTACTTAATATAAAATAAATAATCTTTCAAGGGTCTCACGTTTTGGTCATAACCCTATTATGTAGACAATCGACAAAGGGTCGAGTACAATCTACATAATGGGGTGATTTTTTATGTCAATAAATCACAAAGCTTATAGTGCAGAATTTAAAATAAATGCAATTGAAGAATATATAAAAACAGGAAAGAGTCAAAAGAAAATATGTAAGGATTTAAATAT
>NZ_JAGGJY010000004.1 GCF_017873245.1 Clostridium tertium | reverse complement strand
CCTTGAAGAACACAAGGTTGATAGGTCAGAGGTGTAAGTGTGGTAACATATTTAGCTGACTGATACTAATAGGTCGAGGGCTTGACCAATAAAAATAGGCTTGAAATTAATTCATGTGCAATTTTCAGAGAACACTCTGAAAAGCAAATCTGGTAATGATGGCGTAGAGGAAACACTCCTTTCCATTCCGAACAGGAAAGTTAAGCTCTACAGCGTCGATGGTACTGCATGGGCGACTGTGTGGGAGAGTAGAACGTTGCCAGGTTATTTTTTTATGGGGGTATAGCTCAGTTGGGAGAGCACTTGCCTTGCACGCAAGGGGTCAAGGGTTCGAATCCCTTTACCTCCACCAAGCTACGAAGTAATTCGTAGCTTTTTTTGTTTATAATAAAAATATATATAATTGATAATAAAAATATATAATGTTATTATTTCTATATAAAGTAAAGTTTATAAAAATGGCAAGGTGATTAAAATGGCTTTGTATAGAGTAAAACAATTCGTATGGGGATTTACTTCATTATTTAAGGAAATAGATTATGATTATATCTGTAAGTTCTTAAACGAGGATGAGATAAAAATATTCAATAAATTAAAGCATAATGATAAACATCATTGTATAAGAGTTTGTAAGGATTCAATAAAAATGAAAAACGATTTAAATATAGATGTAGATACATATAAATTAGGGAAAGCGGCACTTTTACATGATGTTGGTAAAAGTAAAAAACATTTAAGCTTAATTGAGAAATCTTTAGTTGTATTATTAGATAAAGCAACTAAGGGAAGAATAAAAAAGTATAATAGCATAAAACAAATAGATATATATTATAATCATCCTAAAATAGGATTGGAAATGCTTAATAAATTTGATTATGATAAAGAATTTCTACAGGTTGTTAGGTATCATCATAATAAAGATAAAATCAAGGAAAATAAAATACTTAATATAATAAGTAAATGTGATGATAAAAATTAATAAAGAGGTGAATTTATGGGATCTATAGAAAGAAGAGAAGAAATTATGAAAATGCTAGTTGAAAGTAGTAGAGCAATTAAGGGAACGGAGCTTGCTTCTTTATTTAATGTTACCAGACAGATAATAGTTAAGGATATTGCTATATTAAGAGCTGCAGGTAAGAATATTATAGCTACTCCTGATGGATATATTTATAATAAAGATATCAACAAAGCAAAATCTATTATTGCTGTTAATCATGATAGTAGTAAGACTATTGAGGAACTAGAGATAGTAGTCAAATATGGTGGAATAATAGAAGATGTTATAATTGATCATCCTCTTTATGGTGAGATAAGAGGTAATTTAATGATAAAAAATTTAAATGATTTAAATAAGTTTGAAAATGAGTTCAAGGGAAAAAATGCAAAGCCTCTTTCAAACCTAACGAATGGAGTTCACCTTCATACAATAGCAGCAGATAGTGATGAAGAAATTAATGCTATAAAGAAAGAATTATTAGAAAAAGGATTTTTATTGTAGATTATGGGAGGATATGAGTTATGGATTATGATATTCTTATACTAGGCGGAGGAGTAATAGGGTGTTCAGTCGCTTATGAACTATCAAAATATAATTTTAATATAGCTCTAATAGAAAGAGATTATGATATAGCGGATGATATATCATTTGTAAACACATCAATAGTATATGATGGATCTGAAACATCAGATGATGTAATGGCAGGACTTGAGTATATAGGAAACTCAATTATGCTTGATACTTGTGAGAAGTTTAAAGTTCCATTTAAGAAAATTGGAGCTTTAAGGGTTGTGAGTGATGAAAATGGAGTTAAAAAGCTAGAAGAAATGTATGAAAGGGCAAAAAGAAGGGGAATAGACGGTGTATATTTAATAGATGATAAAGATGTATATGATATTGAACCCAATATAAACCCTAATATAAAAAAAGGTTTATATTCAGAAAACATAGGAATAGTTGCACCTTATGACTTAGCAATTGCTTATGCTGAAGTAGCAGCAGATAATGGTGTTAATTTTAGATTAGAAGAAGAAGTTTTAAATATACAGAACTTAGCTAAGGGGTTTAGAGTAACAACTAATAAAAATAAGTTTACCTGCAAGGTTGTAATAAACACAATTCCTCATGAGATATATATAAGGGAAAATGGAAAGGTAGAAGATAAGGAATTAGAAAGTGAAGAAGAACATTTTAAAAATATGAGTTATTTATTAGTTGATGATAATTATAAAAATAAATTAAATAAAATAGTAATAGAAACTTTCGATAAGAATACATTCGTACTAAGTACACCAACAACTACAACAGGTTCATTAATAGGTATAAAGAGTACAGAAAAAACTAGCTTAGAAGACAACTTAATATATGCTAATAGTTTATTGAATAATTTAGAAAAAAATAATATAAATAATTTGTTTAGAGAAAGTTATAATAAGGATTCTATGCTAATAGATGATAGCGAAATAGATAAGGGATATATAAGAGTGACAGGTACTCATTATGGAAAGATTACAATAGCACCAGCAATTGCTAAAATGCTTTGTGATACAATTGCTAATAACTTAAATTGCACATTAAAAAAGAACTTCATAGATAAAAGAAGAGAAGTTTATAAGTTTAGGGAACTTGGAAGAAAAGAAGCTAATGAAATAATTGCATTGGACAATAGATACGGTAAGATTATATGTGTATGTAATAATATATCAGAAGGTGAAATAGTAGATTGTATAAGAAGGCCGTTAGGTGCAAGAACCGTAGAAGGTGTTAAAAGAAGAACTGGATCAGGATTTGGAAGTTGTCATGGATCTTATTGCTATGAAAAGATTGTAAATATACTTGCAAGGGAATTAGATAAAAAAATTACTGATATAGTTGATGATTCTAAAGATTCTAAAGTAATTTCAAGTAGAATAAAGGAGTTTGGAGATGTCTAGCTTAGAGAATAAAAGTGATAATAAGGATATATTTACATCAATAGTTAGAGTAAAGGGAAATGATAAGTATAGAGTTATTCCAGTTAAATCTAATAAAGAAGTAGATAAGAAAATGTGGATGGAATTATCTAAGGTATTAGCTAGGATATATGTTAGTGTTCCAATTAAATCAGGGGATTTAATATGTAAAAATATACTTAATACTGGAATTGATATTGTTTGTACAAGAGACATATATGATGAATAATTAAAATATAAAAGTATAATAATATATATAAATAACTTAGTAAAATATTGACATATATATTTTTTTATAATATATTAAAAATAATGAAATAAAACTGTTGAAGGGGCTAGTAATAACAATATTTATTTTAAGAGAGTCGATGGTTGGTGTAAATCGATAGTAAAATGTTATGAATCCACCTTGGAGGGACTGTGATGAGCAGTACGGCTTAAACCGTTAAATTTATTTAAGAGAATAGCATATTTTGCTATTAATTAGGGTGGCAACGCGGAATCTTTCGTCCCTTGTTTAGGGAAAAGGTTCTTTTTTTATGAAAAAAATTAATAAATATAAATTATTAGGAGGTATACATAATGTTAGATTTAAAATTTGTAAGAGAAAATCCAGAGATAGTTAAGAAAAATATAAAAAATAAGTTTCAAGATAGCAAACTTCCACTAGTAGATGAGGTAATAGAATTAGATAAAAAGCTTAGAGAAGCTAAACAACAAGCTGAGGCTTTAAGAGCTGATAGAAATAAGTTTTCAAAGCAGATTGGAGCTTTAATGGCTCAAGGAAAAAGAGAAGAAGCAGAAGAAATGAAAAGGAAGGTAACTGAAAATTCAGAGCGTTTATCTGAGTTAGAAGTTAAGGAAACTGAATTATCTGAAAGAGTTAACAATATAATGATGACTTTACCAAATATAATTGATCCAAGTGTTCCAATTGGAAAAGATGATAGCGAAAATGTAGAAGTTGAACGTTTTGGAGAGCCAAAGGTTCCAGATTTTGAAGTTCCATATCATACAGAAATAATGGAAAAGTTAAGTGGATTAGACTTAGATAGTGCTAGAAAAGTAGCAGGAAGTGGATTTTATTATTTAATGGGTAATGTTGCAAGGCTTCACTCAGCAATAATTTCATATGCTAGAGACTTTATGATAGATCGTGGATTTACTTATTGTATTCCTCCATACATGATTCGTAGTGAGGTTGTAACAGGTGTTATGAGTTTTGCTGAAATGGATGCTATGATGTACAAAATTGAAGGTGAAGATTTATATCTAATTGGAACAAGTGAACATTCTATGATAGGTAAGTACATAGATACTATATTACCTGAAGATTCATTACCACATACTTTAACAAGTTATTCTCCTTGTTTTAGAAAAGAAAAGGGAGCTCATGGAATAGAAGAAAGAGGAGTATATAGAATTCATCAATTTGAAAAGCAAGAGATGATAGTTGTATGTAAACCAGAAGAAAGTATGGATTGGTATGAAAAATTATGGGTAAATACTGTAGAGTTATTCCGTTCTTTAGATATACCAGTTAGAACTTTAGAATGCTGTTCAGGAGATTTAGCAGATTTAAAAGTTAAATCAGTAGATGTTGAAGCTTGGTCACCAAGACAAAAGAAATATTTTGAAGTAGGAAGTTGTTCAAACTTAGGAGATGCACAAGCTCGTCGTTTAAAGATTCGTGTAAATTCTAAAGATGGAAAATACTTTGCTCATACATTAAATAATACGGTTGTTGCACCACCAAGAATGTTAATAGCATTTTTAGAAAACAACTTAAATGAGGATGGGTCAGTAAATATTCCAACTGCACTTCAACCATACATGGGAAATATGAAGGTAATTAAGTAATTTTAAAGACTAAATCTGCAGTGCTAGATTTAGTCTTAATTTATTATTATAAAGAATAAATTAAGTTATCATAGAATATATTATTTTTTAATATATTTAAGTTTTATAAAATTATAGTATAAATAAGTTGCTATTAGTCTAATAAATAGTTATTTTAGTATATAATGAAGGGATAAAAGTTTATTTTTTATAAAATTTATTATTTAGTTTAAAAATATATAAATTTATAATTGACAAAAAAGAAAGTGATTGCTATAATGATATTTGTCGTCAGACGAAGTATGGAGAGATGGTCGAGCTGGCTTAAGGCACCGGTCTTGAAAACCGGCGTACCTTTGCGGGTACCGTGGGTTCAAATCCCACTCTCTCCGCCAAAAATGCATCTAAGTTTTCTTAGATGCATTTTAAAATTTAATATATGTACCATTCAATTATAATGTTGTTCTAATAACTATTTATTAAATAATAAAAAAATTTAAAATAATAATTGACAATATGTAGAGTGGTTGCTATAATAATACTTGTCGCAAGACAGAATATGGAGAGATGGTCGAGCTGGCTTAAGGCACCGGTCTTGAAAACCGGCGTACCTTTACGGGTACCGTGGGTTCAAATCCCACTCTCTCCGCCATAAAACTTCAATAGAAGGCACGTGGAGAAATACTCAAGTGGCTGAAGAGGCGCCCCTGCTAAGGGCGTAGGTCGGGTAACTGGCGCCCGGGTTCAAATCCCGGTTTCTCCGCCAGAAAGCATCTAACATTTGTTAGATGTTTTTTTTATTTCTATAAAAATATAAAACTTTAAAAAAGGGTTGTATAATATTTTTAGTGAAATAATAATTGGAAAGTAGATATATTTTATATATAAAATATACTATAATCGTATTAAGTAATTTTTAGGGGGAAGATAAAATGAAGGTTACAATTAAGGATGTAGCTAGAGAAGCGAATGTTGCAACATCAACGGTTTCTAGGGTATTATCTAATAGCCATAAAATAAGTGATAAAACAAAAGAAAAGGTAAATGAGGCAATAAAGAAGTTAAATTATACTCCTAATATAATTGCAAGAGGACTTGCGAATAATAGAACAAGAATTTTAGCTGTAATACTTCCAAAGGAAGCTGAGGATATATTTTCAAATCCATTTTTTGTTCAGGCTATGAAGGGAATAAGTATATACGCTCAAAAAGAAAATTATTATATAATGTATGCCTTTAAACAAGAAGGAAAAGATGATAAGGAATGGTTTAAAAAATTTATAGATAGTAATTTAGTAGATGGAATATGCTTATTAAATTCTAAGGAAAAAGATGACACAATAAATTACCTAAATGATATAAAATTTCCTTTTGTAGTTATAGGGAGACCAGATGAAGTTAATAATGTATTATGGGTAGATAATAATAACGTAAAGGCTATGTATGATTTAGTTCAAATGTTAATAGACTATGGGCACAAGGAAATAGCTTTTATTGGAGCAAAAGCTAATTTAAATGTATCCAGAGATAGATTAAAAGGTTATAAGCAGGCATTAATTGATAATAGAATAGAGATAAAAAATAGTTTAATATATGAAGCTGAAGAATTTACACAAAGTAATGGAAGCTACGCTATAAATAAAATTTTAGATAGTAATAGACCAACTGCTGTAGTAGTAACAGATGACTTATTAGCTTTTGGAGCTCAAGAAACTTTAAATGAACTTGGAGTAAAGAATATGTCTATTGCAGGATTCAATAATATACCGATGTCAGAATATCAAAATCCTCCATTATCATCTGTAGATATTAATGCAGAAGAGTTAGGGTTTTATGCAACTAAGCTAATTATAGATAAATTAGAGGAAAAAAGTAGTAATAGAAATTCATATATAATAGATACTAAGTTAATAGAAAGAGAGTCAATAAAAAAGATTTAAATTCAAAAGCATATGCAATCGGTTGCATAAAACTTTAAATACTAAAGAAAAATAAAGGTAATTTAAAATAATTAGAAATTTTGAAGGAAAATAAGCAATTAAATTATTGTAAACAATTTCTGAAAATGCTATACTATGTCTATCATAATAATGGAAATAAAATTTAATTTATATCTAGGGGGATGGAAATGGAAAAGAAATATGTAGTTGGTGTTGATTTAGGTGGAACTAAGATATACACTGCTCTAGTTGATTTAGAAGGGGTTATAGTAAAAGAAGTTACGGTAAAAACGGAAGCTCATAAGGGTGAAAATGTAGTTTTAGAAAAGTTATTAAATACAATAGATGATGTATTAGAGGAAATTGATATAAATGAGGTTAAGGCAATAGGGATTGGATCTCCAGGACCATTAGATGTAGATAAGGGGTTAATAGTATATACTCCTAATTTACCATTTAAGAATTTTAATATAGTTCAACCTATAAAAGATAGATATAAATTAGATACTTACTTAGATAATGATGCAAATGTGGCAACATTAAGTGAATTTATGTTTGGCGCAGGTAAAGGAAGCAATAACATGGTTTTCATTACTGTAAGCACAGGAATAGGTGGAGGAGCAATAATAAATGGAAGTCTATTCAGAGGTAGTACATCAAATGCATTAGAAGTTGGACATACTACTGTTATGAAAGGCGGACCTAGATGTGGATGTGGTAATACTGGTTGTGCAGAGGCTGTTGCATCAGGAACTGCAATCATGAAAAGAGCAAAAGAGGCAGTGGAAAGCAAGGTAGAAACTGCATTAAAAGGTTATGAACAAGTAACTGCTAAGGAAGTATTTTTAGAGGCAGAAAAAGGAGATAAGGTTTCACAAGATATATTAAATGATGCATTATCTTACTTAGGAATAACTGTTGCGAATATAGCAAATACATTTGATCCTGATAAAATTGTTATTGGTGGTGGCGTAAGTGAAGCTGGAAGAATTGTATTTGATAAAATAGAAAATGAAATGGAAAAAAGATGTCTAAAGACAATTTATAATAACTGCAAAGTTGAAAAAGCTGTATTAGGTGGTAAGGCTGGAGTTTTAGGTGCAGCAGCACTAGCAATTTTAGAAAGCAAATAGAATATTGTGTACAGATATTTCTGTACACATATTTTACACCAGTTTGGGCAAACGATTGCATAATTTAAATAACAATGGACCAAATTAGACAACTATTGCATAAATTAAATTTATTAGATAAGGATTGCATAAATTATATTTAGTTAAGTTGGAGGAATATATGAAGCAGGTTTGGTGGAAGGAAGCAGTAGCATATCAAATATATCCAAGAAGTTTTATGGATTATAATAATGATGGTATAGGAGATTTAAAGGGGATAATATCAAAACTAGATTACCTAAAGGACTTAGGGATAGATGTTATTTGGATTTGTCCTATGTACAAGTCTCCTAATGATGATAATGGTTATGATATAAGTGATTATCAAGATATAATGACCGATTTCGGGACTATGGAAGATTTTAATGAATTATTAGCAGAAACTCATAAAAGAGAAATGAAGTTGATAATAGATTTAGTAATAAATCATACTAGTGATGAACATAAATGGTTTATAGAATCAAAATCAGCTAAAGATAATCCTAAAAGGGATTGGTATATATGGAGAAAAGGAAGAAATAATGCAGAGCCTAACAATTGGGAAAGTATTTTTAAGGGATCCGCATGGGAATATGATAAAAATACTGATGAATATTTCTTACACTTATTTACCAAAAGGCAGCCAGATTTAAATTGGGAAAATGAAGATTTAAGAAAAGAAATATATAAAATGATAAATTGGTGGCTCGATAAAGGAATAGATGGATTTAGAATAGATGCTATAAGTCATATTAAGAAGGATACAGAATTTATTGATATGCCAAATATAGAAAATAAGCAATATGTAAGCTGCTTTGAAAAGCACATGAATGTTGAAGGGATACATGATTTTTTAGATGAATTAACTGAAAATACATTTTCAAAATATGATGTTATGACAGTAGCTGAAGCAAATGGAGTTAGTGCTGAAGATGCAGAAGAATGGGTAGGAGAAGAAAAAGGCAAATTCAATATGGTATTTCAATTTGAACATCTAGATTTATGGAATAATGAGGATAATCAAAGCTTCAATGTAAAGGAGTGCAAAGAGGTTTTAACTAGATGGCAAGAAGGGTTAAATAATAGAGGTTGGAATGCATTATTTATAGAAAATCATGATATTCCAAGAGTAGTGTCAACATGGGGAGATGATAAAGAATATTGGAAGGAAAGTGCAACAGCTTTAGGATTAATGTACTTTATGCAACAAGGAACTCCGTTTATATATCAAGGTCAAGAAATTGGAATGACAAATGTAAAGTATTCATCTGTAGATAAATACGATGATGTTAAAAGCATAAATGTTTATAATGAAATGTTGGAAAATGGTTTTAGTAAAGAAGATTGCATGAAGCGTTTATGGGCTACATCTAGAGATAATTCTAGAACTCCAATGCAATGGAATAGTTCCATTAATTCAGGGTTTTCTAAACACAAACCTTGGATAGAAATTAATGATAATTTTAAAGATATAAATGTAGAGAAGCAAATCAATAATGAAGATTCAATATTGAATTTTTATAAAAAAATGATAAAGATAAGAAAAAGTAATAATGAACTTATATATGGTGAATATAAGTTAATATTAAAAAATGATGATAGTATTTATGCTTATATAAGAGAGTTAAATGATAAAAAGTTTATTATAATAACTAACTTAACAAATAAAACAGCAGAATACATTTATAAGGATGAAGTACTAAAATATAAAAATTTATTAATATCAAATTATAAAGTTTCAAAACATGATGATTTAAATACTTTAAATTTAAAACCATATGAAGCAAGAATGTACAAAATAAATTAATAATAATAGTAGTAAGGAGAGGTACAATAATGGGAAAAACAATGAAAAAGGGTAAGTTAATATCATTTGAATTTTGGCAAAAATTCGGTAAGGCTTTATTGGTTGTAGTAGCTGTAATGCCAGCAGCTGGACTTATGATATCTATTGGAAAATTGATAGGAATGTCGGTAGATATAGCATTAATAGATACAATTGCAAGGGTTATGGAGGATATAGGTTGGGCAATAATTGGAAACCTTCATGTATTATTTGCGGTTGCTATCGGGGGATCATGGGCTAAGGAAAGAGCAGGCGGTGCTTTTGCCGGATTGTTATCATTCATATTAATTAATCGTATTACAGGAGCTATATTTGGAGTAGGATTAGATATGTTATCTGATGCAACAGCAACAGTAAACTCATTATTTGGTTCAAAGCTTGTTGTAGCTAATTATTTTACTGATATATTAGGTGCTCCAGCATTAAATATGGGGGTGTTTGTGGGAATAATTGCGGGTTTCTTGGGTGCAGCTTTATACAATAAATATTATAATTATAATAAGTTACCTAAAGCATTAGATTTCTTTAATGGAAAAAGGTTTGTTCCTTTTGTAGTTATTTTAGGATCAGTAGTAGCTGCTATATTACTATCAATTGTTTGGCCATTTATACAAGGAGCTTTAAATGGATTTGGAGTTTGGTTAGCAGAATCAAAGGATACAGCACCAGTTTTAGCACCTTTTGTATATGGAGCATTAGAACGTTTGTTATTACCATTTGGATTACATCATATGTTAACAGTTCCAGTAAACTATACAGAACTTGGTGGAGTATATCAAATATTAACAGGTCCATCAGCAGGTACATTAGTAGCAGGTCAAGATCCATTGTGGTTAGCTTGGATAGGTGACTTAATAAATTTAAAAGATGCAGGTAATATTATAGAATATAATACATTATTAACCAGTATAGTTCCAGCAAGATTTAAAGCTGGCCAAGTTATTCTTTCAAGTGCATCATTATTAGGAATTGCATTTGCAATGTATAAGAATGTTGAACCAGACAAGAAGAGCAAATATAAAACAGTATTCTTATCAGCAGGTTTAGCAGTATTTTTAACAGGTGTTACAGAACCAATAGAATTTATGTTTATGTTTATATCACCAATATTATATGTAGTATATGCTTTAATCACAGGTATAGGTTTTGCTTTAGCAGATCTTTTCCAATTAAGAGTTCATGCATTTGGATTTATAGAATTCTTAACAAGAACTCCAATGATGGTTCATGCAGGATTAATAAGAGATATAATTAATTTTATAATTACATGCTTAGTGTTCTTTGGATTAAATTATGGAATATTCAATGTACTAATTAAAAAATTCAATATTCCAACACCAGGACGTAACGGAAACTATATAGACTCAGAAAGTGAAGATGCATTAGCACCTTCTGCTAAGAATGATCCAAGTACAGCAAATGATTTACAAGCTCTTAAGATAATATCATTATTAGGAGAAAAGGATAATATAGAAGATATAGATGCATGTATGACAAGATTAAGAGTTACTGTTAAAGATATAGCCTTAGTAGCTGACGAAAAGGAATGGAAGAAGAATGGAGCTTTAGGACTTATATTAAGAGATAAGGGAGTTCAGGCTATATATGGTCCAAAGGCAGATGTATTAAAATCAAATATACAAGATATATTAGGAGTTTAGAATGAAATTACTAACACTTAATTGCCATTCATGGATGGAAGAAAATCAATTAGAAAAAATAAAGTACTTAGCAGAAATAATAAATGAAAAGCAATATGATGTTATATCATTTCAAGAAGTAAGTCAAAGTATAGAAAAATCTGTAGTTAGTGGGGATATAAAAGAAGATAATTTCATTTATTTACTAAATAAAGAGCTTGAGAAGTTGGGAGAGTTCAATTATAAATATGTATGGGATTTTTCACATATAGGTTACGATATATATGAAGAGGGCTTATCTATACTGACTATACATGAAATTGAAGATATAGAGTTATTTTATATAACAAAAAGTAGTGAAAAGACTTTTTATAAAAGTAGAAAAATAATTAAAGCTACTATAACTATAGATAATAAAAAGATTAATTTCTTCACATGCCACTTGGGTTGGTGGGATGATGAAGAAGAATCCTTTAAGTATCAAGTAGATAATCTTATGACTAAGGTTAATGGGATAAGTTTTGTTATGGGGGATATTAACAATAACGCATTAATTAGAAATGAGGGATATGATTATCTATTAAGTAAAGGATTAATTGATACTTATGATATTGCACTTGAAAAAGATAATGGTATAACTGTTAAAGGCGAAATTGCTGGATGGGAAGGGAAAACTGAAAATAAAAGATTAGATATAATATTTACTAATACAGATGTTAATGTAAAAAAATCTAATGTAATATTTAATGATATAAATAAAAGTATTATTTCAGATCACTATGGAGTAGAAGCAGATATAGATATTATGGATTAGAATAAAAGAGCTCAATATTAAAAAGTGAGCTCTTTTTTTATTGTTCTCTTTTTTGCTTTTATAAATAGTTTTATAATTAAAGTATACAAAAATTAAAAGCATGGTATAAACTTTACTTAGGGAGATAGCAGTATGATATATGGAGAAAATATATATTTAAGAGATCCGGTAAGAGAAGACATAGATATTTTATATGACACTTGTGCAGACAAAGACGTACTTAAGTATAATGGTTTATCTACAGGGATTATGACTAAAGAATATATAAGGAGTCAATTTCATCATTTTACAAAGCCAAATAAAAAGGAAATGGTTATAGTGACAAAAGACAGCGATTTAATAGGATATGTTTATTATAAGGAAAATAGCTATACAAGAGACGTATATTCAATAGGGATAACTATTGGTAAGGAATATTGGGGAAATGGATATGGTAAGGATTCAATAAGAACATTATGTAAATATTTGTTTAACAATAGAAAGGCTCATAAGGTAGAATTAGAAGTTGTGAAGGAAAATATTAGAGCTATAAATTGTTATAAGAAATGTGGTTTTAAAGAAGAAGGAGTAAGAAGAAGCAAATATTATATTTGTGGTAAATATCTAGATACCATAGTTATGGGATTACTTAAAGAAGAATTTATTTAATACAAAGGGGAATAATTTAAGATAAAGTACTTTTAGGAGCGTGTTTATGGGAATAAGATTTATACTTGGAAGGGCAGGCACAGGGAAAAGCAGATTTTGCCTTGAACAAATAAAAAAGAAAATAGAAAATTATGATAATCAACATAAATTAGTTTTAATAGTTCCAGAGCAATATACTTTTGATACGGAAAAAAAATTCCTTGATATTGTAACAGAAAAGGGATTATTAAGAGGTGAAGTATTAAGCTTTAAGAGAATGGCGCATAGAGTATCAGAAGAATGTGGTGGACGAACAGAGCTTAGAATAAGTGATTCAGGAAGAAATATGCTTATTTATAAGCTATTAAAAGATAAAGGTGAAGAATTACAATACTTTAATAGAATGGCTAAGAAACAAGGTTTCTCGTTAATAGTATCAAAAGTAATAACAGAATTTAAAAAATATAATATTTCCGAGGAAATATTAAGTTCAAAGGAAGATGAAATAAATGATGAAGAACTGAAGAAAAAAATAAGTGACTTAAAATTAATTTTTAATAGCTTTAATGATATTCTTCATAAAAGATTTATCGACTCAGATGATGAGTTAACCTTTTTAGCTAAGAGGTTAAAAAATTGCAATATATATGATGATGCAGAAATATGGATAGATGAATTTACTACTTTTACACCTCAACAATTAGAGGTTATAAAAGTGCTTGCAAAGAAAGCGAAAGTTGTAAATATAACTTTATGTAGTGATTCTTTAAGTGCAGGTTCTGATATAGATTATACAGATATATTTGATGCTATAAAAAACACTGAGAACTCTATATTAAGAATTATGAAAGAAGGAAATATATCATACTTAGAACCTATTAATTTAAATAAGGGGCAGTCATATAGATTTCTAAATTGTGAGGATTTACAACACTTAGAACGTCATTTTTTTACATATCCATTTAAAGAGTATAAAGGAAAAGCTAATAATGTAAGAATATATAAGGCAAATAATAGTTATGATGAAGTTGAGGTTGTAGCCAAGGATATATTAAGAATGGTTAGAGATAATGGTTATAGATTTAAGGATATAGCTGTGGTATGTAGAAACATAGATGAGTATGAAAAAATATCTACAGTTATCTTTAATGAATACAACATTCCATTTTTCATAGATAAAAAAAGAGAAATACTTAATAATCCATTAGTTGTAGTTATTATTTCATCTTTAGAAATATTAGTAAGCAATTGGTCTTATGAAAGTGTATTTAAATATTTAAAGAGTGGATTAGTAAATGTTGAAAGAAATTATATTGATATATTAGAAAATTATATATTAGCTAATGGAATCAAGGGATACAAGTGGACTAAAGATCTTTATAATAAAGAGGATATTTCTGAAGAGGAAAATACAATTCTTGAAATTATGGAAGAAATACGCTCTCCTTTAATGAAGTTACATAATAGAATAAAAGGAAAGAATAAAGTAAGGGATTTTGCAACAAATCTATATGAGTTTTTAAATGAACTAAATGTATTTAAAACATTAGAAGTATGGTTAGAAGAATTTAATTCATTAGGGCTTCAAGATAAGATAAAGGAATATATACAAGTTCCTGAGATGGTAATAGAAATTTTAGATCAAGTTGTAGAAGTTTTAGGAGATGAAGTTTTAGATATAAAGGAGTTTACTAAAATACTTATATCAGGATTTGAAGAAAGAGAGATAGGGGTAATTCCTATGTCTTTAGATCAAGTAAATATAGGTGATATATCAAGAGTTAAAGGGAGAGAAGTAAAAGCTTTATATTTAATAGGAGTAAATGATGGGGTGTTACCAGCTGCAAATAAGGAAGAGGGAATTATAAGTGATAGAGAAAGAGACTTGTTAAGAAATATAGGTATAAGATTAGCTTCAGATACTAAAAGCAGAGCTTTCGAAGAGCAATTTATTGTTTATACAGCATTAACTATTCCTTCTCAGTATTTAATGGTAACTTTCCCTATGGCAGATTTTGAAGGAAAGTCTCTAAGACCATCTATAATTATTCCAAGGCTTAAAAAAGTTTTACCAAATGTAGTAGAGGAAAGTGAAATTTATAATATAAGAGATAGAAGAGATAAATTTAATAAGATAACAGCTCCAACGCCTACATTTAATGAACTTATTTCAGCATTAAGAATGGAATTTGAAAAAGAAAAGGTAGACGAATACTGGGCACAAGCATTTAAATGGTTTGAAAATAATGAGGAGTTTAAAAATAAATCAAATAGGATGTTTAAAGGCTTAACATATACTAATTTGGTTGAAAAAATTCCTAGGGAAAAAATAAAGAGATTATATCAATCAGAAAATAAAAAACTTATATTTAATGTATCTAGAATAGAAAAGTATGCTCAATGTCCTTTTTCTTATTATGTACAATATGGATTAAAGGCAAAGGATAGAAAAGTATATGAATTTTCTGCTCCAGATTTAGGATCATTTATGCATAATGTGCTAGATGATTTTACAAATACAGTTAGAAATGAAAAAATAGCATGGTCTGATTTGAATAGAGAAAGATGTAAGGTAATAGTTAATGAACTAGTTGATAAGAGATTAGAAAGTGATTCTAACTCAATATTAAATAGTACAAAGAAATATAAGTACTTTGCAGATAGATTCAAGAGAACTATAACTAAATCTGTTATGGTAATATCAGAACAAATGAGAAAAGGTAAGTTTGAGGTATTTAAGAATGAGTTTGCCTTTGGAGGATTTAGTGATGGAGAGCCAATTAAAATAGATTTACCATCAAATGAAACAGTATATTTAGTTGGAAGAGTAGATAGAATTGATACTTTAGATTTAGATGGTAACACATATATAAAGATAGTTGACTATAAATCAGGAGCTAAAAAATTCAATTTAACAGAAGTTTATTATGGTCTACAAATACAGTTATTGGTTTACTTAGATGCCCTTATTAAAAATTCAAAATATATATTACAAAAGCAAGCAATGCCAGGAGCAATATTATATTTCAGAATTGATGATCCAATAATAAAGTCTAAAAAGCAACTTACTGAAGAAGAAATAAAAGATAATATATTAAAAGAATTAAAAATGAGTGGATTACTTCTTAAGGATATAAATGTTGTTAAGGCTATGGATAATGATATGGATTCATATTCATTAATAATACCAGCTGCAATAAAGAAAGATGGCAATTTTACATCAAGTAGTTCTGTAATAACAGAGGAACAATTTGATACATTAAGAAAATATGTTAATGATAAAATGTCCGAAATATGCGAGGAAATGTTAAGCGGAGAAATAAAAATAGAGCCTTGCAAAAATAATAACACTGCATATTGTAGTTATTGTGATTATTCATCAGTATGTCAGTTTGATACATCAATAGAAAATAATAAGTATAGGGTAGTTTTAAAGAAGAGTAATGATGAAGCGTGGAAATTAATAAAAGATGAGGTAGAGAAGGGGGGTAACAACTAATTATGAGTGATACAAAATGGACAGAAGATCAGCTTAAGGCAATAACAACTAGAGGATGTAACTTACTTGTAGCTGCTGCAGCTGGTTCGGGAAAGACTGCTGTATTAGTAGAAAGAATTATAAGAATAATAACCAATGAAAATAATCCAGTAGATATAGATAGATTATTAGTTGTTACATTCACATCTGCAGCTGCGGCAGAAATGAGAGAAAGAATAGCAGCTGCAATATCAAGGGCTTTAGAAGCAAATCCTAATTCAAAAGTATTGCAAAGGCAATTAACTCTTTTGAGTAGAGCTAATATAACTACTATGCATTCATTTTGTTTAGATGTTATAAAAAATTATTATCATGTTATAGATTTAGATCCTACATTTAGAATTTCTGATGAAACAGAAAATACATTGTTAAAATTAGAAGTTATAAATGATATGTTTGAGGATTACTATGAAAGTGAAAATATAGGGTTTAGAAATTTAATAGAAGCATACAGTGGATCAAGAGATGATCAAAGGTTAAAAGATATAATACTAGATTTATATAGATTCTCAATGAGTGGTCCTTGGCCAGACAAATGGTTAGTTAATAATGCCGAAAGGTTTAATATAGAAACTATAGATGATTTAAATAAAACCATATGGATAGATGTATTAAAGGAAACTATAAAAATTGAAGTAACTGGATATATAAAAATGTTAGAAAAGGCTATAGGTATAATAAGGGATACTGAAGGTTTAGAACCATATGAAGTAACTTTTTTAGATGATTTGGATATGTTTATAAGGGTTGAAGAATCATTAAGCTTAGGAATAGAGGAACTATATTCTTCTATCAATAATATAAGTTTTTCTAGATTAAAGTCTGTTAAAAAGGATAAGGTTTCAGATGCAGAAAGCCTAGAGATAGTTAAGAGTATAAGAGATAGTATTAAAAAGAAAACATCAAAATTAATTGAAGATAGTTTTTCAATGACAGTAAATGATGCTTTAAATGGAATTAAAAATTCATATCCTTATATGAAAATGATAAGTCAGTTGACATTAGAATTTATAAATAGATTTAAGGAAAAGAAAAGAGAAAGAAATATACTAGATTTTAATGACTTAGAGCATTTATGTTTGAAAATACTTATAGAAAATGATGAAGAAGATAATATATGTCCATCTAGCGTTGCAAAAGGTTTTAGAGAATACTTTGATGAAGTTTTAGTTGATGAATATCAAGATTCTAATAATGTTCAAGAAGCAATAATAGATTTAGTTTCTAGAAAAACATTAGAAAATCCGAATGTTTTTATGGTTGGAGATGTTAAGCAAAGTATTTATAGATTTAGGAAAGCAAAACCTGAATTGTTTTTAGATAAATATAACAGATATCCACTAGAAGATGGTGATTTAAATAGAAAAATACAATTATATAAGAACTTTAGAAGTAGAGAAGAAGTAATTAGTGGAGTAAATTATATATTTAAGGAAGTAATGTCTAAGACTGTAGGTGAACTTGAATATAGCGACGATGAAGCTCTTAATCTTGGAGCTAACTACAAAGAAAATAATGATGAAAATACAATGATAGCAGGACCAATAGAACTTCATATTCTTGATAAGTCAGGGGAATACACTACTGAAGTAGAAGAATATGATTGTGAAGGTTTAGTAGAAGAGGAAGAAGATATTGATTCAATAGGACTAGAGGCAAGAATAGTTGCTAGAAGGATAAAAGAATTATTAAATCCAGATCCTAAAACAAGTAAAGTATTTAAAGTATTGGATAAGGAAACTGGAGAATATAGACCTTTAAAATATAAAGATATAGTTATATTATTAAGAGCAACTAGAAATTGGTCTGAAATATTTTTAGAAGAGATTGGCTCAGAAGGGATACCTGTTTATGCAGATACAGGAACAGGATATTTTGAAACTATAGAAATAAGAACAATGATGTCCTTATTAAAGGTTATAGATAATCCAATGCAAGATGTTCCTATGATTTCTGTATTAAGATCACCTTTAGTAAGTTTTAGCGCAGAAGAACTTGGAGATATAAGATTATTAGATAAAGAAAAATATTTTTATGAAATAATAAAAGGTGTTTCTGATGATGTATATGAAGTAAATGAGGAACTTAAAAATAAATGTAAAATATTTATAAATAACTTAGGAAAGTGGAGAAATAAATCAATTTATACTCCAATAGATGAATTTATTTGGTATCTTTACATGGATACGGCTTATTATGGTTATGTTGGGGCTATGCCAAATGGTAAGCTAAGGCAAGCAAATTTAAAGATACTATTCCAAAGAGCAAAGCAGTTTGAGCAAACTAGCTTTAAAGGATTATTTAATTTCATTAACTTTATAAATAAGCTTAGGAATTCATCAGGAGATATGGGAAGTGCAAAAATACTTGGTGAAAATGAAGATGTTGTTAGAATAATGAGTATTCATAAAAGCAAGGGGCTAGAATTTCCAGTAGTATTTACATGCGGTTTTGGTAAGCAATTTAATCTAATGGATTTAAATAAATCCATTTTATATCATGATGACCTTGGACTAGGGCCAGATTATGTTGATTTAGAAAGAAGAAACTCATATAGTACATTAGCTAAAGAAGCAATAAAGAAAAAAATATTATTTGAGACTCTTTCAGAAGAAATGAGAATACTATATGTTGCATTTACAAGAGCAAAAGAAAAATTAATTATTACAGGGGCAACAAGAAACTTAGAAAAATCAATATCAAGATGGGCTTCATCAGCAGCTTTAGATGATGAAATTGTTCCAGCATCAGAGGTATTAAAGGGGAAAAGTTATTTAGATTGGATTGGAATGGCTATATGTAAGCACAGAGATGGAGAAGAACTAAGAAAATATATTGGAGCAAAGAATAGTTCAATAATTAATGATTTTTCAACATGGAGAACACAAATGTGGACTAAAAATTTATTAGCTGTGGAAAAAAATGAAGTAGCTGTGGATGAAAATGAAGAAACAGATTTATTTATTAATTCAGATGTGGACCATATAGATAAAGAAATTGAAAGAAGATTAAATTATAAATATAAATATGATTTGGCAGGTAAATTACCTAGTAATGTTTCGGTTTCCGATTTAAAAAGATCTCTTTATAATAACGAAAATGATGATGTTATTACAGTAAATATTTTTAGTGATAAGGAAGTATTAAAGCCAAAGTTCTTACAAGAAAAAAGAGGTTTATCAGCATCAGAAAGAGGTACTATAGCACACTTTATAATGCAAAAATTAGATTTAAATAAAGTTAATACAAAAGAAGAAATAGATACTCAAATATATTCTATGAAGGATAAAAATTTACTTACTGAAGAAGAAATAAAAGCTGTACAAAAAATTAGTTTTATAAGCTTCTTTAATAGTAATTTGGGAAAGAGGCTTTTAAATGCATTTAATACAGGGAAATTAGTTAAACGAGAATTACCTTTTTATACTGAAATAAGTAGCTTAAATATTGATAGTACTCTATCAGAAGAGGTATATGGAAATGAAAATGTTAGATTGCAAGGGATAATAGACTGTATATTTGAAGAGGAAGATAAAATTATTTTATTAGACTATAAAACTGATTATGTTGAACATGGCAAGGAAAGTGAGATTTTAGATAAGTATAAAATACAAATTAAGTACTATAAGGATGCTGTGGAAAAGATAACTGGAAAAGAAGTAAAGGAATGCTATCTATATTTATTTGGATTAAATAAAGAAGAAAAAATGAATTTATAGATTAATTCTATAAAGAATATAAAAAGTGGATTTAAATAAATCCACTTTTTATATTATAAAGACATATTTTATATGTTTTTAGGTATTTATATTTAAAAATTAATTTTATTAAAAAATTATGTTTTAGTAAGTAGACACTCTTATGTAAAATAAAATTAACTACTATATTAAAGATAGAGGAAATAGTACTCAATATTATAAAAAGAAAAAAGTGATTTTATAAGTTACTTATAAAATCATTAGATAATTTTAATAATGATTCTCTAGTATTTAAATCAGGATTTTCTAAGACTTTATCCAATAAAAAGTTTAATGTATCTCCTATTAACTTTCCAGGCTTCAAATTAAATGATTTTATTAATGTCTCACCGCTTATATTAAGGTCTTTAATCTTAAGTGGTTCATTATTACTTAGTATTTCTGATACTAGATTATCTATATAATCAACTTTAGCTAAAAATATTTTAGGATTATCTAGAGAATTAATATCAGCTCTTTGTAAATCAAATAAAAGGTATATATATTCTTTACCAATAGTATTTAATAATTTTTTTACTTCAAATTTAGTTGGAAGATAGTTAACATTTAAAACTAAATGATGTTCTATTAATTTACAAACTATATTTATAGTATTATTATCAAATCTTAATTTAGATAATATTTTTCTAGTCATTAATGAACCTTCAATATTGTGATTAGGGAAGTAGTAGAATCCATTTTCATTATGGGTAAGAGTGTTTAATTTCCCCACATCATGCAATAATGCAGATAACCTTAGTAATAAGTTATTATGTGTATTATCAATTACATTAAGAGTATGCTTAAATACATTGTTATTATGATTATTACATTTTGGAGTGAATTTAACTAAGTTATTTATTTCAGGAAGTATTATCCCTAATAGGCTAGTATCCTTTAATAAAATCAATCCTTTAGATGGATTATCAGAAATCAATATCTTACAAAGCTCATCTCGTATTCTTTCAAAACTTATATTACTAATTAGTTTACTATTATTTAATATGGCATTATAAGTTTCTTCCTCTATATCGAAGTTTAGTTGACAACTAAATCTAACTGCACGGAGCATTCTAAGTGCATCTTCTTTAAATCTTTTATCAGCATCTCCAACACAACGAATAATACTATTTTTTATGTCGGATATACCATTAAAGTAATCAACAAGACCAGCTGATTTATTATAAGCTAAGGCATTTATAGTAAAGTCTCTTCTAGATAAGTCGTCTCTTATATCACTAACGAAATTAACTGATGATGGACGTCTATTATCTAAATAGTTTCCTTCAGTTCTATAGGTTGTAACTTCATACGAATTATTGTTGATAAGAACAGTCACTGTACCATGCTTTATACCAGTTGGAATTGTTTTTTCAAAAAGAGATAATGTATCTTCCGGTTTTGCGGAGGTAGTAATATCATAGTCTTTAGGTGAGTTATTTAGAATAGAATCTCTAACACAACCACCAACCATGAATGCTTCAAAATTATTTTTATAAAAAGTATCTATAATAAATTTAACTTCATTTGGAATATATATATTCATTATTATCCTACCTTTAAAATCAATAATATTATTATAAATATAATATCATATAATTAATAAATAAATTCATTATATAAATAATAAAAAGAGTCTGTATCAAAATTGTAATTTACTATTTTATTTTTAGATTTTATAAGTAAAAGCACCAAATAAGATGTAATTATTCTTATTTGGTGCTCCTGTTTACTATTATAGAATATTTAATTTGGGGTAAAACAAGGGATTATTTTTATGTTTAAATATTTAGAAACAGTTACGTTTTTCAATATATATTAATTTATTATTATCTTAGTATCATTTGCAATATTATCATATAACCATTTAGCATCTTCTACTTTTAATCTTATACAACCATGAGATGCAGGAGTACCAAGAGTGTCATCTAAAATAACAGTTTGGGTTTCATCAAAAGGAACGGAGTGAAATAAGTAATCGCCCATAAATTGAACCCAGTACTTACCGCCTTGATCAAACTCATCTGAGAAGAACCACTCCCCTCTATTGGTAACTGCAAATATTCCCTTGGGAGTTTCCTTGCCAGGAAGACCTGTAGAGCAAGAAAACTCTTTAACTAAATCCCAATCGTTAGTTTCTCCTTCATAAACATAGGTTTTTTGCTCGGCTAAATTTAAGTAAACAAAATAATTAGTTTTACTACTAATAGATAAGGTATTTACATTATTGAGTGTTATAGATTGAAGAATTGCATTAGAAGTATATTCAGAATCATCTCCTTGATACTCTTCTCTAAATAACTTAATAGAACTAATTTTATTTTTTATCTCAGTTATGTCATTTTTACTTAATAATTTTGAGTCATAATCAGATAAAAAGTCTATTGCTTTAGTATAATATTTATTTGCAACTAATTCATCTGCAGATTCAAGTAAGTAGTCTTTATAATTTGATTTACATTTTTCTATGTATTCTTGAGCTAGTTCATAATCATTAGCTAAGGAACTTGGAATTAGACTAAAATATTTCATTGCTTTTGAATAATCTTTTGAGTTAAAGGCTGAAATACCTAAGTTTAAGTAATTATCTTTATCAGCTGAAATATCATTAGAATTATCATTTGCAGAAGATATTTCTTTATTAGAAGTACCTTCAGTAGTTGAGGTTATACTATTACTATCTTTATCATCTAATGCAGAAATCAATTTATCTAAAGATGAATTTAATACATTGTAGCTCTTAATTTCATTTAGTACGCTTAATGCTTGATTAGTAGTAATTGCATTTTTAGATAAAGAAATGCATATTTTATCAACTATATCTGTAAAGTAATCATTTAAATCAGAATTAAGTTGTTTTTTCTTTAAAGATAAAATTTTATTATTTAAATTAGTCTTTGCATCCGAAAACTCACAATTATTAAAGGCTTTATAAAAGCTAGAAGTTACCTTACTATATTGAGAGCTTAAGTAAATATTTGCTCCAAATCCTAATAAAACAAATAGAATCATAGAAGAAAGAATCATAAAAATCGAAACTTTATTTTTGGGTTTGGATTTATTATTATACATTTTTATACCTCCTTACAACTTATACTATTAATCATTAACAAAAAGCTTAGACTTTAATCTTAAAAAGTCGTTTTTATAAAAATAAGAGTTGTTTATAAAAGTTAATACATATGATAGAATATTTATTAAGTATTAAATTCCATATAATTGGAGGTAATTATGAAGGATAATATAGGCTTTATAGATAAGGTTAAAATTAGTATTTATAACGTAGGAAGATATAAAGAATTATTAAAATTACGATTTTCTCATGCATTAGTATATTCTATATTATTAAGTGTATTAGTTGGATGTATATTAGGCATTATGAATTTTGCCAGTGTGACTACAATGCAAAATTCTATAAAACAAGTAATGACAAGTGATGAATTTCAATTTGAAATGAAGGATGGGATATTAGACTTTAAAAATTCTCCTATTAAAAGAGAAGTGGGAAGGTTTCTTATTTTAATTAATACGGACATATCACTTGACGAAGTTGAGACTATAAGAAATATAGTAATTCATAAGGATATTTCTATATCCATACTAAAAGATGGAATATCATATAGAGATAATGATGGAGTAGGGTCACTTAAATATAGCGATATTCCAATATTATTCGATAATATGAATAATGAAACTATTTTAAGAGCAGCAAGTATTATGGGAATATTAAAATACAGTATATTTATATTCACTCTTTTATATACTTATTTAGTTCTTTTATTTAATTCATTTATGCTATCATTAGTAGGATTAGTTCTAAGCAAAATGAATAATATTAACTTAAATTATGGAGATGTTTTTAAATTATGCATATATGCAATGACATTGCCAACATTAATTAACTTAATTTATCCACTAGGATCAGTTAGCATATTAATAGCAGGTATTTATTTAATACTTGCAATGAATAAAATAAGAAATGAAATGATTTAATTTAGAAATGATAAAATCTTAACAAGTAATTTAAAATTATTTGTTAGGATTTTTTATTAAATATGAGTAGTTTTAGTAATAATAATATTTGTAAAATATGAAAGATAATTATGAATTAATATAATTATGATTTTGAATAAAACATATATAAGCAATGTTTTATTCAATATTTTGGAAAATAAAATCAAAAGACCTTGTTGGGAAAATATCCATATGGTAAACTATTTATATAACATTAAAACAAAGTCTAAGACTGTTATGAAAGGAATTATTATCATGATTAATAATGAATTTATAGAGAAATTAGATAGTAAAATGAATATAAGTGAAATTATATTAAATGGAAATTTTAATTTTACAAATGAAGAGTCAACAAGTATCATAACAGGATTAATGGATAAAAGTATTAAACAAGAGAATTTTTTGCTTAATATTTCACATGATTTAAGAGGACATTTAAATGTAATATTAAGTATTATGCAATGTATAGATTATGGTAGCATAGCTATTAATGATAAAAAAGCAATGGAATATATGAAAATAGTAAAAAGAAATAGTCTCAAGATGTTAAAGTTAGTAAATAATTTAATTGATACAACGAAACTAGAAAATAACCATTATATTTTACACAAAAAAAATATAGATATTATATCTATGATTGAAGGCACTATAAGCTGCATAGATAAATACGCAAAGCAAAAGAATATACAGCTTATATTTGATACCAATGAAGAGGAATGTTTAATGGCAGTGGATCCAGATGCAATTGATAGAATTGTAATGAATTTATTATCAAATTCTATTAAGTTTTCATATACCAATACAAATGTATATATAAATATAATGGTTATGGGGGATAAAATTACTATATCTATAAGGGATGAGGGGCCAGGAATATCAAAGGAATATCAAGAAAAGGTTTTTAATAGGTTCTATCAGGTATCTAATAAAAAAGATAGAGAGAATTCTGGAAGCGGAATAGGATTAGATTTAGTAAATTATTTAGTGAAATCCATGGATGGAAGTATTGAGTTGAAAAGTGAAGAGGGAAATGGATGTGAATTTATAATAACGTTACCTATAACAATTGTAGAGGAACAAGATGACTTTTGCATAAGAGATGAAAGTAATAAAATACAAATGTTGGAAGTAGAATTTTCAGATATATATAATAATTGATCACATATAATATTTTATAAAAATTAGTCGCTTGATTTATTTAAGTAGTTATGATAATATAAATGTTGTTAAAATTTATATGCGGTGGTAGCTCAGTTGGATAGAGTAGCTGGCTACGAACCAGTTGGTCGGGGGTTCGAATCCTCTCCGCCGTACCATAAAAGCCTTGTAAATACTGAATTTACAAGGCTTTTTTATTTTGAAAAAAATTATTTTTTGTTTTAATCATTATAAATTTTAAGGTCAAAAATAGGTGAGTTAGTAAATGGACACTTATAATACTATTAATTTCAGTTCATAAATTTATATAAAATTTAGAGAATTATTTAAATTAAAAGGGAAAATGAATAAGTTAAATAAAATAAATGTAGTTACTATAAAAATTCAAAAAGTAACTACAATATTTATAGTTAAGATTGTAGTTATCAAATAAATAAAAGCAGTAACTACAAATAATCATTCATATAAATGAACTTTAAAAATTTTTTATTAAGCATTAAAGTATTAAAAATGTATATAAGCATTAGAAGAATATATAAGAAACAATTATATGGTGAAGATAAATGAAAGTATAATGGAATTAGAACAGTAAATATGAAAATTAAATATTAAAATTATAAAAAAACATTGATATTCCCGCGAGGTGACGTATAATTATTTATGGATTTACAATAATATTCGTAATATAAGGGGGTTATCAAATGAATTTTATTAAAGACAAATATGATGTTGTAATTGTTGGTGCAGGCCCTAGTGGGATATTCACTGCATATGAGCTTTTAAATATTAATCCAGAAAAGAAAATTTTAATTATTGAAAAGGGGAAGTCTGTTTATAAAAGATATTGCCCAATACCAAAGTTAAATAAGTGTGTTAAGTGTAAGCCATATTGTAATATAACTACTGGATTTGCAGGAGCAGGAGCATTTTCTGATGCAAAGCTATCTTTATATGACAAGGATTCAGAAGAAGTTTTAGTTGGAGGAAATTTACCAGAGATAATTGGACATCAAAGTACAAAGAATTTAATTGATTATTGCGATGAGATATATTTAGATTTTGGGGGAGAAAAAAATATAGCTGGAATAGAGCATAAAGATGAAATAAAGAAAATAAAGGATAAAGCAAAAAGTGAAAATATAAATTTAGTAGATATTCCTATTAGACATTTAGGAACAGAAAAATCAAGAGAGCTTTATGGAAAATTAGAAGATTATTTATTACAAAATGGTGTAGAAATAATATTTGGAAGTATTGTTAAAGATATTATAATAGAAAATGGTGAAGCTAGAGGTGTAGTAACTGAAAGTGGAAATTACTATGCTGATAAAGTAGTTATATCAGTTGGAAGAAATGGTGCTGATTTCTTATCTGATTTATGTGATAAGCATAAGATAGAAAAAGCAGTTGGAGTAGTAGACATTGGAGTAAGATTTGAAATGAAATCAGAAGGAGATATACAAAGGATAAATGAACTTATGTATGAAGGTAAGTTTATTGGGAATGTAGCTCCATTTAGAGATAAGGTTAGAACCTTCTGTCAAAATCCTGATGGGTTTGTAGCAGCAGAAGTTTATGACAATGGTGTTTCATTAGCAAATGGACACGCTTATAAGGAAAAGAAAAGTATAAATACAAACTTTGCAATACTTTCTTCTCATAAGTTTACTGAACCATTTAAAAAGCCAATAGAATATGCAAATAAAGTTGCAGAGCTTACAAATCTATTATCAAATGGAGAGGTTGTTGTTCAAAGATTTGGAGACATATTAAATGGTAAAAGAACTTGGAAGGAAGAACTTGAAAATAATTCAGTAGAAGCAACATTAAAAACTGCAATGCCTGGAGATATAACATTAGGTATTCCATATAGAACAATGACTAATATAGTTAATTTTATATTAGAGATGGATAAAGTAGTAAAAGGATTTGCTAATCATGATAATTTATTATATGGACCTGAAATAAAGTTCTACTCAAATGCTGTTAAACTTAATGAAAATTTAGAAACAAATATTAAAAACTTATATGCTATTGGAGATGGAGCTGGATTAACAAGAGGGTTAATGATGGCATCATGTTCAGGAGTTTATTTAGCCAGGAATTTATTTAATTAATACAAGAGGAGAGATTTCTTAATGAAATTTCTCCTTTTATATTATATGAATATAGGTATATGTATTTATTTAGGATAAAAATGCTCTCTTTGGATAAATTAAAAGTATATAAATTCAAAAAGAAGGATTATAGGTATGAATGTAGATATATTAATAAATCAACTAGATGAGCATAATCAAGCTAATATATTAGCAACAAAGAAATTTAATCCAAAGGAAGTCTTGTTTATATATGATAAAAATAACGAAACTCTAATGGATTCTGTAAAAAAATATTATGAAAGTTATATTCCAAATGTGAAATTTAATAAGACTATTGTCAATGAAGGTGAAGTTAATAAATTAGTTAAAATAATAAATGAAAATAAAAATAGAAATATATTAGTTAATTTAACAGGTGGTAGCAGAGTAAATTCTTTGACATTACTAAATATAAGCAAAGATAATTTGTTAAATTCAATATATGTAGATATAAAAAATAAGTTTTTATATATATTTGATAAGAGTATTAAAGTTATTAAAGAAGAATATGAGGATATGCAATTAGATAATCTTATAAAGGCATCTGGAGGAGAACTTTTAAATGATTCAAGTGATCTTTGTGATAAAGATGATTTAATTTATTTAACTAAAAAGATATATGAAAATTTAGAACTATGGCATAAGTATAAGCAAAAGCTATATGATTCAAATATTTTTATACATGACTATCAGGATACTAAAAAGGTTACTATAAAAACTGAATTCTTAACTAAAGAAGAAAAAATTATATTAAATAAAATATTAAATAAATTAAAAGAAATTAATGGGATGGATTATAATGAGACTCCTAATAATGAAATTCATGTTAATTTCAAAAATGAATATTTAAAATCATTTATATTTAAAAGTGGAACTTGGCTTGAGATGGCAACAAATATTATGATTAGTGAAATTAAAGAAATTGATGAAGTTAAAAGTGGAGTTATGTTCTTATGGAATGATAAGAGTAAGATAGTTAGAAATGAAGTTGATGTAGTTGCAGTAAAAGACTCAGTTGCTATTTGCATATCATGTAAAGATAGTGATAAATATAATGAAGATGCATTAAATGAGCTAGATGTATATAGTAATCAAATTGGAGGGGAAAAGGTATATAAAATTTTAGTTGCAACAAAAGAGCCTGTGAAGGCAGCAGTTAAAGCAAGAGCTAAAGAAATGGGGATAAATCTTATAATTTTTAATGGTAACGAAGAAAAATTTAAGTCTGAAATAAAAAATATAATTATAAAAAATTAAATTTAAAGTTTAATTGGATTTTCAAATTTTGAAATTGTTTTCTAAGATATATAGATATAATTAAGGTATAGAGATAATGAATAATTAAAAGTTATGGGGGTTAAGAGTATGGATAAAAAAAGTTTAAAAATAGTTACAATAGGTGGTGGATCAAGTTATACACCTGAATTAGTAGAGGGATTAATTAAGAGATATGATGAAATGCCTGTAAGTGATTATTGGCTAGTAGATATTGAAGAAGGTAAAGAAAAATTAGAGATAGTTGGTGCATTAGCAAAAAGAATGGTAGAAAAAGCTGGAGTACCAATGAATATCCATTTAACTTTAGATAGAAGAGAAGCTTTAAAAGATGCAGATTTCGTAACAACACAATTAAGAGTAGGGTTATTACCTGCAAGAGTTAAAGATGAAAGAATTCCATTAAGCCATGGATTTTTAGGACAAGAAACTAATGGAGCTGGAGGATTATTTAAAGCATTAAGAACTGTACCAGTTATACTAGATATAGCAAAGGATATAAGTGAGTTATGTCCAAATGCATGGTTAATAAACTTTACAAACCCAGCTGGAATAGTTACTGAAGCATTATTAAGATATGGAGTTCATAAAAAAGTAGTAGGTGTTTGTAATGTACCTATTGGTCTACAATATTCATTTGCAGAGATATTGGGTGTAGATAGTAATAGAGTAACAGTTGATTTTGCAGGATTAAATCATATGGTTTATGCAGAAAAAGTTTATTTAGATGGAAATGATGTTACAGCAGAAATTATTAAAGCATTAACAGCACCTGATACAAAGACTCAAACAATGGCGAATATAAAGGGATTTAATTGGGATGTTGCAACAATGAAGGCATTTGGAATAATTCCTTGTCCTTATCACAGATATTACTATAAAACTAGAGATATGTTAAATAGTGAATTAGAAGAGTTTAAAAAAGGAAAAACTAGAGCAGAAGTAGTAATGGAAGTAGAAAAGAAATTATTTGAAATGTATAAGGATGTTAATCTACAAGAAAAGCCAGAAGAATTGGCTAAACGTGGTGGAGCTCACTATTCAGATGTTGCATGTAATGTTATAAATGGAATATATAATGATAAAGACACTATAATTGCTGTAAATACTAGAAATAACGGAACTTTAAAACAATTTGAAGATGATTCAGCTATAGAAGTAAGTTGTTATATAGGAAAAAATGGTCCAGTTCCAGTAGAAACAGTTACTGATTTACCAATATTCGCACAAGGATTAGCTGGACAAATAAAATCATTTGAAAGGTTAGCAGCAGAAGCAGCATATACAGGAGATTATAATATAGCATTATTAGCAATGGTAACTAATCCTTTAATATCTGATGATGTAAGAGGAAGAAAGTTGTTAAATGAAATGTTACTAGCTCATAAGGACTATTTACCACAATTTAAAGATGTTATAGAAAAAATTGAGAAGGTAGAAAGAGCAGAGTTTTAATACAAGTTATAATGTATAATGAATAATTAAGGAAATAACTCATCTTAATGAGTTATGAAATAAAAAGAACTCAATTTTTAAAATTGAGTTCTTTTTTACCTATAGAAGCTAGTAAGAAGTAAGTTTTCCTTAACTTTTTCACTTTCACTATTAACTGTTTTTATACATGCTTCCGTATCTAATATAAATATATTCAAGTAGATAACTTAAGTCATATCTATGGTTTTGAACATATTCATTTGAATCATTTCTAGGTGGTAAATAAATTATATAATCACTTCTTTTCATATATTCAGGTTTATGTTGTTCGGTAATAACTACTACTGTAGCTGAACTTTTCTCTATTTTTCTCCAAAGTCTTTCATGATATAGTGTAAATCTACCAGTAGGAGAAATGAGAATTGCTAATGAATTTTCATCTAATTCATCAGCAAGTCTTTCTTGTTCTTGAACATCATTAGCGTGATAAATTAATTTAGAAATATTAACTAGTTTACGCTGTAATTCTTGTGCCATTAGCTGTGAAAATTGTGTTCCGAATATACATACATTATTACTATTGAAAATAAGTTCTACCACTCTATCAATAACTTTTAAATCTATAAATGATTTAAATGTTTCTATTTCATTTATAATTTCTAAAGACATATTATTTAGTATATCTTCTCTTGGTAGATCATAATGCATAGCTTTAGGCTTCATGAGACCTTTAGTATAGTGACCTATATTTATCTTTATGTTTTCTTTAAACTCTATAAAATTAGAATACCCTAGTTTATGACAAAATCTTGTTATTGCAGCTGGTGATGTAAAACAAAGATCAGCCAGTTTGCTTATAGACATATTAGGAATAGATCGTATATTCCTAAGCATAGTTATTGCTATATTATAATTAATATCATTTTCTTTACTGCTGTTTAAAAATAATAATAATCTATATATTAAGTCTCCCATAAATTCTAACTCCCATAATACTTTTTTAATATATAAGAAATTCTATTTTAGGTACTTGTTATAGACTTTGTTTTTATAAGCTATAAATTTTAATTAAAAAGTCTTATAGACTCAACTTTTTTTGCCTATCGTCTCACCCATTAGAACCTTACATTCAAATCCAAGATTTGTTTGATTTATTATATCTTCATCGATTTTAATTGTATCTTTTTTAAATAGAAGAATAGTAGTTGAACCACCAAACTTAAAGTAGCCTTTTTCTTCTCCTTTTATAACTCTATTACCTGGAGTATATGTTTGTATAATTGTTCCAACGCAAGTAGCTCCAACTTCAATGTGAATAATATCACCAAAGTTATCAGATTTAAATAAGCTCCATTCTCTTTTATTTTGACAATAAAGTTTAGCAATCCTTTCAAGGGCAACTGGATTAACAGAATAATAGTTACCATTAATAAAGTTACTTTGCATAGGAGTCCCATTATCAACAAAATGAAATCTATGATAGTCAGTAGGACAAAGTCTTAAAACTAAGCATACTCCACCTTCATATTCCTTAGCTATATCATCATCAGCGATTAATTCAGATAAACTATAATGAATTCCTTTAACCTGAACTAGTTTATCTACAGATATATTTTCATGTGCAAATAACCTTCCATCTCCAGGAGAAATAAGAAGATTATTATTAGTTTCAATTGGTCTAGCATCTTCTTTTAGCGATCTTACAAAAAAATCATTGAAATTATTAAAATCCTCAATAGCACTTGAGCTAATATTCATATCTATATCAAAATCTTTTATAAAATTAGATATTTTCTTTTTACTTAATGAAGTATCACAATAAGCTCCATAAAGTTTTGAAAATAACTTTTTCTTAACTAAAAGCTCTGTTAAGCCTTTTCCAACTGGTGAATTATAAGACCACTTTATATAATTTCCGCCTGCAACTTTTTCTACTTCATAATTATTTGTTTTTCTATTATATACTTGTATCATATGGTACCTCAAATAAATATATTTTATAGTATTATATTAACATAAAAACGCAATAAAAATTCTAAATTTGTTTAAATCGCTTTACTTATTTTTTATTATAAAAGATAATTGTTGATAAGGACAAGTTTGGAGGGGATAGGTTTTGATAGAACATTTTGTGGATTTAATAACTACAGTTGCAATACACCTTTTAGAGTTAATGGGAATATTGATAATAATAGTTGGCGCAATTAAAGCTTTTTATAAGTTTATAGTAAACATAGTTACTAAAAATAATTATCCTATAAAGGTGGAATTTGCACAGTCATTAACACTTGCACTTGAATTTAAGTTAGGTGCAGAAATATTAAAAACAGTAATAGTAAGATCTTTAGATGAAATGTATATATTAGCTGCAATAATAATTTTAAGAGCTATACTAGCTTTTGTTATACATTGGGAAATGAAAGCGGATTCTCATAGTGAAAAGTAAACTTTAAATAATTTATGTTAAATAATATAAATTTAAAAATTTTTAGAAAATATATTAAAAAGACATTATTAAAATGTCTTTTTATTTGAGTTTTAATAAAAAGAGTTAAAAGAATACACTTTTGACTATAATTTTACATTGTTCATATGCATTTTTTGTCGTAAAATCATAAGTGGAGAAAATCTAAGAAAATAATAATGGTTAAAAGATAGTAATTATTGCAAATATGGTGTAAAATAAAATTGTTAATATTCTAACAAGGATAATTTACTTACCATTCGGTTATAGGGGGAGTTATAATGAAGAACATAACTATTAATGGAAATAAAATTCTAGTAGATGATAATAAGAATTTGATGAAAATAGCTAAAGAAAATGGGATAGATATTCCAGCCTTATGTTTTTTAGAAGATTGCAGTAATGTTGGACAATGTGGAGTATGCCTAGTTGAAGTTGAAGGACAAGAAGATTTAGTTAAAGCGTGTTGTTTTATTCCAGAGGATGGAATGGTTATTAATACTAATACAGAAAGAGTTCAAGAAGAAGTTAAAAGTACAGTTTCATCATTATTAGATAAACATGAGTTCAAATGTGGACCATGTAAAAGAAGAGAAAACTGTGAATTTTTAAAGTTAGTAATAAAAACTAAAGCAAGAGCTTCTAAGCCTTTTGTTGTTGCAGATAAATCAGAATATGTAGATGATAGAAGTAAATCAATAGTTTTAGATAGAACAAAGTGCGTTACATGTGGAAGATGTGTAGCTGCATGTAAAACAAAAACAGGAACTGAATCAATAAAGTTCATAGAAGTAGATGGACAAAAAATAGTTGGACCAGAAAATTTAAAGTGTTTTGATGATACTAATTGTTTATTATGTGGACAATGTGTAGCTGCATGTCCAGTAGATGCTTTATCAGAAAAATCTCATATGGATAGAGTAAAAGATGCATTAGCAGATCAAGAAAAGCACGTTATAGTAGCAATGGCACCATCAGTTAGAACTGCCATGGGAGAACTATTTAAGATGGGCTATGGGGTAGATGTTACAGGAAAAGTATATACAGCATTAAGGGAACTTGGTTTTGATAAGATTTTTGATATAAACTTTGGAGCTGATATGACAATAATGGAGGAAGCTACCGAGTTAATTCAAAGAATTAAAACTGGTGGACCATTCCCTATGTTTACATCTTGTTGTCCTGCATGGGTTAGACAAGTTGAAAATTATTATCCAAACTTTATAGAACATTTATCAAGTGCTAAATCACCACAACAAATATTTGGAACAGCTAGTAAAACTTATTATCCACAAGTTGCAGATGTAGATCCTAAGAACGTATTTACAGTAACAATAATGCCTTGTACTGCAAAGAAATATGAGGCAGATAGACCTGAAATGGAGAATAACGGAATAAGAAATATAGATGCTGTAATAACAACGAGAGAATTAGCAAAAATGATTAAGGATGCTAAAATAGACTTTGCTAAGCTTGAAGATAGTGAAGCAGATCCAGCAATGGGAGAATACACTGGAGCAGGAGCTATATTTGGAGCAACAGGTGGTGTTATGGAAGCTGCACTAAGAACAGCAAAAGATTTTGTTGAAGGTAAAGATTTAGAAAATATAGAGTATGAACAAGTAAGAGGTTTAGCTGGAATAAAAGAAGCTACAGTTGAAATAGGTGGAGATAATTATAATGTTGCAGTCATAAACGGAGCTTCAAGCCTATTTGATTTTATGAAGAGTGGAAAAATTAATGATAAAAAATATCACTTTATAGAAGTAATGGCATGCCCAGGCGGATGTGTAAATGGTGGGGGACAACCTCATGTAAATGCTTCAGATAGATTAACTATGGATATCAGAAGCGTAAGAGCATCAGTGCTATATAACCAAGATAAAAATGTATTAAAGAAGAGAAAATCACATGAAAATGGTGCTTTAAATAAAATGTATGAAACATTTATGGGAGAACCAGGACATGGAAAGGCTCACGAATTACTTCATATAAAATATAATAAATAGAGTAAGTTAAAATAAAAAAGCAAAATAACATTAATATAATGTTATTTTGCTTTTAATTTTTTTCCTTGATAATCTTTTCTCTATATAACATTTAAAAATAAATATTCATATTTTACAATGAAAGGTGTAATGAAAATAACTAATGTTAAGTATGGTAAGAAAATATAATTTAATTTTAAAATTTCATATCTTAAAAATTAAAAATTAGTACTATATGTTATAATTTGAAAGTAGAAAATATTAGGGGAGTGTATATAAATGAAATATTTAGCTTGTGATTTAGATGGAACTTTAGTACAAAATGATGAAATTATCAATGAAGAAGATATAAATGCCATATTAAAGCTTAAGGAAGAAGGTCATAAGTTTATAATATCCACAGGGAGAAGCTTAGAAGGAATACATAAAATATTTAATAAATATCCTGAAATAGAATATGATTACATAGTTGCATGCAACGGTTCTATAATAATTGATAATAACGATAATGTAATTTATGATAATTTTATAACTAGTGAAGTTGCAGAAGAAGTATTTAGAGAGTTTATAGATGAAGATGGCATTTGTGTTCATTTTGAACATGAAGGAAGTAACTATCTTATAGATCCAGAGGACTTTAGTGGAATAGAACATTTAATGGACTACTTCAAAGGTGTAATATCAAAGGAAGATGTATTTTCTAAAAAAAGAAATTACTCAATTATAAGCTTATTTGCAAAAAATATGGATATAGATAAAGCAGAAGAAGCAAAGAATTTATTAATAAAGAAGTATGGACATGCGGTAGAAGCATTTAGAAATCAATATTTCGTTGATATAGCTCCTAAAGATTGCTCAAAAGGAAATGGACTAAAAAAATTATTAGAACTTAACAATTTAGATATAGAAAAGCTTTATGCAATTGGGGATTCATATAATGACTTATCTATGTTTAATTTAACTAACAATAGCTTCACATTTCATCATGTAGAAGAACAATTAAAGGGCTATGCTAATAATCATGTTTCAAGTGTTAGTGAATGTATAGAAAAGATGCTAAGGTAACAGATTATTTAAGAATACTAAGGAAATAAATTAATATAAATAAATTGGAAGTTTCACATGTTGACAATAAGAGTAAGTTATAATAAAATTGTTTTAATTAAATAAGCATTGAGTGATTATGTCGCCGGATATAATATTCGTATAGCAAGCATTAGGGATTCATGCCATTAGGCCTTTGGGTATGAACCACCTAATGCTTTTTTTATTTATAGGAGGAGAGAAATATGAGAATAGAATTAAGTAATAGTATTCTAAAAAGCTTCATAAAATATGTATCTTTTAATGTTATTAGCATGATAGGACTTTCATGCTATATATTAGCTGATACATTTTTTGTAGCAAATGGTGTGGGAAGTATTGGGTTAACTGCATTGAATTTGGTTTTACCAGCATATAGTTTAATTAGTGGAATTGGGTTAATGATTGGAATGGGAGCAGCAACAAAATATTCTATATATAGAGGTAGAAATAATAAGGAAAAGGCAAATAAAGTTTTTACCAATTCAATTATTTTAGGGGTGCTAGTTGGATTAATTTTAACTATTGTCGGGATACTTTTTTCATATGATATTGCTAGTCTACTGGGTGCAGATAAAAATGTGAATCCTTTAGCTGGAGTCTATTTAAAAACAATTTTAATGTTTTCTTGTGCATTCATAATAAATAATATAATAATATGTTTTATAAGAAATGATGATAATCCAAACTTATCTATGATAGCAATGCTTTTAGGAAGTTTTAGTAATATAATTTTAGACTATGTTTTTATATTTCCTTTTAAACTAGGCATGTTTGGAGCTGCATTTGCAACTGGACTTGCTCCGGTAATTAGTTTAATAGCACTAGCATTACATTTTATTAAAAAGAAAAATAATTTTAAATTTATTAAATGTAAGATTAGTAAGTATTATATAAAGAATATAATTTCTTTGGGAATACCATCATTTATAACGGAATTTTCTTCAGGGATAATAATGTTGTTATTTAATTTTACAATTTTAGGTATTGCTAATAACATAGGGGTAGCAGCTTATGGAGTAATAGCAAATCTTGCTTTAATAGTAGTTGCAATATTTACTGGTATAGCTCAGGGAATACAACCAATAATAAGTAAAAATTATGGCGAAGGTAAAAGTAAGAATGTTAAAGTTATATATAAGTATGCTTTAATAACAGCAGCAGTTGTTGGATCTCTTTGTTATCTATTAGGAATAGTATTTTCAGAAGAAATAATTAATGTTTTTAATAAAGAGCGAAATCAAGAGTTGTTTTCTATAGCAAATGAAGGTATTAAGATTTACTTTACAGCTTTTTTTATAATGGGATTGAATATAGTAACAACATCATTTTTTGCATCAATTAATGAAGCAAAAGAATCCTTTATAATTTCTATTATAAGAGGCTTAATTGTAGTTATTCCATTGATATTATTATTATCTAGATTATTTGGAATGACAGGGGTTTGGATTACTATCCCTTTAGCTGAAGTTAGTACTTTATTAATTAGTATTATGTTATATTTAAAATATACACAAGGAGTTAAAGAAGAAAAATAAATATAGTATTAAGGGGAGAGATTAGAGATGAATATAGAATTTAGGGAAATTGATAGAAGTAATTATAATGAATGTATAGAATTAAAAGTTAGTGATGAACAGAAAAGATTTGTTGCTTCCAATATGTATTCTTTGGTACAAGCAGCATATGAGCCTAATTTATATCCATTAGGTATTTATAAGGATAATGATATTGTAGGATTTATTTTATATGATTTTGATGACGAACTTAATGGATGGTCAATGAGCAGATTTATGATAGATATTAAGTATCAAAATAATGGAATAGGAAAAGTAGCAGTACAGAAGTTTTTAGAGTTCTTTGTAGATAAATATGGACATCAGAAGCTTTACACAAGTGCTGAGGTTGATAATATTATTGCGATAGATTTATATGAAAAAAATGGCTTTGAAAAGAGAGAAGTATTTGAATATGAATTTTCAGGAGTAAAATACAGAGAAATTAGAATGATAAATAATCTATAAAAAATAAGGAGCTGTTTCAAGCAGCCCCTTATTTTTATATAAATCTTTATTTAGTCTTACCTGAGAATTCTAAGTATTCATCATATGTCATAGCTCTATCTACTATTGATCCATCTTGTTTAATATCTATTATTCTATTTGCAATAGTTTGAATAAATTGATGGTCATGAGAAGCAAACATTATAACACTCTTATAATCTTTAAGTCCGTTATTAACAGCAGTTATTGATTCAAGGTCTAAGTGGTTTGTAGGTTGATCTAGCATTAATACATTAGCATTTGTAAGCATCATTCTAGATAACATACATCTAACCTTTTCTCCTCCTGATAATACACTAGCTTTCTTTAATGCTTCTTCACCAGAGAATAACATTCTACCTAGGAATCCTCTTAAGTAAGATTCAGATTGCTCTTCAACAGTGTTACCTGAGTATTGTCTTAGCCAATCTACAAGGCTTAAATCACAGTCATCAAAGAATTCATTATTATCTTTAGGGAAGTAAGATTTTGTTATAGTTATTCCCCATTTGAATTCTCCACTGTCTGGCTCCATTTCACCGTTTATTATTTTAAATAAAGTTGTTATAGCAATGTCATTGTCACCAATAAGTGCTATTTTATCATCTTTATTAATTCTAAAACTAACATTGTCTAAAACTTTAACTCCATCAATAGTCTTAGTTAATCCTTCAACTGTTAAAATTTCATTACCAACCTCTCTTTCAGGTTTGAATCCAACGAAAGGATATCTTCTGCTTGAAGGTTGAATATCATCTAAAGTTATTTTATCTAATAACTTCTTACGTGAAGTTGCTTGCTTAGATTTAGAAGCATTAGCACTAAATCTTGCAATAAAGTCTTGTAATTCTTTAATTTTATCTTCCTTCTTTTTGTTTTGATCCTTAGCCATTTGTAATGCTAATTGGCTTGATTCATACCAGAAGTCATAGTTACCAACATATAATTTGATCTTACCAAAGTCAACATCTGCCATTACAGTACATACTGTATTTAAGAAGTGTCTATCATGGGATACAACTATAACAGTTCCTTCAAATCTTAAAAGGAAGTCTTCCAACCAGTTAATTGATTGTATATCTAAGTGGTTTGTAGGCTCATCTAGAATTAGAATTCCAGGATTACCGAATAAAGCTTGAGCTAAAAGAACTTTAACCTTTTCTCCACCTACAAGTTCTGACATCTTTTTGTAGTGCATGTCAGTTCCGATTCCTAAGCCTTGAAGTAATGAAGAAGCATCTGATTCAGCTTCCCAACCATTCATATCAGCAAATTCACCTTCTAATTCAGAAGCTCTTATACCATCTTCATCAGAAAAATCAGGCTTTGCATATAAAGCATCTTTTTCTTCCATTATTTCATATAATTTTTTGTTACCCATTATTACTGTTTGTAAAACTTCGAATTCATCATATGCATAATGATCTTGTTTTAAAACAGACATTCTTGTATTTGGAGCAATAGAAACATCTCCTGTATTTGGTTCAATTTCTCCAGATAATATTTTTAAGAATGTACTTTTACCAGCACCGTTAGCACCGATAACGCCATAACAGTTACCAGGAGTAAATTTTATATTTACATCTTCAAAAAGCTTACGGCCACCAAATCTTAAACTTACGTTTGATACAGTTATCACTAAAAACCGACCTCATTTCTAATATTATTCATTTCGTTATTATATCATAAAGTTAACATATTTTCATTTAAAGCTAAAATAATATTTAGAAAATTTAATGGAAACATAGTAAATTATTTAAATACTATAATTTATAGGGTTGACACTCGAATAAGGAAGTGTTAATATTTACTAAAATGCAGTTTTGGGAGAATAAAAATGAGCAAAATAATTAACTTGAAAGAAATAAAAGTTAATATGAATTATTATTATAGCTATTATAGATAGGACTTGTATTTATAAAGTAATTATAGATACAAGCCGTAATCAAGATTTAAGGTTTGTATCTATGATGGTTATAAGTTTTAATTATGCTCGAGTTTATAGAGATAATTTAACCACATAGATAAATGCTATGTGGTATTTTTATTCCTGCTTATTTACCACATAGTAGAGACTATGTGGTTTTTTTATATATAAATTAAGGAGGAATGTAGGTTATGAAGAAAAGAGAACATTTTACGAGCAGGGTAGGATTTATAATATCTTGCATAGGAGCAGCTGTAGGTTTAGGTAACATTTGGATGTTCCCATATAGGCTAGGACAAAATGGAGGAGCAGTATTTTTAATACCATACTTTATATTTGTTTTATTACTAGGTTCTATAGGGCTTATTACAGAATTTACTTTTGGAAGATCAGCGCAGGGGGGATCATTAACAGGAATAAAAGATACATTTGAGAAAAGGGGCAAAAAAGGTGGAGTATTAATAGGGGCAATACCAGCAGTAGGATTAGCAGGAGTTTTTATGTTTTATAACGTAGTTGTAGGCTGGATTATTAAATATTTTACTTTAAGTACAACAGGAGAAATAAATAAAATAGAGATAGATAGTTTCTTTAATAATTTTGCAGGAAGTAATGAAACTATATTATGGAATGCAATTGCAATATTTATAGCTCTTATTATAGTAATTATAGGGATTACAAAGGGAATAGAAAAGGCAAATAAGATAATAATGCCATTACTTTTTATAATTTTTATATTATTAGCTTTTAGATCATTAACTTTACCAGGAGCAATGGAAGGAGTTAAATACTTATTAACACCTAAATGGGAATACTTATTTAAAGTTAATACATGGGTAATGGCACTTGGACAAGCATTTTTCACAGTATCATTAAATGGATGTGGAATGGTGGTGTATGGTAGTTATATAGAAAAGGATATGGATATACCAAGGGCCGCAATTAGTACAGCAATATTAGATACTATATCAGCATTATTAGCTTCATTTGTTATAATGCCAGCAGTATTTGCATTTGGCTTAGATCCTATGTCAGGGCCACCATTGTTATTTATAACACTACCGACTATTTTTAAATCAATGCCTGCAGGACAAATACTATCAATATTATTTTTCTTAAGTATAATATTTGCAGCTGTAAGCTCATCAATAAATATGCTAGAGGGGCCAGTAGAAGCTTTAATGTCTCAAACAAAATTAAGTAGGAAAAAAGCTACAATTTTAATATCAATGATATTATTTATACTATCAATACCATTAAATTTAGATATGAATTTATTTAATAATTTTGCAGATTTTATAACAATAGTTATATCTCCTCTTGGAGCATTAATAGTTCTTATAGTATTCTATTTCATGAGAGATAAAGAAGAAATTCTAGAGGAAATAAATATGGGTGCAAGTAGGAAGGTTGGAAATAAGTTTTTATTATTTTCGAAGTACGGTTTTACTACTATAACAGTATTGGTTATAATACTTGGAATAATTTATGGCGGTATATAGTTAATTAGTAAGTTTTAAATAAATCAAGAGATGATGTTTATATAGCATCATCCTTTTTTTGTTTCTAAATATTGACAATTAATCTTAAAAGATATATAGTTAATTACATAAGTAATGAACAAATTAACTGAATTCACATATATTATATTAGAAAGTTAAAAGGAGGTAGCTATGAATTTAGATTTTTCTAGTGAAATACCTATATATATTCAAATAGCACAATCAATAGAAGATGGAATTTTAAATGGAATTTTTAATGAAGATGAAGTAATACCATCAACAACAGAAATATCTGTAAAGTTCAAAATTAATCCAGCAACTGTAGCGAAAGGCTTTAATTTATTAGTAGATGAAGGAATTATTTATAAAAGAAGAGGTGTTGGGATGTTTGTTTCAAGTGGTAGTAAGGAAAAGTTAATACAAAAGAGAAAAGATAAGTTTTATTCTAATTATATAGTTTCATTAATTGAAGAAGCTAAGAAGCTTAATATATCTACTGTAGATATCATAGAAATGATTAGAAGGGGGGAGTAGTTAATGTCATTAATAAAAATATCTAATTTAACCAAGACATATGGAAAGAATAAGGTTCTAGATAATGTTTCATTAACAATAGAGGAAAATAAGATATATGGATTATTGGGAAGAAATGGGGCAGGGAAAACAACTTTACTAAACCTTATAACTAATAGAATATTCCCAACTGAAGGTAAAATTACAATTGATAATGAAGATTTAATAGAAAACGATAAGGTAAATGATAAAATTTATTTTATGACAGAGCAAGATTTATATCCACCAAGTTTAAAAATCAAAGATTTATTTAAATGGACAAAAGAATTCTATAATAATTTTGATATGGACTATGCATTAAATTTAAGCAAAAAGTTTGGACTTAATGTTGATAAAAAATTTAAAGAGTTATCTACTGGATATTCTTCAATATGTAAAATAATAATAACTTTATCATCAGGAGCTGAAATATTACTTTTTGATGAGCCTGTTTTAGGATTAGATGCAAATCATAGAGATATGTTTTATAAAGAATTAGTTGCAAATTATATAGATGAGCCAAAGACTATAGTACTTTCAACTCATATTATAGAAGAGGTTTCAGAGATTTTAGAAAAAGTAATAATAATTAAGAATGGAAAAGTTTTAGGTGATAGAGAAGTAGAAGGGTTATTAGGAGAAGCTTACTTAGTATCAGGAGCAGCTGAAAAAGTAGATAAGTATTTAGAAGGTAAGAATTGTATTAATATAGAAACTATAGCTGGATTTAAGGAGGCTACAATCATTGGGGGATTAACTAAAGAAAATAAAAAGGAGATAGTAGAATTAGGGTTAGAAATTTCAAAAGTTGAACTTCAAAAATTGTTTATTCATTTAACAGGAGAGGAGGAAGCTAAGTAATGAAGATAAAATCAATAGTTAAATATAATATAGGCTCTTTAAAAAAATCAATATTAATATATTATTGCGTATTCATTGCTATATGCGCTCTCTCAACAATATTTGCTTATAAATTTAATGGAACAATATCGTCATCGGGAATAGAACTTTCTTCTGCCATATTTATATTTGTTGTAGGATTAAATGTGTTTAAGGAAAATTTTTATTTTATAAAGGCTAATAACTTATCTAGAAAGAGTTACTTTTATGGAACAGTATTATCAATGGTTTCAATATCTATAGGGATGTCATTTATAGATTTAATTCTAAATAGGATATATAACATTTTTGTTAACTGTCCAACTAATTATGATATGATATATACGGATTACGTTAATATTTGGAATTATGCTAATAATGGGTGGGTTCAAAGTAATAGTTTAGAAACACTTTTTAATACGTTTTTATTTCAAGTATCTGTATATTTAATGGTATTTCTTTTAGGGTTTGTAATAACCATGCTTTATTATAAATGCAATAAATTAATGAAGACTGTAATATCAATTATTCCAATATTATTAATTATAGTTTTTAATATGATATTTAATATGATGGTATTAAGTTTTCCATATTTATTAGGTAAAATTTCTGAGGCTTTATTTTATATTTTAGGAATTTTACCTAGAAATGTATATATGACTATTTCAACTTTTAGCATTACATCTGTAGCATTAGCTGCTGTTGCATATATATTAATAAGAAAAATGACAATAAAACAAAAATAGTATAAATAAAAAATGAAGCCCTATTAATTAGAGCTTCATTTTTTATTTGTTTATATTTATATGAGATATGTGAAAACACATATGAAGTGACTTAAGCTTCCTAAGATAATAAATATATGGAATATTTCATGAAAACCAAACTTACCTAATTGAAGTTTTTTAGGCTTTATTCCATATATAACACCACCTACTGTGTAAAGAACACCTCCAAGTACTAATAAAAATAAACTAATAGGATTTAGTACTTGTGATAATGGTTTAATCATAAATATAGCAGCCCATCCTAGACCAATATAAAGAGATGTTTGTAACCATCTTGGGCAATTAAACCATAACATCCTAAATAATATGCCAGCTAAAGCTATAGAAGCTATAGTTGTAAAAAATACAGTTCCTTTTGAACCACCTAGAGCAATTAAGCAAAATGGTGCATAAGAACCAGCTATTAAGATAAATATCATAGAATGATCTAACTTTCTAAGTCTAAATATTATTTTTTCACTTGTTATTACGCCATGATAAGTTGCAGAAACACTATATAGTAAAATTAAGCTTATACCAAATATAACTACAGAAACAATTGCTACATTAGATGCATTATTAACTAATCCTTTTGCTAGCATTGCAATTAATGCAAATAGTGATAAAATTGCACCAACCCAATGAGTTAAACTATTTATAGGTTCTCTTAAATACTTTTCCAAAAATGAACACCCCTTTACATGTAGTTTAGAAAACTATGTACTGTTACTATTATATTAATAATATAAATTTAAAAAGTCAAAGTCTATAATATCTCAAATTTTTAGGGAAATTTATATATTTTATTAAATTCCTTGAAATATCTAACTGATACTAGTATATTTAAATATAGATATATTAATAGGTAGTTTGCAAAACTACATGGAGGTACATATGGATATTAATGAATTAAAAGAAAAATTTAGTGAGCTGAATTTACAAAATCAATTAACATTAGATGAAATACCTGAGATAGATTTATATATGGATCAAGTAACACAGCTTTTTGATAGTAAGTTTAATGAAACTAAGAGAAATGAAGATGATAAGGCATTAACAAAAACTATGGTTAACAATTATGCTAAAGGAAAACTTTTAATGTCTGTAAAAAATAAAAAGTATAGCAAGGAACACTTACTTTTAATGAGTCTTATTTATAATTTAAAGGGAGCGTTATCAATAAGTGATATAAAGAGTTCATTAAATAAAATAGTTATATCCTTAGAAAATGAAGAAGATTATCCAATAAGAGAATTATATAAATTGTATTTAAAACAATATGGGGAAGATTTAAAAGATGTAGAAGGTTCAATTGAAATAAAATATGATAGTATTGAAAATATGATAGCAAAAGAAGAAAATTTAAGTTCTGATGAATTTGAAAAAAACTTTTTATTGCTTAGTTCATTTATTAATATGAGTAATATGTATAGAAGAATGGGCGAAAAGTTAATAGATGATTATTTTAATAAATTATAAGAGGTAGTTTATGAGGGATTATAGCATTTTAAAAGAAGAATTAAGAAGAATAGATGGTAAGGGATATAAAGCATATAAGGACTTACAAGGCGAATATGACTTTAAAAGTTATATTTTATGTATTGATCATGTTCAAGGAGATCCTTTTGCATCTCCATCAAGAGTTAGAGTTGTTATTGATAAAAAGATAGCTGATTTCCCAGAAAATTTATTAAATGAAAAATATAAAAGAATTGCAGTTTCAGATTTTATAACTAGACTATTTTATTCAAATATAAATAAGTATAGTGAAAGAATATTTGGATCAGGAAAAAGTGGATTAATTACAATAAGTAAGTGTCCTCAAGAAATATTGGAGAGAACTTCAATAATAATAAATAAAAATAACATAGAAGCAAGATTTTATGTTGGTTTTCCAGCTAGAGGTAGAAGTGTATTAGCTAAGGAGTTAGAAAAGATATTATATAATATTGTTCCTAGTATAGTAGAAAATACATTAATATATAAGAATATTAATAAGAATAAGCTTATTGATAGGATAAGGATGATGGAAGATCAAGAATACATCAGAGCTAACCTTAAGAAAAATAAATTAATTGCTTTTGTGGCCAATGGATCGATACTTCCAAGAGAAAGTGGAGTTTCATCAAGACCATTAAAAACTGCTAAAAAATTTAAATCACCTAAAAGCTTAGAAGTAGAATTTAATTTGCCTAATAGAGGCTTAATAAAAGGGATGGGAATAAAAGAAGGTATAACTTTAATAGTAGGTGGTGGATATCATGGAAAATCTACTATTTTAAATTCATTAGAGCTTGGAGTATATAATCATATCGAGGGTGATGGAAGAGAATTTGTTATAACTGATAATACTTCTGTAAAAGTTAGAGCAGAAGATGGAAGAAGCATTAAAAATACGGATATATCATTATTTATAGATAACCTGCCAAATGGAAAAGACACAATAAAGTTTACAACTGAAAATGCCAGTGGAAGTACATCTCAAGCAGCAAATATAATTGAATCAATTGAGAGTGGTGCTAATGCATTGTTAATTGATGAAGATACATCTGCAACTAATTTTATGATTAGAGATGACTTAATGCAAAGATTAGTTTCAAAAGAAAAGGAGCCTATAACTCCATTTATAGAAATAGTTAAGCCATTATATGAACAAAAAAATATTTCTACAATTTTAGTAATAGGAAGTTCAGGAGATTATTTTGATGTAGCAGATTGTATTATTCAAATGGATAATTATGAAGCAAAAGATGTAACTAAAGAAGCAAAGTCATTAATGAGAGGCGAAATAAATAAGAGAATTAAAGAAAAGGATATAAAGATAAACATAAGTTTTGATAGGAAAGTAGAAAAAGGAACTATAGAAAGCACCCATAAAGGTGTAAAAATAAAAACTATGGGAGTAAGCTCAATTATTATAAATAAAGAAGATATAGATTTAAGATCAGTTGAGCAAATAGTAGATAATGAGCAACTAAATTCAATAGGTGCTATTATGAAGTGGGCAGAAGATAATATGATGAAGAAATCATTAGCTTTTGAAGAAATGATTGATTATATATATGAAGAGATAAATAAAAAAGGATTAATTTCTATAGATAAGATATATGGTGGATCTGGAAGTTTATCAATGCCAAGAAAACAAGAAGTTATGGCTGCTTATAATAGATATAGAAAGCTTATATTATAAGAAGAATCATTAATTTACAAATATTATTTATATAATCAGATAAGAATAAGTTGTATCAAAATAAATTTTGATATTAGCCGATGAAAAGTGAAGTTTTAATTAAAACTTCACTTTTGGTGCATATATATAATATATAAAAGTTTATATTTAAGTTTAAAAACGTCTTTAAGTAAGTAAAATCAATGGTTTAAAAGGAATTAATGAAACGGGATACCCTTTATAAAAATAAGAGATTAACTTTTTAAGAGAATAAAGTTCACTTGAAATTGAATAAATTTTAGGAGTATTTCTTATGAATGAAAAAGATATATTTATAAGATTTAACAGGATTAACTATAAAGAAGAAATTAATTGGTGTAAAAATTAACGATAAAATAATTAAATATTTTAGGTTAATAACTTATCATATAGATTGTAAAATAATCCATAGGATTTTTATTTATTTAGAATATGAATTAATAAATAAGGTAAAGGGAGAGATTTTATGTTTTTATATAAAAATACCATGGATAAGTTAAATGGTTTTGCAAAAAAATATAGATGGAATGAAGAAAAGGAGAACTTTCTGTATTTAATATTAGTCATTTAGGTGAATATTATGGAGAAGATGTAACATTTGAATCTGGGGGAGCAGGGCTTGTATAAACTATTGATGACTACAGTCATTTTGCTATGATGATGGTTAATAAAGGTGAACATAATGGTAAACGAATATTAGGCCGTAAAACTATAGAGTTTATGGCACAAGATAGATTAGCTTCAGATCAAAATATGGATCCAAAGGAAAATGTGGTATTTATGTATTTTATTCAAAGATGCGATTCTAGAGTTACACCAATTGTTAGAAAGCTTAGAATGGCTACTTATGCAGCATTAGAATAATATATTTAAAATTAAATTTGATTAGTAATTTATATAGATGAGTTTATTTTAGTATAAACTCATCTATTATACTTTAAAGATATTTTATAATTTCTTTAATAGTGCTTTCATTTCTTCAACACCTTTACTTTGTGTAGTTACAATATTTTCAGCAAGCTTTCTAAGCTCAGGATCCTTTGTATATTTTAAAATATCTTTTGCCATGCCAATAGCACCTTCATGGTGATATATCATTTCTTGAAGAAAATTAGCATCAACATTATTAGTTATTTCAACACCTTGCATTTCCTTAAACATCTTATCTTTTACTTTATTATATTCTTCTAGATATTCTTCAGAGTCTGCTTTACTTGAAGGTTTTTCTTTATCAAATTTAGCTTTTAGTTGCTTCATAATTGGAATTTGTGCTTCTTGAGAAGTAATGATATTTTCAGCAATTTTTTTTACTTCTGGATTAGAGCCATATTTAACGATTGCTTTTGCCATATTTATGCCACCCTCATGGTGAGGTATCATTTCTAAGACAAAGTCTAAATTAACATTTCCAGTATTAGGTGCAGCATTCATAGCCTTCATCATATTATTAAATATTGTTGTGTATTCTTCATTATATCCTTGCTTTTCGTTAAAAATAATAGAATTATTAATATTAGCAGAGACCTTTTGAAGTGGTGAAATAAAATTAATATTTGCAATTGATGTTGATATTAATAGCGATAAAAGTAATGTTTTCATAAATATCCTCCTAAGGCGTATTCATAGTTAGTATTTAATAAAAAAATAAATATATACTAACGAATAATGTTAATAGTAAGGAGATAAGTATTAAATTACCTACATTAAATTATTTCTTTAAAATTTCAATAATTTCTGTTAATGTAGAAATTTCATAAGTAGGCTTAAAATTAGTTTTATTTTCAATTTTACATGTATTAAGCCAACATGTATCTATACCAAAGTTTATTCCGCCTTGAATATCTGATGTTAAGCTATCACCTACCATTAATACCTTGCTTTTATCATTATAATTTAGATTGTTTAAAGCAATTTTAAATATATCATAATTTGGTTTTGATACACTGACTTCTTCGGATATTATAATATCATCAAAATATTTAGCTATATTAGATTTTCTTATTCTATTACTTTGAACATCTGATAGTCCATTAGTTATTATAGAAAGTCTATAATTTTTACTAAGTTCTTCTACAAGATTAAAGCTTTCCTCATATAAGATTGAAGAATGAGATAAATGTTTTAAATATGATTTAGAAAATTCAAGTTCATCAAACTTTATATTTAATTCATGAGATAATCTTTTAAATCTCTCAACTTTTAATTTTTCTTGAGAAATAAGACCACATTCAAATTCCTTCCAAATAGCAGTATTTATATCAGAATATATTTTAAGATGATAATCTTCTCTATAATCAATATTAAATTCTAAAATTGCCTTTTCAAAAGCATATTTTTCAGATTCCCTAAAATCAAATAATGTTTCATCTGCATCGAATATTATAACTTCATATTTCATAAAAGTCCCCCTAGTGTATTTATTTACATAATTATAAATATAGCATATAAATTCAATAAATATTTAATATTTAATTAAAATATATAATTTCAAAATTTACATTTCATTATAACTAAATTACAATATTTATATTAATTAATACATGACATATGTTATTATAGGAGAAATTATGAGAAGAATATCAGATAGAAGTCTTTTAAAGTACTATATTGATAAACATAATATAGAAGAAATATTAGATTAAGAAATTATAGATTATGCTCAGATTCATTTTTATGAGAAGGAAGAATATATATTACAGGCACAAGATGATCTTTAATATTATTATTTACTTGTAGATGTTAAGATAAAGATATCGTATCTTTTTGAAAATGGTAAATCAATGTTTTTAAAGTTTTATAGTAATTTTAATTCAATAGGAGATATAGAATTATTAAAGAATACTAATATACTTTGTGATATTAATGCTATAGGTGATACATATTTAATAGCAATACCGTCAGATATAATTAGAAAGAAGTTCCTGGGAAATATTAAATTTACAAGGCATTTAGATAGAACGTTTAAAGAGTTAGAATCAGAATCAATTATAAGATGTGATAATAAGAAAATATAAATTTTAGATGAACAAAGACTAAGAGATTTATCAAAATGTATATTTATAAAATCCTTCTAAGAATTTTTATAAGAATTATTCATTAAGAAAAATATATTAAAGTTTTGATATATAAATAGTAAATTGATATAATATTTTTAATTTGATTTATATAATATGAGAATTTTATATTTTAAATAGAGAGATAAAGCTAAAATAGATTGGGAGTGAAGATATGAAGGAATTAAAGGGGATAGAAGAAAAAATTTTGGATAGAGCATTATATCTTTTTGGAAAAAATGGGTCAACTAATGTTTCAATTAGAACAATAGTAAAAGAAGCTGAAGTAAATGTAAGTGCAATAAATTACTATTTTGGCAGTAAGGATAATATGCTGAAATATGTTAAACAATTTTATATAGACAATATTACTCAAGCATATTCGCCATTAGATTATGAAGAGTTAAGTAATGAAGAGAGACTTATTAGATGCGCTAATGAAATTATAGAATATTCGTTAAGATATCCTGGTGTACTTGTTATGAATAAGGAGGCCACTGATTCAAAAGAAAAGGATGAAATGGATGTAAAAATAATTGAAACTACAAAAGAAAAAAATAGAAAATTGGATAGTACATTGATAGAGGTTTTAAATTGTGAAGGCGAGGAAGTTAAATATAAAAGAGCTATATTTATTTCGTCTATTATATATCCATTTATGGGCGAAGATCATGAATTTTTTGGTGAGGAAATATCAAATAATATAGATTCAAGACTTAATTACATAAAATATATACTAAAGATGTTAAAAGGAAATGATATGAAAATGTAGGTTATTATCTCATTTAATAAATGAGATATTTTTTTTGTTAAAATTAAAACAAAATGTTTGAAACATATTGATTTAATTTTAACAAAGTCATATAATGAATGTGAGGGAAATATTGAAAATCAAATTTTGGAGGTAGCGAAATGGCATTTAATGATCTTTTTAGTCCAATAAAAATTAGAGGAATGGAAATAAGAAATAGAATTGAATTTCCTGCAATGGGAACAAAGATGGTAAAAGATGAGAAGGTAGTTACTGATCAGCTTATAAATTACCATGCTGCAAGATCTTTAGGAGGAAATGGCTTAAACTTCACAGAAGTATGTTCTGTATATGATAAAGCTGCACCGAAAAACTTTTTAGCACTATCAGATGATAAATATATTCCAGGAATGAAAAAGCTTGCTGATGCAATACATGAAGGTGGAGCAAAGGCAGGAGTACAATTATGGCTTGGTGGTTCAGCTGTATTATTTGGAGATCAAACTTCAATGGTAGTAGTTCCAAGTGATTTTAAAGTTGAAGGAACAGACTATGTTATAAAAGCTGCAAGCAAGGAAATAATAAATGAATGTATTAAGGCTTTTGGAGATGCAGCTAAACGTGCTGTAGAAGCAGGATATGATACTGTAGAGTTTCATGCTGGACATAATTACACACCACACTCATTCTTAAGTAAGGCTTTTAATAAAAGAATGGATGAATACGGTGGAAGCTTAGAAAATCGTGCTAGATTTTTATTAGAGTGTATAAAATCTATAAGAGAAAACATACCAGAAGATATGCCTTTATTTATGAGAATAGATGCTCATGATGATTGTGTAGAAGATGGACTTACTATAGAAGAGGTTATTCAATTTTGTAAATGGGCTAAAGAGGCTGGAGTAGATGTACTTGATGTATCACGTGGAAATTTTTCAAGTGCAGCTGTAAAATATGAAGTGCCACCAGTTGACGTACCAAGAGGATTTAATGTTGAAAATGCAGCAAGAATTAAAAAAGAAACTGGAATGATTACTGTTGCTGTTGGAAGAATTAATGATCCAGAGCAAGCAGATGAAATAATTAGAAGTGGAAAAGCAGATATGGTTGTTATGGGACGAGCTCAATTAGCTGACCCAGAATTCTGTAATAAAGCTAAGAATGGAAATGTTGATGATATAGTACGTTGTGTTGGATGTAATCAAGGTTGTTATGATGGATTTACTAATCCAGATGCACCATTTATAACTTGTATGAGAAATCCTGCTTTAGGTAGAGAAGCCGAATTTGTTATTAATAAAACAGATAATCCTAAAAAGGTATTAATAGTTGGTGGGGGAGTAGCTGGATTAGAAGCTTCTATAGAATTAAAGGATAGAGGACATAATCCAATCTTATGTGAAGCATCTGATTCACTAGGTGGACAATTTGTTCTTGCTGGTGCAGCACCAAGAAAAGAAGAAATGAAGGAAGCTGCTATAGCAATGGGAGAAATGGCTAAGAGAAAGGGAGTTGAAATAAAATTATCAACACCTGTTAATGCTGAAGTAATTAAGGATATAAATCCAGATGAAGTTATAATAGCAGCTGGTGCAGAACCAATAAAGTTAAATGTACCAGGAGCAAATTTACCTCATGTAACTAATTCTCATGATATACTTGCAGGAAAAGCGAAGGTAAATGGGGATATAGTTGTAATTGGAGGAGGCCTAGTTGGCTTAGAAGTTGCTGAGTATTTATCAGGAAATGTTAATAAAATTACTGTAGTGGAAATGCTTAATGAAGTAGCAAAGGATTTAGGGCAATTAAGAAAGATTTGTGTTATGGAAAGCTTATATCATGAAGGAATTAAGACCATAACTGAAGCAAAATGTGTTGAAATAAAGGAAAAATCAATAGTTATAGATAGAAATGGAGTAGTTGAAGAAGTTCCATGTGATTCAGTTATAGTTGCAATAGGAGCAAGATCTCGTAATTTTGAATCAATATCTGACTATTGCAAAGAAAATAATATACCATATCACGTAATTGGAGATGCAGTTAGAGCTCGTAGAGCACTTAATTGCATAGAAGAGGCATCTGAAGTAGCAAGAAGAATTTAATATATTAAATATGTAGTGGTATCTATAATTTAGGTGCCACTTTTTTATATAAACATTCAAATGTTATTAAAAAACATTAATAGGTTGAATTGGAAAATTTAAAATGATAATATTTTAATGAGTGAAATGTGTATGAAAGGGGTATAATCTATGGAAGAATTTATAGATGTATTGCAAGATTATATTTTGCTTATAAAAGATGGAAAAATAAAATTCTATAATAAAGCACTAAGAAATTTATTAGGAGATAATTTAAAAGAGTTAAATGACCTTAACATATTAGAACTACTTACAGACAAAGATAAATCAGATAGATACATAATTATTAATGATAAAAATGATAAAGAAGTTATATTTCAGCCTATTATTAAAAATATTATTATAGATAAAACGGAATTAAGCTTGATAACTCTAAAGGAATTAAAAAGTAAATCGTATAATATAGGTGATTTAGAGTTGATATTAGACAATATACCGTTAATTGCTTGGATAAAAGATACAAATGGTAAATATGTATATGCTAACAAGAGATATGCAGATGTCCTATGTATAGATAAATCTGAGATAATAGGAAAAGATGATAGTTATATTTGGGACATAAATCAATCAAATATATTTAAAAATGAAGACAGGAAAATAATAGAGGAAAAAGGTTATTTTGTTATGCCTCAAAAGTTTAATATAGGAAATAAATACATGTGGCATAATGTAAGGAAATTTTCAGTTTTAGATGAATGTGAAAAAGTAAAATTTATTATGGGATTTGCTGATAATATAAGCGATAAAATTACATTAAATGAAAAGAAAAGTGTATTAGAACATGAAATACAAATGGAAACTTTAAAAAATGAATTTTTTACAAATATATCACATGAGTTTAAAACCCCATTAAACATAATAATTAGTGCAAGCAAATTGATTAATACATACATAGAAAATAGAGCTAAAGAAAACTTAAATGATATAATTCTTAAAAAATATACTAAGTCAATAGAGAAAAATGCTTTTAGGTTAGAACGATTAATAAATAATTTAATAGATATAACAAAAATTGATTCTGGAGATTATGAAATATCTATAAACAATTATAATATTGTATCATTAGTAGAAAATATAGCTTTAGCAGTAGTAGATTATATTAGATCTGAAGATATATCAATAATATTTGATACGAATAAAGAAGAAAAAATTGTAAAGTGTGATAAGGAGAGTATTGAAAGGATAATATTAAATTTATTATCTAATTCAATAAAACATATTCATGGAGAAGGAAATATAGTAGTTAATATTAATGCATATGAAGATTATGTGGATATAACTGTAAAGGATGATGGTGAAGGGATTCCTAAAGAATATATAGAGAATGTTTTCAATAAATTTGGACAAGCAGATAAGAGCTTGTCAAGAAAACATGAAGGTAGTGGATTAGGCTTATTTATAGTGAAGTCGTTAGTAGAAATGCATGGTGGACTTATTAACATAGAGAGTGAAGTAGGAGTTGGGACTGAAGTTACAATAAGACTATATTCAAATGAACTAGAAAATAGTAAAGAAGTTAATGCGGAAGTAGAGGAGCTTATTAATAAATGTGGTAAAGAGTTTTCAGATATTTATTGCATTTAGTTTAGCTCTATTAATATAGATACATATTTAAATTTATAAAATGACGAAATATATGAATATAATAGTATTGATATCTATCTAATAATTTTTAGGTAAATTATATAACTAAAACTTTATATTGTAATATAATAAAATTAATATGTTATGAATGGAAATAATTTATAAAAATGTTTAATGTATATGGAGGGTTTATGGCAATGAAAGTTAATATTCAAAAGCCAAAGTTCCTAGATGAGCTTGAAGAAGTAGAAGATATCACAGAGGAAATAATTGAAGCTGATAAGATTCAAAATAAAATAGTAGAAAATATAGCAATAGAAAATATGATTAGTAAAGGAATTACAATAGATTCTTGTATATTTAAGAATGTAGTATTTGAAAGCTCATCACTTAGAAATATTGACTTATTAGATACAAGATTTGAAAATTGTGATTTATCTAATGTTGATTTAGGTGATGGGAGTATACATAGAGTAGAGTTTGTTAACTGTAAATTACTTGGAGCAAAGTTAGATGAGTGTAATATAAAGGATGTCGCGTTTCGCGACTCCCTAGGAAAATATATAAATTTATCTTATTCAAAGCTAAAGAATGTATGTATAGAAGATTGTAATTTCAAAGAAAGCATATTTCAACAGGTTAAATTTGATAAAGTTAGTTTTAATAATACAGATTTAACTGCTTCATATTTTAATAAAACATCATTAAATAAAGTGGATTTGACCACTTGTGATATAACTGAAATAGATGTTGAAATAAGTGATTTATCAGGTGCAATTGTAACTAGCATTCAGGGATTAGATTTAACTAGATTAATGAATATAGTAATTAAGTAATAAGATACAACTATTATTTTTATAAAAAAGAAGACAGTATAGAGTTTAAATTGATTAAATTCTATACTGTCTTTTTATATATTTAATATTTAAAGGAGAGATAAACTATATTAATTTAGTTGATTTTTTCCCAAGCACCCCACTGATTTGATCCAGGAGTTTCACCTTGTGTCCACCATTTAGCTTTATACTTAACACCGTTATACATAACAATGTCACCAGCTACATAAGCTTTAGTAGGACTATAGGTTGGAATCTCTGGCGTTGTATCATTAACAATAGTAATTGTTGCTTTAGCAGTAGTTATTAGTCCTTTACTATCAGTAACTGAGTAAGTTAAATCGTAAGCACCAGCTTTAGTTGTATCAACAGTACCAGAAACAACTATTTTACTAGTTAAATCACCATCTTCTTTATCAGAAGCAGTAACACCGGTTAGAGGGTTAAAGCTTGTACCGATATTAATTTGTTTATTAACTGCACCATTAATAACTGGAGCTGTATTTTCAGTAGGAGTTGATCCATCAGGAAGGACTCTTATTAATTTCCAATATTTTGTGTTAGCTGGAGAGCCATCATCTGTAGGAGGTATATACCAAGAAATACATTCATATAGGGCATCTTTATAAACAACTTGATCTCCATATTTGTAAGTTTTACTTGAATCATAGAATTGTTGTCCAGGTTCTAATATTCTTAGAACAGTTATTATTCTTTCCTTAGTTGTAGCTAATCCTTTGCTGTCTGTAACTGTGTATTTTAGAGTATAGTCACCAGCTTTAGATGTGTTAACTGATCCAGAAACTGAGATCTTACTAGTTAAGTCACCATCTTCTTTGTCAGAAGCAGTAATACCTGCTAAAGGATTAAATGAATCACCTAAATTTATTGAAGTATTTGAAATTCCTTTTAATGTTGGAGCATAGTTTCCATTTGAAGGAACATTTGATGGAAGCATTCCATTAAATGTTAAGTTTTTTACTCCTCCAAAGCATAGTTTAATTGATCCTGCTAATGAAGCTGTTTCTCCAACTCCAAGGTTTTGCCATCCTGATGATGTTATTGTAACTCTATTAAAATCTCCAATATCTTCAATTGTTGCAGTTCCACCTTGAGGTTGAGCGAATATTGCTGATTTCGGCAAATCAAAACTTACAGTCCAGCCTTTATCTATTGCCATATCTGTTTTATTTGTAACTTTGATATCATAAGTGTAATTTGGATGATCATATTTTCCTCCAAATATAACCTCTACATCAGTTTGAGATAATCCTGGAATAGAATCATCTGTTACTTTACAATTTCCTATTGCATCTAAGCCAGATTTTAATCTACTTGTTAGTGTATCTCCAAAAGTATATTTTCCTTCATTTATATTAGTAGAGCCTGGTTTATAATTAGGATTTGGTCCAAAATCTCCATTCATTACCCATATTAATGCTCCACCTAAGTTTTTGTTTTTAATATATTCTACTCTTTTATCTATTGATTTTTCATTTTCAAAAGATAGGAATACCTTCTTTTCATTTTGCCAAACGTATGGAACTCCACCAACTTCATCAAAATAAACTTTTAGATTTGGATCATTTTCCATTAAGTTTAATACGTGCCACAATGGATTAGCTCCTGCAGGGTCTAAGACACCGTTATTATCTACGTCGTCGCCCCAAACGTTATATATTCCTGTAGCAGGTGTTTTACTAGAACCGTGTAGTCCGTTAGTTCCACCTTGTACATTTTCCCATCCTCTTGTATAGTAAGGGATTCCCATAATTATTTTTTCAGGAGGTAATATTCCCCTATAGTATTTATAAGCCCAATCCATATTTAATGTAGGCATGGCCATTTGTATAGTTTCTCTATCAGCTGGATCGGGATAGATATTAGCTAAGTTTTCAACGAACTCATTCCAACCACCGTGGAAGTCATAAGACATTACACTAAGAAAATCTAAATATTGAGCATAAGAATTATCAGTCATTCCACCAAGAACCCAAGAAGATGCAGTTACTGCAGCTGTCTCAAGATATTTTTTACCATCTTGCTTTCCAGCGGCATCAAGTTTTTCTCTTAATGTCTTCATTAATAGATTATATCTTTCATTTAGTTTGCCTCTTCTAGGTTCAGCTAAATCTTGATCATCTGGATTACCAGAAGTTGATGTTGCAGATGGATATTCGAAGTCTATATCTATACCATCAAAGTTGTACTTTCTTACAAATTCAACACATGAATCGGCAAAAGTATTTATACCTTGATCAGTATCTAGCATTGTATAAAAACCTCTACTACCAGCCCATCCTCCAACAGACATCAATAGCTTTACGTTTGGATATTGTTTTTTCATTGTTTGAAGAACATTGAAGTGTCCTTTATAATGTAGGGTTGGATCAAGAGTAACAGCTTTACCATTGTGAGTTAATGGATGATCTGCAAATGTTTCTTCAATAGCGGCATGCTTATCTCCAAGTGTTATTTTATTAGTTGCTGGATCAATCATTCCAAAGGAATATTGAATATGAGTTAAGGATTCCCATTGCAAATCAGCAGCATCAAAATATCCTTGAGCCTCACTTTTATACGCCCATTCAGGGAAATATCCAATTATTTTTCTGTTTAAATCTGTATCGTTAATGCCTGAAGCAGTTGGTGTTATATTCTCATTATTAGTTGTGACAGCAGCTTGAGGTTGTATTGATATATTAAAAAGTGTAAATAGTGAAAGTGTTATTCCAGTTACTATTCGTTTAATTTTAATCTTTTTCATATTTTACCTCCATAATCTTAATTGAAAAAAGATGATAGAAGAGGCTAACAAAAATGTTAGCCATCTTCAAATTATAAATAGTTAAGTGTACTAATTAATTTTTTCCCAAGCACCCCATTGATTTGCACCTGGAGTTTCACCTTGTGTCCACCATTTAGCTTTATATTTAACTCCGTTATACATAACAATGTCACCAGCTACATAAGCTTTTGTTGGGCTATAAGTTGGGATTTCAGGAGTTGTATCATTAACAACAGTAATTGTTGCTTTAGCAGTAGTTACTAATCCCTTACTATCAGTAACTGAGTAAGTTAAATTGTAAGCACCAGCCTTAGTTGTATCAACAGTGCCAGAAACAACTATTTTATTAGTTAAATCACCATCTTCCTTATCAGAAGCAGTAACACCAGTTAATGGATTGAAGGCTGATCCAATTTTAATTTCCTTATTAGCAACACCATTAATTACTGGAGCAGTATTAGTTGAAGTTTTTTCGGAAACAGTTATAGTAACTATTGTAGTAGCTTTTAAACCTTTACTATCAACAACTGAGTAAGTTAAATTGTAAGATCCAGCTTTAGTTGTATCAACAGTACCAGAAACGGTTATTTTGTTTGTTAAGTCTCCATCTTCTTTATCGGAGGCAGTAACACCTGTTAGAGGATTAAAGGAATCTCCAATATATATTTGTTTATTAGTAGCTCCATTAATTACTGGAGCAGTATTATCATCTGGAGATACAGGGCTACCATAAATAAATTGTCTTCCCATTTCAGGAGATGTTGAATACATTCTTTGTGATAATTCAACACTTACTAATCCATTTAGGTTATCTATAGATTCAGCAATGTTTAAATCGAAAGATATTGTTTGACCAGGTTTCATAAGCTTTCCATCATATGATACAGAGAAATCTATTACGTAATATCCATTTTCTTGCTTAACTGCAGGACTTGGATGTTGAGCACCTGTTATAGTAATACCATTTGTCTTAATATAAAGCTTTACATTTTTTAGAGTTTTAGCTGCAGTTTCAACAGAACTAAGAACTTCACCAGATTCACTTAGCTTTTCATTATTTGTAAAGCTTAAATTTATTACACTACCACTTCCCCATGCAGGTTTACTTGTAGTTAATTTAGAAGTTATATTAAGATTATTATAAGTTAAGGTATAGTTGTCTAGACTACCTGAGCCAAATAATGCTTCCTTGGTTACTTTTGTTAGTTCATCATGTTTAGTAGATGTTGTTTTAGCATCTTGTGAAGCCATCCAAGCAATCATTCCACCTAAATTATGCTCTTTAACATATTTAGCTTTTTCTTGTATTGATCTTGCATTATCATAGGTAAAGAATGCACCAGTTGTTTCATTATATAAATAAGGTGCTTTAGCACTATCGTCCCAATATTCTTTTAGACCAGTATATTTTGATTTTAGTTGGCTAAGAGCATTGTATGACCATACTCCACCAGCGCGACCACCTTCACCATTTTTTATAGGAGCTTCATTAAGAGCACCTGGTGTTGGAGAAAGGTCTGCATCCTTATTAACTACTGCGGCTGTTCCAAATAATCCAGGGTTAGCAGCATCTGGGCCGTTATTACTTACTTTTTCCCATCCACGTGTGTAGTAAGCTGCTCCAATAACTATTTTTTCAGGCTTAGCTCCATTTGCAATATAGTAATTAACGCTTTCATCAACAGAAAGACATTCTCCTTTAAATGGAGATTTAGGATTAGTGTAAAGTGCTGTTTGATGACCGCTAACTGTGCTCCATGCACCAGCCATGTCATAAGTCATAATGTTAGCAAAATCAACTACATTAAATAATTTTGCTACATCAATACCTTCATCAACTTTAGCCTTACCAGCAGGGATAGCAACTGAAAGTTCATAAGTTTTTCCAAGTTCAATACCTTGTTTATTTAAGGCATTCTTTAAATCTTGTAATAAAATTATGAAGTTTTCTTTGTCGGCAGGAGTTGCTTTAGTAGTTCCTTCATCGTTAGTATTATCAACTTTGTCTGGATCTCTAAGACTAGCTGGGTACTCCCAATCTATATCAACAAAATCCATATTAGTATATTTAATAAAAGCCATAACATTTTTTACAAAGTTTGCTCTTATTGATGGATTAGCAGCTATAACTGAGAAGTCACCTGATTTAGACCAGCCACCTAAAGATACTCCTATTTTTAAATTAGGATTTTCACTTTTTAATACTTGGAATGCATTTAGAATACCTCCATTTACATCACCATAAGTTACGCCGGCATTTCCTAAAGGATGACCAGTAGCAGCATCTTTATCGGTGAATTTTAAAACACCTTGTGCATCAAAATCTACGAATGCAAAATTAAGGTGGGTTAATTGATCAGCAGGAATATCCTTAGGGTAGAAGTTACCTTGACCTCCCCAGATTGACCAGTCCCCATAATACATTACATTACGATATTTTTGATCAGATTGTTGAACTGCATTAGGTGCAAAATCGGTATTAGAATTAACAGTAGCTCTAACTGGAGTAACACCTGTTATAAGCATTGCTGCTATTGCTGTTAATGCAACAATAGGCTTCGATTTTTTATAAATCTTTTTCCTTATCATAATATTAAAACCCCTTTACAAATAAATTTCTAATTTTATTTAATTTATCTTTTCCCATGGGCCCCATTGAGTTGCACCAGGGGTTTCTCCTTGAGTCCACCATTTAGCTTTATACATAACTTCGTTGTATAAAACTATATCTCCAGCTACATATACTTTAGTTGGAATGTATGTCTGAACTGAAGTATCGATTACTGTTATTGTAGAACGGCCTTTACTATCAGAAACTGTATAGATTACATTGTAGATTCCTGCTTTAGATGTATCAACTAAGCCGTTTACAATAATCTTACTAGTTAAATCACCATCTTCTTTATCAGATGCAGTAACTTCTGCTAGAGGATTAAAGGTATCTTCAATATTAATTTGTTTATCTATAACACCGTTAATCACTGGAGCAGTATTGTCGCTAGGAATTGCTGGTGAACCGAATTTAGAAAATATCTTTGAATGCTCATACTGAGAAGTTATTCCTTGATTATTTTCTATTTGAGAATCTCTATTTAGTGACCAATAAGAAGTCATGCCAATATTTTTAGATTTAGCATGGTCGACTACTAATTGAGACCATGCTGGAGTAAATATAGGATCTGAAGAACTTTCATAACCTACAGATACTGTAGCACCAATTTTTGAATAAGCTTCGGAATCAGATAAAGTAGTATTAGCAAATTTTTGGTAAGAATCTTTTATTTGATTCTTTGTTGAGTCTATTGCTCGTATTGAGGCTGTGCCATAATTTTCTTCAGGTAGCAAAGTACTACTTCCATAGCACATAGCCATTATATTTATATATTTTAGAGTAACATTATTAGATAAATAGGCATCTAATAAATCTATTTGAGTTTGAGTTAAACCAGATGGTAAAACAGGAACGGTTAATGTCACTTCTACTCCTGTAGTATCTTGTAACATCTTTACAGCCTTTGCATTAGCAATATTGCTTTGTTTATTTTGGGCTCCGCCTTCAACATCAAGATCTATTCTTGTTAATGCATATCCATTCACTATGTCTAAATAGGTATTATAAAGAACATTAATATCTTGAGAAGTTTGCCAAAATGCAGTTCCACCAGAACCACCAAAGGATATAGCTGCATCACCACCAATTGCTCTTAGGTCTTTTAGAGACTGTTTTATTCCGTTATATTGATTATCATTTTTACCTTCGCTTAAAACAGAATATCCTCCCCAGCCCCAATTGATTTTTCCATTTGTAACACTACCAGTTGATTGTATAAAAGCTAAGTTAAAGTATTTTATACCAGTTTCATCTGATAGCTTTTTAAGATTAGCAGCTCCTCCGCCATCATTCCCCATATAATATCCATTTTTAGTTACCCAGCCAACCATATCAACATAGGGAGCATTAACTTGGGCAGGCCAGTTTTTTATTCCAATACCAGCATTATAACTACCAACATTTGTAGCTGCCTTAGTAATAAATCAAGTAGATGTAAGTGTAACGAAAGCTGTCAAAAGTGTGCAAATAACTTTTTTAAGAAAGTTTTTCTTCAATTATATTTACCTCCTAACAATATTTTTATTTATTCTCATCTGTATATTGAATGAGGATCTTTTTTTGAGTAGGTAAATATCTAATAATTTGATATTAGATTAAAGTAAGTTGTATATTTTTAGAAAAAATAAGAGACTCACTTTAAACATTTGTACATCTAAAAGGAAAGATCGGTTGTTTATTAAAAACTTAAGAATACTTTAATTAGCATACAAAATACGCATTTTATATCCTAAGAAATGTTTATAAAAAGGTTTGTTAAATACTCCAATAAAGTATTTGTATACTAAATGGAACATATTAAATGTAATTTATTAGATTTTTCTGAAGTGTTTATTAATTCCTATATTGAGTGAAGTGACAATGAATTTTTAGGAACAAAAATGTTAATAAATAATAAGCGATGATGCTTATTATTTCATCGAAGGTAACTATATCACCTCCTTTACAATAAATGGAATACTCCATTTATTTACAATATAAACTATTAGTAAATTAAAAGCAATACATTTAAATAAAAAGTCGAACGATTAATAGTATTTTACAAATTTTGTATGTTATTTACGGATTAGAATTAAAAGGAACAGAATAAATAGAATTAAAATTATAAAATGTTTAATTTTAAATAATAAATATATAAATTATAAGCGATATGATAAAAAGTACATATGATATATTATTAATTTCTTTGAGAGGGTATGTATGGAAAATACTGTTGGATGCAAAAATTATTTAGATGAAAATTCACCAGGGTTTGTAATTGAATATAGAGGGAATTTTAAAGAGGAAATTGATAAAGTAGATTATGCTTGTGGGGATATTATTAATGAGAATCTTGCAGTTATATCAGTAGAAGAAAAAAATTTAGATAGATTAAGAAAAGATGTACCTTCAATTATTTTTATTGAAGCAAGATCTATTTATGTATTACAAGATACATCACCTATAAATGTAGATGGTATAAATGCAGTTAAGATTAATAAATATCTGAATTTAACAGGAAAAGGAATAATCGTAGGGATGATAGATACGGGAATAGATTACTTAAATAAGGAGTTTATAAGAGAAGATGGCACGTCTAGAATAATAAAAATATGGGATCAAACAATTAATACAAATAGGAAAGGAAACTTATATATAGGATCAGAGTACCTTAATGAGGATATAAATAGAGCAATTGAAAGTAGTAAAATTGGACATAATCCATATGATATTGTAGCAAGTAAAGACGAAATAGGACATGGAACTAATATGGCTGGAATAATAGGAGCAAGGGGATATGACTCTAATATCGAAGGTATAGCTAATGATTGTGAATTTATGATAGTAAAGCTATTACCTTCTCCTAATTATATAAAAATATTGAGAGAAAATAATTTGCCAGTTGTGCCGGTTTATAATAATTCAGAGGTTTTATCTGCAATTGAATATTTAAGAAGGTCAGCATATGAATTAAGAAAGCCTCTTGTATTGTATATTGGGGTCGGAAGCTATAATGGTAGCCATGACAGACATAATATTACAGCCAGGTTTATAACAGCAATAGCTAGAAGAAGGGATATTGTTTTTGTTGCTGGAACTGGTAATGCTGGAAATTATGAGGGACATTCTACAAACTTTATATCAAATGAAGGAGAAGTTAAAAACTCTGAGCTATTAATGACTAAAGAATTAAAAATATTTGTTATGTATATATGGATTCGAAAACCTAATAAAATGTCATTAAACATAATAGCTCCTAGTGGAGAAGAATCGGGGTTTATAGTTCCAAATATTGAATCTAGAGATACAAGAATATTTTATTTAATTAATACTAAAGTTGAAATAAGATCTTATGATCCTGAAAGTTTCACAGGGCATCAATTATTTATATTAAATTTTTCAGAAATAAAGCCAGGAATATGGATGATAAAGTTAAGAGGAGAATATATAACAGATGGAAGGTATGACATATGGTTACAAGATAAGTATACTTTGCCAGAAGGTACAAAATTTCTTAACCCTAATCCGTATAATACATTAACTATACCGTCTACTGCTAAGAATTTAATAACAGTAGCATATTATAATGGACTAAATAATAGTTTAGTATCAGCGTCAGGAAAGGGATTTAATACAAATGGATTAATTAATCCAGATATAGCTACTGAAGGCATCAATATTTTGACTACATCTTCAGGGAGCAATAACATAAGTAAAGTAAGTGGAAGTTCAGCAGCTGCTGCAATAGTTGCAGGAGCTTGCGCATTATTATTACAGTGGGGAATTGTTGATAAGAATAATTTATCTATGTATTCAATTAAGCTTAGAAGTTTATTGATATATTCAGCAGATAGAGATGATATATATGAATATCCAAATGAGGATTTAGGCTATGGAAGGTTAAATTTGCTGGAGGTTTTTAAGGTTCTTGGTGGAAACTATCGAGTTAATAAAGATATGTTGGAATATTTGATTGGAAATTTATATATTAGAATTCCAAATGATATTATAAGAAACTAAATGGGAGGATAGTAAATGGAAGTTAATAGTTTTGAAGCTCCGGAATATATATTTAACAGTATCAATTATGTTAGTTATTTAGTTGAATATGTAGGTGAGCTTAATGGAACAATTACAAATAATCCTGGAATTTATATAATAGTAATTAATAATGAATACGCTTCTGTATATATTAAATCGGGTTTAATAAATTCTTTTGAAAATACTACAGAAATAATCGATTTAATTAATAGATTTTATGCCTCAGACAACTTTGAAATAGTTTATGTATTGCCTCCAGAAATTTATACTTTGCAAAGTATATCAGCTATTGAAGCAGCACAAGTTAATACACTACAAGCTGAATCACCATTAAACTTAAGAGGAAAGGGGGTAGTAGTTGGAATAATAGATACTGGAATAGATTATTTAAGTGATGAGTTTAAGGACATTAATGGGAAGACTAGAATAAATGAAATATGGGATCAAAGCATTGGTTCCAATATTGCTAACAATAATATAGAACTAGGGACTGTATATAAGAAGGATCAAATTAATGAAGCAATAGAGACATATAATAAAGGTGGAAACCCATATGATATAGTACCTAGTAGGGATGAAATTGGACATGGAACTAATATGGCTGGAATAGTAGGAGCCTTAGGAAAAAATCCAATGTTAAAGGGGATTGCTCCAGAATGTGAATTTGTTGCTGTAAAATTAATTCAATCAAATTTTTTTAAGTATAATTATGGAGTAAATGCTCCTGTATATAATATTACATCAATTTTATTTGCTATAGAATACTTAAAGAATTACCTTTTAGCAAACGGAAAACCTGTTGTTATACTATTACCATTAGGAACTAATAATGGAAATCATAAAGGTGAGCATATTTTAGATAATTATATAGCAGCAGTATCAAGTAATGTAGGTCTTGTTGTTGTTACAGGAACAGGAAATGAAGGGATACAGGATTGCCATGCTTCAGGAATTATCAAGGATAAAAATGAATATGAAGCTATAGAAATTATAGTAGAAAAGGAACAAAAAATATTATCTATGGAAGTATGGGTCAACTTACCTAATATAGTTGAAATAAATTTGATAGGTCCATCAGGAGCAGATACTGGATTTATACCAGCCATATTAAATATAAGTAAAAAATATTCATTTATCTTTGAACAAACAAGAGTGTCAATATATTATAACTTACCAGAGGAATATACAGGGGATCAATTAATTAGAATATATTTTCACGATATACGTCCTGGAATATGGAAAATACGTATTCGACTAAGGCTTGGGAAAATGGCAGAGTATAATGCATGGTTGCCACAAAGAGGATTGACTTTACCTGGAACTAGATTTATATCAAGTGATCAATATGGAACTTTAACTATCCCTGGAGATTCAGAATTTATTATTACTGTAGCTGCATATAATCAAAATAATAATAATCTATTGGCATACTCAGGAGTTGCTCTTAGAAATGCATATAAAGATGTAATTGATTTTGCAGCTGGTGGAGTTAATACTATGACTGTAGGTATAAACAATAAAATTGACATTGTAAATGGAACTAGTTTAGCAGCAGCTATAGGCGCTGGAGCATGTGTCCTATTATTTGAATGGGGGATAGTAGATAAAAATTATCCTTATATGTACTCACAAAGTATTAAGACATTTTTAAATAGGGGAACGTTAAAAAGGACTGGTGATATGTATCCTAATCCTCAATTAGGGTATGGAATTATAAACTTCTATAAGATATTTGAAAATATGATATGAGATTTATGTAAATCATTTAAACTTAATATAATATTTGAAAAAAGCTGTATCTGAAAAGATACAGCTTTTTATTAAAATATTATATTGGCAGCAATAACAATTACAGGTAAAGTGATTATAGTTCTTTCTATAAAAATTATTAATAGTTGCTTTAGTGATACAGGAATTTTTGATCCAAGTAGAACTCCACCTACTTCGGACATATATATTAATTGAGAAACGGAAGTACAAGCAACTATAAATTTAGTCATATCACTAGCAATGGTATTTGCAGCTAAAACAGATGGTAATAACATATCAGCAAATCCTACAACTAAAGTTTGAGAAGCCGCAACTGCTTCCGGAACTTGTAACAGCTTAAGATATGGTATAAAAGGTAATCCTAAAATTTGAAACACAGAAGTATATTCCGCTATTATTAAAGCTATAGTTGCAAGCGCCATAACAACTGGAAGTACTCCAAGCCACATATCTATTACATTTTTAAACCCATCTATGAAAAAGCCTTTTATATCAGTGTTTTCAGATGCTTTATCTATAGCCTTTTTGTATCCCCAAGAGAAAGAAGAATATCCGTATGGTATTGATTCATCGTTCTTCTTTTCTTGGTTATTATAATATGTATTAGGAATTTTACGTAATGGATAAATTCTTGGCATTATTATAGCCGCAATAATTCCAGAAATACTAACTGTCAAATAAAATGGTATAAATAAATGAGATAAACCAACTGTATCTATTACGATTAAACTAAAAGTTATTGAAACAGCAGAAAAAGTTGTGCTGATTATAGCTGCTTCTCTTTTAGAATAAAAGCCTTCTTCATATTGCTTATTTGTTAATATTATGCCTAAAGTTCCATCTCCAAGCCAAGAAGTTATACAATCTATAGATGAACGGCCTGGCAATGTAAATATTGGTCGCATAACTTTAGTAAGTACTGCACCAAAAAACTCCAATAAGCCAAAGTTTAAAAGCAATGGTAATAGAAGTCCTGCAAAAAAGAAAATAGTAAATAATATTGTAAGTAAATCATTTAATACAAATGATCCTGTCGAATCATTAACTATAAATTTCGGTCCAAACTTGAATAAAGCTAAAACACAAAATACAGCTCCAATTATTCTAGCAATAAACCAAATGGCACTAGGATTAAATAATGTGTTCAAAAATTCATTTTTTACTATAAATTTTGGCTTAAAAATTTTAGTTATTACACTCACAGTAGCAGAAGTACAAATAGCTATAGTTATTATAAAAGTTAATGAATCTCCAAGAGATTTAGCTAAGAACTTTGATAATATTGCTACTGGTATTGTTATTTCTCCATTAAAGTTAATAGGAATCATAAATAGAAGTACTCCTATTAAGGATGGAAGAATAAAGAATAATGATGATTTTAATGAAAATCCATCTTTAGTTAAATTTTTCATTCCGATCTCCTTTATATCCAAAAAATTAATATTTATACATAGGATTTTATTTTAATACATTTTAATACATTAAATCAATAGATTTTTATACAAATTTAACTAAAATTTATGCAATTAATTATAGTTAACTATAATTTCTAAGTTTTATAAATATATATTTTATGTAATTTAATTAATTTAATAATATTGGTTCTATATTAAATAGTTAACAGACTTTTTATAAGAGTATTAAAATTAAGGGTATAGATAATAATATTTTCTTCTAAGGATAAACTAAATTTAATTAATTTAAACAAAGGAGAAGTAGTTTATGCATAAGAAGAATGTTATTACATATTTAATTATTTTTAATTTATTAGCTATATTAGCAATATTACTAGGAAAAATTTCAGTGTTGAGAAATTTTATAAATGTAATTTTTGCAGTAGTTATTATACCAATAATATTTGGAGTATTTTTGTTTTATATACTAAAACCTCTTAATAATATATTTCTAAAAAAAAAGATGCAGGGAGGAAGTGCGGCTTCTTTAACTTTATTAATTTTCTTTTTTATTGCAGCTGGAATCATGAAATATTTTGGAGATTATTTTATAGAGCAATTTATAAACTTAAAAATTATATTTTTGAAAATAGTAGAGGAAAAAGGAAATCTGTATGGAGTAGGTGAGTTTTTTAAAGGTGATATATTTAAATTAGATTATTATGAAAAGTTTTTAGGTGATATACAAAAATATGCTATTTTATTAGCAAGTGGTCTAAGGGGAATATTTGATAAGGGAATGCAATTGTTTTCGGATATTTTACTTATTATATTAATAGTGTTTTATCTTCTTAAAGATGAAGAGAAGATTAAAGAAAATATAGTTAATATATTTCCTGGGAAATATAAGTATAAGCTTTATGATATTGTAGAAGAAAGCGATGAAGTCTTATCATCATATATTTTAGGTCAAGCTAAGGTAGCTCTTTCTTTAGCGCTGATGGTCTTTATTGGATATAAAATTATAGGGATGGCAAGTCCTTTACTTTTATCATCAGTTACTTTTGTCTTAGCTTTTATACCATTTGTAGGATTTTTTATATCTATGATTATTCCATATATAATTGCAATAGCTTTAGGATGGAATATGATTATAAAGTTATCTATATTAGTAATAATTGCTCAAACTCTTAAGGGAAGAATTATTGTACCATTAATAATGGGTAAAACAATGAACATACATCCAATAACAGATATTTTTTTAGTGGTTGGGGCAGCAAGTTTGGTTGGGCCAATAGGAGCATTTGTAGTAGTACCAATTTATTCATTAGGTAAGGTTATTTTTAAATATTTTAATAAAGAAGTAGAAGAAAAGTTGAAGGAGTTTAAAGAATAAAGCAAATTATGTAGAAAAAAGATGCAAAAAAAATTATAATTAAACAAAGAATAATATCAGGGGGATAGTAGGATGAATGCTAGAAGTAAAGTTAAAAACTCTAATAGAATTGTAGTTAAAGTAGGAACTTCAACATTAACATATGAAAATGGTAAAATTAATTTAACAAGAATAGAAAAGTTAACTAGGGTATTATCAGATGTAATGAATTCAGGAAAAGAAGTTATATTAGTTACTTCAGGGGCAATAGGAGTTGGAGTATCTAAGCTTAAGTTAAAGGAAAAGCCAAAGACTATAAGGGAAAAGCAAGCTGTTGCTGCAGTTGGACAATGTGAGTTAATGCATATTTATAGTAAATTTTTTGGAGAGTATAGCCATACTGTAGGGCAGGTTCTTTTAACAAGAGATGTAGTTGAAGATAGCCATATTAGAGAAAATGTATGTAATACATTTGAAACTCTAATAGAAAGCGGAATAATACCTATAGTTAACGAAAATGATACTGTTGCTATAGATGAAATAGAAAATATAGTTAGATTTGGAGATAATGATAACCTATCAGCTATAGTAGCTAAATTAGTTAATGCTGATCTTTTAATTATATTATCAGATATAGATGGATTTTATGATTCAGATCCTAGGAAGAATCCAAATTCAAAACTAATAAAGGAAATAGATAAAATTACTCCAGAACTTGAGGAATGTTGTGGAGGAGCTGGAAGTAATCTTGGAACAGGTGGAATGATAACAAAATTAACAGCTGCTAAGACAGCTACTGAATCTCAAGTAGATATGGTACTAGCTAATGGAGAAGACCCTAAAATAATTTTAAACATATTAAATGGTGAGGAAATAGGAACACTATTTAAAAGTTTATAAGAAGCTTTTGAAATGTAAAATGTAGAATTAAAATAAAGGATGTTTTGCTATGCAAAGCTTAAAAATAAATTAGTAATAGACTAAAAAATAAAAGTGAAGGAGAATTATTAATGCTAAGTATTTATGAGTTAGGTAAAAGGGCTAAAGAAGCATCATATGATTTAGGAATAGCATCGACTACTGAAAAAAATAAAGCATTAGAATCAATGGCAAATGCTTTAATTAACAATACAAATGAAATCATAAAAGCAAATAAAGAAGATTTGGATAGAGCAGTTCAAAAAGGAACATCCAAGGCTATGTTAGATAGATTATCACTAAATGAATCAAGGATAGAGGATATGGCTAAGGGATTAAGAGAGCTAATAGCTTTAGAAGATCCTATTGGAGAAGTAATAGAAATGTGGAAAAGGCCAAATGGTCTTCAAATAGGAAAGCAAAGAGTTGCAATAGGAGTAATAGGGATAATATATGAAGCTAGACCAAATGTAACATGTGATGCAGCAGGGTTATGTTTAAAAACAGGAAATGCTGTAATACTTAGAGGTGGTAGTGAAGCTATAAATTCTAATAAAGCAATAGTAAAAATATTAGCTAATGCTATATTAGAAGCTGGATTACCAGAGTTTTCGATTCAATTAGTTGAAGATACTAGTAGGGAAACAGCATTAGAAATGATGAAATTAAATGAGTATATAGATGTTTTAATTCCAAGAGGTGGGGCTGGACTTATACAAACAGTTGTAAAAAATGCAACTGTACCAGTAATTGAAACAGGAGTTGGCAATTGTCATATATATGTAGATGAAGATTGTGACTTTGATATGGCAAGAGATATAATAATAAATGCAAAAACATCAAGACCAGCAGTTTGTAATGCAGCAGAAAAGATGATTATAAATGAAAATATAGCAAATGAGTTTCTTCCAATCATAGTAAAGGCATTAAGAGAAAAGGATGTTGAGATTAGAGGAGATGAAAAAGTAAAATCTTTAATAAATGATGTTAAAGAGGCAAGTGAAGATGATTGGAGTAAAGAGTATTTAGATTATATAATAGGTGCTAAAATAGTTAAAAGTGTTGATGAGGCAATTAATCATATAAATAAATATGGTTCAGGACATTCAGAAGCAATAGTAACTAATAGCTATAAAAATTCACAAAAGTTCTTAAATAAAGTTAATGCAGCAGCAGTTTATGTAAATGCTTCTACTAGATTTACAGATGGAAGTGAATTTGGATTTGGAGCAGAAATAGGAATAAGTACTCAAAAGCTTCATGCAAGAGGACCAATGGGACTAAAAGAGCTTACAACTATTAAATATATAATTTATGGAAATGGACAAGTAAGATAAGTTTAAAATAATAGTATAAAAAATGTAGTTACTTTAATAAAAAATAAAGTAACTACATTTTTATAAGAAAAGTAAAACTACTTTAATTTTATAGTTAACTCTTCACCAACCTTTTTGTAATTATTGCTCATCCTAACGCTTTCTTTTGGAAAGGCTACTGCATATGTGTTAATGTTAATGCTTTTGAATCTTGTGAAATTTCAGTTTGATTTCTTTATAAGCCGTTAGTCATTTCTTCATAAGAACTATAAAACTTAACTTCATTTCCTAAATCATCATATCCTATTAATTCTAATGAATATACGTTATTTCTATCTTTATTTTCAACAGAATAGTAAATCTTTTCCCCTACAGCATTACTTCTATATTTATTAAGTATTATCTTTTGACCATTGTCTAGTGTAAATTAGTTATTTAAATTTATACTATTTGTATTTGTAGATAAAGCATCGCCGTTAGAAATGAATTCGAAGTTCCATGGGGCTTATACTTTATTTTCTTTTTCATCTATGCTTAAAAGAGCTTCATCGTATTTTATTTCTATATATAAATCTCCTCTTTCTAACTCTTTATCTAATGTGTATGAAAGTACACTTTCTTAAGTATAATCATCAATTTGATTTCATGAACCTCCAGCTGAGTTAGATACTTTTTTACCATTAATATATACATTCCCAAATACCATTATATTTCCATTATCACCTAGTTTTTTATCTGATTTTATTGTTGTTGAGAAAATAATTTCATCTTTGTATAAAATAACTTCATTTAATTGAATTGTTATTCCGTTTTTGATTATAGCTTCATTAACTACAGTGCTATACTCATCTAATTTATAATTAACTCCTAGATAATTTTTTATATCAAACATGGTTAATTTAACTGCTGCAATAAATATTGAGCCGAATGCTGTTATGCCTAAAGCTACCAATATAGTTGCTGCAACTATATTCTTATTAAACTTTTTAGATTTCTTATTTGATAGGCTTTTACTAAATGTTGTATCATATCCTTCATATACAGAGATTTTAATAATATCATCCAATTTTGAAGAAACTTTTATATAATCTATTTTTATATCTTTCTTTTTTAATATACAAAGGCTACTCTATATAAGTTTTCTTTAATTGGCTCTATTAATTTTATAAAGCTATCCTTATCGCCTTCTACAGCTTTTTTGAATAATAGTTCATTAACCATTATTAATGTCCCCGTCTTAATCGATTCACATTATAGACGATTAAATATATAAAAAGGTTCCATAAAAATAAAAAAATAAAAAGGATACTTGTTGTATCCTTTTTATTTTAGCATTTTATTATGCTTTATTTTTTAATTTATTTGATGATAGTCCTAATAGTATTAATGAAATTCCTAGTAGTAATACTATAGTAGTAATTTCATTACTTAGTGTTGAACCATAAAGTATATTACTATTAGATGTATTTATCCATGTAGTTGGAACAACTTTAGAAATGTTTTTTAATATTGTTGGCATTATATCTCTTGGCCAAAAGCATCCTCCAAGCATTGCAAATGGAAGGATCACAAGAGTACTTATAGTTCCAGATATTCTTAAATCTTTTGAATGAGTAGTAATAAATACTCCAAGAGAAATTGTAAATACTCCAAATATCAAGAACATTATATAAAGACTTAATGGTGAATCTCCTAAGTTAAATTTAAAAGCATACTTAAATAACATGAAGTATAAAGTAATTTGGATAAATGTAATTACTAAGAATGATAATAAGCTTTCAAATATATATTTAAAGCGTGTTATTGGTGTAGTAAATAATCTTGTAAATACATTTTTCTCTCTATCTTTTAGTATTATGTTAGTTGCTGATGTTGCAGAAAATAATAAATTTAGTACTATAAATGCCATAGCAGTATCTGTTTTAGATTTATTTCCTTCACCCTTATCTATACTTGTATAAGACAGTTCATAAGAACCTTCTGAGTAATATTTAACTGCATCATAGAACTTTTGCTTATCACCATTAGAGTTCTTAGCAAATGTCTTCAATATATTTATATAATTATTTAATGATTCTTTTATAGCTATAGAAGTATTTCCTTCCTTTGATTCAAAGGTTTTTAAAGTAGCATCATTTCCACTTATTAAAGAATCAGTATAACCTTTAGGAATAATTATTGCATAATCTATTTCATTGTTAATTAAATTATCTTGAATAGTTTCTTTAGAATTAAAGTTTACTTCTGCTTTATCCTCAATATTTTTAATAATATCTTTTGTAATGTCTGTATTATCTTCGTCTATAATAGTTACCTTTAAAGGTGGAGTACCATTTGAGCCTGAAAATGCAATGAACATAAATATTAGAGGTAATACTATTAAGAATAAAAGATTTAATTTTTGTCTGAATAATCTTTTTAATGTTGCTTTAAATATTGTCATACTCTTTCACTCCTTCCTATTATATTTGCTCCTAAAAATAGAAGAGCAGACATAATCCAAAGACCTATTATGCTAAATAAAACTTCATTTGTAGCTCCGCCATAAATTGATTTAAACATGGCATTTGAAGCTAAATAATTAGGAGTTAACTTAGAGATAGTTCCAATTATTCCACTAAAGTTTACTTTAACAAAGCCTCCACTTAAGAATGTAAATATAGGTACTATAACATTTAATAAAGCTAGACCTATTAAGCCTTTTTTAGTAATCATTATGGCAAAAATACCTAACATTGTAGATAATACTGATAATGAAAATGCTGATAATAATATAATTGGAAGGCTGGTCTCAAAGTTTACTCCAAAGGCTAAGTATGATATTAAGAGTAGAATTAATACTTGAATCATTATAGTTATAATTACTCCTATAGCTTCTCCAATAAATATTTCACCAAGATTTAAAGGAGTAGATCTAAATCTATATCCAACTGAGCCATAATAAGACTTATCTATGGCGAAGTTAGCATAAATTGATCCATACATTATTATCATTACAAGCATTGTTATAGCATAATAATCTATAGCAGAGGGCTTTTTACCTGATACAGATATTGCCTCATCTTGAAAGTTATTATTTTCTTCTATATTAAAATGTCTAGCTTGAATTTTAGCTAGTGCTTCCATAGCATTTGCAGAAGATGAATATGTTTCAATTATGCCTTTGACTATTGAAACTCCAAGTTGATTATATTCAGAACCTATTAGCTGAAGCTTACCAGTAGAATTTTCATCGTAAACAACTAAAGCATCATATTTTCTGCTTTCAATTAATTTTTTTCCTTCTTCAATATCATTAATTTTCTCAGTTTGAATTATATCTCCAAGTTCATCTAAGTTTATAAAGTTTTCAAAAGCTTTAGCACCATCAGTTGAATCTTCATTTATATATAGTAAATTTACTTTATCAATAGTTCTTGCTGTGAAATCATCATTATTCTTTAATGCATTTCCTAAAATTAATATTAAAAATATAGGAATTAATATCATTGATATAAGGCTTTGAATATCTCTGACTGATTGAATCAGTCTATATTTTACTATTGTTAAAATTTTCATATAGAAATCCTCCCTAGTCTCTAAGACTTCTGCCAGTAAGTTGAAGGAATACTTCTTCTAGTGAGGCAACGCTTCCGTCCTCATGTTTAACTAAAGCCTTAAGTTCATCATTTGTACCTTTTGCAATAATTTGTCCATGGTCAACTATACAAATATCAGAACAAATAGCATCAACTTCTTCCATATAGTGAGAAGTATAAATTATAGTGGAGCCTTGTTCATTAAGTTTCTTTATAGTTTCCAAAATATTATTTCTTGACTGAGGATCAATACCAACTGTTGGCTCATCAAAAATTATTAAATTTGGTTTATGAACAATAGCACAAGCTATATTTAATCTTCTTTTCATTCCACCAGAAAATTTAGGAGGAAAGTCTTTTTTTCTATCCCAAAGTCCAACAAATTCTAATGTTTCTTTAACAGCATCTTTTAGATTTTTTCCTTTTAAACCATATAGCTCACCAAAAAACTTAACATTTTCTTCAGCTGTTAAATCATCTATTAAAGCTAAGTCTTGTGGAACTACACCTAAGTTTTTCTTTATAAATAATGGATCTTCTTTAATATCTTTTCCAAAGATTTTAATATCTCCAGAATACTTAGAGTATAGGCCACTCAAAATACTTATAGTAGTAGTTTTTCCAGCACCATTTGGCCCTAAAAATCCGAAAATTTCACCTTCTTTAATGGTTAAATCTTTTATATCTACTGCTGTAAAATCTTTATAATTTTTAACTAAATTTTTAATTTCAATTACCAAATATAAAACCTCCTTATGAACAATGTTCATTTAAATTTATTTTAATATTAATACTATGAGTTGGTGAAGACAATCTTTAAATTTAATTAAAATCTTCTAAAAAGCTAAAAATAATAAGAATAGCATTAAAATAGAATGGTATTCTTAAAAATGCAAAATAAATAAATTTATTAAGATATTATAATATTATTATGAGTATATTACTATTGAAATATAGCTATTTATGGAAAATATAAAATAATAATATTATAATTATAATATACTAAAATTTGTGATTTAAAAGGAGTATTTTATGGAGAAGAAAATTGAGTTTAGAAGCAAGCATTTTAATGAACTTAACATAAGTGAACTTTATGAAATAGCTAAAGCTAGATATGAAGTTTTTGCTTGCGAACAAGAAATAACTTGTGAAAATGATTTTGATGATAAAGATAAGAAGTGTGTGCACTTATTTGCAATAGATAATAAAGATGGGGAAGAAAAAGTAGTAGGGTATTGCAGATTATTACCACCAGGATTATCTTATGAAGAGGCATCTATAGGAAGAGTGCTAGTTTTAAAAGAGTATAGAGGTAAAAAATTAGCTAAAGAAATGATGATTAAAGCAATACAAGAGATACATAAGCATTTTAAACAAGAAAAAATAACAATATCAGCACAAAGCTATATAAAAGAATTGTATAAGTCTGTTGGGTTTAAGGAAGTATCAAATGATTATGATGAAGCAGGAATTCCACACATTAAAATGAAGTATGGAATATAATATATCAGGATAATTTCATGAGAAATTTGAAATTTAAGAAGTGGGGAAGAAGAATTATGAGTATATTTATAATATTACTAATGATATTTATAATATCCATAAGTATAACCATTTCAACAGTCAATAGCTATAAAAAATATATTTATAATATTGAAGATATTCCTAGTGAAAATGATGCGATTATAGTGCTGGGGGCCGGAGTCAGAGCAGATGGAACACCATCAGATATATTAGTTGATAGATTAGAAACTTCTTTAGAAGCCTTTGAGGCTGGATTAGGAAATACATTTTTATTAAGTGGAGATCATGGTAGAGAAGAATATAATGAAGTTGGATCTATGAAAAAGTATATATTACAAAATGATATAGATGAAAAGATAATATTTATGGATCATGCAGGCTTCAGTACTTATGATACAATGTATAGGGCAAAAGAGATTTTTAAAGTTGATAAGGCAATAATAGTAACTAATGAGTATCATTTGCCAAGAGCTTTATATATAGCCAGAAAATTAGGAATAGATGCTTATGGAATAAAGTCAGATAAAAGACAATATCAATTGATGGATAGTTATAAAAAGCGTGAGTTATTAGCACAATTAAAAGACTTTGTCTACGTAAATATATTAAAACCAGAACCTAAATTTTTAGGAGAAGCAATTCCTGTAAGTAGCTCAGATGGAAGAGTGACTGAAGATGAAAAGAAATAATTTAGAGTAAAATAAAAGTGAGGCACTAAGTCCTCGCTTTTATTTTTAATTAATTATATCTTCATGTTTTATACGAGTTGCTGAAAAAATTAATTCCCCATTTTCTTCAATTATATCAATGACTATAGGTCTAATATCTGTAAGAAATATATTGCCGTGTATAACTGAACTGTGATTTTCACCATTTAATACGTAATTTAAGATTAAATCGGATTTTTCCATAATTGGTGAAGGATACATTTCTTCATTAACATCACTACTCATTGCTTTTATAGTTCCTAATTCAATAGGATGTCCACCTATGCCAGTTCTTTCAATAGTAGTATTCTCTAAGTTATAAGCTGTGTGATTCTTTATATATATAATTGTGTTGTGTCTATTAAAATCACTACTAAAAAGCAACCAAGAAACAGGAAATTTTTGAACTTCTCTTTTCATTTATAAGCACTCCTTATTTAAATAATTATTAGATATCTTTACCAGAGATTCTTTCAGTATTAAATATTAAGTTATTATTGTTTTCAGATATATTTATAGTTAGTGGTCTAATATCAGAAAAAATTATGTTGTTGTATACGATTGAACTATATTTTTCTCCGTTTAGAGTATAACTAAAAATAAGATCTGATTTTTCTTGTGAAGTTAAGATACACATTTCTTCATTAGTTTTTTCCATTGATTTGATATTGCCTAATTTAATAGGGTGTCCACCCTTTCCAGTATGTTCAATAGTACATTTTTCTAAATCCATAGATGTATTGTTCTTTACATGAATTACTACATTATTCATGTTTGGCATAGTAGGAATCATAATAAAGTCTCCTCTCAGCAATATATTTATTTTAAATACATATATAAATGTTATGCATATTATAACACTTTGAAACTTTATTGTAAATATATGGTGATTAATTTGAAATGGTGTATCAATAAATAAAAAAATTATAATTAAAGTATATATAGCTAAAAAATGTAGAGGTATGTTTATTCAACACAATGTTCGGATTTTATGAAATTATTGCTGGATTAATAGGGGATGATTTAGTGTAGAAAGTAAAAATTTATGTATATACTGGTAATAATTAATAAAAAGTGCAAAAAATATATTGATTAAATACGAATGAAATGATAATATATTTATATAATATTCGAAAATTAGAGGGGGCTATTATGGATAAATTTTTTAAACTTAAGGAAAATGGAACAGATGTTAAAACTGAATTAATGGCAGGATTAACTACATTTCTTACAATGGCATATATTTTATTTGTAAATCCATCTATTTTAGCAGCAGCAGGAATGGATAAAAATGCTGTTTTTGTTGCTACAATTATTGCAGCGGCTATAGGAACTCTAGTTATGGGGTTGGTAGCAAATGTTCCATTTGCACAAGCACCAGGGATGGGATTAAATGCATTTTTTACATTTACAGTAGTATTGGGACTTGGATTCACATGGCAACAAGCTTTAGCTATGGTATTCATTTGTGGAATTATCAATATTATTATTACTACTACTAAAATAAGAAAAATTATAATACAAGCTATTCCTCATTCACTTCAATATGCAATTTCAGGAGGTATAGGCCTTTTCATTGCATTCTTAGGTATTAAACAAGCTCATTTTCTTACTTTTACAGGTGAGGCTGCTAATCAAATTGCTTCATCAGGAGACTCATCAATATTTAACAGTGTAAATCTAGCAATGACTGATTTTAAGGATCCAGTAGCATTATTGGCACTAATAGGACTAGTGATTACACTTATATTAATGCTTCTTAAATTTAAAGGGGCAATCTTATTAGGAATTCTTTTAACTACAGTTGTTGGTATTTTTATGGGGGTAACACAAGTGCCTGACTTTTCACAAATTAGTTTTGGAATCCCAAGCATAGCACCAACATTTTTTAAGTTAGATTTTGTAGGATTATTTAGTGATCCATCTAAGATATCCTTAGTATTAATTACTATATTTGCATTTTCTTTATCAGATACTTTTGATACAATTGGTACATTTTTAGGAACAGGAAGAAAAGCAGGAATATTTGATGATAATGATGAAAAGCTATTTGAAAGTGGAAATAATTTTTCATCAAAATTAGAAAGAGCTTTATTTGCAGATGCAACAGCCACTTCAATAGGAGCTTTATTAGGAACAAGTAATACAACAACATATGTTGAAAGTGCAGCAGGAATTGGTCAAGGCGGAAGAACTGGATTAACTTCTGTTACAGTAGCAGTGTTATTCATATTATCATTATTTATATCACCTATAATGGGTATGGTGCCATCAGCAGCTACCGCTCCAGCATTAATAGTAGTAGGTATATTAATGATGGAATCCTTCAAAAATATTGATTGGAGCGATTTTGAAGTAGCTATGCCAGCATTCTTCGTAGTGACATTTATGCCTTTTACAGGAAGCATTTCAAATGGTGTGGCAGCTGGATTTGTAACATATTGCTTAGCTAAGATAGTAAAAAAAGAAGCTAAGGATGTACATCCAATAATGTATGTTGTAAGTGCTTTGTTTCTAATTAATTTTGTTATAAATGGTATAAAGTAAAATTTGAATTACTGTAAATATATTAGATAGTTTTTTTAATTATTATATTGTATTAGAAAAGATTTCAAATATATATAAGATAAACGTAGCAAAATAGAGAAAGGACAACCTTTCTCTATTTTTTATACGAAAATAGCCATTTATATTACATATTCGCATCTTATTTAATATTTATATATATAGAACTATATGATATATTTAAATATAAATTTTGATAAATAAATTTATGGAGGATTTTTTATGGGTAAACCGTATGGTAGGAGCTATGTACTTATAACTGGAGCTACTACTGGGATTGGATATGAATTAGCAAAACTATATGCTAATGATGGAAATAACTTAATTTTAGTTGCAAGAGATGAGGAGAAGCTAGAGAAGGTAAAAGAAGAGTTAATGTTACTATATAATATTAACGTGTATAGCATATCTTTAGATTTATCTGAGGATAACTCTTGTGAAAAACTATTAAATTATGTTAATAAAAAAAATATATCTGTGGATATTTTAATTAATAATGCAGGATTAGGATCCTTTGGTTACCTAAGCGAAATAGAAATAGAAAAAGAATTGAATTTAATAGATGTAAATGTGAGAGCATTAACAGAATTAACTAAGGTGTTTTTGCCAATAATGATAAGTCATGGTGATGGAGCAATAATGAATGTTGCTTCAACAGCGGCATTTTGCGCAGGTCCCAAAATGGCTACTTATTACGCATCAAAATCATATGTATTAAGTTTTACAGAAGCTATATATGAAGAATTAAAGGGAACTGGAATAAAAGTAAGCTGTTTATGTCCAGGCCCTGTAAGCACAGGGTTTCAAGATAAAGCTGGAATAAGAAAAAAAGAATCTGCTAAAAAAGCATTGATGACACCAAAAAAAGTGGCAGAAATAGCTTATAGAGATTTTAAAAAGGGAAAACTAATAATAATTCCTGGATTTAAAAATAAGGTTATAATTGCATTAAATAAGATTATGCCTAGAAGCTTATCTAGAAAGATTATATTAATGATGAATAAGGGATAGGTGAATTATTGTAATGACAGAAAACATTAAAGATGAAATTTTAGAGGTTTATGCGACTCTTATAGAAAATGGAGTCACATTTTATTATGGAAGTGAAGTTATACCTACAGGAGAAGTAACAAGTTTTAATATAATTGAAGGTGAGTATATTGAAATAGAAGTAGAAATAGAAGGTTTTGAAACATATCAAATCAGTGTAGAAGATTTTGAGGAATACCATTCAAAAGAAGGTGCGAATTATCATACTTGGCCTGAGATAAGAAAGTTTGATAAGAAACTTTCTATAATGAATAATTAAGGAATGAAAGAATTAAAGAATGAAAAAATTAAGGAAGGAATTCAGCTTTGAGCTGAATTCCTTTATTTTTAATAATTCACAAAGGTGGATTATATCTATAATTATGCATTGTCCATTGCTCAGTATGCATTGTTCATTATCAATTGTTAATTTCTAAAAATAACTTCTTCTTTTGAAAACATGAATTTAGCAAATATTATAGAAGCAATTATATAAACTATATGCCATCCAACAACTATGGCTATATGTTTAATATCAAAGATTCCAACTGTAAATTCCTTCATTAAACAAATTGCGTTTGTTATAGGAATATTGAAGAATGCTGGATTTATTCCTTTTGCATCCATCATATAAGGCAAGAAGGCTAAAATCATAGTAGGCATAGTAATAGCAGCTAAATATGAATTTGCTTCTTTAGTTGATCTTGCATAAATACTTACTGATATTTGTAATGCAGATAAAGTAATTAATACTAAAGCACCAATTATAAGCATTCCAAGTATTGTTGCAGGTGTTAGCTTAAAGTTAACTTCTTCACCAACAATCATAAACTTTTGCATTGAAATTACCATTGCAGTAAGGTTGGCCATCAAGGCTATGAATGAAACGGTACATAAAGCGCCTATTTTACCCCAAAGTAATGAAGCTCTTTTAGCAGAAGTTGATAAAAGTGGTTCAAATGTAAATCTTTCTTTTTCGCCAGCGCCAAGATCAGCAGCCATACCAACAGTAGAAGATACCATAAGAATAACAATTAATGTTGGAATCATAGTAAGAAGCATTGCGGCTCCCCCATTGATATCTTCATTATCAGCATTTATTCCTGATTTAACGCTAACTTCAAATGGAGTAAGTATAGATGAGTCTATTCCTTTATCAGCTAGGCGTTGTTCAACTATAGATTTTTTATAGCTTTCATATATTTCGTTAACCATGCTACTTGCAATCATAGACTTATTAGATTCTTCATCTATTAAAAGTTCAATAGTATCATTTTTTCCTTGAGATATATTTTCATCAAAGTTTTCAGGGATTTTTACTATAAGTTGAATATCCCCGTTTTTTAGTGATTCTGTTGGAGATTCTATTTCAGGCAATTTAATATTATCTAGAGATGTTATAGCTTTTGCCATAGAAGAATTTTTATCACCATCAATATATATATTAATTTCTTTTTGTACGTCTGATTGAGTTTTTTCCATTGCAGAAGACATAAATTTAAACATTATAGGATAAATAAGTATAGGCAATATTAATGTAAATACAAGAGTCTTCTTATCTCTTACAATATCTAATAGTTCTTTCTTTAAAACTGTTAAAAAGTTATTCATTAGATTTACCTCCTATAAGTTTTAGGAATGTTTCTTCTAAATCCTTATTATTATATTTTTCTTTTAATTTACTTAATGTACAATCTTCTATTAATTTCCCTTTATTTATAATTACAACTCTATCACATAGCTTTTCTACTTCTTTCATAGAATGACTAGAAAATAGTATTACTTTATTTTCACTTTTACATTGTAGTATGAAGTCTTGTACTATTCTAGCAGCACTAACATCTAAACCAGTAGTTGGCTCATCAAATAGCATGACAGATGGATTATGAACTATTGATCGAGCAATAGATATTTTTTGCTTCATACCTCTAGAATATTTTCCAACAGGTTTGTTTATATAATCCTCCATACCAAAGCTTTTTGCTAAGTTATCTATTCTTTCATCAGCTTCTTTTTTAGTCATTCCATAAAGATTGGCAAAGTACCTTATATTTTCTCTTCCACTTAGTCTATCATATAAGCCTACATCTCCTCCAAATAAAATTCCTATTTCTTTTCTTACGCTTTCAGAATTTGATTTTACATCAATATCGTTAACTTTAATGTCACCTTCAGTTATTTCTAACATAGTAGAAATCATTCTTAAAGTTGTTGTTTTTCCTGCTCCATTTTCACCAAGTAAACCAACAATTTCACCTTTATTAACAGAAAAGGATAAGTTATCGACAACTTTGGTAGTTTTAAATTTTTTACTTACATTGTTTAGTTTAAGCAAATTATTAACCTCCTCGCATATTTAATGGTATTATATATAATATTAAGAGTTATAATATACAGTATTATAACAGGGTAAAAATTTATTTTCAATATAATTATAGAATATTTTTACAAATAAATCATTTAAAACATATAGGTGCATAAAAATTAACAATGTTGAATTTTTATTCATAAATAGATATATTTATAATCCTATATGGTGTAAAATATATAGTATATAAGCAATAAATAATAAAGCGACTATCTAAATACTTATGTCGGTAATAATGCTATAAAATTATCTAGTGAATAAATGATAATTTAATATTTGTAATGTAAATTTGGTTTGTTTAAATAAATAAATATTCAGTAAAACTTGGGGAGTTACGCATAATTATTAATTTAAATTTCCTTGACAGATATTTATAGAAAATATAGAATATTATCAAAAGGATAATTAATTATCAAAAAGATAATTAAAGGGTTAAAAAGTACACTTTAAATTGGTCCTGTGAGGCCAGAAAGGGAGTATATAATTATGTTATATTTATATTCACAAAATAATTGCATAGCTATGTCAGTAAGGGCATTTTCTAATACTGATATTAAATATATAAGGATAGTAGGAAGAGAACTATAATTTGTTGTCTTCTTATTATCCTTTTATTTTTTAGATAAGTAGAGCTTTTATAAAGTGTATTTTTAGCTAAACATATTTTTAAATTTAAGGAGGGCTAAATATGAAAGCAAAGCTAATATTAGAGAATGGTATGATTTTTGAAGGAAAGGCTTTTGGATATTTAAAAGACAGTATAGGAGAAGTAGTATTTACTACAGGAATGACAGGTTATCAAGAGGTTTTAACAGACCCATCATATTATGGGCAAATAGTTACAATGACATATCCTCTTATAGGTAACTATGGAATCAATTTAGAAGATATGGAATCAAAATCATCTAAGGTTAAGGGATTTATAGTTAGAGAAAAGTGTAACTTCCCAAATAACTTTAGATGTGAAATGGATCTTGAAAATTATTTAAAACAAAATAAGATAATTGGATTAGAAGGCATAGATACTAGAGCTTTAACAAAAGTCTTAAGAAATTATGGAACTATGAAAGGAATGATTTCTTTAGAAGAAGTTACATTAGAGGATGTTAAGGAAAGGATAAGTTCTTTTTCAAATAAAGAAGCCGTTAGCATAGTTAGTACTAAGGAAAAGTATTCAATAGAAGGCAAAGGAAAGCATGTAGCAATAATTGACTTTGGAATAAAGGAAAATATAATAAGAAATTTTAAAAATAGAGGATGCAAGTTAACTGTATTCCCAATGAATGCAACTGCAGAAGAAGTTTTAGAAGTAAATCCAGACTTAGTGTTCTTATCAAATGGACCTGGAGACCCAGAGGATCTAGTAGATGTAATAGAAAATATAAAGGAGTTAGTAGGAAAGAAGCCTATAGTAGGTATATGTTTAGGGCATCAGCTTTTAGCATTAACTTTAGGGGGAAAAACTACTAAATTAAAATTTGGACATAGAGGATGCAACCATCCAGTTAAGGACTTAGAAGAAAATAAAGTTCATATTACATCACAAAACCATGGATATGTGGTTGAAACTTTACCAAATGATGTTGTAGCAACACATATCAATATAAATGATGGAACTATTGAGGGAATGAAGCATACGAGCCTTCCAATATTCTCAGTTCAATTCCATCCAGAAGCAGCAGCAGGACCAAAAGATAGCGAATATATATTTGATAAGTTTATAAAATATGCACTATAGGAGGATTTAGGATATGCCATTAAATAAAGATATTAAAAAAGTTTTAGTAATAGGATCAGGCCCAATAGTAATAGGACAAGCAGCTGAATTTGATTATTCAGGAACTCAAGCATGCCAAGCTTTAAAAGAAGAAGGAATAGAAGTAGTTTTAGTTAATTCAAATCCAGCAACTATTATGACTGATTCAGAAGTTGCTGATAAAATATATATAGAGCCACTAACAGTAGAGTTTTTAGAAAAAGTTATAGATAAGGAAAGACCAGATAGTTTACTTACAGGAATGGGTGGTCAAACAGGACTTAACCTTGCTGTAGATTTATATGAAGCAGGAGTTTTAGATAAATATAATGTAAAAGTAATTGGTACATCTATTCAATCTATTAAGGAAGGTGAAGATAGAGAGCTTTTCAGAAATATGATGAATAGAATTAATGAACCAGTTATACAAAGTGAAATTATAACTGAGATAGAAGCAGGGGTTGCTTATGCTACTAATATTGGATATCCAGTAATAGTTAGACCTGCTTACACACTAGGGGGAACTGGCGGCGGAATTGCTGAAAATGAAGCAGAGCTTAGAGAAATATTAGCCTCAGGATTACAACTAAGTACAATTGGTCAAGTTCTTTTAGAAAAGTCAGTTAAAGGTTGGAAGGAAATAGAGTACGAAGTAATGAGAGACTCTTATGGAAACTGTATAACTGTATGTAACATGGAAAACATAGATCCAGTTGGTATTCATACAGGAGATAGTATAGTTGTTGCACCATCACAAACTTTATCTGATAAAGAATATCAAATGCTTAGAACTTCAGCAATAAATATTATAAATGCTGTAGGAATAGAAGGAGGGTGTAATGTACAATTTGCATTAAATCCAAATTCCTTTGAATATGCAGTAATAGAAATCAATCCAAGGGTTTCAAGATCATCTGCATTAGCATCTAAGGCAACAGGATACCCAATAGCAAAGCTTGCAGCAAAGATAGCATTAGGATATGGATTAGATGAAATTAAAAATGCAGTAACTCAAAAAACTTATGCTTGCTTCGAGCCAACTTTAGATTACGTTGTAGTTAAAATTCCAAAATGGCCATTTGATAAGTTTTATGCAGCAGATAGAGCTTTAGGAACAAAGATGATGGCAACTGGAGAAATAATGGCAATAGGTGCTAACTTAGAGGCAGCACTTTTAAAAGGAATACGAAGCTTAGAAATAGGAAAATACTCTTTAGATCATCCTAAATTTAAAGAATTAAGCATTCAAGAGTTGAAATCAATCGTAGTTAAGCCAGATGATGAAAGATTATTTGCTTTAGCTGAAATGATAAGAAGAGATTATAGAATAGAAAGTATCGCTAAGATTACTGGGATAGATATATTCTTCTTAGAAAAGTTCAAATGGATAGTTGAAGAAGAAACTAGATTAAAATTAAGCAAGATAGAAGATTTAGATAAAGAATGGTTATTAAACTTAAAGAAAAAGGGATTCTCAGACAAGGCTATAGCAGATATGCTTAAAGTTAGTCCAGAGGATGTTTATAAGTTAAGAACGATATGGAATATCAAGCCAGCATATAAGATGGTTGATACTTGTGGAGGAGAATTTGAAGCCTTATCACCATATTACTACTCAACTTATGAGCAATATGATGAAGTAGAAGTATCAGATAGAAAGAAAGTAATAGTTATAGGTTCAGGGCCAATAAGAATAGGTCAAGGAATAGAATTTGATTATGCTTCAGTACACTGCGTAAAATCATTAAAGAAAATGGGAATTGAGACTATAATAGTAAATAATAATCCAGAAACAGTAAGTACAGATTTTAATATATCAGATAAGTTATATTTTGAGCCATTAACAGAAGAAGATGTATTAAATATAATCGATAAGGAAAACCCAGATGGAGTTATACTACAATTCGGTGGTCAAACAGCTATTAAACTTGCTAACTTCTTAAAAGAGAAGGGAATTAAGACTTTAGGAACTACAGCTGATCAAATAGATATGGCTGAAGATAGAGAAAAGTTTGATGACCTATTAGAAAGACTAGGAATTGATAGACCAAAAGGCAAAGGTGTTTGGAATGTGGAAGAAGGCTTAGAAGAAGCTAGAAGATTGGGTTTCCCAGTATTGGTAAGGCCTTCATATGTTCTAGGTGGTCAAGGAATGGAAATTACTCATGACGAAGAGGAGTTAAAATATTATTTAAAGAATGCATTTGATAAGGATAAGAAAAATCCTATACTAGTAGATAAGTATTTAATGGGTAGAGAAATAGAAGTAGATGCAATATCAGATGGAGAAGAAATATTAATTCCAGGAGTAATGGAACATTTAGAAAGAGCTGGAGTTCACTCTGGAGATTCAGTAACTATGTATCCAAGCCAAAATATAAGCTCTGATATAAAAGATAAAGTTTTAGATTATACTAAGAAATTAGCATTAGCAATTGGAATTAATGGAATGATAAATATTCAGTTCATAGAATTTGAAGGAGAGCTGTATATTATAGAGGTTAATCCTAGAGCATCAAGAACTGTACCATATATAAGTAAGGTAAGTAAGGTTCCAATAGTAGACTTAGCTACTAAAGTAATGATTGGACATAAGTTAAGAGATTTAGGCTATGGAGTTGATATATATAAAGAGCCAGAATTAGTATCTGTAAAGGTACCCGTATTCTCAACACAAAAATTACCTAAGGTTGAAGTATCATTAGGACCAGAAATGAAATCAACTGGAGAAGTTTTAGGTGTAGGAAGAAATATAAAGGAAGCTTTATATAAAGGTTTTGTTGCGGGAAGTATGTATCCTTCAAATAAAAAAGGAAAGATATTAGCAACTATAAATAAGCATGATAAAAAGGAATTCCTACCTATAGCAAAAATGTTAGCTGAAGTTGGATATAAGTTTGTTGCAACAGAAGGTACAGCTAATCTTTTAAGAGAAGCTAATATTGAAGTAGAAGTAGTAAGAAAATTACATGAAGATGCACCAAATATATTAGATGTAGTAAAAAATAAAGAAGTAGACTTAGTAGTTAATACTCCAACTAAGGGGAATGATTCTAAAAGAGATGGATTTATTATAAGAAGAGCAGCAGTAGAAAGAAATATAGGTGTTATAACAGCTTTAGATACATTGAGAGCTATAGCTGAGGTTAAGGCCTTTGGGGTAGAGAATAGAAATTTAGAGGTTTTTGATATAGCAGAATAATAATGAAAAAAATAAATGAAGATTTTCTGGAGATTGTGATTCAGAAAATCTTCATTTATTTTTTATTTGTAGAAAGTTTAGTTTTTAAATTTATATGGTTATATTCTAATATAGATCAACATAGTATATAAAGAATGTATGGTTACATAATAAAAATATTTTATATTATATAAAGATTTATATAAATTTTGACAATAAGAAATAGATTTCTACAATAAAAAAATATTTTTATAATTATTATGTAAAAATTATATACAAGTATTGACATAAAACGTATGTTCGTATAATATAAATATAGAACTTATGTTTGGTTGGAGGGTAATATGAATAATGATATTTTTGTAAAGTTAAATTATAAAACAATAGGTGAATTTAAAAGCTTAATAATAGATAGACAGCATATAGAGAATGAAAAAGAAAAGTATTTAATGTGTACAGGTAAATACGATAAAAATGGATGGACTTTTATATTTAAAGCTAACAGTATGAAGGAAGCTGAAGATTTTATAAATAATAATTCATTAAATAGAAAAAAGAGTGCTATAAAAAGTGTTTTAGATAATAATATATCTTTTATGGATAATGAAAAAATTCATATTCCTGCATGGATATAAAAATATTAGTTAAGATAAAAAGTAATGCAGGGGGACACTCATAGAGAGAAAACTTTTCTCTAAATTTTATTAAATTTAAAATTGTACAGTTATCTGTTGATAAAATAAAAAAGCTAAGCTTATTAGCTTAACTTTTTTAACAATGTTTCTATATAAATTTATATATCTAATAAATTCTTTGTATAGTTAGCGTAAAGATTTCTTAATTCACTCATTTTATCTTCTAATTCAAGTGATAGATCAGATGCTAGAGCATAATCTTCATTAGATAAAGCTAACTTTATACGAGTGAATAAGCTTTTGGTTGTATAAGTATCTTTCATTATATAATGTCTTAAGTTGTCTATAGTCATCCAATTTGATATATCTAAATCTAATGCGTTCTCAGAGTGAAGTTTTTTAAATGATCTAACTTCAGCAGCATGATTTAATATAACTCTATGAACAATATCTGTAGTCCATCTTTGAATTGTAGCGAGTTTAAAGCTATTTATTAATTTATCACTAAATACATCATTTCTTTTTAATATATTTAGTTTATCTGAATACGTATCTAATTGAATTAAGTTTTCATATACAGTAGCAGGTGCTTTACCAAAGTATTCGATTCTTTCATTATCTGTATAGAATTCAAATACGTCTTCTTCACTTCTATAAGCTCTAGATTTTTCTAAATAAGATGCATCATCACCAGGTTTCTTTGATAACTCTGCCAAAAGTTCTTCTTCAGTTTTATCATTTTCAAGAGCATAAATTATTCCATCAAGCATTGCCATATATGAAACAGAAAGAGCTAGATATATATTTGTATGAGGGTTAGGCGATCTAAGCTCAAATCTTGTTGCTAATGGATTTGTTAAGTCTCTTATTAAACCTATTAATATAGTTCTATTTCTTGATGGATTATCAGGAGATACTCCAAGTGATGTAACTATACATATAGGTGCCTCAAAGCCAGGTTTTAATCTTTTAAATGCACCACTAGTCGAAGATATAAATGGATTCATAATTTCATAATTTTTTAATACGCCCATTATTGCTCCGTATCCTATGCAGCTTATGAAATCTTCTTTAGTCGCGTGGAATAAGTTTATTCTTTTTCCGTCTTTTAATTTTAAACTAACACCTAAGTGTATATGCATTCCAGAACCAGCAACGTCATCTATTGGCTTTGCCTTAAACGTAACATCTAGGCCATGTCTTCTGAATGTTTCTTGAGTTAATATTTTTACGAAGATTTCATTATCAGCAGCTTGAATAGCATCAGCGTATTTCCAGTCTATTTCGAGTTGTTCCATTATATGATTGAATTGTCCATTAGAGTCAAGCTTTGACTTTACTCCACCAACTTCTTTATGTCCCATTTCAGGTTCAAATCCATATGATTCCATAAGAAGTAAAGTTTCTTCTAATGCAGTTCTAACAGCACCTTTAGTTCTTGTCCAATATTGCTCTTGTAATACTTGAGATGTAGACAATTCTTCTATATGAGCTTGTTCATTTGGAGTTTTAACCCAAAATTCTAGTTCGGAAGCTGAAGTTATTACAATTTCATTTATATCATCATATTCAATTCCAAATGGTTTTAAAGTTTTAGGTTTATTTTTAAAGATATCTAAAAGAGTTGATTTAAATGTATTTATTGCTGAAGTAAGAATGTTTCTTGAACATACTGATTTATTATTATGAATTAGGAATGAAGGAATTCTAAGAGTACCAATAGGTTTGTTAGTAAATGGATCAATATGATCGTAATTATAGTCAACAAACCAATTAGCATTAAGATCTGCAATCATATCAACTTTTGCGTCATTTAATGTTGCAATCCCAGGAAGTACAACTGAAGAACCGTCTGTTTGAATAGCAACTCCATTTAAAAATGAGTCAATATCATCTAAAAATAATCTTGATGGAATTTTTTCGTCAGTATCATTACCTGATAAATCTATTCCAACAATAGATACAAATTTTATTTCAGGATGGTCTTTAAAGATTCTAAATAAGTCTTCTTTATTATGCTTTGATTTTGGTATTGTAAAAATTAAATCTTTCATAAAATCTTCCTTGCCGAAATATAACAAGGAAAAGTCACTTCCTTTCTGCTTTAAATCGAATATTTAACTGGTCTAGACGTCATAATATTCGTAAAATTCTTTAATTATAAAGCAATTCTATTATATACATGGTATGATGTCAATAATTAATTTAACAAAATAATGTGAAAATAATATTAGATGTATATAGAATTTTTAAATTATTAAATAAAAATATGCAGGTCTGTTTGACTTCAAGTGAAGTTATAAAAAACAAACCTACATACTTATATTTTTATTTAGAAGAAATATCTTTAATTGAATCATTTATTATCTCATTAGGATAGCCTAAATAGGATAATAGTTTTATGGCATTTCCTGTATTACAAATGCCCTCTTTTAATTTAAAATCAAAAATTAAACCTTCATTTTCATCAACATCTTCACAAAAATAATATTTTAAATATTTATCATTACAAGTTTCGGCTAATTCTAAATCGTGTGTTGCAACAATTGAAAGTGCATTCCTACTCATAATATATTTTAAAATCTGCTTAGAGGTAGCTATTCTTTCAATTGGGTTTGTTCCTTTAAATATTTCATCAATTATGCAAAATGCTGGTACCTCTTCGTCTAATGAATTTAAAATCCTAAGAACAGCATTACATTCCTCCAAATAATAGCTAGTACCAGATAAAACATCATCTGAAATACTAAGAGAAGACATAACCCTAAAGAAGGAAGCATTATAATCATCACATAAACATGTATAAATAGATTGAGCTAATAGCATATTTAAAGCTAGAGTTCTCATAAATGTAGATTTACCAGACATGTTTGAACCTGTTAAAATAACTCCCTTATTATTTAAATTTATACTGTTAGGAATACCATCCTCTAATAATGGATGACAAGCATTTTCTATTTTAAATAAATTATTTTTATTATCAGTAAAGTTAGGTAAACTATAATTTTTTAATTTAGTTCTATAAGAAGATACAGAGATATAAGCTTCTATTTTACCAACTAATGCATAGAGTTCTATTAACTCTTGTCTATTTTTCTTGATAATATTGATTATAGAGTAGTAAGATCGTATTCTAGTTAAAAATAAAGCATTTATTGTTTCTATAAATATATCTAAAGCTCCTTGAGAATAGATAAATAATGTTTTTTTATCTATTTTAGAAAATAGATCTACTCTTTCTTTTATTTTGTCTATTTCATCCTTTAAAGTAGGATCGTCAATTTTAGATAGTTCCTTAGAAGCTCTAATAAAGTCACCTAAATATTGAAGTGAAGTAAGTTCATATTCTATTTCAGATGCTGTTCGCAGTGAAATGAACATGTATATGGCAAAAATTCCTATAAAAGTTGGAATTTTATCAGCGCCATCAATAATAAACCAAACTAATGCTACAACTGAGCTTAAAGCTATTAGATTGTATAATAATACCTTTGATTTATTTACAACTGTTTCTGTATTAAATAAATTAAATATCTCACCTTTTCTTTGTTTTCCTAAGTTAGAAAATATCTGTTGTATTGTACTTCTTAGATTTTCATCATTCTTAAATTTTTCTATTATTTTATTTCTTTCTATTAATTCAGCACTATTAGTTTTTGGTGTTCTTAAAATATAATACAGCATTTGCTCGCCTGGAGTTGATGAACAATTGCTTATCTTTTTAAAAACCTCATCAACATTTAGATCATGAGCAGTTTGATCATCTATATCATGAAAGGTATTTTCATTTAAAGATTTAGGACCATATTCATAATAAAATTTATGTATCTTATTAAAGTCAAATTTAGAATCATATGCATTTGGCCAAGATGAGATTAAGTAAAGTATTTCATTAAATTTTCTTGACTTATCAAAAAGGTTAGAAGAAATAACAATAAATATAATAAAGAGAAAAATTCCTATTTGATATATTCTACCTCCTAATTGTGGGCCTAATTTAAATGTAAAATAAATAGTAGCTATAGATAAAGCTGCAAAAACGCATGTAAGATATTTATAAATTAATAACTTTCTTTTCAAAAAACCACCTCTATTAATTAATCATATAATTTATTATAATATAACATTAATGGGAAAAATAGTATTTATGGATTGTCTTAAAAGTTTATTGAAGTTAAATAACATTATAAATTTGTAGATTTATATTAAATAAAGGTATAAAATAAAATATAGAATTAAAGAAAATGGAGTGAGATTAGGTGGACAATAAGAATAGGCCAATAGGTTTTTTTGATTCAGGAGTAGGCGGATTAAGTGTAATGAAGGAAGCAATACAAGTAATGCCGAATGAGAACTATATATATTTTGGAGATTCTAAAAATGCACCTTATGGAGTAAAGAGCGTTGAAGAGGTTAGAGATTTGACATTTAAGGCTGTAGAATTCCTATTAAATAAAGGGGTTAAGGGTATAGCTATTGCTTGTAATACAGCAACTAGTGCAGCTGTTGCAGATCTTAGAAAAATATATCCGGATTTGCCTTTAGTAGGTATAGAACCTGCATTAAAGCCAGCAGTTGAGCTTAACAAAGACGGAAATATATTAATTATGGCAACATCAATGACACTGAAGGAAGAAAAATTTAATAGGTTGATGAATAGATATAAGGATAGAGCATCAATAATTCCTGTACCATGCCCTGGGCTTGTAGAGTTTATTGAGTCTGGTAAGCTTGATGGGAAGGAAGTTGAGGAATACTTGTTTGAAAAAGTGAATACATACAATGGTGGTAAAATCGCTTCTATAGTATTAGGATGTACACATTATCCGTTTATAAAGGATACTTTAGTTAAAATTATAGGAAAGGATATTACTATAATAGATGGAGGACTAGGAACAGCAAAAGAGTTAAGAAGAAGGTTGAGCGAGAAGAATTTATTAACTGAATCAAGGGAAAATGGAACTATTGAAATAATTAACTCTTCAAATAAAAATGAAGTTATAGATTTGAGCTATAGATTGTTGAATAAATAGATGAAGTCTTTGAAGCAATTGAATTATGATTATAATTAAAATATAAATTATTAAAGATAAAAAAGTTAGGCTTATAGTTTTATTCTATAAGTCTAATATTTTAAAAAAAATTTGTTAAAACGTTGACAAAATTTCTAAAAATTGATATATTATAGTAAAGAGAATTTTCAGAAAATTTAATCAATTACGAAGTTGTGGAGGTAGTTTATGGAAACTGAAATAAAAATAAAAGACGTATTAGGTGAAGATATAACTATAGAAGATGCAATTTTACTAAGAGAAATTATTAGAAATAGTATAAATATTGGAGTATCCCTTGACTTTGAAGGCTTTGAGAGAATTCCAACTACTTTCTTAAATGTTTTACTTGGAGATTTAATAAATAAATTTGGAAGAGAATTTATTTTTAAGCAAGTTTGTGTTAAAAATTTATCAAATTATACTGATTATTCTAGAGTGGTACTAGGAACTACTTTTCAATAAAGCATAGAGAAATCTATGCTTTTTTTATTAAATAATATATAATTACCATAAGAAGAAAAAATATATAATTCCAGACTTAAATTATAATGGATATATATTATAAATTTGAATTTATAGATTCAAATATGACAATAATAATAAAAGATTTAATTTGAAAGGAGATTTATTATGCAAAATCCAATAGTAACTATAAATATGGAAGATGGAGGTGTTATAAAAGCTGAGTTATACCCAGAAATAGCACCAAATACAGTAAGAAATTTTATAGATTTAATAAATAGAGGTTTCTATGATGGTATTATATTTCATAGAGTAATACCAGGTTTTATGATTCAAGGGGGATGCCCAGAAGGAACAGGTATAGGTGGACCTGGATATAGCATTAAAGGAGAATTTTCTAGAAACGGCTTTAAAAATGATTTAAAACATTCAAGAGGAGTTCTTTCAATGGCAAGAACTATGATACCTGATTCTGCAGGAAGCCAATTCTTTATAATGGTTGCAGATTCTCCTCATTTAGATGGACAATATGCATCATTTGGAAAAGTTGTTGAAGGAATGGAAGTTGTAGACAAGATAGTAAACTCAAAGAGAGATTATAGTGATAAGCCTTATGAAGATCAAAAGATATTAAAAATGACAGTAGATACCTTTGGTGTAACTTATGATGCGCCAGAAATCATAGAAGATTAATAGAGGGGTTAGGAGGGGTTATATGCTTGATAACAATAAGTGTATTTTAGTTTATAATGTTCCAGAAAGAGAGTTAAATATTTTAAAAGAAGAAGGAATTAAGCTTTTAGAAATATCATCAGAAATGGTTGAAATGACTGTTAAGGATATACTAAATGGGTTAAAGTTCGAGACATTTAATTCAAATCCGCGAAGAGAATCTGTTATTCTTTTTAATAATTTTTCTGATGAAGAGCTAAAAGAAACTATAAGAAGTATTAGACAAAAGTTCAAAGGTGGAATATTAGCAACAGTAACTCCAATTTCTATGGAGTGGAAATTCAATTATTTAGTGGAGCATTTAATTGAAGAAAGAGAATGGTACTTAAAACAACAGAAGGGAAGATCTCAAAGTGAGTAGAGTTGGGGAAAAAATAAAAGAGGCTAGACTTAAGAGTGGAATGAGTCAAAAGTTATTAGCTAAAAAGTTAGGTGTAGCAGAGAAGTTTATAAATGAAATTGAAATGGGAAGAAGAGTAGCTCAAGAATCTTTAATTGACAAGGCATCAAAAATATTAAATGCTGATTTTAATGATGTTAGTATGGTTGTTACTGATGAAGCTTTAATTGAAGAAAGAAAGGCTATGAGTGATGTAAAAAATAAGTTATCTAAAGGAAATATAGAAAAGAATGAAGTTTGGACTAATGCTTTTTCATCTGTGTTAAAGAATGTTCCTATTCTCGATTATTCATTAAAAAATAATAAGGGCTTTAAAGAATTACCTATACATTCAAATAAGGTTGAGGGATACTCTCAGGATAAGGTTCTATACTTAGAAATTCAAGATGATGAGATGTCTGGATTTAGAATGTTAAAAGGAGATTTAGCATTTGCTACTTTAGTAAAGGAAGTAAGCAATAATGGAATATTTTTGGTTGAATATAAAGGAAGAAGAGCAATAAGACAAATAAAGAATTTAGGAAACTCTAAAGTCTTATTAGTTAGTAATGCAGGAAACCTATTAACTGAAACTATGAATCTTAACGAGATTTCTGTATTAGCTAAATTAGATAGAATAGAAATAAAATTATAAACGGAAAGTTGTTTTGGATTTAATAAATTCAAAACAACTTTTTTTTATAAAGAAAACTTATGAATATATAAAACAAATTATAATTTAGGTTCCCACTTTACAAAAAAAGTACATATATTGATATAAACAACATTGAGAGGTGAGAACTATAGAAAACATAAATCCAAATAAGGTGGATGCGGGATTAGGACTTATACAAAATGTACCAAAGAATATATTGAGTAAATTAGGAATAAGTCATGGTACTAGTTTTTCGGATGGAGGGACAATAGAAGTAACTATAATATCTGGAGATAGCCCTGAGAATATAACTAAAATTGTAGAGGACTTAGGTGGAAGATATGAGGATTTAGGTTTTGGATTTGGAATAGTTAATATACCTGTTGATAATTTATGGAGATTAGCAAATGTCAGTTCGATACAATATATAGAATTACCTAAAAGCTTATATACTACAGACTCCCAAAGTAATAGAGCGGCTTGTGTAAATACAGCTAGAGAAAGTTTTGGTATTCAGGGTGAGGGTATTTTAGTTGGATTTATAGATACGGGTATAGATTATACTCATCCAGCATTTAGAAATGAAGATGGAACAACAAGAATCGATTATATATATGATTTAAGTGATAATGGAAAGATATATAATAGAGAGATTATAAATACTGCTCTTCAAAATACAGATCCATTTTCTGTAGTTCCTTCCTATGATAATGCAGAACATGGAACTCATGTAGCTGGGATTGCTTGTGCTGGAGGAAATATAAATCCAGCATTTTATGGAGTGGCTCCTAAAAGTTCGATTGCAATGGTTAAATCTACTAGAGGGCAATTTGCACTTAGTACTAATATAATGAGAGGGCTAAAGTTTCTTGTCGATAGGGGAAAGGAATTGAATAAGCCATTAGTAGTTAATATAAGTTTAAGTACTAATGATGGAGCTCATAATGGAACAAGTCTTTTAGAGCAATATATATCAACTATATCGACACTAGAAAGGATTACAATTGCTATTGCTGCTGGAAATGAGGGGGATGCAGCTCATCATGTTGGTGGAGATTTAACAGGGGAAAAAAGAATATCTATAAATGTAGCTGAGGATGAACCAGCTGTAATATTAAATTTATATAAGTCTGTTTTATCTAACATATCTATAAGAATAACAAGCCCTACTGCAGCAACAAGCGGAGAGATAATAATAAGAGAGGGATACACTGAAGGAATAATAGGAAGGGATAGATATCAAGTTTATTATACTGGACCTAAACCCTTTGATTTAATAGGAGAAATATCAATTGCATTACTAACAAATAGTCAATATATATCAGCAGGGCAGTGGGAAATTAGGTTATCATTACAAAATGAATATACAGGCATATTTGACATGTGGTTGCCAATATCTGAAGGATTAAATGTTAATACAAAGTTTTTACAACCAACTGTATTAAATACACTTGGAATTCCTGCAACAGTAAGTAATATAATTGCGGTTGGAAGCTATAATTATGTTACAAATAATATATCCTCTTTCAGTGGAAGAGGAAGACCAGCAATATTTGAGGCAATAAGGCCAGATTTAGTAGCCCCAGGAGAAGGTATTTCAGCACCAACTCCCAATAGGTCATTTGATACTAAGAGCGGTACGTCCATGGCGACTCCGCATGTAACTGGAATTGCAGCGTTGATGATGGAATGGGGAATCTTAAAAAGAAATGATCCATATTTATTTGGTGAGAGGCTGAAATATTATTTAGTAGTTTCGGCTAAGAGGCCTAGAACAGATGTAGTATATCCAGATCCGAGTTGGGGATATGGTCAGGTATGCTTAAGTTCTGCTATAGAAACTATAATAAATAATATTGGGTTTATAGGATCTAGAAGTAGTAAAGCATATAGAGATGATGGAGAAAATAATATTAACGAAAATTTAGATAGTGATAATAATGATGATACTTACGAAAATCTAAAAAATATAGAAACTATGGATAATGAAATAAATAGTAGTAATGAATATGTTAGAAGTAAAAATTCAATTAATGAAATTTTGGAGGAGAAGGAAGTGGATATAAAAAGTAATAGTTATAGGCAGCCAAGTATATATAAGGACTTTGAAAGAGAAACGTTTCAAAACTATAAAGATTATAGCGAAGTGGTAGGTTTTATAGTTGAATATACATCAAGAGATGAGTTGTTAAAGATAAACAATATACCCGGTGCATCGGTTGTCGCATTAGATCTTAATTTTGCTATTGTTTATATACCTTTTAATAGAGTTTTAGAGGTAGAACCATATGTTAAGGATATAGTTTCTATAGAGGTACCAGTAATCTACACATTACAGCAATCTTCACCTGTAGAAGCTAGTGGAGCCCCTTTATTTCATAATAATCCCTTTCTACAATTAAGTGGAAGAGGAGTTATAGTAGGTATAGTCGATACTGGCATAGATTATTTAAATAATGAATTTATGAGAGAAGATGAAACCACAAGAATAGTAAGGATATGGGATCAGAGCTTAGATGGTGAGAATGAGGTTTATGAAGCTAGACTAGGGATTGAATATAATAGTGATCAAATTAATGAAGCAATACAAGCAAATAAACGTGGTGAAGATCCGTATGCTATAGTTAAAACGAAAGATGATATAGGGCATGGAACCATGGTAGCTAGTTTAGTTGGAGCTAGAGGGATAAATCCTGAAGTTATGGGAGCAGCTCCAGATTGTGATTTTGCAATAGTTAAGTTAAAGCAGGCACCTAGTGTAATATTAGATTATGCTGGAGTAAGTACTCCAGGAACAGGAAGATATGCAACTGTTGAGGTGTTACTAGCTATAAGATATTTATCTAGATTAGCAAGCGATTTAAAGAGACCTATGGTTATATGCGTTGCTCTTGGAAGTAATACAGGGGCTCATGATGGAACTAATGCTGTTGAAACAATAATCACAAATACAACTAGTCAACTTGCACTTGCATGTGTGACAGGTACTGGAAATGAGGGGGATACAGATACTCATACAGAAGGTAAATTTGATAAGCCTGGTCAAATAAAAAATATAGAGATTAGAATGGGAAAAGGTCAAAAGGATTTAAACTTTCAAATATATATTCAGCAGCCAGATAAAGTTTCAATAGGAGTAGTGTCTCCATCTGGTGAAGTAGTTGAAAAAATACCAGTTAGATTAAGCAGGGTAGAGAATGTACAATTTATTTATGAAGGTACAAGAATGAGGATTTCATATATTTATCCTGATCCTGTTACAGGAGATGAAATAATAAGTATTGAGGCAAGAGGGCTTAGAGAAGGTATATGGCAATTTAGATTATATGGAGATTATATAGTTGATGGGAGGTACTGGAGTTGGTTACCTCAAAGAAGCTTGCTAGATCCGGATACAAAATTTTTAAGTCCAAGTCAATATACAACATTAACAATTCCGGGAACATCAAGAGGCGCGATAGTAGCTGCTTTTTATAACCAAAATAATAATGCAACTGTAGGTCAATCAGGAAGAGGATTTACAAGAGATGGAAGAGTAAAACCAGATATAGCAGCAGGTGGTATAAACGCAATAGTTACAATGCCGGGAGGGGGAACTAGAGTAGTAAGTGGTTCATCCGTTGCAACAGCTATTACAGCAGGGTGTTGTGCATTAATAATGCAATGGGGAGCTGTAGATGGAAATGATCCTAATTTATATGCAACAGAAATTAGAACTTATTTGATAAGAGGAACAAATATGAGAGTAGGGGATATATATCCAAATGAGCAATGGGGGTATGGAGCAATAGATATGAAGGGTGTATTTGATTCTATAAGGGAAAATTTAACTGGTGGTGTTAGCCAAACGAGAGATAATGAAGAGTATAGTGTAGGTAATCTATTTGTAAGCAAGCCAACAGATATATAAAAGAACAAAATACTCATTAGAGGCATATATTGATTAAAGGAAAAATATTAGAGGAGAATTATATGGCTCAAAAAGGTAGATTAAAGGTACAAAGCTTTGTTAACGAAAGTTATATACCTGTTGAAAATACGAGGATAGTTATAAGGCCATCAGTTGGTGGCCCAGAAACAAAAGAAATAGTCCTATCTACAAATTCTATGGGAGAATCTGAAATAATAGAATTAGATGCACCTCCGTTAGAATACTCTCAACAACCAACAGGACAAGTTCCTTATAGTATGTATGATTTAAGGGTGGAAAGAGAAGGATTTCAAAGTATAGTAATAAACAGATGTCAAATATTCCCTGATGAGTTAGCTATACAACCATGCTATCTTATTGAATCCTTAAATAGATCATACAGAAACGAAACTATAAATGTTCCGCCGAATACATCCAATGTATCACCTACTGCTCCAGGAGGAAGTGTAGTAGAAACCATAAATATTGGACCAAATGTTTTAAATGGAAATTATCCAGAAAAAATTCCTGAAGAAGAGGAAAAACCACTGCCACCTCCAACAAGTGGGGTTGTTTTGCAAAAACCAGTAGTACCTGAATTTATAGTTGTTCATGCTGGAGGTCCAAATAATACATCAGCACCCAATTACAGGGTTCCTTATAAAGACTATATAAAGAATGTTGCATCATGTGAGATATATTCAACTTGGTCAGAAAATACAATACGTTCAAATATTTATGCTATAGTTTCATTTACTTTAAATAGAATATATACAGAGTGGTATAGAGGTAAGGGAAAGAATTTTGATATAACAAATTCAACAGCATATGATCATGCATTTACTTATGGAAGAAATATATTTGAAAGTATTAGTGAAGTAGTAGATGATATATTTGCAACTTATGTAAGAAGAGTAGGAAGAAAGCAACCACTATTAACCCAATATTGTGATGGTAAAAATGTATCTTGTCCAGGTTGGATGACACAGTGGGGAAGTAAGTATTTAGGAGATCAAGGTAAGACTCCGTTTGAAATACTAACAAACTTTTATGGAAGTGATATTGAATTAGTTACTGCAGATCAAGTAAAGGGTGTACCAAAGTCGTATCCAGGATATGATTTAGTAATAGGATCATCAGGACAGGAAGTTAGAACTATACAAGAATTTTTAAATAGGATATCCCAAAATTATCCTCTAATTCCTAAGGTTGCTCAGGATGGTATATATGGAGCTAACACAGCAGAAGCAGTTAGGGTTTTCCAAGGAGTTTTCAATTTACCTAAAACAGGTGTAGTTGATTATGCAACTTGGTATAAAATATCAGATGTCTATGTAGGAGTAACAAGAATAGCAGAGTTAAGGGGAAGTGCAAGGTCTGTTCAAAGAATATTTGTTCCTCCAAGGTCTTTTGATAACTATTATGATCCTACAATTCCTAAATTTGATTATATGGATGATATGGTGTAATAAGGTGATGAATTGGAATATTTCCAATTCATCTATTTTTTTTATAAAAATAGTTATATAATGAATTTAAATATATAAAGTTTTCAAAATTGCATATTAAGTATGCATATTTAATTTAAGGGGGGACAGTTATGAAAGGTACAGTTGTTTCTACGTGGCTAAGAACATGTAGAGATTTATATGGCAATGAAGTTATAAATAAAAGTTTAAAATCGGTAAATTGGTCAGAGAACATAGTATTTACACCTTTAGAAGATGTAAATGACACACAAATATTCAGTTTAATACAGACAATAGCAGATAATGTAGGTACTTCAGTAAATGGGTTATGGCAAGTTATTGGAGAAAATAATCTACAGAAATTCTCAGAAGATTATCCTGTATTCTTTAAAAGAGTAAATTTATATAAATTTTTAGATTCACTTAACTTTATACATTCAATAATAATGAAAAAGATAAGAGGGGCTAGACCACCTAAGATGCATTTAGAACCAATATCAAGTAATAGCATATATTTTACATACAGATCAGATAGAGAGCTATTTGATTATTTTTTAGGCCTGTTAAATGGAAGTGCTAAATATTTTGGTGAGAATATAGAAATTAAAGAAGTAGAAAGGAAAAAAGGTGAATTAAAAGTACATATTAAATTTGAAAATACTATCCAACGTAGTAAGAGATATAAATTTAGTAATAGCTTATCAAGTATAGGATTAAAGAGTTTAGAGTTAAAGATGGCAGTTCCTATATTTGTAGTTATTACTTTTATTAGTATCCTAATTGCAGGATTACCAAAGGGATTAATTATTGGAGTTATATCTGGAATTATATCGGTATTTGTATCTTATATGACAATAAAGCCTTTAAATGACATAATAGAAAATATAGAAAATAATAATTTTGATGCTATAGATAAAAGTATAACTACAAATGATAAGCTTGAAAAAATATATAAGGGAATATCAAAATTAAAAGATAATATTGGGAAAGATTCAACATCAGCTAATCTTGTAGTTAATGAGCTGGCTACATTTACTCAAGCAATGTATAATACAACAGAAAAAATGAGAAAAACTACAGAGGAAATAGCTAGCTATTCAGAACAAGTTTCAGAATTAGCAACACAACAAGAGTTAAGTACAGAAACCCTTGTAAAGCAAACAAATGAAAATATTTTAGCTTTAAAAGATTTAGTAAATTCTGAAGATAGAAATAAAAATGAATTAGATAAATCTGTTGAAAAGATCAATCAAAGTCATATAAATGTGGATAGGTCTAGTGAAGCCATAAAAGAATCATTAAAATCATTTATGGATGTAAAGGAAAAAGGTAAAAATCTTCAAAGAAAGGCAGAGGATATTACTCACATAGTATCTTTAGTATCAGGAATTTCATCTCAAACCAATCTTTTAGCTCTAAATGCTTCAATAGAAGCTGCAAGGGCAGGAGAACAGGGAAGGGGATTTGCTGTTGTAGCTGAAGAAGTAAGAAAACTTGCAGAACAATCACAACAAGCTGTTAAGGATATAAATAGCAATTTGTCATTCTTTGCAGAAGAAATCAATTTATTAGTTACAAGTATAGAAAATCAATATAATATATTAGAGCTAGAAACAGATAATTTAGAAAATGTAAGAAGGACAAGCTTAGAGGCTAATGAATTAATTAAGGTTGTTTCAAGCGAAACAAATAAATCAATAATTCAATTAAATAATGAAGTTAAGTCGGTTGAAGAAATGTTTAAAACAATTGATTCATTAGCTTCAATTGCAGCTGAAAATGCAGCATCATCTCAACAGGTTAATCAAGATATAGAAGAGTTTACTAGAAATATTCAAGATATGATAGATACTCTTCAAAAAGTTAAAGATGTTGGAGATAACTTTTCAAATGATATAGATATATAATTCAAGAAGTTACACCCCAGTATTCCAGTTTTGGGAATATGGGGTGTTTTCTTTTATGAATTAATTTAGTTCTTTTTTATGTTTAAAATAAAAATAAATTGTTTGTGCTATAAATACTAAGCTAAGCATTCCAAAAAGAGGATATAATGATCCAATTAATTTTGAAAATCCTATTCTTGATATAGGAAGAGCAATAATAAGAACTATGAAGATTGCCTTTTTAAATTCTATATTAAAGCTATTATCTAATGTTTTACTTATAGAGTAAACATCAGAAACTTCAGTAGAAAACATTTCTAACCAAATTACTACTAATAATAATGCTTGAACTACATTTCCAAAACGTTGAGCTACAAATAATAAAGGTATTTCATATTGATGTATATATGGTTGATTTATCATTAATAAAAAGTTTATAGCAAAGCTTAAACCTGCTAAGCCTATTGCACCAAGTGCAATTCCATAAAACATAGTCTTAGGCTTTTTTATTTGATTACTAAGAGGTACTAATACACCAAGGCAACAAAGAGTATTATATCCAGCATATAATATTGTAGATAATGTTACACCAGTTTTTCTTGGTTCAAATTTAGTTAAAAACTCTAATGAAATCATATCTTTACAAAACATAAAATATAGCACAGTTATTGTTGTTATTGTAATTACGAGAGTTGGAACTATAAATGAATTAACTTCAATTAAACCATCTGTATCCCTTAGAAGAAAGAAAATTGCTAAAGCTACCATTATTAAAGAACCAATTATTTTAGGAATATTAAAAAATTGATTTATTAATGCTCCACTACCAGCTAGTATTATTGATGCGCTAGAAATTAAGTATAGTGTAGTAATTACACCAGTAATTTTGCCAAGTAGATTTGGGCTTACAACTTTAATTACATCACCATAAGAGTTTAATTTATATTTGATACTAATTTTAGAAACTATAGATCCCATGATTATATAGAATATACCACAGGCTATGATTCCTATAAAACTAGATACTCCATATGATGTAAAAAATTCTTTGATTTCTTGTCCAGAGGCTAATCCAGCCCCAACAATTGTACCTATAAAAACAACTGCTATTTGAAAAATTTTAGAAAATTCCCGTTTCATTTTTATATCCCCCTATTTTACTATCTATTAACAAATATATATTTATTAAAGTACTTTTATTCTTCAAAAATGAATAAGGTATATTTTCTTAGGGAAAATAACTTTGAGGAACATATATAAGGAGGTAGTAAAAGTGAAAAAGAGGAATTTGTTCAAATGTTGTTTATTAGTAATTATGAGTTTTTATTTATTATCAGCATGTACAAAAAAAGAAAATAATGAAAAAGCTAATATAGATTTATTTAATCCAAAGGAAGCAGTAAAAGTTGCTGAAAATTATTTAAACTATGTTAAAGATAATAATATAGAAGAAGCAAATAAGCTATGCACAGAACAATTGATAAGTAAAAATAAGGAGATATCAACTGGAACATCAAGAATAATAGCGTATGCTCCTGACAACATGATAGAATCTTCAGGATCAGCTTATGTGATATATAATGTAATCAGAAATTCAGCATCAGAGCCAAAATGTGACTTAGATAATTATGCAATAAAGGTATTGAAAATTGATGATCAATATAAAATTGATGAAGTTAAATCAATGAATAAAAAACAAGTTTTTGTTAGAAATAAATCATTAAGAATGATTGGAGAAGATGGAGGAAAAAGCGATTTAATATTAACATTAAATAATTTGCCTAAGGATGTTTATTTAAGTGAAAATAAAATAATGTTATATAAGGAAAAAGCTCCATCTGAAGCTTTTGGACCAGTGTCATTAGGATATAAGGGGCAAAAAGTAGCAATTTCAACAATAGGAAATAATAAGACTTTTTTATCAATTGCATATATAGAAGAAAGTAAGGCCGCTCAAGGGCAAGGTGGGGGAGAAAGTGCAACAGCCGGTGCAAATCAAAACTCTAATATTAGTGGTGATTTAGAGGAGTTAGTAGATAAGCCAATTGCTAAGAAGGTTATACCTTTAGATATATTGGATAATGCTAAAATTGAAAACTTAGTTTTTTCAAGGGAGGAAGGGTATTTAATCGTAGAATATTTAAATTCTAATGGGTTAAATAGAATAAATGTATATAAGACTGCTGATGGAGAACTTGTTAAACTAAAATTTAATGAAATGTTTCCAGAGAATAAATATAATATAACTTTAAAAAGTTTTGATAAAAGCGAAATAACAGTTGAGGTTAGTGCTAAAGAGGGGAGAAATGACATTAATATAGATGTTATTGGAGAATATAAAGCAAATATGGAAGAAGAGGAAGTTAAAAAAAATATTTAAAATACTTAACATATAAAAATATTGTAGTAGAATAAAAGTACAACTTAAATATAGTGGTACTTTTATTTTTTTATTAGGAGGAAATAATGAAAGAATGGAATGGTAAGAGATATCATAGTTTAAACTATTATCTTAGAAATAAATTTAATGAAAAAGTATATAAGATATCCTTAGATGGAGGATTTACTTGTCCAAATAGAGATGGAAAAGTTGCCAAAGGAGGTTGCACATTTTGTAGTGCTAGAGGATCAGGTGATTTTGCTGGAAGCAGAACATTATCTATAACAAAGCAATTTGAAGATAGAAAAGATATGATGGAGAAAAAATGGAAGGATGGAAAGCTAATTGCATATTTCCAAGCCTATACGAACACTTATGCGCCAGTAGAAGAACTTAGAAGAAAATATAAAGAAGCATTAACTCAAAAAAATGTAGTAGCGATATCAATAGCAACAAGACCAGACTGTATTGATGATGATGTTTTAGAATTTTTAACTGAATTAAACGAAAAAACATATTTAATTGTTGAACTTGGGCTACAAACAATAAATGATGAAACTGCTAGAAATTTTAATAGAGGATATGATTTTAAAGTATTTGATGATACATTAAAAAGACTATTAGAAAGAAATATTGAGGTAGTTGCACATACTATTTTTGGATTACCTGGCGAAACAGAAGAGGATATGTTAAGGACTGTTGATTACATAGCACACTCAGGGGCTAAGGGCATAAAGTTTCACTTACTTCATCTGATGGAAGGAACAAAGATGGTCGAACAGTATGAGAGTGGAGAATTAAAGTTATTAACACAAGAACAATATATAGATTTAGTTTGTAAGGGAGTTTCTATGATACCAGAAGAAATGGTTGTACATAGATTAACAGGAGACGCACCAAGAGAGTTACTAATAGGACCAATGTGGAGTTTGAAAAAGTGGGAAGTATTAAATGCCATAGATAAGGCTTTGGAAGATAATGATATATGGCAAGGAAAGAATTTTAAGTAATACAAATATCATAATAAAAATCGATGATTAATCAAATTTAAATTAAAAATATGGGGAGGTATTTTTATGAATATAGATGTAATTATATCGGCAGATCATATTAAAGAGGAATATCTAGATGATAAAATAGTAGTAGTAATAGATATGCTAAGAGCTACATCAGTTATTACAACGGCATTAGCAAATGGAGCAAAGGAAGTAATTCCAATGCTAACTGTAGAGGAAGCCTTCAATAAGAAAAAAGAACTTTCAGAAAAGGGACTGGATGCATTACTAGGGGGAGAACGAAGAGCTATAAAAATAGAGGGTTTTGACTTTACTAACTCACCATTAGAGTATACAAGAGATCAAATAGAAGGAAAAAGTATAATATTAAGTACCACTAATGGAACAAGAGCAATAAATTTAAGTTTGAAAGCAAGTAAAATACTAATAGGTGCAATGATAAATGCTAAGGCCGTTATAGATATGATTAATGAAAATTCTAGTGATATAGTATTTATAAATTCAGGTACAAATGGTCAGTTTTCTATGGATGACTTTATTTGTTCAGGGTATATGATTAATTTACTATGTGAAAATAATGTTCATAATTTATCTGATATAGCTAAAACAGCTAAATATATATATGAAAATAATAAAAATATAGTAAACTTTATTAAAGAAGCAAGGCATTATAATATATTGAAAGATTTAAATTTACAAGATGATCTGGAATATTGCTGTAAAAAAGATATATTGGATATAGTTCCGGTGGTAAATAAGAATACAGGAGTGATATCATTAATAAACAAATGATAATAAATTTCAATTAATTATAACATTTCTATTGACAATGGTAAAAAAAGAATATATTATAATATTAGATTGATAATCAATATCAATTGAAGAGAGAAAAGATATTATTAAAAGCTCCACACTTTTAATAATATGAAGCATATACAAACAAATTAAACTCCTATAATTATAGAATTTATTTCAATAAAAGATGACTAATAGCAACGCTTAGTCATCTTTTATTTTGTTAGAAAATAAATTTAATATTTTGGGATAAATCTAGATATATAAGGTTAAAAGAAAAATTAGTTTAAAATTAGATATGTATTGTTTCATATAATATAAAAGAGTATTGCAAAAAATAATTAAAATATACTAAATATTTTTTGGGAAATTTTATCATGGGAAATATATCAATTTATCAATGAAAAAATACATAAATATTTATTTTTTATATATAAAATAGATGTACTTAAACTCAGAAATGACGCAAACTAAGACAGAATGAGCACTTAATAAATATATATGTAAATGTTATAGATTTTATATGAGATTTTTTTGTGGTAAAAAAATCAATATAAATAATATAATTACTATTCATAGAATAATATTCATTAATTAGAAACTAACTCATATTTAGCCCCCCTAAACATTATGTTAGTATAATGGCACAGATGAATAAACAAATCTGAAGGGGGAATTACAAATGATTAAATCAAAATTAATGATGTTATTAGTATCAACAGGAGTAACAATAGCCTTAGGAGTAGGAAGCTTTTTTATGCCTTCAAAAGTTGAAGCACCTAATAATGATACTACAAAGATTCAATCTAACAGTGAAACTTCATCTGAAAATAAGGAAACAAAAACTGATGAATCTAACAAAGTAGTAGAAACAAGTAAAAATACAGTAGCTTCAGTGGACAAGGCTTCAACTGATTCTAATACTAATGTAAATAATGAATCTTCAAATAATAAACAACCTGCAAATGGTAAGAATGAAACAAGCATAAAAGCTAATCAACAAACAGAAAATAATGCTTCAAATGAAGACTGTTATACTGATGGACAATACACACCACAACAAAATCCAGTGTTTACTCCATCACAAGGGTCTAACTCTAATTCAGGGCAAGAATCAAATCAAAAACCAAGTGATTCAGATAGTAGTAGCTATATAGCAGAAATTGAACAAGCTATATTCCAAAGAGTAAATCAAGAAAGAGCAGCAGCAGGACTCCCTGCATTAAGCTATAATGGAACTATGGAGCACTATGCTAGAATTAAATCTAAAGATATGGGCGATAGAGGATATTTTGATCATAAAGATCCACAAGGAAAGTTAATTACTGAACAAATGAAGGCTGATGGCGTATCATATAGTGCTTGGGGAGAAAACATTGCATATATACAAGGTGTAAATGGTAATGCAACTTTAGCAACACAATTTATGGACAACTGGATGAACTCATCAGGACATAGAGCAAATATACTATCATCAAACTTTAGTAGCATAGGTATTGGGGTTTATAAGATAGGAAACACATATTATGCAACACAAGAATTCTATAGATAATAAAGTATTAAAGCTATAAACAGTTTAGCCAATTAAGGTTATTAAGTTTATATTATATATAATTTATAAAAAGCTATTATATTGCAATAATATATGCAGTATAATAGCTTTTTATTTAATATACTAAAGTTAATTATAAAAAATTAGAAGCTATGTATCACATTTTACTATATCTATATAAATATAAAATAAGTTATCTTTTGATAATTGATTAAATAATAGTAGTAGATTTGATGTTTGTACTTTTATATTTATTCTATTTTTTTTAGATATAGTTAAAGATTCACAAAAAGGATATTTCTCTATGATTTTAAGTGCTTCATATTTATTTTTAAAATCTAAAGATACATTATTAAATTCGTATATAGAATGAGTAGAAATTACATTATTTTTTAATGTCTCAGAGCCTTCCAAATTTTTATTTGTATTTTTACTATCTAACATATCCATAAAGACCTTCTTTCAAAGTTTAAAGTTTATATATAACGCACAATAAAAGTTCTATATTAGTACTCATTCAGATTTAATATATAAGAAAAATATTTTAATATTAATAAAATAATACTTATATAGAAAAATTTACCTAAATAAATTATATATTACTTTTTATAAAAGTCAAAATGATCTTGTAGGTTATATGTTAATATACTGATAGTATCAATTATTTGAAATATTAATTAGAACATAAATATTAGAATATATTTTACTAATAAAATAGTATAGCAAAAAGGAACTTGGGGTTATGATATACTTTCTTTATAGTAGACATTTAAAATAATAAAACTGTAACTATAGAGGGAGAAGTTCATTATCAATTTCCTTTTTGCTATATTATCGTTATATATTTCTTATTAGCTTTTGTAATGTTAAACCACTTGGAAAATGAAGAATTTTAAATAATAGGATTCATCTGAATTCCATAGAATTGGATGATCTGCACTTTGAGTTCTTATTTCCACTTGTCTCAATGTTCTTCTAGCATCATGAGCTGCTTCTTGAACTGTCTTTTTTAATTGTTCTTCACTCATATAGTGTGAGCAGGAGCAAGTAGCAAAGTATCCGCCTGATTTAACCATTTTTAATCCTCTAAGATTGATTTCTTTATAGCCTCTAATAGCTGATTTAATAGTATTTCTTGATTTTGTAAATGCTGGTGGGTCAAGTATAACAACATCAAATTGTTTACCTTCTCTTGACCAATCTCCAAGAACATCAAAGGCATTATGACATTCGAATTTAACTACATCCTGTAAGTTGTTAAGTTCAGCATTTTTTCTTGCACAGTCAATAGCATGCTGTGATACATCTATTCCAAGAACTGATTTTGCTCCAGCAATACCGGCATTCAAGGCAAATGAACCAGTGTGAGTAAAGCAGTCTAATACATCTTTGTCTTTGCATATTCTATGCATAGCAGCTCTATTTTCTTTTTGATCTAAGAAGAATCCAGTTTTTTGACCATTTTCTAAATCGACTATGTATTTAACTCCATTTTCTATTATTTGAATATTGGTATCAAATGGTTCTGTTAAGAAGCCTTTAGTTTGTTCAAGTCCTTCAATTTCTCTTGTCTTAATATCACTTCTTTCATAGACACCCTTAGCACCGTATTCTTCAACTAGAATTTTTACTATTAAGTCCCTATATTGGTCCATTCCTAAAGTAGAAATTTGAATTACATAGTAATCTTCGAATTTATCAACTGTAAGTCCTGGTAAGAAGTCAGCTTCTCCAAATATAAACCTACAAGAAGATGTATCTATAACTGTTTTTCTATATTCAAATGCATTAGCAAATCTCTTTTTAAAGAAATCATAATCTATTTCTTCATTAATATCTGTTGTCATTATTCTAATAGTTATTTTACTTCTATCATTTATATAACCTTTTCCGATAAAAAATCCTTTATGATTATATACTTCAACTATATCTCCATTTTCGTAATCGCCATCATATTCATTTATTTCATCGACATATATCCAAGGTCTTCCTTGTTCAGCTCTTTTATTTTTTCCTTTATGTAAATAAAATTTACTTGCCATATTGTAGCTCCTTCCTAAATTAATCTTATAAGATTATATCATAACTATAAGAAAATAAATATTAAAGTTAAATAATATAAGTTGATGATAAATTATATATATTCAGATAATAAATATGTAAAATTGAAAAATAAGTTAAGGAAATACAAATAAATTGTTAAAAAATAATGTGCAAATAAATTGACTTTAATAAAATAAATGCTATAATATTATCAATAAGTTAATTGTAATAAAATGTAATCAGTTATATATTTACTTATTTATTCAATTAAATGGTATCAGGGTTTGATATATTTTAAATGAGTAGATACTAAATATATTAATGTGTATTTAAATTACATCAATAATAAAAGGGGGCAAATTATGAAAAAAAGATTTATTTCTTTACTAGCAATAGGCTTAAGTTGCATGATGATACTTGGAGGTTGTGGAAAAAAGGGGCCTGAACAATCAGAAAATGGGGAATCTAGTAGTGTACAAATGGATAGTGAGCAAGTATTAAACACTATTTATTTTGAAGTTGCTACTTTAGATGCAAATGATACTACAGATAATCAAAGTTCATCTATTCTTAATGCAGTACAAGAAGGATTAGTAAGAATTGAGAATAATGGAAAGGGAGACGAGATAGTGCCGGCTGGGGCAGAAAAATGGGAAGCTTCAGAAGATGGTTTAACATGGACTTTCCATTTAAGAAAAATGAATTGGTCAGATGGAGAGGCTGTAGTAGCAAAGCACTACGTTGATTCTTTTCAAAGGATATTAAATCCAGACAATGGATTTGCTTATGGATTTTTAGCTTATGATATTGAAGGTGCAGAAGAATATAATACAGGAAAAGGAACAGTTGATGCTGTAGGTGTAAAAGCTGTTGATGATTATACTCTAGAATTCAAATTAAAGCATCCAGTACCTTACTTCGCATCAAAGGTTTCTTATACAACGTTCCATCCAATTAGATTAGATATTATTGAAAAGTTAGGGGACAAGTATGCTAGTGAAATTAAAGATACTGTATATAATGGACCATTTAAGATAGAAAGTTGGGATAATGGAAACTCAATGGTATTAGTAAAAAATGATACTTATTGGGATGCTGATAATGTATATCTTCAAAAGATTAACATGACAAAGATTCAAGAATTTGCAACTCAAGCTCAATTATTTGAGGCACAAGAATTAGATATAACTGGCGCTCAAACAGATTATATAGAAAAATGGACTGAAAGAGCTGATGCAGGAGAGTTCCAAAAGCTTACAGGAGAGGATCCAGGATCATTCTATTTATATTTTAATCAAAAGAGTGAATCTGCAAATGGAATATTAAAGAATGCTAAAATAAGAAAAGCTATTGGCTTATCAATAGATAGAGATGTCTATACAAAAGACTTAGTTGGAAGATTCCAATCAGCTTATGGAATAGTTCCAACAGCTATAAATGTTGGTGATGAAAAGTATAGAGATAAAGTAGAAGGACCTTTAGAAAGTGATGCGAAGACTTATGTAAATAATAAGGAAAAGCTTCAAGAACTATTTAAAGAAGGATTAAAGGAATTAGGACTTCAAACAGATGACTTAAGCAAATATGAATTAACTTATTTATCTCAAGGAAGTTCAGAATTACAAAAACAAAGATCTGAATGGTTAGCGCAACAAGTAAATGGAAATTTAGGTATAAAAATAAATGTTGAGACTCAAGGAGATTGGGGAGTTTATTTAAGTATAATGGATAAACTCGAGTATGACTTTACAATGTCTGGATGGTCAGCAGATTATAATGATCCAATGAGTTTCTTAGATATATGGGTATCAAATGGTGGAAATAACCACACTGGTTATGCTGATACAGAGTATGATGAATTGTTAAAATCAGTATACAAAGAAACAGAGCAAGATAAGGTTACAGAAATCTATAAAAAGCTAGAAAATAAACTAGTTAATGAAGATGCTGTTATTTCACCAGTTTACTATACTGATAAGTATGCATTCTATCAAAACTATGTTAAGGATATCCAATTTACTTCATTTGGATCAGTTTATGAATTCAAGCATGCATATATACAAGGGAAAAATTAATTAAACCTATTATATAGAATTAGTATAATGCACATCAACTATTGTTGATGTGCATTAATTCAATCTGAAGGGGAGAGGAATATGGCAAAGTATGTTATAAGAAGATTTATTGAGATGGTTATTACACTTTATTTAATTGGAACAGCAACTTTTTTTCTTTTAGCTGCAATTCCAGGAACAGCTATAGATAAGAAGATTCAAAAGCTGCCAGAGCAAACAAAGCAAATTGTTATAGCTAAATATGGTTATGATAAACCTGTAGTAGAGAGGTACTTTATTACATTAAAAAATTATATTGTGAAAGGTGAGTTTGGGGAGTCTTTAGTACGTGCAGGAGACACACTTTCAAGTATAGTTAAAAATAAGATGCCAGTATCAGCAAGGCTTGGAATACAACAAATAGTAGTTGGAGTAACGCTAGGTATTCTTCTAGGAATAGTTGCTGCAATGAATAGGGGGAAGGTTATTGATTATGTAATTTTGGTAGGAGTGATGATACTTGCTTCGGTACCATCACTAGTATTATCACTATTATTACAAAAGTATTTAGCAAAGGGACCATTATTAAATTTACCTATAATCGGATGGCCGAAAGGTGCTGATATTTGGCTAGGTGGATGGAAGTATACTATTTTACCAACGTTAGCTGGAGCTGGAACATACTTAGCTTATTATGCAAGATTAATGAAAACTAGTATGTTAGATAGCATTAATCAAGATTATACACTTACAGCTAGATCAAAAGGATTATCAGAAGTATCTATAGTTAGAAAACATGTTCTTAGAAATTCATTTATACCTATAATCACAGTATTACCAGTGGCAATATCAGGAGTAATTTCTGGGTCTTTCTTTATAGAAAGGGTTTTTGCTATTCCTGGAGCTGGACAATATTTTATTCAAGCAGCAAATGATAGAGACATTCCAATACTTATGGGATTAACATTATTGTATGCATTAATTTATCTTGTAGCAATATTTATAACAGATATACTTTATACAGTTGTAGATCCGCGTATAAGATTAGTTAAGTAGATAGGGGTGTGACTTTATGAATAAATTAAAAGTAAAAGATAAAAGATTTGAACTTGTAGATTCATATACTTTAGACAGTGATTTAGTTGTAAGACCCAATATTAGTTATTGGCAAGATGCTTGGAGAAGGCTTAAAAAGAATCCAGTTGCTATGGGAGCTTTATGTATATTACTTGTAATAATTTCAATGGCAATTTTTATGCCTATTATAAGAAATTTAGATTATCAAACAGTTGTAACAGAAAAGAAAAATTTATCTCCTAGTAGTGAGTTCTGGTGGGGAACAGATGCTATGGGAAGAGATTTGTTTACAAGGGTGTGGATAGGAACAAGAATATCAATAAGCGTAGCATTGATTGCTACTGTAATAGATATAGTAGTTGGATGCTTATATGGAGGCATAGCTGCATATTTAGGTGGAATAGTAGATGAAATAATGATGAGAATAGTTGAAGTATTGAATAGTATTCCATACTTAATAATTACATTACTGATTTTAGTTGTTTTAGGAAATGGATATTTTCAGTTAATGTTAGCTTTATGCCTAACAGCTTGGACTAGCACAGCAAGAATGATAAGAGGACAAATTCTTCAATTAAGAGAAAGCGAATATGTTTTAGCAGCAGAGGCTTTAGGAGCATCTCCAATGAGAATAATTTTAAAGCACTTATTACCAAATACAATTGGATTAATAATATTAGATGTTGCATCAACAATTCCAAGTGTAATAGTTTCTGAAACAATATTGTCATTCTTAGGATTAGGATTGAATATCCCAGCATTTAGTTTAGGATCATTATTATCAGCTGGACAACAAGCTATGGCATTTTATCCTTATCAATTGCTGTTCCCTACTATAATTTTATGTTTATTAATATTATCATTTAATGTTTTAGGTGATGGTTTAAGAGATGCTCTAGATCCAAAGTTAAGACAATAGGAGGTATATAAGGTATGGAGAAATTAGTAAATAAAAATGAATCAATTCTAGATGTTAAAAATTTAAGAGTATCTTATCATACTTATGCTGGAGAAGTACAATCTGTTAGAGGGGTGTCCTTTGAGGTTGAGAGAGGTGAGGTATTAGCTATAGTAGGAGAATCAGGATGCGGAAAAAGCGTTACAGCTAGATCAATTATGGCTTTAATTCAAGCTCCGCAAGGTGAAATTAAAGAGAATAGTAAGATACTTTATAATGGAGAAGATATATTAACTTATGATAAAAAGAAAATTAGAGAATTTAGGGGGGGAGAATGTTCAATGATATTTCAAGATGCATTAACATCTCTTAATCCGACTATGAAGGTAGGTAAGCAAATAATAGAGAACTTAGTAGCTCATAGAAATATGGACAAAAAATCTGCACGAGAAGAGGCTATACGGATACTTGACTCTGTAGGAATACCAAATGCCGAAAAGAGAGTTGATCAGTATCCACACGAGTTTTCAGGCGGAATGAGACAGAGAGTTATGATTGCAATAGCAGTTGCTTGTAATCCTAAAATTTTAATAGCAGACGAGCCTACAACAGCTCTTGATGTTACAATTCAAGCACAAATACTTGAACTTATTAATGAATTAAAAGACAAGCTTAATACAGCGGTAATATTAATCACTCATGACTTTGGAGTGGTTGCAGGAATGGCAGATAAAATTGCGGTAATGTATGCAGGACAAATTATAGAGCAGGGGAAAAAAAGAGAGATATTTTATGAGCCTAAACATCCATATACTTGGGCACTTTTAAATTCAGTTCCTAAGCTTGGATGGAAGGGAAAGCAGTTATTAGATACAATAAAGGGAACTCCTCCAGATTTAATTGCACCACCAGAAGGATGTGCATTTGCAGCTCGTTGTAAATATTGTATGAATATATGTTTAGAAGAAGAGCCAAAGGAATATTCATTCGGAGATACACATAAGGCTAAATGTTGGCTATATAGTGAAGGGGTTCCTGAGGAAATTTTAGATAAAATTGAGGAGGAAAGAAGAAATGGCTAATGAATCAAATATAATTTTAGAAGTAAAAAATTTAAAAAAATATTTTAAACTTGGTAATAAAGAAATTTTAAAAGCAGTAGATGATGTTTCATTTGCCATAAAAGAAGGAGAAACTTTGGGATTAGTTGGAGAATCAGGATGTGGAAAAACAACTTGTGGAAGAACTGCTATTGGGCTGTATGATAAAACAGATGGGAAAATTTTTTATAGAGGTAAATCAATAGACGGATTAAAGGGTAAAGAAAAAAAGCAGTTTAATAAAGAAATTCAAATTATATTCCAAGATCCCTATGCATCGCTAAATCCAAGAATGACTGTTGCTGATATAATCTCAGAGGGAATAGATATTCATGGTATAGCTAAATCAAAAGAGGATAAGGAGAAAAGAATCTATGAGCTATTAGAGAATGTAGGGTTAAACAAAGAACATGCAAATAGGTTTGTACATGAATTCTCAGGTGGACAAAGGCAGAGGATAGGTATAGCCAGGGCTTTAGCTGTTGAACCTAAATTCATTTTGTGTGATGAACCTATTTCTGCTCTAGATGTATCAATTCAAGCGCAAATTGCCAATTTATTAATTAATTTACAAAAGAAATTAGGATTAACATATTTATTCATTGCTCATGATCTATCTATGGTTAAGCATATTTCAGATAGAGTAGCAGTTATGTATTTAGGTAGTATGGTTGAATTAGCTGAATCAGAAGAATTATTTAATAATGCTAAACATCCATATACAGAAGCATTAATGTCAGCAATTCCTATAGCGGATCCGGATATAGAAGAAAACAGGGAGAGAATTATGCTAGAGGGGGATGTCCCCAGTCCAATTAATACTCCTAAAGGATGTAAGTTCCAAGGTAGATGTATTAAATGTATGGAGATATGTAAGAATGAATCCCCAGAATTTAAAGAAGTAGAAAAAGGACATTTTGTAGCATGTCATTTATATTAATTATATTTTAGGAGAGAAGTACATGCAAAAATTAAATGGAATAATAAAAGATTTTATAAAATGCATCATTATTGGAAGCTTTATATCTTTAGCAATGATTTTAGGTGTAGGAATGATTTCATTAATAATATCGAAGTTTAATTGGCAACAATCATTAAATATTGTAAGAAGTGGATTGCTTATAATTGGACCATTAGGAATGATTTTAGGATCTATTTTAATACTAAGGAGAAGAGATGAGAAAAAGTTTTTATTTATTGATCAATGGAAGGAAAAGTATAGTGTATTTTCGTATAAAATTGTTTTAATAATAATTAGTTTAATCATTATTTTATATGGAGGAGCTATAGACTGGATTATAATGAACTTCAATATAATAAACTGAAGTATTTTATATTAACATTTGCTTATAGATCCCATTCTCTAAGGAGTTTGGGATTTTATTTGTTTTGATGAATATTAAATATAAATGTAAATATAATTATAGTATAAAGCAATTATTTGGGGAGATATATATATGATATTTAAAGCAATTGTTATACCAACTCCAAGAAGAATTAGAAAATATGTGGAGAATAAAGTAGATGAATTGACTTGTGAAAGTATAACAAAAGATAAGGTTGAAAATAAGGATTTAGAACATATTGATATGACAAAAGATACATTTAAAAATTTTGGATTATCTATTAGAATTTTTTAAATTAAGAAAGGACATATATAAATTTGGTTACTTAGTTATTTTTCTCTAAGTCAATGCAAATTTACATATGTCCAATTTAGTATTGGGAGAAGGAAAATATAAAAAAACCACCTGCTTCCATAACAGGTGGTTTTAGGGGAGATATAATCTATATGCTAATATAGTTTGGGGGAACTATATTAGTTATTTTCCAGATGTTTATCAATCAAATTTTGGATTGTAGGGGTACATCTGTAGCCTCTGCATCCACCTGTGCAAGCTCCTGTTGCCTTAGAAACTTCTGCCACAGTGTGGGCTCCGGCTTTGATTGCATCTTTTATTTTGGATCTTGGTATTGCCTTGCAAGTACAAACTTTAGTAATCTTATCAAGGACTTGTTCGTTTAAGTTATTTTCCATTTAGTTTTCCTCCTGTATTAAGAAATCGACTAAGGAAAATAAAGGGGATAAAAAATAAATTTAATGTTTATTCTTTATGTTTTTATTATATATTTAGCAATAAAGAAAGTCAATACTAATTGATAAAAATTATTAGTTAATTTTTAGTGTCAAGAATAAACATTATATTTTTATTTTGCGAAAAATTTATTTAAATATTCTTAAATATAATCTTTTATATTATTTTACTTTGTAGTAGAATATAATTATTATTAACATAATGATTATATTTGTATTATTTCATTATAATAGTTAAAGACTGTGATTAGGAAAAGTACTTAGTTGGATACTTTAAGAGAGTGGCTGGTTGGTGAAAAGTCATAGAGAAGATTAAGGAAAATCACCTAGGAGTTTGAGACTGAAAGGTTCAAAATTACTGATTAAGTTTTTCACGTTATCCTGCGTTAAGGGATAGAGTATGTTTGTACTCGAATTGAAAGGGTTTTTCATATTTATTTATGGGGAACTTCTAACCTTAGGTGGTATAGCGAATAATCTTCGTCCTATTGGGCGGAGTTTTTTTTATTTAAATCTGTATATTTATCATCTGATAGCTATTATTAGCTAATGAATAATTACTAGACTATAGTTAATAATGTAAAATATAGATTTAAGATTAGTAATAAGTGTAGACTCAAAGCAGTTAGCTTTTATATGAAGTAATTAACAGAAGGGAGTTAAGATATGTATAAAAAGGTTGAATTACCAAAAGGTTTTGTTGGTATGGAAAAAGAAGTAGCAGACCTTTGGAAAGAAAATAATGTCATTAAAAAGAATTTTGATATGAATCAAGATGGTGAATATTTTACATTTTATGATGGACCTCCAACAGCAAATGGAAGACCACATGTAGGACACGTTTTAACAAGAGTTATGAAGGATATTATCCCAAGGTATAAGGTTATGAAGGGATATAAAGTTATAAGAAAAGCTGGTTGGGATACTCATGGATTACCTGTTGAACTTGAAATTGAAAAGAAGTTAGGTATTTCTGGTAAGGAGCAAATTGAAGGTTATGGAGTAGAAAAATTCGTAACTGAATGTAAAGAATCAGTATTTACTTATGTTAACATGTGGGAAAAGATGACTGACCAAATAGGATATTGGGTAGATATGGAAAAGCCTTATGTTACATATCATAACTCATATATAGAATCTGTTTGGTGGGCATTAAGTCAAATGTGGGAAAAATGTCTTTTATATAAGGGACATAAGGTAATGCCATATTGCCCAAGATGTGGAACAGGTCTTTCTTCTCACGAAGTTTCACAAGGATATAAGGATGTAAAAGATTTGACAGCTATAGCTAAGTTCAAAGTTGAAGGCGAAGAAAATAAATATATTCTAGCTTGGACAACAACTCCTTGGACTTTACCATCCAATTTAGCATTATGTGTTAATAAAGCTTATGATTATATTGAAGCTAAAGTCGGAGATGAGATATTAATAGTTGCTAAAGAATTAGCTCCAAAAGTTTTAGGGGAAGACTACGAAGTAGTTAAGGAATTCAAGGGAACTGAGTTACTAGGTACTAAATATGAAAGATTACTTCCTTTTGGTGAAGTTGAAGGAAAAGCTTTTGAAGTTATACATGGAGATTATGTAACTTTATCAGATGGTACTGGTATAGTTCATATAGCACCAGCTTATGGTGAAGATGATAGCATAGTTGCAAAGAAGAATGGCATTGGATTTATAAACTTAGTAGATGCAAGTGGTAATTTCGTAGATGAAGTAACTCCTTGGGCAGGAAAGTTTGTTAAGAAGTGCGATGAAAGCATAGTTAAGTATCTAGAAGAGGATAATAAGTTATTTAAGGCTGAAAAGCATCTTCACTCATATCCACACTGCTGGAGATGTGACACACCACTTCTTTATTATCCAAGAGAAAGCTGGTTTGTTGCAATGACTAGGCTTAGAGATAAGCTTTTAGAAAATAATAATAAAATTAACTGGTATCCAGACAACATTAGAACAGGTAGATTTGGTAAGTTCTTAGAAAATGTTATTGATTGGGGTATATCAAGAGATAGATATTGGGGTACTCCACTTCCTATTTGGGAATGTGAATGTGGCCATAGAGAATGTATAGGAAGTATCGCAGAATTAAAGGAAAAAGGAATTAATGTTCCTGATGATATAGAGCTTCATAAGCCATATATAGATAACATTCATTTAAATTGTCCTAAGTGTAACAAAGAAATGACAAGAACTGCTGAAGTTATAGATTGTTGGTTTGATTCAGGATCAATGCCTTTTGCACAGTTACACTATCCATTTGAAAATAAAGAGCTATTTGAAAAGAATTTCCCAGCTCAATTTATTTCAGAAGCTGTTGACCAAACTAGAGGTTGGTTCTATACATTATTAGCTATTTCAACAGCTATATTTGAAACTAATCCTTTTGAAAACTGTATAGTTTTAGGACACGTATTAGATAAAAAGGGATTAAAGATGTCAAAATCAAAGGGAAATGTTGTAGATCCATTTGAAGTTTTAGATGCGCAAGGCGCAGATGCAACAAGATGGCACTTCTACACTGCAAGTGCTCCATGGCTTCCAACAAGGTTCTCTATTGATGATGTAGCAGAAGCTCAAAGAAAGTTCTTAAGTACTTTCTGGAATGTATATTCATTCTATGTTTTATATGCAGAATTAGATAAATTTAATCCATTAGATTATAAAGATTTCAAATCAGAAAATGTAATGGATAAATGGATAATGTCAAAGCTTAATACATTAATTAAGGATGTAGATAGCAATTTAAATTCATATCAAATAACTCAAGCTGCATTAATTATAGAGGAATTTACAGATGAGTTATCAAACTGGTATGTAAGAAGAAATAGAGCTAGATATTGGTCAGAAGATTTAACAGAAGATAAGATTGGCGCTTATGTTACTTTATATAGAGTTTTAACTACTTTAGTTAAAGTTGCAGCTCCATTTGTACCGTTTATAACTGAGGAAATTTATCAAAACCTAGTTATTGGATTAGATAAATCAGCTGTGGAAAGCGTACACTTATGTTCATGGCCATCTGTAGATGAAAGTGCTATTGATGAAAATCTAGAGAAGGAAATGGATTTAGCTTACACAATTGTTAAACTTGGAAGAAGTGCTAGAAATGGAGCTAATATCAAGAATAGACAGCCGCTTTCAAAGATGCTATTATCAACAGATGCAATACCAGGATACTATGGCGATATTATAAAAGATGAGCTTAATATAAAATTAGTAGAGTTTGGTGCTGACTTATCACAATATGTTAATTTTGAAATTAAACCTAACTTACCTGTATTAGGTAGAGCGTATGGTAAGTTAATTCCAGGAATAAGAAAAGAAATAGCTTCAAGAAATCAAATGGAATTAGCACAAAAGCTTCAAAATGGTGGTACTGAAACTATAGTAGTAGATGGAACAGAAATAGTTTTAAATAGTGAAAGTGTTTTAGTAACAATGCAAGGATTAGAAGGATATGCTTTTGCTGGTGAGGGTCAAATAGGTGTTGTTTTAGATACAACTATCACAGAAGAATTAAGAGAAGAAGGACACCTAAGAGAAATAATATCAAAGATACAGAACATGAGAAAAGAAAAAGGTTTTGAAGTAGCAGATAAGATTAAATTATTTGTTGCGGATAATGATATGCTAATAGGTGTTATTAACAAGTATTCTGATGTAATAAAGAGAGAAACACTAACTCAAGAAATTACTATTAATGAAAAAGTAGATTATACTGAAACTGTTATAAATGGTGAAAAGTTAAATATGACAGTTGAAGTAATGAATTAAATTAAGAAATAAGTTAATAAAGTTAGAGGTTTTCATTAAGCTTCTAACTTTTTAACTCTAATTTATATTTTCAAATACTATATAATTAAATATAGTATTTGATTAAATAGTTAAAAGAATTATTTAAGTAAAGGAAATCTTGATTTAATATATATTATTTGGTATTCACACAAGTTAAAAGATTCTAATTTTATTTAAATGCCATTATTTGACAGTATGTTTTAGGCGAATATGACATCTTTATTGCAAATATATAGTAAATTATTATAAAGAGAAACCTTGAATATTGTATTAATTATTTGCAAATAGTATAATATATAGTTAGAATAGGATAAAAGATTATAAAGAAAAATGGAGTGATGTTGGTATGGCTACTTCTATAAAAGATGTTGCTAGAGAAGCGGGCGTTTCAATTGCTACTGTTTCCAGAGTTTTAAATGATATAGATGTTGTAAATGAAGATACAAAGAAGAAGGTTTTAGACGCTATAAAAAAACTTGGATATAGACCTAATATAGTAGCAAGAAGCTTAAAGACGCAAAAGACAAAAACAGTCGGTATTTTAGTTCCGGATATTTCAAGTGGTTTTTATCCTGAAATAGTTAGAGGAGCAGAGGATGTTGCTAATATATATGATTATAACGTTATATTATGTAACTCTGATTTCGACGATGAAAAGGAAAAGGAATATTTAAGAGTACTTAAAGAGAAAATGGTTGATGGAGTTATATATATGAGTTCATCATTACAAGAAGAAACTTTAAATATCATAAATGAATTAGATTTGACTACAGTATTGGTTGAATCTAAAGATAAAGAGGAAAGTTTACCAAGTGTAATAATAGATAATGTAAAGGCTTTAGAGGAAGCTACAAATTATTTATTAAACAAAGGATTAAATAACATAGCATATGTAGGTGCCAAGAAAGAGAGTATGAATGCTTGGGGAGATAGATACATAGGATATGAAAAGGCTCTAAATGAAAAAGGTCTTAATGTAGATGAGGATTTAGTTTATACTAAAGGATTAAAAGTTAAGACTGGATATGAAGCAATTGAGTATTTTGAAAACAGCAAGAAGAATTATGAAGCAGTAGTTTGTGCTTCGGATGAAATTGCTATGGGAGTAATAAATGCATTGAGAGAGCGTGGTAAAAGAGTTCCAGAAGATGTAAGCGTTATAGGGTTTAATGATAATGCAGTTTCTTCAGTTTTCTATCCTAAGATAACAACAATAAAGCAACCAAGTTATGATATGGGATCAGTAGCAATGAGAATGCTTATAAAGATGTTAAATAAAAAGGAATTAGAAGAATCACAATATGTTCTCGACTATCAACTTATAGAAAGAGAAAGTTGTAAGTAAAGTTTTAAGTAGGAATATTGAATATGTTTCAATATTCCTACTTTTTTATACCTTTATATATTGCCACAAAATAGAAATTGTGATATAATTATGTTAATATATTATTAAACGTTTTCAATTTCGACTATGTGTATGAGAAAGCATGATAGTGTATGGTCTGATTAGAAATGGGTTATCTAATCAATAAGAGAATGTGAGTTATGGGTTACAAAAAAGCAACTTCAGAAATGAAGTTGCTTTTTTGTTTTATTATAAATTTAAAGAATTCCTTCAGTTTTTAATATATTCTCTAATTCCTGAACTTTTTCTGTTAATGTAACAAATTTTTCTTTTAATACATTTTTAGGAAGATCAGTGTTATCTAGTACACTTACTATATCTTCTACTGTTTTTAGGGCGTCATCAATGTCTTTTTGAGCTATTTTTAAGTTAGATTCCTTCATAATTCGTCTCCTTTATGTATATAAACATAATTAATATTACATATATTTATCCTATCACTAATAAATATTAGATGCAAGGCATATATTGTATAAGTAATTCATAAGAGGTGAGATTTTGATAAATTATATTTGGTTCGGAATGATATTTTTAGGAGTGCTAATTGGGTTACTCACAGGAAATGGAGAGGTGATATCTAAGGCTATAATATCTTCAGCTGACTCAACAGTTTCTCTTATTATAGGATTAGTTGGGCTTATGTGTTTTTGGTGTGGAGTAATGAAAGTGGCTGAAAAAAGTGGGTTTACTAACAAATTGGCAAAAATTTTAAGACCTATTTTAAAGTTAATATTTAAAGAAGCAGCAAAAGATGAAAAGGCTTTAGGAGCAATAGTAATGAATATAACTGCTAATATGATGGGACTTGGAAATGCAGCAACTCCATTTGGAATTAAAGCTATGCAAGAAATGGATAGGTTAAATAAAGAAAAAGGAACTGCTTCAAATGATATGTCTCTTTTTTTAGTTTTGAATGCAGCTTGCATACAGCTAGTTCCATCTACTGTAATTTCAATAAGAGCAGCTTGTGGATCAAGTAATCCAGGAGCAATAATAATGCCAGCTGTGTTAGCAAGCACTATTGCTACAGTAATGGGAGTTATTTGTTGCAAAATACTACAGCGGTATTTTTAAAAGGGGGAGTCTTCAGATGTTTCAATATTTAACGAAAAGCATAATTCCTATAATAGTTATAATAATTATTACTTATGGAATGTTTAAGGGACGAAAGGTTTATGAATGGTTTATAGAAGGTGCAAAGGATGGACTAAAAGTTTGTTTAAACATATTTCCATACTTATTAGCTATGATTATAGCTGTAAACATATTTAGAGAGGCAAAGTTATTAGATATATTAAATAATATGATAGCTCCAATAGGTGGATTAATTGGTCTACCAAAAGAAGTTATTCCATTAGTATTAGTTAAACCATTATCGGGTAGTGGTGCTGTTGGGATTTTAACAGATATCTTAAAGACATATGGACCAGACACTACTATAGGATTAATATCTTCAGTAATTATGGGAACAACAGAAACTATATTTTATACAATAACAGTTTATTTTGGAGCTGTACAAATTAAGAAAATTAGGCACACATTATGGGCAGCAATACTAGCTGATATAACTGCAATAATAGCTGCAGTTTTTTTAGTAATTAGGCTTTTATTATAATTTGGGAAAATATACAGAATAATTAATAATTTTTAAACAATACGTAATAATTTTGTAACTAGTTAATGTAAAAAATATTCTATAATAAATTTATAGAAATAAAGGAGGGAAGTGGATAAGAGATGGAGTGGAATGACAGATTATTTTTGTCAGATGAAGAAATAAAAGTCTTAGCTATATTTTTAGCATATGGAGTAGGAATTGGAGTATTAGTTGGTTTATTTGTTGGAAACATACAGCTTTGCTTTGCATTAGGAGGAGTTATATCTATTTTGGTTTCGCTAATAAAAACTTTTATAGAAAGAGTTAAGAAGTCAAATAAGATTCATATATAAATATAATAAAAAATAAACATTACGAATAATATGTATTTTCTTTTAAATAAGCTATATAATTATTAATTATATAGCTTATTTAATTTTCATATAGGGGCAGGTGATGTTATGGCTTCAGAAAAGTTTTATATTATTAGTAGTAAAGTTCTACCGGAAGTTTTTAAAAAGGTTTTAGAAGTTAAAGAAAGTCTTTTTACGGGAAGAGCAAAAGACATAAGTGAAGCTGTAAAGCAAACAGGAATAAGTAGAAGTACATTTTATAAATATAAGGATTATGTTTTTCCTATGTCAGAGGGGATAAATAGTAAAAAGATAACCTTAGTTGTACTATTATCTCATGAAACTGGAACTTTATCTAAAGTTTTAGATTGTATTGCTTTTAATAAGGGAAATATATTAACAATAAATCAAGATATACCTATAAATATGGCTGCAAATGTAACCATAACGTTGGATATATCTAATATGAAAAAGGATTTAAAACACTTAGTTAATACTTTAAGGGCATTACCTAATGTTGTTAGTGTTAAAGTGTTAGCTATGGAATAAAAAAGAGGAAGTGAATTTATGAATAAGGAATTCTATAAGAATAATAGAAGTAAGGTATTAGAGAGTATTGATGATAATTCTTTACTGATTTTATTTGCAGGAAAGGCTCCAAAGAAAACTGCAGATGAAAAATATCCTTTTACACCAAATAGAAATTTTTATTATTTAACTGGTATTGATGAAGAAAATCATATTTTAGTCTTATCTAAGATTAATGGTAAAACAAATGAATATTTGTTTATAAAAGAAGTTGATCCTATTGCAGAAAAATGGGAAGGTAAGACTATTAGAAAAGAAGAAGTCTCTCAAATTTGTATGATTGAAGATGTTAAATACCTTGGAGAATTTAATAATTTTATAGAAAAAGTAGTTCTTAACAAAGAAGAGATAAATATATATCTTGACCTAGAGGCTGGAAATACATCATATAAGTATGTAAATGAAATTAAACATAAATATTATAATATAAATATTAAAAATGCTTTTAAGCTTATAGGAAATCTAAGGCTTATTAAAACTGATGAAGAAGTCAGCAGAATAAGAAAAGCAATAGATATCACAATAGAAGGCGTAAAAGAATTAATGAGAAATTCTAAGTCTGGGATTAAGGAATATGAACTAGAAGCATATTTTGATTTAATCTGCAAGAAAAATGGAGTAAAGGATTTTGCTTTTAAAACTATTGCAGCAGCTGGAAAAAATGCTACAGTGCTACATTATGTAACTAATGACTCAGAATTAAAGGATGGAGATTTAATATTATTTGATTTGGGTGCTCAATATAAATATTATAATGGAGATATATCAAGAACATTTCCTATCAACGGTAAGTTTACTGAAAGGCAAAAAGAAGTGTATAATGCTGTTCTTAGAGTAAATGAAAAAGTTATTAAAGAAATGAAGCCAGGAGTTAAGTTTGTTGATTTAAATAAAAAGGCAAAGGATTGGATTTCAGAAGAATGTATTTCACTTGGATTAATGACAGAAAAAGATGATGTATCAAAATTCTATTATCATAGTATAGGTCATAGTTTAGGAATGGATACCCATGACATAGAGTTAGAAAATAGAGATGTTACATTTGAGACTGGAATGATATATACTGTTGAACCAGGAATATACATCGAAAATGAAGGTATTGGTATAAGAATAGAAGATGATGTTTTAATTACTGAAGATGGAAATGAAGTGTTAACAAAAGAAATGATTAAAACAGTAGAGGAAATAGAAGCTTTTATGGCAGATAAATAGGATTATTAAAAATTAGGACTAATAATTATGGTTGATTTAGTAAGTTGATAATTATATAATATTAGTATAAATTAAATGTGAATAACGACAAGGGTAGAGGCGCGATACTTAAGAGTACTATTAATGAGGTAAGCACAGTGATTTAATAGGAAAGGAAATATCGCCGAAGCGTATGATTGATGCTTTAAAATCATATGGCTGGGGTTGCATAAAATATATGTAACACTGTCACAAACTTATTTTGTGGTGAGCTATCGCTTGAGGAATGTTACTTTTTTCTATTATAGTTTAGAGTATATTTATAGCCTTGAGTGAAAACTCAAGGCTCTTTTTAATTTCTGCCCTTTAATTATTTACAACACTATATTAAGGGGGAGTAAATATGAATAATAAAAAAAGTCTTAAAGTATTATTAATGACTATTATGATGACTTTACTATCAACATCAATAGTTTTTGCTGCAGAGGTAGATACAGCTACATCTAATGCAAACCATTATGGGTTACTAACTTTAATACCACCTGTTGTAGCAATAGTATTAGCTTTTTTAACAAAGAACGTAATTATATCTTTATTTATTGGAACATTATCAGGAACTTTCTTAGTACAGCTAGTAGATAATTCATTTTTAAGTGCTATCGTACAGTCATTTTTAGATTTTGTATCCAGGATCTTAAACTCATTAGCTGATCCGTGGAATGCTGGTATAATTCTTCAAGTATTAGTTATAGGTGGAGTTATACATTTAGTTGCTAAAATGGGAGGAGCTAAGGCAGTTGCGGAAGCCCTAGCAAGAAAGGCTAAGACTGCAAAAAGTACTCAAGTTGTTACTCTTTTATTAGGATTAGCTGTGTTTTTTGATGATTATGCTAATTCATTAATAGTAGGTCCTATTATGAAGCCTGTAGCAGATAAAATGAAGATATCAAGAGAAAGATTAGCATTTATTATAGATGCAACAGCAGCTCCGATTGCTGGATTAGCTATTGTATCTACATGGATAGGATTAGAAGTTGGCTTAATAAATGATGCTTTTATTAATGGAATAGGTCAAGAGGTTGATGCTTTTGGAGTATTTTTACAAACAATACCTTATAGATTCTATAATATACTAATATTAGTTTTTGTATTTATTACTTCAATATTATTAAAGGAATTTGGTCCTATGTATAGGGCAGAAGTAGAAGCAAGAAGAAGAGGCTTAAGTTTTGAAGAAGAGGAAGTTGCATCAGATTCTAATATGGATCATGATGAGCTTGAACCAAAGGAAGGGATAAAGCTAAGTATATGGAATGCGATAATTCCAATAGGTGTGCTAGTTATAACCGCATTACTTTGTTTCTATTTTAGTGGTTATTCCGCAATAATGGGGGGAGAGGACGTTGCCCTTCAAGGAATAATGACTAATTCACCATTATCATTTAAAGCAATACAAGAAGCTTTTAGTGCATCAGATGCATCAGTTGCTTTGTTCCAATCAGCATTAGTAGCAAGTATAGTGTCAATAATAATGGGAGTAGCTAAAAAAATATTTACAGTTTCAGAAGCAATAGATACATGGATAGATGGTATGAAACCTTTATTAATAACAGGTGTAATATTATTACTAGCTTGGTCACTAAGTTCTGTAATAAAAGATCTAGGAACAGCAAAATATTTAGTTTCATTACTTTCAGGATCATTACCTAACTTCTTACTTCCAAGCCTTATATTTATACTAGGTGCTATTATTTCATTTGCAACAGGAACTGCATATGGAACTATGGGAATATTGATGCCGCTTGCAATACCATTAGCATATTCGATGAACCCAGATATGAGTTATGTAATTGTTAGTACAAGTGCAGTATTAACTGGAGCTATCTTTGGTGATCATTGCTCACCGATATCAGACACTACAATTCTTTCATCAATGGGGGCAGGATGTAACCATATAGCTCACGTAAATACTCAAATGTGGTATGCTTTATTTATAGCAGCTATAACAATTTTATTTGGATATATACCAGCAGGTTTTGGATTGCAATGGTATATAGTGCTTCCAATATCTATAATAGCAGTGTTCTTAGGAGTACAAATACTAGGTAAAAAGGTTGAAGAAGCAAAATAGAAAATTATAAATTGATTTAGAAGATTAATGAACTAGGACGCAGCTAAGATATAGGCAAAGTTGATATTATTAAATATATAATAAATGAAGCTCTACAAGATATCTGCTTGTAGAGCTTCATTTTAATTTGAAAATATTTATTTAAGACTTCCACCATGAAAATAAAGCTTAAATATTTCATTTCCATTATAAGATATTGATTCAACTCCATTAAATGAAGATAAATCTCCATCCCAAGTACATTCATAAATAAAGTCTTCATTTTTAAAGTATTTTGGACCTCTAAATGGAGAATCTTCTGATACGTTTTTTAAAGCGCTTCTTAAAAACTTATTAAACCCAGAAGGTGTTTCATTAATAAGAACTTGTCCCTTGTAATTCATACCCCAGCAGACCTTTTCGTTGTGCCAAACTAATTCCTCGCCTATGAACTCCTTATCTCCAACATGACTATCAAGGTAATAATAATTATATTTTTTATAAGCGTAGTCTTTTGAGTTTGGTCTAGAAGATTCTTCTTTCTTAGCTTTTGAAGCATAAGTATTTCTCTTAGCTTCTACTAAAAAGTCTTTAAATTTAGATACATTTCCCATATAAGTCTCCCCCTTTTTATGCAATACATAGATTATATAAAAAAAATTTAATTAAATCAATAAGTTTTCAGAAAATACAATATATTTAGAATTAAATGAATATATAGATTATCATGAAATATATGGCTATAATATTATTTATAAAAATATATAACTTAACAGATCTTAAGTTGATTAAGGGGGCAAATATGAATAATTTAGAAAAACTCAGAGAAGCTATGGAAAAAGAAAACATAGATTATTATATCATTCCAAGTAGCGATTCACATCAAAGTGAATATGTTGCGGAGCATTTTAAGGGAAGAGAATTTATATCAGGTTTTACAGGATCAGCAGGAGTACTTTTGGTTGGTTTAAAAGAGGCATTTTTATGGACTGATGGTAGATATTTCATTCAGGCTGAAAGAGAGCTTAATGGAAGTGGAATTTCACTTATGAAAATGAGAACGCCAGGATATCCAACTATTGAAGAGTGGATAAAGAAAAATATTAAATCTAAAAAAACCTTAGGATTTGATGGAAGATTATTTTCAGTTAATCAATACAAGGGATTTTTAGATATATCTAAAGAAAATAATTTTAGCATTAATATGGATAATGATTTATTAAAGAATATTTGGGAAGCAAGGCCTGAATTACCTAAAAGTAAAATCTTTTTACATGGGGAAGCTTATTCTGGCAAATATGCTTCTGAGAAATTACAAGAAGTTAGAAAACATATGAAAGAAAAAGATGCTAAAAATTATATAATATCTTCTTTAGATGATATAGCATGGCTTTGTAATATAAGAGGAAATGATGTTAAATTTAATCCAGTTGCACTTTCTTATGTTCTTATCAATGAAAATTATGCAAATTTATATATAAATAATGCTAAGATAGATGATAATACAAAAGAAAAGTTAAAAAATGAAGGCTTTGAAATATATGAATATGATGAAATAGAAGAACATGTAAAATTAATAGAGGATAGAACTATAATAGATCCAAATAAATTAAATGCTAAGATATACTCATGTTTGAGTAGTGATGTAAAAGTAATAAATGAGATGAATATTACTACAAAATTAAAAGCTATAAAAAATGAAGTTGAAATAGCAAATACAGAAAAATCTCAGGTTAGAGATGGCGTTGCTATGGTTAAATTTATAAAGTGGTTAAAAGATAATCTAGGAAAAGAAAAAATAACTGAAATATCAGCAAGTAAAAAGTTAACTGAATTTAGATCTAAGGGTGAAAATTATAAGGGAGATAGTTTTGGAACTATAGCAGGATATAAAGAACATGCAGCCATGATGCATTATTCAGCAACAGAAGCAACTGACTATGAGATAAAACAAGAAGGAATGTTTCTTGTAGATTCTGGTGGACAATATCTTGATGGAACAACGGATATAACAAGGACTTTTATTTTGGGTAATATTACTGAAGAGGAAAAGCGAGATTTTACTCTTGTATTAAAGGGGCACATAGCTTTATCAACAGCAAAATTCTTAAAGGGTACTACAGGAGTTAATTTAGATATATTAGCTAGAAGGCCTTTATGGAATTATGGAATAGATTATAAATGTGGAACTGGTCATGGTGTTGGATATTTCTTAAATGTTCATGAAGGACCACAAGGAATAAGACCAGAGGGAAATTCAACAGTATTAAAGCCAGGTATGATAATAACTAATGAGCCGGGTGTATATAAGGAAGGAAAGCATGGTATAAGAATAGAAAATACTCTTTTAGTTGTAAAAGACATAAATTCGGAAGAGTTTGGGGAGTTTTATAAATTCAAGACAATATCATATTGTCCAATAGACTTAAATGGAGTAGTTATAGAAATGCTTACAAATGAAGAAAGAGATTGGTTAAATAACTATCATAAGATTGTATTTGAAAAGTTAAGTCCTTATTTGAATGATGAAGAAATAGAATTTTTAAAGGTTCAAACAAGAGAAATATAGTTGCTAAATGGACATAGTTAAGTTTATCTAAGCCTATCTTGAAGGAAAGGATAGGTAAACTTAATATGTCCATTTACATTACTAATAAGTTACTCTTTAGGTGGTAAAATAAATTTATTAATAAGTAAAGCTATTAAAATTCCAAAAAGAGTTTCTATTATTCTATTAGTTGCATAATAGAATGGGTCTGTAAAAGCATGAATAGTAGTTACGCCAAGAAATGCAATACAAGATACATTAATTGCACCAGGCTTTTTTAGTAAGTTACAAGAATAGATAACTACTATTATACCTATAGATATAGCTATATAAATTAATATTTTACTTAGAGCTATAGATTGGATATTAAATTTAAAATATCTGCAAATAATTAAAAATAATAGTCCTATAATTGCCCCGACTATTGTCCCAAGCCCTCTATTTATAGCCATTTTAACTGAGCTTGCAACTGTATCTTGAACACAGATAACAGCAGTTAAACATGCAAAGAATGGCTCGTTAGGAAATAGTAATAAGCATAGAAATACTGAAACGGCGGTTTTTATAGTCCTAAGTCCAACCTTAGGAAGTGTAAGATTCATATTATTTTCTCCCTTAATCTTTTGTAAGTAAATTTATTTTTATTTATTATTTGTATTTTCTAATTTTTCATTTGTTTTTTGCTTTTTATTTTTGGGTGGATGAACATATTTGTTAATAATTATAGCAACTATTATTCCAAATGCTGTTTCTACAGTTCTTCTAATAGAATATATTAATGGGTTATCATAACTTTGAGAAATAAGTATACCAATTAATACTATAGAAGCAATAGAACATGCAGCAGGTTTTTTAATTAAATTACAAATATAAATTATTAAAGACACTCCAATAGCAGTTATTATTGTTGAAAATGATGTTAAGTTTAATTTATTTATTGTAAAAAGTAATATAACGCCTAATATACCACCAAGTAAAGTTCCTATCAATCTATTAAGGCCAATTTTAACTGAGTTTTCTACTGTGTCTTGAACACAGATCACAGCTGCTATTGCAGCAAAAAGAGAATTTGGCCAAAATATAAGGCAAATTAAAACAGAAAGGGCTGTTTTAATATTTCTAGAGCCTATATGAGGTAATTCAAAGTTTTCCACAGCATCAACTCCAATCTTTTTTATAATATTATAGCATATAAGTTATATAAGATTAGCATATAAAAGTAACTTAAGGTTATAAGTCTATATAAAAATTTAAGTACTACTAGATTAGCAATTATATTTATAATACGTAGTTACTAAGTGAAAATAAATAGTAACTACATATTATAAATATATATTGCAGATATAGTTATTGTTATTATAAAATATAAATATTACAAATATGTTTAATAAGGATTGATTATATGAGTTTTTGGGTTTACTTATTGATAGTAGAAATAATTCCGATAGGTATGTTTATCTTCGGAGGACTATATGAAACTAGTTCAACTAAATATCCAGATACAAAAATAGGATATAAACATAAGTATTCATTAAATGATAAATATTCATGGGAGTATTCAAATAAATTAGCAGGTAAAATTTATGGATCTGTAGGAACGGGATTATTTATAATTAATGCTATAGTATTATTTATAATTGGTGAAAATACTTTTACATTTATATTGCTGTTTAGTTTATTTATGGTTTTATTATCAAGATTAATGATTGATAAGTTAATAAAGAAAAAGTTTGATAAATAATCATATACTAAAAATAATTGACAGTATTTTTAATATAGAATATCATAATAATAAATGAAAAGTGCGATGAAAAGAAGAGTAGTAAAGAAAGAATGTCCTAAAGAGAGCTAGGTAAGGTGAAAGCTAGCGGCAAGAATCTTTATGAAGATGGCCTTGGAGCATATTTCTTGAGCTATTCAGTTAGAGGAATACGGGAGCAACCGTTATATTGCAGGGTGATTAAATTCACCTAGTGAGATATTTATTGTGAAATAAGTATGAATTAGAGTGGTAACACGTATAATACGTCTCTATATAGGTCTTAATATACCTATATAGAGATTTTTTTATTATAAAGAAGATAACAATGTTAGGGAGGAGAAATGGTATGTGTAAAAAGACATATTATATAACTACACCAATTTATTATCCATCAACTAAACTTCATATTGGAAACACTTATACAACTGTAGCAGCAGATGCTCTTGCAAGATATAAGAGATTAACTGGATATGATGTAATGTTTTTGACTGGAACAGATGAACATGGTCAAAAGATACAAAGGATAGCAGAAGAAAAGGGAATAACACCAAAAGAGCACGTAGACGAAATAGTATCAGGAATAAAAGATTTATGGAAGATGATGAATATTAGCTATGATAAGTTTATCAGAACAACTGATGATTATCATATAAAAGCTGTTCAAGATATATTTAAAAAATTATATGACAAGGGAGATATTTATAAATCATCATATGAAGGTTTATATTGTACTCCATGTGAATCTTTCTGGACAGAAACTCAATTAGTTAATGGAAATTGTCCTGATTGTGGTAGACCAGTAGAAAAATCAAAGGAAGAAGCTTACTTCTTTAAGATGAGTAATTATGCTGATAAGTTAATGGAGTATATTGAAACTCATCCAGATTTTATACAACCAGAATCAAGAAAAAATGAAATGGTTAATAATTTCTTAAAGCCAGGATTACAAGATCTTTGTGTTTCAAGAACTAGCTTTAACTGGGGAGTTCCTGTAACATTTGATGAAAACCATGTTGTATATGTTTGGATAGATGCACTTTCAAACTATATAACTGCTTTAGGATATGGTAGTGATAACAAAGATTTATACGATAAATATTGGCCTGCTGATGTACATTTAATTGGTAAGGATATTTTAAGATTCCATACTATTTATTGGCCAATTATGTTAATGGCATTAGATTTACCATTGCCAAAGCAAGTATTCGGTCATGGATGGTTACTTGTTGATGGGGGAAAGATGTCTAAATCTAAAGGTAATGTAGTTGATCCAGTAACATTAGTTGAAAACTTTGGTGTTGATGCAGTTAGATATTATCTATTAAGAGAAATACCGTTTGGATCAGATGGATTATTTAATAATGAGATATTTATAAAGAAGATAAATTCAGACTTATGTAATGACTTAGGAAACTTATTATCAAGAACTGTAGCTATGATTGAAAAATATTTTGATGGAGTAATCCCAAACAATAATATAAAAGAAGCTATAGATGATGAATTAATAAGCTTAGCATTAGAAACTCCAAAGAAAGTTAATAAGGCTATAGATGACTTAAGAATTCCAGAAGCATTAGAAAATATATTTGAATTAATAGGTAGAGCAAACAAGTATATAGATGAAACAACTCCTTGGATATTAGCTAAGGACGAAGATAAGAAAGAAAGACTTGGAACAGTTTTATATAACTTAATAGAAAGCTTAAGATTCTCATCAGTTTTATTATCTGCATTCTTACCAGATACAAGTAAGAAAATTAATGAGCAAATAAATGCAAGCAATATTACATTTGAATCATTAAATGATTTTAATGGAACAATAGTTGGAACTAAGGTTCAAAAAGGTGAAGCTTTATTCCCAAGAATAGACGTAGATAAAAAAATAGCAGAGTTAGAAGCATTAAGAGAAGCACAATTAGCAGCTAATAAAAAGGAAGAAAAGAGAGAAATAACTCCAATTAAAGAAGAAATAACTATAGAAGACTTCGAGAAAATAGACTTAAGAGTAGTAAAAGTATTAGAATGTGAGCCTATAAAGAAAGCTAAAAAGTTATTAAAACTAAAAGTAGATTTAAATGGAGAAGAAAGACAGGTAGTTTCAGGAATAGCACAATACTACAAACCAGAAGACTTAGTTGGAAAATATGTGGTATTAGTAGCTAATTTAAAACCTGTAACATTAAGAGGCGAATTATCACAAGGTATGATATTAGCAGCATCAACAGATGATGATAGCTTATTAAAAGTAGTAAATCCAGGAGAACTACCAACAGGAAGCGTAGTAAGATAGTTAAGAAGTGAAATAATGAAAAGTTAAAAAGTTAAGGATATAATTCAATTACAATTGAATTATTAAAAGTTTATATAAAAACTCAGCTTTTAGCTGAGTTTTCTCCTTAATCTTTCACTTTTTCACTCATTCACTTTTCTAATTTTTATAAGGGGGTTTTTTATGAATATAATAGTAGGAAACGCATGGCCATATGCAAATGGACCATTACATTTAGGAAGAATAGCAGTATTGCTCCCAGGAGATATAATTGCTAGGTATCATAGACTTATGGGAGATGAAGTTGTATTTTTATCAGGAACAGATTGTCATGGTACGCCAGTAACTATGAAAGCAAAAGAAGAGGGAATAACTCCATTAGAGGCAACTATTAAATATCATGATGAGTTTAAGAGATGTTTTGATAGTCTAGGATTTTCCTTTGATGTTTTTGAGAAGACTCACTCTGATTATCATGAAGAAAAGGTTAAGAAATTTATCCTTGAATTATATAATAATGGGTATATATATGAAAAGGAAATAGAACAAACATATTGTGAAAATTGCCATGAATTTTTATCTGATAGGTATATAGAAGGAAAATGTCCACATTGCGGGGAAATAGTCTCAGGTGACCAATGTGAAAGCTGCTTGGAGATAATAGATTCAGAGGAACTTTTAGATAAAAGATGTAAGCTTTGTGGTAATGAAACAATATTAAAAGAAACAAAACATTTATTTTTTTCACTTTCAAGTTTTGAAAATGATGTTAGAAGACTTTTAATTAGGCAAAAGGGTTGGAGAGAAAATGCTCAAAAAATAGTAAAGAGATATTTAGATGAAGGATTAAGAGACAGGGCTGTGACAAGAGATTTTAATTGGGGAGTAGATGTTCCTTTAGAAGGATATGATGATAAAAAAATATTTGTTTGGATTGAAGCGGTAATGGGATATTTAACAGCTAGTATGAAGTGTTTAGAAGAAAGAAACGAAGATTGGAAAGAATATTGGCAGGGGGAAGACTCAAGAGTTTATTTTGTTCATGGTAAAGATAATATACCATTCCATACTGTAATATTTCCAGCTATATTAGCAGGTATTGGAATAAAGAATCCTAATTTGAGAGTTATATCAAGCGAATATATGAAGTTAGAAGGGAAAAATTTCTCGTCAGTTAAAAATTGGGCTATATGGGGTGACTATATAGTTGATAATTATGATGTTGATGAGTTTAGATATTATTTAGCGCTGAATTCTCCAGAAGTAAAGGATACTGATTTTACTTGGAGAGATTTTATAAATGTAGTAAATAGGGATTTAGTTAATTCATTAAGTAATTTTATTAATAAAACAATTGATTTTATAAATAAAAATTATGATTCTAAGATACCTAATGGAATTATATCAAATGATTTTAAAAATGAAATATTAAATCTATATTTTGATGTAGGAGATAATATAGAAGAAGGTAAGTTTAAAAATGCAATTTTAGATATTATGTCTTATGTCAAAAAAATGAATAAATATCTTGAAGATGAATTATTAAAGATAAAATTACAAAAGAGTAATAAGGAAATTAAAAATAAGATTTATGAGTGCGTTCAAGTAATTGCAAATTTATCTAACTTATTAGAACCATTTATGCCAGATACTTGCAAGAAGATAAGAAACTCTTTAGATTTAGAAGAGCCCATATGGAGCTATATAGAAAAGAAGAGTGAAGAAGTTTTATCATTAGAAATATTATTTAAAAAGCTTGATAAGAAAAGAGCCTTTGAAGAAGTTAAGAGGTTAAAGGAAGAAAGAAATTAATGATTTAAATGGAAAAACCCTAGATTAAATCACTTTGGGGAATAATTTAATCTAGGGACCATTAGATGGTTTTAGGGGTAAATAATAATGCTTTAACTACTTTACAGTTATTATAATACATTAATAATATGACAATAGTGTGACAAAAAAATAAATAAACTATGAATGCTTTATAAAGATCTTCTTATAATAAATAGATAAATTTAAAAATAAGGATAACTTTACATACTATTTAATATTTACAATTTTATCTATTAGTTGTATAGTAATTTTGTTAACAAAATATTAACTTTATATTAACAATTGAAATTATTTAAATTATAAGGAGAATAATTTATGGACAAGTTTGCTATTTTAACAGGTTTAATAGGTGGACTAGGTTTATTCTTATATGGCATGAAGCTTATGGGAGATGGTCTAGAAAATGCTGCAGGTGAAGGCCTAAAATCAATACTAGAAAAGTTAACGAGCAATAAGTACATAGGAGTTTTAGTGGGTGCATTGGTTACTGCAATAATACAGAGCTCAAGTGCAACAACGGTTATGGTTGTAAGCTTTGTAAATGCAGGATTAATGAACTTATTTCAAGCAACAGGAGTAATAATGGGAGCTAATATAGGTACAACTATTACAGCTCAAATGGTATCTTTTGATTTAGATGCAATTGCACCATTATTTATAGGCGCAGGTGCTATAATAATGCTTATAGCCAAGAAGAAAAGAGTTAGAGATATAGCAAGTATAGCTTTAGGATTTGGTATTTTATTTATGGGGATGGGCGTAATGTCAGATGCCATGAAACCAATAGCAGAGGCGAGTTGGTTTAAAGAATTTGTAATGGTAGTTGCAGATAATAGTATTTTAGGCTTAATAGCTGGTCTTGGTATGACAGCTGTTGTACAAAGCTCATCAGCGACAACTGGTATTTTGGTTGCTCTTGCAACAACTGGTGCAATAGATATGCGTTTAGCATTTCCTGTAATATTAGGTTGTAATATAGGAACTTGCGTAACAGCAATATTAGCGTCATTAGGAGCAAATAGAACTGCAAAGAAAGCTGCATTGATACACTTACTATTTAATTCAATAGGAGCATTAATTTTCTTACCATTTATAAATCCATTTATAAGATTAGTAGAATCAACTGATCCAACAAGTGTAGCAAGACAAGTTGCTAATGCTCATACTATATTTAATATTACAGTTACTGTATTATTATTACCGTTATCAGCATATTTAGTTAAAATAGTTAACAAGATTCTTCCAGGTGATACTGAAATAGAAAAAGAAGGAGCTATATATTTAGATAAGAATTTATTAGAAACTCCTATAGTAGCAAATGGACAAGTACTTAAAGAAACAATAAGAATGGCTACTAAAGCAAAAGAAAACTTAGAGTTAGCTATGAAGGCATTTACTGAAAATAGTACTGAATCAGCTGAAAAGGTATATAAAAATGAAAAAATAATAAATGCATTAGAAAAGGATATAACTGATTACTTAGTTGAACTTTCACAACTTGATTTACCAGAAGAAGACATAAAATTATTTAGTTCAACATATCATGTAATTAATGATATAGAGAGAATTGGGGATCATGCGGAGAATATAGCAGATCTAGCTGTAGAAAAAATGAATAAGAATATTCATCTTGGAGATAAAGCTAAAGAAGAATTATCACTAATATTTGATAAAACTGTTAAGGCTATTGAAGTTGCTATTAGTAGTTATAATAGTAAAAATCCAACAGCTCCAATGGAAATAGAGCAAATAGAAAATGAAATAGATAAGCTAGAAAAGAAATTTAGAGAAAATAATATAAAGAGATTAAATGAAAAATCATGTTCTGCAGCATCAAGTGTTATATTCTTAGATTTAATAAGTAATCTAGAGAGAATAGGTGACCATGCCAATAACATCGGAAATGCAGGGAAAAAACATAGTGTATAACAGTATATAAATAACATAAAAGAGTCTGCTTAGTTTTTTAGCAGACTCCTTTTTTGCCTACGGATAATATATATAAATAAAGATAAAATGTGTATTCTATCGTTTTTTGTAATATAATAATATTTATAATAATTTCAGAATGAATTGGAGGAATGGATATGGAAAATAAATATGTAATATTTGATACACATGCTCATTATGATGATGAAGCTTTTGATGAAGATAGAGAAAGTGTATTTAAACAAATTAAGGAAAATGGAGTTATAGGTATACTAAATTGTGCTTCTAGTTATGAAAGTATATCAAAAGCTAATAAATTGACTCTTGAAAATGATTTTATTTATGGAGCTTTAGGTATACATCCAGAAAATGCAAATGAATTTAATGACGATGTAGAAAAAGAAATTTTAGATTTAGTTGAGAAGAATAAAAAGATAATCGCTATTGGAGAAATTGGATTAGATTATTATTGGGACGAAAATCCATCAAAGGATATACAAAAGAAAGTTTTTAGACAACAAATGAAACTTGCAGAGAAACTAAATCTTCCTGTAGTAATACATGATAGAGAGGCACATGGAGACACTTTAGAAATTATTAAAGAATTTCCTAATGTAAAGGGAATAGTTCACTGCTTTTCAGGTAGTACTGAATTTGCTATGGAATGTATAAAACATGGATACTATATTGGAATAACAGGGGTAGTTACATTTAAAAATGCAAAAAAAATAGTAGAGGTGGTTAAGCATGTCCCACTAGAAAAATTACTAGTTGAGACAGATTGTCCATATATGGCCCCTGTACCAAATAGAGGAAAGAGGAACAAATCGGACTATATAGCTTATATAATAGAACAAATTGCTATAATAAAGGAATTGGACCCAAAAGAAGTTAATTTGGCTGTAAATGATAATTTTAAGAGGTTGATTGGAAATAATTTATAAAGTACAATAAAAAAGTAATAACTTCAAAAAATTACAAATTCATTATTTTGTTAACATACACGGAAAAGTCATATAAAGAACGTATCTACTTTTTGTAAAAGGCTGCAAAATTGCTATTATTTATAATTTATATTTTAAGTATGCATATGATGCATTTATACGCAGTTTCATTAATGCAGGAGGTCTTAATTTGACAAAAGCGTTCAATTCAATTATAATGCAAAAGACGCTCTTGCCAAAGGAGGTAAAGTAGATGGTAGAAAAATGGAAAGAATACATGAAAAATAATTTTTCTAACGGTCCAAAGGCAAAAATACTGATGGGTATAGCAGTATTTGCTATTATATTATCAGTGACGTTCATAAATATGAGAAAGACAGTAACAATGGAAATAGACGGTAAAGAAGAAACGTTTGTCACATATAAAGGGACTGTTAAAGATGTGTTGGATACAAACGGGGTAGAAGTTAACCCTAAAGACAAAGTTCAACCAGCTTTAAATAGTAAGGTATCTGAAGGAGATACAATTTCTATTAAGAGAGCTGTTTCAGTAGAACTTACTGTAGGAGATAAACAAGTAAAAATTGACACTGCAGAAGATACTATTGAGGAAATGCTAGAAGTAGAAGAAGAACTTAAGAATCAAGGCATTGAATTTAATGAAGGTTTAGACGAGATAACTCCTGCATTAAATACGAAAATTACATCGAATTTAAAAATTAACCTTGTTAAGGTTGAGGTGAAAAAAGAGTTAGCCAAGGAGGCTATTGATTTTGATGTAGTAGTTGAAACAGATGCAAACCTTGATAGTGGACTAGAAGAAGTTAGACAAGATGGAGCTTCAGGAGAAAAGGAAGTCACTTATGAAATAGTTTACAAAAATGGTGAAGAATTTTCTAGAGCTGTTAAAAGTTCCAAGGTAGTAGCAGAACCAGTTAATAAAGTAGTTGCACAAGGAACAAGAAAAACCTTTGCAAGTAGAGATGGTCAGCTATTAAATTATAAGAGCGTAATATATTGTGAGTCTACTGCATATAGTGGTGGTGGAGTTACAGCAACAGGGACTGTACCTGTTAGAGATCCAAATGGTATAAGTACTATAGCTGTTGATCCAAGAGTTATTCCTTTAGGAAGTTTAGTTTATGTAGAGGGATATGGAAGAGCTGTAGCTGCAGATACTGGTGGTGCTATAAAAGGAAATATCATAGATGTATATGTAAATTCTGAAGCAGAAGCATATAATAACTGGGGAAGAAAATATAACGTTCCTGTTTATATTTTAGCTTATCCAGGGGAATGGTAAAATAAGAGGGTGCTCTAAAGTTAGAGCATCCTTTTATTTTCTAATTAATTTGACATAATAAGAATATAAGGATAAATTATTACTTAGATGTAATAAATAAAGGATTTTTTTATTAACGGAAAGGAAGTTAATATTTTGATTAAAGAGGTTATTGTTGTTGAAGGTAGAGATGATATAACTGCTGTTAAGCAAGCTGTTGATGCTGAAGTTATAGCAGTTGGTGGATTTGGAATAAATGCTAGGGTTATAGAAAGAATAAAAGAGGCTCAAAAAAGAAAAGGTGTAATAGTTTTAACTGATCCTGATTTTGCAGGAGAAAAGATCAGAAGTATAATAGCTAAAAGAGTGAAGGGAATAAAGCATGCTTATATAGCCCAAGAGGATGGAATAAAAGGTGATGATATAGGCGTAGAAAATGCAATTCCAGAGGTGATTATAGAAGCTTTAAATAGGGCAAAAATATCAGAAGAGGTAGTTGATGAAGTATATACCTCTGAAGATATGTTCCATTTTAAACTTACAGGTGATATTGATTCGAAAAGAAGAAGAATAATCCTAGGAAAAGAACTAGGAATAGGATATGGAAATGCAAATCAGATGTTAAGTAGATTAAATAAATATTCTATAACAAAAGAGGAATTCATTAAGGCAATACAAAAAATAGAAGAAATTTTAGAGGTGAAAAATTAATGGAAATACAAGATATAAAAACGGCTGAGCTAGTTAAAAAATATAATTTTAAGTTTTCCAAAAGCTTAGGACAAAACTTTTTAATAGATGATTCAGTTCCAAGAGATATAGTTGCTGGTGCTGAAGTAGATGAAAATGACTTAGTAATAGAAATAGGACCAGGAGTTGGTACATTAACAGCTCAATTGTTAAATAAGGCTAAAAAAGTAGTAGCTATAGAATTAGATAATGATCTTATACCTATCTTGAATCAAGAAATAGGAAATAATCCTAAATTTACATTAATACATAAGGATGCTTTAAAGGTTAATTTTAATGAGATAATTGGAGAAGAAAAAAGTGTAAAGCTTGTTGCTAATTTACCTTATTATGTTACTACGCCTATAATAGTTAAATTATTAAAGGAAGGCTATAACTTTAAATCATTAACTATAATGATACAAAAGGAAGTTGCAGAAAGAATGAATGCAGATCCTGGGAACAAAGATTATGGTTCTCTTTCATTATTAGTTCAATATTACTGTAATACTAAAATAGTTAGAAGAGTACCACCTCAATGCTTCATACCAAGACCAAAGGTTGATTCTATAGTGATAAGATTAGATAAATTAAATGAGCCAAAAGTTAAAGTTGAAAATGAAAAATTATTTTTTGATATAATTAGAAATTCGTTTAATATGAGAAGAAAAACTCTTTGGAATGGTGTGAAAAATATCGGATTAAGTAAAGAAAACTTAGAATTAGCATTTAATGAGGCTAATATTGATCCAAAAAGAAGAGGCGAAACTTTAACTATTGAAGAGTTTGCGACTTTGTCAGATAAGATAAATCAATATTTAAGATAGATTTCGATTTAATATAGTAATTATTTTACTCGTGAGAAATTTGGTGTAATATCAAATAATCTCACGAGTTTTATTTTTAACATATTTAGATATGATATGCATATAATGTATTGAATTAATGTAAAGTGGAGGTTCTAGAGGTTTGTCACAATTAAATAAGTTGTATAGAAATTTTATTATTTTACAAGAAGACGAAAGAGGCTACTCTAATTCTAATGACAAAACCTTATCAGGATATTCAAAGATAGAAGCAAGAGGAGATACATGCAAAATTTCTTTCTATGCTCAAAATCTAAGGAATGATGATGATGATTATTGCATTTTAGCTATATGCAATAAGAAAGATACTAAGAAAATAGTAGACTTAGGTAAAATTACTATTTCCGATGGTGGAAAGGCAGAAATAACAAAGGAGTATTCTGTTGATGATATAGCAGGATTAGGAATATCTTATGATAAAGTATCAGGAGCTGCAATAGCTAAGATGAAGAATAAAGTTCCAATTATAATAATGTGCGGTTTCATAAATGGAGAACAACCAAGTGAAAATTGGAAAAATTACAAAATAGTAAAATCTGCTCATGAAAAAATAAAGGATAAGATTGAATATATTAAGAAAGATGAAAAAAAGAAAAAGGATGAAGATAAATACCATGAAAAGAAGAAGTGTGATGAAGAGAAACATCATGAAGATAAGAAGAAAGAAAAGAAATGTGATGAACATAGAGATGAAGATATTAGAGGTGAAAGACCTATTATTGAGGAAATTGATAGTATTGATCCTATAAATATAGAAGACGAAAAGCATTTAGAAGAATCAGAAGAAGTTGTAGAAGAGCCTACTAATTTAGTAGAGATTGTTAGCGCAGATAATCCATTTATTAATCAACAGGTTGAAGAAAACCCATTTGCAAATAAAACTGAGGATATTGATTATTACGGAATGAATTCATTAAACAGAGATGGTAATCATGATAGTATTGATGAAGAGGAGATTATTAACGAAGATAATCAATTTACTGAGCAAGAGATTGGAGAAAATCAAGTTGAAAGTAAAGAAGAAAACATTAATCAATATGAAATGGATTCATTAAACAGGGGCAATAAGAAGAATAAATTTGATGAATACGAAGAGAAGATAGATGAAAAAATAGAAGATAATATAGAAGAGGAGCCGAAGGTATTTACAATAAGAGGAAGTGTTGGAGAATACTTTGAGGGAATTGCCAATGGATTTGAACACTGCAGAGGGGAATATCAAGAAATAAAATATTGTAAGTGGTATAAAGTACCTGTTCATGATTTGCATGAAATGTGTAATATGTCAAATTATAATAGATATACAGTAGCATATTATCCAATGCTTAATTACTATCCATATATAAGAAAGTATGGACACTTTATGCTTGGATATAAATGTGATAAAGATGGAAATCTAAGGTATATAGTTTATGGTATTCCAGGAAAGAAAAATAGAGATGAGCAACCTTATGAAGGAAAGACTGGATTTGTAACTTGGATTAATGATGAAACTAGGGATGGAATGGGATGCTGGTTGATGTTCTATGATTTCAGAAATTCAACTGTTGTAGTACCTATGCAATAGAGTGCTATAGCAGGGTGTACTTATAAATCCTGATGAGTATATTAAATGAATAAGAAAAAAATCTATATAATAACCCTAATGGTATTCCTAATGTTTCTTATAGTCTGTATGAAGAATCTATTTATAAATGATATAAGAAAAGTTGCAATTTCAAATAATAATATAGAAGAATTTGATGTTTATTTGTTGAGAGAGGGGAAATATAAAATTTCACTACCAATAGGGTGGGAAATAGACGATAATTCCAATAGTTATATAAATATTAATTTTACTGATGGGAAAGATATTCATGGAAATATATCTATTACAAATGATGAAATAGAATCTATTTGTAATGATATAACAATAAATAAAGATGATATAAAAATAGTAGAGGATAATAGTACTTGGTATATTATAAATAAAAAAGAGGACGATACTATAAATAAATATTATCTTAGAAATTACTCAGAGGGAAAAGTTCTTATGATTAAATATTCCTATATAAAAGGAAAAGAAAAAAATAGCATAAATGTTGTCTTGGATAATATATCAAAGAGTTTTCAATAATCATTTAATAAGATTTGCTATTAAAGAATTAAAGTATTATAATTTATTTATAGTTAGGAGAAGCTAATGCTTCTCCTAACTATAAGTTATTGTAGGGATACTATTGACTTTTTAATAGAGGGGAAGGATATAATTGAAAAAGCCAATAAAAAGTATAATTACTATATTAGTGATAATTCTGTCATTTAGCTTAACATCTTGTGGGATGATAGATAATATAAAAAGTAAATTTAAAAGCGATAACGGTTATTTTGATTACTTAGGAAGTGGAAAAGTAGAGGTTATAAGTATTCAAAGTGTCAGAGATAAGTCATTTAAGTTTCTTGTAACTGATGATAAAGCTATATTAAACATGTATAACCTTTTATCAAAGGCAAAGGTTAGTGAAAAAAAATCAGATTTACAGCCAGACTACATATTTGAAATAAAAGTTGGTGATGAAGTTAAGACTTTTAATTATGTAGTTGGGGCATATGATGGAAACTTTTATAACGATGATATTAGTTTTACGGTCTCTAAAAGATTGGATGAAGGGATTCTTCAAAATTTATCAATAATTAGAAAGCCTAGAGATTTTGAATACATATATTATAATTCTATATTAGATGTTATGAATCTTCAAAAAGAGGTTCTTAATGATGGAAATAATAAGATTGGAATTGACGTGCAAGAAGATGTAGATTGTCTAAAATATATATTTTCTTCTGATATAGAGGATTTTCTCACAAGAGCGAGAAATATTACACCTAATGTAGAGATGGTAAATAACAATCAAAATGATTTTGATATTGTTATAAACATCAAAAATAGGGGACATAATTCAACTATATATAAGAGTAATATAACAGTGCAAGATAAGAAAAACAACATAGAGTATTATTACTATGTAGTCGGGGAAAATGAATTTAAGGAATGGAATATTTCTATTTATACTAAAGATAATATTCCAAAAGAAGTAGAGAAAAACTGGTAGGAGGTAAGTATTATGTCAGGTTGTTCAACTTGTCCAAGTAAAAATAAATGTAGCTCAAAGGATACTGTTGGAGCACAAGGTTGTGGTAAGCTATTACCTAAGTATGGTGAAATAAAGAATGTAATTGGAATAATAAGCGGTAAAGGTGGAGTAGGTAAATCTACAGTTACTGGGATATTAGCAAGTACATTAAGAAAAAAAGGATATAAAGTCGGCGTTTTAGATGCTGATATAACAGGTCCTTCAATGCCAAGATTTTTTGGTATAAGTAATAAAAGAGCAGTTATTGAACCTATTGATGAAAATAATTTTAAATATAATCCAGTAGAATCAAAGGGTGGAGTAAAAGTACTATCAATGAATCTACTAATACCAAAGGAAGATGATCCAGTTGTTTGGAGAGGTCCTATAGTAACAAGTGTTTTAACTCAACTGTTTACTGATACAGTATGGGGAGAGTTAGATTATTTATTAATAGATATGCCACCAGGTACATCAGATATAACTTTAACAGTAATGCAAAGCTTCCCTATTACAGAGCTTATTATTGTTTCAACCCCACAAGATATGGTATCTATGATAGTTAAAAAGGTAATAACAATGGCAAATAAGATGCCTTTACCAATAAGAGGTGTTGTAGAAAATATGTCTTATATAAATTGTCCAGGTTGTGATACCAAGATGAGAGTGTTTAGTAAAAAATCAGCAGAAGAGCATGCTGAATATTTAGGTGTACCTTTAATTGGAGAACTTCCAATAAATGTGGATTTAACTGAAGCTTTAGAAGAAGGAATAGCAGAGGAATATGTAATAAATAATGATTTATATTCATTAATTTTTGAAGGTTTGTATTAGTAAGAAATACATAAAATATATATTCATGGGTAAAATAGTAATGATATTAATAAAGAAAGGAAGATTACAATATGGAAGCTCATGTAGATAAAGATACTTGTATTGGATGTGGATTATGTACATCAATTTGTGAATCAATTTTCGAAATGGATGATGATGGAAAGGCAGTGGCAAAAAATCCTGATGTTCCTAGTGAATTAGAAGATGAAGCTAAGGATGCAGAAGCTAGTTGTCCAGTAAATGCAATAAGCGTATCATAATAAAAAGATGCTTGAATATCAAGCATCTTTTTATTATTAAAAAAAATCTACTATTTTATCTTGAGTCAATTTAGGTTTATTACTAGTGCTGCAGCTTAAATTATTAGAGTCAAGATTAACTACAGCACCAACGCTTAAATAATCACTTACTTGAGTAAGTGGAACTTTAACAACAGTATCATCTTCTAAAGCTACAAAAGCTTCAAAGTAATTATAATCAATAATTTTACCTTTCAAAATAACACCACCTAAAAATTTATAATGTTATTTTGTGCAAAATTAAAAAATATAATACAAAAAGGTAACTATTTATAAAGGTCCTTATAAATTATTTTAAATACCTTTAATGCCTCTTCTATCTTAGGCTTTAAAAGATGTTTTCTAGATTCATATTCCTCTATTCCTTTTTGAGTTAAGGAATAAACTTTTTGAAATTTCTTTTTAGGATCATCCCATTCACCAATTATATATTCATCTTTTTCTAATTTCTTTAGTAAAGGATAAATACCACCAGTACTAGGAATCCAAAGTCCGTTTGTACGTTCACCTATTTTATTTGCAATATCATATCCATTTGAAGGAGCAATACTAAGTATATGAAGAACATATATAGGTAATAGACCTTTAGTAAATACTTGACCAACAGATTCTTTTTCTTTTTGAATCTTTTTTAATTCTGAAAGTTTTCTTTTGTATTCTTCATGGAGTCTTTTTTCTTCCTCTTTTATATCTTCTATACTGCTTAGGTGAAGGTTGTAATTATCCATATTAATAAACCTTTTGAATTGCTAGGCCAAGTAACCCGGGTCCTCCATGTACTCCTAAAGCAGGGCTTATTTGGGATATATCAAGACTAACTATATTTTTTAAGCCTTTCAGAGATTCCATGAAATTTTTTGCTTCTTCTAAAGCTCCACCTTGAAGTACCCAAACTTTACAAGGTCCTAAAGCAAGTTCATCATTTAATATATTTGTAAGCTTTAATATTGATTGTTTTCTTCCTCTAGCTTTACATACAGTATAGTAGACACCTTCTTCATCAACAGTTACAATAGGCTTTAGATTCAACATTTCTCCTATTGTACCAGATATCTTACCTATTCTTCCGCCTCTTTTTAAGTATTCTAATGTGTTTATAGTAAAGTATCCAGTAATATTTCTTCTTATTTTTGGAATTTCAGATACTATTTCCTCAAATGTTTTTCCATCATTAATTAAATTAGCAACCTCTAATGCAACAAGGCCCTCAGGCATAGCTAAAATTTTAGTATCAAATACATAAGATATTAGCTGAGGATGATCCTCTAGTGCTAATCTTATTGAGTTAAATGTTCCTGATAGGCCGCTAGAAATAGTTATAGCAATAACATGAGTATAGCCTTCATTTTCTAATGAAACTAAAATTTCTTCCATATTTTCTGCACTAGGTAAAGATGTTTTAGGAACTTCTTTTTCTAGGTTATCGTAAATTTCGTCAGCAGATATATCTATCTTATCTCTATATTCTTTATGAGAGTAAGCAATTCTAAGTGGAAGTAAATGAATATTTTTTTCCTTAAGTGTCTCAAGAGATAAATCACACGCACTATCAACTATTAATGCTATTTTTTGCATAAAAATCCTCCTAATATAAAATAATTTAATATAATTCTATAATCTCAAAATCTTAAAAATCTATACATTTTTATTATATCATAGCAAATTTATATATCAATACTGATACTTAAAAACTATATCAATAGTGATATAGTTTTGTTGAGAGAAATTTTTATTTGTCAACTTTATATAATCATAAAAAGAAGTAAATATAGAAGAAAACACCATATATTAAAAGTAAATCTATTGAAATCTAATTATATTACAATTTGAAATGAATATTTTTAGAGCGTATAATGAATACTATAATTAATACAATATATTGTGTAACGGGGGTAGTGTAAGTGCTATATGTAGTAAAAAGAGATGGGAGAGAAGTTTCCTTCAATTCAGTTAAAATAGCTACGGCAATAAGAAAAGCAGGAGATGAAATAGGGGAAAGGCTTAAAGAAGTTGAATTATTAGATATTGTAAAAAAGGTAATAAATTATATAGAAGAAACAGGTAATGAAAAAATAACGGTTGAAGAAATTCAAAATTTAGTTGAAAAATCTTTGATTGATAGTAATTATAAAAATATTAAAACTGCATATTCAAGTTATAGAAAAGAAAGAACTAAGGTTAGAGAAATAAAATCAGACTTAATGAGAGCAATCGAAAAAATAGGTATAGAAACTGATAGAGATAATGCTAATGTTGGAAATAACTTTAGCTCTAAATTGTTAAGAATAGCATCAGAGTCTAATAAGTGGCATAACTTATCTATGATGCCAAAGCATTTAGCGAAAGCACATGAAAATGGAGATTTATATTATCATGATTTAGATAGTTATAACTTGACTATTAACTGTTTACACATACCAACAAAAGAAATATTAGAACAAGGATTTAATACAGGTTATGGAACTATTAAAATTCCTAAAAGGATAGAGACAGCAGCAGAACTTTCGTGTATATTACTTCAGTCAAGTCAAAATGATATGTTTGGAGGACAATCACATCCGGATTTTGATAATGATATGGCTATATTTGTTGATCCTACAAGAAAAGAAATAAGATTGGAATTGGAAGAACTCGGATTAGATAAAGATAGAATACAAAAGTTAACAGAAGAAAGATTAAAAAAGAAGATACATCAAGCAATGCAAGGTGTTGTTTATAATTTGAATACAATGCATTCTAGGGCAGGCTCACAAGTTCCTTTTAGTTCTATAAATTTAGGTATACCAAACTCTGGAGATGCAGCATTAATATGTGAAATATTTTTATTAGAATATGAAAAGGGATTAGGTAAGGGAGAACAACCTATATTTCCTAATATAATATTTAGAGTTAAAGAAGGAGTAAATAGAGAACCAGAAGATAAATATCATTATTTATATCAATTAGCATGTAGAGTTGCAGCTAAGAGAATGAACCCTACATTTATGAATATAGATGCTGATTTTAATAAAGAGTATTATGATATGGGATATATGCCTGCGACTATGGGATGTAGAACTTATTTAATGAAGAATATTAATGGAGAGCCAGGATGTAAAGGTAGAGGTAATATTGCTCCTGTAACAATTAATTTACCTAGAATAGGAATTCAAGCAAATGGAAGTATTGATGATTTCTTCGATATTTTAGATAAAAGATTAAATTTAGCAAAGGAGTCATTACTTCATAGATATAATGTATTGAAGAAACTTAAGGTTAAGGATTTACCTTTTGTTGCTGGTCAAGGGTTACTTAAGGGATCAGAAGGCCTATCTCAAGAGGATTCAATAGAGCCTATATTGAAGCAAGGGACTTGGGGAATAGGATTTATTGGTTTGGCTGAAACTTTAATTGCTTTAACTGGTCATCATCATGGAGAAAATGATGATGCAAGAAAGTTAGGATTTAAGATTATTAGTTATATAAGAAGTTTTATTGATAGAGTAACAGAAGAAACAAAGCTAAATTGGAGTTGTTATGCTACACCTGCAGAAGGACTTTCTGGCAAATTTATAAAGAAAGATAAAAAATCCTTTGGAATTATTAAAGGTGTAACAGATAAGGATTATTATACTAATAGCTTCCATATACCTGTCAAATATCCTATATCCATAAAAGATAAAATTGATATAGAAGCCCCTTATCACAAATTATGTAATGCTGGACATATAAGTTATATAGAGGTAGATGATCGTCCATCAGGAGAATCAATAATGGATATATTAAATTATGCATATAAAAGCACAAATATAAGTTACTTAGGAATAAACTTTCATATAAGATATTGCAAGAGTTGCGGAAAGTATTTAAATAGTAGTGAGAGAAAGTGTCCGGATTGTGGAAGTGAGGATATTCAAGGGGTTTCAAGAGTAACTGGATATTTAAGCCTTGACGAAAGATTTGGACCAGGTAAGTTTGAAGAGAGAGCAGATAGAATATCTCATTCTGGAAGTCAACAAAATAACTATAAAGTTTTATAGAAAGTTATAAATATAAAAATAAAAGTAGGGTTATTTTAAATCCTACTTTTTTGCGCAAGTAAATAAATGCAAGATTTTTTGATTTTATTGCAATTTTTTATGTTGATTTAGCTTATTAAAATATAATACATGCATAAAATGAAATAAATTTATTTAAACTTGCAATTTTTATAATAATTAATCTTATTTTACTTGTTTGAAGCTAGTGGATATGATAAAATAATTATTAATAATTTTTGAAATATTATGAATTATTATCTAAAATTGGGGTTAGTTAATTAGCAATAAGTAATAAATAAATTTAAAGGGGGAAGCTTATGTCTATTAAAAATTTAAATAATGGCAAAGAAGTCTTTATTGTAGATACTACTTTAAGAGATGGAGAGCAAACAGCAGGGGTGGTTTTTGCAAATGAAGAAAAAATTGCAATAGCATCGATGCTAAGTGAACTTGGGGTTGATCAGCTAGAAGTAGGGATTCCAACTATGGGTGGAGATGAAAAGGAAGCTATAAAACAAATTGCAAAAAGAAATCAAAAGTCGAGTATTATGGCTTGGAATAGAGCAGTTATAAAAGATATAGAAGAGTCAATAGATTGTGGAGTAGATGCAGTGGCTATATCAATATCAGTTTCGGACATTCATATACAACATAAACTTAAAACTTCTAGAGAATGGGTTTTAGAAAATATGGTTAAATCCGTAGAGTTTGCAAAGAAAAATGGGTTATATATATCTGTTAATGGAGAAGATGCTTCAAGGGCTGATAGGGAATTTTTAATTCAATTTATAGAAGCAGCAAAACAAGCAGGTGCAGATAGATTTAGATATTGTGATACAGTAGGAATAATGGAGCCATTTAAAATTAATGAAGATATAAAATATTTATGTTCTCAAACAAATTTTGATATAGAAATGCATACACATAATGATTTTGGGATGGCAACTGCAAATGCTATTGCGGGAATAATGGGAGGAGCATCTCATGTTGGGGTAACTGTTAATGGTTTAGGAGAAAGAGCTGGAAATGCTGCATTAGAAGAAGTTTTAATGGCATTGATGTTTGTTTACAATTATGAAAGTAATATAAATACCACTATGTTTAGAGAAGTTTCAGAATACGTTTCTAGAGCATCAGGTAGAATATTACCAGCATGGAAAGCTATTGTAGGAGACAATATGTTTGCTCATGAGTCAGGAATACATGCAGATGGGGCAATAAAAAATCCTAAAAATTATGAAGCGTTTGATCCTGGAATAGTTGGATTAGAAAGGCAAATAGTTATAGGAAAACATTCTGGTAAAGCTGGAATTATAAATAAATTTAGAGAATATGGAATAGAATTAGACAGTAGTTCAGCTCAAGATATATTAGAAATGGTACGCTCTACTTCAGTAAGATTAAAGAGAAGTTTATTTGATAAAGAGCTTGTTAGAATATATAAGGAATACTTGAGACTAAATGAAGAAAAAGTTAATTAGATAAAAGGGGGCAATAAATTAATGGGGGATAACTTAGTTTACAAAGTACTAAAAAATCATTTGCTTGAAGGTAATATAGAAGTTGGAAAAGAAATAGGTATTAAAATAGATAGAACATTAACACAAGATTCTACTGGAACAATGGCATATTTGCAATTAGAAGCAATGGGAATAGATAGAGTTAAAACAAGAAAATCTGTAGCTTTCATAGACCATAATATGCTTCAACAAGGATTTGAAAATGCTGATGATCATAAGTTTATACAAACGGTAGCATCAAAATACGGTGTTTATTTTTCAAGACCAGGTAATGGTATATGCCATCAAGTATTTTTGGAAAGATTTTCAGTTCCTGGAGATACTCTTATAGGATCAGATAGCCATACTCCTACTGCAGGTGGAGTTGGAATGCTTGCTATGGGGGCAGGGGGATTAGATGTAGCGTTAGCTATGGGGGGAGGAGCTTATTATATAACTACTCCTAAAGTATGTAAAATAAACTTGGTTGGAGCTTTAAAACCAATGGTTGCAGCTAAAGATATAATTCTTGAAGTTCTTAGAAGACTAACTGTTAAAGGTGGTGTTTCTAGGGTGTTTGAGTATTGTGGAGAAGGTTTAAAAACACTTTCAGTACCACAAAGAGCTACAATAACCAATATGGGAGCTGAACTTGGAGCAACTACATCTATATTTCCTAGCGATGAAAAAACACTAGAATATTTTAAGGCTCAAGGAAGAGAAGATGATTGGATAGAGTTTAAACCAGATGAAGATGCTGTGTATGATGAAGAAATAACAATAAATTTAAATGAATTACAGCCTTTAGCAGCTAAACCGCATAGTCCAGATAATGTTGAGGAAGTAGAATCTATTGGTAAAATAAAGGTAGATCAAGTTGCTATTGGAAGTTGTACAAATTCTTCTTATGAAGATTTAATGAAGGTAGCTATAATATTAAGAGGGAAAAAGGTTCATAAAGATGTAAGTTTAGTTATAGCGCCTGGTTCTAGGCAAGTTATGGAGATGATAGCTAGAAATGGAGCTCTAGGAGATATAATTAGCGCTGGAGCAAGGATATTAGAAAACTCTTGTGGTCCATGTATAGGAATGGGGCAAGCTCCTGGAACTGAAGGAGTATCATTAAGAACTTTTAATAGAAACTTTTATGGAAGAAGTGGAACATTATCTGCTAAGGTATATTTAGTAAGCCCAGAAACAGCAGCAGTTTCAGCAATAAATGGAGTTCTTACAGATCCGAGAGAATGTGATGTAAATATTAATATAGAAATGCCAAAAGAGTTTTTAATAGATGATTCAATGATTATAGCTCCTGAAGAAGATGGAGAAAATGTAGAGGTTGTAAGAGGACCTAATATAAAGCCTTTTCCTGTAAATAAAGAATTAAGTGATGAAGTAGAAGGAAAAGTGCTAATTAGGGTTGAAGATAATATTACAACTGATCATATAATGCCATCTAATTCAAAGCTATTACCTTTTAGATCTAATATACCTTACTTATCAGAGTATTGTTTTAATACAGTTGATGAAGGGTTCCCAAAAAGAGCTAAAGAAAATAATGGTGGAATAATAGTTGCTGGGAATAATTATGGGCAAGGGTCTAGCAGAGAACATGCTGCATTAGCACCGCTGTATTTAGGAGTAAAAGCTGTAATTGCTAAATCATTTGCAAGAATTCATAAGGCAAATCTCATAAATAATGGAATTATACCAATGGAATTTGAAGCAGAAGTAGATTATGATAAGGTAGAACTTTTAGATGAACTTTTAATAAGTGACATTAAAAGAGCTTTAATTGATGGCAAAGCTAGAATAAAGAATGTAACTAATGGGACTAGTTTTAATGTATATATTAACTTAACTGGAAAAGAAGTTGATGTAATAAAAGCTGGTGGAAGGCTAAATTATGTTAAGGTAAATAGATAAAGATTATAAATAGCACGCAAAATTTAATTGTTTTGCATGCTATTTTTTATATTTATGGGATATAATAAATATAAAAGTGTATAACATAGGGGGAATTATGAAAGGTAATGGGAAAAGAATAATTTTATTAATAGCTATGTTTATTATAGTAGCAGTAGGTGTATTTTTTATTCCTAGAGTTGAGATAATATTAAATAACTTTAATAACAAAGCTATGAAGAATACGGACAATATAAGCTCTGATGAATACCAAGATGAAGATATAGAAGTAGAGGGAAATGATATAAAGACTATAGATATAGTTGCTACAGGAGATTTTTTAATACATAAAGAAATATTAGAAACTCAATATAATGAACAAAGTGATACATATGATTTTAAAAATACTATCCAATATGTAAAAGATTATTTAAATAATGCAGATTTAACTATTGTAAATATGGAAGGAACACTTTCTGGATTAGATAATTATGGATACTCAGGATATCCAAGTTTTAATGCACCTGATGAATTAGCAGATGCCATGAAGTGGGCTGGAGTAGATGTTGTTAATAATATGAATAATCATTCTTTAGATAGAGACGTGCGAGGTTTTAATAGAACTAGAAGTGTTCTTAAGGAAAGAAGCTTTGATATAATAGGAACAAGAGAAAGTACTAATGACAATAGATATGTAATAAAGGATGTTAATGGTATTAAGGTCGGTATAATATCATATAGTTATTCAATGACTGCTGAAGGTGGAGCTAGGGGGTTAAATGGTACAATTATACCAGAAGAACTCTATCCATTAATGAATACATTTAGAGAAGATACATTAGATTCAGATTTTCAAGAAATGAAGGAACAAATACTTGATATGAGAAATAATGGAGCAGAAGTTATTATATTTTATATGCATTGGGGAGATGAATATGAATTAGAACCTAATAGCACACAAATAAAGATAGCTGAGTTTCTAGCAAATCAAAATGTAGATATAATATTTGGAACACATCCACATTCATTACAACCTATAGATATTATTAAATCAGAAGATGGAACTAATGAAACGGCTGTAATTTATTCTATGGGTAACTTTTTATCAAGTCAAAGAACTGAAAGAATACAAAATCCCTATACGGAAGATGGAGTTATAGTATCTGTAAGACTAAGTAAAAATACTAAAACAAATGAAATTAAAATTGAATATCCAACATATATACCAACTTGGGTAAATTGGTACGAAAAAGATGGAAGATTATTTTATGAAGTTGTTCCATCTACAATTAATGATGCAGATTATCTAACAGAAGAAGGAAAGGGGAGAGTGATTGAGTCATTAAACAGAACTAGAAGAATAATAGAGAAATATAACGATAAAATTAAAATAAGAGAATAATTTAAGTAAAAGAGTAATTAAAATAAAAGGGGATGTAGTCATATATGAAAGAAACTATAAGGCTTTCTGGAATAGCTTATGAAAGTTTGGTTAATGGTCCAGGAATCAGAAGGGTATTCTTTTCTCAAGGATGTAAGCATAACTGTGAAGGATGTTTTAATCCAGATACTCATGACTTTAATGGTGGGGAAGAACGTAATATGGATGAACTAATTAATGAGGTGCTCAAAAATCCTATGATTAAAGGTGTTACTTTTAGTGGAGGAGATCCTTTTGAAAGAGCAGAGGAATTTGCATATATGGCAAAGAGTTTTAAAGAAAATAAATTAAATGTATGGAGCTATACAGGATATACTTTTGAAGAAATAATTAATAATTTAGATAAAAGAAATGGTTGGAGAGATTTACTTAATAATATAGATGTCTTGGTAGATGGTAAATTTGATAAAAATAAGATGGAAGATGGATTGAGATTCAGAGGCTCAAGTAATCAAAGAATAATAGACGTTAGAAAAAGCTTAGAAGAACATAAAATATGCAAATTAGAATATTAGTGAAAAGTTAGGAGTGAAAGAGTGAAAAGCTTAGGATATTTTGCTACGCAAAATTTAATCTATAAGTGCAAAGCACCTTTTATTAAAAAAAGTCCTGTAAGGATTTTCTCCTTAACTTTTTCCCTATTAACTATTTCACTCTTCACTATTTTGCTTCGCAAAATATAACAATAGTGTTATAATAGATAAAAAAATAAACATATAGTATTCGTATATGCTTGAAGATATGGTTCAAGTGTTTCTACTAGGAAACCGTAAATATCCTAACTACGAAGATTCGATTATTGCCATGTAGTTTATTTTGGCTTTGTTACTTGAATTATCAAATAGGACAAGCTTTTTAAGAATACTATAGAAAAAGTAATAAAGGGGATAATTATATGGAAAAGTTAAAAGAAAAGATACTTAATGAAGGAAAAGTAAGAGAAGGAAATATATTAAAGGTTGATTGTTTTTTAAATCACCAAATGGATATAAAATTTTTAAATGAAGTAGGAGAAGCTTTTAGAGAAAGATTTAATGGCGAAAAAATAGATAAAATTCTTACAATCGAAGCATCAGGAATAGGAATAGCTGCTATAGCATCCCAATACTTTAATTATGCGCCAGTAGTTTTTGCAAAGAAAACAGAAAGCTTAAATCTTGATAAAGATGTATATGAATCAGAGGTACATTCATTTACTAAGAAAAAGACATATAAAGTTAGAGTTGGAAAACAGTTCTTAAATGAAGGCGAAAACATATTAATAATAGATGACTTTTTAGCAATGGGTTGTGCAGCTAAGGGAATGATTGATATAGTTAAGCAATCGGGGGCTAATTTAGTTGGAGTAGGAATAGTTATAGAAAAAGGCTTCCAAGAAGGAAGAAGTGTATTAGAAGGTATGGGGGCTAGAGTTGAGTCTTTAGCTATAATCGATAAGTTTGAAGATAATAAAGTAGTATTTAAGTAGAGAAGAAACTCAGCGGAAGCTGAGTTTTATTTTTGTATTTAGAATAGCACATGTTGAACCTGTGGTATTCTAAATACAATAAAGAATCTCAAACAAATGTTTGAGATTCCACTAAAATTATTTCATTCCTTAATTTTTTCACTTCTTCATTATTTATTAAGGTAGTATTCCATAACATTTCTAACCTTAGGTACAGTTACATGACTATGGCCTCTATCCTTAACATTTTCAATAATCATTGATATAGAAATTTTAGATGTATCTGGATCAACAGATACAAACCAACCATTTTCAGTTCCAGATGTATCGTCTTGAGATTTTTTTATTTCAGCAGTACCTGTTTTACCTGCAACTCTAAATCCAGGTACAGCGCCATCGGGAATTGTTGCACCAGCATCATTGATTAACGCTGTAAATGAATCTATTAATATTGGTAAATTTTCTTTGGCTATTGCACCTTGCTTCCAAACCTTAGCTTCAGAATTTTCACTTACTACTAATCTTGGTTGCATTATATCTCCATTATTAGCTAATGCACTATAAGATAAAGCTACATGCAAAGGAGTAACCATGATTTCACCTTGTCCATATCCGGTATCTGCTAGTAAAATTTCTCTACTTAAATCTCCATCATTGGAAATTTGGGATTCTTGCATAGGATATTCAAAGCTTAATTCTTCGCCAATTCCGAAATCTTTGATTCCATTTATAAACTTCTCATTACCTAATTCTAGAGCTACTTGTCCAAAGTAAATATTATCTGAATGATTAACTGCATCTTTTAGATTTACAGGGCTACCGGGATCAGTTACTCTAGTTATTTCAAAGTCTCCCCAAGACCCATCTTTTTGCCAGCCTAATCCCTTAATATCTCTTGTAGCATTAGGATCTATAACACCGTTTTTTAATCCTATTGAAGCGGTTAAAAGTTTCATAGTTGATCCAGGAGAATATGTTTTATTAAATCTATTTATTTCATCAGCATTATTTGTTTCTTCCCATTTTGTTTTTTGAGTTTTAGTTACATAAGTTGTAAATACATTTGAATCAAATGAAGGGGCACTTATCATAGCTAATATCTCACCAGTTTTAGGATTAACTGCAGTAGCAGCTCCCCTTTCACCAGTCATTTCACTATATATTTTATTTTGTAGATCAGAATCTATAGAAGTTTTTATATCTTTTCCATCTTCACCATCTTTTTTTGCAATAGTTATTTTTTCTTCTCCACGCTCTATATATATTTCAGCTGAATCTTTGCTTCTTAATGTATCTTCATAAACTTGCTCTAAGCCAGCTTTACCTATAAGGCTTGTATCATGATAATCTTTATCTTTATTAGCTTCAAGTTCTTCAGCTGTTATACTTCCGATGTACCCTATTAATCGTCCAAAGGCTTCACCGCCTGCATAAACTCTACCAGATTTAGGTTGAATTAATATTCCTTCATCGTCTCTATTAATTAATTTGAGAATTTTAGGGTCATTTTGTAATATATCAACCAATGGAATAAGTTGTTCAGGATTAGTATTTGCTTCAAGCTTATTCTTTATATTTTCTTCACTAATATCTAGAATATTAGCTATTTCGGTTATTTTAGTATCTATGTTTGACGAATTGAACTTAGCTGGATAAATTCCTATTGTATTAATTGTTCCATCTTTAGCTAATGGATTACCATCTTTATCAAGTATACTTCCTCTTTTTGATGGAATAGTACTTATTCTTACCTTATCATCTTTAGTCATTTGAGGGAAAATTAAACTTTCATCCCATTTTACTTTATATTCTTTCTCTTCTTTAACTAATATTAATTTATAATCTTCAAGAGTAACATCACCTGCTAAGGTGTTCATAGTCAGATTAAATGGAATAATAATTTGATTATCAGATTTTTCTTTATCCCCAGAAAGCTCTAATGATAAATTATTAGCATTTATTGCAGAAAATATATTAGTATATCGTGTAGTAAAATCTTCTTCTGATATAGTTGATTTCGAATCATTTGTTAGCATTTGATACATACCTGAATAGTCACTTTGAACCCATTTTTCAGTGTAGTTATCATAAGCTTTTTGAGCTTTATCCATTTTTGAACATCCACTGAGTAATAGTATAAATGACAATAGTAGTATAGGTATTATTATCTTTCTATTTTTCATGTTTTCCTCAACCCTTCATAAATTATTAGAATTTACTATAAATTATATCATTTAAATTAATAGGTTTACATAATTTTATATATTTTAGATAAATAAATTAAAGATATATTTAAACAATAAGTTTACTAGATTTAAATTTGACCTATTTAGAAAAGAAATTATAAAAGAATATTTTAGGAAAGCTTTATATACTATAAAATATTTGAATTCTTAAGATAATTTATAAAATAAAAAAGCGCCGAAGCGCTTTATAAATAAATGGGGGATGGGACCTGTATTAAACAGGTTTTGTATCTACATTAGTATTATTTACAGAAATAAAGTTTTTATACAACAAAATAAAAAAATTCTTAGAATTAAATATTTTTTCAAACAAATAATAATTATTATCCATTGAATAGATTTTATAATAGTGGTATTATGATTAAAAGATAGTTTTAGACGAGGTGATTAAATGAAGATATCATATAGAGGCTTTACATGCTCTCAAGGAGATGTAAAAGTATTTTATTTATTTGAAAACAATATTAACTTATCAAAAGAAGAAATAAATAGACATGTTGTTTTAGCACAAAGCAGAAATTTATTTAATGGTAAGGATGGAGAATTATATACATTTACAATAGATTCTAATGAATCAATTCAAACAATTATTTTAGTAGGATTAGGAAAAGAGGAACAATTCACTGTTGATGTAGTAAGAAAAGCAACTGCAAAAGCCATCAAAAAAGCTAAGGAATTAAAAGTGAACTCAGTGTTCTTAAGACTTCCAAAGACTGAAACAATAGAAGTTGAAGAGTTAATTAAAAATGCAGAAATTGCAGCATTTTTATCAGAATATACATTTAACAAATATAAGACTGATAAAAAAGAAGAAAAAGAATTAGAAGTATCAATTGGAAGATGCGGAATTAAGGAAGCAACTCCAGAGATATTAACTGCAGTTGAAGAAGGTAAAGAAATAGCAAATGGAATTATAGTTGCTAGAGATTTAGTTAATGAACCATCAAATGTAATTTATCCAGAAACTTTAGCTAATAAAGCGGTTGAAGTTGGAGCTGAAAGTGGATTTGAAGTAGAAGTTCATGGAGTAGAAAAAATTAAAGAACTAAACATGGAAGCTTTTTATAATGTAGCTAAAGGATCTACAAAAGAACCAAAGCTTATAGTTATGAGATACTTTGGAGATAAGGATAATAAAGATAAGGTTCTTGGATTAGTAGGAAAAGGCTTAACTTATGATTCAGGTGGATACTCAATAAAGCCAACTGATAGTATGCTAGATATGAAGTCAGATATGGGTGGAGCAGCTTCTGTTATAGGGGCTATGTCAATTATTGCAAAAAGAGGTTTAAAGCTTAATGTAGTAGCAGTTATAGCAGCTTGTGAAAACTTAATATCTGGGGATGCATATAAGCCAGGTGAAGTAATTGGAACTATGGCTGGTAAGACTATAGAAGTTGTTAATACAGATGCTGAAGGAAGATTAACTTTAGTAGATGCTGTGCATTATATAATAACAGAGGAAAAAGTTGATGAAGTTATAGATTTGGCTACATTAACAGGTGCAGCTTTAGTTGCATTAGGAGAAACTACAACAGCGGTAGTTACAAATAATGATAAATTCTTTAATGAATTAAAATCAGCTTCAGAATATACTGGAGAAAAGATGTGGCAATTACCTGCATTTGATGATTATAAAAAATTAATTAAATCTGACATAGCAGATTTAAAAAATAGTGGTGGAAGATTTGCAGGTACAATAACTGCTGGACTATTTATAGAAGCATTTGTACAAGATAAGCCATGGTTGCATTTAGATATAGCAGGAACAGCTTGGGCTTCAAGTAATAGTGATTTATGTGTAAAAGGTGGAACAGGTGCTCCAGTTCATACATTATATGAATTAGCAAAGAGAAGAAGTAAATAATTATAATATAGAATAAAGATTTTTATATTATTGAACTAATCCTATAAAGTAGACTTTTTAGAAGTACTTTATAGGATTTTTTTATAATAAATTTAATAATAAAGCAAAATATAAATAAAGTTATGAAGAAAAAGGGTGCTAGAGTATGTATGGTGAAAATAAAAATGTTACTAGTAATAAAACTTTAAATAATATTGTGTATTATTTTGAATCACTAGTTTTAAATTCTATAAACAAGAAATTAGAGGAAGAAAATAAAGTAGCTTTAAATAAAAACATTAAAGTAGGAAAGTTTTTGGTTATTAATGCAATTATACCGGATGGGATAGCTGGACTAAATGGCCAGACAATTATAGAAGTAAGGCTGCATAAAAATAAAGATGATTACTTTAGATTGGATAAAGAGCTTATTGAAAATATAAATAACTCAATAGAAGATTCAAAATTACCTATAAAAAGTGTGTTATTAGTATTTGGAAATGAATTTACTCATGAAGAGTTATCCATATTGGAGATGATATATAAGGAAGAAATAAATTATCAGGTGAAAGTATGGGGATTGGATGAGTTATGTAAAATTGATAATAAATTTAATAATTTTAGAAATGGTGATTTTTCGAAAGTAGTGGAATTTTTAGTAAGTGACTTAGTAACTGAAGCGTTAAATCAGGATAATGATAGATGGAAGAAACTAAGAGAAGAACGAATAAATGAACTTAAAAAAATATATAGTAGAGATGATTTAGTTTTATTTTTAGGAGCAGGGGTATCTAAGGAAGCTGGGATAGGTGATTGGAACGATTTAATGTCTGATTTATTAATACTTATGATAATGAAGGAATTAGAAGAAAAGAATATAAACATAACTTCTGAAGAAAAAGAATTTATTATAAAGAAAATGAAAGAAACGAATAATAAATCCCCTTTACTGCAATCTGCACTTATAAAATCAGCATTAGGAGAGACATTTGAAGAAAGTTTAGCACAATTATTATATAAAAATATTAATAGTGGTAATGGAAATTCAAATTTATTAAATAGTATTTCAAAATTATGTTTAGCAAAAGATAATGGAACTGGAATTAAAGCTATTGTTACATATAACTTTGATGATTTACTAGAATATAATTTTAATAAACATGGTATAGAATATCATTCTTTATATAGTGAATTAGATTATTCAATTTCAGACAAGCTAGGAATTTATCATGTGCATGGATTTTTACCACGAAATCCTGATAAATATGAACAATTATCAGAAGGATTATTAGTATTTTCTGAAGATAGATACCATAGCCTATATAATGATCCATATTCTTGGACTAATATTACTCAACTAAACTTTTTAAGGGAAAATACAACATTGATGATTGGATTATCTTTAACAGACCCCAACTTAAGAAGGCTTCTATCAATAAGTAATAGAAAAAATAAGCTTAGAAAACATTATGCAATTATGAGAAAAAAGGATTTTAAGATATCCATAGAGGATACTAATATAAATAAGGATATTCTTAAATCATTTAATAATATAAATAATGAATTACATGAAACAGCTTTTGAACAATTAGGAATAAATATTATATGGGTAGAAGATTATGATGAAATTTCAGATATAATAGATAGAATTAGGGATATATAAATTTTAGAAAAATAAAAATAAGTAGTATATAATATCCTACTTATTTTTACTCTTTATATTTTAGCTTTTTTATAATTTCATAGATAAAATACAAAGAATTTTTATAATTTGATATATTAAAAGTATCAATAAAAGAAACAAAAACTTTTTGATTTAAAAGAAGCATTAGAGCAGTTAAATAAGAAATTTAAGTCAATATATTGCTTCAAAGTATAAAAAGGAGTTTATGAAAGATTTAAAGTAAACAAAATGATAATTATACAGAGCTACCTATTGTCTATTATGTTAATAAAGATAATATTTTAAATATGAAAATGCTATGGATTATTTTAGTGTATCTTATATAATATCTAGAAATTCTTCGAAAAAGTTATATATACATCTATTTACTCCTCCGAACAAATTAGATTTGTTATCTAATTCGTTTGGTAAAATGGTAATAGCTTTAGAGAATATTGTATTTATCTTATTATTAATTAAAGTTAGATAATCTGGAATATAATGAGTTATTTCACTATGAATAAATATATTATCAGCAGCAAATAAATTAAATATATTAGATATTCCAATGGACATAAGTTCAATATTTTTTGTTATTGTATCCACAGCTATTTTGTCATTTGAATTATATAAATCACAAAGTTCTTTTATAGTACGTATCTTTAAATATGACTTACTATTAAAATCTTCTAATAAAGCAGGCAATGAACAATACTGTTCAAAGCATCCTTTATTTCCACAAGGACATTCTTTCCCATTAGGAACAAGGACAATATGACCTATTTCTCCTGCGTGTCCTTCAAAACCAGTATATAACTTGCTATTAATTATTATTCCTGCACCTATACCAGAATGAACATTAATAACTACTGCATTATCTAATGGATCTATAGAATTTTCAAATTCACCAACAGCTGCTAGATTAGATTCATTTTCTATATAAAAGTTAATATTAGGCATTAGCAAAGATAAATCTTCTACCAAGTCTATTTCATCTAAATCATAGTAAGGAGTAAACTTAATTTTATTATCAAAAACTCTACCATGCACAGCTAATGTTGCACCTATTAATCCGTATTCATATTCTTTAAAAACATTTTCTAGTGAAGTGATTACTTTTACAATAATTTCGATTACATTATTTTTATTAATTATTTCTTCATAATAATCATAAAATAATACATTTCTATTTAAATCAGTAAGTAAGAAACTAACATAGTCAATTCCTAAGTCGATTCCTAAGCTACACCCTGCCTTTTCATTGATTTTAAGTAAAATAGGTTTTCTTCCTCCGCTAGAACTACTACTACCAGTACCAATTTCACTAACTAAATTTTTCTCAACTAAGAGAGATACTATTTCAGAGACACTTGCTTTGTTAAGATTGATTAGCTTTGAAATATCTATTCTAGAAATATTAGGTTTCTTAAATAAAAGATTTAGTATTTCAACTATATTAAATTTTCTTATATTAAACTTATTATCCATTTTATTCCCCTTCTTTAAGTACTCATAAAATAATATAGCATAGCAATACAAAAAGTTCAAAAGGAATAGTTTTATAAAATTATAAATAAAGAAAAGTTTTAAAATTTTTAAAAAATTTTAAATGTAAACATTGACACGAGAAAAATATGGATGTATTATTAAGTTAGATAGGAAAACTAACTAATTAAAAGAGGTGTAGATATGGAGTACTTTAGCAATATAAAAAAAATAAAATATGAAGGACCAAATAGTAACAATATGTTTGCTTTCCATCATTATAATCCAGAAGAAATAGTAATGGGAAAACCTATGAAAGAACATCTTAAATTTGCAATAGCCTATTGGCACACATTTAATCAGGATGGATCAGACCCTTTTGGAAAATCAACCAATATAAGAAACTGGAATACAGAAGATCCAATGAAAACTGCTATGAATAAAGTAGATGCAGCTTTCGAATTTTTTGAAAAATTAGGAGTTGAATATTTTTGTTTTCATGACATGGATATAGCTCCATTTGGAAATAGCTTAGAAGAATTTTTTCATAACTTAGATGTTATAACTGATTATATGAAAGAAAAAATGGACAAGACAGGTGTTAAACTTTTATGGAATACAGCAGATAGACATTCTAATCCAATATATGTTAATGGAGCAGCTTCAAGTCCTAACTTAGATGTTTATGCAATTTCAGCAGCTCAGGTTAAAAAAGGAATAGATATAAGTAAAAAACTTGGAGGTAAGAACTTCGTATTTTGGGGTGGAAGAGAAGGATATGAAAGTTTTTTAAATACAGATATTAAATTTGAAGAAGAAAATATAGCAAGGCTTTATAAAATGGCAGTAGCTTATACAAAAAAGATTAATCATAAATTAACTTTCCTAATAGAGCCAAAACCAAAAGAGCCAATGACACATCAATATGATTTTGATTCAGCAACAACATTAGCATTTTTACAAAGATATGGCTTAATGGAAGATTTTAAATTAAATATAGAAGCAAATCATGCGATGTTAGCTGGACATACTTTTGAACATGAATTAAATATAGCAAGAAACTATAATGCATTAGGCTCAATAGATGCAAACCAAGGAGATTCATTATTGGGGTGGGATACTGATGAATTCCCAACTAATCTTTATGATACTACGCTAGTCATGATAGAAATATTAAAGAACGGTGGATTACATGATGGTGGTATAAACTTTGATGCAAAAGTTAGAAGAAGTTCTTTTGAACAAGAAGATCTATTTATAGCTCACATAGCAGGAATGGATACGTATGCAAGAGGATTAAAGGCTGCGGCAAAAATAATTGAAAGCGAATATCTAGATAATCTTAAAAAGGAAAGATATTCATCTTATAAAAGTGATTTAGGTAAAAATTTATTAAATAATCAAGAGAATTTAGAATCACTTACTAACTATGCATTATCAATAAAAGAAGTTGATAATGAATCATCACATATTGAATATGTAAAATCTAAACTTAATGATTATATTTATTAAAGGAGGAAGACAATGTTTTATACCATTGGAAACAAGCTTTTTCGCAAATACGATAATGAAATACTATGTATAGAACCATGGGGGAAAAATAGCTTTAGAGTTAGATCAACACCTTATGGAAGTATACCTCAATATGAAAATGCTTTAACAGAAGAAATAAAAAATAATGAAGCAGATATAAAAATATTTGAAGAGTTAAATGAAGCAGAAATTATTAATGGAAATATTAAAGCTTATGTAACTAATAGAAATAGAATAGTATTTAAAAATGGTAAAGATGAAGTATTGTTAGAAGAATACATTAGAGAAAGAGCTGTTGCTAATGATATGGGTAACGAAGATGTTAGTGTAAAAAGTATCACTGGATTTTCATGTACTTTAAAGTTAAGAGCTAGAGAGTTTACCCCTTCTTTAAATGGAGATTATAAGCTGACTCAAAGATTTGAGTCAGCTCCAAATGAAAAAATATTTGGAATGGGTCAATATCAACAATCATTCTTAGATTTAAAGTATTGCAAATTAGAATTAGCCCATAGAAATAGCCAGTTAACAGTTCCATTTTATATATCAAACAAAAAATATGGATTTTTATGGAATAATCCAGGTATTGGAGAAGTAAATTTCGCAAAAAATATAACAGAATGGACTATGAAATCTACTGATTATTTAGATTACTGGATAACATCAGAAGATACTCCTAAAAAGATAATAGAAAACTATACAAGTGTTATTGGTAGAGCACCTGAAATGCCAGAAAATTTATTAGGATTATGGCAAAGTAAAATGAGATATCAAACACAAGAAGAAGTTTTAGAAGTAGCTAAAAAATATAAAGCGCTAGGTATTACCCCATCAGTTTTAGTAATAGATTTTTTCCATTGGACAGAACAAGGACATTATGATTTTGATAAGAGATACTGGCCGGATCCACAAAAGATGGTAGATGAGCTAAAAGAAATGGGTATAGAAACAATGATTTCTGTATGGCCAACAATATCTCAAAATGCTAAAAATTATAATGAAGCTATTGAAAAGGGTTTATTAGTTAAAGTTAATAGGGGCGTAAGGATTACAATGCAACAGTTAAGTAACACTGTATTCATAGATCCAACTAACCCTGAAACAAGAGACTATGTTTGGGAGAGATTAAAGAAGAACTATTATGATAATGGAATATCTATGTTCTGGCTTGATGTAGCTGAGCCTGGATATGCATTATATGATTTTGATAACTATAGATATCATTTAGGAACTGACTTAAAAGTAGGTAACTTATACCCTAATGAATTCTCTAAAATTGTATATGACGGATTAGCAAAAGAAAATAAGACTCCTGTAACATTAATTAGAGGGTGTTGGGCTGGAAGCCAAAAGTATGGAACTTTGGTATGGTCTGGAGATATAGATTCTAGCTTTGGAGCATTTAGAAACCAAGTTAATACAGGATTAAACATGAGTATTGCAGGAAATCCATGGTGGACAACTGATATAGGGGGATTCCATGGAGGAAATATTAATAATCCGGAATTTAGAGAGTTAATGATAAGGTGGTTCCAATATGCAACATTCTCACCAATTCTTAGAATGCACGGAGATAGACAACCTCACAAAAAGGCACTTGGAACAGATGGTGGAGGTCAATGTGAAAGTGGTGCAGATAATGAGATTTGGTCATATGGTGAAGAAGCTCAAAAGATATTTGTTAAGTATATAAAGATAAGAGAAAAGTTAAAAGGATATATATCACAGTTATTTAATGAAACTCATAATTCTGGTGAACCAATAATGAGACCTGTTTTTTATGATTATCCTAAAGATGAAGTAGCTTGGACAGTAGATAATCAATATATGTTTGGATCAGAATTACTTGTAGCACCAATTATGTATTATAAAGATAGACAAAGGAAAGTTTATTTACCAATTGGAAATAGATGGGTTGATATTAATACAGAAAAAGTATATGAGGGTGGACAATTTGTTGTTATTGACGCACCTCTAGATAGTATTCCTGTACTTTGTAAGGAAGATTCATATATTAAAAATTTATTCTTATAGGAGGTGAGATAAAAGTGTATAAAATAGTTTTAGCATCACATGGAAATTTTGCTAACGGAATTTTAGATACAATTCATTTCTTTACAAAAGACACTGAAAACGTATATAAAGTAATTCTAGATGAAAGTGGAATAGATAATTTTCAGAATAAGATTATCTCGATATTTAATGAAATTAGTGATTCTAATGTTCTTATATTAGTAGATTTATTTCATGGAACACCATTTAATGTTTGCACAAACAACATAGGTTTAATAAACGGAGATGTAGATATAGTAGCAGGAGTAAATGTACCAATATTCTTAGATGCATTATTAAATAGTACTAGCCTTTCAGTTTCAGAAGAAATTGAAAATATCAAAAATATGAACGTTATAAATATTTTATCGGAAGAATTTAAAAACCAAATAAATAATAATGATGATGAATAAAAGGAGATGGAAGAATGGAAGTTCAAGCTTGGCAATTAATATTAATTGTTTTATATGGATTCTTTATCAACTATGAAAAAAATAGTACTATGTTCGGTACATATCAACCAGTTACAGCAGGATTTATTGTTGGATTAATAATGGGAGATGTTAAAACAGGATTATTTATAGGAGGTACATTACAATTAATGTCCTTAGGTATAAGTAACTTTGGTGGAGCATCAATACCTGACTATCAAACAGCAAGTGTTGTTGCGACATTTATAACTGTTTCAACAGGTCAAGATCCTAATGTTGGAATAACTATTGGTATTCCAGTAGCGCTTTTAATGGTTCAATTAGATGTATTAAGAAATACAATGGGCGTTTGGTTAGCACATCAAGCTGAAAAATATGCAGATAAAAGGGAATACAATGGAATTGCTAGAATGCAAATGTTAGGAGTTGTTTTAACTTGTGCTACAACAGGAGTTCCAATATTATTAGCTACTATATTTGGCCCGGATTTAGTAAATGCATTAATAGATAAGAGTCCAGAATGGTTATTAGGTGGTCTTCAAGTTGCAGGTGGAATTTTACCAGCGGTTGGTATAGCTTTACTATTAAAGAATCTTCCTACAAAAGATTACTTTGCATATCTTTTAATAGGATTTGTAGTTACTATATATTTAAAACTTCCTTTATTAGGAGTTGCACTTATAGCAGCAGCTATAGCATTAATTGAATTTAAAAGAGATAATGATAGAGAAGCTACAGTTGTTTCTCCAGTAGGAGGTATGGACGAAGATGAGTAATAATGAACTTACACCAAAAAAAATACGTAGTAAAGTTTTATTAAGATGGATATTTACAAGCAGTGTATCATCTAACTATGAAAAAATGCAAGCATTGGCTTATTGTTATGCAATATTACCATTTTTAAAATTTACCTATAGAAATGATCCAGATGGATTACAAGATGCAGTTAAGAGACATTTACAGTTTTTTAATACAAATCCATGGGTAGCTCCTTATGTTTTTGGTTTAAACATAGCTATTGAAGAAAAAGAAAAGAATAATGCTGCTGAAGCAGTAAGTTCAATTAAGAGTGGTTTAATGGGACCTTTAGCAGGATTAGGAGATAGCTTATGTGTTGTTATTCCTTGGACTATATTTGGAGCAATAGCTGCAAATATGGCTATAGAAGGAAATCCAGCAGGAATATTCTTATGGATAGCAGTAAGTATTGCTATAAAAATGCTTAGTTTTCCTTTATTTAAAGCAGGTTATTTTTCAGGAACTAAGTTAGTAAATGCTTTAGAAAGTAAAATGAAATCAATTACTAAAGCAACTTCAATTTTAGGATTAATGGTTGTAGGTGGACTTATGTCTACTGTTATAAGAGCAACTGTAGGTTTTAGCTTTGTTCAAGGTGAAATTGAAATGACTGGACAAAGTATATTAGATCAAATAATGCCAGGATTAATTCCAGCAGCTATAGTTGGCTTAATGTATTATTTACTAGGTAAAAAAGTTAAACCAACATATTTAATATTATTAGTAATAGTAATGTCAATAATTTTACATGCACTAGGAGTACTTGTTTAGGGGGGATAATAAATGAAAGGGATAATTCATATAAGAATAGACGATAGATTAATACATGGCCAAGTTGCTACAATGTGGACAAACAATTTAGGAGCAACTAGAATAATGGTTATTAATGATGAGGTAGCTAATAATGATTTGCAAAAATCAGTATTAAGAATGGCAGCACCATCAAATGTAAGTACATCTATCATAACTAGAGAAACAGCTTTAAAAAATATTTCTTCAGGAAAATATGAAGGACAAAAAGTGTTTATTGTTGTAAAATCACCATTAGATTTACTTTATCTTGTTAAAAATGGATTAGATATTAAGAAGATTAATGTAGGTAATATGTCTTCTAAATCAAATACAGAAGTTATAAGACCATCTGTAAGTGTTACACCAGAAGAAAAGGAAGCATTTAAAGAATTAATAGATAGAGGAGTTGAAGTTACAGCAATAATGACTCCTACAGATCCATTAGTTTATTTAAAGGAGTATCTATAAGATTTAAGGGAGACAATAAAGTCTCCCTAATTTATTAATATAGGAGGATATTTTTATGGAATATGTTATAGGTTTAGATTTAGGAACAGGTTCTATCAAGGGGATAGCTTTAGATAAAGCTGGAGAAGTAGTATTGAAGCATTCGGAAAGTTATCCTTTATACAATAATAGAGATGGACATTCTGAACAAGAGCCAGAAGATTGGTATAATGCTTCAGTTAAGGTTTTGGAAAAGATAACTAATGATTTAGGTGGAGCTGGATTAAGAGCTATAAGTATATCAGGTCAAATGCATAGCTTAGTATTATTAGATAATGAAAATAAACCTATAAGAAGAAGTATTCTATGGAATGATACAAGAACAACTAAGCAATGTGAATATATAATGAATAACTTTGGAGAAAAAGTAATTGAAATCACAGGGAATAAAAGCCTTGAAGGATTTACGCTTCCAAAGGTATTATGGGTAAAAGAAAATGAACCTGGAAATTGGGAAAAGACTAAAAAGTTCTGTTTACCTAAAGATTATTTAGTATTTAAATATACAGGTAACATATGTACAGATATATCTGATGCAGCTGGAACACAAATGTTAAATATTAAAGAAGGAAAATGGTCTGAGGAAATAGCAAATCTTTTAGATTTAGATTTAAATAAATATCCTAAGATATATAATTCAACTGAATGTGTTGGAGAATTAAATGAAGAATTAAAGGAAAAGTTAAATGCCAAAGGAAGTATTAAAATCTTCCCAGCAGGATCAGACAATCCTTGCTCAGCTTTAGGATCAGGAATAATAAATAAAAATAGAGATTTATTAAGTATAGGAACTTCAGGTGTATATTTAAAATATGAAGAAGAGTATAAGAACTATGGTGGAAAACTTCACATGTTTAATAATGTACTACCAAATAGCTGTTACTCAATGGGGGTAACTCTTTCTGCTGGAGATTCTTTAAGCTGGTTTAGAAATACCTTTGCAAAGGATAAAGATTTTGATGAACTTTTAAGCGGAGTATCTAATGTTAAAGAAGGATCTAATGGATTATTATTTGCTCCTTATATAGTTGGAGAAAGAACACCTTATGCAGATAGTAATATAAGAGGAACCTTCATAGGAATAGATAAAAGCCATGATTTAAATCATTTTGCAAGAGCGGTAATTGAAGGAATAACATTCTCATTAAAAGATTGCTTTAGCATATATGAAGATGATAGTGATAGAGAAATAATTTCAGTAGGAGGAGGAGCTAAGTCTAAGGATTGGCTTCAAATACAAGCTAATGTATTTAATAAGAAGGTAATATCTTTGAAAATAGAAGAAGGTCCATCTCTTGGAGCTACAATAATAGCTGCTGTTTCATTAGGATGGTTCGTTTCTTTTGAAGATGCTGTAAAAGTAATAGTAAAAGAAAAAGAATGTTATTATCCAAATGAAGAAGCAGTAGAAGCATATAAAGAAATTTATATTCGCTATAGAAAAATATATGACAATATAAAAAATATATAGATAAGCATAGATTGATTTTTATAAGTAATAGTATTATAATGTTTAAAGAAAATGTGAATAATTTTTGGGAATGAAGTTCTCCCATGAGAAATCTAAACCGTCAAGTAAGACTAATGACTTCTATGATTTAATCGTAGAGTCATAGTCTTTTTTATTTTTTAAGAAATTAATCATTAGAAAGGTATGCGTAATATGAGAATTTTTAAATTAACAACTTGTACAATTATAGTGTCAATTATAATGGGAATTATATCAGCTATATTTTTAAGATCATTAGAATTCGTTACAACCTTAAGAGAGGGATTTCCTTATATAATTTTTTTAATTCCTATAATAGGAGTATTAACAGCATATACATATTCAAAGTATGGGAATGGATCTAATAGAGGAAACAATTTAATTATTGAAAGTGTTCATAAGGAGGTAAAAGTTCCATTTATAATGGTATTCTTGACATTTATTTTTACTGTATTAACGCATTTATCTGGAGGATCAGCGGGAAGAGAAGGTACAGCGGTTCAAATAGGAGGAGCCTTGACAAATAAATTAGCTAACATTTTCAAAATGGAGCATAAGGAGAAAAGAATTCTAATTATGTCAGGAATAAGTGCTGCATTTGGCTCAGTCTTTGGAACACCGCTTGCTGGTACATTTTTTGGTATGGAAGTATGTTTTATAGGAAAGCTTAGCTATGAAGCAATGATATATTGTTTTATAGGATCATATACAGCTAATTTTGTTACAGAATCATTAGGAATAAGTCATACAAGTCATTTAATAAAATCTATACCTAGTATTTCTTTGCACACATTATTAGTATTAATAATATCGTCAATATTATTTGGAGTTTTTGGAAGGATGTTTGCAAAAGGCATTCATTTTGTTAAAGGATTTTATAGTAAAAATATAAAAAATAATATATATAGAGCAATAATATCTTCAATAGTAGTTTTATTAGTAATTGTATTATTTAAATTATATAAGTTTGAAGGATTAAGTACTTGGCTTATAGATATTGGATTTTCAGGAAATGCAACTCTTTTAGATCCAATAAAGAAATTAATATTAACAATACTAACATTAGGAGCTGGATTCCAAGGAGGAGAGGTTACTCCGCTATTTGATATAGGAGCTTCTTTAGGTGGTGCTATAGGTAATTTAACTAATATAGAGCCTTCATTATTAGCAGCTATTGGGATGATTTGTGTTTTTGGGAGTGCTACTAATACTCCACTTACTACAATTATGCTGGGAATTAATTTGTTTGGATCAGAAGCTGTTCCTTACTATATAATTGGAGCGTTTATTAGCTATTATGTAATAGGACATAATGGGATTTATGGAGCACAAATTATTACTACTCCTAAGTTAAAAAGACTAGAAAAACATAAAGGGATATCTCTAGAGAATATAGAAAAATAATTTATAAAGGAAGTGTTATGCACTTCCTTTATAAATTATTTTAAACTAGTTTTAAATGAGATCCATCACAAAATGGTGCATTTTTAGTATGATTACAAGCACATAAATGAGCTTTTTCAGTCTTTTTAGAAGTAAAAGTTAAAGGTGAAAAATTAGTTCCAACATGAGCACCGTTACAAAATGGTAAGTTAGAACTTTTTCCACATGTACACCAAAAGTAAGTTTGATTTTCTTTTAAATCAACTAATATAGGGTGTTTTTTAGCTACGGAAGACTTGTCCATAACAACCTCTTCTTTAGGTTGTTTAACTATTGAATCATACTCAGATTTTATTTTATCAGCAAGGTCCTGATCTTGTTTAGATACATTAAATAAATACATCAAAACACTTCCAGGAAAATCAACATCATCACTTAAATAAGTATGTTCTAAAGACTTTCTAGCTAAAGAAATAGTACAGTTATCATCATGTCCTTTATTACATTCTTTACATATCTTACAAACACTCGCAATACCTTTAGCTATAAGATTTTTATTGTATAATTTAGTATCGTTCTTTGGTATTAATTTTTGTCCATCAGCAATAATTTGAATAGAATTTGGATTTGAAGCTTTTATAGCATTTAAAGCAAATCCTATGTTACATTTTGATTTAATACAATCTTTAGTCTCATAAAATTTACATTCTGAACAAATAAGAGTTAAATTTTCTTCAGTATTTTCATAATAATTCATTGGTAACCTCCTTTATATTTATAATTTCGTATATAAAGTGATAATTTTAATAAAACTTCTATAATTTTATATATGAAAACTCCTAGTAAATATAATATTTACTAGGAGTTTTTTACTAAAATTCAGATTGTCCTGTAGTTCTTGGGAATGGGATTACGTCTCTGATGTTTGACATACCTGTAATATACATAATAAGTCTTTCAAATCCTAATCCAAATCCAGCGTGCTTAGTTTCTCCATATTTTCTAAGCTCTAGATACCACCAGTAATCTTCTTCCTTAAGTCCAAGTTCAGCCATTCTCTTAGTTAAGATGTCTAATCTTTCTTCTCTTTGGCTACCACCTATAAGTTCTCCTATACCTGGAACTAAAAGATCTGTTGCAGCAACTGTCTTTCCATCATCATTTAATCTCATATAGAAAGCTTTAATATCCTTTGGATAATCAGTTACAAATACAGGTTTCTTAAAGTGTTCTTCAGTAAGATATCTTTCATGTTCTGTTTGTAAATCTATTCCCCATTCAACAGGGTATTCAAACTTCTTATCAGCTTTCTTTAATATTTCAACTGCTTCGGTATAAGTTACTTTTCCAAAGTCAGATGTCATAACATGATTTAATCTGTCTAGGATACCCTTATCAACAAATTGATTGAAGAAAGCCATTTCTTCTGGACATTCAGCTAAAACATATTCTAAAACATATTTAAGCATATCTTCAGCTAATTCCATATCATCTTGTAAATCAGCAAATGCTATTTCAGGTTCTATCATCCAGAACTCAGCTGCATGTCTTGCTGTATTAGAATTTTCAGCTCTGAAAGTAGGTCCAAAAGTATAAACATTTCTAAATGCTAAAGCATAACATTCAGCATTTAATTGTCCTGATACTGTTAAGTTACTTTCTTTACCAAAGAAATCTTGCTTAAAGTCTATTGCACCTTCTTCAGTTTTTGGAACATTGTGTAGGTCTAAAGTAGTTACTCTAAACATTTCTCCAGCACCTTCACAGTCACTTCCAGTTATTAATGGAGTATGAGTGTAAACAAATCCTCTTTCTTGGAAGAATTTGTGGATAGCATAAGCTGCTACTGAACGTACTCTAAATACAGCTGAAAATGCATTACTTCTTGGTCTTAAATGAGCAATAGTTCTAAGGTATTCAAAAGTATGTCTTTTCTTTTGAAGTGGATAGTCTGATTGTGATAAACCTTCTATAACTATTTCTTTAGCTTGAATTTCAAATGGTTGCTTAGCTTCTGGAGTAGCAACTAAAGTACCTATAACTGTTATTGATGAGCTAATAGGCAATTTTGATACATCTTTAAAGTTATCAAGTTTATTATCAAAAACTACTTGAACATTCTTAAAAAATGTACCGTCATTTACTTCAATAAATCCAAAAGCATTTGATGCTCTTAAGGTTCTTATCCAACCAGAAATTTTTATTTCTTTAGATAAATATTCATCTTGATTTCTGTAAAGTGATTTTACTAAAATTACTTTATCCATTATTGTTCCTCCTACTATAATTTTTTGTAAAATAAAAAACCTTTCATCCCTAAAATAGGGACGAAAGGATAATTTCGCGGTACCACCCAGATTGCTATCATATAAATAGCCACTCTACTGACACAAGTAATGTCATTCAAATAATAACGGTTTGAATCCGTCTAAGTCTACTTAAGTGAGACTAAAGTTTTAATTAGTCTAATTTACACCTTGAATAAGTAAGGTGATTATTTTCACTTGTTCGGTTAGAAACTCAGAGATGTTCTTCACTAAAGGCTTCGTATAAGGCTTACACCATTCCTTACTCGCTAAGACTACTTCCATATAGCTACTCTTCTCATCATAGTAATAAATTTTATAATGTTTATTACGATTTTACACCAATTCACTAACATTTGCAACTTTAAATCATAAGATAATTTTAGGTAATATTTTATGGAGGATTATATGGGTTATAAGGGGTTTCTAGAAGAAAAATTTATTGAATTAAATCAGCTAAAAAGTATGTTAGTAACATATCCAAAGGAATACAAAGAAAATATATTGAATGTGATGGAGAGAGTTTGTAATCAAATTAATTCATATTTAGAAGAAGTAAGTTTTTATAACAAAAAAAAAAATAGTGAATTACTTCAATTAACTGAGTCGGAATTAGCTTTATATAATGGAGAAAATGGAATGCCAGCATATATTGCAGTAGATGGAACTATATATGATATGCGTGATATACCTCAGTGGAAAGATGGCAAGCATTTTGGAATTAAGGCAGGGGCTGATTATAGTAAGGTTTTTAAAAGTTGTCATGATGGAGATAAAAGTATTTTATCAAAATTAAGAGTAGTAGGTTTAATGAATTATAAGGAAAAATGTACCTGGGAAGAGTAATAAAAAATTGCTACGATATTAAATCGTAGCAATTTTTTTATTTTATTCAGTTCCACTTTCATAAGAAGAAACCAATTGAGCAGGAAAATTAAGCATTTGCGAATCTTTTACTATTCTTTTGAATTCATATTCTAACTCTCTAAATTTAACATCTACATTTTTACTTTCATCAATATTAATTATGCAATAAGTTGCGTTTGGACGGCCTATTTTGGGTTTACCAACACTTCCTACATTTATAAATATTTTATTATTAAATTTCTTATAGGAAGGGATATGAGTATGAGCACAAACTAAAATATCTTCTTCTAATTTACTCATTACTTTTTCAGTATTTTCTTTATCTTCAAATAGGTATTCATTTATAGCATTTGGACTACCGTGAGTAAATTTAATTTTAACACCATTAATATCATAATCTAAATATGTTGGTAATTGTGATAAATAATATTTATTTGATGCCCTAACTTCTTCGCATGCCCAAGGGAGTGCAAAGGAATTAATGCTAGTATCTCTTATAAATGTAAATCCACCATCAACTACAGAAGCATCATAATTTCCTTTTATACAATGAATTTCTCTTATTTTGATTAAAGCAATAACTTCGTTTGGATGAGGACCATAGCCAACTAAATCTCCAAGACAAATTACTAAATCTACTTTTTGTTCATCAATATCTTCTAATACCTTCATTAGTGAGTAAATATTTCCGTGTATATCTGAAATTGCAGCTATTTTCATAAGATAAGCCTCCTCAATAAATATAGAATGTCAATTTTATTATTGCATTTAAATATACATATTTTAATTAATAATCTACATAATTAAAAATAATATTATAATAAATAGATTTATTTAAGGAAAATAAAATATATTTATAAATCAATTATTAATAATACCAATCACATAATATATATTATATCATTTAAAATATTTGCTATAAATAAATTTAATAATATTATTATAAATAGATATTATTTATATGATGAGGTATATTATATTTATAGAAAAAAATTAGGAGGTAAAGTATATGAAATTAAATAGAGTCAACAATGTTTTAAAAGCGATGGAAGAGCAAGGATTAAATCAAATGATTATATCATCTCCTCCAGCTATTTTTTATTTAACTGGAAAGTGGTTTTCTCCTGGAGAAAGAATGATAGCATTATATTTAAATACAAAAGGAAATCATAAACTTGTAGTTAATAAGCTATTTCCTATATATGAAGACCTAGGAGTAGATTTAGTTTGGTACACAGACATTGAAGATCCAATAAAAATATTATGCACAATTGTGGATAAAGAAAGTACATTAGGTGTGGATAAAAATTGGCCTGCACATTTCTTAATAAAACTTATGGATAATAAAGGGGCAAAAGCTTTCGTTAATTCATCACCTATTATTGATAGATTAAGAATGATAAAGGATGAAGAAGAAATTGCATTGATGAAAAAATCTTCAAAAATAAATGATAAAGTTATGCGTGAATTATGGAACAGATTAGAAGAGGGAGAGACAGAGAAGTATTATGCTAATTTATTAGTAGATTTATATGAAAAGCATGGAGTAAATGAATTTTCATTTTCGCCAATAATTGCTGTTAGCCCTAATGGAGCAGATCCCCATCATCATTCTAGCAATGATACTATAAAAAAGGGACATAGCATAGTTATAGATATAGGTGGAGTATATAATTCATATTGTTCAGATATGACTAGAACTGTATTTTTTGGTGAAGCACCAAGTGAAAGACATGCAAAAATTTATAATATAGTTAAAGAAGCAAATTTAAATGCTATAAGTAAGGTTAAAGAAGGAATGAAGTTCTCCGATATAGATAAGGCAGCAAGAGATTATATTGAATATGCTGGTTATGGAGAATATTTTACTCACAGAACAGGGCACAGTATTGGAATAGAAGATCATGATTTTGGAGACGTTAGTTCATCAAATCATGAGGAAATTAAAGCTGGAATGATATTTTCAATTGAACCAGGAATATATTTAAAGGATGACTTTGGTGTAAGAATAGAAGACTTAGTATTAGTAACTAAAGATGGATGTGAAGTTTTAAATTCAGTAACAAAGGATATAACTATAATCTAAATTAAAGAGGTGCATCAAACATATTTGATACACCTCTTTAATAAATTTCATAGTTAATTTTAAGATTTTTATTTAAAATAATATACCTGCTATAGTTGCAGTTAAGCATGTAGCAAGTACCCCACCAATAAGAGCCTTAAATCCTAGTTTTGCAATAGTTCCCTTTTTATCAGGAGCTAAACCACCTATACCTGCTATTTGTATTGCTATAGAACTAAAGTTGGCAAATCCACATAATGCATATGTTAATATCATTACAGTTTTTGGTTGTAATACATCAAGAGTTATTAAATTTGCAAGTTCAGAATAAGCAACAAATTCGTTTAATATTATTTTTTGACCAAGTAAACTTCCAGCTGCTGATATATCAACAGTAGGAACTCCCATAACAAAAGCTAATGGGGAGAATAACTTTCCTAGAATCCACTGAAAACTTAATTCTGGGAATCCAAATAAACCTCCAATAGCTCCAATTATAAAATTAATAAGGGCTAATAATGCTATAAATGCAAGTAACATAGCAGCAACATTTAATGCTAATCCTAGCCCATCACTTGCTCCATTGGCAGCAGCCTCAACGATATTAGAAGCTGTATTTTCAACTGAGATATCAGTTGAGTTTTTAGTTTTACTTTCTTCTGTTTCTGGAACTAAAATTTTTGCAAGTATTAATCCCGCAGGAGCAGCCATAATGCTTGCAGCTAATAAATGGCCTGCATTTACACCCATTGCAACATAGCCTGCCATAACGCCACCAGCAACAGTAGCCATTCCACCAACCATTATAGCTAAAAGCTCTGATCTAGTCATATCTTTAACAAAAGGTTTAACAAGAAGTGGTGCCTCTGTTTGACCAAGAAAAATATTACCAACTGCACTTAAAGTTTCAGAACCACTAGTTCCAAGTAGTTTTCCAATGAACTTAGCAATAAATTTAACTATAAATTGCATTACTCCAAGGTAGTATAGTACTCCCATTAATGCAGAAAAGAATATTATCGTAGGTAATATTTGAACAACCCATACAAATCCTATTCCATTAGTGTCAGCAAGTGGACCAAATAAAAAATCTGTTCCTTCCTTAGTAAAATCTAATAATTTTGTTATTGCACTACTTGCACCTTCAAAAATTGTTCTACCAACTGGAACTTTTAAGATCAATATTGCAAATACTATTTGTAAGCCTAATCCAGCTATTACTAGCTTCCAATTGATTTTCTTTTTGTTTTCAGACAGCAAAAAGGCTATTCCAATTATAACTATAACTCCTATTATTCCAACAAATCTATTCAATTTAATTTCTCCTTTGTTTATCTCAATTTCTTCTTATGTATATGATTTACTTTAATTGAAGTTAGATTACTTCAATTATTTTATTCATAAATGTAGTGAATTTTTCCTTAACCATATTAGAAGTTTCTACTACTTCTTCATGGTTTAAAGGTTGTTCTAGTATTCCAGCAGCCATGTTAGTTAAGCAAGAAATACCTAAAACCTTCATTCCAGAATGATTTGCTATGATTACTTCAGGTGCTGTAGACATACCTACTGCATCTCCACCAAGTATTCTTGCCATTCTTACTTCAGCAGGAGTTTCATATGTTGGGCCACTAAACATCATATAAACACCTTGTTTTATATCTATATTTAAGTCTTTAGCCACGTTTAAAGCTCTGTTTATTAATTCTGGGTTGTATGCATTTGACATATCCGGGAATCTAGGACCGAATTCTTTAAGATTGGCACCTATTAGCGGATTATCTCCAGAGAAGTTAATATGATCATTTATAAGCATTAAATCTCCAGGCTTAAAGCTTGTATTTACTGCTCCAGCAGCATTAGTAACAATTAATTTTTCAACTCCAAGTAATTTCATTACTCTAACTGGAAAAGTAACTTCATTATAAGAATATCCTTCATAGTAATGGAATCTTCCTTGCATTGCAACAACACATTTTCCATTTAACATACCAATAACTAATCTTCCAGCATGACCTTCAACTGTTGATATTGGAAAGTGAGGAAGTTCCTCATAAGGGTAAAATTCAGGGCTTTCTATAGAGTCAGCTAATGAGCCTAATCCTGAACCTAAAATTAAACCGATTTCTGGTTTGTATTTAGATTTTTCCATTATAAAATCTGCAGCGTTTTTAATCTTATTTGATAAATCCATAAAATCACCTCTACTTTAATATTTGTACTATATAAGATTTTAAACAATAAAAAAATTATAGAATAGTACTTATAGTCTTGTAAATTATAAAATAAACTTGTTCAAAAATAAACATAAAAACCAAATAATATCAATATTATTAGTGTATTAGTCAAAAGATGGCAAAAAGAAAACTATAAGAAGTAGATTTATATAAAAAAATTCATATAAGTCTGCTTCCTATAGTATTTGCTAATAAAACAATAATATAAGTTAAATTTTAAATGACAATTATTTTAATATTATATCGGCAACTTTTACTACGTCTCCAGCGCCGATGGTTAGAATAATATCATCATTAGAAACTACATTTTTTAAATAATTTGCAGCCTGTTCATGGCTATGAATATTAGTACATTTAATCCCCTTAGCTCTTATTGCATCTCCAAGTTGTTCTGAGTTTACTATACCAGTATCTTTTTCTCTTGCTGCATAAATATCCATAAGCAATAGTTCGTCTACCTCTGAGAAGCATTCAGTAAAATCTTCAAATAGAGTTTTTGTTCTTGTATAAGTATGTGGTTGGAATACAGCATAAATATTTTTATGAGGTATTATTGTTGCTGTATCTAAAGTAGCTTTAATTTCAACAGGATGATGAGCATAATCATCAATTATTGTAGCTCCATTGAATTCACCTTTATATTCGAATCTTTTATGTGCACCCTTACATTCTCTTAATCCTTCTATTATTGAAGTATAAGGTATATTAAATATTAATCCAACACAGATAGTTGATAAAGCATTTAATATATTGTGCTTACCAGTAGTATTTAAAGTTACATCGAACAATTCATCATTATCCTTACATACAGTAAAGCTCGCGCGACCTTTATTATCAAAAGATATATTTGTAGCTCTTACATCGCCTTTATTTATACCATAACTAATTGTGTTACACTTTGCTTTATTTAATATTTCATTTACATTTTCATCTTCACAATAACCTATTAAATATCCATCACTTGGTATTATGTTTGAGAACTTTTCAAAAGTTTCTTTTATATGATTTAAATCTCTATAATAATCTAAGTGGTCTGCATCTATATTTAAAATAACTCCTATATATGGATAAAATTTTAAAAATGATTCCTTATATTCGCAGGCCTCTGTTATGAAATATTCACTATTTCCTATTTTGAAGTTACCATCAATTACATCTAGTTCCCCACCAACTAATATTGTAGGATCTAAGTCAGCTTTTAAAGTAACATGTGAAAGCATTGATGTACAAGTAGTTTTTCCATGTGTACCTGATATAGCAACATTGTATTTGTGGCCTTTCATTATTAAACCTAAAAACTCGGCTCTATCCATAAGATCGATATTTTTATCCTTTGCTTCAATTATTTCTGGATTATCTGATGGAATAGCAGCTGTATAAACTACTAAGTCAACATCTTTCAAGTTACCTTTATCATGACCTATGTAAATTTCAGCACCTTCAGATTTTAATTTATTAGTAATTTCAGATTCTTTAGAATCTGAACCCGATACCTTAAACCCTTTTGTTAGTAAAACAGCAGCAAGTCCGCTCATACTAATTCCGCCAATACCTATAAAATGAACTTTCTTATTTATATCTTTGCTTAAATCAAAAGACAAAAAATCAACCCCTTTATTATTAAGAATTCTTTTATAAAAATTACTGTAAATAGTTTTCACTTTATAATTATATACAAATTTAAGAAAATAAACACATAAAAAAGCTATATTTAAATAAATTGATAAAATTTTATTAAAAAAAATAATAATTATAATCTAAATAGAAGATAACTGATTAAAATCTATTGATATTGAGAAAAATATAGAATAAAATATGAATATTAGATGCTTAAAACTAACGAATAATTCGGAAAAAATTGAAATTGTAGGTGATATATTTTGGAAAAGCTAAGTAGAAATAGCAGAGTAGTGGCCATTACAAAAATTTTAACTGAGAACCCAAATAAGGTTATAGGATTAAATAAGTTTTCAGATTTATTAAATGCAGCAAAATCAACCATAAGTGAAGATATAGTAATAGTAAGAGAAATTTTAGAAAAATTGGAAATGGGAAAAGTTGAAACAATAGCTGGAGCAGCAGGAGGAATAAAATACATTCCAGGAATAGAAAAAGAAAGTAGAAAAAAGTTTGCTGAAGATCTTTGTGAAATGTTGAAGGATGAAAGTAGAATTGTTCCAGGGAACTTTATATACATGACAGATTTAATGTATAATCCTCAAATTATCAGTAAAGCGGGAGTTATATTATCTTCAGTATTCTGTAATAATGATGTGGATTATGTTGTAACAGTTGAAACTAAAGGAATCCCACTTGCTTATGAAGTTGCAAGGAACTTAGGAATTCCACTAGTTATAATAAGAAGAGATAACAAAGTAACAGAGGGATCGACTGTTACAATAAATTATGTGTCAGGTACTAGCGGGAGAATTCAGCAAATGTCACTTTCAAAGAAATCAATGAAAACAAAAAGTAAATGTATATTTATAGATGATTTCTTAAGAGGTGGCGGAACTGCACAAGGAATAAAGGATTTATTAAAAGAATTTGAAAGTGAATTAATAGGAATTGGAGTATTAGTAGATAACATAGGAGTAGCTCAAAAAAGAGTCGATGATTATATATCTATAGTCGAATTAAGACACTTAGGTGAATCGAAAGATTTAGAAGTTAAGCCTTCAAATTTGATAAATAATTAAAAAAACTTCGGGCAAGCTACACAAAATTTGAAAAATTTAAAAAATTTAAAAAATTTTTAAATAAAAGAAGGATTTTTATATTTTTTATAGAATTTAATATCTATCAGAGCAACGGAGGTGTAGTGCGATGACAATAACTGATGTAAGAATTAGAAAAATAGCTTCTGATGGAAAGATGAAGGCTATAGTTTCTGTTACATTTGACAACGAATTTGTAGTTCATGACATCAAGGTAATCGAAGGACAAAATGGATTATTTATAGCTATGCCAAGTAGAAAGACACCAGATGGAGAGTTTAAGGATATAGCGCATCCTATTAACACAGACACTAGAGAAAAGATTCAGAATTCAATACTTGAGGCTTATGAAAAAGCTAAACTTGAAGAAGATTCTGAAGAAGTAGTTGGCTAAATTATGTTAATTAAAAATAAAAGGGATGACCCTTTTATTTTTTTGTGATAATTTCCTTTATTTATTGAAAAAAATTATTAATAAAGCAATGTAATTCGATGCAAAGTAGGGCAGATACATAATGGAAGAGAATGAAGGAAGGATAAATAGGTTGAAATACTTTTTCTAATACAATATAATATAATGAGATGTTTACGAACGTTTTTTAAGTTAATTATAAATTTGTCCTTAACATTTTATAGAGGGGTGTTTTTTTATGTATAAATGTTCATTAATTTTAGCTGCTGGACAAGGAACTAGAATAAAATCTGATTTGCCAAAGGTTTTACATAAAGTATGTGGTAAAGAGATGGTTAATCATGTTATAGATACTATGAGAAAAGCTAATATAGAAGATATAAATGTTATCATTGGAAAAGGAGCAGACCTTGTAAAAGAAAAGACTTCTTCTAGAAATGTGAGCTATGCATTACAAGAGGAACAATTAGGTACAGGTCATGCTGTAAAATGCGCCATTGACTTTTTAAGAGGTAAAAAGGGTGTTGTAGGAGTTTTTTGTGGAGATGCACCATTAATAAAAGCTGAAACAGTTGATAATTTATTTAAAACACATATAGAAAATAAAAATAGTGCGACATTATTAAGTTCAATAGTTGAAGATCCAACTGGATATGGAAGAGTTGTAAGAGAAAATGATGAAGTTTTAAAAATTGTTGAACATAAAGATTGTACTGAAGAAGAGCTAAAAATAAATGAAATGAATGCTGCAATATATTGCTTTGATATAGAAAGGCTTTTAAATTCGTTAGATAAATTATCTAATAATAATAATCAAGGAGAATATTATTTAACAGATGTTATCGGAATATTAAAAGAAGAAGGAAATAAGGTTGGAGCTGTTACAATAGACTATGAAGAAACGATAGGAGTTAATTCAAGAATACAATTAGCGGAAGCAGAAGGAATATTAAGAAATAGAATTAATACAAGACATATGATTAATGGTGTAACATTAATAGATCCAAGCACTACATATATAGGGGATGATGTAGAAATAGGAAGGGATACTATTATATATCCAGGTAATGTTTTAGAAGGAAACACTAAAATAGGAGAAGGTGTTATACTATATCCAAATTCAAGAATATCAAATAGTATAATATTAAATAATGTAGAAATTCAATCTTCTGTTATTATTGATAGTCAAATTGGTGAAAGAACTACTGTTGGACCGTTTGCATATATAAGACCAGAGTCTGTGATTGGTTCGGGAGCTAGAATAGGAGATTTTGTAGAAATTAAAAAATCAACTATAGGGAATAATACTAAAGTGTCACATTTAACATATATAGGCGATGCATCTGTAGGTGAAAACTGTAATTTTGGCTGTGGAACAGTAGTTGTTAACTATGATGGACAAAAGAAGCATAAAACTACAATTGGGAACAATAGCTTTATAGGTTGCAATACTAATTTAGTATCACCAGTTAATGTAGAAGATAACACATATATAGCTGCAGGATCAACAATTACTAATGATGTAAAAGAAGGAGAGCTTGCAGTAGCAAGGGCAAAACAAAGGAATATCGAAGGTTGGGTGACTAAAAAAGGTCTTACTAACAAATAGTTATTTAGATAAACAAAAGTGCTAAAAATTTTAAGGAGGTCTTCACACAATGATAACCCATGGAAAAAATATTAAAATATTTACTGGAAACTCACATCCAGAATTAGCAAAAGAAATTGCTGACATACTAGGATTACCACTTGGTAAAGCTAAGGTTTCAACTTTTAGTGATGGAGAAATATCAGTTGATATAGCAGAAACTGTAAGAGGAACAGATGTGTTTTTAGTTCAATCAACTAGTTCACCTGTTAACAATAATTTAATGGAACTTTTAATAATGATTGATGCATTTAAAAGAGCTTCAGCAGGTAGAATTACAGTTGTTATGCCATACTATGGATATGCAAGACAAGATAGAAAAGCTAAATCAAGAGATCCAATAACAGCTAAATTAGTTGCAGATCTTTTAACAGCAGCAGGAGCTCATAGAGTATTAACTATGGATTTACATGCAGCACAAATTCAAGGATATTTCAATATACCAGTTGATCATCTATTAGGATCACCAATATTAGCTAAGTATTTTGTGAAAAATGGCTTTGATGATAGAGATGATGTTGTAGTTGTTTCACCTGACTTAGGAAGTGTTACTAGAGCAAGAAAGTTTGCTGATAGATTACATGCACCGATAGCAATTATAGATAAGAGAAGACCGAAGGCAAATGTATCAGAAATCATGAATATAATAGGAGATGTTGAAGGCAAAAAATGCATCTTAATAGATGATATGATAGATACTGCAGGAACTATAGCAAATGCAGCAAATGCACTAAAGGATTTAGGTGCTAAAAATGTATATGCATGTTGTACTCATGGAGTTTTATCAGGACCTGCTTTCGAAAGAATAAATAACTCTGCTATAGAAGAATTAGTTATGTTAAATACAATTAAGTTACCTGAAAAAGATGATTTAGTTAAATTTAAATCATTATCAGTAGCACCTTTATTTGCAGAAGCAATAAAAAGAATATATGATGATGAACCAATAAGTAAGTTATTTGAAGTTTAATACATAATAGGATAAAAGGCCTCTAAAAAGCACAAACTTTTTAGAGGCCTATTAATTCTGTAAATAATTAATAATTTGTAACAATTATTAATTATTATTTATAATTAATATAAAAAATTTTATATAAGATATAAATGAATTATAATAAAAGTAAGGATGGTGTTATTATGAATAATAGATTAGGAAAAGTATTAATTGTAGATGATGATGAAAATATATGCGAAGTAATAAATATGTATTTAATAAGTGCAGGATATGAAACTAGAAGGTGTCACAATGGAAGAGAAGCTTGTGCTGTTTTTGGAGATTTTAAACCAGACTTAGTACTGTTAGACATTATGTTACCTGGAGTAGATGGCATAGAAGTTTTGAAGTGGATTAGAAAATCAAGTGAAATTCCGGTGATTATGCTGACTGCAAAAGGTGATACGTTTGATAAGGTTTTAGCTTTAGAGCTAGGTGCCGATGATTATATAGTAAAGCCATTTGAGCCAAAAGAGCTTCTAGCAAGAGTGAAAGCTGTTATGAGAAGATATAATTATGATGAAAAGAATACTGAAATAATAAATTATTCAGATTTAGTTATTGATGCCAATTCTTATAATGTTGTTTATAAAGGTGTTGAAATAAAAATGCCGCCTAAAGAGTTTGAGCTACTTCATTACTTAGCAAGTAATAAAAATAAGGTTTTTACAAGAGAGCAATTGCTTTGTGAAGTATGGGGATATGATTATCCAGGAGATTCTAGAACTGTTGATGTTCATATTAAGAGATTAAGGGAAAAAATAAGTGGCGGAGAGAATTGGTTGATAGAAACGGTTTGGGGTGTTGGATATAAATTTGAGGTGAAATAATGAAAAAGAAAAGTGTAATATATAAAATTTTAATTACCTTTTCATCTATTACAGCAATATTATTAATATTGATTGGAATGGTTTTATCAGCTTGGATTAATAGGGATTATTCAATACTAAGATCTGAACGTATAAGTAAATACATGGAGATAATTCAAGGTTCTACAGAAGAATTTTTAAATGAAAATAGTGAAACTGGATATGAGGATTTAAAAAGTACAATGAAAATAATTAAAGCTTCTGTCGATATGGATTCAATAATTTTAGATAATCAAGGTTATGTATATGCCATATCTGATGAAAGATTTGAGGATTTAATGTATAACAAAATAGATATGAATGATTCAGATTTAAAAAGATTAAAATCTGGTAAAATGATAGAAAAAAGTTTTTTTGATAAAAACAATAAAAGATTTAAAACTTATACAACTCCATTATTTAATGGAGAGAGTTTTAATGGTATTATAATAGTTTTTGAAAACTCTGAGAGTACTGATTTTTCAAAAAAATTATACAGTGTGATATGGATATCTGTATTAGGAGCTGTTGTTTTATCAAGTGTAGTTGCATATTATTTTTCTCAAAAAATATTAATAAGTCCTCTATCTGAAATTAACAATGCAGCTAAGAAGCTTGCAAAAGGTGAAGTAGAAAAACGGGTTTATATAGACTCAGATGATGAAATAGGTGAATTAGCAAATTCATTCAATATAATGGCAGAATCTTTAGAAAAGGTAGATAATGTAAGACGTGAATTTATTTCAAATGTATCTCATGAACTAAGATCTCCAATAACATCAATTAAGGGCTTCATAACAGGGATTGTTGATGGTGTTATTCCTAAGGATAAAGAAAACTATTATTTAAATATAGTAAATGATGAAGTTTCTAGGCTGTCGAGGCTTGTAAATGATCTATTAGATATATCAACTATGGAGTCAGGAAAGTTTAAGCTAAAAGTGGCTAAGTTGGATATAAATGAAATTATAACTTTATGTACATTAAATTTAGAAGGAAAGATAAACGAGAAAAAAATTAGAGTTGAGGTTATATTTAATGATAGCTATGAGTACTGTATAGGCGATAGAGATAGGATAATACAAGTTGTGACTAATCTCCTTGAAAACGCTATAAAGTATGGCGATGAAGGCGGAAGGATACAAGTGGAAACATATGCAAAGGGCGATTTTGTATATGTTAGTATATTTAATAGTGGTCCTAATATTCCAAAAGAGGATATCAATAAGATATGGGAAAGGTTTTATAAAATGGATAAAGCTAGAACCAATAAAATAAGTACGGGGCTTGGGTTATCAATAGTTAGGTTAATATTATCTCAACATAATCAGGATATTTGGGTTAATAATATAGAAGGAAAAGGCGTTAAATTTACTTTTACACTTAAAAGATCAATTAAATAAAATTAATGTTGGAGGAGGGGATTTTATGAATAAAAAGTTGAAGGATAAATTTAATGATAAAGATGAGTTTATGAATGAAAACTTTCCTTCAATACAATTTAAAAGAAAGAGAACAAAATCTAACATTAAAATGCTTGGTAAGCTTTTGAGCTTATTAATTATAGCGGGATTATCGGGTGCATTATTTTCAATTTTAGTTATCGAGAATAAATATAAAGATTTAGTTAATGAACTAAATGATAAATTAGAAAAAAACACTATTACTTTAGAGTATTCTGGATTAATAGAAAAAGTAAAACAATCATTAGTAACAATAAGTGATAGTGAGGTTAATTTAACTCAAAATAAGTATTTTGATAGTAATACAACTGGTGTGATTATAGAAAGCAATGGAAAGATATTAACAAACTACTCGAAAATAAAAAACTTTAAGAATATATATGTAAAATTACCTTCGGTAGGAGCTAAGCCTGTTAAGGCTGAAATAGTTGTAGCAAATGAAAATATGGATCTTGCACTTATACAAGTTAATTGTGATGAAGAGTTAATACCGATTAAATTTGTTATGAAATCAGATATAGTAGAAGGAGAAAAAATTTTTCTTATCAGCAATTCTACTAGTAGCGATTACATAGATAATATAATACCAGGCATAATAACAGCAACTAATAGAAGTATAAACACCAATAATAGTAAATATAAAGTACTAGAAATTAATACACCAATAACAGCTATGAATACAGGGGGAATAATAAGTAATATAAATGGAGAAATTATAGGTATTGCTAGTTATAAAATAACGAATGAGATGAATCAAAATGGATTGTACTATGCGTTAGACTTTAGTTCTCTAGAGGAAGTAGTAAGTTCAACAAATGAGATAAAAGATATACTAGGTATTTCAGAGGGTGGATTTATTAATAGTGATAAGTGGAATAATGTAGGTGGATTTTATATTGCAGCAATTAATCAAGAGAGAGGTTCATATAAATCAGGGCTACGTCCTACAGATATAATATTTGAAATGGATGGGAAAAAGATAACGAGTATTACACAAATGTCCGAAATATTAAAAAATAAATTGCCAGGAGATACATTAAAATGCAAAGTAATGCGCTCTGGTGAAGTAAAAGACTTAGAAATAAAGATATATAATTAATAAAAATAAATATAATTATTTGCAGCTCTATTTAAGGGTTGCAATTTTATTTTAAATACTTTTATTATTGTAAAAAACTAGTATAATAATAAATATGCTAATAGCAATTAGGAGGCTGCATAATATGTTTTTAATTGTTGGATTAGGAAATCCAGGTAAAGAATACGATGGAACTAGACATAATATAGGGTTTGAGGCTATAGACTATATTTCAAACAAGTATAATATAGATATAAATAGGACAAAATTTAAAGGAGTATACGGGGAGGGATTCATAAATAATAATAAGGTTATTTTATTGAAACCAACAACTTATATGAATTTAAGTGGAGAAAGTATACGAGAGGTCATAAATTTTTATAAATTAGAAAATGATGAAGTTATAGTTATATATGATGACATTAGTTTAGAAGTTGGAAAACTTAGAATTAGAGAAAAAGGAAGTGCTGGTGGACATAATGGTATCAAGAGTATAATAGCTAATATAGGCACAGATATTTTTCCAAGAGTTAAAATAGGCGTAGGACAACCTACAAGTGATTTAGTTTCTCATGTTTTAGGGAGATTTAATAAGGAAGATATGGATAGTTTGATAGAAGTTATAGATGCTTCCTCAAAGGCAGTAGAAGTTATAATAAAAGACGGAACAAAAGAAGCGATGAATAGATTTAATGGGTTTAAAACATCAAAAAAAGAATAGATTAAGGACGGTGTATATTAATGAGATTAAAGGGGGTACTACAACCTTTAAGAAATGACTCTACTTTCAATGAAATAATAACTAGTATTAATAATAAAAGGTACCCGATTAATATAAATGGATTATCGGATTCAGGAAAAAGCTATGGGATTTTTGGAATATATGAAAGTATAGATTCACCTATGATAATATTTACTCATAGTGATATGGAAGCGAAGAATATATATGAAGATTTAAGTTTTTATACAAATGATATTTATTATTTTCCTGCAAAAGAGGTAGTTTTTTATAATATAGATGCTATTTCAGGAGATTTGAGATGGGCAAGACTAAAGGTAATAAAAGAAATTTTAGATAATAAAAATAAGATAATAGTAACATCAATCGATACCTTAACATCAGTATATACTCCTAAGGAATTATTTAGGGAATATACATTTAAATTAAGTGTAGATGATGATGTTAATTTTAAAGATTTATCTAAAAAACTATTAGAAAGTGGTTATGAAAGGGTAGAGGCTGTAGAAGGAAAGGGAGAATTTTCTTTAAGAGGAGGAATTCTTGATGTATTTCCACCAATAGCTACTTATCCATATAGAATAGAGCTTTTTGGAGATTCAATAGAGTCTATACGAACTTTTAATAAAGAATCACAAAGAAGTATTGAAAAGGTTGATAATATAGAGATATTCCCAGCCAAAGAGATTATATTAAATGAAGAAGCATTAAATAGAGGAAAAGAAGCTATTTTAAAAGAATTCCAAGAAATTAAAGGTAAAGCTAAAGGAAATGATGAAAGAATACAAAAGTTGGAATCGATTATAAGTGCGAACATAGAATCTTTAACAGAAACTTTAACATTTGAAACTTTAGATAGTTATTTACCTTATTTCTATGATAAGACGGATAGCTTTTTTAGCTATGTAAAAGATTATATGTATGTAATTGATGACGTTAAAAAATGTGAAGGTAAACTAGAAAGTTGTTATTTTGAATTTAGTGAAAATTATGAAGCTTTTTTACAAAGAGGAGGAATTTTACCATCTCAAAGTAAGCTTTTATTAAATAAAGATGATTTAATTGAAAAATTAGAATCTAAAAAATCAATAACTTTAGATGTATTTGCTATTAATAGTAAAATTTTAAATCCTATAGAAAGATATTCATTTAATGCATCAACTCTAAATAGTTATCAAGGTCAATTAGATTTGTTAATAGATGATATTAAAGAGAAAAAGTCAAAGGGATATAAGACGATAATATTATCTGGAACAAGGACTAGGGGAGAAAGACTTGTAAATACATTAAGAGATAGGGAAATTGAAAGTTCTTACAGAGAGGATATAAAATCAATAGAGTTTGGAGAGGTTGTTATTACCTTCGGAAATCTATTAAAAGGTTTTGAGTATCCTGATTTAAAACTGTGTGTAATATCAGATAAAGATGTTTTTGGAGAAGCTAAAAGAAAAATATCTAAAAAGGCTAGTTCAAGAAAAGGCATAGGGAAAATAAAAAGCTTTGCAGAGCTTAAGCTTGGAGATTATGTTGTTCATGCTAATCATGGAGTTGGGGTTTATAAAGGAATAAAGCAAATAGAAGTTGGTGGACATACAAGAGATTATTTAGATATTGTTTATGATAAAGGTGATAAATTATATGTCCCTGTTGATCAGTTAGATTTAGTTCAAAAGTATATAGGAAGTGAAGGTAAAACTCCTAAGGTAAATAAACTTGGAAGTAATGAATGGAATAAAGCAAAAGCAAAAGTTAAAAAATCTATAAATGAGATAGCAGAAGATTTGGTTAAGCTTTATGCTACAAGGGCTACTTTAAAGGGATATAAATTTAGAAAAGATACAGAGTGGCAAAAACAGTTTGAAGATGAATTTCCATTTGAGGAAACACCAGATCAATTAACATCTCTAGAAGAAATTAAGCATGACATGGAAACTGATAAGCCTATGGATAGACTTCTATGCGGTGATGTTGGGTATGGAAAAACAGAGGTTGCTATTAGAGCAGCATTTAAAGCTGTTATGGATGGTAAGCAAGTAGCATTCCTAGTACCTACAACTATACTGGCAGAACAACATTATAAAAATATGACAAAGAGATTTTCAGATTTTCCAGTAAAAATAGATATGATAAGTAGATTTAGAAGTGCAAAAGAGCAAAAAGCAACACTTCAAGCTGTAAAAGAAGGTAATGTAGATATATTGATAGGAACTCATAGACTAGTTTCTAAGGATATTGTTTTTAAGGATTTAGGACTTCTAATAATAGATGAGGAACAAAGATTTGGGGTTGCTCAAAAAGAAAAAATAAAAGGATTAAAGAAAAATGTTGATGTATTAACATTAAGTGCAACACCGATACCAAGAACTCTTCATATGTCATTAACAGGAGCAAGGGATATATCTGTAATAGAGACACCGCCGGAGGAAAGATATCCAATACAAACTTATGTAGTGGAGCAAAATGATCAACTTGTAAGAGATGCGATATTAAGAGAAGTGAATAGAAGTGGTCAAGTTTATTATGTCTATAATAGAGTTGAAAGTATAGAGGGGATGGCTAAATACATCAGGGAATTAGTTCCTGAGTGTAAAGTTGGAATTATACATGGACAAATGACTGAAAGACAACTTGAAAAAGAAATGGTAAGCTTTATGAATAAAGATTACGATATATTAGTATGCACAACAATTATAGAAACGGGAATAGATATACCAAATGTTAATACTATGATAATTCACGATTCAGATAAAATGGGATTATCACAACTTTATCAATTAAGAGGTAGAGTTGGAAGGTCAAATAGAATAGCATATGCTTACTTTATGTACACTAAAGATAAAATATTAACAGAAGTAGCTGAAAAGAGATTAAAGGCTCTTAAGGATTTTACAGAGCTTGGATCAGGTTTCAAGATAGCAATGAGAGATTTAGAAATAAGAGGGGCTGGAAATATGATGGGTTCAGCTCAACATGGTCATATGGCTGCAATAGGATATGATTTATACTGTAGAATGCTAGAAGATACAATAAAAATTATTAAGGGTGAAATAGAGAAAGAGCCTATTGAAACTACAGTAGATATAAAGGTAGATGCATATATACCAGGAACTTATATTGAAGATGAAATTCAAAAAATAGAAATATACAAGAAGATTGCTGCTATTGATGGATTAGAAGATTATATGGATATAAAATCTGAACTTGAAGATAGATATTCAGAAATTCCAGACCCTGTATATAACTTGATGGATATAGCTTATATTAAGAGTAGAGCCAAAATTATTTCTATTGAAGAAATAAAGGAAACACCAAAGGAAGTTAAGTTTATATTTGCGGATGGAATTAAGAATTTAAATAGCATATATAAATACCTGTTGGAGAATTATAAGGATAAAGTATTTTTAATGTTTGGAGAAAAACCATACTTTGCGGTGAGAAGTTCGGATATAAAGAAAGAAACTATATTAGGATTTTATAAGGAAATATTAGAAAATTTAACAAAAAATATGTAAAGTTATTTATATAAATTGAATAACTGACACAATATTGATATACTAGACATGTATAATGGTATTGAAACAAATTAAAAGAGAAGTGAGGGAACTTAAGTGATTAAAATTAAGAAAATTATAGCTGCAGGAGCTTTAAGTATATTTGCTTTTTCAGCAGTTGGATGTGAAATGATACAAAAAACACCAGAAGCAATAAAGAATACTGTTTTAGCAAAGGTTGGAGATGTAAAGATAACTAAGGGAGAAGTAGATGAAATAGCTGATCCATATTTACAAAAATATGGAAGTGATTATGATACTAATCCTAATATGGCAGAACAGGTAAAAGCTTTAAGAACTCAAGCAATAAATTTATTGGTTGAAGAAAAAATGATGCTTAAAAAGGCAGAAGAATTAGGAGTAACTCCAACCCAAGAAGAGGTTGATGCTGAAGTTCAAAAGTATATAGAAAGTCTTAAAGAAAGCTATGGCGGAGATGAGCAATTTAATGCAGCTCTTGAGCAAGCTGGAATGACTTTAGATGAATATACAACTAAGCTTACAGAAAGCATGAAAAATAAATTAGCAACAGAAAAAGTAACAGAAGATTTATTTAAAGACGTTAATATAACTGATGAAGATATAAAAGCATATTATGAAGAAAATAAAGATAGTTTTGGTGAAGCTAATGCTGAACATATAGTGGTAAGTGATGAAGCTAAGGCAAAAGAGATCAGAGAAAGAATTATAAATGGAGAAGATTTTGCTACAGTGGCAAAAGAGGCTTCAGAGGAACCAGCTGCAGCAGAAAGTGGCGGTAATTTAGGCGTAATTAAGTTTAACACAACAGAATATGACCAAGATTTTGTAGCAGGATTAAAAGCTCTTAAAGAGGGAGAAATATCAGAACCAGTAAAAAGCCAATTTGGTTATCATATAATTAGAGCAACTAAAGTTAAACAAGGAACTTTTGATGAAGTTAAGGATTCTATAAAGACTACATTAGAAAATCAAAAGAAAAATGAAATTTATTCAAGTTCTATTGAGCAATGGAAAAAGGATTATAATGTAAAAATATACGAAGATAGACTTTAGAAAAAATAATTAAGAGATAATAAATTAAAGGGATCAGTTTAGTTAAACTGATCCCTTTGTTTATTTATAATACTTATTTTTAGATTTAGTTTTACAGTTAAAACGTTAGAAGTATTCTATTATTTTATAAATTTTGGTTATATGTGTATAAAATTTCTAAGAAGTCAAATAATAATATTGCAACTAATTATTATTAATAAAAGGAGGTAGCTCATAAGAATGAAGGCAACAGGAATTGTTAGACGTATTGATGACTTAGGTAGAGTTGTTATACCAAAAGAGATAAGAAGAACATTAAGAATTAGAGAAGGGGATCCGTTAGAGATTTTCACTGATAGAGAAGGCGGGGTTATTTTAAAGAAATATTCACCAATTGGAGAGTTAACAGACTTCTCAAAAGAATATGCCGAAAGCTTACAACAAGCAATTGGACATATTGTTTTAATTGCAGATAAAGATGCATTTATATCAGTAAGTGGAGCTCCAAAAAGAGATTACATGGAGAGAAAAGTTAGTGTAGAATTAGAAAAAGTAATGGAGGATAGAAGAGCTGTTCTTATAACAGAACAAAATAAGACTATTCCATTACATAATGATGAAGAAACAGGAAAATACGCTAGTCAAGTAATATCTCCAATAATAGCTGAAGGGGATGCAATTGGAGCAGTTATTATATTATCAAAGGAATCAGGAGAAAAGTTAGGAGAACTTGAATTGAAGTTATCTGAAACAGCTTCAGCTTTCTTAGGTAAACAAATGGAACAATAAAATAAATATTTTATCAAATATAAAGTAATAAATAAAATAAAGTAATAATACCTCTAAACTTACAATACAAATTTACTAGAACTATTTTGAGTTTGGAGGTATTTTATGAAGAAACAATCACTACTTAAAGCAAGTATAGTACTTGGAGTAGCAGGAATGGTAGCAAAGTTTTTAGGGTTATTCTTTAGATGGCCGCTAATAATGCTTATAGGTGACGAAGGTGTTGGATATTATCAAATGTCATATCCTTTATATATGTTTTTCGTTGCTATGGCGTCAGGGGTACCAGTAGCTATTTCGAAAATGATATCAGAAAAAAAGGCAAAGGGTGATATACAGGGAATATTTGAGGTTGTAAAAGAATCAACAATTTTAATGATGTTCTTAGGTGTTGGTACAACCCTTATATTGTTCTTTTTTGCTAAACCTATTATAAAATTTGTTCAGTGGGACATGAAATCATATTATGCTTTACTTGGAATATCCTTTGCACCATTTGTAATATCTATAATGACTATATATAGGGGATTTTTTCAAGGGTTGCAAAATATGACTCCATCAGGAGTATCACAAATACTTGAGCAGATAGGAAGGGTAATAATAGGAGTTGGACTTGCTATATTATTTTTACCTAGAGGAATAGAATATGCAGCAGGGGGAGCTGCTTTTGGTGCAGCTGCCGGAGGTGTAATAGGAGCAACATATCTTCGTGAAAAATATAAAAAAGTAAAAAAACAAATGTGGAATAAAAGAGTTAAGAGTAATCCAGAAGTATTAACTTCTATATTAAAGATTGCTTTACCAATTTCAGTAGGAACAACGGTAGGTACTATAATGAGCTTAATTGATTCGATATTAGTTCCACAAAAGCTTTTGCAAGCTGGATTAACATCAGAGAGTGCAACTATTTTATATGCTCAATTAACAGGCAAGGCAAATGTAATAACTAATATTCCATTGACATTATCTATGGCAGTAGGAACTTCACTTATTCCTATAATAGCAGAAAATTATATAATGAATAAAAGAAAAGATTTAGAGTCAAAAGTTCAATTGTCGATAAAGTTATCTATGTTAATAGCTATGCCGTGTACTTTAGGATTATTCTTTCTTGCAGGACCAATAATGAAACTTATATTTCCCGGGAAATGGGACGGTATATTAATACTTAAATATTTATCTTTATCAGTTCCTTTCATAATAATAACTCAGACAACTACATCAATTATGCAAGGTATAGGTCATTATATTAGACCTATAATAAACCTATTTATAGGATGCATCATAAAGATTATTTTAACATTTGTGCTAGTGCCTATGGCAAATATAAATATTTATGGTGCTGTAATAGCTAGTATATCGGCTTATTTAGTATCAACAATATTAAACTTAATTTCACTTAAGAAGAGATTAAAATTAAAGCTAGATATATATCAAACAGCTATAAAACCAATTATTGCAGCTTTTATCATGATGTTTGGAGTGTTATCAGCATATTTATATTTATTTAATAAGACAGGTAGTAATGGTTCTGCTTGCTTAATAGCTATATTTTTGGGTATTATTATATATATGGCATTAATACTAATACTAAAGGTATTTAGCATAGACGAAATAAAAAATAGAATTGTAAAAAATTAATGAGTGAGGAGAGAACCTAATGATAAAGATAATAGGTTTAGGACCAGGAGCACCGGAAGCTTTAACTATAGGAGCTGTTAAGGCTTTAGAAGAAGGAAAGAATATTTATTTTAGAACAGAGAAGCATCCTACTGTTGATTATTTAAAAGGAAAAATTAAAGAATTCAAGACATATGACCATTATTATGAAACGTCTGAAAGTTTTGACGAGGTTTACAATAACATTGCAAAAGATATAGTAAACAAGTATAAAGATGAAAAAGAGATAATATATGCAGTTCCAGGACATCCTTTAGTTGCAGAAAAATCAGTTTTTAATCTTATGAGTTTATGCGATGAAAAGGGAATAAGATATGAAATACTTCCAGCTGTAAGTTTTATCGATGCTATGATGGATGTATTGAAGATTGATCCAATAGAAGGATTAAAAGTTATAGATGCATTTGATATGAAAAATCAAATTTTAGATAAAAGAATAGGGACTATAATAACTCAAGTGTATAATCCTTTAATAGCTTCAGAAGTTAAGCTTAGATTGCTTGAATATTATAACGATGAAACTGAAATATATTATGTTAGAGCAGCGGGAATCGTTTCGGAAGAATCTATAAGAAAAATACCTATATATGAGCTTGATATGCAAGAGGATATAGATTATCTGACATCTATATATATACCTAAAGATATGAATAATAAAAAAGATTTTAATGATTTAGTTGAGATAATAGATACTTTAAGAGGAGAAAATGGTTGCCCATGGGATATGGAGCAAACTCATGAGAGTATTAAAAATCAACTTTTAGAAGAAGCTTATGAAGTTATAGATAGCATAAATAATGATGATATAGATGGAATGATAGAAGAATTAGGAGATGTCTTATTGCATGTAGTTTTCCATGCTTCACTGGGTAAAGAGGATGGATATTTTAATATTTATGATATACTTGAATCTATATGTAGCAAAATGATTTATAGACATCCTCATGTATTTGGTGAAGGAGAAGTTGATAATAGTGGAGAAGTTCTTGAAAATTGGGAAGAGCTTAAAAAGAAAGAAAAGAGTTTTAATACAGTTACAGAAGAAATGAATGCAATAGCTAAGGCTTTACCATCTTTAATTAGAGCACATAAGGTTCAAAAAAAGGCAGCTAAAGTAGGTTTTGACTGGGATGATATTGAAGATACAGCTTTAAAAGTGCAAGAAGAATTAAAAGAGGTATTAGATGTATATAAATCCAATAATAAGGAAAAAATAAAAGATGAAGTAGGAGACTTAATATTTGCATGTGTTAATGTAGCCAGAAAATTAAATGTTGATGAAGAAGAAGCGGTAAATTCAACTATACAAAAATTTATAAGAAGATTTTCTTTTATAGAAGAAGAAGCTTTAAAATCCAACAAAAATTTGAATGAAATGACATTAAAGGAAATGGATTTGTTATGGGAACAAGCAAAAAACAAAGAATTTAATGAAGGAAAGAAGGATTTATAAAGTTTTTGAAGAATAATATATAAAGGTTTATACTATACTATAAATAACTTATTGTAATAAATAGCTTTTATAACAAAAAATTGATAATGTTATAGACTAGCACCAAAAGACGATATATAATAAGAGAATGTAGTTATAGTACATATTAACAGAAATAGTTAACTACTAAAATATATAACGGGTTATTTAAGGAGGATGTAATTGTGAATAAAGCAGAATTAATCACTAGCATGTCAGAAAAAAGTAAATTAACTAAGAAGGATGCTGAATTAGCTTTAAAATCATTCATAGAAAGCGTTGAAGAAGCGTTAGAAAAAGGTGAAAAAGTTCAATTAGTAGGATTCGGAACTTTCGAAACAAGAGAAAGAGCTGCAAGAGAAGGAAGAAATCCTAGAACTAAAGAAACTATAAACATTCCAGCTTCAACAGTTCCAGTATTTAAAGCTGGTAAAGAATTTAAGGAAAAAGTTAATAAGTAGTATATTTAGAACCCGAGTATTCTCTCGGGTTCTTTTAATAATACAAACAATAATAATAGTTATAAGGAGAGTTATTATGAGATTAGATAAATATCTTAAAGTTTCTAGAATAATAAAAAGAAGGACAGTTGCTAAAGAAGTTTGTGAAGGAGGAAGAGTTTCCATTAATGATAAGGCTGCTAAAGCATCAACAGTTGTAAAAGAAGGCGATATAATAGAAATTCAATTTGCAAATAGATCATTAAAAGCAAGAATAATTAATATAGTTGAGCATGTAAAAAAAGAAAATGCAAAAGAAATGTATGAGATATTAGAAGGAGAGGAAGATAAAGAATAAAAACAATAACTTCTTCATATATTTTTATAAAGAATATGTGGAGGAGATAAGATGGAAAAGAGAAATGAAAATAAGTTAGAAGAGCCAAGGGGTAATATAACTTTAGAGAATAGAAAAAGATTAACGCTTACAGGGGTAGAAGAGGTTATAAGTTTTGATGATGAAAAAATATTATTAAATACAAAGTTAGGGTTTTTAACTATCAAGGGATCAGAATTAAAGATGAATAAATTAGATGTGCAAAATGGTGATGTTATAATTATAGGGAATATATCTTCCATAGTATATAGTAGTAAAGAAGTTAAAAAAGAAAAAGAAAATATAATTTCTAAGTTATTTAAATAGGGGTAAGTATGCCGTTATCAATAGATGTCCAATTTGACATAGTTATGTATTCCATTATTTCGGGAATATTGATAGGAATTATGTTTGACCTATATAACATAATAAGAGGAGTGAAAATACCCAAGATAATAATCATAATAGAAGATATATTATTTTGGATATTAACTGCTATTATAGTATTTGCTTTTTTACTATACGCCAATTATGCCTTCTTAGGACCATATGTATATATATTCATGATAGTAACCTTGATTATTTATTTAAAATTAATAAGCCCTACAATTTTAAAGTTAGAGAGATATATGATAGATAAAACTGGTAAATTTATAAGAATATTTTTGAAAAATCTAATTTATCCTATAAAACTTATATATTATAATATTTGCGGAAAAAAATAGATTTAAAGTAGTAACATAAAAAAATAGCTTGAATAAAATATGTATAGTGTTTAAAATGTATTATATAATATATTTTAAAGAGGGTGAGAGCAATTAAAAAGCAAGTAACTCTTAAAAGATTAATTATAGTTTTTATTTTTGCAATTTTCGTATTTAATTACATTAAACAGGAAATTACAATGAAAAGAATCCAGGAGGATATTGTTATTAGCCAAAAGGAACTAGAAGAGCTTAAAGATAAAAATAGTAAGTTAGAAGCAGATTTGAAAAAAGTTGATTCTAATGAATATATTGAAAAGCTTGCAAGAGATAGGCTAGGAATGATAAAAGAGGGCGAAAAAGTTGTAAATCCTAAAACGCAAAACTAAAGAATATGTTTTAAAACTACAAAAAAAGGTTATTATTATAATAACATATATTATTTAATTTTTAAGGAGGAATCTTTGTAACATGACCTTAATGGCAGGAAACATATTAGAGGGTACAGTGGTTAATATAACTAGTTTTGGAGCTTTCGTAGAGATAGAAGGTAAAACAGGGTTAGTTCATATTTCAGAAGTAGCAGATTCATTTGTTAAGGATATTAGACAACATCTTAATGAACAAGATAAGGTTAAGGTAAAAGTAATATCAATTGACGATAATGGCAAGATAAGTTTATCAATTAAGCAAGCAAATGTTCAAAAAAAATCAGTAAAACCCATAGAAATAGATTGGTCTTCAGAAAATAAAAAGTCTGGGGGAAACTCAGGAAACTTTGAAGATATAATGTCAAGATTCTTAAAGGATAGCGAAGAAAGAATGCAGGATGTAAAAAAGAATCAAGATTTTAAAGCTAAAAGCGGAAGAAGAAGCTTCTAGTTTTATAAATAAAGACATCATATAAATTTAATATATAAATCTATATAAAGGGCTGATTGCATGATGCATATCAGCCCTTTATAATTTTAATAACATAATGTTACTAGAAAAAAATTAAAAAATATGTTGACACTATAGAAAACATAATATATAATTAATTTTGTCGCTGAGGGGCGACAGTAAAAACATGCTGAAGTGGCGGAACAGGCAGACGCACAGGACTTAAAATCCTGCGGTAGCGATACCGTACCGGTTCGATTCCGGTCTTCAGCACCAAGCTAAATTCAACTTATAATATCGCGGGGTGGAGCAGTTGGCAGCTCGTCGGGCTCATAACCCGAAGGTCGTAGGTTCAAGTCCTGCCCCCGCAACCATAAAATGGCGGAATAGCTCAGCTGGCTAGAGCACTCGGTTCATACCCGAGGTGTCGTAGGTTCAAGTCCTATTTCCGCTACCATACACGCTGAAGTGGCGGAACAGGCAGACGCACAGGACTTAAAATCCTGCGGTAGCGATACCGTACCGGTTCGATTCCGGTCTTCAGCACCAAGTTGAATTTAGCTTATAATATCGCGGGGTGGAGCAGTTGGCAGCTCGTCGGGCTCATAACCCGAAGGTCGTAGGTTCAAGTCCTGCCCCCGCAACCATAAAATGGCGGAATAGCTCAGCTGGCTAGAGCACTCGGTTCATACCCGAGGTGTCGTAGGTTCAAGTCCTATTTCCGCTACCATACACGCTGAAGTGGCGGAACAGGCAGACGCACAGGACTTAAAATCCTGCGGTAGCGATACCGTACCGGTTCGATTCCGGTCTTCAGCACCAAAAGTACTTAAGATTTCTTAAGTACTTTTTTGTTTTATAAATTTTTATTTAATAAAGAGTGGTGTAGATTAAAAAGATTAGTAGTATTTTTGTTATATAAATTTTCATTAATTTATATAATAGGGGTAAGGTTAACTATTAAAATTAATAACATAAATTATATGATAGATAAAAATAAAAAATTACTATGTTGCAAAAAAATGTTCTTCATAAAGTTTGTTATAGTGACAAAATTGTATTAAAAATTAAATTTTTAAAAAGAATTTATAATGAATACTTATATAATTAAAATATTCTGTGAACTATTAGGATACATGGATTTCAAGCAAGTTTATATAAATATAATATTAAAAAAATTATCTATATACATATAAGGAAATTTATATTTTATTGTCCAACGAAAGTAGTTAATAGGATACATCATATGACATATATTTCTTAAAAGCAATGCTATAATTAAAATTACATTTTATGGAAGTTGGAGGGGAGTATATGCAATATGGTGTTGATATATCAACATATAAAAGATTAGAAAATAAAAAAAATAAAAAAGAATTAAGATTAAATGGGACAGGAGTTAGTGCCATTGCAGCTTTTTTGATGGGATTTTTGTTAAGTAGGGTTTTATTATCGGTAACTATAGATATGGGGATAGCGCCTTTTGGGATTGCGTATCTTATTGGAATAAGAAAAGAGAAGGGGAGAGATATGCTTTTATCCTTATTGGGGATTATAGGTGGATATCTTTCTATATATAAAACTCTAGAAGGATCGATAGCTTATTGCATAGTGGCTATTGTAGTAATGCTATATATTGAAATATGTAATAAAATAGAGTTAAAGCAAAGAGATATAATAACTTTTGGGTTAATATTCTCAACGTTCTTTATTTATAATTTAATAGTAAATAATCAACCTATAGGTGTTAATTTAACATTTTCAGCTTTAAAGGTATTAAGTATAATACCGGTTAGGTACATACTTAATTATGCATTGAATTGTGTTGATGAATTAGAAAGTAATTATTTTTTCTCAACAGAAGAATTGATAAGTATAGGAATTTTATTGTGCTTATTAGTTGCGGGAATAGGGAATTTAAATATTTTTGGAGTTTATTTAAGAAGTATGTTAGCTTTAACTATAATAGCTATTTTTGCATATGTAGGAGGGGCTGGATTAGGAGCTGCTATAGGAGTTTCGATGGGATTTGTCATTGGAATAACTAATAATGATATAATAACATCCATAAGTTTGTATAGTTTATGTGGGCTTATAATTGGGATATTTAAAGATACAGGAAGAGTATTTTCTTCTATAGCATATTTTGTTGTTTACTTCATAATATCAATGTATTCAGATAAATTTTCTATTCATGGAGGGATAGAAGTAATAATAGCTATAGCTATTTTAATTAGTATTCCTAAAAAGGTTATAGAATATATAAATAAAGAATTTAATCAAGAAAAGAAGGCAGAGGTTATTAATGATATACATCTAAATGGTGTGAAAAATGAATTTGTTGATAGGCTTAACTCCATGAAATCGATATTATCAAGTTTATCATCATCAATATTAAATTTGGGAGAAAATGATATTTTATCATTAAATAATAAAGGAACTGCTATGGTAGAAAGTTTAGCGGATAGAGTGTGTTACAATTGTGAACTTAAACAAAGGTGTTGGGATCGTAATTTACATTCTACTTTTGAAGGTTTTTCTGAACTTATAAGTAGCTGTGAAGATAATGATATATATTTCCCGCAAGATTTAGAAAAGAAATGTGTAAAGAAAAGAAGTCTAATGAAAAATGCTCAAGAAATTGTAAATAATTATACTGTAAATGAAGCTTTAAAAACAAGGTTAACGGAAGGTAGAAATTTAATTGCAAATCATATAAATAATATATCTCAGACTATGGGAGATATGATTAGGGACTTTGAAAAAGATATATCTATATGCTCAGAAATAGACAAGGTTTTAAAGAAGGCCTTAAGTAAAAATAAAATAGAGTATAAGGATGTGTTCTGTTATTTAGATAGAAAAGGTAGAATGAAAATAAAAGTAACTTTAAATAACTGTGAGGGCGGATGCTATTGTGCAAAAAACATATTACCTATAATTAATGGGTTAGTAAGAGTTCCGGTATCAATATCAAGTGAAGGATGCAGAATAGATCCTGATACAAATGATTGCTCAATTATAATAGAAGAAACTCCAAAATATCATATGACGTCTTATGCAGCGACAAGAGCTAAGGATGGAGAAACTTCAATGGGAGATAGTTATAGTTTTTCTAAAAATAATGATGGTACTTATTTAGCTATAGTAAGTGATGGAATGGGATCGGGCCCTGAAGCAGGAACGGAAAGTGGACTAGCTGTTGATTTAATTGAAAAGTTTATAGAAAATGGATTTAGTGAAAAAACAGCCATAGATACGGTTAACTCTATAATGGCTATGAAATTTAACGAAGATGAAAAATTTACTACTATGGATTTAAGTGTAGTTGATTTATATACTGGTGAAACGGAATTTATAAAGATAGGTGGAGTTGTTAGCTTTATAAAGAGAGGACAAAACGTTAAAGTTGTTAAATCTAACAGTTTACCTTTTGGAATATTGGATAGTGTAGATTTAAGTTCAGAGAAAGTAAAACTAAAACATGGTGATATAATAATTTCAATTAGCGACGGTGTATTAGATATAGACAAAAATAATGTTGGAAGTTATTCTTGGTTACAGGAATATTTACAATATGCAGATACGAATCCAGCGGCCTTGTCTAGGGATATTCTTGAAAAGGCAATAGTGTTAAGTGGTGGAAAGGTATGGGATGATATGACAGTTTTAGTTTCCAAAATGTACTCTGTTTATTAATAAGAAGATTAAATAAAAGAGGATGGGATATAAATGTAGTATCTCATCTTCTTCAATTTTTGATGTTGAAAAAATTAACAATCATAATTGTTTACATATATAAATGTTAAGGTTATTATATTATATATGTTTTGATTATTAATGTGAAATATAAAGTGCGATATATAACTTTAAGGTTTATATTTAATTAAATAAGTTCATAAGATTATTAATATTAGAAAACTATTATAAGAAGAACACTAATTAATAGGAAGAATATTAATTGAATTATATTAGAGAAGTGATTATTAGGAGTTATATAATAAAATAAATATACTGAGGAGCATAAATGTGATAAACAAAGTAAAGGATTTTATAATTAAAAATAATCTTATACAAGAAGGAGATAGAGTTTTAGTTGCTTTATCTGGAGGGCCTGATTCAGTTTGTTTACTTCATATACTTTATAAGTTAAGAGAATCTCTAAATATAGATATAGGAGCAGCTCATGTTAATCATATGCTGAGAGGTCAAGATGCTTTAAATGATGAAGAATATGCAAAAGAAATATGTAAAGAATTTAATATCGAGTTTTATCCAATAAGGATTGATATAGATAAAATAGCTAAAGAAAAGGGTATTTCTCATGAAATGGCAGGAAGAGAAGAAAGATATAAATTCTTTGACTTTATAAAAAACACACAAAACTATAGTAAAATAGCTGTAGCTCATAATTCTAATGACCAAGCTGAAACTGTTGTTATGAATATGATGAGAGGGACTGGAATTGAAGGGTTGTGTGGAATTAGAAGTAAGCGGGATGGCGGGATAATAAGACCTATATTATGTCTTTCAAGAGAAGAGGTAGAAAATTATTGTAAAGAAAATAATTTAAATCCTAGAATAGATAAAACTAATTTAGAAAATATATATAGTAGGAACAAAGTTAGGTTAGATATACTACCTTATATGAAAGAAAATTTTAATAAAGATATAATAGAAACTTTGAATAGAATGACAAATTTATTACAAATAGATAATGACTTTATTGAAAAACAATGTAATAATAGTTATAAAAAGTATTGTAGTAATAAAAATAGTCATATAGTTATATCGAAAGAAGCATTTTTATTAGAGAAGGCAATAATAACAAGGATTATAAAAAAGTCGTTTGTAGAGTTTACTGGAAAGTACAATAATTTCGAGATGAAGCATATTTATGAAATGATTGAGCTTGCAAAAAATTCTACAAATAAAAAAGTTGATTTACCAAATGGAATAGTAGCCGAAAATGTATATGGAGATATATACTTAAAAAATAAAGAATATAAAAATAAAGAATATATAGAAGAAGAGGTGTTAATAAATAAGAGTCAATTGAATGAAGATTCTTTTGAATATGAGAGATATGATGTTAGCTTTAGGATTATAAAAGGTAAAAATAATATAGAATTTTCTAATAATGTATTAATAAAATATTTTGATTATGATAAGATAAAAGAAAAGATAATTATTAGAAAAAGAAGAAATGGGGATAAGATAGTCCCTCTTGGAATGAAAGGAAGTAAAAAAGTAAAAGACATATTTATTAATCTAAAAGTTCCAGTGGAACAAAGACCTGAGATTCCTATTTTATGTTTTGATAATGAAATAGCTTGGATAGTAGGTCATAAGGTTTCAGATAAGTTTAAAATAACTAAGGATACTAAAAATGTACTAAAAATTACTTTTACTAGAAAGGAATAGGGAAATGATAAGGGACATAAAGGAAATATTACTTACTGAAGAACAAATAGTAGGAAAGGTTAAAGAATTAGCAACTAAGATAAGTGAAGATTATAGGAATAAAGATTTACTTGTTGTAGGGATTTTAAAAGGGTCAGTTATGTTTGCGTCTGATCTTATAAAGAATATAACAATACCTTGCGAAATTGATTTTATGGCGGTATCTAGTTATGGAAGTTCTACAGAAACATCTGGAGTGGTTAGAATTTTAAAAGATTTAGATCATAGCATTGAAGGTAAAGACATAATTATAGTAGAAGATATAATAGATAGTGGAGTTACACTAGATTATTTATTAAAGTACCTGAAAACTAGAAAAGCTAATAGCATAGAAATAATAACTTTTTTAACTAAGCCATCTAGAAGAAAGGTAGATATACAAGTTAAATATTGTGGATTTGAAGTTCCAGATGAGTTTTTAGTTGGATATGGATTAGACTTTTCTGAAAAATATAGGAACCTACCATATGTAGGTATATTAAAAGAAGAAGTGTATAAAAATTAAATTTAAAATGCAATATAATAAAACTAGAGGAAAGGGGGGCCTTGAATGAAAAAATATTCAAGTGCAACAGTATGGATATTTGTTATTTTGATACTTTTCTTATCTGCAACGTTCTTATGGAATAGCGGTAAGATGGCAGATGAGATATCATACAGTGATTTTCAACAAAAATGGGTTAATGATGAGATAGAAAGTATTATGGTTCATCCAGATAAGATGTTAATTTCAGGAAAAACAAGAGACAGTAAGCAATTCAATACATATGCTCCTAGTGAAATGGTGCAGATGTTAATGGCTCAAACTCCTAAAGATGATATTAGAGTAGATTTTAAACAACCTTCAAATAGTAGCGTATGGATTAGTATAATACCTACAGTGATGATAATGGTTCTATTCTTTGTATTCTTCTTTATGATGTCACAACAGTCACAAGGTGGCGGTGGTGGAAGAGGTGTTATGAATTTTGGAAAAAGTAGAGCAAAGATAATGCCTCCAGATGCCAAGAGAGTTACATTTGATGATGTAGCAGGAGCAGATGAAGAAAAGCAAGAATTAGAGGAAATAGTTGATTTCCTAAAACAACCATCAAGATATACTGAGATGGGAGCTAGAATACCTAAGGGAGTTTTATTAGTAGGACCTCCAGGAACCGGTAAAACTTTATTAGCAAAAGCTATAGCTGGAGAGGCTGGAGTGCCTTTCTATAGTATATCAGGATCAGACTTCGTTGAAATGTTCGTTGGTGTTGGTGCATCAAGAGTTAGGGATTTATTTGAGCAAGCTAAAAAGAGTGCACCATCACTTGTGTTTATAGATGAAATAGATGCAGTAGGTAGACAAAGAGGTGCAGGCCTTGGCGGAGGACATGACGAAAGAGAGCAAACATTAAATCAACTATTAGTTGAAATGGATGGTTTTGGTGCTAATGAAGGAATAATAATGATTGCAGCAACAAATAGACCAGATATTTTAGATCCAGCTCTACTTAGACCAGGTAGATTTGATAGACAAATAGTTGTTGGAGCTCCTGATGTAAAGGGAAGAGAAGAGATATTAAAAGTTCATACTAAGAAAAAGCCTTTATCAGAAGAGGTAGAATTGAAAGTTTTAGCTAAGAGAACTCCAGGATTTAGTGGGGCGGATTTAGAAAACTTAGCAAATGAGGCTGCGTTATTAGCAGTTAGAAAAAATGAAAAATTAATAGGAATGCAAGATTTTGAGGAAGCTATAACTAGAGTAATAGCTGGACCAGAAAAGAAGAGTAGAGCTATTAATGAACATGATAGAAAGTTAACTGCATATCACGAAGCAGGTCATGCGGTTGTAATGAAACTTTTAGTTCATTCAGATCCAGTTCATGAAATTAGTATAATACCAAGAGGTATGGCAGGTGGATATACAATGCATTTACCTGAAGAAGATAGATCATATACATCAAAAGAAAAATTAAGAGATGATATGGTTGGATTACTTGGTGGTAGAGTTGCTGAAAAGTTAATATTATCAGATATTAGTACTGGAGCTAAGAATGATATTGATAGAGCAAGTGCTATAGCAAGAGCTATGGTAATGGAATATGGAATGAGTGAAAAGCTTGGAACTATCTCATATGGCGGAGATAATAATGAAGTGTTCTTAGGAAGAAACTTAGGACACGGCAGAAATTTCAGTGAAGAAGTTGGAGCAGAAATCGATAAGGAAGTTAAGAGATTTATTGATGAAGCATATGAAAGAGCAGAAACTTTATTAAGTCAAAATATTAATAAATTACATGCAGTAGCAGCAACTTTATTAGAAAAAGAAAAAATAGATGGCGCAGAATTTGTAAGAATTTTTGAAGCTAGCTAATATAAAAAAACAGTAGCCATATGGCTACTGTTTTTTTTATATTAGGAATTTATAATAAAGTTTGAAATTAATTATTAACATATAAAGAGGTTACATAATATAAAAGATACTTTATAAATTTAATAGATATCTTATAAAAATATAAATGCGAATTATATATTGCAAGAACAAATCGGAAACAAGCAATTTATAGTAATTTTGCGAATTATAACGGTTATTAACAATATAATGTTCGAATATATATTTAAAAGTTATGAATTAAATGATATAATTTATGTATAAAATAAGAATATAAAATAATTTTATGAAAGTTAGGAGTGTATTGAGATGAAGAGCGATATTCAAATAGCTCAAGAAGCTAAAATGGAATATATAACTAAGATATCAGAAAAGCTAAATTTAACTGAAGATGATATAGAACAATATGGAAAATATAAATGTAAATTATCCTTAGATATATTAGAAAAAAATAAAAATAAAGAAAATGGTAAGTTAGTTTTAGTTACTGCAATAAATCCTACACCTGCGGGGGAAGGAAAATCAACAGTTACAGTTGGTCTAGGGCAAGCACTTTGTAAAATGGGTAAAAATGCAGTTATAGCATTAAGAGAACCTTCACTTGGACCGGTGTTTGGAATAAAAGGGGGAGCAGCAGGTGGTGGCTATGCTCAAGTAGTACCAATGGAAGATATAAATTTACATTTTACAGGTGATATGCATGCTATTACTAGTGCTAATAACTTATTAGCGGCAGCTATAGATAATCATATACATCAAGGAAATGATTTAAGGATTGATTCAAGAAGAATAGTGTTCAAAAGAGTAATGGATATGAATGATAGAGCACTTAGGAACATAGTTGTTGGATTAGGTGGAAAGCTTAATGGTTTTTTAAGAGAAGATGGATTCATGATAACTGTTGCATCAGAGATTATGGCTATATTATGTTTAGCTAATAGTTTATCAGATCTTAAAGAAAGAATGGGTAATATATTAATAGCATATGATTTAGATGGGAATCCAGTTTATGCAAAGCAATTGAATGTACAAGGAGCAATGGCTTTACTTATGAAAGATGCTATAAAGCCTAATTTAGTTCAAACATTAGAGAATACTCCAGCCATAATACATGGAGGACCTTTTGCAAATATAGCGCATGGATGTAATTCCATAATAGCAACCAAGATGGCCTTGAAATTAGGTGATATAGTTGTTACTGAAGCTGGGTTTGGAGCTGATTTAGGAGCAGAAAAATTCTTGGATATTAAATGTAGATATGGTGAACTAACTCCGGATTGTGTTGTTATAGTTGCAACTGTTAGAGCTTTAAAGAATCATGGTGGAGTGAATAAGGAGATGTTAAGTACTCCTGATGTTGAAGCTTTAGCTAAGGGAATAACTAATTTAGAAAAGCAAATTGAAAATATTAAAAAATATAATGTACCAGTAGTTGTAGCTATTAACAAATTTATAAGTGATAGCAATGAAGAAGTAGAGTTTATTATAGATTATTGTAACAAATTAGGAGTTAAGGTTGCTTTATCGGATGTATGGGCAAAAGGTGGAGAAGGTGGAATTGAATTGGGAGAAGTTGTTTGTAATGTATTAGAAAAAGAAAAATCTAACTTTAAACCTATTTATGATATAGAAAATAGTATAGAAGAAAAGATAAATATAATAGCTAGAGAAATTTATGGAGCAAATAGAGCGGTATTTACTCAAAATGCAAAAAAACAAATTGAGGAATTAGAGAAATTTGGGCTAGATAAATTGCCTATATGTATGGCAAAGACTCAATATTCTTTATCTGATAATCCATCATTAAAAGGTAGACCTGAAAATTTTGATATAACTGTTAGAGAGGTTAGAGTTTCTAATGGCGCAGGGTTTATTGTTGCATTAAATGGTGATATAATGACAATGCCAGGACTTCCAAAAGTTCCAGCTGCAAATAAAATGGATATACTAGATAATGGAGAAATAGTAGGGTTATTTTAATATATAGAATTTACAACACTTGACAAATAATTTGTAATTGTTAAAATTAGATTGTTAAATTATTGTGATTATATTTATTTAATAAAGGCAGCTTTCAAAGCTGCTTTTAATTGTATTAAGGTGGTGCTTGTATGATTTTAGTGGTAGACGTAGGTAATACCAATATAGTCTTGGGAGTATATAATAATTCTGAAAATATTGCTAGCTGGAGAATTTCTACTGATGCAAAAAAGACATCAGATGAATATTCTATTCAAGTTATGCAGCTTTTTATTCAAAGTAATCTAAATCCTAGAGAGGTAAAAGGAATAATAATTTCATCTGTAGTTCCTAACATAATGCATTCGTTAGAAAATATGATAAAAAAGAGCTTTGGAATTAATCCTTTAATTGTAGGTCCAGGTGTTAAAACTGGAATAAATATTAAATATGATAATCCAAAGGAAGTAGGAGCGGATAGAATTGTAAATGCTGTAGCTGCCCATGACAAATATAAGAGGGATCTTATAATAATAGATTTTGGAACAGCAACAACATTTTGTTCATTAACTAAAGAAGCAAACTATCTTGGAGGGTGTATTACACCAGGTATAAGAATAGCATCTGATGCTTTATTTGATAGAGCTGCAAAGTTACCGAGAGTAGAATTAGAAGTACCCAAAAATATAATATGTAAAAATACTATATCTAGCATGCAAGCGGGTATAATTTATGGATATATAGGGCAGGTAGAATATATAGTAAATAAAATAAAAAAAGAAATGAAAGATCTTGGTTCAGATGAGCCTTTAGTTATAGCGACTGGAGGATTAGCAAAATTAATAGCTAAGAAAACTAACGTTATAGATAAGGTTGATTCTAGTTTAACATTAGAGGGGTTAAGAATAATATACGAAAAAAATAAGGAGTAGTATAATATGAAAATTGGAAACCTAGAATTTGAAAATAATGTTTTTCTAGCGCCTATGGCAGGGGTAACCGATATCTCTTTTAGAGGACTATGTAAGGAGATGGGGTGTGGGTTGGTTTATACAGAGATGGTAAGTGCTAAGGCTCTTTACTATGGAAATGAAAATACCAAGTCATTGCTTAGAATAGCTGATGAAGAAACTCCTGTTGCAGCTCAAATTTTTGGGAATGATCCTAGGATAATGGCTGAAGTAGTACAAAGATATTTTAATGAGAGAGAAGATATTTGTTTAGTAGATATAAATATGGGCTGTCCTGTAAATAAAATTACTAAAAATGGAGAAGGATCAGCTTTGTTAAAGCATCCAGAGTTAGCCGCTAATATAGTGAGAGAAATTAAAAAGGTATCTACTAAACCAGTAACAGTTAAATTTAGAAAAGGCTGGGATGAAGGAAATATCAATGCTGTTGAATTTGCCAAGAGACTTGAAGATGCTGGAGTAGATGCAGTTACTGTTCATGGAAGAACAAAGGAGCAGATGTACGAAGGTAAAGCAGATTGGGATATAATAGGAAAAGTTAAGGATTCTGTATCAATACCAGTACTGGGAAACGGAGATGTATTTACTTCAGAAGATGCAATAGAGTTAAAAAATAAAACTAATTGTGATGGAATAATGATTGCAAGAGGTAGTATGGGGAACCCTTGGATATTTAAGCAAATTGAATATGCACTAAAAGGAAAAGTACCTTTAGAAATAACATATTTAGATAGAATAAATATGTGTTTAAGGCATTACGAATTAGCAATTAAGTACGATGGTGAGAGAAAAGCTGTGAGAGAAATGCGAAAGCATGCATCCTGGTATATAAAGGGATTACCTAATAGTGCTGACATAAGGGGAGTTATGAATACTTTAGAGGATAGTAGTGCTGTAATTGAATTGTTAAATAACTATAAAAATGAATTAACAAGAAGTTCTGATAAAGTTTAAATAATATACTTGAATAATAAATTTTTAAAAGAATAAATATATTAAAAGCGAGAATACTATATATCTGTTAAATAAATATAAAGGGATGTCTTTATATTATAACTTAGTTGACATATAATACTTGCTGATTTATAATGTTTTAAATGATTTTAAGAATATCAGACCTAGTGTTAGGTATTTAAATAAAAGTAGTAATTTTGAAGGGGAGAAAATCATGAGTGAAACTAAAAAGTTCGTAATGACATACGAAGGTGTAAAAAAGTTAGAAGATGAATTAGAGTTTTTAAAATCTGTTAAAAGAAAAGAAATAACTGAAAAAATAAAAGTTGCATTAGGATATGGGGATTTAAGCGAAAACTCAGAATATGATGAAGCTAAAAACGAACAAGCATTTACTGAAGGTAGAATTATTCAATTAGAAAATATGCTAAAGAATGCTGTTGTTGTTGATGGATCAGAAATTCCAACAGATAAGGTATCAGTAGGAACAAAGGTTAAAGTTAAAGATTATGAATTTGATGAGGAAGTTGAATATTCAATAGTAGGTTCAGCAGAAGCAGATCCTATGGAATTTAAAATATCAAATGAATCACCAGTAGGAGCAGCTTTATTAGGTAAAAAGGTTGGAGAAATAGTTGAAGTTTTAGTTCCAGGTGGAATAAACAAGTTTGAAATATTAGGAATAAGAAGAGAGTAACGGAGGGATATTTAATGTCAACTGAGGAAATGAATATACAAGAGTTAGAATCTCAGTTTAGTGAGCAAGAAGCATTAAGAAGAGAAAAGTTAGTAGAGTTACAAAATCAAGGAAAGGATCCATTTGACGTTTATAAAGTTGAAAGAACACATATGTCAGAGGGTGTTAAGAAGGATTTTGAAAATCTAGAAGGAACTATAGTTACAGTTGCTGGAAGAATCATGTCTAAAAGAGGTCAAGGAAAAGTTGTATTCTCAGACGTACAAGATAGAGACGGAAAAATTCAATTATTTATAAAAATAGATGAAGTAGGAGAAGAAGCTTTAAAGTCATATAAAACATATGATTTAGGTGATTGGGTTGTTGCAACTGGAGAAGTATTTAAAACTAAAACTGGAGAAGTTTCAGTTAAGGTTAAGAATTTTGAATTAATATGTAAATCATTAAAACCATTACCAGAAAAGTGGCATGGATTAAAAGATCCAGATTTAAGATATAGACAAAGAGAAGTAGATATGATCTCAAACCCAGAAGTTAAGACTAATTTCATGAAGAGAGCAACTATACTTAAAGGAGTAAGAGAATTCTTAGATAACAGAGGATTTATAGAAGTTGAAACTCCAATGCTTGCACCTATAGCTGGAGGAGCGTCAGCAAGACCATTTATAACTCATCATAATACTTTAGATATAGATATGTATTTAAGAATAGCTCCAGAATTATATTTAAAGAGATGTATAGTTGCTGGATTAGAAAAAGTTTATGACATGGGAAGAACTTTTAGAAATGAAGGTATGTCTGTAAGACATAATCCTGAATTTACAATGATAGAATTATACGAAGCATTTTCAGACTATAACGATATGATGGAAATTGCAGAAAATATGATTGCATCAGTATGCGAAAAAGTAAATGGAACAACTAAGGTTAATTATCAAGGTACAGAAATTGACTTTGCACCGCCATGGAGAAGAATAACTATGGTTGATGCTGTAAAAGAACATACAGGTATAGATTTTAATGAGATAAAATCAGATGAAGAAGCTCAGGTTATAGCTAAAGAAAAGAATTTAGAATTTAAGAAGAATATTAAGCATGTAACAAAGGGTGAAGTGTTAAATGTTCTATTTGAAGAATATGCAGAACAACATATGATACAACCAACATTTATCTGTGATTACCCAGTAGAAATATCACCTTTAACTAAAAAGAAAAGAGGAAATGATAAATTTACTGAAAGATTTGAAGGATTTGTATTTGGAAGAGAAATATGTAATGCATATTCAGAATTAAATGACCCAATAGTTCAAAGAGAAAGATTTAATCAACAAGAAAAAGAAAGAGAACTAGGGGATGATGAAGCATACATGATAGATGAAGAATTTATGAGTGCTTTAGAAACAGGTATGCCTCCAACAGGTGGATTAGGAATAGGTATAGATAGAGTTATAATGTTCTTAACAGATTCAGCATCTATAAGAGATGTTATAATGTTCCCTACAATGAAACCACAAAAATAATATTTTAAGGCTGTCATAGACAGCTTTTTTATTTTTTAGTAGATTGATTTTATTAAAATTCACATAAATAATTTTATTAAATTTTAATGTATTTTAAGATATTTAAAAATTAAAATTAAAAAAATCATAAAAAACACTTGCAATATTAATGAAACTTGATATAATAACTAATGTAGTAAATATTCCGCGATAGCTCAACGGTGGAGCACTCGGCTGTTAACCGATAGGTTGGAGGTTCGAATCCTCTTCGCGGAGCCATTTTAATTTTAAAATTAATTTATGAATATTCCGTGGTAGCTCAATGGTGGAGCACTCGGCTGTTAACCGATAGGTTGGAGGTTCGAATCCTCTCCACGGAGCCATTTTAATTTTAAAATTAATTTATAGGAATATTCCGTGGTAGCTCAATGGTGGAGCACTCGGCTGTTAACCGATAGGTTGGAGGTTCGAATCCTCTCCACGGAGCCATTTTTATAAGAGTTTTATAAGAATAGATAATTTGTCTATTGTTATAAAACTCTTTTTGTATATAAGAGAGAGATAATATTTAAATTTAAATAATGATAAATAGAATATAGCTAAAAATAATATAATTATTAATTTAATACAAATTTTTAATAGAAAGCCTTTTGCACTTGACATATAAAAGGCTTTTGGTAAAATTAATATATAATTTAATAGATACAATGATAAAGAGGAGTAAACTTAATATTTCTTTTAGAGAGACGATGGTTGGTGTAAATCGTTATTAATTTAAGTTGAAGGGCGCTTTTGAGTATTAACACTGAAAGTTGGGCTAAAGCCAAGAAGGGTGGAACCGCGGAATTGAAATTTCGTCCCTTTAGGTTTGGGGCCTTTTTTATTTATAAAAAATTGGAGGTATTAAAATGGCAGTAGAAAAAACTATGGAAAAAATAGTTGCTCTTTGTAAGAGTAGAGGTTTTGTATTCCCAGGATCAGAGATATATGGAGGATTAGCCAACTCTTGGGATTACGGTCCATTAGGAGTAGAATTTAAAAATAACGTTAAAAAGGCATGGTGGAAGAAGTTCGTTCAAGAAAGTCCATATAATGTAGGAGTAGACTGTGCTATATTAATGAATCCAGAAGTGTGGGTTGCATCAGGACACGTTGGTGGATTTTCAGATCCTTTAATGGATTGTAAGGAATGTAAAGCAAGATTCAGAGCTGATAAGATAGTGGAAGATCATATGACTGAAAATGGAGCAGAAGTTGCTAGTGCAGATGGTTGGTCTAATGAGCAATTAAAGGAATATATAGAAAAGAATAATATAGTATGTCCTAAGTGTGGAAAATTAAATTATACTGATATAAGAAAATTTAATTTAATGTTTAAAACATTCCAAGGAATAACAGAAGATTCTGCTAGTACAATATACTTAAGACCAGAAACAGCTCAAGGTATATTTGTAAACTTTAAATCAGTACAAAGAACTTCAAGAAAGAAAGTTCCATTTGGTATTGCTCAAGTTGGTAAATCATTCAGAAATGAAATAACTCCAGGAAATTTTACATTTAGAACGAGAGAATTTGAGCAAATGGAGTTAGAGTTTTTCTGTAAGCCAGGAACAGATTTAGAATGGTTTAAGTATTGGAAGGATTATTGTTGGAATTTCTTATTAAATCTAGGAGTACAACAAGATAATTTAAGAATGAGAGATCATGGTGAAGAAGAATTATCTTTCTATTCAAATGCAACATCAGATATAGAATATTTATTCCCATTTGGATGGGGTGAATTATGGGGAATAGCTGATAGAACAGATTATGACCTAAAAAAGCACCAAGAACACTCAGGTCAAGATATGAGTTACTTAGATCCAACCACTAATGAAAAATATGTTCCTTATGTTATAGAACCATCTTTAGGAGCCGATAGAGTTGCATTAGCTTTCTTAGTAGATGCATATGATGAAGAAGAGTTAGAAGGTGGGGATGTTAGAACTGTTATGCATTTACATCCTGCTTTAGCTCCATATAAGGCAGCAATTTTACCACTTTCAAAGAAGCTTTCAGAAAAAGCCTTAGATGTATATTCTGATTTAAGCAAAAAATTCAATATAGAATATGATGAAGCTGGAAGTATTGGTAAGAGATATAGAAGACAAGATGAAATAGGAACTCCGTTCTGTATAACAATAGATTTTGATACTTTAGAAGATAAAGCAGTTACTATTAGAAATAGAGATACTATGGAACAAGAAAGAATAAAAATTTCAGATTTAGAAGCTTATATTGAAAAAAGCTTAGAATTCTAATTTTAAGAAGGGGCTATATTAAAATAAACTTTGATATTAGCTGATAAAAAGGGAAGCTCGAATTAGAGTTTCTCTTTTTGTTCATATATAAATAATATACCCCCAATTTCCACTTAAGTTTAAAGATACTTTTAAGTAAGTAAAATCAATAGTTTAAAAAGGGCTCGCATTTCGTGAGCCCTTTTATAAAAATAAGAGATTAACTTTTTAAGGCAATAAAGCTTATTTGAAATTAAATAAATTTTATATTAAATAGATTTCTGAGACTGCGTCTTTTTTGTATTTAATAAATTTAAGTGTTATAATTAGAAAGAATTGGGACAGACTTAAAGATAAGTGAGCTTCCAAATTTTATATTTGGCAAAGTAAACTTACTCATTAGAAAAATGTGAGAGTGGTAAATACATATTTATTGGATTTTAAATGACTTATTTAGTAAGTTTATATTATTGATTTGAACTTAGTAAAAGGAGTTTCATATAATATTTTATATATGGTTTTGGAGGAAGATTATGAAGAAGCAATTTAATGAATTTAAAGATTTTATAAAAGGACAAAAAGTTGCTGTTGTGGGCATAGGAGTTAGTAATATACCTCTTATAAGATTTTTAGTTAAACTTGGAGCAGTTGTAACTGCATTTGATAAGAAAAATAGAGAAGAACTAGGAGATATAGCAAAAGAGTTTGATGAGTTATCAGTTACATTAGAATTAGGAGAGGGTTACTTAGATAGATTAACAGGATTTGACGTAGTATTTAAGACACCATCAATGAGAATAGATTGTGATGCTTTAGTAAAAGTAAAAAGTGAGGGCGCATATATAACTTCAGAAATGGAGGAGTTTGTTAGATATTGTAAAGGAAAAGTTTACGGAATTACAGGAAGTGATGGGAAAACAACAACAACAACAATTATATCAAAGCTTTTAGAAGAGGCAGGATATAAAACTTGGGTTGGGGGGAATATAGGAACTCCATTGTTTTCTAATATAGAAGAAATAAGAGAAGAGGATAAAGTTGTATTAGAATTATCTAGTTTTCAGCTTATGACTATGGATGTTCCAGTTGATATTGCTGTAGTAACTAATCTTGCACCAAATCATTTGGATATGCATCTTGATATGCAAGAATATATAGATGCTAAGAAAAACATATTCTTATATCAAGATAAAGATGGAGTTTTAATATTAAATAGAGAAAATGAAATAACTCATGGGTTTGTTCCTGAGGCTAAAGGGATAGTTAAAGAATTTAGTTCTAAAAGAGAAATTGAAAATGGTGCTTACTTAAAAGATAATATGTTATACCTAGAAAATAATATAGTTTGTGAAAAAGAAAATATAGCTATTAAAGGGATTCATAATATAGAAAATTATTTAGCTGCATTTTTAGCAACAAAAGATGATGTATCTATAGATGTTATGAAGAAAGTTGCTGAGAGATTTGGTGGTGTTGAACATAGATGTGAATTAGTTAGAGAAATTGATGGTGTTAAATACTATAATGATTCAATAGCTTCAAGCCCAACAAGAACATTAGCTGGATTATTTGCTTTTGATAAAAAGGTAATTTTAATAGCTGGAGGATATGATAAACATATTCCATTTGAACCTTTAGCAGAAGAAGGGTATCCATATATAAAAGAGCTAATACTATTAGGAGCTACAAAAAATTTGATAAAAGATGCTTTTGTAAAATTAAAAGAAGAAAAAGGAATTGAAGTTTCTATAAGTTTAGTAGATACATTAGAAGAGGCTGTACTTAAAGCTAAAGACTTAGCTGATGAGGGGGATGTAGTTACTTTATCACCAGCTTGTGCATCTTTTGATATGTTCCCTAACTTTGCTGAAAGAGGAAATAGATTTAAGGAAATAGTAAATAAGATATGATAAAAAAATAAAAGGCTATTGAGCCTTTTATTTTTTTAATTTATATTAAGAATTTCTATTTCATTAGTATTTGAGGAAGTTTCTATGAAAATCCCTTTATCTGTAGGGAAATATTCATTTGTAAAATCAGAAAACACCTTATTATAATTAAAGTTATTATCTTGATCTATAGTTTTAAGTTCGTAAATAGAATTTGGATCATTATTATTTATAAAGTAAATTTTATCATCAAATTGTTTTAATTTAGTAGCATTAATATTTAAGGCTTTTTTTATTTCTTTAGTTGATGAATCCAAAGAATATAAAGAGTTATTATCTGAAGTATTTATAAATAATATTTTATTACTATAAGTTATAAAACTATCTACAGGAGTATCTGTTAATTTGAAGTTTGCACCGCTATCTATTTTTAGGCAGTATAGCTTTGAAGAATCATCCAAGTTTTTATAGTATATAGAATTATTATTTACGATAAATTCTCCTACCTTAGTGTTTGATAATAATGTTTTAGAGTTGGATTTAATGTCTAATGAGTAGATATTTTGAGTATTTAAATCAGTATAATACAATTTCCCATTTTGATAAACTAATCCCTTAGGATAACTATCACTAATTTTTGTAATATTCTTTTTTTGATAGTCTAATTTATAAAGTCCCTTACTATTAGATAGTGATGAAAAATAAATGAAGTTATTATCTGTAGCTATGGAGTCAACAGAATAATCAAAGCCATCTATAACTAAATCGTTAGTTATTTTATTAGTAGTTTTAGAAATATCTAATACAGATAATTTATTATTGTTGGATGTATTAGGAAAAAATAATAAATTACCTAAATATATATATTTAGTATAAGTAGAAGTCTTTCCAGAAAGAGTTAGTTTAGTATCAGTATTAGTACTTTCCTTGTATGATGTTGATAGAGTAGTAGTATTATTTGTTGAATCTGTATTAGAGTCCTTGCTTGTACAGCCTGTTAATAAAAATGTTGATATAATTAAAAGAAAAAGTGTCTTCTTTACCATACATACCTCCGGATATTTAATTTTGATTATTTTATAATAATATTTTAGATTAAAATTGATATTAAGTAAAATAAAATTGTGAAAATATAGATAATTTTGATGGAAAATGATATTAGTTGTATTAAAATCATAAATTTATTAGTTAACTTTGCCACGTGTATCATTATATGAAAAAACGAGAATAAATTAGAATTTACTAGAAATTTAATAATAAAATAATAAAATAATCTAAAGTGTGCTTTAAGCTTACTTACAGTCATGATATTATAAATAGCGTCGTCAGGAACGAAAGCTAAATAACAGGGAAAATTGATAACAAAAAAGTGTTGACAATTGAGTAATGAAATGTTATTATAATTAAGCAGTCGATGAGACGGCAAGGTTTAGATCTTTGAAAATTGAACAGAAAATAAGTTAAGTAAACAAACCAGCAATTCTTTTAGACGTCTTAACATTAAGACTCAAAGTAATTTGAGCAAAGATTAAACTTTTTATTGAGAGTTTGA